>CALRTB020000011.1:0-120294 GCA_943371005.1 Sphingobacterium thalpophilum
GAAGTAAGGGTTCAAGGAGAGACCATTGGTCATCGGTGAGGTTTGTCGGATAGGATGTAGGCATGATTTTTGAGATTAGAGATTTATGTACTCCTACAGGCTAAATCTCTATTTTTTTATCCGCCATACCCTTCTCAGACATCCTGTAAGCCAGTTTGACTATCGCTGCTATTTGTTCAAGCCTAATGGAGAAATATATGAACCAATAAAATTTCCCCTCCATACCAATGGACTATTTTTACCTCAACCTCGATGATTAAATCATTTCTACGCACTTGGCAGTTTATCGCTGAGCATCCATTAGCCTCTCGTAATCGCAAAGTGGCGATCGGCAATTGGGTGAAGTGGCAAGTTGGATCTAGCATTCTCAAAATGCCAGTGATATTTCCTTGGATAGGTGATTCCAAGCTAATCGCTGAAAGGGGTATGACCGGCGCAACGGGAAATATTTATGCTGGATTACACGAATTTGCTGACATGGCCTTTTGTTTACATCTTCTACGCCCAGGAGACGTATTTGTAGATGTAGGGGCAAATATTGGTTCTTATACAGTACTAGCTTCTAAGATTGTTGGAGCTAACAGTATTTCTTTCGAGCCAGTACCTCAAACGTTTAAACACCTCCAGGACAATATTAAAATCAATAATATTAGTAATTTGGTTGATGCAAACTGTTGCGCCGTTGGTGCAGTTAGTAGATCAATCAAATTTTCCTGTGATCAGGATACAACTAACCAAGTTGTCGACGATGACTATGCAGGACAATGGATTGATGTGCCTGTTAAAACTCTAGACAAAATATTACAAAATTTAGAACCAATATTCATTAAAATTGATGTTGAAGGATATGAACCTGAGGTCATTAGAGGAGCAAAAGAAACTCTACAAAAAGAGTCCTTACTAGCTATATTGTTAGAAACTGTAGACTTTGAAATAGAAAATATTTTAAGAGAAGCTGGTTTTATATCCGCGAGCTATGATCCTTTTACAAAAACAATATTGACATCTGCCTGCCATAAAAATGAAAATAACTGCTTGTGGATTAAAGATAATTTTAAGATAGTAGATCGATGCCAGTCAGCCCCTAAATATGAATCTTTAGGGATCACTTTTTGATCAATGAATCATCGATTACTAATTGTTAGTCCCCACTTTCCGCCGGTTAACGCCGCCGATCACCAACGTATCAGAATGGCATTGCCCTACTTTGCTGATTTTGGTTGGGATGTCACTGTCCTGTGTGTTGACCCCGAATTTGTTGAAGGTATTCATGATTCCAAGCTGAGTTTAACTATTCCTGCAAATATCGAAATCATTAGATGTAAAGCCATATCACCTAAATTATCAAGAAAACTAAAATTAGGAAACTTAGCTTTTCGATCAATCCCCTTTTTGATTAAAGCTACAGCCCAATATTTTGAAAAAAATTACTTTGACTTAGTTTACTTTTCTAATACTATTTTTTTGACTATGCCCTTGGGACGCTATTGGCAAAAAAAATATCATGTCCCTTATGTGCTTGACTTTCAAGATCCCTGGTTAAGTGACTATTACAAACGCACTAAAATCCCCCCGCCAGGGGGCAAACTCAAATATGCGATCGCCAGTTCTTTAGCGCGCGTCCTGGAACCATTCACCCTACGAAAAGCGACCCATATCACCAGCGTTTCCCCTGATTATCCTCAGGCCTTGATGAAGCGCTATCCTTTCCTGAGGAACGACCAATTTACAGTGTTGCCCTTTGGTGCTCCAGAGAAAGATTTTGAGATCCTAGACAGTCTCCAGATTAAGCAAACTATTTTTGATCCAAATGACGGTTATCAGCACTGGGTTTATGTTGGTCGGGGAGGCGAAGATATGGCTTTTAGCCTGACAAAATTATTTAGGGCGATTCAGCAACACCGTCAGCAAACTCCTGAAGCTTGGCAAAAAATCAAACTCCACTTTGTCGGTACGAAATACTCCATCTTTGACCAAGGCAAAGAAATAGAGGCGATCGCCCAAGTCTATGGCTTAGATGATATGGTTACGGAATATCCCCAACGCATTCCCTACTTTGAAGCACTGCAAGTTCTCAAAGATAGTCATGGCATTCTCATCATTGGCTCTGATGACCCTGGTTACTCAGCTTCCAAGATTTATCCCTGCATTCTGGCCCATAAACCGCTCTTGGCGATCCTCCACGAAAATAGCCTGGTGGTCAAAGTAATTCAGAATTGTCAGGCTGGCGAGGTGGTGACATTTAGCTCAATCGACTCAGAAAACATTATCGACCCCTTAAAAGTGAAACTTGATTGGCTCCTGTCCCAGTCTCTGAATCATGAATCTCAAACCAATTGGCAAGCTTTTCAGCCTTACACTGCCAAAGAAATGACCCGTCAGCTTTGTGTTATTTTTGATCAGTGTGTTGTCTCCAGAGAAGAAACCAAGTATCAATGAAGTAATTCATCAGAGTTTAAGCTAGTGGCAATCAATACTTTTGAAGACAGCAACATCACCAGAGCTTTCCGTGATAGCCAACAACGTAGATTTCTACCTTTTTTTTGGATGCTTTCTGCTGGACTACTCGTGTTTGAGCTCTTCAGCTATCAAACCAATTCATTTTTAAGTAATTTCACCGCTGCAGCGATCACCATTGCAGCTTTGATCCCGGGCTATCTCTGGTGTTCTGGTTTGGCCCTAGGGATGCCAATTTTTCCTCTATGCTCCCTAACCTACGTTTGGACGTTTGCTTTGCCCCTTGTCAGCAAACATCCCCTTGTGAGCAGTTATCTCCCAGGGGCACAGTTCAGTGCAGGCCTTGTCGTCATTGGCTTTCTCTTGACTGCTACCTTAACCTGGTTCCCTTTTGTTAAAAATTTTCCTCGTCCTAAAAGTGTTTTTCGTGGCTTAGCCAATCAACAAGGGAATATTTTATTTCTGTCAATCCTAGCCCTGTGCGCGATATTTGCGATCGCCAACAATGGTGGCTGGCTATTCTGGCTGGAAGGAGGATGGTTTACCGCTGTGCGTGCCGGTATTCTCGGCCTCAATACCCTTGCTAGCTTTATCATTGCCTACCGTCTAGGTACAAAAGATTTATCCCCCCGTCAGTCCCAATTGGCCATTTTTCTTTTGGGTTTCAATATTATTGCCAGCGCTGTGAGCTTACTCCTCGTCGGCGCAGCTTCAACCTTTCTCCTCGCTACGGTTGGTTACACCATTGGCCGAAAAAAAATGCCCATTGTGATGATCGTTGTTTTCATTGTTTGTTTCGCCGTCTTGCATTTTGGTAAAGGAGATATGCGGGCAAAATATTGGTGGCAACCAACAGGCGTGTTCGTACAAGTGTGGGAATATCCCGCTTGGTTTAGTGAATGGGCCGGTTACTCTGTCAATTACCTTAGTAGACAAAATAATCAATCTTTCACAGATCAGCAAAGCAGCGGAGAGCGGCAATCGGTATTAGAACGCTCCAGCCTAATTCATTTATTGCTTATGGTTCAAGATAAGAGCCCAGAAACGATCCCTTACCTCCATGGCAAAACCTATGAGATCCTCCCAGAGCTCTTGATTCCTCGCATCTTTAATCCCAACAAAATCCGGAGCCATGAAGGAACCTATCGTTTAAATATTCATTACGGACGCCAAACTCGGGAAGCAACCAATACAACAACCATCGGGTGGGGATTGTTAAATGAAAGTTATGCCAACTACGGTTGGTTAGGAAGTACAGCATTAGGGGTTATCTTGGGAATTTTTTATGGCTGGCTAACTCGCCTAAGTATTAGAGTACCTATTCTTTCCCTAGAATCTCTTTTTGCCATTTTGGTTTTAGCCTATGGGTTCCAAACAGAATGGACAGCAGGGGTCTATGTGGCGGCGTTGGCACAATCTAGCTTTGTGATTACCTTAATTGCTATATTCTTTATGCGCAATCAATATCTTAGAAACGATTATTCCCTAGACAATCCGGAAATCACGCAATGACGAGAATCGCAGTTATTGCTTCTCACCCTATTCAGTACTATGCTCCCCTCTTTCGGTGGGCAAGCCAAGAACAAGACTTAACGCTCAAAGTATTTTATTTATGGAACTTTGGTATCACTGAGCAAGTTGACCCCGGTTTCGAGCAAGCGTTAAAGTGGGACATTCCCTTGCTGGACGGATACGATTTTGAGTTTGTCCCCAATGTCAGTCAAGATCCAGGCACCCACCATCTTTTTGGCTTGCAAAATCCAGATTTAACCCAACGAGTTTGTGACTTTAGCCCAGACGTAATTTTACTCACCGTTTCCTATAACTATGCCAGCATTTATCAGTTTTTGTGGCAAATCCGAAATTTGAAGATCCCCATTATTTTTCGAGGGGATTCCCATCGGCTAATCCCAGAAACTGGAATCAAAGCTAAAATCAAACGCCTCATAATTTCAAAAGTTTTTCAGAGTTTTGATGCTTGCTTATATGTTGGCAAAGCAAATCGTGATTACTTTCGCTTTCATGGCATACAATCAAAGCAACTCTTTTTTACCCCCCATGCCGTCGATAACCAGCGCTTTACCATCACCACGGAAATATTTCCCCAGGCTCAGGCTTGGAAACAACAGTTAGGGATTCCTCTCCACCATAGAGTGATTCTGTTTGCCGGAAAGTTTGAAGCCAAAAAGCGGCCCTTAGATTTATTGCGTGCATTTGTACAGGCAAACCTGAGCCATGTCTCACTCTTGATGGTAGGCGCCGGAACTTTAGAAGCAGAGATCCAAGAATTCGTCAGGCATCAGCTCCACTTTGGCGATCGCCTATTTTTTGCCCCATTTCAAAACCAATCCCTAATGCCTCGCACCTATGCAGCTGGAGATCTGTTTGTGTTACCAAGCTATGGGAAGGGTGAAACTTGGGGATTAGCCATTAACGAGGCCATGGCTGCAGGATTGCCCATTATTGTCAGCAGCCATGTGGGTTGTGGAGCAGATTTAGTAAAACCCGATGAAAATGGTTTAATTTTTGAAGCTGGAAATATTTCTGCTTTAACTGAGTGTTTACGGAAAGCAATGCAGGATGGCGATCGTCTAAAAGCATGGGGGAAAACAAGTCAAAAAATTGTGGCCAATTATTCTTATGCCAACATCATTCAAGGCTTAAAGCAAGCAATCAAGACTGTAACGAAAAGAAAAATAACTGGAGTTGGCTAATTGACTTTTTTGAAGGTCAGTCTTTATTCTCTGTGGTAAAAAAAAATATTCTTTTTTCCTAACATACAACACCTCTGGATTGTGACAAAGTACAGTTGAAGACATTTATTGTTTTCATTTCATTCATTGACCTTTATGACTAACATTCTCGGTATCAATGCTTATCATGGTGATTCCTCCGCCTGCCTCGTTCAAAATGGCAAACTCATTGCAGCTGTCGAAGAAGAGCGATTCAACCGTACTAAACATTGGGCGGGACTGCCGGTGGCTTCCGTCCGTTATTGCCTCGAAGCGGGAGGAGTTCAGCTCCAGGACATAGATCACATTGCCATTTCCTACAACTCCAAAGCCAATTTTTCTCGCAAACTTCTTTTTTCCCTCAAAAATCGTCCGCCAGTAGAACTGTTATTAGAACGTTTTAAAAAACAACAAAAGTCCGGAGATATTAAACAAGAATTAGCCCAAGCTTGCGATAGTGATGTCAGTCAAATCAAAGCCCGTTTACATAACCTAGAACACCATTCCACCCATCTGGCCCACGCCTTTAACGTTTCTCCCTTTGGTCAAGCGGCTCTACTCTCAGTTGATGGTATGGGAGATTTTACGAGCACAGTGATGGCCGCCGGTCGGGACACTCAGTTTGAATACTTTAACCGCATTTACTATCCCCACTCTTTAGGCTATCTCTACAATGCCATTACCCTCTACCTTGGTTTTCCTGCCTATGGTGACGAGTACAAAGTGATGGGTTTAGCCCCCTACGGTGAGCCAGAACACTTCGACGCATTTCGGAAAATTATCTACCCGACTGCCAATGGCTTTGAGTTAAACCTGGACTACTTCACCCACCATATTCAAGGCATTAGCATGACCTGGGAAGCCGGAGCCCCCAGCGTAGAGCCGTTCCACAGTGTAGAATTAGAAAAATTATTGGGGCCAGCCCGTCAACCCAAAGAAGAATTAACCGAACGGCATCAAAATATCGCCACCTCCCTCCAAGCGATTACCGAAGAAATTATTTTTCATCTACTGCGCCAACTCCATGAAAAATTTCCCTCTGATAACTTGTGTCTAGCTGGCGGGGTCGCAATGAATTCCGTTGCCAACGGTAAAATTCGCCAAAATACCCCGTTTAACAATGTATATGTTCCTGTTGGCGCCGCAGACAATGGCACTTGCATCGGTGCTGCTTTCTATGTATGGAATCAAATTCTTAAACAACCCCGCAACTTTATTCTGGATAATGCTTACTGGGGCAGCGAATTTAGCGACGAAGCATGCCAAGCCGCCTTTGAACGTCATCAACTGCAACCCCAGAACCTAGAACGAGCCGCATTGTTAGACCAAGTGGTGAGCGATCTCTGTGAAGGCAAAGTGATTGGCTGGTTCCAAGGGCGGATGGAATTTGGCGCTCGGGCCTTGGGCAACCGTTCCCTGTTAGCTGATCCCCGCCGGGCAGATATGCGTGACATCATTAACTTCAAGATTAAATTTCGAGAAAAGTTTCGCCCCTTTGCCCCCAGTATTTTAGAAGAAAAAGCCTCAGAATTTTTTGAAATCGACGAAGCCTCTCCTTTTATGGAACGGGTATTACCTATTCGTGCTGATAAGCAAGCCCTAATCCCTGCCGTCACCCATGTGGATGGTTCCGGTCGTTTACAAACTGTCAGCCAAACGAGCAACCCCCTTTATTGGCAAAACTGATTAATACTTTTTATCAACGCACCCAGATTCCCCTTCTGCTCAACACCTCCCTGAATGAAAATGAACCGATTGTCAGAACCCCAGATGAAGCAGTCAAGTGTTTCTTGAGGACACAGATGGATGGATTGGTTCTGGGATCTTATTATTTTGCTCGCTAAACTTTCTAAACAATTTGATGGCTCAGTTTTCTAAAATACACATCTGGCTACCCGGAATCCTTGACTGTAAGGGAGGAATCCAAGTTTATTCTTCTTTTTTCCTCCAGGCCCTAGAAGAAATTTTACTTGATGGCGCACCGCGTAGCGGATCTATGCGAGATCGCTATATTTTTCTTAAAAATGATCGGCCTAGAACAGATTTTGGAGAATTAAGTTCCCACGCTCAATGGCATTTTGCCGGGCAATGGCAATCTACGCCTTTACATACCCTTTTCTTTGCGATCCAAGTTTTACAGGCTGCTATTTTCAATAGGCCTGATATAATTATTTGTGGCCATGTTAATTTTTCTCCCCTCGCTGCCAAAATTTCGACTTTGTTTAATATTCCCTATTGGGTGATTGTTCATGGGATTGATGTATGGAATCTGAAAAATCCAAGTAAGATTACTGGCTTAAAAAGTGCTGATCAAATTATTTCTGTGAGCCACTACACCCGCGATCGCCTCCTCCAGGAACAAGATCTCGACCCAGAGAAGATCGTTGTTCTGCCCAACACCTTTGATGCTTCGCGCTTTCACATTGCCCCAAAACCGCAACAGTTACTAGAAAAATATAATTTAAAGTCTGATCAGCCTATTGTTCTAACCATTGCCCGATTAGCTGATGAAGAAGGCTATAAAGGCTATGACCAAATTATCCGCGCTTTACCAGAGATTCTTAAAACGCTTCCGCATGTTCATTACCTACTTGGTGGCAAAGGCAATGATCAAAAGAGAATTGAGAGGTTAATTAAAGATTTAGATTTAGAAAATTACGTTACTCTAGTGGGATTCATACCCGATGAAGAATTAGTTGATCACTATAATCTTTGTGATGTTTTTGCGATGCCTAGCAAAGGCGAAGGATTTGGCATTGTTTACTTAGAAGCACTGGCCTGTGGCAAACCGACGATTGGCGGGAATCAAGATGGGGCAATCGATGCGCTATGCCAGGGAAAACTAGGCGCCTTAGTCAATCCTGATGACATTAATGAAATTGCCAAAACTCTGATCCAAATTTTGCAAAGAACCTATCCTAATCCTCTGATGCATAATCCTGACGCGCTACGGGAGAAAGTGATCGAGATCTATGGTTTTCAACGCTTTCAAAACACTTTTGCTAAGTATCTCAACGAATTTTTAGGGTAATTTTTCATGTGTGGTATTGCAGGTCTCATCACCCATCATTCTTCATCCTTTCCTGTAGAGCAGTTCATCCGGCCCATGCAAGCTGCCCTCAGGCATCGCGGTCCGGATGATGCGGGAATCTACCTATCCCCAAATCACCAAGTTGCTCTAGCCCACACACGCCTCGCTATCCTCGATCTAAGTGATGCCGGTCATCAGCCAATGGCCACACCCGATGGTCGTTACTGGATTACCTTTAACGGTGAAATTTATAACTTTCAGGAACTACGAAGCGAACTTGAAAGCCAAGGTGAAACCTTTCAGAGCCACACCGATACTGAGGTCATTCTCAAACTTTATCGCCGCTATGGTAAAAGCTGCATTCAATATCTCCGAGGTATGTTTGCCTTTGCCATCTGGGATGACCATGAAAAAAGCTGCTTTTTAGTTCGGGATCCTTTGGGGATTAAGCCACTATACTATTGCCAGTCTGAATCCACCCTAGGTTTCGCCTCAGAATTCAAAGCTTTACTGGTCTCTGGTTTAACCCAACGCCAACTTTGTCCCCAAGGACTCTATGGCTATTTGTGTACTGGCTCAGTCCCTGAACCCTACACCCTCATTGAAGGCATCCATTGTTTAGAAGCCGGACACTGGCTTTATTGGCAGCAGGGCAACCTACAGATAGAGAAATATTGGTCAATTCACTTTAAAACCGATCAATCGTCAATGCCTGATGCTCAGGATCGAGTACGCCAAGCCCTTTTAGAGTCCGTCAAATCTCATTATGTGAGTGATGTGCCTGTGGGGGTTTTCCTCAGCGGCGGCATTGATTCAACAGCCTTAGTAGCCTTGTCAAGACAGATTCAGGCTTCACCGCTCCACACGTTTTCTATCGCCTTTGAGGAAACAGAATGGAATGAAGGTGATATCGCTCGTCAGGTTGCTGATTACTTTGGCACCCAACACACAGAATTTGTGGTTACTGCTGATCTTGGGCGATCGCTCTTGCCAAGATTTTTAAATTCTATAGATCAACCGAGCATTGACGGTTTTAATACTTTCTGCGTTTCTAAGGTAGCCCATGATGCTGGTATGAAAGTAGTGTTGTCAGGTCTAGGCGGTGACGAACTTTTTGGCGGTTACCAGTCTTTTCGTCAACTACCGAAAATGCTCCAAATTGGGCGATCGCTGCAATTTATGAAGCCACTCACATACTCATTAGGGGAAAGACTAGAAAGTAGCAGTCCATCGACAAAAATGCGCCGTATCGGTGATTTCCTACAGCAGAATCCTACGTTATTTGCTGCTTATCGCAGTTTTCGGGGTCTTTTCTCCCATGCTGAGGCTTGTCAAATCGTACAAACATACTTACCCAATCAAGAATTACCACCACGTCAAGTTGTCGATCAGCAATCTTCTGATTCACTGACCCTCCAAGATGGGATCAGTATTCTGGAATTAAGCCAATATATGCGGAATCAACTGCTGCGTGACAGTGATGTGATGAGCATGGCATGGGGTCTAGAATTGCGAGTGCCACTAGTTGACCGAGCCTTAATAGAGACATTAACTCAAATACCCAGTGATCAAAGGTTGTTGCCAGGAAAGCAACTCTTAATCGAAGCTGTGGGTAATATTCCTGAATTTGTAACCAACCGTCCAAAGCGTGGTTTTTATTTTCCCTATGAGCAATGGATGCAAAACGAATGGAAAGATTTGGCGAAGTCTGCTAGACAGTTCCATAATATTCCGCTCACCCCCTGGTACCGGCGCTGGAGTCTAATCATCCTTCAACATTGGTGGCAGCAGATTTGTTCATAAAGATGCTCTGTATTACTTCAATACAGCAATTGATAAAAATTTAAAATGTCACTCCGATAGCACCTCGGAGTCTTAAACAAGCAAAAAAACAGATCAAGCTACAATAAAACCATGGTAAGCATTCTGGCGCTGCTGCCCCGTACCCTCACCACCTTTCTCTATGCCGTTGCTGCCCTCCTGAGGTTCTATGCCGACACCGACACCACCCCAATCCAATTCCTCCCCCTCACCATCCTCCAATGGAGTTTCCTGGCGTTCACGTTGGGGACAGCGGCTCTCCTGGTTAATCTCGGCCTTGAGTGGCACACTGGAAATCGAAGCCGCACACAAGCAGAAGATGAAAGACTACGAGCAGAGGAAGATCGAAGACGAACAAGCGATCGCGAAACTCGACGCGATAATCTTGCGGACGAAGAAAGAGAACGAGCAGCTCACCGTGCTCGAATCCAAAATCGAGGCTTTATTCTCCAAACACGGCATCAACTTGCCCCTAGCCCAGACACCAGAGCAGTCCTAGCCGATTTCCTCAGTGTCCTCCAGGAATATGGGCAATAAGTCTCGCTTTCACCAAAAATATTACAAACCTGGCAAGTTCTCCGACCTTAAAACATGAAGGTTTTACACATTATTCCCTCGATCGCCGCTGTGAGAGGTGGGCCAAGTAAAGCAGTGATTGAAATGGTCAAAAGCCTCCAGAATGCAAATTGCGAAGTCACAATTGCGACCACCAACGATAACGGCGAAACATTGCTAGATGTGCCGTTAACAGAATTACAAGAATATCAAGGAGTCCCCGTCAAGTTTTTTGCGAGATTTTCTCCTAAGATTAGTGCGATTCGGGAATTCGCCTTTTCTGCTTCTTTTACCCGTTGGCTCTGGCAAAACATTGATCAGTATGACCTGCTTCATGTCCATGCCATCTTTTCTTACACATCGACCGCTACCATGGCGATCGCCCGCCTGAAAAACGTGCCTTACATCGTCCGTCCCCTTGGGCAACTTTGCCAATGGTCACTCCAACAAAGCCAGCGCAAAAAGCAGCTTTATTTAAGGGTCATCGAACAAGCAAACCTAAATCATGCCAAGGCGATTCACTTTACAACTAAGGCTGAATGTGATGAAGCGCAAGAGTTAGGGCTAAAAGCACCAGGGGTTATTATTCCCCATGGTTTAACGATTGCCCCAAAGATTGCCTCGGCTTCCCTTCAGCTTCGCCAATGGCTGCATTTACCTGAGGATGAGCCTGTCATTTTATTTATGTCTCGGATTCATCCGAAGAAAGGACTAGAAATATTGATTCAGGCTCTAGCGCAACTGCTAGATCAACAATTTACTTTTGTCATTGCTGGCAGTGGTGATCCCAATTATGAAAAAGAAATTCATGCTTGTCTTCAACAATCAGAAATGGGCGATCGCACTCGAATGCTGGGCTTCATCGAAGGAGAAAAAAAAGATTTACTCCTGCAAGGTTCTGACCTGTTTGCCCTTACGTCTTACTCCGAAAACTTTGGCGTTGCCGTACTAGAAGCTCTTGCCTCAGGACTTCCTTGTGTCGTCACACCTGGCGTTGCCCTCTCAACAGTCGTTAAACAACAAGATCTAGGGATCATTTCAGAGATGGATGAGGCGGCGATCGCCACTGCAATCCGCACCTGTTTGCTTAAACCTGAAGTCACCAAAGAAAAAGGCGATCGCGCACGGCAGTTTATTTTTGAAAACTACACTTGGGATAAAATTGCCGCGAATTTAGTAGAAATATATGACGCCATCATCCAGAATCAACCCTTGCCCCATCGCCATGCTTGAGTCAATCACGCCATTGATCCTGACCTATAATGAAGCCCCAAACATCGAGCGCACCCTCCAAAAACTCCAGTGGGCAAACCGCATTATAGTCATTGATAGCTTCAGCACCGATACAACCCCCGATATCTTTAAAACCTATCCGCAAGTTGAAGTTATCCAGCGAAAATTTTCATCCTTTGCTGATCAATGTAATTTTGGTTTGGCACAAATTCAGACGGAATGGGTTTTGTCCTTGGATGCAGATTATGTTTTAAGTGATGACTTGATTCAGCAACTCAAAGTACTGCAAGACAATCCAGCAATCAATGGCTACAGTGTTCCCTTCAAATACTGCGTCTTTGGTAAGCCGTTGCGAGGTACATTACTTCCCCGAAGAACCGTGTTGTATCGTGCAAGAAAAGCCACTTATCAAGAAGATGGCCATGCCCATCGGGTACAGATAGCAGGAAAAACAACCTTGTTATCTGGGCATATTTACCATGATGATCGCAAATCCCTCAGCCGTTGGCTCTGGGCGCAGGATCGCTATATGGTGCTCGAAGTTAAAAAGCTTCAGAAAACTCCCCTATCAGAATTAGGTTGGGGCGATCGCCTCCGGAAACAAAAGATCCTTGCGCCTATCATTATCTTTTTCTATTGTCTCATTTTTAAAGGCGGCATTTTCGACGGTTGGCACGGTTGGTACTACGCGTTTCAGCGTGTCTTTGCCGAAACTCTCCTCAGCTTGCGCCTCATCGAAGCTGACTTGCCTGACCTTTCTACGACGACTCAACTTCCACAAAAACTAGACTAGAGAAGCATGTTGACCGTTTTTATAAGCTGAAATTCAATGCTTCGCTACCCAAAAAACTACCGCAAACCGTGGGTAATCTTTACTATCACGAGCCTCATTTTTCTCATTGGGTTTATTCCTGTCCGCTTAATTTTGGCGCAGATTCAATATCCGACTCCCCAAGCCATCCTAACCCTTGGAGGCGGTTTAGGTCGGGAAGAATTTGCCGCAAGCTTTGCCCAGCAACACCCAACTCTCGATATTTGGGTTTCTAGCGGTCAAACCCGTCAAATCGCCAAGGATATCTTTCAAGCCGCAAACATCAATCGCAATCGCATTCATCTCGATTATCGCGCCATCGATACCGTCACCAATTTCACCTCCCTTGTCAAAGAGTTTGGCGATCGCCACATCCACCACGTTTACCTCATCACCTCCGACTTTCATATGCGCCGCGCCCAGGCGATCGCCTTTTTTGTCTTTGGCAGTCGCGGCATCATCACCACTCCTGTTCCCATTCCCTCCAATCAGCCCAACGAGACCCTCTGGCATGTCTCCCGGGACATTGGGCGCTCCATCCTCTGGATCATCACCGGCCGCACCGGCGCCAGCCTACATCCCCAGCTGGGAGCATCATTTCCTTCAAGCAACCTGTAAGTGTTTCACCAAATCAGAAAGGCTACAATAAAACCATGGCAAGCCTTCTGGCCCTGTTCCCCCGTGCCCTCACTACTTTTCTCTATGCCGTTGCTGCCCTTCTGAGGTTCTATGCCGACACCGACACCACCCCCAGCCAACTCATCCCCCTCACCATCCTGCAATGGAGTTTCCTGGCGTTCGCGCCGGGCACAGCATCTCTCCTGGCTAATCTCGGCCTTGAGTGGCATGCTGGAAATCGAGCAAAGAACGAAAGAGCACGAGCAGAGGACGAGACAAATCGAGAACGAGATCGAGCAGATCAAGAAAGAGAACGAGCGGCTCGCCGTGCTCGAATCCAAAATCGAGGCTTTATTCTCCAAACACGGTATCAACTTACCCCTAGCCGAGAAACCGGAACAGCCCTAGCCGATTTCCTTAGCTTCCTCCAGGAATATGGGGAGTAAATCGGCGATCGCCCTTTGAGTAAAATGAAAACATGACGAGTTTTCTGGCGCTACTACCCCGTGCCCTTACCACCTTTCTCTATGCCGTTGCCGCTCTCCTGAGGTTCTATGCCGACACCGACACCACCCCCATCTCACTCATCCCCCTCACCATCTTGCAATGGAGCTTCCTGGCGTTCGTGTTGGGGACAGCGGCTCTCCTGGCTAATCTCTGCCTTGAGTGGCACGCTGGAAATCGAGCAAAGAACGAAAGAGCACGAGCAGAGGACGAGACAAATCGAGAACGAGATCGAGCAGATCAAGAAAGACAACGAGCAACTCAAGAAAGAGAACGAGCGGCTCGCCGTGCTCGAATCCAAAATCGAGGCTTTATTCTCCAAACACGGTATCAACTTACCCCTGGCCGAGAAACCGGAACAGCCTTAGCGGATTTCCTCAGCTTCCTCCAGGAATATGGGGAGTAAATCGGCGATCGCCTTTTCTGTAGTCCCGGCATCACCCCAACCTTTAATTTCTGCTGTGAGTTTTATCCATCTCGACCGTTACACCACCGGAGATTACACTCCCGGCGCCTCGTTTCTGCGGCAACTCTTATGGTTTTTTATTGGTGATGTTTTGGTGCGAACTCGGTTAATTCCCCTATCCTCCTTTAAAGTTTGGGTATTGCGTCGCTTTGGTGCCACCATCGGTCAAGGGGTGCGCATTAAACCCGGCGTACGCGTTAAATTTCCCTGGCGACTGACCATCGGTGATCATTGCTGGATCGGCGAAAATACTTGGTTTGATAATCTGGCGCCAATCACCCTCGCTGACCACGTTTGCATTTCCCAAGATGTCTATCTCTGTACCGGCAACCATGATTGGAGCGACCCGAACTTTAAACTAATCACCCGCTCTATCCACATTGAACAGGGCAGTTGGTTGGGGGCTCGAAGCAGCATTGCCCCCGGTGTCACCATCGGTGAAGGGGCCGTACTTTGTTTAGGTAGTGTTGCGATGCGATCGCTCGACCCGATGACTATCTATGGTGGCAATCCGGCGATCGCCCTCAAACCCCGCATCATTCAGATGAAAGGCGAAGACGTTCAAGATCCATGACTGAGGTTTTCTGGTACTTCATTGTAGCTTAGCTCTTTGAGGTGATCTAAAATGTCCCAAATTTCCTGTAGTAACTGTTCCAAGCCTGTTCTGGATACTGCCGAAATGGTCAGAATTTTGTCGTCGGTCAGCTGCCGCAATTCCTCCGTGATGAAATCAGCAAATTCGCGATCGCCGGCATCTAGTTTATTAAGGGCAATGATCTGGGGAAGCTCCGGTAACCCGCGACCATAGGCTGTTAATTCCCCTTGGATCGTTTCGTAGTTTTTGATCGGATCTTCTGCATTGAGATCAACCAGGTGCACCAAAACCTTTGTACGCTCAATGTGGCGCAAAAACTCGTGACCCAAGCCCACTCCTTGGTGCGCCCCCTCAATTAACCCTGGAATGTCCGCAAAGACCGTACCGTCCCCTGTCGGCCGCTTTACCACCCCTAAATTGGGGATTAGAGTTGTAAACGGATAGGCACCGATTTTAGGCCGGGCCGCCGACAATGCAGAAATCAGAGTAGATTTCCCGGCATTAGGGAGGCCAATAATACCCACTTCTGCCAGTAATTTTAGTTCGAGGCGTAGTTGCTTGATTTCTCCCTCTAAGCCGGGGAGGGCATATTCTGGCGCGCGGTTTTTATTACTGAGAAAATGTTTGTTGCCTAGTCCCCCCTTACCGCCCTTGGCAACGCAGAAGGTTTGTCCATGGAAGACTAAATCGCCAATTTCTTCGTCCGTTTCCCGGTCGTAAATCACCGTGCCGCAGGGCACATCCACAATCAGATCTTCCCCAGAGGCCCCGGTGCAATTGTTGGGGCCACCCCGTTCGCCGTCCTGGGCCTTAAAGGTACGGGCATAGCGAAAATCGAGGAGGGTTTGGAGGTTTTCTTCTGCCCGAAAGATCACTGAGCCACCCCAGCCGCCATTACCTCCCGCCGGCCCACCGGCAGGCACATATTTTTCGCGACGAAAGGCAACAATTCCATCTCCCCCTTTTCCGGCGATAACTTCAATTTCAGCGTGGTCAATAAATTGCATGGGAAACAGAATCTGGTGATTTTGGGCAATCAGTTATTATACCCTGCTTTTTCGCTATCTGATGCCCTGGGTTAGAACTGTCATCTGGTGAAAGTCTTGGGGAAAAAATAGAATTGTTATGCTAGAGAAAATTTTCGATATTGAGGGAAATCCATGGAACGACGCAGCATCATCGTAAGCTTTCTCGCGGGATGTTTATGGCTTTGTTTGGGGCTATTCCCCTTTAGCCAAGCCTTGGCCCTCACCCCGATTCAGTTGTCTGATCTGAGCTATGAGCGCTGTCCAGCGGAAATGCAGGGAATTGTGACCAGCGGCTCCAATGAAGATGCAAACTGTTTCATGATTAAAGGCAAAGCGACAAACACATCGGGTAAATATATTGTTGATGCGGATGTATTTGGTCGTATTTATGATGCGAATGGTTCACCGACCTTTGAGAATCGCGGTCGTGTCGGCACCATCTTAGAAGTGCCACCGGGGATTAGTGAGTTTCAAATCCCGGTATCAGTCGCCGCCAACCAACCGGAACCCCTGCAACTGAAAAAATTTAAGGCGTCTGGGTTCACGTCCCGGGTTCGTCCTTTCTATTACGATAACGAGGATGTGGAATAAGACACGCAGTTGGCAACGGTTTCGCCGCAATCGTTTGGCGGTGCTTGGGGGGATCGTTCTGGGGGCGATCGCCCTACTTATTTTTGGTCTACCGCTGATTTATCAGACACCCATCGATGGCATTGACTTTGCTAGAAGTGCCCTTGCGCCGAGTTGGGAGCATCCCTTTGGCACTGATGATCTCGGACAGGATCAATTGGCAAGGGTGTTGTTTGGGGGCAAGGTTTCCCTGACTGTCGGGCTGGCAGCGATGGCCGTGGCGATTAGTTTAGGCACTGTCATTGGGGCGATCGCCGGCTTTTATGGTGGCTGGCTGGATCAACTGTTGATGCGCCTGACGGATCTGTTTTTGTCCCTCCCCCAACTTCCGGTCTTACTCCTGGTGGTTTACCTGTTTCGGGAATCCCTCCGGGCGATCGCCGGAGCAGAATGGGGCACCTTTCTCCTCGTGGTGCTGGTGATCGGGAGTCTGAATTGGATGGCGATCGCCCGGTTAGTCCGCGCCCAATGCTTGACCCTCAAAAACCGAGAATTTGTGACCGCAGCCCAGGCCATGGGGGCCAATCCTCTCCGCACCCTCAGGACACATCTTCTGCCGAATTTGGTCAGCCTTATTGCCGTCGCCGCCACCTTGTCCGTGAGCAATGCAATCATCACCGA
Organism: Sphingobacterium thalpophilum; assembly: GCA_943371005.1. Lineage (GTDB taxonomy): Bacteria > Cyanobacteriota > Cyanobacteriia > Cyanobacteriales > MRBY01 > MRBY01. The sequence goes on from CALRTB020000011.1 coordinate 17,103, forward strand.
ATCGACCCTCAGTTTCCTCGGTTTAGGATTTCCACCGGACATTCCGACTTGGGGGCGGATGCTTTATGATGCCCAAAATTTCGTCACCACAGCCCCCCACATGGCGCTATTTCCTGGGTTAGCAATTTTTCTGACGGTGCTTAGTTTAAATTACCTTGGTGATGGCCTCCGGGATGCCTTTGATCCGAAAAGCTCTTCCCACTAAGCTAGAATAAACGACTTCAATTTCAAGGCGTGAGAGACCATAAATGCAGCCATGGCGAAGAAACAAAAACAACGCTTTCCCCATCTCCTTGGTTCTAAATGGACCGCAACCCAAAAGACGTTTGGTTGGCGTCATTTTCAAGTGATGAACCGTCGCAATGAAGGAAAATGGGTGTTTGCCGAATTGGTTTCCTCCTGTGACCCTGACACCAGATTTTGGATCAATGCCAAACAACTAAAAGATCAAAAACTCTGGGAAGCGGGCTGGAAAACCCTCGAAGAGATGAATCAGCCCCCCGAAGTCCCATTTTGGCAAGATTAATCATGGCCCATGAAATTCACTGGGAAATGGGCGATCGCCTTGGGATCTTGATCCCCGCAGGAGCTTTCCATAGACGCTAGACGCCGGTGAACAAACATAATAAAATCCAAAAGTTATAATTTTCGCTAAAGATCCGCCGACACAATACATTGGTGCAAATCATGTAAATGTGTTCAAGGTTCGAAACCAGCTCAACACACAGCAGATAAGGGGTCAGCGTACAAGTGGGTTTATTTAGTCGCTTTTCATTTTCACGGGACATGGGTATCGATCTCGGTACCGCTAACACCCTTGTATACGTCTCTGGTAAAGGGATCGTCCTCCAGGAACCATCTGTTGTGGCCATCAACAAAAATAACCAAGAAGTCCTGGCAGTTGGTCTAGAAGCAAAGCGAATGCTAGGACGCACCCCCGACAATGTCATTGCCATTCGTCCTCTTCGGGATGGCGTCATTGCAGACTTTGACACCGCCGAAGCAATGCTGAAGCATTTTATCAAACGCGTCCACGACAACCGCAATCCCCTGATTCGTCCCCGGATGGTGATCGGGATTCCTAGTGGCGTTACGGGGGTAGAGCGGCGGGCCGTCGAAGAAGCGGCCAAAGAAGCTGGAGCCAGTGATGTCTATCTCATTGATGAACCCGTTGCCGCCGCCATTGGCGCGGGATTACCTGTTTCTGAACCCACCGGCAACATGATCATTGATATCGGTGGCGGTACCACAGAAGTGGCTGTTTTGAGCTTACAGGGCACTGTTTTGAGCGAATCAGTACGGGTTGCAGGGGATGAACTCAGCGACTCGATTATGCTCTATATGAAAAAAGTCCACAATTTGGTCATTGGGGAACGCACTGCCGAAGATATCAAAATTCAACTGGGGTCTGCCTATCCCACCGATGAAGAAGAGCCGATCATGGAAGTGCGCGGTTTACATTTACTTTCCGGCTTACCTCGCACCGTTACCATCAAGGCCCCTGAAATCCGCGAGAGCATGTCCGAACCGCTCTCGATCATCGTTGAAGCTGTGAAGCGCACCCTGGAACGGATTCCGCCGGAATTAGCCGCTGATATTATTGACCGGGGGATTATGCTCGCCGGTGGTGGTGCCCTGCTCAAGGGACTTGATACCCTCATTAGCCACGAAACGGGCATTGTTACCCATGTAGCGGCAAATGCTGAAAGCTGTGTTGCTTTAGGTACAGGTCGTGTGTTGGAAAACTTCAAAGATAAGGATATGGAGCGGGTATTTAAGAGCCATACCCGTTACGAATAGCCTAGGATGGATTACATCGTTTTCTTGAGTGAATGTTAATGTTCCGCCGTTGGTGGCAACGCTATGGGATGACCTTGGTTTTTATCGGGGTTGGCCTTTCGGCTGCTTTATTTTTGCGCCAGACCCAGGGGGGCGCAATTCAAGAATTTTATGGGCTTTTCTTCCGGCGTCAAGGCAATCTCACCGCCGCTGAAACGGAAATTTTGCTCCAGAATAGTAAGCTGCGGGAACTGCAAAATCGAGTCGAGGAACTCGAAGCCCAGAACCAACAGCTACAAGATTTATTGGATTATCGCCAGACGCTCCAAACAGAGGCGATCGCCGCCCCTGTCATTGGTCGCAGCGCCGATGCTTGGTGGCAGCAAATTATTATCGGCCAGGGAAGTCAAGCCGGGATCAAAATCGGGGACACTGTGACCGGCATCGGTGGATTGGTGGGCAGAGTGGTACAGGTCACCCCCCGCAGTAGTCGCGTCGCGCTAGTCAGTGACCTTAACCAACAAGTCGGTGTGATGTTATCCCGGAGTCGTTTCCAGGGCTATCTCCGGGGCCAGAACGATCCCCAGCAGGCCCAGATGGTTTTCTATGAGAAAGTACCGGATGTCAAGGTGGGCGATATGGTTACCACCTCAAATCTGAGTACCCTCTACGCCCCGGGTCTCCCCATTGGTCGCATTGCGGCAATTGATTTCAATGCGGGGCCAGCCCCCATCGCGACGGTGGAGCTAACGGTTCCGCTGGGATCATTGGAGTGGGTGTTAGTCGCTCCTTTTGAGCCGAAGCCTTTGAATTTTGAGCTGCAACCGGAGCAAGATGTTTCGCAAACTCCCTAGAGGGGCCTTGCCCTGGATGAATGGTTTGGTGAGCGTCGGCTCGCTGTTGCTGTGTACCCAGCTCTTGTTACTCCGCATCCCTGGGATGACCATCCTCGGTTTTAGTCCCCAGTGGCTCTTGATGTGGGTGATTGCTTGGAGTGTAAAGCGGGAGATGATTTACGCTCTCCTGGGGGCGATCGCCGCTGCTTGGATCCATGACAGCTTAATGGTCACTGCCTTGCCCTCCCACCTCCCAGGCTTCGTGGTGGTCGCCTATTTTGTGTCCCGTTGGCGACAACAGCGCTATCTTCAAGAAGACTTTATTATTCTGGCGCTACTGGTCTTCGTGATGACCCTAGTCGCCGAAGTCGTGATGGCTTTTCAATATCTGCTGTGGGGGCTGGGTTCCCCAGGTATTCTCTGGGGCGAACTGCAACGGATCGGCCTAGCGACGGCGATTTTGAGCAGCCTGTGGGCACCGCTTCTTTGTACGCCCCTCGTGCGTTGGTGGGATTACGTGAGAATGCTCGATAGGCAGTAGTGATGGCCCTGGGGCTTGGGGGAATGACCATAGCGTTCCGTCAGGAAATGGGCCACAGACAGCAGATCGCTGCAGTAATGATCGGGCTGATAGGTTTCGAGGTAGGCTGTATCACGAATGCCGCAAGTCACGGCGATCGCCGGAATGTTCATATTTTTTGCGGCGATGATGTCAGCTTCGGTATCCCCTACCATCAACCATTGGTCGCTGAGTTCTCCCTGTTCGGCGATCGCCTCTTTGAGTAGAGCTGTTTTCACATCCACATTATTCACATAGGCCGTGTGGCGGTCATCACTGCCGTAGATGCCACTAAACAAGCGCTTTAGGCCATACTGGTCGAGCATTTTGCGCACCTGCTGTTCTTCCCGGAGCGTCACCAGTACCAGTTTCACCCCATAGGAATGGAGCAAGGCCAAAGACCAGTTCACGCCCCCCTGCATCTTGTCGAGGTGGAGTAATGATTCGTCGTTGACGATTGTGCGGACATGATCAAGGAAAAAGGCGATCTGCTCTTCCTGGAGCCCGGACTGCATGGCAATTTCAATATCACTGACCCGTTGGCGCTTCATTTGCCAAAATTGGTCTTTGCCGAGGTATTTGAGGGGAATAGGGATGCCCTGTTGGGCGTAAATCTGTTGAGTATGCTGGAGAGCCGCTTGGTATGTGCCATAGTATCGCTCCGAAACATCGACCAGTGGCCCATCGAAGTCACAAAATAGCGTCAAACGGAGACGTCTTGCGGTGGGAGATTTCATAGTTTGAAAACGGGCAGCGGTTCTCTGGAACAAGCCTGGGATACTCATGGTGCTTTTTGGTCAATGCTCTATCTTTAGCATGATTTACTTTTGCGGTTTTGTTGTCTGCGTCACACATTTATTGGTGATTTGTAGACTTGTTATAAATTTGGATAACTTACTTAAACTTTCTTTACAATAGCAAATTTTTATCGAAACAGCGGTAGAAAAAACCGTCGGAATGATGAAAAAATTAAGGGTTGATGATGAAGGATACTGAATAGTGATGGCGATCGCCTTTTTGGGGCCGGGGGAAACATCCCAGGGAATGCCACAATAAACAGAGATTTTTAAGGATAGAGGCCCAAAGCACCATGGCTCAGCTAGAGAAACTGATTCAGATGGCGGAAAATGAACTAACGGAATACAGTACCGACGCCCGCAAGATTGAAAAGTTGCGCCGTAAATTTGCGTTTATGTTGAATCCCCGACAACAGCAGCAGATCAAGGACGAACTTTTAGCCCAAATGCCCCAGGGCTTTTTCGGCAAAATGGTACTGGAAAATCGACAGACGGTCGCTCTACCTTTTTGGGGAATTGCGGGCTTAGGTTTACTGTTCGGCATTTCCCTCCAGCAGCCTTTAGATTTCCTTGCCCCGGCGATCGCCCTGCCCGCTGCCATCCAAATTCAACGCTGGGGCTGGCAACTAGAGGCAAAACGTTTAGTCTTACAAACCCTCGAAGATCTCGAAGCTCGGGCCAAAAATCCGACTGCATCTTAAGGGGATTTTTCGAGACTGGTACCCCGATACAGTTCTGATACAGGCATTTCAAGCTGAATGCTGCTGAGGCTGACTTGATCCTGGCCCCGGTAAATTTGACCTGTCCAACCCTGGGGCGATCGCCGCCAGACTTCCACTTCCTGTTGGGTTTGAGAAATCAAAATATACTCTTCTAAGGTCGTAATCCGTTGATAATCCTGGAATTTTTCTGTGCGGTCGAAGTTTTCTGTGGCCGGCGATAAGACTTCAAGGATGAGTTTGGGAAATTGCTTTACATAGCGGTTTTGTTGGTCCCTGGGGTCGCAGGTGACAAAGGCATCGGGATAGTAAAAAAACTGATCCGCATAATTCACCTTTACATCCCCCGCAAAAAATCGGCAGGGACCATCCCGGAGATGCAGATTCAGGGCAGTTAAAAAATTAATGGCAAGGCGACTATGATCATCACTCCCAGCGGCCATGGCGTAGACCAAACCCTGGCGATACTCGTGGCGAATTTTGCTTTCAAGCTCAAGTTCGAGGTATGCCTGGGGGGAAAAACCAGAGGGTAAAGCAATCATGCCAAAAGACGAAAAATCGGTGCTTTAATTGTAACCTGGGTGATTTGGGAACATAATTCAGCACGGCAGGTATGGGTCTAGATTTTAGTAACCTTAATAGTTTTTGGGCGGGTGTGATGGTAGAAACCCTTGCTCGTCTAGGCCTGCGCTCGGCGGTGATTTGTCCCGGTTCACGCTCTACACCCCTCACCGTTGCCCTAGCCCGTCACCCAAAAATTAAAACGATCCCCATTTTAGATGAACGGTCGGCGGCATTTTTTGCCCTGGGTTTGGCGAAAAGTTCTGGTTTACCGACGGTGCTGGTCTGTACGTCGGGGACAGCGGGGGCTAATTTTTATCCGGCGGTGATTGAAGCCTACCAAAGTGCCGTGCCTTTGATTATCCTCACAGGCGATCGCCCCCCGGAATTGCGGGATTGTCATTCGGGGCAAACCATTGATCAGATCAAGTTATTTGGGACTTTTGCCCAGTGGTTTAGTGAAATGGCGACGCCTTTGGGCACCGTTGAAATGTTGCGCTATGCCCGGCAAACCATGGTGCAAGCTTGGCGGCGATCGCAATCTCCCCAGAAAGGGGTCGTGCATCTCAATTGTCCCTTTCGGGATCCCCTTGCGCCGACTCCCGATGATTCAGTCACGCACCTCAAAGATCAGATCAAAGCAGATTTTTTTGCAGGCATACAGCCCCAAGAAAAAGCAGAATTTTCCTCGGATATTTTACCCACAGAAGCTTGGAAAAATTATTCCCGGGGGTTAATTATTGCTGGGGTGGATCAACCCAGCGATCCCAATGATTATGCGGCGGCGATCGCCCAGTTGTCTGGGTATTTGAGTTTTCCGGTTTTAGCTGAAGCCCTCTCCCCCGTGCGGAACTACGCCCATTATTTTCCCCAGGGTTTAGTGACCACCTACGATTTTATTCTGCGGGATCAATCTTTGGCGGAAACCCTCAAGCCGGAAATTGTGATTCAAATTGGCGCCTTACCCACCAGTAAAATTCTCCGGGCCTGGCTTGAAGCACAACAGATTCAAACTTACATCTTGAGTGAGCGGGCTGATAATTTTGACCCCCTCCACCGTCCCCACCAGCATCTGGCCGTAAATCTCCGTACCCTAAAATATTTAGGGATCTTTCCCGACAACGAAAAAGGTTTGCCTTACTTTGATCTGTGGCAGACCCAGGAAGCAAAAATTCGTACCCAATTGGCAGCAGTTTTCCAGGCAGAAAGTAATCTCAACGAAGCGGCGATCGCCTACTGTTTAGCCAGAGCGTTACCAGAGCAAACAGCTATTTTTTTCGCCAATAGCATGGTGGTGCGCTATGCCGAATTTTTCTGGCAGTTAAATGACAAGCAAATTTTGCCCTACTTCAATCGAGGGGCCAATGGTATTGATGGCACCCTTTCGACGGCTTTGGGTGTTGCGGAGAATCATTCTCCCTGTGTCTTGCTCACGGGAGATCTGGCGCTCCTGCACGATACCAATGGTTTTTTAACATTATCGAAATTTACTGGTTCTCTCACCATTATTGTGATCAATAACCAAGGTGGCGGCATCTTTGAAATGTTACCGATTGCCGGAGAAAAAGAGATTTTTGAGGATTATTTTGCGACGCCCCAAACCGTACAGTTCTCGCAATTATGTAATTTGTATGGTGTTCAGTACCAAACCATTCGCACCAAAACAGAATTGATTCAAGCCTGCGAAAATTTACCGACCCAGGGCGTGCAATTACTGGAAATTAGAACAGACCGTCACCAAGACATTGCTTGGCTAAAAGAGCTATGCCAGAGTTTTTCAGCTAGCTGACACTAAATGGCGTGTTTTTTCACTAAATAGGTGATTTTTTCCGCTTCATCGGTCGTTAATTCAGGGGCTTCTTTGAGGCTTTGACGGTACATCTTGAGGTATTCCCCGGCGGATTTGTACCAACTAAAGTCATGGCTCATGCCCCGTTTTTGCAGTTCGGCCCAATCTTTTTTGTAGCGGAAACTTTCCCAGGCCCGCACCATGCAGGTGTACATATCCAGGGGTTCGTAGCGGTCAAAGCTAAAGCCTGTCCCGGTTTGGGTAAGGGGATCGTGGAAGGAGACCGTATCGACCAAACCCCCGGTGCGGCGCACAATGGGCACGGAACCGTAGCGCATCGCCATCATTTGACTAATGCCACAGGGTTCAAAGCGCGACGGCATTAAAAACACATCGGAACCCGCATAGATGCGCCGGGAGAGGGCATCGTTATAGAGCAGTTGCACGGACATCCGTCCCTTAAAGCGGTAGGCGGTTTGCCAGAGTTGGGTTTCGTAGTGGCGATCGCCAGTGCCGAGGACAATTAACTGGGCGTCGGTGTAGGCCATAAACTGCTCCAGGATATTCAGCAGCAGATCAATCCCTTTTTGTTCCACTAAGCGGGTGACCATTGCCATCAAAAAAGCCTTAGAGTTGACCTCTAGCCCCGTTTCTTCCTGGATGATTATTTTGTTGGCGGCCCGATCCTCAAGATTAGTAGTCGAAAATTGCTTCACCAGAGCCTGGTCATTGGAAGGGTTATAGAGTTCTACGTCAATGCCGTTAACGATGCCACGACTTTTGCCGCTGATCCAAGACAATAAACCCTCTAATTTTTCACCGTAGACTTTGGTTTGGATTTGTCGGGCATAGGTGGGAGATACGGTATTCACTTGATCGGCGAACATCAGCGCCGAGGCCATCACATTATCACCATCCATATACCAAGGACACCAAGTATTGCGCTCCAAGAAACCCCGCCAAGGCCCCTGGTAGGCCAAGTTATGGATCGTAAACACCGTGCTAATATCCGGAGATTGGTGCATCCACACCGGGATCATGCCTGTGTGCCAGTCGTGGCAGTGGGCGATCTGGGGTTTCCAGTGGTTCCACATAAATTCGGCGGCCCCATTGGCAAAAAAGGTAAAGCGCCAAAATTCATCCTGCCCGCCATAGATATGTCGTCCATCGAAGGCGGGATGGCCAAACAGATAAAGGGGCACATCGGTGTTGGGTAATACGGTTTCATAAACGGCAAAAGTATTGAACATCGCACTGCCCCACCAAACGGGTTCTGCGGGGATGTCAAGTTTGTCGTTGAGAAAGCCGTAATAGGGTAAGAAAATTCTCGCGTCATGTCCTAACTGCCGTAAAACTTTAGGCAGTGATCCCACCACATCTCCCATGCCTCCAGCTTTAGCGATGGGAGCAGCCTCGGCAGAAACAAACAAAATACGCATCAGAATTTTCTCGTCAATTTTTGATGTTCTGTTAGAGCGTATCATTCTTTGAGGGATCCCAAGAATAAATACTATCCGGGAATTTTGTCCCTGAGAAATTGCTGGATTTCCGCTTGGTAGAGGTGGGGATTTTCGAGCATCGGGAAGTGTCCCACCTGGGGAATTTCAATGTATTGAAAGTTTGGGTTAAGGGCGATCGCCCTTTTCGCCATGGCCGCTGGAATAATTTGATCTTTTTCCCCGGCGAGGAGTAGGGTCGGACACTGGATATTGCGGAGTGCTTGGGGTAAACGGGTCACCATCATTTCATTCACCGAAGCCAGCAGGGTGCCCGCAGCGGCGCGATTATCGGCCCTTAAAAAATCCTCAAGGAATTGCCCCCGTTCTGTTGGCGAAATCGGTTGCTGTAAAAAACGGGCGATCGCCAAGCGATCCATCCCTGGCACTTGGCGTAACCAAGGGAACCGTAAGCGCACAATGGTGCCAGCAATTTTCTGGAAGGTGCCAAAGGCGCGGGCATCATATTCAAAAATCCCGTTGCAGTTCAAAATCGCTCGGTCTAGGCGCTGGGGGAACTGCTCTGCAAAAATCGCCCCGATCGAAGCCCCCATGGAATGGGCATTGAGGATAATTTTGTCGTTGATGTCTAACTGCTGTAGAAGTTCCTCTAGATCTAGAGCATAATCGTCTAGGGCATAGTCGCCGCTGTAATCGACGGGGAGCTCAGAACGACCAAAGCCGCGCAGGTCATAGATCAGACAATTGAAATGTTCACTGAAGGTCGTGGCAGTGCTGCGCCAATAGTGACTTGATCCCCCCCAACCATGGACAAATAACATTACGGGTTTGTGGAGATCGCGGCCCCCTTCACAAATCCATTCGTAATAGTGGGGGACTCCCCGCACCAGGGCGATCGCCATTGTCCTTAAGCGGATTCCGGTTTGGGTAAGGAGGACGGATGTAGTAGCAACTCGGCTGTGGAGCGTTTTTCGACCATTTCTGGTGTAATCGTGCAGCGGTTGACATCCTTGCGGGAAGGTAGTTCGTACATCACATCGAGCATTAATTCTTCGACAATGCCCCGTAGCGCCCTGGCTCCCGTCTTGCGGCGGTAGGCTTCCTGGGCGATCGCCCGGATGGCAGTGGGTTCAAACTCCAACTGCACACTGTCCATCTTCAGGAGTTTTTTGTACTGCTTGACGAGGGCATTTTTCGGTTGGGTCAAAATTTCCACCAGAGCTTCCTCATCTAGGGGACTCAAAGAAGCAATCACCGGAATCCGCCCAATAAATTCTGGAATCATCCCGTACTTAACGAGATCTTCTGGAGAGAGATGCTGGAGTAGCTCAGCGGTGCGTTGGTCCTTGGCGCTGCCCTCTTCCCCAGGCCGCACAAAACCCATGCTTTTTTTACCGACCCGCCGCTCAATCACCTTATCGAGACCCACAAAGGCCCCACCACAGATAAATAAAATATTGCGGGTATCAATTTGAATGCAGTCTTGGTACGGGTGCTTTCTTCCCCCCTGGGGCGGCACATTGGCGACGGTGCCCTCCAGCATTTTCAATAGAGCCTGTTGTACTCCTTCTCCCGAAACGTCCCGGGTAATGGAGGGGTTTTCACTTTTGCGGGCAATTTTATCGATTTCGTCAATGTAGATAATTCCCCGCTGGGCTTCGGCGACATCGAGATCGGCCACCTGCAAAAGGCGCAGCAAAATATTTTCCACATCTTCTCCCACATAGCCCGCCTCGGTGAGGGTTGTGGCATCGGCCACCGCAAAGGGCACATCGAGGATCCTCGCGAGGGTTTGGGCGAGGAGGGTTTTACCGCATCCCGTCGGCCCAATCAAGAGAATATTAGATTTGTGGAGTTCAATGCCGTCGGCGATGGGATTGGCGTCATCCTCTTCCATCAAACTCAGTCGCTTGTAATGGTTATAGACAGCCACGGAAAGGACTTTTTTCGCTTCGTCTTGACCGATGACATGTTCATCGAGATAATGCTTAATTTCCCTGGGTTTGGGGATATCTTCAAAATTAATCTTTTCGGGGGGAGCCTTAGGGGGATTTTTTTCAGGCGATCGCCCTATGCCCATGCCCGCTGCATTTTCCATGAGCTCCTCATCGAGGATTTCATTACACAGCTCGACACATTCATCACAAATATAGACCCCCGGCCCGGCGATTAGCTTTCTCACCTGTTCTTGGGACTTACCACAAAAGGAGCATTTGAGATGGGAGTCGTATTTAGACATGGGTTTTGAAGTAGGGCCTATGGATAACGTGAGCGATGGGAGTTAAGCGGCGTTGGGGACGATCACTTGGTCGATCAAACCATACTGGCAAGCCTCTTCTGCTGACATATAGAAGTCCCGCTCGGTATCTTCTGCCACCTTATCAAAGGGTTGACCCGTATGGTCGGCGATCAACGTATTTAATTTATCTTTGATGTAGAGGATTTCCTTGGCTTGAATTTCGATATCCACCGCCTGACCTTGGGCGCCGCCGAGGGGCTGGTGAATCATAATCCGAGAACTGGGGAGGGCCATCCGCTTGCCCTTGGTGCCCCCCGATAAAAGAAAAGCTCCCATACTGGCAGCAATGCCGTAGCAAATGGTCACCACATTGGGGCGAATCTGCTGCATGGTGTCGTAGATTGCCATCCCTGCGTAAACGGAACCACCGGGGGAGTTGATATAGAGTTGAATATCTTTATCGGCATCCTCGGCGTCTAAAAAGAGCAACTGGGCAACCACAGAATCGGCAACGGTGTCATCAATGGCAGTACCGAGGAACACAATTCGTTCCCGCAGTAGACGGGAGTAAATATCGAAGGCCCGTTCTCCCATGCCAGATTGTTCGACAACCATCGGCACCACCGTCCCGCCCATGGAATAGCTGTAGGGGACGGCTTGGCTAGAAAGGTGTTGATAGGAGGTAGTTGATTGAACCATGGAAGCTCGATGCTAATGTTTTGGGGATGAACAGGGAAAAAATTTGGGGAAAATCAGGGACAGACCCTCAAGATCGCTGGGTGAGGCCAGGTCATGATTTCCCACGTAGCCTTTATTATATAGTCGCATTGCCTGAGATGGGAGCCACGGGCAAAGGGCGATCGCCGCTGGGTTGATTTCGCCGAGATTAGCGGCTTTAGAGATGGACAAGGGGTTGGGTCTGGGACAGGGCGATCGCCTGCTGTAATTTGGGGTAAGCCTCCGCCAGATAACCCGTCCCCCGGAGAAAACCCGTATTTGCAGCGGGCAAGAGATATTCTAGGGGCTGATTTTCAAAGATTTCGATTAGCTTTTCGATGCCCTTGAGTTGGCGGCCCCAGTGGAAGGTTTTGGCGGTGCGCAGGGCCAGAATTTCGCCCTTTTGGTTGGGGAGGAGATGCCGCCCTGTAAACAGACAGCCCCCCAGTTGGTCATAATAGAGACAGGAAGCACCGGGGGAAAATCCTGGTGTCCAAATTCCCCGAAAATCGCCTTCTTGCCAATCATCCCGAAAGGGTGTCACGTCGGCCTCTGGCATAAGGTAGGCTTCTTGCTCCTGGATCGCGATGGCACAACCGAGGGCCTGTTGCATCTTCGCGACTTGGTTGCTAATGGCGGCCCGCTGGGTGATGTAGAGGGTTTTGACGCCGCCCTGGGCCTGCAAAAAGTTGAGGGTCTCTGGGTGCCAGGGGGGACAATCAACCAACAGACCACCACCGGGTTTTGCGATCAAGTAGGCTGTGCCACCGAGGGTCTCTCGATTGGGGGCGAAGGCGTAGATGTTTTCAAAAAGGTTGCGGGGCGGTTTGGGGGGAGTCTGCACGGGGGGAGTCCCTACTCATGTTGAAATGTTAAACAGTCGCTACCATTGTTGCATTGGGGTGAGGTTTCGACAATTTTCCCGCTAGGGGCGATCGCCACAAGGCTGGGGCAATCATTTTGCTTGTGCCACACATTTTTTAGCAAGGATTCAATTGAAAGTTCATGGAAGTTTGGCTGCTTTTCTTCGTCATGGGGGTGTTGACCTACGCCCTCATTCGCCGCACTGTACCACCAGAAAATAAAGCACCATTGGGCTTACTCTGGCTGGTGATGATGTTGCCTGCTTCCGCCTGGCTAGTCTGGATTTTGATTTTTGGGGCCACCCAACCAATGCCCCTGTTGGTGATGTTGCCGCTGTTGATCCTTTCGCCGTTTATGTATTGGAGTTTGTTGGACTGGGGGAAACCCAAACCCGACGAATCTGCTGACCCCAGCCCGCCACCGGCTGCGCCCCAGACCCCAAGCCTGGATTTAGAAAAATTAGATCAAGCTTCTACCCTGAAAAAAGAAGACTCTAAGCTCCGCCCCATTAGCACCAAGGAAGAAAAAGCGCTGCGGGATTGTTTCCCTTGGGGGGTTTATTATCTCCAGAATATTGATTACTATCCCCAGGCGATCCTCTGTCGGGGCAAACTGCGGGCAGTCCCCCAGGAAGCCTACAAAACAATTCGGGATAATATCGAACAACTTTTTGGCGATCGCTTTATTGTGGTCTTTCAGGAAAGTCTAAGGGGCCAACCGTTTTTTGCCCTCGTCCCCAACCCTTGGAAAGCAGCCCAACAGTCTCAAAAACAAGAAGAACCTCTCACGCGCCCGGATTTGGCGATCGCCTTGGCGTTAATTACTTTGTTTACCACCACCGTAATGGGTTTGGAATTGCAGGGGGTCGCCCCGGATGTCATCCAACAAAATCCAAGTATTCTTTGGCAGGGTTTACCCTATGGTCTGCTCTTGGTAGGGATTCTGGGTTGCCATGAACTGGGCCATTATGGTGCGGCGGCCTATTACAAAATCAAAACGACGCTGCCCTATTTCGTCCCCATTCCCTTTTTTATCGGCACCCTGGGGGCCTATAGCCAGCGGAAATCCCCCATTCCCCATCGCCAAGCCCTATTTGATTTTGCGGTGGCGGGTTCCTGGATCGGGATGCTCCTGACTCTACCTTGTTTGTGGGTGGGCCTGGGCCTTTCTCAAGTGGTGCCCTTGCCAGAGGAATCAACACTGTTGGCCTTTAATGAATTTAATCCAAGGTTTTCCCTCCTTCTGGGCCTGATGAGTCGTTTGGCTTTGGGGAGTCAGTTCACCCCAGATATGGCCCTGGATTTACACCCGGTGGCGATCGCCGGTTATGTGGCCCTGATGTTGGGGGGCTTGCAACTCTTGCCCATCGGTCAATTGGATGGTGGTTTGATGACCCATGCTGTTTTCGGCCAGCGGACGGCGGGAATTATTGCCCAGGTAACGCGGATTTGTATGATTGCGATCGCCTTTGTGCAGCCAAATTTTCTCTTCCTGGCGATTTTCGCCCTGCTGATGCCCATCGCGAACCAACCCGCCCTCAACGATGTGACGGATTTGGATAATCGCCGTGATCTGTTAGGGATGGTTACCTTGGTTTTTGTGGCGTTGATTTTTCTGCCGTTACCCGCTGGTCTGAGTAATTGGCTGAATTTCTAGGGGTTAATTGTCCGTCTCAAGGGCGGCATAGAGACTTTCCCGTAGGGGCTGCAATTGCAAATCAAAACTTGGCTCATAGACGACAGCAGGGAAAAATTCGCCGAACCAAGTGGTAATCGCGAGATTTTCGCTCACTGTCCAAAAATCCGTGGGGTTATCCCCATCAATGTGACGACTATTCACATTAAACCCACTGCGCTGACGACGATACTCGAGAGCTGGGGCATCAACGCGAATCCAAGTGGCAAAATCTGGGCTATTGGCCATGGTGGTTAAAAACTCTTGTCGCTGTTGATCGCTGAGGGGCTGTTGGGGCGAAACCTCTGCCCAGGCCTCTTCTAAAAATTCTAAGCGTTTTTCTGGGTTGTCCCAGGTGGCTTGCAATTGGGCGATCGCCGTTTGCTGACTGAGAGCGTCTCGGTCGGGGAGTAAACCGAGGGCTGTGGGGTCGAAATACTGCCGAAATTCCGTTTCTGCGAGGGCAAAATCCCCAATCCACCAAGCAATGCCGCCCCGACAGCGGTGTAACAACGGATCGTCGGGGTATTGCTCAAGTAGCTGTTCGTAGTGGCCCATCACCCGCGCCACCACCGCCGGATAAAGTTCGCGCAGCCCGCCAGCCCGCCAAATGGGACTGGTGATAAATTGGGAGTCCCGCAGAATTTCTAAGGCGATCGCCTCAACTGCAAGATCCGTTTTTTCCTGGGCCAGCAGACTTAAACCCAACCCATAGAAAACACCTCGTTTCGCGGGCACAAGCTGGGCTGATTGGTAAAATTCCGCCGTCGCTAAATCGGGTTCATTGTTGGCGATGTGGAGCCAGGCGACGTTGCTGCGGCCAAATTCCCGGTAGGGGGAAGCCTGGTTACCCCGGTCAAACCATTGGATCGCCTCCTGGAGATAGCGTTGCCGTTGTTCTAAATCTGCGGTTTGGAGGGCCAATTCGCCTAGGTTCCAGCCTAGTTGATAGCTATAGTAAGGCTCCCAGGGGGCTAGGTCATGGGCTGCCGTTAAATTTTCGACAAACCGATCGTAATCGGGGGTTTCCTGGCGCAACGCTAAAAATCCCGTACTGGATCGCTCCCAGGCCGCCTGGATTGGCGCTAACCAGATGGCAACGGCACCGTAGACCCCCACTAGACCGAGGGCGACGAGACGGGGCTTGCCTAAAAATTTTTCTGGATTTGGCTGGGACGGGAGAGACCTTTGGGGGTGATCTTGACGGGCGATCGCCGCTAGTAACGCCACCAGAATCGTAATGATGCCACTAATGGCCACGTTATCCAGTTGGTAATCGGTCCAACTCAAGGCCCAATAGCCGATTAGCCCGGTGTAGATACTGCCCAACAAAATGCGATCTTCCCGCGCCATCGCTTTAACATGGCCCCGCAGTCGCCAAAGGATTACCCCTAAAAAAATGATGGAGCCAAAGAACAGGCCCAAGCCCCAGATGCCCATTTCTGCCCAGAGTTGCACCGGGGTACTGTGGAGTTGGTAGATAATTTCCGAGAGGCGACCCGCCGTGATCGGTCGGTAGTTTTGATACAACAGGAACGCATTCCCTAAACCGGCCCCCGTCCACCAATGGTCGAGGCCCATGGCCCAACCCACCTGGGCATTTACCCAACGGTAATTTAATTCCCCAAATTCCCCTCGTAAAATTGGCACCACCAAATTGTAGAGACGGTTATTGGTCAGCACAAAAATTCCCAAAACCCCCGTGGAAATAACCCCCGCCAGCACCAAATAAAACTTGCGAATCTGACTAAACCCCCAGGCAAACCCAAAGGCCGCCACCGAGGCGATCGCCAACCCGAGCCAACCTCCCCGAGAGCTTGTGGTATACAGATCTACCGCACCAATTACCACCCCCGTCAGCCAAAGCCAGCGCCGCCAATCCCGATGTAAAATCGCCAAGCCCAGGAGAGTCGGTAAACACAGAATCAAATAACCGGCCACATAATTTTGGTGACCCAAGGGAGCCCAATTGCGCAGTTCCAGCAGCGAAAAATCGAACTGTTGCACTGCCCCATCAACACCCAAATCTCGGAGCCGTTCAATTTCTGGCAAAAATGTCCGACTCAGCCACAGCGCCAAACTAAAGGCAACAAAGGCCAAACTTAAATATCCTTGCCCCAAAAACAACTGATAACGACCAGTCACACTATTGAGCCAACGGCTAATGGGATAAAGCGCTGCGATGAACCCGAAACAGGCCCAGGCTTGCCAGCGGGCTTGCTGGGGAAACTCGGCTCCCAGGGTAGAAATCCTCAAGCTGACGACAATTGCGATTAGACCCAGATCAAACCCGTTACCCAACAAATAGAGACGGCGGTTGTCCCACAGTTGCACCAAAAACCACAACAAAGGACAGAACAGACCCACCTGCCACACAAACACCCAAGACCAGGCCACCATCATGCTATGACTATCGGGGATGAGGCTAAAAAGGATGTAAAAAAAAGCGGTGAAGTAAGCCAATAAAGGGGCTGGAGACTTAGAAGCAGACATAGATCAAGGGTTAAAAAATGTTGGGAAATGGCAGCCTTTCCCATTAAATCCCATTTTCTAGAACTCCCATGGCCATGGGCTAAAATAGATAGGATTTTTAAGTCACCCCCCTCAACCCATGCCTCTTTTTTCTGATCAAGCCGCTACAGGCAAACAAAAAAAACAGAAATTTTGGACAAAAGTGATCCTGTTTATTGGTGCCGGCTCCTTTGCGGGAACTGCGATGGTGCCAGTGATCGGAGGCATCATTGACAGCGTGAGACAACCGACAAATGAAGTCGCTCGGAATCCCCAGGCAGATCAAGAAGCCCAATTGAAACAACAGGAAGCCGGGTTTTTGGCGGTTTTAGAACGGGAGCCAGACAATACAAATGCGCTACAAGGTTTGGTACAGGCCCGTTTAGCCCTGGGAGATTTAGAAGGGGCGCGTCCCCACTTACAACGGTTGGTGGAATTATATCCAGACGAACAGGTGCTTAAGGATCTGTTAGCTCAGGTAGATCAGGCTTTGGAACGTACAGGCACAGCAACTCCGGCCCCGGCCCAGTCTCCCACCGAAGAACCGGAAACGCCCTAGGCGATCGCCCTTGATTGTTTATGGAGTCTAGGTCACCACTGTTATTCCTATTGCTACTCTTCCTGGGGGGAGGGGCTGTTCTGCTGCTGCAAAATAGTCAGGCGTTGAGTCTCGTTTTATTTAACCGCACGATTCCTTGGCAGTTGCCCCTCAGCATTTGGTTTATCGCAGCGGTCTTGCTTGGGGTAATCCTGAGTTTGCTCTTGCAGCTTTTTTTAAAGGGGACAAATCCTAGTACAAATAACCGAGGCAATCGCCCAAATCCTCGCCTCGAACGTCTGAAACAACGCCCTCCCCGCCAGCCCGATCGCCGCACTGGTCGTTCAGATTGGGAACGGAGCCGCGCTAATTATGATTGGACCGACAAGGAACTAGAAACCCAGGACGAAGAAACCTGGGACATCGAATCACCCCCCAAGCAGCCAACCCGTCCCCACCCCCCCCCAACGGGTGAAGAAGAACCACAAATTCGCCCCCAACCCAAACCCCAGCGTCCCCGTCCTAGTCCCGGCCCAGAGGCGGCAATGCCAAAGCCACCGACGCCCAAATCACCTGCAAAGTCTGCCAAGATCCAGGATGACACAGGCACTGTCTATGATGCTGACTATCGGATTTTGACGCCCCCCTATACTTCCGAAGAGGAAGCCTCCCCAAGGATAGACCCCGACGAAGACGGGGAATGGATCTAGCCCCAGGGATTCTGATAGGCTAAATCGAGCCTATTTTGTGACGTAAGCGATGAGTATTTCCCCAGAGTTGACGGCGGCGATCGCCCTTTTACAGCAAAAAAGTTGTGTGACCACCCCTGTCCAAGAATCAGAAACCGAACGGGAAACACTCCGGCAAAAGCTGCGCTTGGCTTGTCAGGCGGCGGACTGGGAAAATATCGGCATCTGTGCGGATAACGTTGCTGTGGCGACTGCAACGGTACAACAGTATCTCCGGGGTTTGGGCTATGATTCAGCGATCGCCATTGATCCAGGTGAATGGGGCGATCGCCCGGTGTATTTAAAATTTAATACCCAGAAAATGAGCCATTACCTCGATGACTATGTGGGGCAGTACCGGGGCGTTTTAGTGGCGCTGCAATCCCCTGAACCGGAGTTGGCTGGCACCTATGGCCATTTCCCCCTTGATCTGTTTGCGGGATAGTCTAGGATAGGAAAAATATTTGTGGTGCTGGGGAGCGTTAACCTTGAGAAACGGATTATTCAACGTTGTGTTGGGCAGTGGTTTGGCGATCGCCTGTGCTCCTATGGGCCTAACCCAAACCCTCACCCCAGAGCAAATCGATTTACCCCCAGAAACCTTCGACAATAGCCCTGTGCTCCAACGGTGGAGCCAAGAAGGCATCCCCGATGTGCTCCACAGTATTCGCCACGAACCAAGTTTTCAAACCCGCTGGCGGCTTGGCTACGCTCAATTTCCCAGCAACGATCACCAGGGGGGCATCAGTGTCGGCGTCGAAGATATTTTTGTGCGGCCCGATTTCCCCCTGACCCTCAGCGCCGAAGGCCATACCCTCTTTAGTGGCGATCGCACCCAGGTGGCCGCTCGAGCCAACTATTACTTGCTCCCCCTCGGTAACCGCTTCAATATTGCTCCGAGTCTCGGCTATCAATCCTTTTCGGGTCAAGATTACCAACGGGAAGGTCTAGAGGTGGGTGCTAAGGTGCAGCTTAATCTATCTCGGTCCGGGGCTTCTACCATTAGCCTGAGCCAACAGTTTGTGAACCTGGCCACCCCAGAGGAAATGGGGATCACAACCTTAGGGGCAGGCTATGCCTTCACATCCCACTGGCGGGCGGCGACGGAAATTCAAAAGCATAATTCGAGTGCCGCGAAGGAAAGTAAGGTGGGTTTTTTCCTGGAGTGGATGCCTTAATAGTGAGCATAAAAAAAGAGGGAAGGTTAACTACTTCCCCCGGTGCTAATGCAAATTAGTTAAGCAATCCGCTTGTGGCTATTCTTCTTCCCAATTTTCTGAAGCCGGATCATCTGGGTCTGAGTTGGTATTTTTGGCGATCGCCAGATCAATTTGTTGCCGATAATAATCAACGCTCTTGACTTCCACATCGACGGTATTGCCGAGGCGGTAGGCGGTGCGGTTTTTCCGACCCACCAAGCAACTGTGGCGAGCGCGATATTCGTACCAGTCATCCTTGAGGGAGCTGACGTGGACGAGGCCTTCCACGAGGAGATCCTCAATTTCCACAAAGAAACCATAGGACTGCACTCCGGTGATCAACCCCTTAAAGGTATGTCCCGTATGAGCCTTCATTTTTTCAGCCTTTTGGAGTCCCTGGAGATCCTTTTCCGCGTCATCGGCCACTTTCTCTTGATCATTGAGTTGCAGAATCAAGCTGGCAATGGTTTCTTCTAGCTCCGTTTGGATCGGCGTTGGCAACACCTTCCAATTGACTTGATTGTGGCAGGTGCTGCTGCCGAGGTTGACCCCGACTTTCACGCGACTCGAACGGCGATCGCGCCCCTCAGAGAAAATAAGTTTTAAAATGCGCTGCATCACCAAGTCACCATAGCGTTGCCCCGGCGCACAGACACGGGTATAACCGTCCCGGTAGGCCAAGCCAAAGTGGGGGTGGGGGTGGGCGCCATAGCGGGGGACATCCAGGGTTTCCTGAAGCAGATAGTTCAGGATTTTGGTCATGTCCGTCTGGCTAAACTCTTGGATAAAGTGCTGATAATCGTGGGGTAAAAGCTCCTCTTCCGATTCGAGCTTGAGCTTGAGGTTGAGATTATTGCCCAATTTAATCAGATTTTCGAGGCTCTCAAAATCAGGATTCGCTTGGTAGCAATAGATGGCCGGCAATTCTAGGGCCAACATATGTTGCGCCACTGCGCGACCCGCCAGGATCATCACCTCTGCCAAGAGAGACCGCACCGGCAAGCTTGGTGAAACAATCATCGTCCCAAAGCGCCCTTCATCCTTAAATGCAGAAGTCACTTCGGGTAAGGAAATCTGGAAGCCACCCCGTTGCAAGCGTTGGGCTTTGACCAAAGGACTGAGGTTAAAAATTAAATCATTCAACAGAGTTGCGGCATCGGCCAGCTCAGCCTCTGCGGTTTCCCCACTACTGAGGAGATGCTGAATCTTTTGATAACTCAGGCTCTGGTCAACGCGGATCACACTGGGGGTAATTTCAAATTCTGCCACGTTCCCCTGGTCATCAAAGGTGAGGAGAATAGACATCGTCAGACGATCTGCCCCAGGACGCAGTTCTACTTTCTCCTTAAATTCTGGCGGAAACAGAGGAATGGTCATTTGACCGAGAAACACCGCCGTGCCATGTTTTTTCGCCCACCGATCCAGAACCCCCTGGGCCGGAACAAATTCTGCCACATCCGCCAGGTGGATTCCCAGTTGCCACTGTCCAGCCTCGGTTTTTTGCAGGGTAAACGCATTTTCAATGAAGGCTTGGTTCCCTGGGGCGAGGTGCATTTCATCCTCGATGGTGAGGGTCAATTGGTCACGAAAATCCCGCCGCTTGGCGAGCATTTTTTTCGTCAGTTTTGTGGGAATGTCCTTAACAGCGGCCAAGACTTCCTCGGGAAATTGGCGCAGTAGATCATGCTTACAACAGACAATATCTGTATCTGCGGCGGCCTCGGCATCACTCCCTAAGACTTTGGTGACAGACCCCTGGGGAAGATATTGGGCAATGGGATATTGCACCACGGAGACATGGACGAGGTGATCAATGGCCTGCTGGAGCCGGTCCGCTTCGTCCTGGAGTTCAAGCTCAAACAAGAGGCGATCATCGAGGGGCACTGCCCGGAAGCCTTCTTCTTTTTGTACCACTCGCGCTAGGAGGGAAGGATTAGCCCGTTCTAAAATTAAACGCACCACCCCTTCTGGCGATCGCCGCCGCGTTCCTTCTTTAATAATTTTGACCAAAACGCGATCGCCGTTCCAAGCATTGCTGAGATAACTTTCACGAATGTAAATATCATCAGCATCTTCAGAATCCTGGATCGCAAAACAAAAACCCTTACTCGAACACCGTAGCTTTGCCTCGACCACATCCGCTTCCGGCACCCGGCGATATTTGCCCCGTTCCTTCACCAAAATATTCGAGCGCTCTAGGGCATCAAGAATAATCTGGAGCTGTTCTGTATCTTCCTCAGAGCGACACTCTAATTTCTTTTCGAGGAATTTACCGGCAACCAATTTGTCATCTGTAAAGAAAGACAGCAGTGTGGCGATTGAAAAATCCATGCAAAACTATCCTTTTCGTTAGAAAGTAAAGTGAAACGACAACAGTCCATCAGAAAAGCAGTATCAGCCTGTTGTTTGTCGCTATCATTAAACCTAGACAGTCAACAGACCTGTATTTCTGATGGGAAACGCCACAAATTCCCCAGGAATCCCAAGGTTGACTGATCAAAACAATGCCCTTTCCGAAAGGATGGCCTGTTTTACCAAGAAAACAAAGCCTTATGGGGGCGAGGCCTCTAACACCTCAGGAAATGACAAGTTCGCAAGCACACAGTCGAAAAACTTGAGCAAACATCGAACAGGGGAGCTCCCGCGCCAACCCTTCTAGAGGTCATTACGTTTAGGAAACGGCTATGGCGGGGACTTGGTTCTGAAACTGACCCAAAAAGACGTGTTTCAGGAAAAGAGCAGGGACTGCCTGTGGCTAAGCAAACCCAACGGGAAAACAAGCAATGTGAGTAAAGGAGGATCGTCCGATACAATCGTGGCTGGGACAATGGCAAAATCTAAATGACCTAGCCACTAGACGTACGTGTTGACTATCTAGTCACAATGCTTTTTCGATATTGTACCCCGTCAAGGGAATTCTCTCCATGGCTTCTGGGGAATTCACCACTAAATTGCTCTGAATTAGGAAGAATAAGGGTACAATTGCACTCAACCAATAAATTGAGTCAAACTTTTCCTATTACGTTCCATGACACCAGAGATTTTTCGGCAGCGTTATCCCTACGGCGGCTTAATCAGTGAACTGGCAGCCATTGAACATGGCCAGTTTATTGTGCGGGTTGTGGTGGAATTGGAAGGCAAAAAACTCGCCAGTGGTTTGGCGGCGGCCCCTTCCGTGGAACAGGCAGAAGATCAAGCGAGAATCCGGGCTTTAAATCTTCTCGGCTCTGGGGCAATTCCGGCTCCAGCCCCCGTGAAACAAACTCTGCCGCCTCAAGATCCGGCTCCGACAGTCCCGGCAAAACCCGCCCCGGCGATCGCCCCACCAACGGTTACAGCCCCGACCACCCCGGCACCGACCCCGAGTCATCAAAATGATTTACCTTTGCCATCTCCGGCTAATGTCGTAAGCCAGACGCCTCAAATCCCCCTAGAGCAGCCCCAAACGACACCAGACGCAACCCTCGACTTAGAATCAGCAGACACCTCGATAGACGCGTTGGATTTTTCCGAGATTATTGCCCGCAGTGACGTGGAACTGAAGCGTTTGGGCTGGTCGAGTGAGCAGGGACGCACCTATTTGCTCGAAACCTATGGGAAGCGATCGCGCCAATTATTATCCGATGATGAGTTGCTCGAATTTTTGCGCTACCTGGAATCTCAACCGACGCCCTCTTAAATTTCGAGCCGGGGCGATTAGATGCCTTTTAAGCGACTCAATGGTCGTTTAGATCGATTAATCCTAAAACTATCCGGCAACGAGGTTTAATAGCCCTTCAAATAAGCCTTTGCCGTCGACTAAACCAAGACTGCCATCGGCGGCCCGTTCTGGGTGAGGCATCATCCCTAAAACATTTCCGGCTTGGTTCGTAATGCCAGCGATGTTATTGAGAGACCCGTTGGGGTTGGCGCCCTCATTAACATTCCCCTGGGCGTCGCAATAACGGAATAAAACCTGACCCTGATCTTCGATCGCCTTGAGGGTGTCGGGGTCGGCATGGTAGCGGCCTTCTCCGTGGGCAATGGGAATATTGATCACCTGGTTTTGGCGATAACCCCTCGTCCAAACTCGGTCATTGTTTTCGACCCGGAGGGGTTGGCGATCGCAAATGAAATGCAAATCCCGGTTCCGTACCAAGGCCCCAGGCAGCAGGCCCACTTCTGTCAACACCTGGAAGCCATTACAAACCCCCAGCACATATTTCCCTTGATTAGCATGGTCGATAACGCTCTGCATGACCGGGGAAAATCGGGCGATCGCCCCACAGCGAAGATAATCCCCATAGCTAAAGCCCCCTGGCACCGCAATCACATCTAGGTCAGAGATGTCCGTTTCCTGGTGCCAGACCATCCGCGTCGGCTGCCCAAAAATCCCTTCCGTCACCATCGCCATGTCGCGGTCACAGTTGGAGCCAGGGAAAACAATTACACCAAATTTCATCGTGTCGTTACCAATTGATTAATTACTGCAAGGGAATTGGGCTAGAAAATTTAGCTATTTAGGGGCGTAAGGTCGAAGCGATAATTTTCAATGACGGGATTGGTCAGGAGCTGATCGCACATTTGATCCACCTTGGCCTTAGCTTCTGCCTCGTCGGCGGCGGCAAGATTTAACTCGATGTATTTCCCAATGCGTACCCCAGAAACGCCCCCATGGCCCAATTGACTGAGACCTGATTCTACAGCGGCACCAGCCGGATCAAGAACAGAAGGACGGAGCGTGACATAAACTTGTGCGTGGTACTGCATAGAACTCAAACTGTGAAGACGGTTTTTATTGTACGTTGCGGTGGACTTCTGGAAAACTGAAACGCGCCTCCCTCCGAAAATTCCCTGGCTCCCTAGAGAAAATAGCTATAACCGAGGGCAAAGAGAAAGGTAAGCTGACCCGCTAACAAGAAAAAATACAGGATGAAGCGGGGTTTAAAAATCGAGAGCATCAGGCCGACCGCTTTGATATCGATCATCGGCCCGAAAATCAAAAAGGCGAGCAGAGAACCCGTCGTGAAGGTGGAAGCAAAAGATAGGGCAAAGAAAGAATCCACCGTCGAACAAATGGAGACAATCGCCGCCAACAGCATCATCGCCACAATGGAAGTAATTGTCCCTTGGCCGAGGCTCAAGACCACTTCCCTGGGCACAAAGACTTGAATCAAAGCGGCGATCGCACTGCCGAAAATCAACACCGCCCCCAGTTCCCGCAATTCCACAGAAATGTTGTTGACCAAGGCCCCAAAGAGGGTTTTAAAGCTCCGGTCTTGGGTCGCCGCTGGCGCTGGCATTTGGGTGGCCACCGTTTCGAGGGGAACTGTCTGCTGGGCACCGAGGAAAAATGTCCCCGACTGGAGTAGAGGGCTGGTGTTCGCTGCCTGGGCCTGGTTTTCATTGACCTGCTGGACAAATTTGAGCCGTTGGGCCAGCTTCGGTTGGAGAAGCTTTTTAGGGTCTGATTCGACGCTGAAAACTGTGCCGACGATGGTGGCGATCGCCAAAGACCCCAGCACCCGATAGAGCACAATTTCCGGTTGGCCCCGAAAGGCGATCCAGGTTGACCAAATCACCACCGGATTGAGGGTTGGGGCCGACAACAAAAAACCCACCGCCACGGAAGTAGGGATTCCCTGGAGCATAAACCGACGGGCCACGGGCACATTGCCACATTCACACACCGGAAACAAAAACCCAATGCAACTGCCCATGAAGGCCCCTAAAATTGGATTTTTCGGTAAGCGCTGGATCAGTTGGCGCTCATCAACACACACCAACAGCACACTCGAAAGGATTACCCCCAGCAACAAAAAAGGCATCGCCTCCACCAACAGGCTGACAAACAGGGTAAAGGCATTGTGTAATTGACTCATGGAGAAAAAATAACAGCGGGCACTAACTGAGGCGGTTTTCTGTCGAAATTTGTTCCGAGGTCGCAGTCGGAAATGTGACAATCACCGTGGTTCCTACCCCTACAGTACTCTTAATCGTCACCGTCCCATTATAGATTTTTGCGATCCGCTCGGCGATCGCCAACCCCAGGCCCGAACCCTGCTGTTCATACTGTTGACGGTCAAACTGCATATAGGCGCCCAAGGCCCGAATCTGCTCCGGGCTCATGCCGCGACCATGGTCTTTGATCGCTAGCTGCCATAAATTGCCATTGATCCGACTTTTCAACAAAATAGTGTCCTTCGTCTTCGCCTGGGAAGTGTGCCCCGAAAATTTAAACGCATTATCAACAATTTCCCGCACCAGGGTAACGAGCCACTTCTCTGAAATTGAAATCTTGGCTTCACAGAGCTCTAGTTTCAAGTCCCCTGGCCGATGGTATTGTTTGGCAATTTGCCGGGCTAAAGTCGCGATCAGTGTGTCACTTTTTTCAGTGATGGGGCTATACCAACGGTGAAAATCATCGGGGTCGTGGGTAGCCAAATCTAGCTTGGTATAGAGCAAAAACTTTTGGATTAAATCGTGGAGGCGACTGGCTGAAATGCGGATACTCTCACTAATTTCGCGGATTTCTTGACGGTCTAAAGTTTCCCAACATTCCCCCAACAACTCCGCCGACGTCATAATGCCTTGGAGGGGCGTTCGTAACTCATGGGGGAGGGCCATGGTTAAATTGCGTCGCAGTTGCTCTAACTGTTGCGCTGAATGTTGGGCGAGACCCTGACGGCGATTGAGGCGTCCCCGGATTGCATTGAGTAGTTCCTGGCGGGTAAAGGGCTTGGGAATGTAGTCATCGGCCCCTAGATCCATCCCTTGGCGTTGGGCGGAACGGGAAGCACGGGCTGACAGAAAAATAAATGGAATTGTGGTGGTGCTTGGGTTGCTATGGAGCGCTTTAAGGACACCGTAGCCGTCTAGTTGCGGTAAATTTACATCGCAAATGATCAGGTCGGGGAGCTTTGCACTGGCCGTTTCTAAGCCGATTTGACCGTTGGTCGCCGTGATCACATCGAACCCTTCGACGGTTAAAATCTCCCGCAAAATACTTAAAACACTGAGTTCATCTTCAATGACTAAAATGGTCGCCACAAAATGTAGAACCTCCATCGGATGAGCGTTGAGGAAAAAGGGTATGGCAGAAAGCCCACAGTCCCGCCGGGAGAGATATTAGGAGCCTTGGGTAAGCCCCCTGGCACCGGGGTTAGGGGATGTTGTGATGGTAAATCCTGGATTGGGGAACCACATCAGCAGCCCGTGGGGGTAATTTTTTCCTATTATGATAAGTGCTTAAGCCTGCTTTTTTCTGGTGATTTCATGGTTAATCTGCAACAGTTGCCGACGCTTTCTAATGCTTCTGAGGATCGTTCGTTTGCCCGCCGTCACATTGGCATTAGTGATGGGGCAATGGCAAAAATGCTGGCATTTTTAGGGTATGACGCGTTGGAGACCTTGATTGAGCAAGCGGTTCCAGCCAAAATTCGCCAGCGACTTGATCTGAGTTTGCCAAAGGCGAAAAGTGAACAGGAGGCTCTGGGGGCTTTAGCGGCGATCGCCAACCAAAATCAGGCTTATCAGAATTTTATTGGGATGGGCTATTACGACTGTGTGACCCCCCCTGTGATTCAGCGCAACATTTTAGAAAATCCGGGTTGGTACACGGCATACACGCCCTACCAAGCAGAAATTGCCCAAGGGAGATTGGAAGCGTTGCTCAATTTCCAGACGATGGTGATCGAGTTAACGGGGCTGGAGATTGCCAATGCGTCGTTATTGGATGAGGGGACGGCGGCGGCGGAAGCGATGGCGATGAGCTATGGGCTGTGTAAGAAGAAGCAGGCCAATACGTTTTTTGTGTCGGAACTCTGTCACCCGCAAACGATTGAGGTGGTCAAAACGCGGGCGATTCCCTTAGATATTAAGGTGATCGTCGGTGATCACCGCACCTTTGAAATTACTGAGGCTGTGTTTGGGGTACTGCTGCAATATCCGGCGACGGACGGGGCAATTTTTGATTATCGGGACTTTATCCAAAAAGCCCACGCGCAACAGGCGATCGCCACGGTGGCAGCGGATTTATTGAGTTTATGTTTACTCACGCCGCCGGGGGAAATGGGCGCAGATATTGCGGTGGGAACCAGTCAACGGTTTGGCGTTCCCCTCGGTTATGGCGGGCCTCACGCGGCCTATTTTGCGACGAAAGAAAAATATCAACGGCAAATTCCAGGGCGCATCGTCGGCGTTTCTAAAGATAGTCACGGGCAACCGGCGTTACGGTTGGCATTGCAAACCCGTGAACAACACATCCGGCGGGACAAGGCGACCAGTAATATTTGTACGGCGCAGGTGCTATTGGCAGTGATGGCTTCGATGTATGGGGTCTACCACGGCGCAGAAGGACTCAAGGCGATCGCCACCCAAGTAAACCAACTCACCCAAATTCTCGCTAAAGGCTTAGAGAAACTCGGTTATGGCATCGGTCAAGCCCCCGTATTCGACACCTTGAAAATTTTTACCTCCCCCGAACAATCGGCGCAGATTCAACAGGCAGCAGAAGCTCAGCATCTAAATTTCCGCTATTTTGAGGACGGTGAAATTGGGATTAGTCTCGATGAAACCACCACACCGGAAGACATCAAAACCATTTGGGGCTGTTTTCACGCGGGACAATTGCCCTTCACTTGGGAGCAACTAGAACGAGAAATCCATCCCATTCCGGCGAATTTAGCCCGTACCAGTGACTTTCTAACGGATCCCGTCTTCAATCGCTACCGTTCCGAAACGGAATTATTGCGTTACATTCACCAGCTCCAGAGCAAAGATTTATCCCTGACCACTTCGATGATTCCGTTGGGTTCCTGCACGATGAAACTCAATGCCACAGCGGAAATGATGCCGGTCACTTGGGCGAATTTTGGCAAGATGCATCCCTTTGCGCCCCGCAGCCAAACCAAGGGCTACCAGCAGATGTGCGACCAGTTGGAACATTGGCTCGCAGAAATTACAGGTTTTGCCGGAGTTTCCCTCCAGCCCAATGCCGGCTCCCAAGGGGAATATGCGGGGTTACAGGTGATCCGTCAGTACCACATCAAAAACGGCGATCGCCACCGGAATATTTGTCTGATTCCCGAATCAGCCCACGGCACCAACCCCGCCAGTGCGGTGATGTGTGGCTTTAAGGTGATTCCGATTAAATGTTGCAGTAGCCAAGGGGATATTGAAATTGAAGATCTCCGCGCCAAAGCTGAGAAATATAAAGATAACCTCGCAGCGTTAATGGTCACCTATCCCTCCACCCACGGCGTATTTGAGGTGGGGATCAAAGAGATTTGTCAAATCGTCCATGACAACGGCGGACAGGTCTATCTCGACGGCGCAAACATGAATGCGATGGTGGGCATTTGTCGTCCGGGGGATTTCGGCGCGGATGTGTGTCATCTGAATTTACATAAAACCTTTTGTATTCCCCACGGTGGCGGTGGCCCTGGTGTTGGCCCGATTGGGGTGGCGGCTCATCTCGTTCCCTATTTACCCAAAACCAATTTAGAAGGCAATGCTGACAATATCGGTTTAATTTCCGCCGCGCCCTATGGTAGTGCTAGCATTCTGCCGATCTCTTGGATGTACATTGCGATGATGGGGACAGCGGGTCTGACGAAGGCAACCCAAACGGCGATCCTTAGTGCCAACTACATCGCCAAACGCTTGGATGATCACTATCCAGTGTTATTTAAAGGGACGAATGGCTGTGTTGCCCATGAATGTATTATCGATCTGCGGGATTTGCGTAAATCAGCAGAGATTACGGTGGAGGATGTGGCGAAACGCTTGATGGATTATGGGTTCCATGCGCCGACGATCTCTTGGCCAGTGGCGGGCACGATGATGATCGAACCGACGGAAAGTGAGTCTTTAGAGGAGTTAGACCGCTTTTGTGAGGCGATGATCGCGATTCGGGAGGAAATTCGCCAGATTGAACGAGGAGAAATTTCTCAGGAAGATAATCCGGTGAAAAATGCGCCCCATACGGCAGAGTCGGTGATTTGTGGTGAGTGGACGCATCCCTATTCCCGTGAGGTGGCGGCGTATCCTGCCCCTTGGCTGAAACAGCATAAGTTCTGGGCGACGGTGGGTCGAATTGATAATGCCTATGGGGACAGAAATTTGGTTTGTTCCTGTGCAGGGATGGAGGCATACACAGAAAGTTAGAGTTTACCCTGATAGACCTCTACTTTATTTTTGGGTTTGGAAGGCGATCGCCGCTGCCCAGATGTGGAGATAATCCGCCGCCCGTCGCCAGGAGCCTTGGGATTGAGCCACGATTTCCGCTGCTTTTTCTGGAGACAGGGTTAAAGGACAAGTTTGTTCTGGGATAGTAGCCGCCATAATTTTGAGTGCTGCCCAAGCTTGCAAGGTTGAGATATCGAGGGGTGGCAGCGTGATCGTTGTTGTTTTCAGCCCCGCAAGTTTCGCCCAAAAACTCACATCTACATGGCTGCCAACTACCACTGTCCCCCGTCGCATCCGCACCCGGAGCAGTCCCCCCAAGAACAAACCCAAGGGCAGGCGATCCACTTCATCCCAATAGGCGATCGCCCCCGTTTTGAGCCATCGCCAGCGCTGGAGATAATTGGGCGGCACGTAGCAATAATTTCCGCCCGTTTGCGATCGCCAATGGTGCAGATGGGCCGTTTTCCCGAAACCCTTTTCCCCCAAGATTTGCACAAATTGATTTCCCCCTGGCAAGGGAGCTTCAGAATAACCGCGATCCAGCCAAAAAGTGACATCTTGCGCCAGTTGTTCCATGCCGATAAACGGATTGTGCCGTAAACCGATTGCCTGGTAAGGATTTATCGTCATGCTTAGGCCAATACCTGAAAAGAAGCCACTGCCGTATCTTTGTCACCAAACAAGCCTGGAAACGTGATCTTCACTTCCACTGCCCACATCAACCGAAACAAAAAGCCATCGTAGGAAATGGGCACGTCTAAGGGGATTTCAAAGGAAAAAGAGTGCTTCCGACCGATCAGGTTCATCACCATATTTGGGTCAAGGATTTGGGAATTTATCACTTGGCGATCGCCTTTCCCACGACCTTCCGTTGACCAGAGAATTGCAACCGTCGCTTTTTTCGGGCAACGGTCTGGATTTTCCGGCTGCCAAATAAAATAACCCGATAATCTTTCCCCTAACCTCACTTCATCACGGTCTAGGTGCAGCTCAATGGGCGTTTTCAGCGTCGTCATAGTCTACTCACCACCCTTAGCTTAAAAAATGAGGTGTCCCGCACAACCTGGGGCAAATGGCAACGCACTTGCAATTCCCAGCGCAGTTGATTATGGGTCGGTGCGTAGATGCTGGGCTTGGCATCGGCGGGAATGGTCAGGTCAATGGTGTATTCCAATTGTTTGACCCCCCGACTAATAGAACGCTCCAAACAAGTCTGGGTTGAAAGCCCATGGGTCACCGTTTCTAGATCCGTGCCGCGGTAATATTGCACCCATTCATAATGCAGCCAAGTGGCAGACAGGAGAGCTGTTTGGGTCGTTTGCCCGTTACGCAAAGGACGGCGATAGCGCACCCGATAGGTTTCCCCGGCATGGAGCGGATAGGTCGGTAAAATCAACACTCCGGCTTTGATTCGATATTTTTGGTAGAGGAGCCGCCCGACCCAAATCAGGCCGCCTACGCCAATCGCCACAAAAGGCGTCAGGAACAACAGCATAAAGATGGTGCCCAGCGTCGGGCCTTGGAACAGTTCTGCTAAGGCGATCGCCAACATCGTGAAAGAAACCCCGCACCAAATACCAAGCCAAACCGTAATAAAAAGACCCGCACAGCCCATCGCCGCCCAGCTACTAGATTGGGGAGACTCTGCTGAGAGGACATACCCTTCTGGGGTATATTTTGGCTCCCAATATTGGGCGTAGGGACAATACTCCTGCTTTGGGATTTTGAGATTGGCCATGGGCGATCGCCTGAAGTTGCCCACCATTTTCCCTAGAATTTCGACGGGCGTCTCAAAAAATAGATAAACCTTATCAACCAAAGCCCAAGGGATACCCACAGTCCCCACAGAAGCAAAAATCTTGCAAATTTTGACAAAAAAAAGCAGCCTGTAGCCGCTTAACAAAACAGATAACCTAAGACAGGATGCTTTGCCCTGAAGCTGTCATGGTTTTAGAAGCCGTTGAAAATAATAATTTCGGCGATCGAAGCAAAAATAACCCCGAATAAGAAGTAGTTCCAAAGCCAGCCTGTAACACGCTTTTTACCAAGTTGACCCTCTGAAGTCCCGCCTGTAAAAAACAAAGACCAAGCTTGGGTCGCCGAGATTGTCGCATTGACGAAGCTGTCCTGGAAGACCACAGGAATATCAGTGGTTGTGGGAGTGTAGCTAAAACCTTGAGTCATGTTATTTGCCTATTGTGTGAGTGCCGCTTTGATCTTAACAAGATATTAATTTTTATGTAGAAATACTTGACTGAATGTCATGCATTAGAAACAAAAGTTTCTGGTGTCTGTTTGTCGAAATACTACGAACTCAGCCATCTCTCCCAGCATCGCTTCCATAATGAAAGGTAGTTGGTGCAACCGCTAACGCCTGTTGGGAATGGGATAACTGCCGCCACAATGACTCGAAAAAATAGCATTCCAAAAATCCTCAAGATTGTGCTGCCTATTGTATTGGTGGGAGGATTGGGGATGGGTCTAGTCAATTATTTCCTCCGTCCGGAACCCACCCAAGGCCTTGAACTCAGCGGCAGAATCGAAGGCTACGAGACCGATATCAGTGCAAAAGTTGGCGGCAAGATCGAGGCGATCGCCGTGCGGGAGGGAGAGACTGTTCAAAAAGGGCAAGTTCTTGTCACCCTTGACAGTGCAGAATTACAAGCATCCTTAGATGGGGCACAGGCAAGGATTAACGCCGCCCAGCAGCAGGTAAACCAAGCCCAACTGCAAATTACCGTCATTGAAAATCAGATCACCGAAGCCCAGCTCACCGAATTACAGGCCCAGGGTGACACCGCCGGACGGGTCAATGCGGCCCAAGCGAATGTTGCCGCCGCCAAAGCCCAACTCGCCCAAGCCCAAGCCCAAGTGAAGCAACTGGAAGCTGAACTCGCCCTTGCCAAAGCCGATGGCGATCGCTTTCAAAACCTATACGATTCCGGTGTGGTTTCCAAACAGCGATTGGAACAAGCGCAAACCCAATATTTATCGACGAAGGAAAACCTCGATGCCCGCCGTGCCGTGGTTGCCGCCGCCGCTGAACAGGTGAAAACCGCCGAAGGCAATCTCACCCAAACCCAAGCCAGCCAATTTAATCCAGATATTCGTGCCGTACAGGTGCAACGGCTCCAAACCCAACTCGCTCAAGCCCAAACCCAACTCAGCGCCGCCCAAGCCCAAGTGCAAAATGCCCAGGCCAATTACAACGAAATTGCCGCGAAACTCAAGGATTTAGAATTGGTCAGTCCCATCGATGGGGTGGTCTTAACCCGCACCGCCGAACCGGGAGAAGTGGTGGCAACGGGAAAAACGTTGTTAACCCTGGTGAATTTGGGGGAGGTGTATCTGCGGGGTTTTATTCCTGAAAAAGAGGTGGGGGCGATTCAAATTGGACAAACAGCAGAGGTGTTTTTAGATTCTGCGCCGGAGGAACCTTTAGCGGCAACGGTGGCAGCAATCGATACGGAGGCTTCCTTTACGCCAGAAAATATTTATTTTCGGGATGATCGGGTGACACAAGTGTTTGGGTTGAAGTTGCAAGTTGAGAATGAAGCGGGTTTGGCGAAACCGGGGATGCCTGCGGATGCGACGATTTTGACGCAGGAAGCGGCGGCAACGAAAAAAGCACGACGCTAAAGGGGCATGATGGCAGCAACGGCAATCAACCATAAAAATACTTTTGAGAATGGCTTACGCCACGGGGCAACCACAATTCAGGTGGCGGGACTGCGGAAAGATTACGGCGCGGTACAGGCGGTGCGGGGGCTGGATTTTTCGGTGAAGGCGGGGGAGATTTTTGGGTTGATTGGCCCCGATGGGGCGGGGAAAACTTCGACGTTTCAGATTTTGGCGGGGGTGATGGGGGCAACGACTGGCACGGTGACGATGCTTGGTAAAACGCCGCAGGAATCCCGTTTGGAAGTGGGCTATCTGACGCAACAGTTTTCGTTGTATCTGGATTTGAGTATTCTGGAAAATTTGCGCTATGTGGCGGGTTTGCGCAATGTGCCAGAGCAGATATTTGGCGATCGCCACCGTCATTTGCTGGAGTTGATGAATCTGGATCAATTTCCGGATCGTTTGGCGCGGCAGTTGTCGGGGGGGATGAAACAGAAACTGGCGTTGTGTTGTGCGCTGATTGCCCAGCCAAAAATTTTGTTGCTCGATGAACCGACGACGGGGGTTGATCCCGTTTCACGGCGGGAATTTTGGGATTTCTTGGCGGGGATTGCGGCGCAGGGGGTGACGATTGTGACGGCAACGCCCTATCTGGATGAGGCGGAACGCTGTCATCGCATTGCCCTAATTTATGACGGGGAAATTCAGCAGATTGGCACGTTGGGGGACTTGCAGCGGAATTTAGGGTTGCATCGCTTGGAATTGCGGGCGAATGCTCTGGTAGCAGCGGAGGAATTGTTACGTAATCACCCCCCGGAAACGGTGGTCGATGTGCAATCCTTTGGCGATCGCCTGGATATTTTGACCCCCGACGTTGACCAAGCCCAGCGGGATATTACACAAACCCTAGCCGCTGCGAACATTCAGGTGCAAAGTTTAGACGCGAATGAACCGACCCTCGAAAATGTCTTTGTGAATCATTTGCGCCAGCAAGGGGCAGATCCGGTTTATAAGGCGTTTCCCTATTACCGTAAACGGGGGAATGCCAACCCAGAAGCCCCAAAACTCGCCATTTCTGCCCAACAACTGCAAAAAACCTTTGGGGAATTTCAGGCGGTAAAAAATGTCACCTTTGATGTCCACTACGGCGAAATTTATGGACTCCTCGGCGCAAACGGCGCGGGCAAAACTACCACAATTAAAATGATTTGCGGCTTACTCCCAGCGACGGCGGGGGTGATGGCACTGGCGGGGGAAACGGAAAATCTCCACCGTTCGGAAGTGCGATCGCGCCTTGGGTATATGAGTCAAAAATTCACCCTCTACGACGATTTGACGATTCAGCAAAATCTAGAATTTTACTGTGGGGTGTATGGCATTCCGCGAAAATTGCGGCGGGAAAAAATCGCGTGGGTACTGGAAACGTGCGGGTTACTCGGTCGGGAAAAAATCACAACGGGCAGTTTACCGGGGGGTTGGAAACAACGGGTTGCCTTTGGCGCATCGGTGATGCACGAGCCGGATATTTTATTTCTCGATGAACCGACTTCGGGGGTAGATCCGGTGGCGCGGCGGCAGTTTTGGCGACTGATTCGGGATTTTGCGCGGCAGGGGACAGCGATTTTGGTCACGACCCACTATTTAGAGGAGGCGGAAAACTGTAATCGAATGGCGTTTATGGTGGCGGGGGAAATTGTGGCGCAGGGTTCCCCCACGGAAATTAAAGCGGCGCAACCGGGGCAATTGATCGAGCTTTGTACGAATCGGCTTCAACGGGCATCGGATTTGCTCAAGGAAAATTTGGATCATTGGCGGGTGTCGATTTTTGGCGATCGCCTGCATCTTGTTTTAGATCATCCAGCCCAAGAGTTAGCGTTTATCCAGCAGACCTTACAGCGGGAGGGGATTGAAATTTATAGCCAGCGCACGATTCCCTTTACCCTCGAAGATTCTTTTATCGGCACAGTCCAACGGGCGGAGGATTTACGCTAAACCATGAGCCTGAAACGTGTTTTATCCCAAGCGAAAAAGGAACTGGCGCAATTTAGCCGCGATCGCCTGACCGTTGCCTTGGCGTTGGTGCTGCCCTTGGGGATGTTGTTAATTTATGGCTACGCGATTCGGTTGGAAACGAAAAATATTCCCTTGGCGGTGCAGGATTTCGACAATTCGCCCCTGAGTCGGAGCTATGTGGAACGGCTTTTTGCGACCAATCAATTTATTCCGACCCCCTTGGTCGATAGTTCGCCATTATCTTCTCTGGATCGAGGCACAGCCAAAGCGACCATCGTCATTCCCCCAACCTTTGCTGAAGATGTCGCAGCGGGAAATGCTAAGGTGCAAGCCTTGATCGACGGCACCGATGTAAATAATGCGCGGGTGATCCAAAACAGTGTGCGGGCGGTGACCAACTTTTTTATCCAAACTCTGCCCAATGCCCAACGTCCCGAAGGAATTCAAGCGCGGGTGCGGATTTGGTTTAATCCCGGCCGTGAGGAAGCCCTGTATATTGTGCCGGGGATTTTTGGGGTGGTGTTTTGGGTGTTCCCCTCGATGCTGGCGGCGATCGCCGTGGTGCGAGAAAAGGAACAGGGAACCGCGATTCAGGTTTACGCTTCCGATCTGAGTTCTACGGAATGGCTGTTGGGTAAGGGGTTGGCGTACTGGCTGGTGGCGATCGCCGAAACCCTCGTGGTGATGACCATCTCCTTTGTGTTGTTCCATATCCGCTTACAAACCAGTCCCTTCCCATTAATTATTGGCACAGCCATTTACCTCGCAGCGGCGGTGTCGTTCGGGTTATTCATTGGCGCAAGGGGCGGTAACCAAAATGCCGCAGTCCAAGGCACGGCGATCGCCGGATTTTTGACCTCATTTTTGCTCTCTGGCTTTATTTACCGCTTAGAAAATATTCCTTTTCCTCTATCTTTAATTGCCAACATTATTCCTGCCCGCTATTATATTTTGCTCACAAGAGATGCTTTTGTGCGGGGCAGTGGTTGGAGCAGTATTTGGTATGTGCCCATTGTTGTCGGCGTGATTGGCTTACTTCTTTTTAAAGCCGCTACAAAAATCATGGAAAAAATGCAGTTGTCGGAGTGAAAAATGAAGTTATGAAAATTAATTTTTTATACCGCTTTTTTGATAGTCGATTTTGGGCATTAACCCTCAAAGAAATCCGACAAATTTTGAAGAATCGCCAATCTATTTTTCTCCTGATTTTTCCGCCGACGATTCAATTATTAGTTTTTGGTTTAGCCCTCAGTCCCAATGTCGATCACCTCAGTTTAGGGTTAATTGATTACGCCAACTCTGCCCAAAGTCGTGAATTTGTTTCTGCCTTGACGGAAAATGACATCTTTCAAATTGAGTCAATCCCTAAAAATGAAGCCCAGTTACAGGAACAGGTACGCAATGGAAAATTAAC
The DNA here is from genome assembly GCA_943371005.1 of Sphingobacterium thalpophilum. GTDB lineage: Bacteria > Cyanobacteriota > Cyanobacteriia > Cyanobacteriales > MRBY01 > MRBY01. The sequence continues at coordinate 53,285 of CALRTB020000011.1, forward strand.
CGCCGGATTAATTATTCCGCCCAACCTTAATCGAGATTTAAACCAAGGTAATTCGACGGAAGTACAAGTTTTTATTGATGGAGTCGATGCTAATACCGCTGGCATTACAAACGATTATATCAATCAAATTGTGAATCAATATACCCGCCAACAAAATCCTATTTTTAAAACGCCTCCCGTCGAAACCCAAAGCCGTTTTCTTTATAATCCGGGTTTAATTAGTAGCTGGTTTTTTGTGCCGGGGGTGATCGGTTTAGTGCTGACTTTGACGGGATCTCTTATTTCTTCAGTCACGGTCATTCGGGAAAAAGATGTGGGGACATTAGAGCAATTGTTAATGACTCCGGCATCGGGCTGGGAAATTTTATTGGCGAAAATTGTGCCGTTGTTTATTCTTTTGATGGGCGATGTTTTAATTGCTTGCGGTATGGGGAAATTTATTTTCAATCTACCTTTTCGGGGCAATTTTTTAATTTTTTATGCCCTTTCTGGACTGTATGTATTTGTGAGTATTGGTTTAGGGATTTTACTCGCCACCCTATCCCGTACCCAACAGCAAGTGGTGCTTACTTCGTTCTTTTTTAATGCACCGATTATCCAACTTTCGGGGGCGATCGCCCCCATTGAGAGTATGCCGAAATTTTTCCAGATTCTCTCGTGGTTTGACCCGCTGCGCCATTATGTGGCGATCGCCCGCAGTTTGATTCTCAAAGGTGTGGCGATTGACTCCCTGTGGCCGAATATTTTGGCGTTGCTAGGGTTTGCGATTATTCTGTTGTCGGTGAGTGTACATCGCTTCCGGGCGCAGTTGAATTGAGGGCTAACCAACGCTTTTTCCAGTGACTCGTGGATTCCCGCTGGCTGGATTGTTGTTCGTCCCGTCGCCGTTGCAAAATCGTGGCCGCATCGTCCTGGAGGGTCAGGTCTCGGTAGGCGATCGCCGCATTGGTCAGAAGATGTTCCTGCTCCTGTTGGGAAAGGGGTATGAGATTATCGGGGATAAACCGCGCGAGGGTTCCGGGAGATTTTCGACCCACACCAGGGGTTTTACCGAGCTGCAAACCGGCTGCCTGGAGGGCCACCCGTACCGCCGCCGCACAGGAATAGGTCGCCAGATAACCTGTTGGGGCAAGGCATTGGGCAACCAAAGCTAAAAATTCTACTGTCCACAATTGGGGACATTTGGGGGGCGAAAAAGGATCAAGAAAAATAGCATCGGCCTGGAAATTTGCCTGAATTACCCGTTGAATGGTTTGTCGTGCATCTCCCGTGAGAAATTGGGCTTTGAATAGGCTTGTTTCAACTTGAAGCGTTTCGCCCAGTTCCCGGAGTAGGGAAACCACCGTTTCGGGATAGGCGGCAAGGACATTTTGCTGAATGCTATCCAGGGCGATCGCCTGGTCTTTTTCGAGGGCATAAAGGACTACTTGGCAACGGGGATTGACGCGCCAAATTTCCGTTAAAGCAGCGGCGCTATTGTGACCCAAGCCATAGCAAATATCCAACAGCTGGAGTTGGGGTCGTTGGGCAAGTTCAGCGATCCGGCAGGGTATGAGAAATTTTTCCTCAGCTTCCCGTTTGGCCCCCACCTGGGAGTGGAAATGCTCCTGAAACTCCTCAGAAAAAAAGGTGTAGGAACCGTCGGCGGTTAACTGGGGCACCAAGCTCGTCATGGTAAGGCGTAACTATTCTGTCTCACCGTCGATGGCGGCGCGGATGCGTTGGGTGGCAGCCTCATGCTCGGCGAGGGTTTCACTGAAAACATGGGTGCCGTCGTAGTTGGCCACAAAAAATAAAAAGTCCGTCGCTTCAGGATTGGACGTCGCCCGAAAACTGGCTAACCCCGGCGAGGCGATCGCCCCTGGGGGCAAACCTTCATTGAGATAGGTGTTGTAGGGGTTGGGGGTGCGCACCTGCTCGAGGGTGAGGGGTTGTTCCTTCGTTTGGCGAATACCGAGGCCATATTCCACCGTCGGGTCTGTTTCCAGGCGCATACCCTGTTCCAGGCGATTGACAAATACTCCAGCAATTAGAGGCCGCTCCTCAGGGATTACCGCCTCTTTCTCCACAATGCTCGCCAGGGTTACCCATTCCGCGAGAGACAAATCTAAGGGCACCGTTTCGGCCTCATAGAGGGGCAAGACCACCGCCTCAAATTGGCCCAACATCTGCTCAATGACCGCTGGGGGGCTGGGTTGGGCAGTATCGAGAAAATAGGTGTCGGGAAATAAAAAGCCTTCCAAAGACGTTAAATCTTCTGGTAACCAGGGAAATTGCTCGCGGGGGATACTTTGGGTCGCCGCAATAAATTCCGTGGCAGGGAAAAAACCCAATGCCTCAAAACGGTTGGCCATCTGTTGGATCGTCCAACCTTCGGGGATGGTCACGCTAGTCTGTACCACGTCCCCCGACCAAATTTGTTGGGCGATCGCCGGGAGATCTTGGTTCGGTGGAAATTGGTAAGTGCCTGCTTTTAGACTGCCGCCCCGATCCGTGAGCCTGAGCCACTTCACCCAGATCTGCCAGGCCTTAGGAGATTGGATTAAACCCAAAGTCGCTAAATCTTCGCCAATTTGTGCGGCGCCTGTACCAACCGGAATGTCGAGTTGCACCGTCTGGTCGGCATTTTCACCAGGGGCGATCGCCCACCGCCACCAGGCCCAACTCTGCCAAAAGGCGATCGCTACTGTCAGGGTCAGAATCCCAGAAAACCAAGGAAAACCCCGTTTTCGACGTGATAAGGGTTGCGTTTTTGGGGACGCACTAGTCGGCATCGGCATCTTGGAGCAGGAGCGTATCAACTAAACTTTGGATCATTGGATCCCCTGGTTCGAGGATCTCCATTTCTTCATCCTCGGTCACCTTCACAAAAATGGGAATCGGCTCTAGGGGCGTGTAGATGCTATAGAGTTGATCAAGGTGGTAGAAGCGCGCTAATTCTTGTAATTCTTCGGCTTCTAGATCTTCGTCTTCGAAATTATCATCTTCAATTTCTAAGGAAAGAATTTTATCTTCCTCTAGGGGGGGCAACTCACCACGGACGGTCATCACATGGGCCGTATCCTGCAAGATCAAATCATGTTCTGCCAAAACGGCCTTCGCATCGGGGAAAATTTCTGCGAGTTCCTCTGGATCTTCAACCAGTTCCGTTTCCGGTAAATCGCTCTCTTCGGCTTCATCTTCGTCCCAAGCGAGGATCACCACCGGCTGGTCTACCGGCATCAGGAAATAATATTCAGTGCCATCCTGGGTAATTTCATTCTCAACATAACAATCTAGCGATCGCCCCATGGCATCGGTGAGGGTAACGATGTCCTGAGCATCAAGCTCCCGTCCGGAATCAAAAGAAGGCGAAGACATAGACAGTGGCTGGCAAAAAAGGAACAGAAATAATTTCTCTCAGAATATCACGCAGTGGGGCAAAGTTTTGATTTGTACAGGGCCCCTAAACTCCCACTATGATGTTTTCAATGCGCCCATTGTGATCTGCCCATGTCCAAAGCTCCAATTACTGTCCAATCCGAGGTTACAGCCCCCCTCACAAAAACCGCCCAGGAACAAGAATTTGAAGAGAAACGCCTCCAGGATATGTTGCTGCTCATTGAAACCATGTTTTTGCGAGAAGAGACCACAGTAAAACTAGTTTTAGAATGCCTCTACGATATTGGTTCGGTAAATTTAATCAATAAAAAAGTCCGTCGTCGCCCCCTCAATCGCTTGGCGAAATATATTGCTCGATTTTCTAAGCCTATTTTTCGGATTTTAGCCTGGCGTTGGTTTATGAAAAATTGCCCGACGCTGCTGGTAAATTGGCTCCATGGAAAGGTGTCTAAATTTTAAAAAAGTCTTGATGCCGACCGATTTAATTTCAGCAACGTTCTAAGCGCTCATTAAAAAAACAGGGGGACAACCATGGCAGACAAAACAGTATTGGTCACTGGGGGGGCGGGCTATATTGGCTCCCAGGCGGTATTGAGCCTGCAACGGCGCGGTTATCGGGTGGTTGTGCTGGATAATTTGGTCTATGGTCACCGGGATTTAGTGGCGTCGGTGCTTAAAACGGAATTGATCGTCGGAGACACGGGCGATCGCCCCTTGTTGGATCAGATTTTTTCGGACTATGCCATTGATGCGGTGATGCACTTTGCGGCCTATGCCTACGTGGGGGAATCGGTCACGGCACCAGGCAAATATTACCGTAACAATGTGGTGGGTACGTTGACCCTCCTGGAGGCAATGATTGCAGCAGGGGTAAAGCAGTTTGTCTTTTCTTCCACTTGTGCCACCTACGGTGAACCAACCGAAATTCCGATCCCCGAAGATCATCTCCAAAATCCGATCAATCCCTACGGCATGAGCAAGCTGATGGTGGAAAAAATGCTTTGGGATTTTGACCGTGCCTATGGGCTGCGGTCAGTGATGTTCCGTTATTTCAACGCCGCAGGGGCAGACCCAGAGGGCAACCTTGGGGAAGACCACAACCCCGAAACCCACTTGATCCCCCTGGTACTCTTTGCAGCCCTTGGTAAGCGAGACAGTATTTCAATTTTTGGCACCGATTACCCTACCCCCGACGGTACTTGCATCCGCGACTATATCCATGTGAGTGACCTCGCCGATGCCCATGTGCTTGGCCTGGAATATCTACTGCAAGGGGGCGCTACCGATGCTTTTAACCTCGGCAATGGCAATGGGTTTTCGGTAAAAGAGGTAATTGAGGCGGCCCGGACAATTACTGGCCGAAATATTAAGGCGATCGCCACCGACCGCCGCCCTGGTGATCCTCCCAGCCTCGTGGGGAGCAGTGAAAAAGCCCGCACGATCTTGGGTTGGCAGCCCCAATACGCCGACCTCGAAACTATCTTGCAACACGCTTGGCACTGGCACCAACGGCGTCATGGCTAAGGTAATCGTGAGAAAAATAGGCGATCGCCAAGCAGAAACTCCCGAATTCTGAAAGAGAAAGGAACTCAACCAGATAAAATAAAAAGCCACTACCCCGCTTGTCCACTTTCTAAACTCAAGAGGATATACAACATTGTCTCGTCGTTATCTCTTTACCTCCGAATCCGTCACCGAGGGACATCCCGATAAAATTTGTGACCAAATCTCCGATGCAATTTTAGATGCGGTGCTGGCTGCTGATCCCACTAGCCGTGTTGCTGCTGAGGTTGTAACCAATACCGGTTTGGTGCTGATTACGGGTGAACTAACCACCCAAGCGAATGTGAATTTTATCCAGGTGGCTCGCCAGAAAATTGAAGAAATTGGCTATACCAATGCGGACAACGGCTTTTCTGCCAATAGCTGCTCTGTGTTGATTGCCCTGGATGAACAGTCCCCCGACATCGCCCAGGGGGTGACCAGCGCCCAGGAGCAACGGGACAAACTCAGTGACGACCAACTCGATGAAATTGGTGCCGGAGACCAGGGGTTAATGTTTGGCTATGCCTGCAACGAGACACCCGAATTAATGCCCCTCCCCATTAGCTTGGCCCATCGTCTGTCTTTGAAATTGAGCCAAGTGCGCAAAAGCGGTGAACTGCCCTATCTCGGCCCCGACGGGAAAACCCAAGTCACGGTGATCTACGAGGATGGCAAACCCGTGGGGATCGATACGATTTTGATTTCGACCCAGCATACAGAGACCATTGGGGAACTGACAGACAACACCGAGATCCAAACCAAGATCAAAGCAGATCTTTTAGAAAAAGTTGTTAAACCCGTTTTTGCCGGAGCAACGGTAGGTTTAAGTGACAGTACGAAATTCCTCGTGAATCCTACTGGCAAGTTTGTCATTGGTGGCCCCCAGGGGGATTCTGGTCTGACGGGCCGCAAGATTATTATTGATACCTACGGTGGCTATTCCCGCCATGGGGGTGGTGCTTTCTCCGGCAAAGATCCCACGAAGGTAGACCGTAGTGCTTCCTATGCTTGTCGTTATGTGGCGAAGAATATCGTCGCGGCGGGCCTGGCGGAAAAATGCGAGGTGCAGGTGAGTTATGCGATTGGGGTGGCTCGTCCAGTCAGTGTGATGATCGAGACCTTTGGCACTTGCACGGTAGATGAGGATCGGTTGCTGGAAGTGGTGCAGAAACATTTTGAACTGCGTCCGGCGGGGATTATCCAGGCCTTTGATCTGCGCAATTTACCGAGCCAACGCAATGGGCGTTTTTATCAGGATGTGGCGGCCTATGGGCATTTTGGCCGGACAGACTTGGATCTTCCTTGGGAGCGTTTGGACAAGGTCGAAATCCTGAAACAGGAGCTAGCCACGGCCACCGTTGTCTAGTTTTTTTGAACGCCAATTTTTTGAAAAACTGCTAACTAATTTCCCCCGATGCTTCCTCTGGTAGCGGGGGTTTTTTGTTGGGCTGGCGATCGCCGCGTTTGAGGGCATCTGCCAGCATGGCTTCGCCGATGACGACATTGAGCTGATCCCCTAGGAGCATCACCAGGGCACTGAGTTGGAGCCAGAGCATCAGGATAATCGCCGTCCCCACAGCGCCATAGACACGGTTATATTGGCCAAAGTTGGCAACATAGAGACGAAATAAAGAAGAGATAATCGCCCAGGAAACGGCCCCTAAAACGGCACCGGGGAGAATGGGCATCCCTTTAATCAGACGACTAGAACCCATGCTGTAGATAAAGGCAAAGGCAATGGAAACGATCGCCAAGGCAACGGGCAAGCTCAAGAAACGCCAAAGAATAACCAACAAATTTGCCAGATCGTAATTGATCTCCATATCGACGATTAGATTTTGGATAAAGAGAATCGAAAAACACAGAGCAAAAAAAGCAACAAGGGCGATCGCCAAGCCAAAGGACATTTGTTTGAGTTTGCGCAGGGGGTGACGCCGATCAGGAGGACTCGTCAGAATATTAATCACCATCGCAATGATGCCCGTCCCTAACCCCAACGCTAAGGGGAAACTCAGCAGTCGCCAGAGGGTGACGAGGACATTGACCCCCGTCGTATCCACGGGTAAACGCACAATTAAATCTAGCCCCACTTTAATCACGCTATCGCCCACCAGCACTAGGAATGAGGCGAAGATCAACAGGGCGATCGCCCCTAAGGTGATAAAAATCGACATCAACTTGGCTTTCCAGAAAGGACGCCGTTGTTCCGGGGGGATTTCGTGAATTTGATCGAGGGCATTCATCGCCGCACTCAGCGCCCCAGACGAGACCCAGATCGTCGCCACAAAACTCACCGAAAATAAACTTTTACTGGGGGTTTTACTAATTTCCGCCGCGAACTCCCGCAGAAGCGTCCACACCGACACCGGCATTACATCTTCGTAGTAGCTGGCCAACTGTAAAATCGTTTGATTATCTAGGGTGGCCGTAAATAACCCCAGGGCCGTCAATGCCATGATGATCGTGGGGAACAAAGACAGCATCACATTAAAGGCAATCTCCGCCGAAAGCCCCAATAGTCGCCGCCGTAACGCCTGGCGGATTGTCCAATATAGCGTTCGGTGATTCAGAAATAAAAAAAATCGCAAAAAACGTTTCATCGCCAGACCGATCGGGGCAACATATTTTTCCGGGCGTGTCTACGCCGCTGCATTTGCTGAAACATTTTGAGAGTCCAAAAAGTACAGTACCACTACCTATTAGTTTATCGGTCAAACCTGTTTTCGCAGCGGGGCAAGGCTCGTTTTGCCGTTAACCACAGTCCGTTGGCGATCGCCTCGCTCGTTCCACGCAATAAAAAGCCAACCCAGGCCTGCCGAGTCTTCCCCCATGGGCAAGTGCACCAGATCGCGGCTCCTGTCAAACCAATCAAAAATTATCTGGTTATGTGATTAGATAACTAAGTACGCTTTTATTATAAAAATCGCTCCTTACGTTTATCAATGGTGTGATATTTGATAGATTGCTTCTTGGAAAATCTCCCTCAGGCTTAATATAAAGCAGCTTAAAATCCCAATCGAGAAGCATTAGAAACATGGCTCAAGATTTTTGATTCTTTTTCTGAAGTGGTAAATCTCTCAAAAGAGTTAAATAATCCCTAAATGCGGGGGATCGCCCCTCAAACCCATGGATTCAGCGCTTGATTTCTAAAATAGTTTTTCTGTTTAATACTTAGGCTCTGAGTCTTTAAAAATGACTCTCTTACTGAATAATCTTTGAGTTGAGTTGAAAAAATAAGATAAAGAAAAAATTAAGTCTTACAAGCCATTTGTTATTACTTTTTATAAAAATAAGCCGTTGTTGCGGGGAAAAATAGCGACAATATGATTAGCCCTACATCACTTTTCGATGGTGGAGGTAACTGATATGTTACGCCCTACAATGCATCAAACCCTGAGTCTGTTGCTAGTGCCCCTCGGCTTAGTCCTGGCCACAGCCCTAGGCCCTCAAAAAAATCTCAATGCCCAATCCTGCAATGTCTACATGGGTCAAGCGGTGACTGGCGCAAGCATCAATGTGGATCGCTGTTCTATTAGTCGAGCCAGTGAACGAAGTGTTAACTTCACCTACTACCTCGGCCAAATGAAAATTAATGCCCAGGCCCATTGTTGGGAGAATACCTGGACAAGCTTCCATGATGGTTTGACCCATAGCCCCAGATCCACAGCCACGCAAAATATGTTGAACTTTGTCTGTGATGGCAACCCTGGTAATGCCGGCGCAAATGATACTGCTTTCGTCTTTGCTCCCCCTTCTAATGTGCGGACTTATCCCAATGGGCCAATTTTGTGCACCGTGCGATCGCGCCAAAACATCAACCTCTACGGCAACCAAGGAGATTGGTTTTATACCGATGTCTGCGGCGGCATGGGGATGATCCACTCTAGCCAAATTCGCTTCTAGGGATTTATGGCAATACTCAATGTTGAGGCTCAGTTTTGGGCAAGTGGTGGGGGATTTTTTGTCTTAGGTTGGCGCCTCACTCAAGGGGAAATTTATGCTGGTGATTTTTCGGTGGCTCTGTAAAAGATCGATAACGCGATGTAACAAACCCCAGGGGAGAGATACACTACATGATAGCGCTGGGGTTATTTGATTCAATCAGTGAGGAAAGCATGCCCATCAATAACACACCACAATTAGAGCGTCTACTCTGTTTAGTCAAAGAAGGTCAGCTTACCCAGGAGGAGTTTAATGTACTCCAGGCCCACTTTGACCTCAAAATATCCCCCACCCCTCAAGGCACGACGAATCAGACGACTGCGGCCCTAGAGTCTCCATCGACGGAAGAAAAAACCGCCGATTCTTTTTGGAAGAAGCCGATTTTTGGCAACAAGAGCTTGGTGGAGAAGGTCACAAACTATTTTGCGAAGCCTGCGGTTCCCCCTTATTCTCTTGATCGCTATGGGCAGCTTTGGAAGCAGCTTGAAACTAAGGCGATCACCCTCCAGGGCTTAGAAAATCGCAAATTTAGTAATCAGGAATTCCTTGATTTCTTTCGGATTCGGATTTTAATCGATCTGAACATGGGCACCTTTAAAAACCTCAAAAATACGATTGATTTGTTTGAGGTGATGTTATTCTCCCTCGAAAGTTTTGTGTTGATTAATGAGACCGAATTTCTGTATCGCAGCCCGACTCAATTGAAAGTTTATGAGGCGATCGCCGATATTTTGGACAACCACACCGATAGTACCGAGATTGTCCTTGAAATGAAAGCAAAAGTAACCCCTTTCCTTAAGGAATTTAAGACAGATGAGGGCTTGCGGGTCACTAAAAACTATATTTTGGCGATTAAAGAGGTCAGTCGCTATAAAAGTGGTGTGAAGTTGCTGAACATTTTGAGAAACTTGAAATCACGTTATTCTCTGCTGTTGTCAACCTTTAAACTGGCCCAGGAAGTTTTAACCCAGCCGATTGGCACAGACCTAGAGGTTTTAGAGCAGCGAGTTTTAGAGATTGAAGAAACGGTTTATACTTTGTGCTCAGCCATGGGAATGCCAAGAAATCAAAATAACCTTTTGGGCCACGTCAAAGTATTTCACTTCTTGGCACTGAACTACCGCAATAAAAATGCGGGATCTGAGTTTAAGTCTCTCCTGGGGGATCTCAGAAAGTGGGAGCAAATTGCTGGAGAATTGCAAAATATCAAAGATACTTATCCTGCTAATGACTATGATGTACCAGATATCTTTAAGCAGGATCTCCCTGGTTTACCCCTCTATCAGAAATACCAACGTTTCTTAAATATTCGCAAAACGTAAGAGTTGATGCTGCCAGCTTTTTTAGGATTAAGGTTGCTTGGTTTCTCGATAAAATTGACAAAGGGCTTGTTGGGCGATCGCCTGCCAGGATTGCCCAGTGTGTTGGGCGATCGCCTTAACGTCTTCGTATTCCGGTTGAACGTTATAAATTTTGTCGCCCTGGTAGCCAATTTTCAGTTGAATATCTCCGGCCGGGGTGGCAACGGTGGCAAAGCGCCGCTGGAGAATTGACCGAGTTTGGGCTTGGCGACGGATGCCGAGGGTACTGGTTTCAGTAAACAAAATTTCTTCGCAAATCTCGACTAACTCAACGGGGCAAATCACCGTCAAAAGAGTACCCAAGCGATTTTTTTTCATCGTGATCCCCTGGGTGAAAACGTCTAAGGCTCCAGCCGTCTGTAATTTTTCGCAGGCATAGGCGATCGCCTGGGGATTGAGATCATCAATTTGGGTTTCCAGGGTAACGACAGTTTCCAGGTGAGGCGTTTCTGGCTGGTGGCCGATCCAGAGCCGCAACAGATTGGGCAAGGGTAAATCAATGGTGCCGGAACCCAGGGCAATTTTTTCGAGGGTCATGGTGGGCGGCCGACAAAAATCCGTCGCTAACGTGGTGGCGATCGCCGCCCCCGTCGGTGTCACCAATTCTTTGTCGATGCCATTGCTATAGACGGGAACTTTTCGTTGTTGCCAGAGTTGAAGCACTGCTGGTACAGGGACAGGCAAAATGCCGTGGGCCGCTTTCACTGTGCCGCCACCGGTGGGCATGGGCGCACAATACAATTCATCAATCTCCAGCCAATCGAGCCCCAAACAAGTGCCAACAATATCCACGAGGGCATCGGTGGCGCCGACTTCGTGAAAATGTACTTGCTCTGGGGTTGTGCCGTGAACTGTTGCTTCGGCGATCGCCAAATTCTGAAAAATCGCCAAACTCCAGCGTTCAACCCGCTCTGGCAAGCCGGCCCCCTTAATCATGGCTTGAATGTCTGGCAAATGACGGTGGGGCGCGTGGTCATGATGGTGGTGATCTGAGTGATGGCCATGCTCCTGGGAATGGGAATGATCATGGTAAGCGGACTCAGTTTTGAGATCTACAAAGACCTTTGTCGCCCGCTGTCCTTGACGAATCACCATTTCCGCCCGAAGATCGTATTCAGCGGCGATTCCCAAGCGATTTAGCTGATTTTTGAGGTATTCCAGCGGTACGCCCCCATCTACCAATGCACCGAGACACATATCCCCTGCAATTCCCGTCGGGCATTCGAGATAGGCAATTTTTTTCATAGCGGCAAAAACAATGGCTAATTATTATTCTCTCCACCCCAAAAATCCCCAACAACGGGATTTAGAGGCGATCGCCCAACAACTCCGGGCCGGGGCCGTGATGTTATATCCAACAGATACAGTGTACGCCATTGGTTGTGATCTCACCGCAAAGCAAGCCGTGCAAAAAGTGCGCCAACTGAAGCGCCTCGCCAACGATAAACCCCTCACCTTCCTCTGCTCGTCCCTGTCAAATATTTCTGAATATGCCCTGGTCAGTGACGAAGCCTACCGGATTATGAAACGGGCAATTCCTGGCCCCTATACCTTCTTGCTTCCCGCCACAAAGCAGGTACCGAAGCTGGTGATGAGCCCCAAACGCCGCAGTACCGGGATCCGCGTCCCCGATCATGCCATTTGCCAGGGTTTACTCCAGGCCCTCGGCAATCCGATTATTTCCACTTCTGCCCATCTGCCAGACGAAGATGGCGAGCCCTTCACCCTCGGCCTCGAAAAAGCACGCCTATTTGATGCCCTAGAATCCCTTGTGGATATCATTATCGATAGTGATGCTGAACCTGGCACCAAGACCTCTACAATTCTCGACTTTTGCGATCGCCAACCGACTCTCATTCGTAAGGGCCTCGGCTGGGATGCCCTCGAAAGCTGGCTTGATATCGTCGATCTTTCCGACACCACACAATAAACCCATTATCCTTCCCTGGGGAAGGTGGCCGCCAGGCCGGAAGGGGTTATTTCCTTGGGGAAGGTGGCCAATCTTCTCCCCTTCAGGGGAGTCAGAGGGGTGTGAGTGTTTCTCAAAAAGAGAGTTAGCGGGGTATCGTTCTCGTTAGCCCCGTTGCCCGGTGATGATATAAGAAACGCGCTGGGCAATATTTGTGGCGTGGTCGGCCATGCGTTCTAAATCCCGAATAATCAACGCCATTAAAATAAATGGTTCCATGACCCCAGGCTGATTTTGCTGCTGGGCCAAGGCCGCATAAATGCGGTCATAATCATCATCGACCCGGTCATCCAATTTTTTCACATAGGCACCTGCATTGGGATCTAGATCCGCTAAAGCCACCAAGCTTGTGGACAACATCAACTGGGCGTGCTCCGACATCCCTTCAATATCCGCCATCAGAATGTGGGTCGGATAGGGGACTAAACGCATTGACTTTTCTGCTAAATCCTCAGCATAATCAGCGATCCGCTCTAAATCTCGCACCAACTGCATAAACGCACTCACAAACCGGCAATCTTGACTTACTGGGGCCTTCAAGGTCAGCATTGCCGAGCAATCAGCTTCAATCTGGCGATAGTAGCGGTCAATCTCTTTATCTAAGGCCCGGAGCGTTTCATAGGCCTCTAAATCTTCTTTAAACAGACAGTTATGACCCAAACGAAAGGCTTGCTCGACCAGCGCCCCCATCCGCAAAACTTCTTGTTCTAAACGTTGTAAAGAACGTTCAAATTGCGTTCGTTCTCTTTGGGGCGACTGATGAAATAATTGCATAGATTTTAAATTGCGTTTCTTTATATCGTTTTTTATAGAGACTATTCTTACATTATAATTCCAAAGTTTAAAAAAGATTAAGTTATAGTTTGGTTAACGGTTTTTTCGAGGGGTTTTCTTCGTAAAAAGGGGTACTTTATAGGCAGAATTAAAGCGTATTTTAGCTATCGAGAAGCTTCAAATGGGTGGGTCTTTGGGCTGTTCAGATTTCTCTGGGAAGTTTGCTTTATAAGGGCTTTGGGCTTCTGCAACCCGTGGCAAGTTGCTGTTTGAATTTATCGAGGTAAGCGGTTGCTTTGTTTGGTTAAGGGGAGAACGTCGCCGTTGGGAAAGTTGCTCTTCATTTGTATTTTCTGCTACCAATTCATACAAAAGAGCCAATTTTGTCGATGATTTACCTTTGCGTAGAATCCGCCCTAAACGTTGTACATATTCCCGACTCGAACCGCTGCCGGAGAGAATAATTGCCACTCTAGCATTGGGAACATCAACTCCCTCATTCAAAACATGGGAAGTCACCAGGATATGGTATGTTTCGCGCCGAAATTTTTCGAGGATTTGATGGCGTTCTTTGACTGGGGTCTGGTGGGTAATGGCGGGAATTAAAAAGTCCTGGGAGATGCGATAAACGGTGGCGTTGTCGTTGGTAAAAATAAGGATTTTTTCGGGGTAGTGACGTTGGATTAACTGGGCGAGGGTGCGGAGTTTTCCGGCGGTGCCAGCGGCGATATCTTTGGCCTGACGGTGGGCCAACATGGCGCGGCGACCTGCAGCGGAACGACAACTGATGGCGACAAAATTTTGCCAACCTTCGAGGGAACCCAAATAAATATTGTTGTCCCGGAGAAATTGATTGCGGGTGGCGATGAGTTGTTGATATTGGTCGGCCTCGGTGGTGCTTAGGGGGATTTTAAGTTGAATAACTTGGTGCTCGGCCAGGGCCTTCCCGGAGAGGGAACTGGGGGTGCGGTCATATACAACAGGCCCAATGAGGTGTTTGAGATCTTGCTCACGGCCATCGCTCCGGTCGGGGGTGGCGGTTAAACCGAGACGATAGGGGGCAATGGAATATTCGGCGATCGCCCGGAAAAAGTCGCTGGGTAAATGGTGACATTCATCGAAAATGATCAGGGCATATTGGTTCCCTAGGGTTTCAGCGTGGATGCCGGCGCTGTGGTAGGTGGCGATGAGGATGGGGGTGCGATCGCGGGAGCCGCCCCCCAATAGCCCCACATCAATGTTAGGGAAAGTCTTGGTGAGCTGGGCATACCACTGGTGCATCAAATCGAGGGTGGGCACCACGACCAGGGTTGTGCGGGGGGTACTGGCCATGGCCAATTGAGCGAGATAGGTTTTCCCGGCGGCGGTGGGTAAGACCACAACTCCTTGGCGATCGCCTTTTTTCCAGGCTAACAGTGCTTCCTGTTGGTGGGGATAGGGTTCGAGGGGGAAGGCCGGATCAAAATCCAGGGGCGAAAACTGTTGGGCCGCATCAATAAAATCAACCCCTTCGTCCCGTAACCGTTCCACGAGGGGGCGATAACCCTGGGCAGAGAGCCTAAATTTTTCAATGCGGTCATCCCAGGTGACAAAATCTAGCCAAGCTTTGCCCAGGGGCGGGGGATGGAGGATCAAAGTACCCCGGTCATAGGTGAGCTTAGGTCGTCGTCTCATTACCGATAATGCGGTCGAGTTGCCAGAGGATCTGATTACCTTCTCGTTTTACCCGGGAGACAATCCAATTGCGCCAAGTCCATTCTTGGCCCCGACTGGTGACGGCACTGGCATTCACATCCATGAGATCTGCTAACTCTGAGCTACTAATAAAATAACCCTGTTCGGCAATTTCGTCGGCAATGCGGAGACTTTCGATGAGGTCTGTTAATCGCTTGACGCGTTCATGGTAGGGCAAGGTAATATCTTCATGGGCAAGGCTGGTGAGATCAGTCATGGGCTCTTGGGGAGATGGATTTGGCGTTATAACGTTAGATTTCGAATAATCTATTGTCAATTGTGGCGGGCTGTCGGCGGTTATACCTCTAGATTTTGGTAGATCTTTGGCGGTATTGGCAGTCCGCAGGTTGGGGGATTGACCCCGGGCAAATCCATTGGCGATCGCATCAGCCCGTTCGTTCCCCGCCTCACCGCTATGGCCTTTAACATGACACCAAGAGATGGTCGGTTGGTTCAATTGGTTCAGCTGTTGCCAGAGGTCTTGATTTAAAACAGGGTTGCCGGTGGCGGTTTTCCAGCCTTTTTTTTGCCAGCCTTTAATCCACTTGGTGATCCCGTCGATGACGTATTTACTGTCGGTAAAGAGGCGCACTGGTTCCTGCTGAGGACAGTCTCGGACAAATTCGAGGGCCTGGATTGCGGCTTGCATTTCCATGCGGTTATTGGTGGTTTCGGGTTGGCGATCGCCCATTTCCAGAACGGTGCCATCGGTAAACTGGATCACCACTCCCCAACCACCGGGGCCAGGATTGCGAATACAGCCACCATCGGTATAAATGCGGTCAATTGTGCGTTGTTGTGCCATGAAATGCGAGAAAAGAACAATGGAGATGGAAAAACAGCGGTGGCCAAGCTTAATCAGTCAGACCAAGGATCTGTTGGCAGCGGTGAAGACGGGGCATTAAGCACTGCGTCTATGGCCTCTAAACGTTCCTGGGCCTGGGTAAAGTCCGGAGTAAGGTGCAACACGCGACGGTAGTTAATTTGGGCGTTTTCTAGTTTGTTGAGTTGTTCTAGGGTAAGGCCCCGCTGGTACCAAGCTTCGGCGAGGTCTTCTTGCAATTCGATGGTGGTATTCCAGCTCTTGAGGGCCGCTTGCCATTGTTCAAGGACCATAAGCACATAACTGTGATCGCGCCAAATGAGAACGTTATCGGGGGCTAACAGAATTGCTTGCTTGAGGGATTCGAGGGCTTGGTCATATTGCTTGAGGCGACCAAGGGCACTGCCCCGGTTATGCCACACCGCAGAAATTGTTGGATTGATTTCAATCACTTGATCCCAGTCGGCGATCGCCCCCGCAAAATCTCCTTGATCGGCCTTTGTTAGACCAGCCTGAAACAACGATTCAATGGTTTGGGGAGTGCCCTCGGTTGTGGTTTCCGTGATTTCTTGGGTCGTTTCCTCTGGTATCTCTTGGATCGGTGTTTCTGATTCTTCTGGCTTGATTGTTTCCAAAACTTCAGGCAGGGGTTCTGCCACCGTCGTTTCCACTTCGGAGGTAACGACCGGTTCTACTGCTTCCGGGGCTGTTTCTTGGGGTTGCTCCGGTACTGCGATATCCTCTGGAGCTACTTCTTGCTCGGCGAGTTGATCTGCACCAGCATATTCCCAAATTTCAATGGCGATTTTTCCGCGTCCCGTGACTAATTGTTGTCCTGTATCCCCGAAAGCACGGGCGAAACGCTGTAATTTTGGTGAGTTTTTAAACGCATTACTGATGTAGAGCAATCGTGTGCCAATTTGTTGTTGTTGGGGAGGCTGTGCCTGTGCTAGTATCTGTGTACTGTAGCGTTCTAGCCATGCTTCCCAGGCGGTGACTTTGCCGCGAATCCCCAAATCAGCGATAAATACTTCTAGGCGGTCAGGCTGCCAGCCGCGAGAGATACCCTGGAGGAGCTGCGCCAATAAAAATTCAAAATCTGCGTCGGTGAGGGGGGGAAGGTCTACGGTGGGTGTTTGGCCCCGACCCTGAGAGGGAGAAAATAGCTTTTTTAACCAACCCGCCATATCCTTAATAATCCTTTTACTTGCTCTGGTCGTTCTTGTACTCACCCATTTTATGTTGTTAACCCCCAGATATTAGACATTGGACGTTAGATATCGATTCTTTATCGTTGCTGCTGGATCCATAACTGTTTACTGATCGCCGTCCTTTATCGAATTTTTCGTTGTTTCCCATGGCCTACGAACCGCTCCACCACAAATATCGTCCCCAGACTTTTGCGCAGCTGGTTGGTCAAGAGGCGATCGCCACAACTTTAA
This sequence comes from Sphingobacterium thalpophilum, assembly GCA_943371005.1. Classification (GTDB taxonomy): domain Bacteria; phylum Cyanobacteriota; class Cyanobacteriia; order Cyanobacteriales; family MRBY01; genus MRBY01. The sequence goes on from CALRTB020000011.1 coordinate 70,256, forward strand.
GTAATGCCCTCGAACAGCGACGCATTGCCCCGGCCTATTTGTTCTCAGGGCCACGGGGAACCGGCAAAACCTCCAGTGCGCGGATCTTGGCCAAGTCTCTGAATTGTCTAAATGCGGCCCAACCGACGCCCCATCCTTGCGGTGAATGTGAGGTTTGTCGGGCGATCGCCAACGGGTCGGCCTTAGACGTGATTGAAATTGACGCGGCGAGTAATACAGGCGTCGATAATATTCGGGAACTCATCGAGCGATCGCAGTTTGCCCCCGTCCAGTGCCGCTACAAAGTCTATGTGATCGATGAATGTTTAACCGGAAATACGTTAGTTACTACTCGCAAAGGGTTAATGCGGCTTGATGATCCGAATCTTAGGGGTCAGGATGTTTTAAGTTTTTGTGAAGCGACGGGTAATTGGGAATATAAAAAAGTTCTCCGTTGGCTCGATCAAGGGCAAAAACAAACCCTAACGATCAAAACTGCCAATAGAAAAATTCGTTGTACAGATAACCATTTAATTCGGACAGAACAAGGATGGGTTCAAGCCAAAAACGTCGTCGCCGGAATGAAGATACTATCCCCTGTGAATGCGGTTGCGGCGAACAGATTTACAAATATGGAACTGATGGTCGAATCCGCCGTTTCAAGCGAGGACATCAATTCAAGGGCAATAAATACGGCACAAAACCATACGATTTCTCGGCAATCTTGGCAAAAGCAGAAAAAATCAAACCTCACTGCCAATGTGGCTGCGGTGAATTTCTCGAAATTCCACCATTTCTCCAGCAAAAAGGCAAAGGAATCAAAAGTATTCAGTATTACTGGCAACAACATCCCTTTAAGCGGGGACATGGCATTTGGCAGAATAGAACAACCCATTTCTTTGCCAAGCTCCAATACCTCTCTCCAGAACAATTGGGACTGGTCTACGGAACATTACTCGGTGACGGCAGCATCGATTACCCCAATAGCCATAGCCGATTTCCACGATTGCGCTGGACCCATGGCGATCGCCAAACAGAATGGCTTAAATATAAACTCTCTCGCCTTCCAGAACTTCAACCAAGTTGCCAACGAACGCTTAATGCTGGCTATGGACAATGGTCAATTACAGCCAGAACCATCTGTCATCCCCAACTCTGTGAAGTCGAAAAAATCATTAAATCAAACGGCTCACAGAAAATGCTCTCAACAGAATGGCTGCAACGAATTAGCGCGGAAGGAAGAGCATGGTGGTACATGGATGATGGCTCTCTCTCAATCAACACCACGGGAAGCCCAAGTATCCAATTTCACACAGAAGGGTTTTCCGCTACAGAAAATCAACAGATTGCCCAATGGCTTACCGACTTGGGATATCCCGCAAAATCTCTCCATTACACCCGTAAACAAACCCAAAAAATCTACTATTACGTCAAATTGGGAGCAAAAGCCACGAGAAAATGGATTCGCGACCATAGACGATTTTCGATCACCTCAATGGACTACAAATTTCGAGACAGTTGAAGCCGTCACATGGGGCGAAATTGAATCTGTTTACGATATTGAAGTTGAAGAGAATCATAATTTTGTCGCTAATGGGCTACTGGTTCATAACTGCCATATGTTGAGTGTGGCGGCGTTCAATGCCCTCCTGAAAACCCTCGAAGAACCCCCTGCTCACGTCGTCTTTGTCCTCGCAACCACTGATCCGCAACGGGTTTTGCCCACGATTATTTCCCGCTGTCAACGGTTTGACTATCGGCGTATTCCCCTCGATGCCATGGTGGCCCACTTACGGAAAATTGCCCATTTAGAAAATATCGATATTCCCCTCGAATCAGTGACGTTAATTGCGCAAATTGCCAATGGGGGTCTGCGCGATGCGGAAAGTTTATTGGATCAACTGAGTTTGTTGTCCGGTGAAATTACCCCTGATAAGGTCTGGGATTTGGTGGGGGCCGTACCAGAGCGGGATCTATTGCAGTTGCTTCAGGTGATTCACAGCAATGATCCAGAAGCAGTCATTCAACAATGTCGGAGCCTGTTAAATCGAGGCCGGGAACCTCTGGTCGTTCTACAAAATTTAGCAAGTTTTTATCTAAATTTGCTCATTGCAAAAACTGCCCCCCAACGGGGAGATCTGATCGCTGTAACCCAACCGACTTGGGAAATCCTTTGCCAGGAAGCAAGCCAGTGGGATCTTGCCACTATTTTGCAGGGACAGCAACACCTCAAAGAAAGCGAATATCAACTCAAAAATACGACTCAACCGCGTCTGTGGCTGGAAATTACTCTTTTGGGATTGCTCCCCGCCGCTTTGGGACAGACCCAAACAACGCAAACAGCGGCCACTCCTTTAAATATTCAAACCAATCTGCAACCGCCACCTACGTCGAAACCACCAACTTCTCCGCCACCCCCACAGGAAATTCCCCATCCCTTTGGGGAAACACCCACTGCGACCAATGGCCATGGTTCTGGAACGTCCCTCGCTGCGGTAGAATCTCAAGTCCCTCAAGCTTCTTCTCAACCCGCAGTTCCTCAAGTTTCTGCCCCTGTGCCAGAAGCAAACGCGATCCCTCTATCTCCGCCACTCCAGGATGTCACGCCCCCAACGGCGCGAAATCATGAGCAACCCAATGGCGATCGCCCCCTCTCACCACCACCTTCTGCAACCACCAGCCCGACAATTTCGGCCCTGGAACGGGAAGAACTGTGGCAAGGCATTGTGCGCCAACTGCCCTTGTTGAGCCAGTCTTTGTTTCGGGATCATGGCAAGCTGCTCCAACTTACGGATCACAGCGCTCTCATCGGCATTAAAAGCGCCAACTTACTCAAAATTGCTAAAAATAAAACCCCCCAGCTTGAGGCTGCCTTTGAAAAAATCTGTGGCAACCCCCTTAAGGTGACCTTGCAAGTGGGCCATGGTTTGGAAAATGGTCAGGGGGGAGCACCAGTAACTCCGGTTTTCCCTACACCCACACCAAACCCCACGGCTGTTCCCCCGGCGCAAAGTGCTGTCGTTGTGCCGCCACCCCCGGTCGTTGAAACCCCGAAGCCTATTGCCCCACCGTTCCCAGGGTCGCCAACAAGACCCGCACCAGCCCCAAATCCGAAACCTCCGGAACCGACACCAACGGCGCACCGCAAAGCGGATCTCGGAGAGATCGCCTCACCATCCCCAGAGGTTTCCCCAACAGTTGCGCCCAAATCAACCCCCGATCCCACAGCCGCAGAAAATGTCTCGGAAGCGACCGATGATATCCAGGCGATCGCCCAACAGTTTGCAGAATTGTTCGGCGGGGAAGTGATCGAACTGACTCACTTTGTGCCCCCAGAAGAAACGGATGCCCAGGTTGTGCTGCCTGCCGAACCCGAAAAATCCCCAGCACCTGTCCCCGAACCGCCGACCATCCCCACTGTTCAAGGTCGTCCGCCTGTCCCTGTTGCCCCGGACGATGAGATTCCGTTCTGAGAACCTCGTATCATTGGTGTTGATGTCTCTTAGATGAAGCCCCTATGACTTTGCAACGCACGCCCCTCCATGACCTCGCCATTGCAGCGGGTGCCAAATTTGTACCGTTTTCCGGTTGGGAGATGGCCGTGCAATACAAAGGCTTAAAGGTGGAGCATCGAGCGGTGCGCACAGAGGTGGGAATGTTTGATATTTCCCACATGGGCAAATTTCAGTTGGCTGGGGAAAACCTGATTGCGGCGATGCAAAAATTGGTGCCCTCAAATCTGGCACGGCTCGCCCCTGGCCAGGCGCAATACACAGTGCTGCTCAATGACCATGGCGGTATCATCGACGATGTGATCTATTATCACCAAGGCGATCGCCAGGGCTTTTTGATTGTGAATGCGGCCACCACCCAGAAGGATTGGGACTGGTTGACGGGCCATTTATCAGACCAGGGGATCACCTTAACCGATGTCTCCCAAGAAAATATCTTGCTGGCGATCCAAGGCCCAAAGGCAGAGGAAATCTTGCAACCTGTGGTGGAAAATTTAGACTTGGCGACCCTAAAGCTGTTTAACCACGGCCAAGGACAAATTTTCGGGGAAACGGCTTTTATTGCGCGGACTGGCTACACCGGCGAGGATGGTTTTGAGGTGATGGTCGCACCCATGGCCGGGAAAAAACTTTGGGACTCCTTAATTGAGGCGGGGGTGATGCCCTGTGGTTTGGGGGCACGGGATACGCTGCGGCTGGAGGCCGGGTTACACCTCTATGGTCAGGATATGGATGACAACACAACCCCCCTGGAAGCGGGTTTGGGGTGGCTGATCCACTGGCAAGAAAAAGATGAGTTTATCGCAAAAGATATTTTGCAGACCCAAAAAGCAGCAGGCATTCAACGGCGTTTGGTGGGCCTAGAGATGCAAGGGCGTGGTATCGCTCGCCACGACTATCCTGTGCTTGTGAATGGTGAAGCAGTGGGCCTTGTGACCAGCGGGACGATGTCCCCCACCCTCGGAAAGGCGATCGCCTTAGCTTATCTACCACCAGCATTGGGAAAAGTCGGTCAGGCAGTCACCGTCGAAATTCGGGGCAAACAGTACCCAGCCCAGGTAGTGAAAAAACCTTTTTATCGCGCAGATAAAAAATAGCTGAACCGTTAACGATATTTTTTGAGTAGATTTTCAGAATCCTGGGGGTCGAGGCCATCACCGAGGGCCGTCATCGCCCAACCGTTTTCCTCCCGGCGTAATTCGGCCATCAACATCCCAGTTTTGCCTTGGTAGGTTTCCCCAGATAGTTTGTAATGGGCGATCTCTTGGTTGTTACTCAGGTCAACGAGGCGCACAAAAGCATTGCTGATCTGGCTAAATTCTTGGCCCCGTTGTCTGCCTTGGTAAATGGTGACGGTGAACAGTAAACTTTGGATCGCCGCAGGCACTTGCTCTAAATCGACAAAAATTTGCTCGTCATCTCCTTCTCCCGCGCCGGTGAGGTTGTCCCCTTGGTGGGCGATCGCCCCAGATTTGTGATTGAGGTTAGCGTAATAGATGAAATCACTGGCGCTATTGAGTTTCCCTTGGGAATCCAAGCACAGCACCCCGGAGTCGAGGTCAATGCTGCCTGCTGGCTTTTTAAAGATGCCGAGGAAACCGCCCCCTGAATTACTGGTTGCCATGTCCCAGCCGAGGCCCAGCATCACTTTCTTGAGGCCGGGGGCTTCTTTTTTGAGGGAAATGCGGTTGCCTTTTTTCAGTTGAATTGCCATGGGTTTTTACCACGCGAGACATCATTTAACAGAAGAACCAATGGGGGCGATCGCCGACAATTTTAGGTGCGGGTGATCCCCTTGGATTTGGTGGAGATTCCATTCATTTTTAAAGAGAATCACGGGTCGTTCCCAGAGATCTTTGACGATCATTGTATTGAAAATTTTGCCCGCCTTTTCCAGGGCTTCCCAACCGTTCGTCACCCAGCGCGCCACACTGTAGGGGATCGGTTCGAGCTTGCTATCTACGCCATATTCACTCTGGAGACGGTGTTGCACCACCTCAAATTGCAGTTGTCCCACCGCAGCGAGGATTGGTTCCCGCTTAAATTCATCGGCGGAATACATAATCTGTACGGCCCCTTCTTCCTGGAGTTCTTTGACTCCTTTTTGGAATTGTTTAAACTTCGAGGGGTTCGGATTTTTTAGGTAGGCAAACAGCTCTGGCGAAAAGCAGGGAATGCCTTCATATTCGAGTTTTTTACCGCAATAAATCGTATCGCCAATGGCAAATACCCCCGGATTGTTTAAGCCGATCACATCACCGGCATAGGCTTCTTCAAGGGATTCACGGCCCTGGGCAAAGAGCTTTTGGGGACGGGATAGGCGCACCGTTTTTCCGGTTCGGGCATGGCTAACGGTCATATCCTTTTCAAATTTCCCAGTACAAACCCGCACAAAGGCAACGCGATCGCGGTGTTTGGGGTCCATATTCGCCTGGAGTTTAAAGACAAACCCAGTGAATTCGGGATAGGTGGGTTCTAAATCTCCCAGGGTAGAGGCACGGGGTTCCGGCTTCAGGGCATATTCTAGGAACGCACTGAGGAAGAGTTGCACCCCAAAATTGGTCATCGCACTACCGAAGAAGATGGGCGTTTGCTGGCCTGCGTGGATCGCTTCTAGATCAAAGTCGGCGCCGATTTCTTCGAGAATTTCTAATTCTTCTTTGAGTTGCGTGAACAGTTCAGGATCCAGAATGGCTTCGAGGGCCGGATCATCGATTTTATAAATGGTCTCCGTGGCAGCCTTAGTACCGTGGGCCGTCCGTTCAAATAAATGTACTTCTTCGAGGCGGCGATCATAAACCCCTTGGAATCGGTCTCCCATGCCGATGGGCCAATTTACCGCGTAGGTTTGTAGGCCCAGTTCTTGTTCAATTTCATCGAGGAGTTCGAGGGGTTCCCGCCCAGGCCGGTCTAACTTGTTGATAAAGGTAAAAATGGGCAGCGATCGCAGTTTGCAGACTTCAAATAACTTCCGGGTTTGTGTCTCCAGACCCTTGGCTGCATCCACCAACATCACCGCATTGTCCGCCGCCGCGAGGGTACGGTAGGTATCTTCACTAAAGTCCTGGTGACCAGGGGTATCGAGCAGATTAATTTGATAGCCGTTATATAAAAATTGCAGCACTGTCGAGGTAATAGAAATCCCCCGTTGCTGCTCCATCTCCATCCAGTCAGAGGTGACTTTGCGCTGTTCCCGGCGGGCTTTAACGGCCCCGGCTTCGTGAATCGCACCTCCGTACAACAACAGTTTTTCGGTGAGGGTGGTTTTACCCGCGTCGGGGTGGGAGATGATCGCAAAATTCCGTCGCGAGCGGACGGCTTCTTCTAGCTCTGTGTGCAATTCTGTCGCCATAAATCTGGTCTGGGGTTTGTGCTTCTGGATGAATGGTGCGTTTACAATTGTACTGCTTCAATCTCCCCCAGAAAGTCCTCTAGGCTTTTCCCGGCGAGAAAATCTAGGGTTTCGACCTCGGAAAAATGCTGATGGGGTGGGCAATGGGGACAAGTTTGGCGATCGCCGTGGTGCAAGGGCATGCCGTCTTGAAAGTATTGATCTAAATCCTGTTGCAGTTGGGTCAGCAGGGCGGCCAGTTCAGTGTGGATTTGCTGATGCCAAGTTTGATTGTATTGAAATGTCAGGGATTGGGGCGGTTGGCCTGGGGCGATAAACCAGTAGGTCATCGCTAGTTGCTCCGGCTGATAACCCGTGGTCTCGGCCATGACGTACAGATAGAGCTTTGTTTGCCAGTGGTCTTTGAGATCGTCGCTTTGACGGGGTTGACGGTAGGTTTTCCAGTCATAGATCTGGAGGGTGTCGGCACCAAAATTGATCCAGTCACAAATAACGGTGAGCAGAAAATTTCCCGTCATCAGGGTGCGGCGATATTCGGCGGCCGTCTGTTGCTGTTGTTGGTCGAGGAGCTGGGGTTGGGCGGTGAGCAGAGCCTGGAGACTCTGATGGAGATTCGGGTCTGTGGTAATTTGCGCCGGGGACAAGCCTAACTGGAGTTGCTGCATTGCCCGGTGAAACCGGATGCCCCACTGCTGATTTTCCAGATAATTGGGGTCGTTGGGAGCCGTAAGCTGCTCTAGGTAAAGGGCTTGGAATGTTGGTGGGCAGCGCTGGAAGCGTTCAAGGTGGGCTTGGGATAGATAAAACATGGAAAGTTTGAAGTTTTTTTGAGGGCGATCGCCTTTCCCTAGATTACAAAACTGGGCATAAATTTTACGGAAAAAGATTAGCCCAGCGATTGAGGGCCGGATCCTGCTGACAAATGGCGATCGCCTGGGCGCGCACATTGCGAATGTCATTGATGGTTCCCGCTGCGGGGTTTGTCCGCACATCCATGCAAGCGCAACCATAGCCATAACTGCCCACATTGGTCACTACCCACTGATCCGGCGCAAAATTCGGCCAATCCCAATCCGTTGATACCTGGTGCCCCCCTTGGACGCCAATAAGCCATTCCCGGTCGGCATCATAGAGGGAAATATTGCCGGGGGTCGGATTCGAGAACCAGCCGCACCGGGTTTCAAAGCTAGTGGAAGTTTGGGCAATGGGTTGTGCTGGTGATTGGAGTTGTACCGGGGGTTGCGGTGCCGTCGGTCTCGATTTTGCGATGCCGCCACCAGTGCCCGTTTCTGCAACACCCTCGTCACTGGCCCCAGAACGGGTTGCCGTATTGCCTGGTGGATCTTGGGTGGCCACATCTTCTGCTGGGGGAGTTTGCGGATCAGATCCAATGGTTACTTCACAGGCGCTCAAACCCAATAACACAGCGACAGTTCCTAGCCGATAAAGGTGCTTCACCATGGGTAATCTTCTCCAATATTTCCAGCGATGGATGAAAAACTGTCTATTTCAAAAAGTGATCCTTTAATTATCCATCATCAACTTCCAGGATGGGCTTGCCGATGTTATGGGGGTGTTTCTTGATCTTTGCCCAAAAGAAAGGTTCATCAAATTGGCGATCGCTTGGCGGCATCTCTCCTCCTGTAGCCCTATTGTCCATTGTGCCCGATCTTTTTCCAAGGCGAGAACAAAGGCGATCGCCCCTAGAAAAATCCCTGGTCTTCTTAGGCAGCAACACATCCACTCGGAGGTTAAAATAAGCCACTGACCCTTACAACACGGAGAATCAAGAGTGGAAACGCGATACAGTGCCGCTGATATTGAAGCGAAATGGCAACAGCAATGGTTAGAGCTTGGCTTAGACAAAACCCCTAGCCAAAGTGATAAGCCAAAATTCTACGCTCTGTCGATGTTTCCCTACCCCTCCGGCAAGCTCCACATGGGTCATGTGCGCAACTATGTGATCACTGATGTCATTGCCCGCTACAAAAGAATGCAAGGCTATCGGGTGCTCCATCCCATGGGTTGGGACGCTTTTGGGCTACCCGCAGAAAATGCGGCGATTGATCGGGGCATTCCCCCCGCAAAATGGACGTATCAAAATATTGCTCAGATGCGCGAGCAACTCAAGCAGTTGGGTCTTTCTATCGACTGGGATCGAGAAGTTGCCACCTGTTCCCCCGACTATTACAAATGGACGCAATGGCTCTTTTTGCAGTTTTACAAAGCCGGATTAGCCTACCAAAAAGAAGCGGCAGTAAACTGGGACCCCATTGATCAAACGGTTTTGGCGAATGAACAGGTAGACGCGGAAGGCCGTTCCTGGCGATCGGGGGCGATCGTTGAGAAAAAACTGCTGCGCCAATGGTTCCTGAAGATCACCGACTACGCCGAAGAACTCCTCCAGGATCTCAATACCCTCGACGGTTGGCCAGAGCGAGTGAAATTAATGCAGGAAAATTGGATTGGCAAATCCACTGGGGCGCACCTGGAATTTCCCGTTGTGGGCAGCGATGAAAAAGTGGCAGTCTTTACCACTCGCCCGGATACGGTCTTTGGGGTCACCTATGTTGTCCTGGCGCCGGAACATCCCCTCGTAGCCCAGGTGACAACGCCCGCACAAAAAGCTGCCGTAGATGCGTTTATCGCTGAGGTAAGTCAAGAAAGCGAACAGGATCGCACCGCCGATGATAAGCCGAAAAAAGGGGTTGCGATTGGGGGCAAGGTGACCAATCCTTTCACTGGGGAAGAAGTGCCGATTCTAATCGCCAATTATGTGCTGTATGAATATGGCACAGGGGCAGTGATGGGGGTGCCCGCCCACGATAGTCGCGACTTTAAGTTTGCCAGCGAAAATGATTTACCGATCAAAACGGTGATTATCCCGGAAGGGGGCGACGCCAGCGCGGAACTCACAGAGGCCTACACCGAGGCTGGCATTATGGTGAATAGCGGTCAGTTTGATGGCTTGGTTTCTACAGAAGGGAAAAAGGCGATCGCCAAATTTGCGGCAGAAAACGGTTTTGGTCGAGAACAAATTCAATATCGCCTGCGGGATTGGCTCATTTCCCGACAGCGGTATTGGGGCTGCCCGATTCCAATGATCTACTGTGATGACTGTGGGGTGGTGCCCGTGCCCGATAGTGATCTTCCCGTTGTTCTGCCCGAAGATGTGGAATTTTCGGCGCGGGGGGGTTCCCCCTTGGCCCAAATGGCAGACTGGCAAGCGGTGGATTGCCCCTGTTGCGGTAAAGCGGCCCGCCGGGAAACCGACACCATGGATACCTTTATCGATTCGTCTTGGTATTTCCTGCGCTACACCGACGCCAACAACACCGAAAAACCCTTCGCCCTCGATCCAGTCAATGATTGGATGGCCGTAGATCAGTATGTGGGCGGCATTGAGCACGCGATTCTTCACTTGCTCTATTCTCGCTTTTTTACAAAGGTGGTACGCGATCGCCAACTGGTTTCTGTGGATGAACCCTTTAAGCGTTTGTTAACCCAGGGGATGGTGCAGGCATTGACCTACAAAAATTCCCGCACGAATAAATATGTGCCCGCCGACCAAGTGGATCCCAATGATCCAAAAGATCCAGAGACCGGCGAAGCACTCGCAGGCTTCTACGAAAAAATGTCGAAGTCGAAATACAATGGCGTCGATCCAGCGTTGGTCTTGGGCAAATACGGTGCAGACACAGCGCGGATGTTTATCCTCTTTAAAGCGCCCCCCGAAAAGGATCTAGAGTGGGATGATGCCGATGTGGAGGGGCAATTCCGCTTCCTGAACCGCATTTGGAATTTGGTCGCCGCCTATGAAGTAGCAGAGACTAACGTTAAGGCGACAGGAGAACTCTCTAAGGAAGAAAAAGACCTCCGTCGGGCTGTCCATACTGCGATTAAAGAAATCCAAGAAGACCTCGAAGGGGACTATCAATTTAATACGGCGATCGCCGAACTGATGAAACTCAACAATGCGATCAAAGAGGTTAAATGCGTGGATTCCCCCGTATATAAAGAGGCCATTGAAACACTGATTTTGCTGCTGGCTCCCTTTGCGCCCCACATCGCCGATGAGCTTTGGTCAAATCTCGGTCACAGTGAATCGATCCATACTGTTCCTTTCCCGCAGTTGGATGAAGCGGCCCTGATTGTGGACGAAATTACCATCGTGATCCAAATCCTTGGTAAAACTCGGGGGACAATTCAAGTTCCGGCAGGCATTAGCAAAGCGGATCTGGAGAAAACCGCCCTGGCCTCCGACATTGCCCAACGTTATATTGCAGGCAAAGACATTAAAAAAGTGATCGTTGTCCCCAATAAATTGGTGAACTTTGTGATTCCGAAGTAATCACCCACAATTGAGTTCTTAGGAAATAGAGGGTTGTGTGAAAGTTATCTCACTGGCCCTCTTTTTTTATGCGGCTTCCTTGGGTAATCCCAGCACCGGGCATAAAAAACTCTCCCTTCATCCACAACAATGATGGGGAGAGCCTCAAAAGCTCAATAGGATCTTCAAAAGAGGCCAAACCTTAGCCCGTCATCGAGCGGCAGATAAATGTTCTGGCATGGGGACATTGGCACGATAATGGGGATCAATCCAGGCTTTGGGGAGCGATTCTCCCGAAGGAAAAATCAATTCAGCTTTCGGATAAAATTCCGGGTCTTGCATTTCTTCCCCGGCATGGGCACGGGCCCAAACTTTCGTTTTGAACGGATCCCATAATTCATGCAGGTTCAGCACTTCGATCAAAACTTTTTCTGGGGCATGGTTGAGAAACATCGGAAACCTCCGTGGCAACTTCAAAAGGGTTGAGGTGCGACAAGGCTCAGGCGTGTCAGGGATTTATCGACAAAATCTGCGCGTAATTTCAAGGTTAATCAGTTTAATATCTGGCCTAAGCCCAGGATCGATTAAGGAAAAGGCGATCGCCTTTCGGCAGCAGCTTTTATCTTATTTGCCAGGTCAAAAAGCAGAAAAATCGAGCGTTACTGCCCCCTAATCTACCTCTAGCATGGCATTTCCGCCGCTAAAACGCCGTTCTTTATGAATTTTTCTAACGGTTAAAGCCCCATGCCTTGCTGATTTCCATCAACCAGACACAAGCTCTACAATGGCAATACTTTCCCTCAAAATTTGCCCATGACAAAGAGCGTCATCGAAATTTTATCCGCTGAGGAGATGCGTCGCACCATCACCCGCCTAGCCTCGCAAATTGTCGAAAAAGCAGGGGATTTGACCGACTTAGTCCTGCTGGGGATTCATACCCGTGGCGTCCCTTTGGCAGAAAATATTGCCAAGCAAATTGAAACCCTCGAAGGCATTGCGGTGCCCGTCGGTGCCCTCGATATCACGTTTTATCGCGATGACCTCGACCAAATTCGGGTACGGACGCCCTCAAAAACAGACATTCCCTTTGATCTCAATGGCAAGAATCTCGTCCTAATCGATGATGTGATTTACAAAGGTCGCACCATCCGCGCTGCCCTCAATGCGGTGAATGATTATGGTCGCCCGGAGGTAATCCGTCTAGCGGTCTTAGTGGACAGAGGCCACCGTCAACTGCCGATCCAGCCGGATTTCACTGGGAAAAAGCTCCCCACCGCCAAAGAGGAAAAGGTCAAAGTCTATCTCCAGGATTTGGATGGCCGCGATGCCGTGGAACTGATCAAATAGCCAGCAAAAAAGGTGCATCGCAATTTCTACAACACACCTTCTCGCTTCATTTCAAAAAGAAATTCTAGTGGAGGAAATGGCGGGAACCCGTGAACATCATGATTAGGCCCAATTCATTGGCGGCCTTGATCGAATCTTCATCGCGGATGGAACCGCCCGGCTGCACGATCGCCTTGATCCCGGCTGCGGCTGCACTACGCACAGAATCATCGAAGGGGAAGAAAGCATCACTCGCGAGATATGCCCCTTGAGCTTTTTCACCCGCCTGTTCAAAGGCAATTTTTGCGGCGCCGACCCGGTTCATCTGACCAGCACCCACACCGACGGTGGCCCGATCCTTGGAAACAAGAATCGCATTGGATTTCACGTGCTTACAGAGCTTCCAAGCGAAGAACAATTCCGCTAAATCAGCCTCACTGGGTTGCTTCTCGGTAACGCACTGCCAATCTGCAGGATCTTCAATTTGAATGTCCGCATCCTGGGCCAAAAAGCCACCGGCGATCGCCTTTAGGGTTTGGGTGGGGCCGGTGAGCAGATCGGGGAGAGTTAAGACCCGCAGATTTTTCTTCTTCGCAATAATTTCTCTGGCTTCCGGGGTGCAGTCGGGGGCAACCACACATTCTAAAAAGACTTTCCCCATTGCCTCAGCCGTCGGGCCATCGAGGGGTTTATTTAGGGCGACAATGCCCCCAAAGGCAGACACAGAATCGGCGGCAAAGGCTTTTTCGTAGGCTTCTCGTAACGTTGAACCAAGGGCGACACCACAGGGATTGGTGTGTTTGAGAATGGCCACAGCAGGATCCCCATCGGGAAATTCGGCAATGATCCGTCGCGCCGCTTCGAGATCTACGAGGTTGTTGTAGCTGAGTTCTTTACCCTGGAGTTTTTCGGCGGCAGCCCAACCACTGGCCTGGGTGCCGGTCTTGTACCAAGTGGCTTTTTGGTGGGGATTTTCGCCGTAACGGAGAGTTTGCACTGCTTCACCGCTGATACCCAATCGCTGGGGTAAGTCGGCATCTGCATTGACCGTGCTAGCAAAGTAGCTGGCGATCGCCTGGTCATAGGCGCAGGTGAGGGCAAAAGTTTCCCCGGCCATGCGCTGCCGGAATTCGATTGTTGCGGTGCCGCCATTAGCGCGAAGTTCCGTTAAATATTCGTCGTAATAGCGAGGATTAGAAATGACAGTGAGGCTACCAAAGTTTTTCGCCGCTGCCCGGAGCATCGCGGGGCCACCAATATCAATTTGCTCAACGGCTTCGGGAACGGTCACCCCTTCCTTGGCAATCGTCTGCTCGAAGGGATAAAGGTTGGCGGCGACGAGGCTGAGGGGTCGAATATTATTGTCAGTTAGATCTTGAAGATGTTCGGGAAAGTCCTGGCGCGCGAGGATGCCGCCGTGGATTTTGGGGTGGAGAGTTTTAACGCGGCCACCGAGAATTTCTGGGGAACCAGTGTAATCGCTGACCTTGGTGACGGGGATGCCCGCATCCTTGAGGGCTTTGGCAGTGCCGCCGCTACTGATGATGTCAAATTCAAATTCTTCTACGAGTTGCCGGGCAAATTCGACGATGCCAGTTTTGTCTGAGACGCTCAATAGTGCTAAACGACGTGCCATATCCGCGATTTCCTTATGTGAACCAGCGTCCCATCATACGCGATCGCCTAAACTTTCTTCAAACGATTACGGGGGTATCTGTCAGGAAGGATTAACAGCCCTCAGCGGTGCGACAACCCTGCACCCATTCGCTTGTGCCTCCGGCAAAAAATTCCTTTTTCCAGATGGGGGCATTATGTTTGATCGTGTCGATACCATAGCGACAGGCAGCAAAGGCTTCGGCCCGGTGGGGACAACTGGCGGCGACGAGGACGCTAATTTCACCAATTTCTAGCTTGCCGATGCGGTGGTGAATCACGACCCGATTTGTGTCGGGCCACTGTTGGCGGATGTCGTGGGCAATCTGCTGAAAAATGGCGATCGCCATTGGTTCGTAGGCTTGGTATTCAAGATAATGAACGGCCTTGCCATCACTGCGATTCCGGACGGTACCGCTCATTACCACCACGGCTCCACTACCGGGATCTTCGGCGAGACGGTACACCGCATCAAAGGAGAGGGGGGCAAAGGCGATCGCAAACTGATCGTGGGGATAGGTGGGGACGCGCATCGGGTTTCATCTAAAAGCTTATGCTAGTCTAAAGGACGGTTCTTTCTTGATGCAAAACGTCTATGGCTTCGCAACTCCGGGTTTTTGTGCCTGATCACCCCCTCCTCAAGCATTGGTTGGCGATCGCCAGGGAAACCAATACCCCCACCCCCTTGTTTAAAACCGCCATGAAAGAACTGGGGAAGTGGCTCACCTACGAAGCCTGTCGCTATTGGCTGCCCACCCTCGATGCCGCCGTTGAAACTCCCCTTGCCCAGGCCCCAGCCACCTTAATCCATCCCCAAACGCCGCTTATTGCAATCCCCATCTTACGGGCCGGACTTAGTTTGATGGAAGGAGCCCAGGAGGTAATCCCCAACATTGCCGCCACCTACCACCTCGGCTACAAGCGAGACGAAGCAACCCTTGAGGTGGCCTGTTATCTCAATAATTTGCCAGAGCAGTTTGCCCCAGAAACTCGCTTGCTGCTCCTCGATCCGATGTTGGCAACAGGAGGCACCATCACTGCGGCCATGGCGGAAGTCACCAAGCGAGGGATTGCGGTAGAGAATGTGCGCATTGTTTCCGTAGTTGCTGCTCCCCCAGCCCTCCAGAAACTGAGCCTAGACTATCCTGCCCTGCAAATTTATACAGCGATGATTGACCAAGAACTCAATGATCAAGGCTTTATTGTCCCAGGTCTAGGGGATGCAGGCGATCGCACTTTTGGCACCCACTAAATCTCTGACGTTGGTTTACCAAGGGACAAAAAAATCAATCTTCTGGCAGCGGTCATTCCCTTGCAAAAATCTTTGCAAATGTACCCTAGTCAAGAGCGATCCCCAACCGTTAAGCTTAAGGTAGCACTGAGAAGAATCAAGGGTTTTGGTTTCCTATGAGTCAACGCGATGGATTTGGGACGGGGTTCCTGTTGGGCACTATTTTTGGTGGTGTTGTAGGAGGCATTGCCGGGGCGATCGCCGCTTCGAAAGTCAAAGACAATAATGCCCCGCGTCAGGCTCAGTGGTCAGAGGAAGAAGAACCCCTCAGCTTTGACACCGAAGAAGGGATGGAAATGGCCCGTCGCAGTTTAGAAAATAAAATTGCCCAATTAAACGGTGCCATTGACGATGTCCGCCAACAAATGACGGTGTTGCATCCCCATAATGGCCAAGAACCCTTGAACCCCAATTCTTGATATCCGTACCCAAGCAATTTTGCAACATCGGTTAAGATGAACGACAAAGGCCCTATTGTCAGGTCTTCAGTTTTTTATACGGTAACAGGAATATGGCAGCCGAATTATTACGAGTCAGCCTCGGAAACTTTATCCAGATTTATCTTCTGCTTCTTATTGTCCGCATTCTTCTCAGTTGGTTTCAGACCGCAGATTGGGCAATGCAAGTGATGGGTTTTCTGAGCCCTGTGACCGATCCCTACCTTAACCTGTTCCGTTCGTTTATTCCGCCCCTCGGTGGGTTGGATTTGTCTCCCATTGTGGCGATTTTCCTACTCCAGGCTGTTGGTGGTGTCCTGGGTGGTGGCGCTCTGTTCTAAAGGCCCTAAGTTTTTGGCGATCGCCCCCTATTGTAATTTTTCAGTCGGGGGCATTAGTTTTAGGAAATTTTTCAAGTTTTTTCCACAAAAACAGTTCTTTTTCCACAAAAATTTGGAAGTTTTCCACAAGAAACCCAGCCAAATCTTAAGGAAACATAAAGAATTCCTTTGGCGATCGCCATCGTCATTGAGAAAAAATTGGCTGAAGCGTGATGAAAGTTGAAGTATTTCCATCATGCGACAAAAAGCGGTGAATCTTCAAGGGCATTCTTCGCTTTAGATTAAGAACATTGAAGCAATACATTGACTAATAGATCTCTCCCAATATCCTTAAAGGAAGTAAGTGTATGGAGAGGTCTGGTGAAAGAAGGATTTGAGGAAAAAGTTCAAGAACTGTATCAATTAGCCAAGGAAAAACCAGAGGATCAAGCCTTTCAAGATGCCATTGAGGTGATCAAATCCCTGAGAATTTCCCGGGGGACTCTGCAAAGTTGGACGGGGAAATACAGAGACCAAATAGAAGTCCTGGAAACAGATATCGACACCCTAGAAGGAGAATTAGTCTTAAAGGGTGACGAAAAAATCCAGCTTGAGCGTCAACTTGATGCGGCCAACCAGGAAATTACGACTTTAATTCAGAATTTAGAACAAATCACCATCAAAAAAGACCGACTCTATGCAGAACTGAGACAAATGGAGCAAGAAGCCTATGCCGTGGCCGAGAGGGTAAGAAAAACTAATTCAATCTTCGGCAAATTCCAGGCTGTATGGCAATTTTTACAACTGATATTCTTTGAAGATGACCCGAAGGATCCAGGCACCATCGATTTGAACCCAGAAGCAGATCCGGAGAAGCCGCAAATGGGCTCAGGGGTTACCAATACTCAAAGAAGTCTCTTGGATAAATAAATTCGAATAGGAAGATAGCCATGTCCAGGTTTAGCCGCATCATTGATGAATTAGAAGAATTAGACAAGCAGAGCTTAAAAAATACGGCCCGCGTCTTTGCAATTACCGCTGGTTTATATGAACGCTTACGGACAATCGTCGCAGCCCAGAAAAATTTGGGACAACCCCACACTTTATCTGGGAACGAAAAGGTAGACCAAAAGTTATTGCAAGCTCGCTACGGTACCTATGACAAGTGCTACCAAATTTATAAACAGACCTACGGCATTACTTGTCAGAGAGGCTGGAAAAATTTAGTGCCATTGGTTGAAAAACTGCCACTACCCCACACGATGGAAGAAAGAATAGAACAACTGGAAAACACGGTAAAAGTTCTCTCCGAGGCGATTCTGGAAATGACCACCCAGTAGTTTTAATAAAATACTCTGACAGATAAAAAGTAGTGGCGATCACTTGATATTTTTCTACTGTCGAAATCTTACTGAGGGACGCAAATGACGCCCAAACCTGCCATCTGTCGAATGTGCTCATCAAAGGCAAAAATCTCTGGTATTTGCAGCCGTTGAGATATAACTAACAGCGAGCAGTCTGTGTAGCTCCATTTCTTATCGTCGTATTTTCTGAAGGTTTCCCAAATGGCATCATCATCACTGTCGGATAAATAATAATATTGATGTTCCGTTCGTAGAACTTCACCTAGTTGCACTGAAGCCTGGCTAGAAACTCTTGTACGAAACCATGTCACAGTTTCATCAAAGATTGTTTCTAGGACTACCCATTCTTTTTCTGGATAACTCACTACATATTTTCTGGCAGTTTGGTTATGGGTTTCTGTCTTAATAAAAAAGGCAATCAATGCAGAGGTATCAACCAGAATTTTTTGTTTGGACATTTCTAATATAAGTCTCGATCCAGATTTTCTGCATAATTTGTCAAACCTATTTCACTAATTAATTCTGAAGGATCTGGGTTCGCGACTTCAAAAGCACCGCATAGCTCCCATGTTTTTGTTTTCGCAGGAGATCTTTTTTCTAAATATTCATTAATGGCTTGCAAAAGAAGAGTTTGCAGAGGTTGATCCTGCTTTTCTAACTTTTGCATTATGTCGTCAGGAATATTTATGGTGAGTACATTCATAATTATAATCTTTGGCTTTGTTTAAATTGCCTTTTTGAAATGTTTTTGCCCATAAACAAAAAGGTGAGCCATTCCTGACCCACCCCAATTATAAAATCAAATTTTCTTACTTCGCGCCAACAGGCATACCGAGTAAATCTTCAATCTTAGGCATCTGGTCTAAAGGAATCACACGACCCTCATCCTCAAACCCATCAATCTCATTGAAGTTGAGGTAACGGTACAGATCACCCTTAAACGGATCAATTTTCTCAGAGACGATCGCCTGATATTCTTCCACCGTGGGAATCTTGCCGAGGAGCGCACAAACCGCCGCCAATTCCGCCGAACCGAGGTACACTTGCGCCCCCTTACCCATGCGGTTATTGAAGTTACGGGTCGAAGTGGAGAAGACCGTTGCGTTATCTTCCACACGGGCTTGGTTCCCCATACAGAGCGAACAACCAGGCATTTCCGTCCGTGCTCCTGCCGCCGCAAAGACGCCGTAAACCCCTTCATCCCGGAGCTGCTTTTCATCCATACGGGTGGGCGGACAAATCCAGAGACGACCTTTGACAACACCAGCCCCTTCAAGGATTTTCGCTGCGGCGCGATAGTGACCAATATTGGTCATACAGGAACCGATAAAGACCTCATCCACTTTGTCCCCTGCACATTCAGACATCAGTTTGACGTTATCAGGGTCATTGGGAGCCGCCACAATGGGTTCCTTAATTTCGTTTAGGTTCACCTCGATCACATCGGCATATTCCGCATCAGGATCCGCAGACATCAAGGAGGGATTCGCGAGCCATTCTTCCATCTTCGCAACGCGGCGCAGCAGAGTCCGGGCATCAGAATAACCACGGGCAATCATGTTCTTCATCAGCACGACATTAGAACGCAGATATTCCGCCACGGTTTCTTCACTGAGTTTAATCGTCGAACCAGAACAGGAACGCTCGGCAGTGGCATCGGTCAATTCAAAAGCTTGCTCCACCTTAAGATCCGGCAGACCTTCCATTTCCATGATCCGACCGTTGAAAACATTGATCTTGTTCTCTTTGCCGACGGTCAATTTACCCTGTTGCATCGCCACCCAAGGAATCGCATTCACGATATCGCGGAGGGTGACACCGGGTTGCAGTTCGCCCGTAAATTTCACGAGGACAGACTCAGGCATATCGAGGGGCATCACACCCAAGGCCGCCGCAAAAGCCACCAAACCAGATCCCGCCGGAAAGGAAATCCCCAAGGGAAAACGAGTATGAGAGTCGCCACCAGTCCCGACAGTATCGGGTAACAACATCCGGTTTAACCAAGAGTGGATAATCCCGTCGCCGGGCTTGAGGGCAACACCACCACGGGTCGCAAAGAAATCGGGCAGTTGCTTGTGGGTAACTACATCGACCGGCTTTGGATAGGCAGCAGTATGACAGAAAGTTTGTAAGGTCAAGTCTGCATTGAAACCGAGACAGGCCAATTCTTTCAACTCATCACGGGTCATGGGGCCAGTGGTATCTTGGGAACCCACAGTGGTCATGATCGGCTCGCAGGATGTTCCGGGACGCACACCTTCTAAACCGCACGCTTTTCCGACCATTTTCTGGGCGAGGGTAAAACCTTTACCAGTATCTTCTGGCATCGAAGGACGCACAAACAATGTCGTTGGCTCGAATCCGAGGGCTTCACGGGTTTTGTCGGTGAGGGCGCGACCAATGAGAAGGGGGATCCGACCGCCTGCGCGAACTTCATCAAGGATCGTTTCGGGCTTCAGTTCAAAAGTCGAAACCGTTTCGCCTGCTTCGTTGGTAATTTTGCCTTCATAGGGATAAATGGTAATGACGTCGCCAGTTTTGAGTTTGCTGACATCGCACTCAATGGGGAGTGCGCCGGAGTCTTCAGCGGTATTGAAGAAAATCGGGGCAATTTTCCCACCGAGGATATAGCCCCCTGCTTTTTTGTTGGGGACAAAGGGAATTTCGTGACCGAGGTGCCATAGTACGGAGTTGATCGCTGATTTCCGGGAGGAACCGGTACCGACCACATCACCAACATAGGCAACGGGGTGGCCTTTTTGCTTCAGTTCAGCAATGGTTTCTAAGCCCTCTGGCATTTTGGACTCTAGCATTGCGAGGGCATGGAGGGGAATATCGGGGCGCGTCGTGGCGTGGGGCGCGGGCGAAAGGTCGTCGGTGTTGGTTTCACCGGGCACCTTAAAGACAGTAACGGCGATCGCTTCGGGAACTTTGGGCTTGCCAATAAACCAAGCGGCCTCAGCCCAGGCATCGATGACTTGTTTGGCGTAGGGGTTGGTATCGGCGAGTTCGAGGACATCGTTAAAGGCATCGAAGACCAACAGGGTTTTGCTCAGGGCAGTGGCGGCGGCACTGGCAATATTGCTGTCGTTGGCTTTGAGCAATTCCACCAAAGATTGGACGTTGTAGCCACCGACCATGGTGCCCAGGAGATCTACTGCGCCTTGGGGACTGATCAGGGGACAGGTAATTTCTTTTTTAGCAATGCCTGTGAGAAATCCGGCTTTGACATAGGCAGCTTCATCAACGCCGGGGGGCACCCGATCGCGCAGTAAACTCAGCAGTTCTTCTTGTTCTGCTGCGGGGGGATTTTTGAGGCGATCGCAGAGTTCAGAGGTTTGTTCTGCGGTAAGGGGGAGGGGGGGAATCCCCAATTGGGCGCGTTCGGCGGCGTGTTTGCGGTAGGCTTCTAGCATAGTTTGTCGTTCTATAAATCCAATACAGAATTAATCCTATTGTAAAGTGAAGATTATAAGAGTTACTAAACAAACCAAGGCATGCAGAAGTAGAAAGAGTTCTATCTAGTCGCCACCATAATCATCACTTACATATCTACATACTGAAAAGCCAAGATAATCTAAACATTATGCGAAAGTACAATTATTTTTTATTTTAGGTGTTTACTATTCCTCTTTAGAAGCCACAACTTCAGCAGGACGTAATACTTTTTGATTATGACAATACCCTTTCTTTAACAAGTTTAGTAATGTTCCTGCTGGCACATCATCTCTTGCTTGGCTTTCTATTACACAGCAAGTATTAATATCAATCGAATGATTCAGCTCCATCTCGATAGGTTCAACCCCCTGCTTTGCCAAGGTATTTAGAAGTTTTCGTTGTACAAAACCAACAATACGGGGTAAACGTTGATATAGTTCGGGGCTAACTTCAGGATTCTTTTCGAGAGAATCTAGTACATTATCAAGAGCATCAATTACTTCCAATAACTCCAACAAAAAAAGAGATTTTTCGGCTTGTTGATTTTGTTGATTTTGACGTATTTGCTGTCTTAATATCGCTTCGGTTTGTAATGCTGCTTCAAGACGTTTTAGTAATTTATCTCGAATTTCTTCTGTGATTTTTAGCATTGTTTTAATCCATCTGGTTCTCCAATGTCAAAAGAGTCGGCGATTGCCTGTCCTAAACGGATATCTTCTTCAGAAATTTTTTTTCGATTCACAATGAATTCCTCTACCAAATCACCCTCTGGCAACATTTCAAAGTGAGGGTCAATTTTTTGTAATTGAGAAAAATCACTTTTCTGAAAACGACTAATAGGGTCATGGTGGGGCATCAAAAAATCAGCCACCAGCCTTTCCTCTGGTTTCATCAAGGATTTTTGTGCTTTGGCAATCTCCTGTACTGGATAACGTTTCTCCTTCATAGCGATTGCCATCGCTTTCGTAATCTCCGCTTTAGAAGAAGCAGAATTCAAACCTAGTATAGTATAGGGATTTATTTCCATAATTCTTTATCCTAATAACTTCTCTACCCAACTACGCAACTTGATGACATCATAAGGGGTGAATTGATGCTGATGGTTTTGAAAAATATCCACTAAAATTTTAGCAACCATTTGTCTAATATCTTCATGGGAACAACGCAATGTATAATTAACAGCTCCTTCAAGGTCACCCCTTTGAAAATATCGTTGAATTTCATCGGTAATTTCTTGTTTCTCTATAATATAAATAAGTTCTTTAATAACCGCATTATTGGGATCAAGAGAACGTAACTTTTCAAGCTTAGATTTCGCACTATGAAAAGAAATTCGATCTTTTGTAAGATCTTGACGAATATCATCAACAGAAATTTCAACCCAATATCTTTTACTTATTTGAGTTTTTGCTAAATTATACCACTTGTTAATGAATTCTTTGCGACTCTCTCCTTCCAAATTTTTCGATGTCTGCTCACACAAATTGTCGATTTCATCAGACCATTTCTTGTTGCCATATATTGCAGTTCTTTCAAGACTAAATTGAGTAAATGCATCTCGCCAACGTTTATTTTTCAAGTGATAGCATCCTTCAAAATAAACAGCCCAAGTCTTAGCAGATAATTCGTCAGGTGATTGTCCTAAGGACTGGATAGTGGAGGCTTTTAAGGATAAAGCTCTTTCATTATCTCCATCAAGAAAAGCTGCGATGCAACGACCTAACTCTGTATAAAATATGGGAATTTTGGAATTAGAACTCAAGTCATAAGAAACAACAGGATCACCATTTCGCGTTAAAAATAGCAATATATTCAAGTAATATTTGCTACTCGGTGATAACCAAAGACCATAGAAGTTAAATCCTTTTGCTACTGGGAAACTCAATTCCTTAAGAGTATAGAGATCTAAACGTTGCCAATCTCGTATTTTTAAGTATGAATCTATATCATTATTCTTGACATTCTCTAAAGCTGTATCCCAAAGTTCCTCTAATTTTTCTTTGATCTTTTGATAATTGATTGATTTTCCCTCGAACCAGAGCACATTCTTAAGATTTGGATTTTGAGTTAGATTAAAAATTGCCATTGACCAAGTAGCATTAAATTCAAGTAGTAACTTGTAATCTGGTTGCGCTTCATTGACCAGACAATAGTAACAAGCAACAGCCCAATTATGCAGTGTTTTAATATTAGCATTCTGCGAAAAATTGGATTGTGCTTTTTGACGTAAATTATGCCAATCAGGATCGATTGCTTCCCATCCTTCTCTGGCTTGACGGGGAATAATATTCTGAGTTAGATTTTTCTGAATAATATCTGTTTCGGCAAAATTGGTGATCGCTTTCTGGCTTAATGTGACTGCCTGTTCTAAATCTCCCTCCTCAACACAGTTTTCGATTTTTTGTAGTTCAATCAAATAAGATATTTGAAGTAATTTTTCAAGCTTTTTTTTCTGCTCTAAAATATCAAAGGATTGAATGGATTCCCAAGCTAGTTGAGCCAATCTATATTGGTCTTTTTTAATCAAAATTAATCCCCGAAAATAGCTTGCCCTTTCAGAAGTCAATCCTTGAATTAATTCTTCAGACAACTGATAACGGGTTTGCTTATAGGCACAGATTGCCTGCCGGAGCTGATATTCATCATTCGTAATATATTCCTGAGCATTTGCATAAAATTGAATAGCTTGACTGAAATTTTGTTTTTGCTCATGACGTAAACCCTCTAAAAATGATCTCTTGGCACGCAATACATTGAGCACTTTATTATAAAATTTTTGGCCATCAATACGGCTAAATCTAGCTAGTGTTGACTTGAGTATTTTATGGGCTTTATGGAAATTTCCCATACGACAAAATTCTTGAGCGTCATTTATTTTTGTGAGATACCATTCTTCCTGTTTTTGATATTTAAGACAATAATCAAGCTGTTGTTTGACCTGTTCGCAATTGTAATCTTGATAGGCTTGACGATAAATTTGAGAAGCATAAATAAAGTATTTTTGTTCTGAAAGGGATTGAGCTTCTAGAACTTTTTGATTCCATTGATTTCGTTTTTCAAAATCAGGACGTAATTGCAAGAGGTACTTCTCAGCTGTTGCATCCAGCAACCATAATTGCGCTTGTTCTAGGTGTTGAATGATTTTGCTTAATTTTTCAGCTTCCCTGGGATGATCTGAAAGTGTGTTAAGAAGTCCAAGTCCTTGTTTGATGTGATGACTAGCTTTGTAAAAGTTTTTATTCCAAAGTCTTAAATCTCTACTTAAATTACTCAAGTCAATGTTTAAGAACCAGTCTCTAAATAGTCGCTCCCAAAAATTTGGCTGCTCATTCCAGAGTTCAATCGCTTTTTGGGCATCATTAATTGCTGATTGCAGCTTCCGATTAGCTGCAAAAACCTGGGCTTGCCTCACTAATATTTCCGTCTGTCGGGCTTTATCTCTAATGTCAAAAATGCCAACAGAAAATATAATTTTTGTGATGGTATTGATTATTGTTTTAATCATTATTTATCTTGTTTTACATTGGGTAGGAATACTTAAAATTTCGCCAGTATTTAGAAGATAGTCCTGTCGGCCAATAAGAAATTCATTATTCATTACAAATTTTTTCCACTGATCAGAATTACCACAAAAAGATCTAGCTAACTGAGAGAGATTGTCTCCGGGCTGTACCTGATAAGTTTGAGGTTTAGGAGGTTGTGTTTGCCCTATCGTAGATGATTGGATAATAGCAGGTGTTGTCACCATAGTAGTGCTTTTCTATATGTCTGGAGTGATCGCTGATTCCGATGTTTCAAGGAATGCAAAATTTTGTGCTCCACCGAAAGACCAATAGATAAACCAAATCCCACTTAAAAAGCCAAAAAAAACACAGAGAAGAATAACTAAAAAGAGATTAGGTTTAGAGAACTTAGAAGCCACTATGATGGTTGATTCTTCTACTATCGGTAAATTTTTCAAGGTACGAATTAATGTGATATCGGCATCACAATTGGGACAGGTATTGCCTTGAATATCTTGATAACTACAAACGGGACAGTTGATGATTTCTAATGAATTCCCCATAGTGATCGCCTTAGTAAAAGGTATAAAAACAACAGTTAGCGAGACAATCCAGTACTGATTTTCATGTCAGGAATACTGATCCCTGCATATTTTTGTATCTTGCTAAATAATGAATCAGAAAGTCTTTCAATAGCGATGTTATCTTCCCGTTTGAAAGCACTAATAATGGCATCTAATTCGGAGAACATTACCTGTGCTTCACTCGGATTCACCTGTGATGCGCGACGGATTCCCATAATAACAAACTGAACAAATTTTGCCCGGGGTGGTAGATTGTCAAATTCCTTTGCTACCCGTTCACAGGTTGCTTGCATCTGACCGATATTATTTTGGGCGATTGCTATTTCCAACTCTTCTTTTAACGTTTGGATACGCTGTTGTTGCGAATCGGGCAAGAAGTCTTCACATAAGTTAAGTAATAGTTCACATTCCTTCTGGTCAGCCTCCGCATCCAAGCGCTCTTTTGACATCATTACTGTTAATTCATCAAGCTGCTGACGGGCTGTATCTCGCATGTCAGGTCGCTCTTCTCCTGTATTGCTATCTACAATGTAGTTGGCAGATTTTACCACCGCAGAAATTTTGTCCGTAGCCGTAGCGACACCTAATTCAGTTAAGCCTAACTCATTTAATTCTTCGATTAGTTGCTCCGTCTGAGAAAGGATTTTTTCATCAGATCTTCCCCGAGAGAAAGAACAGGAAACACTGACGCTTGGATCATTTCTGAGGTGAGCATGAATTTTCAAAGCATTTTCCTTGTCGTCTAAGTCTAAATAAACTTGAATTTCTGTTCCTTTACTATATTCTTGATCTAAAGCTAGCCACATATCACCAATCCGCTCATCATGGATTGTCGCATCGAGATCTTGACTAACATCGTCGGGACTAAAAAATTCAAAATGAATTAATCTTTGGTTATCGGCAACCAGTTTAAAAGTATGAGAACATTGCACGGGCAAAATATCTCCCCGACGGATAATGCGATAACGGGGATCGTCTTGGAGCTTAATGCAATAATCCCGAGAAACACTGCCCACTTTATCTGTTAAACCAGCCGCCACAATAGCCGCACCTTCGGCGATCGCATACATTGGACGGGGATGAAAAACGACCTTATCTTGACCAAAAGCTTCCTGCATCCGACGACGCACATAGGGAATTTGAGACGAGCCACCTACTAACAAAACAACATCGATCAAATCAGGAGTATATTCTGATAATTGCAGCGCTTCATGGCAAATTTTGATACTCCGAGAAACCAAAGGTTCAATCATCCTTTCAAAGATTTCTTGTGTAATTTCCACTTCAATAGGAATTGCCATGCCAAATTCATCCTTCAAAGGAGTCGGCGGATCAATTCTGACCACTGGTTTCTGACTTAGTTCGATTTTTGCCCGTTCTGTTGCCAGTTTTAAATCAGCTAATAAGCGAACTTTTTCATAATGGGGCATCGCATCGATTAAAGTATTAATATCATTGAGTCCTTCCTGCTTGGCGACTTGATCTTTAACGAATTGAATGAGCTGTAGATCAACATCGTCACCCCCCAACCAGAGATCCCCTGCTTTGCCTTGCTCGATAAACTGTGACCCAGAAGCGACAATCAATGAGGCATCAAATGTACCACCGCCAAAATCATAAACGAGAATTGTTTGTACATCGTCATTGTCTGGGGAAAAGCCATAAGAAATAGCAGCAGCGGTGGGTTCTGATAATAACTCAAGGGGGGTTAATCCCGCTTTCAATGCAGCAACCCTAGTGGCATTTTTTTGCTTATCGTTAAAGTAGGCAGGAATGGTAATAACCGCTTGGTTAATGGACTCATCATGCTTGCCAATGTGTTGGCGATAGGCAGTAGCATTCTGAATAATTTTCTTGAGAATTTCTGCCGAAATATCTTCTGGACTATATTCTTTGTGACCAAGCCAGACCGATAAACTGTTGTCTGTACCAGCACTATCTGGGGTTACTTTATAAGCACATTTCTTAAGATGATCTTGTACTTTGGGATCGTTAAATCCCCGTCCCATTAAGCGCTTAACAGAATTGATCGTTTTTTCCGGTGCAAGGCGCATGTGATTATATGCAGTCGCACCTACAACCATGCTCCCTTCTATTTCTGCAACGATAGATTTAGTTAGTGTGTTTTCGGGGGGGGGAGTTGTCTGGCGAGGTAATAATCTCAACCGTTGTTTCGCTGAATGCACCCACCGAGTTAGTTGTTCCTAGATCAATGCCAATTGCTTTAGCCATATATCAAAATCAGTCTCAACCCAAATATTAATAACGTTGTTCTACAAAAATTACAATGATTTGTCAATAGAGCATGCTTTTTCTATAAAAAACCATAAAATTCAAAAAACTTACTCGAAATACCTTAACCCCTCCAGATAATTATAGGTATTGTGGGAATGGAGTAGGTTTCTAGCATAAATAATAAGCTATTTAATTCTTGAGGGGTTCAATGCCCTGAAATTCAACACACTATTTATGTCATGGGTTCTAACAAAAAATGTACATCTGTTAGGATATGTTTATGCTAAATTTGACCTATAGCTACCGCATTTATCCAAGACTTGACCAAGAAGCTCGAATGCTTGACTGGTTAGAGCAATGCCGTCGCGTGTACAACTATGCTTTGGTGGAGCGCAAGGACTGGGTAAATTCTCGTAAATGTCTGGTCAATGCTTGCAGCACCAAGCGGGAATACATTGTTCCTGTCGGTACCTCCTACCCCGACTACTGTAAGCAGCAAACGGCCCTGACCAAGGTAAAGAGAAATATTCCAGAACTTAAAGCAGTTCATTCTCAAGTCCTGCAAGATGCCCTGAAGCGACTGGATAAGTCGTTCAAGTTTATGCAAAAAAGGGGATTTGGTTTCCCTCGATTCAAGAAGTTTGGTCAGTACCGCTCGTTTGTATTTCCGCAGTTCAAATCGAACCCAGTCAACGGATTTGAAATAAAGCTGCCGAAAATTGGAGCCATGCCCCTCAATCTGCATCGACCGATTCCAGAAGGATTTGAGGTTAAGCAGGTGCGGGTCGTGTTCAAAGCATCAGGTTGGTATGCTCAACTGATTCTGCAAGCCAATGTTTCCGTTCCTGATGTCATACCCCATGGCGAACCCATTGGCATTGACCTGGGACTGGAGAAGTTCTTGGCTATATCGACGGGTGAGTTGGTAGAACGCCCTTGCTTTTTCGTGGATTTGCAAAGCAAGCTTCGATGGCTGCAACGCAAATTGAGAAACAAGAAAAAGGGTTCTGTGAATTACCGCAAGATTCAAGCCAAGATTCGTAAGCTGCATGAGCACATCTATAATGTTCGTCGTGAGTTCCACTTCTTGACGGCTCACAAACTTTGCGATAGTGCTGGAATGATTTTTGCTGAGGACTTAAACCTTAAGGCAAGCAGTCGCGGAATGTTAGCAAAGCATTGTTTGGATGCTGCTTGGGGGAGTTTCTTGGAAATTCTCAAGTGGGTTGCTTGGAAGCGTGGAGTCTACTTTGCTAAGGTTGACCCCAATGGAACGAGCCAAACTTGCCCTCAATGTGGAGCGCATACCGGGAAGAAAAAACTCAGTGAACGGGTGCATCATTGTAGTGAATGTGGATATACAACTGACCGAGATGTGGCTGCCGCTCAAGTGGTAGAACAACGAGGTCTTGCTAGCAATGAGCAATGTCGAAGTGTAGCCGATGGACAGTCGGTGATACTGCCTGTTGAGGAAGGTTGTACGGAAACCCCGATGAAGCAGGAAAAACCAACCGTAAGGAAAGGTAGCTCGCGTTTTACCCGCTAGGGTTAGCGTCGGCAGATGTCACATACTCTATTGTAATGCCCGCTGTAATGGCGCTATGGGTGAACAATCTGGGTCTTAGATTGTCCATAAGGGTAAGGAAGCATTGATGGGTTTAGAGAATTTTTTGGAGCAAACGGTAAATCAGGGTAAACAGGGCGATCGCCGCCACCAAGCCCGCTCCAACCAAAACGGCGATAATTGCGAGGGTGGTGAATTCCACGGTTTGCACTAGGAAAAAAGCCGCACCCAGGGTAATCGCGCCGAGGATCACCATTTCTTTCAGTTCGAGGACTCTCAGGGCGATCGCTAAAATGATTAACCCCATGGCCGCCCCCCAAACGCCCATGCCCACATTACCCGCCAGGAAAGTCCCCACAAGGGGCATCAATAATACTCCCTGAAAGCCCGTAAACCCAGCCCCAATTAGGAGCGGCACCACAGAACCAGTCGGTGCTTTCGTCGGTGGTGGTGTTTTTTTGGGTGGCGCAAGCGGTGCCTGTTTTTGTTGTTTAGGGGGTTTCGCTGGGGCTGGCGACTGAACCCGTGTCGCGGAGGCAGTGGGCTGTGCAGGAGCTTGTTGCTGGGCAGGCAACTCCAAAAGTTTGAGGGCCACCTGGGCAGATTTTGGGCGATCGCCTGGGGTGGGTTCCAACATCAAATCCAAGAGTGCACCAAATCGGGGTTCAATGTTTTGGATGAATTTGCGCCACTGCCATTTATTTTGATACCCATCAAATAGCGTTTCCGGCTTTTCCCCCGTGAGCAACACAATGCAAGTGACCGCCAACGCATAGAGATCCGTGGCCGGATAAACCTGCGCCCCTCGCATCTGTTCCGGTGGTGCATAGCCCGGTGAATAAATCCCCGTCGAACGTTGGGATGCACTGGCCACCCCCGCCCCCGCTGTGACCTCTTTTACTGCCCCAAAGTCCAAAAGATAAAGTTCACCGTCCACATGGCGCATAATATTTGACGGTTTAATATCCCGGTGGATTGTCCCCTGGTCATGGACAAAGGCCAAGACCCTTAACATCGACACGAAAATTTCTTTGACTTCTCTCTCCGGCAACTTGCCCCGCTCCGCTAATTCCTGCTCTAGATCTTTCCCCTCGATGTACTCTTGCACCAGATAGAAATATTGCGCCGTTCCCTGGCCCTGGGGTTGCGGCACAATTAACGGAAAAAACGCAAACAAATCTGGGATTTGGGGGTGGCGGTTGCCGATTCGTTCTAAAACATGGGCTTCCCGTTCAAACAATTCCTGGGCCATGGCCAACTGCTGATCGTCTAAATTTCCCATCGGCTGGAACTGCTTCACCACGCACAAGCGCATGGTCGGCGTATAGCGATCGCGCGCCAAAAAAGCCGTCCCAAAGCCCCCTTGGCCAAGCAGTTTTTGCGGGAGATAGCGGCCACCCAAAATTAAATGCATCCCGCAACTGGTGCAATATTTCTGCTGGGCCGTTTTTAGGTGGGTTGGATCATCGAGATCACTAAAACGATTTTGGGGATGGTGACATCCGGGACGGGTGCAGAGGATCTCCATGCCAAGGTTTAAAAATGAGGTGAAAAAAGAGCATCAATTTGCCCCCCATCCTAACAGAGAACCTTTTAGTAGAGTTCGTATTTCAGCAGGCGACATTCCAAGCCACCGTTATAGACCACAAAGCGCCGCGATGCCCGCAGCCCGACCCGTTTCGCCAGTTCCGCATTGCCCGTGAGAATATAGCCTGTCCAGCCTTTAAATCGCTGTTTGAAAATATCGCCGATGCGTTTATAAAGCAGCCCCAAATCTTCATCGGCACCGAGGCGATGGCCATAGGGCGGGTTACAGATAATCACCCCATGGTCGGCGGGCGCTTCCACCTCTTCTAATTCCCGACAAGCCAGTTGAATGTGCTCCGCAACGCCACAATTTTCCGCATTAGTCCAGGCCTGTTGAATCACGTTTTTATCTCGGTCTTGGCCAATGATCGGCTGTTGCAGTTGATCCTTGGTGGCGTATTCAGCTTCGTTGAGGAGGGTTTGCCAAAGGTCTGCGTCAAAATCTTGCCAATGCTGGAAACCAAAATCCCCTTGGAATAGACCGGGGGCAAAGTTCAAACTCTTCAGGGCGGCTTCGATGACAAAGGTGCCAGAACCACAGAGGGGATCAACGAGGGGCAACTCCGGTGTCCATTCCGCGAGATCGAGGAGGCCAGCGGCGAAATTTTCCTTGAGGGGAGCTTTCCCCATGGCAGGTCGATAACCCCGACGGTGCAAGCTGTGACCGGAACTGTCGAGGCTGAGGGTACAGCGATTGTCCCGAATGTGGGCATTGATCAGCACATCAGGATCTTCGACATTGACACTGGAGCGATCGCCAAATTGATCCCGCTGCTGATCGATGATTGCGTTTTTGACTTGGAGAGCGGTGAAATGGCTGTGGTTGAGATTTTTATTTTTACCGGTGCAAGTAACCGCAATGGTTTGGTGGGGCGCGAGGTATGCAGACCAATCGATACTTTGCACACCGCGATAGAGTTCCTTTGCCGTAAATGCTTTAATTTTTTTGATTTGCACCAGTACCCGAAATGCTAGCCGTGACCAGAGATTGACTTTGTATAACAATTGGCGATCGCCTTGGAAAGACACCCCGCAATATTCTGTTTTCACTGCCTGGGCACCGAGGTTTGTCAGTTCCTGGGCCGCGAGGTCTTCGATGCCCTGGGCTACCGTTGCAAAATAGGTTTGCATTCTATATCTATCGCCTGAAATTGTTTGCTGGAAAGATTATCCCCCAGTGTAAGGGATGGGCGATCGCCTTTTTTTCTAGCCAAATTCGGTAGGATAGAACGTACATCCTCCAGCACGAGGGACGATTCCATGACCGTTGCCACGAGCCGACCCGTCCTCACCGAAACCCAAAGCTTAACCCTGCCTGGCCGCTACAGTTGGGAAGAATTCCAGGCGATCCAAACGGCGCTGGGGCAAACATCAAGCCTGCGGATCACCTACCTAGACGGAGTAATTGAACTAATGACCCTGGGGGAATACCACGAATCTATTAAGACGATCATCGGCTTTCTCGTAGAACTGTATTTGTTCAATCAAGGGATCGAATTTTATCCCGTTGGGAGTGCGACCCGGGCTTCGCGAGAAAAATCTGTTTCCTTCGAACCAGACGAATCCTATTATCTTGGTGAACAAAAAGAGCAGCCCGATCTCGCCATTGAGGTCAATGTCACCAGCGGTAGTCCCCAGAAGCTCGAAAAATATCAACGCCTCGGCATTCAGGAAGTTTGGATGTGGCAAGCGGAAAAATTTTCAATTTATGTCCTCGAAGAAAACACTTACCAAGCTTTACCCAAAAGTAAATTGCTACCAGATCTTGACTTTGAACTGTTGACAAAATGTGTGTTGATGTCGTCGCGATTAGAAGCAATTCAGACCTTTACGGCCCAATATCCCCAAAAATAATCAATCCAGATGCCAAATGGGGTTTAAATCTAGCTCAAAGCCGGATAAAACTTGTTCTCCAGAAAGGCAACTTGGTTGTTCTAAAATTTCTGGTGCTTGATTTTCGCGATAAATTTCTACTCGCTGCGTCGTCGGATCAATCAGCCAGCCTAATTTTGCGCCATTGTCTTGATATTCCTGCATTTTTTCCTGGAGCGTTTGGAGGCGATCGCTTGGAGAGCGAATCTCCACAACAAAATCCGGACAGAGGGGCGGAAACTTCGCTTTTTCGGCAGCGGTGAGAGCATCCCAACGGTTACGGCTTATCCAAGCAGCGTCTGGAGAACGGTGGGCACCATTGGGCAACTTAAAGCAAGTTGAAGAGTCAAACGCAACGCCTTGTTGATTTGTTGTACTCCATATTTCTAGGCGGGCAGATAGTTTAATATTGCGTCGTCCGGTTTCTCCGCCCGTCGGTGGCATGATAATCAATTCTCCTTGGGTACTGAGTTCAAAACGACAGTCCGGATTGTTTTGGCACAACTCGAAAAATTGTTCGCCACTGAGCCGCCATGTATCGGGAAGACTGAGGGTGAAATTCATCGCACTAGACCCCATCACCAGAAAATTGTGTCTGCATCCAGCTTAGCTTGTCTGTTTCAAAAAAAGGCGATCGCCTATTCTGCGGCTTCTTTTAACTCAGCAAATCGCAACTTTGCGGATCGTGCCCGGGGATTTTGATCGACTTCTTCATCACTGGCAATCATCGGCTTTTTGGTGAGCACCCGCCAAACTTCTCGCTGTCGAAACGCATTTTTAACCAGGCGATCTTCTAAACTATGAAAACTAATAATCCCTAATCTGCCTTCGGGTTTGAGCCATTGGGGGGCATTGACTAATAGATATTGCAGCGCATCGAGTTCACCATTTACGGCAATACGTAATGCTTGAAAAACCCTTGTTGCCGGATGAATTTTTGCTTTTCTGGCCTTGGGATGATAGGTATAAAACACGATTTCTTCTAATTCTTTAGTTGTCTGAATCGGGCGTTTCGTGACTATTTTTTTTGCAATTTGTCGTGACAAACGTTCATCACCATACTCATAGAACAGATTCGCCAACGCTTTTTCTTCATAGCTATTGACAATATCCGCTGCTGTTAAGCTTTGCCGTTGATCCATACGCATATCGAGGGGCGCATCCATTCGAAAACTAAAGCCGCGATCGCCTTGATCAAATTGCACAGAACTCACGCCGAGATCCGCGATAATCCCATCAAATTTTTCTCCCTGGGGCTGATATTCACCAAAATTTGACCGCACCGCCCGGAAGCGATCGCCAAATTCTTTTAATCGTTCTGACGCAGCGGCGATCGCCTGACCGTCCCGATCCACTCCCGTAACGCGCACATCGGGATATTGCTGCAAAATCAATGCTGTATGACCGCCGCCGCCCAGGGTCACATCCAGGTAATGGCCTCCCGGTTTTACTCCTAAGCTCGCCACCAACTCTTCTCTCAACACCGAAATATGCTTAAATTCTTCCGCCATGAATCCATCCAATAAAAAACAAAATCCCCCTATCACTGAGGGGGAGCCCAAGAACGCAAAACCCTAAACTAGGACATTACATCCCCATGATTTCGTAGCCAGAATCCACATAGAGCACTTGACCTGTAACCCCACTCGAAAGATCACTACAGAGGAACGCCGCCGCATTACCCACTTCCTTTTGGGTTACGGTTCGGCGCAGGGGAGCTGTGGCTTCCACGTGGTGAATCATATCGAGGATGCCACCCACCGCTGAAGACGCCAGAGTCCGGATCGGGCCTGCTGAAATTGCATTGACGCGAATATTACTGGGGCCGAGGTCCGCCGCCAAGTAACGCACACTCATTTCGAGGGCCGACTTTGCCACACCCATCACATTGTAATTGGGGATGACTTTTACCCCACCCAAGTAAGTTAGGGTTACAATCGCGCCCCCTTCTGTCATCACTGTTTTGGCACCACGGGCCAGACGCGTTAAAGAATAAGCACTAATGTCGAGGGCCGTATTAAAACCATCCCGCGAAGTATCACTAAAATCACCCGTCAAATCTTCGCGATTCGCAAAGGCAAGACAGTGGATCAAAATATCTAACTTGCCCCACTCTTTTTTGACAGACTCAAACACTTGATCCACCTGGGTATCATCTTGCACATTACAGGGGAGGAAAAGAGAAGGGTTGAGGGGCGCAACAAGCTCACCTACTTTTTTCTCAAACCGTCCTTTGTCATCGGGGAGATAAGTGACCCCAATATTAGCCCCGGCGGCATGTAATTGTTGGGCGATCCCCCAGGCAATGGATTTGTTGTTTGCAATCCCAGTGACTAGGGCATTTTTTCCAGTTAAATCAAGCATATGGGTTCTCAAAAAGTATAAAAAATTAAAGCCAAGAAGCCAGCGTATATTATCTTCGCGCTCTGGTGACCTCGATGCAAACGGCTACTTTAGGGCAAATCAGGGGAAATTCTGCAAAATGCCTGGGAACTCACCCAGAAATCCATAATTATTTTGAAGCAAAAAGTACAAAATACTATACCAGAGTAAGATTTAGTTTAAGGGGAATGCTCATGGTCTCTGCACACTGAGCGCTAATGTTTCACCCATCACGGTGGGGAACTGTTGCCCAACAGAATCTATGATGTACAACCCTGACTTCAACCAACCTCCTTTTTCTTCTGCCAATCCAGTGCCTGAATTACCTGCGACTCAAATTACAGATCTTGCGACGGCGTTTCGTCAGTTTCACAGTGGACCCTTCCCACCCGTCGTGGAGAACTATGACCGGGGCAAGACGATCTTTTTTCCGGGGGATCCAGCGGAACGGGTTTATTTCCTCCTGAAAGGGGCTGTCCGTTTGTCTCGGGTCTACGAAGCGGGGGAAGAAATTACGGTGGCCCTCCTCCGAGAGAATAGTGTCTTTGGAGTTTTATCGCTGCTCACGGGACAAAAGTCAGATCGCTTCTACCATGCAGTGGCTTTTACACCCGTTGAGTTGTTGTCGGCTCCCATTGAGCAAGTGCAGAAGGCCCTCAACGAACACCCAGAACTGGCGATGTTAATGCTAAAGGGGTTATCGTCGCGCATTTTGCAAACGGAGATGATGATCGAAACCCTGGCTCACCGGGACATGGGCTCGCGCCTCGTGAGTTTCTTGTTGATTCTCTGTCGAGATTTCGGGGTGCCGACGGATGAGGGGATTCGTATCGATCTCAAGCTATCCCACCAGGCGATCGCCGAAGCAATTGGCTCAACTAGGGTGACAGTGACGCGCCTCCTGGGGGAACTTCGAGAACAGGACATGATTTCGATTTATAAGAAAAAAATTACCGTCCATGACCCCGTAAACCTGAGTCAACAGTTCGCTTAACGCTAAAGTAGAGAAGTCATACTTGTGTGTTTGGATGTCACCTTTTTGTTAAATGACCAGTGCTTTTGTACTAATTTTTTCGGTTTTAATCTTGGGGGGCATCCTGGCAGCACTGGGCGATCGCCTGGGTAGTAAGGTCGGCAAAGCGCGGCTGACGTTATTTAATCTGCGGCCAAAACAAACGGCGGTGGTCGTCACGGTCATGACGGGAACAGTGATCGCCGCCAGTACCTTGGGCTTATTGTTTGGGTTGAGTAAGTCTTTGCGCCAGGGGGTTTTTCAGTTGGATGAAATCCTCGCCCAGCGGCGACAAGAGTTGATGGATGTGACGGCAGAAAAGGAAAAGATTGAAAAGGAATTACAGGCCGCCAGGGACGATCGCCTAGAGGCAGAACAAGATTTACAGGAAATTGAAGCAAAATTTGAAACAGCCCAAACCCAACTAGAAGGCTTTCGGGAACAGGCCAGTGTCCTCCAAGCCGATATTAATGCGCTCACCACAGAACAAACGACCCTGCGACAACAGCGTGATCGCCTCCAGGCTCAAAGCGAAACCCTCCGCGCCCAATTGAATCAACAAAACACCATTATTGAGGAGCGCTCCCAGCAGATTGAAGCCCTAGAAGCCCAGCAAAGTGAACTTCAAGCCGAGATCAACCAGCGCGATGGTCGCATTGCCCAACTCGACCAGGCGATCGCCCAAAAGGATCAAGTGCTCACGGGCCTAGAAAATCAGATTGGCTCTTTAGAACAGCAAATTGACATCCTCGAAGCCAACTACATCAATTTCCGCAGCGGGAACGTGGCTCTCACCACGGGGCAGGTCTTGGCCTTTGGTGTAGTGCGGATTATTGATCCCAAAGCGGCCACCCAAGCCGTTGATCAGCTACTCCGAGAAGCGAATCGCAATGCGATCATTGCCACCGGGGGCGTAAATCCTGATTTTGATGCGCGGGTGGTGCAAATCACCAATGCCCAGGTGCAACAACTCCTTGGGCAAATTGCCGACGGCCGGGACTATGTGGTGCGTCTCCTGGCAGCGGGGAACTATCTCCAGGGGGAAGGTTCCGTTCAAGTGTTTGCGGATGTGGTTTTAAATGAGCAGGTTTTCCGAACTGGGGAAGTGATTGCCACCCTGTCTTTGGAGGAACTCAGTGTGCAAAATCCCAGTGCCGCCCGTCGCCCCGTGGATTTCTTGTTAGGAGCAGCGCAATTCCGGGCGCGGCGGGCTGGTGTCCTCGGAGATATTCAAGTTAAAGATGGCAATGTGGGCCACATTATTGATTTTGTCGAAGCCCTCAACAACGCGCCGGAACCCATCACAGAAATTCGGGCGATCGCCATCGAAAACGGTTTTACGGCAGGCCCGCTCCGCTTAGAACTGGTGGGCCTTAGTAACGGTAGAATCGTCATCAGACAATAGGACAGAAAGAGTATATGAGCGTTTTTCTTGGGTTTGACCCAGGTCGTGACAAATGTGGCCTTGCGGCAATGGATGATCAAGGGCAATTGTTAAACCACGGTGTTATTGCTGCGGAACAAGCGCCCAGCATCGCCAAGGAATGGTGCCAAAGGTATGGCATTTCCCTGGTGGTCATGGGCAACCAAACGACGGCGAAAGAATGGCACACCAAACTCACCGCTGTTTTGCCCCCAGGTATGGCGATCGCCTTTGTGAATGAACGCAACAGTACCCTCGAAGCCCGCGATCGCTATTGGCAAATGTATCCGCCCAGCCTGTTTCAGCGATTGCTCCCCCAGGGGATGCGCCTCCCTCCCCGCCCCATCGACGATATTGTGGCCATTCTCCTCATCGAGCGGTACCTAGAGCAAAACCCGCCCTAAGTCGTCGTTAATGTCAATTTGTTGACCTTGCCAACATGTTTTCAATAAGTTGGATCAGTTCCTTCAGGCGTACTGGTTTACTGACATACTTATTAGCTCCCGCTTGCAGACAGCGCTCCCGATCCCCTGCCATCGCTAGAGCTGTGAGGGCAATAATCGGTGTTTTAGCAATCACGGGATCCCGCCGAATGATTTTAATCGCCTCTAAACCGTCCATTTCCGGCATCTGAATATCCATCAAGATCAAACTTGGTTGTTGGGCCTGGGCCGTTTCAACCCCTTCCTTACCATTGACTGCTACAAGCACTTGATAGCCTTTCGCCTTGAGATAATCCATCATCGTTGTGATGTTGGACAGGTTATCTTCCACTAAAAGAATCGTATTCTGGGCGGTCGGCATCTGGTCTGAATCAAGGATTGTCATCGGTTCTTGCAAGACTTATGGAATAGCGTCGATATCAAATATGGGACTACGTGGTAGATCTGCTCAGGGTTATTGATGAAGTCACACTGAGGCTCCAGGAGATCAGTCTTGGGCATCACATGGTAGCTTAATCCAAAAGCAACTGCCCTCACCTATTTTACTGCTTACACCCACTTCACCATGGTGCGCACTAACAATACTTCGCACCAAAGCCAAGCCTAACCCAGTACCATCGTACCGGCGATTAAGAGCACTATCAATCTGGGTGAAGGGCTCGAAGATTTTTGATAAATCGCTTTTTTGAATACCAATTCCTGTATCAATCACCGAAAGACACAGGACATTGTGCGATGACTCAGTCCCCAGAATAACAGGTTTGTGTTCTCGGACTTGAGTCGATGAAGAATCAACATTATTTTCGTTTTGTCGTAGAGCCTGGTGATTTTTTAATTCTGCTTTTAAGGTCACAGCACCATTATCATATGTAAATTTCAACGCGTTGTTTAGGAGATTGATCAGGGCTTGAAGCAAGCGCCGCTTATCAACCGTGAGGATCAATTCTTCGAAAGGAATGTCCCGATGGATCGTAATTTGCTTACGGGTCGCTAGTTCTTGGACAAAACTCAAGGCATCATCGCAAACGGTCACCACATTGGTCGGCATAAATTCGAATTCGATTCGTTTATTTTCTACCTTGGCAATGTCTAAAATATCGTTGATCAGTTCCAGGAGATGGACGCCACTTTTTTCGATCACCTGGAGCATTTCCCGCTGTTTGGGGGTAATGGGGCCATAGATTTCTTCTTCTAAGCTTTCGGCGAGGCCCAACACTGAATTTAAGGGGGTGCGCAGTTCGTGGCTCATGGTGGCGAGAAAGTTGCTTTTGGCACAGTTGGCTTGCTCGGCGATTTCTTTGCTTTGACGGAGTTCGGTTTCGATGCGCCGACGTTCATGGATTTCCTGGAGGAGAGCCTGGGTTCTCTCGGTGACGAGGGTCTCAAGGTTATCGGCATTGTCCTGGATTGTGCGGAATTGTTGTTGGAGGGTCGATAACATCACCTGAAAGTTATGGCTAAGGTGATCGAGTTCAAGAATCTGGTGATGAGGCAGTTGGATCGCTTCTTCGGTGTGAAGGCGTTTGTGGACGTTTGTGGTCATTTGACTGAGTTGGTTCAGGGGACGGGTGAGCCATTTACTCACGGTGGTGGCGGTGGCGATCGCCCCCAAGATTAGTAGCCAAACGATTACCAGACTGTAGGTATAAAACTGAGAAAGGCTTTGAATATAAGGCTTCACGGTCAAAATGAGCCACAAATCAGCTTCTAGGCTGGCCTGTCTCAGGGGAAGTACCTGGAAAGCAAAGGATTCTTCCCAAGTGGTCATCGCCGATTTGCCAAAGGAAGATATCGGTAAGGCGATCGCCGTTTCATCCAAGAGTGGTTTGGTTTCGCTTCTTTCTTCCCAATCCCAAATGGTGCCTGGGGAATATTCATTGAGGGTATCAAAAAGAATATTGTTATTTCTGTGATTAATAAAAATTCCTCGCAAGGTCTGCTGACTAACATTATTCAAATCCTCATCAAGGATATTTTTAACGGTATTTAAATTGATTTCCGTAAGTAAGTAACCCGGCTGTCGCAGGGAAAGTAAGATGCCATTTAAATTGAATTCTTCTTGGATTTGCTGGGGGATAGGCACTTTGCGAATATCAACCGTCAACTGATTATCAAGGGTATATTTTGCTAGTAAATTTTCGATTTCTTTGGTTTTGACACTATTGGCAATTTCTGCTTCTACAGCAGATAAGCCATCACTAGAAGAAAAATATTCAACGAAATTACCGTCAGGGTTAAACAAGGTAACACCTGTAATTTCCGGATGAATAGATAATATTTTTTGAATTGCAATTATAGTATTGTCACTGAGATTAGAGTCTAAACGAATAAGGTTAGCAATAATTTCACTAGCCTGGGTATAGTCTCTTTCTAAATTAGTTAATTTTTGCGTGATTACTTTAGCTGGCAAAGAAATGGTTTGATCCATGTCCTGCTTCATCTTAAAAAAGCGTTCATGGGCACTGAGGATCATCAGAGCAAATACTGGAATGACAATAAAAGCCACTAAGATATCAAAAATCACTTGTTGCAATGATTTTGAAGACAGGTAACGCAGTCTGACAAAAGAGATTTTATTGAAGGGGATACAAATAAATAATAAACTAGCAATCAAGGCATTAAAAACACCATTACTAGCCTGTTTTAAAGCGACAGTAAAGGCAGCCTGGGTGTCCATGCCAAGGGGAATTTTATAGAAAAATAAAACAAGGGGGATTCCTAAAATAAGCCAATATAAAGCATCATAAAAAACAATATTATCCTGCTTTTTAGACCAAAAATAGATCACAAATAAAGCTTCTACTGTAAAAATAATGATGGCATAAAGATGGTTCCAAAGAACTGCAGTATGAAGACTGGCGATCGCTGCAGCGGCAACTCCCCAGAGAGGCCCATAAAGATAAAGAACAATCCAAGCCCCAATGGAACCAAACAAAAAGCTAATCCCAAAAAAAAGATTCACCGGGAAACAATTACCCAAGTAGCTCCCTATGACTAAAAGTAGCAAAATCAAGCTGTCATGAAATTGCAATTTTTTTCGATAAACTTTGAAAGGTTTGAAGCTGATGTTTTTAAAGTTCTTAAAATGCTGAATCATTAACCGCTAACTTGGATGTTCATAGTAGAATGCAAAAGGTCACGCTTTATCCTTGAGATTCTATAAAATTTTACTGTTATTTTCTTGATAAGACCGCATTTTTCAAGAAATCTTTAGGCGCATACTACGGATCATTCTGATTTCACCATGCCACTCTAGTTTGAAAAATCTGTTATTTCCGGAGCAATCACCAAGTATCAACTAATCTTTTCGTCTACGTATTTCTTCGGAAGATTATTCATCAATGGAAAGAGGGAACCGCTGACGATACAGTCCCCTCTATTTTTTTGTCAATTATCTTGACCTTAAAAACTAGCTAAGGGCTTTTAGGAGTTGCTGCTTGGCCGCTTGGAGGGCTTCTGGTAATTTGCTGGCATCCCGTCCCCCGGCCTGGGCCAGGTTTGGGCGACCACCGCCGCCACCGCCGCAGAGTTTGGCAATGCCGCCGATGAATTTACCGGCTTGCAGCTTTTTGTCTTTATAAATGCCTTCGCTAAAGGCCGCCACCAGGGAAACTTTGCCGTCTTCTGGGGTGGAGGCTAAGACCACTGCTGCTTCACCTAGTTTTTGTTGGAGTCGTTCAGCCGCAGTTTGCAGGGCTTTGGCATCGAGATCGCCCATATTTTCCACGAGAATTTTGAATTCACCGACGGTTTCGGCTTGGCTGACAAGGGCTTCGGATTTGGCGATCGCCAACTCTCCCTTCACCTTCTCCAGTTCTTTCTGGGCATTGCGGAGTTCAGTTTGAATATTCTCCACCCGTTCAGTGATTTCTTCGGGCTTGGCTTTAAACTTATCACCCAATTCCTTCACCACTTGATCGCGGACTTTTAAATATTCCAAAACAGCGGCTCCGGCAACCGCTTCAATGCGGCGGATACCAGAAGAAATACCTGTTTCAGAGATGATCTTAAACAGACCAATTTCAGCGGTATTTTTAACATGGGTACCGCCACAAAGTTCCATCGAAACACCGGGGAAATCGACCACCCGTACTTCTTCCCCATATTTTTCTCCGAACATTGCCACTGCCCCTTTTGCTTTTGCTTCAGCGATGGGCATCACTGCCACTTGACTATCATGGGCTTCGGCGATCCAAGTATTAATTTGATCCTCAATTTGCGTTAATTCGTCCGGTGTTAAAGCCCGCGGACAATTAAAGTCAAACCGGAGGCGATCAAAGTCCACTAAAGAACCCGCTTGGGAGATGGAATCATCCACAATATTTTTCAATGCCGCTTGCAACAAATGGGTTGCGGTGTGATTCGCTTGGGCACGCCGACGACAAGCCCGATCGATCGTGGCATTAAGGGTTTCACCAACGTTTAAAACGCCCCGTTCCACCTTGCCATAGTGAACAAAAAATCCCGATTCTTTCTGAACATCGGTAATGCGAACCACGAGATTTTCGCCCGAAAAATAACCGCGATCGCCAATTTGCCCCCCAGATTCCGCGTAGAAAGGTGTTTGGTCACAAATAAGCTGTATTTCCGCACCAGCCTCCGCCTGTTCAACCCGATGCCCATCCACTAAAACCGCTTCAATTTTCACTTGGGATTGCAGATCGGTATAGCCCAAGAATGCCGTCGGATGAATATGTTCAGCTAATTCATCAAGGCTGCCTTGGACGGTTAAATCAATCGTTTCGTGGGCGGCTTTAGAACGTTCTTGCTGCTTTTTCATCTCCGCTTTGTAGCCTTCAGCATCAACCGTTAAACCGTTTTCTTCAGCAATTTCTTGGGTCAATTCAAAGGGAAAACCAAACGTATCAAATAGGGTGAAAGCATCAACCCCAGAAATTTGTTTTTCTTCTTTTGAAATAATTTCTGCCAGAAGTTTTTCGCCCCGCTCTAAAGTCTTGAGGAAGTTATTTTCTTCTCGCTCTAATTCCTGCTTGATAAAACTTTCCCGCTCACGGGTATTGGGGTAGGCAGTTTCAGAGAGTTGAATCGCGGTTTCTGCCACTTGATTAATAAAATTACCATCAATGCCAATCAGCCGACCATGACGTACCACCCGCCGAATTAGGCGCCGCAATACGTAACCCCGATCCGTATTCGAAGCGGTAATCCCATCGGCAATCATGTGGACAACAGAGCGCACATGATCGCCAATGACTTTTAATGAAACTTTTGTTTTTTCGTCCGCTTTTTCGTAGTGGATTCCGGCGGCTTTGGCGGCAGTTTCAATAATTGGAAAAATCAGATCCGTTTCGTAGTTATTGGGCACCCGCTGAAGAATTTGTGCCATCCGCTCCAATCCCATCCCCGTATCAATATTTTTGTTTTGGAGGGGGGTTAAATTACCTTCAGCATCGCGATTATATTGCATAAAAACGAGGTTGTAATACTCGATAAACCGGGTATCGTCCTCTAGATCAATGTCATCATCTCCCAACTCTGGTTTGAAGTCGTAGTACAACTCGGAACAGGGGCCACAGGGGCCAGTGGGGCCAGATTTCCAGAAATTATCTTCTTCACCCATGCGGATAATTCGTTTTTCGGGCACACCGACTTGATCGCGCCAGATGGCAAAGGCTTCATCGTCTTCGCGGAACACACTGACGACAATATTTTTCGGGTCAAGTTTAAAGACTGCCGTTGAGAGTTCCCAGGCCCAGGCGATCGCCTGTTCTTTGAAATAGTCTCCAAAGCTAAAATTACCGAGCATCTCAAAGAACGTATGGTGCCGGGCGGTGCGGCCTACGTTCTCAATGTCATTGGTGCGGATACATTTTTGGGAAGTGGTGGCGCGGGGGCTAGGGGCGTCCTGCTGTCCGAGGAAAATCGGCTTAAACGGTAACATCCCCGCAATGGTCAAAAGTACCGTGGGATCCTCCGGCACAAGGGAAGCACTGGGGAGGATGGGGTGTTGCCGCTGGTTGAAAAACTCTAAAAATTTCGACCGAATTTCACTTCCGCTCAGGACAGGAGGCACACTAGACATAGGAGTTACGAAAAATTTTTGCGCTACAAACTTTACTGTCTGTATTGTGACATTCTTTGCGGTGGATTCCTGGGAAAAACCTCAAAATCAGGCGATCGCCCCGGAAACTTTTCTGTTCCCAAAAGGCGATCGCCTCTACGCAAGCAGTTTGCCAACAGACACGCTTACGTCGGGAAAGCTAAGGGGAGAAATTAGGCCTGTCTTTAGAATTTGCTCTGTTGCATAGGAAGCATTTTGCAGATCTTTAAAGACGATTAACTGGTGATGCTGTAAGTCAACCACCCAATATTCTTGAATCCCAGCTTCTGCGTAAATGCTTTTCTTTTCGGTTAAATACTTTGTGAGGGTAGCTTGGGCACATTCAATGAGCCAAAAAATATTTTCAGGGTAGGGGTGATGGTTTAGGTATTCCCGTCCCAATGGCTGCACGATCGCCACATCGGGTTCCGGTTCAGAATTATCCGGCAATGTAATGGGATGAGCTTCACTCACTAAGGCGCGATCGCCCAATAATCCTTGTAAATAGTGACCAATACTACGGGTGTAGTAGGCATGGGGTTCTCGCTCTGGGGCCATGACAACCAAATTCCCTCGTAGTAACTCCACTGCTTCATCAACAAAGAGACCCGCTTCAATTGCTTGATGGTAGTTTGCCACTGTCCATTTATAGGTTGCCAGAGTCATCGGTGTTTCATCTCTGCGTTTTGCTTCGATTGTAGTTTATGTTTTAATTTACACCAACTAATATTGAGGGCGATCGCCCCAAGAACTTTTTTGCTCCCAAAAGGCGATCGCCCAAGTTGATATTAATTTTTGAGTTAAAGATTAAGCAGACTGGACTTTTGCCTCCTGCTGACTGCTTTGCAATAGTTTAATGATCGCGGACTTCTCTAGGAGTCCCACAAGAGTTCCATTGGTCTGAATGACAGCGAGGGCTTGCAAACCTTGTTGTTCGAGTTTGGCGGCCACATCTAAGAGTGACAAATCAGACTGAACTTGATTTTCTGCAGGGACAGATTTGATAAAATCACGCACTTGATTGTGGGGCCAGTCATTGGTAGGCACTGCACGGAGAACATCAAGGTGCACCTCACCGAGTAATTGACCTGTTTCATCCTGGACTAAGAAGCGTTTCCACTGGTTGCCAGAGCGAATAGCACTATTGGCTAAATCCCGTAGAGTCGTTTCTGCTGAGATGATCGGGCTATCTTTAACCACTGCATCAGCCGCTGTTAAGCCAGAGAGAGCCGATTGGATCGTGGCAGATTGGGCA
The DNA here is from genome assembly GCA_943371005.1 of Sphingobacterium thalpophilum. Classification (GTDB taxonomy): domain Bacteria; phylum Cyanobacteriota; class Cyanobacteriia; order Cyanobacteriales; family MRBY01; genus MRBY01. Next base: position 115,179 of record CALRTB020000011.1, read on the forward strand.
GAACGACCAGCGTTTTGGAGCAAGAACCAACCAATAATCAGTGTCCAGAAGCTACCCACGTTAGAAATACCAAGGATAGATAATGCGCCGAGAATAATCGCGGTCCAACCGATGAACTGACCGACGCGGCTGGCCCAGATCGTGCCGGTGAAGCGGTTCCCCGTCAGTTTCCAGACGATAGATTTGAGGACGTTACCACCATCAAGGGGTAGACCAGGGATCATATTAAAGGTGGCCAAGATTAAGTTGATGTAAGCCAACAATCCGGCGATCGCCGCTGTCGGCCCACTCAGGACACCGCTACCCGTTAAGAGGAAAAGCGCGATAAATAGAGCCAAACTCACAAGTGGCCCTGCTACGGCAATCCAGAATGCACCACCGGGAGTTTTCGCTTCCTCATCAAGGTTTGCCAATCCCCCAAATAAGAAGAGAGTGATGGAGTTTACACCAATTCCTTGGCGAATCGCCGCATAACTGTGACCCAACTCGTGGAGCAATACAGAAGCAAACAGGAGTAAACCTGCTACCAATCCTAAAATTAAGGCGTTAATGCCGAGGGCCGGAAATTGAGACGCTAGGCCACCGCCAAAGTTCAGGGTGACGAGTACTAGAACGATGAACCAAGAAATATTGATGTAGAAGGGGATTCCAAATAAATTCCCCACCCGAAAATTGCCGTTCATAAATGAACCTCCCGAATCGTTGTTGAGGCCCAAAAAGACTTACGTTTAGCGCTATTGAAAACCTTTTTGTCCGCTTTCACTGGTTACATTGTAACAAAATGTAAAACTCCCGCCTTGCTGGTTGGGTAGTGGAATCCGTCGTTTTGGGTTCGGTTCGCTTGGGGCTACTCGCTTTTGAAGGCACCGATAAAAAAAGGCGATCGCCTCTAACAAAACAAAACTGTCACCAAACTCAACAATGCTTAGACTTAATTCAATAGGTTTTGTGGGGGACTAAGAAAAGGATAATCTTGGGGAAAATCTACATCATATTCAAGTTGCATATTGGCTATAGCTTCCTGATAACAATCCAGGTAAATTTCTTCGAGTAGATGACTCAAACTAGGAGAATCTGCTAACAAATCTTTTAATTTAGATTGAGTTCTCCGAATCGTTACATCCCAACCCCGATAACATTCAGGTATAGGGACATAGTGGCGCTTTAGGAGATGTTTATTCAAATAGCGTAATTAAGCGACTTTTGAGTTCACGTTTTTCCCGTTTCCCTAAGGATTCCACCTCATCAATTAAATGTTCCAAATCCAGGGCTGCAAAATTTTGAGTTTTAAGTTCCTCGACAGTTTTCTCGATCCACACTAAAAAGTCACGATCATAGAGCGCTTTTTCCATCTTGATGAATCTCCTGAAAACTTGTCTCATTGGCGATCATAACGATTAACCCCAGTAAAGTGGCGATCGCCTATTTGCATATACTATCTTTCCCCTGAAGCCTTACAATAACGCTGTTACAAAAAATTTCGACGCAAAACCATGACCACTTGCCCCTTCACTCCCGAAGAAATCGCAGCCGAAGGCATTAAACCCGAAGAGTATGACGAAATTGTCAATCGTCTCGGTCGCCACCCCAACAAAGCTGAACTGGGGATGTTTGGCGTGATGTGGTCGGAACACTGCTGTTATAAAAATTCCCGCCCGTTGCTGTCTGGTTTCCCCACAGAAGGGAAGCGCGTCCTCGTGGGGCCCGGTGAAAATGCGGGGGTTGTTGATATGGGGGATGGTCTGCATCTGGCGTTCAAGATCGAATCCCATAACCACCCGTCGGCGATCGAGCCTTTCCAAGGGGCGGCAACAGGAGTCGGCGGTATTCTCCGCGATATTTTTACGATGGGTGCACGTCCGATCGCCCTTTTAAATTCCCTGCGTTTTGGTACCCTCGATAATCCCCAAACTCGCCGCATTTTTAACGGGGTGGTCGAAGGAATTTCACACTATGGCAACTGCGTGGGCGTGCCGACCGTGGGCGGTGAAGTCTATTTTGATAAGGCTTACTCCGGTAATCCCCTCGTCAATGCGATGGCGTTGGGCTTGATGGAAACCGAGGAAATTATTAAATCGGGAGCCTATGGCATTGGCAATCCGGTGTTGTACGTAGGTTCGACCACGGGACGTGATGGCATGGGGGGCGCAAGTTTCGCCAGTGCGGAATTAACCGATGAATCCATGGACGATCGCCCTGCGGTGCAAGTAGGGGATCCCTTTACCGAAAAATCCCTGATTGAAGCTTGTTTAGAAGCTTTTAAAACGGGCGCAGTGGCAGCGGCACAGGATATGGGGGCAGCGGGGTTAACCTGTTCTACGGCGGAGATGGCGGCGAAGGGTGGGGTCGGTGTCCTGCTCGACCTCGATAAAATTCCGGTGCGGGAAACGGGCATGGTTCCCTACGAATATTTGCTCTCGGAATCCCAAGAACGGATGTTATTTGTTGCCCACAAAGGTCGGGAACAAGAGTTAATTGATATTTTTCACCGTTGGGGTTTACAGGCAGTTGTTGCGGGCGAAGTGATTGAAGAACCCATCGTGAAAATCATGTTTAAGGGTGAAGTTGCGGCGGAAGTTCCGGCAACGGCGCTGTCAGATAATACGCCCATTTATCATCGGGAATTGATGGCAGAATCTCCTGAATATGCACAAACTGCTTGGGCTTGGTCTGCCGATAGTTTGCCGAATTGTGATGTTAATGGCATCGCTGGAAAATCTTGGAATGAGATTTTATTAACCCTGTTAGATGTGCCGACCATTGCTTCTAAAAAGTGGATTTATCGCCAGTACGATCATCAAGTGCAAAACAATACGGTAATTTTCCCCGGTGGTGCTGATGCAGCGGTGGTGCGGGTGCGTCCAGTAAATGGTAAGCCCGATGCCTCTACCATTGGCGTGGCAGCTTGTACCGATTGTAATCCCCGTTATGTCTATTTAAATCCCTTGGAAGGGGCAAAGGCGGCAGTGGCTGAAGCGGCAAGAAATTTAAGTTGTGTCGGTGCAGAACCCTTGGCAATTACGAACAATTTAAATTTTGGTAGTCCCGAAAAACCTGTGGGTTATTGGCAGTTGGCAAATGCTTGTCAAGGGATCGCAGAAGCTTGCCGGGAATTGGATACGCCTGTGACAGGTGGTAACGTTTCTCTCTATAACGAAACCCTTGATAGTGATGGCAAACCAACCCCCATTTATCCCACGCCGGTGATTGGTATGGTGGGACGGGTTGAACATATTAACCAAGTCTGTGGTTTGGCGTTCCAAAATGCTGGAGATAAGGTCTATCTTTTAGGCATTCAAGCAACAACAACCCTCGGCGGTTCTGAGTATCTGAATACCATTCACAATACCGTGGCTGGCATTCCCCCCCAAGTGGATTTCGCCCTCGAAAAAGCCGTCCAAAAAACCGTGCGGGAGGCGATCGCCGCTGGACTGTTAGCCTCTGCCCATGATTTAGCAGAAGGGGGTTTAGCCGTTGCCCTGGCGGAATGTTGTATTGGTGGTAAGGTTGGCGCAACGATTTCTGTCGATGCAGAAGGACGTTTAGACGAAATGCTCTTTGGGGAGACCTGCGGCAAAATTATTGTGTCCGTCGCCCCCGATAAACAAGCCCAATTTGAAGCCCATTTAACCCAATCTTTGGCGGACAATTGGCAGGCGATCGGTGTGGTCAATGATTCCAATCATCTGGAAATTGGCTCTTTGATCAATGTTTCTGTTGCCGAAATGACCACTAGCTGGAGTGAGGCGATCGCCCGTCGCTTACACCCCTAATCAGAATTGTTGAATACAATAGAAAGCACAAATCAAGTGGGTAAGGCTAATGACTACAATGATCCTGGCGCTAGAACCCGTTTTCACGTTAAGCAATGAACAATTTCAGCAACTTTGTCTGGTTAATCCGGAGCTTCAACTGGAACGCACAGCTAAAGGAGAACTTGTAATTATGCCTCCCACTGGTGGCGAAACAGGACGACAAAATGCCAATTTGATTTTTCAGGTGCAACTTTGGAATCAGAAATACCAATTAGGGGAAGTTTTTGATTCTTCAACGGGTTTTATTTTGCCCAATGGTGCGACCCGTTCCCCTGATGTTTCTTGGGTCGAAAAATCCCGTTGGGAAGCTTTAAGTATTGATCAACGGGAAAAATTTATTCCACTTTGTCCGGATTTTGTCATTGAATTAGTTTCGCCTAGTGATACTGTCCAGAAAACAAGAGACAAAATGACTGAATATCAGGATAATGGCTGTAGTTTTGGAATATTAGTTAATCGCAAAGAAAAACAAGCTGAAATTTACACCCTCAATTGCAAAACTCAAGTCTTGTCTCTACCTCGTAAGATTTCGGGTGTTAATCTCCTCAAGGATCTTGTCCTGGATTTAACCTGATTGGCGATCGCCCGTCGTTTACACTCCTAATCGATTGACCTGAGTAGAATAGAAATAGGTTGTCCAAACCCATGCAATTTGAATGGGATGAAGCCAAAAACCAAATCAACATTCGTAAACATGGCATTGATTTTGCGGATGTCCCTTCTATGTTCGAGGGAGAAATCTTATCTCGAATCGATGATCGTTTTGATTATGGAGAAGAGAGATGGGTGGGAATTGGCTTCATTCAACAGGGCGTTGCAGTCGTGGTTTGGACAGAACGCCACCAAAATACTATTCGCATTATTTCTGCACGAAAGGCGAACCATTATGAACGCAGACAATTTGAAATCTACATCTCAAACTAATTGGGAAGCCCTTAAAACAATGTCTGATGAAGATATTGATTATTCAGATATTCCTCCATTAACTGAAGAGTTTTTTGCGAATGCAACCCTGAGAATTCCTGCTCAAAAAGCTCAAAATTTCATCGAGCTTGATCCCGAAATCATGCAATGGTTCCGCTCAAAAAGTCAAAAACCCCAAGAATTAGTAAACACTGTGCTCCGGCAATATATGCAAGGGCAAATTTGAATTGAGTTATGTTTATTTCTGGTGTATGGAGGAGAGGAAAGAAAAAGCGTATCCTGCTGAATTAAGCAAAAACCAACAAGGATACACCCATGGACAAAGATAATCTGATTTCGTTGCCATCACCAGAAGCAACAGAAACTTTTCAAGACAC
>CALRTB020000012.1:0-93225 GCA_943371005.1 Sphingobacterium thalpophilum
CTGCGCTCTGCAGGTCTGGAATTTTCTGAGGCGGCAGGGCGTACAGAGCTGTCTAAACGTTTATGAAGTTTCCCGGCGGCCATGGTCTGATTTTCTTCGTCAACAGCTTCGCTCTCCCACTCTCCCCTTTTCTTTTGCGTAAGTCCTGACTGAATTTCACTATTTGTGTCAAAAAAAAGATGGGTCACGTTGGCGGAACCCATCTCTGTTGATTTTTGATTTAGTTTTTATTGCATGCTGAAGGTTTAGGCACCAGGAGCGGCTGGCTCAGAGGGAGGTGCATCGGCCTCGAGGGCGACGGGTTCTGCATCTAGCTTCATGGTGAGATAGCGAATAACTGTTTCTCCTAGGCGCATATCCCGCTCAATGGCTTTGATTTGGCTGCCATCGGCTTTGTAGTTTACCTGGATGTAGATACCATCGTTGAAGTTTTGGATGGGATAGGCGAGGTGCCGCTTGCCCCGTACTTGAATCTGAAGATCGCTTGCCCCAGATTCTTGAAGCATGGTTTTGTATTTGCTGGAGACTTCCTGCACCTGCTCTTCGCTGAGGTCGGGGCGCAGGATGTACATCATTTCGTAGTTGTTGCTCATTACTGTTTGATATAAATCCTTCTGGACAATAAGGCCGCTCGAGGTATGGAAATTCTGGATTTCTTTTACGATTCGAGAAGCAAGGATATAAAATTCTACTACACCTTGCCCCGTTTTAGGGAGCGTTGTCCGGATCTGACGCTGATGGACAGACGGATTAAGACTGAGGTCTAAGGGTCTGTCATCGATTGGCGATCGCAACCTTGAGGTGGAGCTTTGTTCTGTATTTAGTTGATCAAAATTTATTTATGGCGCAACGATATGTTCGGGTTCAAACTCCCCAGGGACAAGTCTTATACGGATTGTTAAAGCTCAACCGTGAAGTGCAGGTGATCGATGCGCCGGCTTGGTTGGGGGGACAACTGACGGGAGAAAGTCTGGCGCCGGATGAGTACCAACTATTGGCCCCCTGTGCTCCTTCAAAAATTGTTGCGGTGGGTCATAATTATGCGGCCCATGCGGCGGAACTCCAGCAACCGATCCCGTCAGAACCAGTGTTGTTTTTAAAACCCCCCAGCGCCATTGTGGCTCACCAACAGGGCATTGTGTATCCGGCCCAATGTCAACAGTTGGAGTTTGAGGGGGAACTGGCCCTCGTGATTGGCGATCGCACCCACCATTGTTCTGAAGAAGAAGCCCATCAGAAAATCTGGGGCTATACCATTGCCAATGACGTGACAGCGCGGGATCTTCAACGACAGGACACCCAATGGACGCGGGCAAAGGGATTTGATACGTTCTGTCCCCTTGGCCCTTGGATTGTCCGCGAGATTAGTCCTGATGCCAAGTTGCGCACCTATGTGACGCCCCTGGGGGAAGAACTCCCTGAGCAACCAGACCCCGCCCAGGCCGCCTCTGTCCAGGATATGGTTTTTTCCGTTGCCAAATTGGTGAGCTACATCTCCGAAATTATGACCCTTTTGCCCGGCGACGTGATTTTGACGGGGACCCCCGCTGGAGTTCATCCTGTCCGCGTTGGCGATCGCCTGTTGATCACCATCGAAGGGATTGGCGAGCTCGAAAATCCCATCATTGCCCCCTAAGACTTGTTTCCATTCTCCATTGCTTGTCGCTTACCACCCGTTACCATATGCCCATCGCGAAACATTTTTTGACCCGTACCTGTTCTGTCGCCTGTCTCCTCCTTGTGGGTTGTGGTACGGCGAATAACATTGCGCCCCCGAACGCCAACGAACCGACATTGCTCCGATTGCTGTACTGGCAAGGGCCGACCATTTTAAATCCCCACCTTTCTACGGGCTTTAAGGACTGGGAAGCCAGCCGGATTACCCTCGAACCCCTAGCAACGTTTAATCCTGATAGCGAGTTAGTACCCGTGTTGGCGGCAGAAATTCCCAGCCTCGAAAATGGGGGTCTCAGTGCCGATGGGCGATCCGTCACCTGGAAACTTAAACCGGATTTGCGCTGGTCTGATGGTGAGCCGTTTACGGCGGCGGATGTGGTTTTTACCTACGAATTCATCACGAATCCAGCGGCGGGGGCAACCAATGCGGGGGTCTTTCAGGGGGTAGAAACCGTAGAAGCTATTGATGAGACAACAGTTAAAGTCACTTTTAAGGATGTGACCCCTGCCTGGTTTGGGGTTTTTGTTGGGGCTGAAGGAATGATTTTACCCCGCCATAAATTTGTGGATTACCAGGGGGAACAAGCACGAACTGCTCCGGCCAATTTGTTGCCTGTAGGCACGGGGCCATACCGGGTGGTGGAATTTAAGCCGGGGGATGTGGTGGTTTACGAAAAGAACCCCCATTATCGAGATGTCGAGCAGTTAGGCTTTGAGCGACTGGAACTGAAAGGGGGTGGGGATGCTACCGCTGCGGCGCGGGCCGTCCTCCAAACAGGGGAAGCAGATTTCGCCTACAATCTCCAGGTGGAAACTAAGGTTTTGACGGAACTCAGTGCGGGGGGACAGGGGCAAGTTTTAGCCAACTTTGGGTCTTTAAGTGAACGGCTCGTTCTAAACTTCACCGACCCAAATCAGGAAACACCCAGCGGCGAACGGTCGAGTTTGGCCTTTCCTCATCCTTTCTTAACGGATCTGCGCGTCCGGGAGGCGATCGCCACGGCCATTGACCGCGAGACCATTGCCCAAGAGCTGTATGGTGTCACCGGGAAACCTACCAGTAATTTTGTGGTGAATCCCCCTGAGTTGGTCTCACCCAATACCAGCTATAGCTTCAACCCAGAACAGGCCAAGGCACTCCTAGACGAAGCAGGCTGGGTCGATACCAATGGTGATGGCACCCGCGATAAAGATGGCGTAGAAATGCGGTTGCTCTTCCAGACTTCTGTAAATCCGCTCCGCCAGAAGACCCAAGCGATTATTAAGCAAAACTTGGCCGAAATTGGGATGGCCGTTGAACTAAAAAGCATTGACGCTAGTATTTACTTTTCCGGTGATCCGGCCAATGTGGACACCACGGAACGCTTTACGGCAGATTTGCAGATGTTTACGACGGGTAATACCAATCCCGATCCCCTGCCCTATTTCAAACGCTATACCTGCGCTGAAATTCCGACCCAGGCGAACAACTGGACGGGGGATAACTATGCCCGTTATTGCAACCCCGATTATGATCAACTCTGGGCGGCAACCACCCAAGCCCTCGATCCAGAACAGCGGCAAGCCTCTTTGATTCGCCTCAATGATTTGCTCATTCAAGATGTTGCGGTCATTCCCCTGATTCACCGGGCAGAAACTGCTGGGATTGGCGATCGCCTTACTGGGGTCACCCTCACGCCCTGGGATATGAACACATGGAATATTGCCGCCTGGCGCAAGGAAACCTAGGGATTACCAAACAGGTGAGTAATTTGCTTAAAATAGGCCCCGCTTCCCATTTGGCATAATGGTAGCCCAATTCGTTTTAGCGGTTTTGAGCTGTTGTTCTGTGATCTTGGCATTACGCAAATTCGCACCACAGAGGTTGGCGCCGTCCAGCAGAGCATAGTTTAGATAGGCCTGTTCTAGGTTTGCTCCCCGGAGATCGGCTTGACTGAGATTGGTATAGCTCAGGTAGGCCTGTTCTAGATTCGCATCCCGGAGATTTGCTTGGTGCAAGTTGGCTTTGCCAAAATCAGCACGGCTGAGATTTGCCCCCTGGAAATTCGCTTGAAGCATTTGGGCTTGGTGGAAAATACACCCCGATAAATTCATGCGTGGTAGGCTGAGGCCCGGTAGTTGTAACTGAGCAAAATTTCGGCGACCTTGGCCATAGGCACTCAACATATCCTGGGCGGTCAACTTGGTCTCCATCGGGTTGGCCTTATTGATTTTGTTGGGCTCAATCCGCATGGTTTTGCCCATGGTAGAACGGGGTTTATTGCGTCCTGCGGTCAATCGGTTAATGCGTTGGGCAGAGGCAGAAGGGTGATAGGTGTCTGTCTGGGAAGGTGCTCCATAGGGATTTTTTTTGCGATCGCGTCTGGCACGGATAGCCATGGCTAAGCGAGAATTGGCCAGGGTTGAAGGCCCGCCGGTTAGTTCATCATCGTCATCTGTTAAGGAAGTGGGAGAGACTTTGCCCCCGGTCGTTCCTGTAAAGGATTCTGCGCCACTCAAATCTGCCATGCCCTGGGCCAAGCTTTCCATGTAGGGTTCCATTTCGAGGGCATCGAGCACATCCTGGGCGGATTGATAGCGGTGTTTGACGGAACTCTCTAGCATTTTGTGGAGAACGCTAGCGAGGCTATTGCTGATATTCACATGGGATTCCCACAGCAGTTCCCCCGTCTTTGAGTCGTAGTCGAGGTCTTTGGGGGGTTTCCCGGTGAGCAGATAAAGACAGGTGATCCCCACCGCATAAATGTCACTGGCATAGACTGGACGCATGGCCATTTGCTCTGGGGGAGCATAGCCTGGGGTGCCAACGGCAAAAGAAGTGAGGGCTGTTTGTTCTGATGTCGAGGCGATCGCCTCGACGTTAATTTGATTTTTCACCGCACCAAAATCGATCAAGACTAATTTTTTATCTTGGTCGCGGCGAATCAAGTTTGCGGGTTTGATATCCCGGTGGATGACTTGTTGGGAGTGAATGTATTGGATAACGGGTAAAACTTCACTGAGAAATTGCCGCGCGCCGGCTTCGCTAAAGGGCCCATTTTTTTTCACTTCCTGTTGCAGGTTATTTCCCTTGACATATTCCTGGACAAGGTAAAAATGATTGTTGTCTTCAAAGTAATCCAGGAGGCGGGGCACTTGGGGATGATTACCAATACGACCGAGGGTCTCGGCTTCCCGTTCAAAAAGTTCGCGGGCCATCTGGAACAGGTGGGGCACATTGCTCGCAAGACGCAGTTGCTTGATCACGCAGGATGGTTTGCCGGGGAGGTTCAGATCTACCGCGAGGAAGGTGGCGCCAAAACCACCATGGCCTAGACTTTTGAGGGGCTTATAGCGTTGGCGCAGGATTAGGCTACTGCCACAGGTTCCGCAGACTCGGGCCTTGAGGGGATTTTTGGGGTTGGAACATTTGGGATTGATACAGTAGCTCATCCAGAGTCACCTTAATGGGAGAGGCGATCGCCTCTGAAAGGAAAGTTTCGGCCGCCTATTTTGTTACCGTGAGCAAGCATGGCGTTGTGATCTGACGCACCAACGGGGATGACCTGTGATGGTGTGTTCACCTCAAGCTCCATCATATCCCACCACCTTAACGTACAGGGGCGTGGCCTTGGGTTTTGCTGGGTGCGTCTTTAGGATTCCCCAAAAGGGCTTGTTTAGGCTCAGATCTTTGGTCTTTTCGTCAGGATCTTAAGCAAAACACATTAATGGATTTGTTGATGGCGATCGCCCCTAATATTTTCCCCGGTAAAGGGAGGGAAACGTTTAAAATAAACTCCTTGAAACTAGTGTAATGCCCCAAAAAGTCAATGCGGATTTCCCTGAATTGGTTAAAAGAGTTTGTTGAGATCACCCTGTCGCCAGAAGAATTGGCCAAAACCCTAACCATTGCTGGGTTTGAAGTAGAAGAAATCGAAGATCGCCGCCGCCTGGCCGATGGTGTTGTTGTCGGTAAAGTTGTAAGCCGTGAACCCCATCCCGACGCCGACAAACTCAGCGTCTGTCAAGTCGATATTGGAGCAGACGAACTTTCAACCATTGTCTGTGGGGCGAAAAATGTCCGGGCCGATATCTTTGTGCCCGTCGCCACCCTAGGCACCTATTTACCCACCATTGACCTCAAACTAAAACCCACCAAACTCCGGGGCGTAAAATCCTCCGGGATGATTTGTTCCCTCTCTGAGTTGGGCCTAGAAAAAGACTCCGAAGGCATTCACATTTTTGAACAACCAGACCTGAAACCGGGCATGGATGTGCGCCCCCTCCTTGGCTTAGATGATGTGGTTTTAGATTTAACCGCCACCGCTAACCGTGCCGATGCCCTGAGTATGGTTGGGGTTGCGCGGGAAGTGGCGGCCCTCACTGGGGTAGACGTCAAACTCCCAGAAATTCCGGTGATGGATGTCGCCCCAGAGACATTGAGCATTACCGTGGCGGACTCTGTCGCTTGCCCAGCTTATCTCGGTACGGTAATCGAAGGTTTGAAGACGGCGCCTTCCCCCGATTGGCTAAAATTCCGGCTCCAAGCGGCTGGCACTCGCCCGATTAATAATGTTGTTGATATCACCAACTATGTACTCCTCGAATGGGGGCAGCCCCTCCATGCCTTTGACCGGGAACGCCTCACCCAGGTGGCGGGATCGGAAACGGTTGCCCTTGGGGTGCGATTCGCAAAAACAGGAGAAGTTTTGACGACCCTTGATGGTCAAGAGCGCAAGCTAGTTGAGAAAAATTTGGTGATCACTGCCAATGATGTCCCTGTCGCTTTAGCTGGGGTAATGGGTGGTGAAAGTACCGAAGTGCATAGTGGCACCCAAAATATTGTTTTGGAAGCAGCTCTCTTTGAACCGGTTACTGTGCGACGGTCTTCCCGGGCCGTGGGTCTGCGGAGTGAATCTTCGACCCGCTATGAACGGGGCGTCAACCAAGTGGAATTAGACCGGGCGGCCCAACGGGCGATCGCCCTCCTCCAAGAACTCACCGGGGGGACTGTGGTGCAGCGTGGCCTCACTGACACCCGGCCCGATCCCAACGCCCGCCCCAAAATCCCGCTGCGTTTACAACGACTCCACGAAGTCCTCGGTCATGTCCACAAGGACGGCCAAATTTTTGACGTGCCCCTCGCTGATGTGGAACGCATTTTGGCTGACCTCGGTTGTACCCTCGAATCCACAGGGGAAGGGGTCTGGGAAGTGGCTGTGCCCCCCTATCGTTATCGCGATTTAGAGCGCGAAATTGATCTCATCGAAGAAGTAGCCCGCCTCTATGGCTATGACAATTTTTGTGATACTTTGCCGAGTCAATCCGCCGCTGGTTTCTTGTCCCCCGCCGAGAAAGTCAATCGTCAATTACGGAGCAGCTTCCGGGCGATTGGCCTGACCGAAGTGGTTCATTACTCTCTGGTTAAGCCAGAACTTGCTGACATTAAACTCAGCAATCCCCTATTTGTGGAATATTCTGCCCTTCGAAAAGAACTGCTCACAGGGTTAATTGAAGCCTTTGCCTACAACCAATCCCAAGGCAATGGCGCCCTCAACGCCTTTGAACTGGGCCGCGTTTTTTGGCTAGACGACAACAAAAACTATGCTGAAGCTGATTATCTAGCGGGAATTCTGGGGGGCAATCTCAATCCCGATGGTAGCTGGGCCGTCGGTGGTAAAGGTCAGCCGATGTCTTGGTATGAAGCCAAGGGATTCCTCGATGCAGCCTTTCGACAACTGGGCTTAGAGGTCAGCTATCGGGCGGATACAAGCAACGAAAAATTGCATCCTGGACGGACAGCTTCTCTCTGGCTCCAAGGGCGTCAACTGGGGATTTTCGGACAACTGCACCCCCAACTACGCCAGGAAAAAGATTTGATCGATGCGGTGTATGTATTTGAACTTAAACTCGATCTGCTACAAACGGTACTGAGTCGTCCGTCCCAACAGGTGCCCATTTTCAAAGCCTTTTCCACTTATCCCGCTGTCACCCGCGACTTGGCGTTCTTTGCCCCTCTCGAAACGTCGGTGGCCGACCTAGAGCAGGCCATGCAAAAAACAGCGAAAAAACTGTTAGCTGGGGTGGAACTCTTTGATGAATATCGCGGTGAGCACGCCCCCGAAGGTCAGCGTAGTTTGGCTTTTAGTCTGCAATATCGGGCCACGGATAAAACCCTAACGGACGAAGAGATTGATCCAGTGCACCAAAAGGTACGGGATGCCTTGGTCAAACAGTTTGCGGTAACCCTCAGAAGCTAACCTCCTCTGCCCCCAGAATTCTCCCCTGGAGGGGAGAATTTTGTTAGCGGCGGGCGACACCATCTTGGCGGGCAGCTTGACCCACGGCGGCGGAAACGGCGGCAGCGACCCGTTGATCGAAAACTGAGGGAATAATATGTTCTCGATCTAGTTGGGCGGGACTGACCAAAGAGGCGATCGCCTGGGCTGCTTGGAGGCACATATTGGTGGTGATGCTGGAGGCGCGGCAATCGAGGGCGCCCCGGAAGACCCCCGGAAAGGCGAGGACATTATTGATCTGGTTCGGGTAATCGCTCCGGCCAGTGGCCACCACTGCGACTTTATCCATGATCAGTTCCGGCTGAATTTCGGGGATCGGGTTGGCCATCGCAAAGACAATCGGATCTTTCGCCATGGATACGACCATTTCGGGGGTCACCACACCAGGCGCACTCACCCCAAGGAAAATATCTGCGTTTTTCATCGCATCGGCGAGGGTGCCAGAAGCGGCAACGGCAAAGTCCCGTTTTTCGGGGGTGAGATTATCCCGCTGGCTGGAAATAATCCCCTTAGAGTCACACATCCAAATATCCGTTGCCCCCGCTTGCCGGAGCAATTTGGCGATCGCCACCCCCGCAGCTCCCGCCCCATTGATCACAATCTTCACGGCTTGGAGATCTTTTTTGACTAATTTGAGGGCATTAAACAGCGCCGCGAGGGAAACAATCGCTGTGCCGTGCTGATCATCGTGGAAGATGGGAATATCGGTTTCTGCCTTCAGCCGTTGTTCAATTTCAAAACAGCGGGGCGCGGCAATATCTTCAAGGTTTACCCCCCCAAACACCGGGGCGAGATATTTCACCGTGCGGACAATTTCATCGACATCCTGGGTCGCGAGGCAGATGGGAAACGCATTGACCCCAGCAAACTCCTTAAAGAGCATTGCTTTGCCTTCCATTACGGGCATTGCTGCCTCTGGCCCCAAATTTCCCAACCCCAAAACAGCACTGCCATCGGTGACGATCGCCACCATATTGCTTTTCACAGTCAAGTCATAGACCTGTTCTGGCTTTTCGGCGATCGCCTTACAAACGCGACCCACCCCCGGCGTATAGGCCATGGCCAGATCCGACTGTACCGTCAGGGGAATGCGACTTTCGACGGTAATTTTGCCCCCCTGGTGAATCGCAAAAGTGCGGTCTAAAACCTTGAGGATTTCAATCTCTGGCACCGCTTTCACCGCTTCAACGATGTCCCCGGCGTGTTTTTCACTGGACGCATCCACGGTGATGTTGCGAATCAAAAACTTTAGATCTCGCTCTACCAATTCAATATTGCCGAGGCTGCCTCCCACGTTGGCGATCGCCTGGGTCACATTGGCTAAAGTGCCCGCCCTGTTAGGGATGCGTAGCTGGATCGTGACACTGTAGCTGGGGTTCGGGGTGAGGGCAACCATAGAATTTGCGTTAAATTTTGCTTATTGAAAAAACGAGAAAAGGAAAAATTCCCATCTCATTTAACCCTACTTTTCCCCTTTCCTAAAGTATTCCGGCTTACGAAATGGCGTGGGAGGATCTCAAGAAAAGAGACTTTATTCTGCACGGGGTTCACCTGGGCAAAATCGCGCATCATTGCCCTTAGGGATGCCGACCAGCAAATTCTTGGCAAAATGGAGGAGAATGTCACCCAATTGTTTAAAACATCATGGTCGCCCTCACTTCAGATCAGTACCTCAGTCCCGAAGAATATTTAGAGTTTGAAAAACATAGCGAGATCAAACATGAGTATATCGATGGAGAAATCTATGCGATGGCCGGTGCGAGCAATGTCCATAACAAAATCAGCACTAATCTTTTGGTTGCTCTCAGCCTTAAACTCCGGGGTTCTAGTTGCCAACCCTATAGCAGTGATATGAAAGTGCGAGTTCAGGGGGGACGGCGCTTTTTTTACCCTGATTTGCTCGTGAGCTGCAATCCAGAAATCGACGACTTGACAGCCTATGCGATGGATCACCCACGGTTAATCATTGAAATTCTTTCAGAATCGACAGAGGGCTTTGACCGGGGCGATAAGTTTAAGTTTTACCGCACGATTCCCAGCTTGCAGGAATATATTTTAGTGAGTACAACCCATTATTCAGTAGACTGCTTTCGACGTAGCGAAGGAAAACTCTGGATTTTAGAAAGTTATCAAGGCCAAGACGCAATCCTCAAGCTGCAATCTTTGGACTTGGAAATTCCCCTAGCAGAGATTTATGCCACAGTAAATTTGCCTGAAATTGATCCAGAGTTTCCCCCAGAGCCAGATTTGCCTGATGCATAAATGAAAGCCTCACCCCAGGTTTTTAAACCAGACACCATTGATACCAATCCCTGATAGGAGCGGCCCCATAGTGGTCAGGACAAATCAATCACTGATATCGTTGTGTCTGTATGTTGTGAGGAGCAAAACCCATGATGATCATGCCAGAGGAAGGACATCCCCTGAGTCGTATGTTGGCGAGCTATCCGCCCCAAGCCCTACGGTGTGATTTGCCCGCAGGTTCATTATTTGGGACTGACGGGATTCGGGGTAAGGCTGGTGATCTACTGACGGCTCCCTTCGCGCTTCAGGTAGGCTACTGGGCCGGGCAAGTGCTCCAGGAAACCGCCGCCCGGCGTGCCCCCGTGATCATTGGGCAAGATTCTCGCAACTCCAGTGATATGTTAGCGATGGCGATCGCCGCTGGTTTGACTGCTTCTGGGTTAGAAGTCTGGCATGTAGGCCTCTGTCCAACCCCCTGTGTTTCCTACCTGGCCCGCACCACAGACGCCATTGGGGGAATCATGATTTCCGCCAGCCACAATCCCCCCGAAGATAATGGGATTAAGTTTTTTAGTGACGCTGGGACAAAACTCCTCAAGGATCTCAGTGCCAAGATTGAAGCGGGTCTGCGGGGCGATCGCCCAGAAAATATTTTGCTGCAAACCAATAACTGTGGTTCTTACCAACATCAAAAGGAACTGACCCAGCAATACCGGGACGCCGTTTTCGCGACGCTTCCCCAAGGGTTATCCCTTGATGGTCTCAAAGTGGTGCTCGATTTAGCCTGGGGCGCTTCTGTGCATTTGGCTCCCGAACTTTTCCAAGCCCTCGGTGCAGAAGTAATTGCCCTGCACCACCAACCGGACGGCAACAAAATTAACGTCAACTGCGGCTCTACCCACATCGACCAACTCCAAGGGGCGGTGCAATTCCACAACGCGGATCTCGGTTTTGCCTTTGATGGGGACGCGGATCGGGTGATTGCTGTAGACAACACAGGCCGCATCGTTGATGGCGATTACATCCTGTATCTTTGGGGGAAACAACTCCAGGAAACCGGTCAGCTACCGGACAATTTGATCGTCGGTACAGTCATGGCAAATCTGGGCTTTGAGCGGGCCTGGGAAAAACTGGGGGGACAACTCCATCGCACAGCTGTTGGCGATCAGTATGTCCAAGCCGCTATGTGGCAAACAGGGGCAATGCTCGGCGGTGAACAATCGGGCCATATTCTTTGCCATCACCACAGTGTCTCTGGGGACGGGATTCAAACGGCGTTGCATTTAGCCGCCCTCGTCCAGGAGGCTGGGGTTCCCCTCAACGAGTTAATTGATCAAAGTTTCCAGACCTATCCTCAACTGCTAAAAAATGTGCGGGTTGAAGATCGCGATCGCCGTTTAAATTGGCAGAACTGTGATGTGCTTCAAATGGAAATTGATAAAGCCGAAACAGCCATGGGCGATAAAGGACGGGTGCTGGTGCGGGCTTCGGGGACAGAACCCGTCATTCGGGTGATGGTTGAGGCCGAGGAACAGTATCTTGCGGAATATTGGACGCAACACCTGGTCAATGTGGTGCAAACCCATTTGGGCTAGACTTTACCGGCTTTGATCAAGCCTTCTTTGAGGGTCTGGGCCTGACTGAGGAGAGATTCGGCAAAGGAAATGGCTTCCTCGGCGGCATGGCCCCCCGTCAACTGGGCTAATTCGTCCCGGCGGTGGTGGTGGTGCTGTAGGGATTCTACGGTGACAAGAGTGCGATCGCCTGTGCGATTTTTTGTCTGGGCTTGCACCTGCTTTGTGACGCGGAAATGTCCATCGGCCATGGCAGCAATCAGGGGTTGGTGGGTGACGCAAAGCACCTGATGATACTGGCTGAGGTGGTGGAGCTTGGTGGCGATCGCCTGGGCCACTTTTCCCGAAACCCCCGCATCAATTTCATCAAACACCAACGTTTTTGGCGTCGTCTGCTGCTGAGTAAAACAGGCTTTGAGGGCCAGGAGAAAGCGACTCATTTCCCCACCGGAGGCAATTTCGGCCAGGGGTTGGGCCACTTCCCCAGGGTTTGGGCTGAAATAAAATGTGACTTGATCGGCCCCGGTGGCGGTGGGCGAGATCGGACTGAGGCGACATTCAAAGCTCACCTTTTCCATGGCCAGGGGCTTAAGTTCTTTAACAAGTCGTTTTTCTAATTTTTGGGCCGCTTTTTGGCGCAATTGGGTCAATTTTTGGCACTCGGCTTCTAAGGCCTGATATTTAACCGTGCAGTCCTGCTCTAAAGCCTCGATGGACTGATCCGTGGCAGTAAGGATATCTAGCTCCCCCTGGAGTTTGTCCCGGTAGGCGATCGCCTCGGTGAGGGTCGGGCCATACTTGCGGCAAATTTGCTTCAGCACGCGAATCCGCTCGGCAATGTCCGCTAATTGTTCTGGATCGGCTTCGAGGTTGTTGCCATAGGTACTGATTTGGTGGCCTGCTTCGACGACTTCTGTGAGGGCATTGCGCACCATATCCAGAATGCCCGTCAACTGCGCGTCATAGTCCACCATTTCTTTGAGCACGTTCTCGGCATCCCCCAACAGATCGGCCACCGCTGGGGTTTCGGGGTCGTCATTTTGGTACAAAATCTGGTGCGCCTGGTAACTGAGCTGTTGTAACTCCACCACATGGGAGAGGCGATCGCCTTCCTGTTGCAATGCTTCTAGCTCCTCAGGATCCTCTAAATGGGCATCACAAAGCTCCTGGAGTTGATATTGCAGTAAATCTAGCCGTTGCAGTCGCTCTTGCTCTGAAGTGCGCCGACTTTCGAGTAATTGCTTTGCTTTGAGATAAGTTTGATAGGCTAAATTTACAAGTTGTCGCTGCTGTTGCACCTGGGAACCACCGTAACTATCCAGGAGAATCCGTTGCCGTTCAGGAATCAAGAGTTCGACCGTTTGGCCCTGGGCGGTAATTTCCACCAGTTGCGCCCTGAGTTCTGCCATCAAACCCTGGTTGAGAATAATCCCGTTGACACGACTACGCGATCGCAAACCAGTGCGGGTCAGGCTCAACTCCCGACTACAAACCACCGTTTCATCCTCTAGCAAATCAATATCTTGGCTCCGTAACCATTGTTTGACGCTGGGAGTGAGGCTAAATGTCGCTTCAATAAACGCCCGTTCCCCGGTGGCATCCCCTTGGTCATTTTTCGCCCGAATTAACCTTGCCGTCGCTTTTCCCCCAAGGGCAAGATCCAGGGCATCGAGGATGATCGATTTTCCGGCCCCCGTTTCCCCGGTCAAAACCATCAGCCCAGCCTGTAAATCGAGTTCTAGGTGATCGATCAACGCAAAATTTTCAATGCGGAGGCAACACAGCATAAATGGTTTAAGGCAAGAAAAGGCATTCGCTGTCTATTATGCCGGAGTTTCGGGGCAGCAGTGGCAGATTCTGATCTTGGCAATTCTCACTAAAATGGCAGTAGCGCTCCACATTTTTTATGCATCTTGACCAACTCAATCAGCAATACGGCCTCCCTGAACTTTCCTTTGGCGATCGCCAACCGGGTTTTCCGGTGATCAAAATCAAGAATCGGTTTGCTACGGCAGAAATTTCTCTCTATGGAGGCCAGGTACTTTCCTTTCAACCCC
The DNA here is from genome assembly GCA_943371005.1 of Sphingobacterium thalpophilum. Classification (GTDB taxonomy): domain Bacteria; phylum Cyanobacteriota; class Cyanobacteriia; order Cyanobacteriales; family MRBY01; genus MRBY01. The sequence continues at coordinate 13,831 of CALRTB020000012.1, forward strand.
AAAATGCCCGGGCCGATCTTTTATTTTTGAGCGATCGCAGTACCTATCAATTGGGCAAAGCGATCCGGGGCGGCATCCCCATCTGTTGGCCTTGGTTTGGGGCAGATCCCGCCGGATTAGGACGAGCCAACCATGGTTTTGGGCGCGATCGTCTCTGGACTGTCCAACACACCGAAACCCTAGAAAACGGCGCAACCCGTGTTGTTTTAAGTTTGCAGGACGACGAAGCGACCCGCAAGATTTGGGATTATGCTTTTGAATTGGTGATCGCCATCACCGTGGGCGAAACCCTCGACCTCGAACTGACGAGCCATAACCGCGACCAGCAACCGCTGACCCTTACCCAAGCTCTCCATACCTATTTCACCGTAGGCAATATTCAGCAAGTGAAAGTGCTGGGTCTGGCGGGCCTTAATTACATCGACAAAGTAGATGACGCCCAACAAAAATCACAAATCGGCGAAGTCACTATTCAGGGGGAAGTAGACCGCATTTATCAAAATACCGCCCCGAAGCTGTTCATTGACGATCCTAGTCTTGAGCGCAAAATTGAGGTTTGTAGCCGAAACAGTACCACGACCATCGTCTGGAATCCTGGCATGGAGAAAACTGCAACCATGGGTGATCTTTCTCCGGACGCCTATCAACGATTTCTCTGTGTTGAAACGGCCAATACTGCCGCCGAGACTATCGCCCTCGCTCCCGGCGAACGCTATACCCTCGGTGTTACTTACCGATTGTTGTGAGTTATGTGATTATGGGCCAAGGAAAATTTGGGCTAGTCGGCTTCAACCTGCACCAACACCACGGTTACATTATCGGAACCACCATTATCTTTAGCCGTTTCAATTAAAGCCGCCGCTGCCTGGTCGAGGTCATCATTAGCACTCAGAATAAATTGGATCTCTGAATCGTCTACTTCTTCGGTCAGTCCATCGCTACACAACAACAGGCGATCGCCACTGTGAATCTCTAGGGTAGCCAGGTCAATCAAGCTTAAATCTTTACGACCCAGACATTGGGAAAGGACATGACGCCAGGGGTGCACCTTCGCCTGTTCTGCCGTAATATCTCCCGACTGCACTGCCTGGGAGACCCAGGTATGATCGCCAGTTACTTGAATGAGGGTGTCTCCCCGGAAACTATAGAGGCGAGAATCCCCCACGTGGGCGCGCCAAACATGAGCGCCCCGAAATAGCACCATCACCGCTGTCGTGCCCATGTCTTGACGGGCTGGGTTGTCGAGTTGATCCGCGAGGATTGCCTCATTGGCTTTGATGAGAGCCGTTTCTAAAAGATCTTCTGAGCTTTCTGGGCTTTCCCAATTAGCCTCTAAATATTGCTGGATGGTTTCTACGGCAATCCGACTAGCTTCTTCTCCTCCGGCGTGTCCTCCCATGCCATCGGCAACGATGAAAAATCGCCCGTCGGGATCACAATAGTAGGAGTCTTGGTTAGCGGAGCGCACCAACCCGGGATCAGTTTGCCCCGTAAAGCGACATTTCATAAGCATGGTTTCGGGAAAAGAGCTGGAAAAGTAGCGTACTAGATTAGAACTTCTCTAAATTTAGCTAAAATTTGCGGTCGTAGCGATCTAGTTTTTTAAGGAGACGCCATAATGCCCAACCAGGCACCAAGGCGATCGCCCCCACCACCGCCGTCGGAATGAATGAGCCATTCACAAATAACAGCGTAGCAGACAAAATCAGCGCACAAAAAATCAACGTATAATTTGTCGCCAGTTGCATTCCCCCCAATTTGCGGAGCAGTCGGTCAGACTCCTGGGCCCGCACCCGAATCCGGATATCCCCCCGGTCTAGTTTGTCGATGGTATCTTCAATGCGCCGTGGTAAACCAAAGGTGGAGGTGCTCAGTTGCGCCGCCTGGCGTCCTAACTGGTCAATAATGTTGCTGCCGCTGGGTAAATTTTCACTCATAACCTGGAGGGCGAAGGGTTGGGCCACCGCCATAAAATTAAACTCTGGATCAAGACCTTTGCCAACCCCTTCTAAGGTAGAAAAAGCACGCATCACAAAGGTAAAAGTTGCCGGAAACCGAAAAGGTTGGTCGTAGGCAATTTCGTAAAGATCATCACTAATCGCCGTAATCGATTGGGCCTCAAAGGGCTTATCCATAAAATTATCCAACATGAATTGGATCGAACGGCGTACCGGTGCCAGGTCTCCAGTTGCTTCCAAGGCCCCTAGGGTAACCAGGGAGTTCATCACTCGGCCAGCATCCTTTTCCGTAATCCCCAGCATGGTTTCCATGAGGCCGGCTTTGACATTGGCCTTGATTTCTCCCATCATCCCAAAATCATAGAAAATGAGCGACCCATCGGGACTCACCGCCAGATTACCGGGGTGGGGATCGGCGTGGAAGAAACCATCATTGAGTAGTTGTTGTAGATAGGCCCGGGCGCTGAGTTTGGCCAATTTTTTGCGCTCTAGGCCCGCCGCTTCCAGGGCTTCGTAATGGCTAATTTTAATGCCCGGCACATATTCTAAGGTCAACACCCGTGGTGAGGCATAACGCCAATAGACCTTCGGTACTTTTACCCAGTCTATTCCCCGGAAGTTACGCCGGAAAGTATCGGCACTGCGTCCTTCCTGAAGATAATCCACCTCCTGCCAGAGGATGCGACAACATTCAGCATAAATCCCAAGCCAGTCGCGATTTTTGCCCCAACGGGGGTGGTTTTGGAAATACCAGGCGATTTTTTTGAGGATCGCCAGATCGATGGTGAAAAGCTGTTTCAGGCCCGGCCGTTGGACTTTGACTACCACTTCTTCGCCGCTGTGGAGTTGGGCTTTGTGGACTTGGCCGAGACTCGCCGCCGCAAGGGGAACGGGGTCGAAGCTACGAAACAGGACATTAATCGGTTTGCCGAGGTCTGCTTCGATAATTTGCTTGGTTTGCTCGTAGGAAAAGGCTGGCACACGGTCTTGGAGCTTAGACAGTTCCTGGACGTATGCTTCGGGAAATAGGTCGGCGCGGGTGGAAAAGAGTTGACCGACTTTAATAAAAGTAGGCCCCAATTCGAGGAGGCTATCTTTGATCCACTGGGCTTGAATTTGTTGCCGGGCAGCAAGTTTCTCTTCGGTAAAACCACCGGCATAGGTCCATTTCTTGCCGTTACGGATCAGTTTAAAAATCAAGGTGAGCACGAACACCCAAATGTCGAACCGTCGCCGATTTTTGGAGTAGTTCCCACGGTTCCAGCGATAGGTGGATTTAGCCCGCTCTAGGCGCGGTGCTGGGATGGCGTTGGGATTAGAGACCCTGGAATTGGCTTGGGAAGACAGAGCAGACACAAAGAATTTGCCTATGGAAATGGGTTTACGGAAGAAAAAAACGTGGTACGACTAGGGCGATCGCCTCGGGAGAAAAAACTTAATTTTGGGTATCGCGATATTGCTTGAGCTCCGCTTTGAGGCTCGCAATTTCTGCCCGGAGATTGTCGATCATCTCCTGGAGGTCAGCGGGGCGATCATCACCGTCAATGTCGATGGTAATGGGGCGACTGGAACTGTTTTGGTAAGTCGCTTCCCGTTCGGCGCGGGCCTGAACTTCTTGGGCAAATTCTTGAAACCATTGATTGCGTTCGGCATCGAATTTACCAAGATCGCTGAGTAGATCCGTCAAACTATCTTCTACCCTCTCTTTGATGACTTCTGCAAAGGCGCGGCCATAGGCCAGAGCTTGGAGGACGGGGTTGTTCATGGGACGCAACATTTCTTAATGGCTTTCGTAACAGATTATATCTATTAAACGAGGTTTCGTCTTTTGGCGATCACCCCTGGGGTTCCCTTGCCACCGCTGAAATTGCCCCAGGAAAGTATGCTAAATTAGCAATCTCCCACTGGTCACCGATTCAAACGAGATATGAGCAGCGAAATCAAGCAAGTTTCTGGCACAGGGATCCCGCTCCGGGGCAACGACATCGACACAGACCGCATCATTCCCGCACGGTTCCTCAAGTGCGTGACCTTCGATGGCCTTGGGGAACAAGCTTTTGCAGATGATCGCCAGCAACTAGACGGCCAGCACCCCTTTGATTTAGCCCAGTATCAAGGCGCGAATATCCTCGTGGTTAATGGTAATTTTGGCTGCGGTTCTTCGCGGGAACATGCTCCCCAAGCCCTTTTGAAATGGGGAATTGAGGCCATTGTTGGCGAAAGTTTTGCAGAAATTTTCTTTGGGAACTGCCTCGCCAACGGCGTCCCCTGTGTGACGGCGGATCGGGCTACGGTAGAAGCTTTGCAGGGTCAGTTAGAGGCCAACCCCCAGGCGGCCACCAGCGTAGATCTAGAAAATTTGACGGTATCCTGCGGTGATTGGTCAGGCCAGATCACGCTCGGAGAAGGCGCTAGACAGGCATTGCTCGCCGGTACTTGGGATAGTTGCGGTCAATTGGTGGCCAACCAAGCGGAGATTGCCACAACGGCGACAAAATTGCCTTACCTTGCATGGGCTTAAACCGTCATGGCCCAATGGGAACTCTATAAAGAATTTCGCTTTGAGGCAGCCCATCAACTGCCCCACCACGATGGCAAATGTGCCCGTCTCCATGGCCATAGTTGGGTAATGCGGGTCTATCTGCGGGGCGATCGCCTCCAGGAAACGGGGCCGAAACAAGGGATGCTTTTCGATTTCGGTGAAATTAAAAAATACGTCCAACCCCTCTTGGATCAATACCTCGATCACTACCATTTAAACGATTCCCTGGGGATGGAAAGTCCCACCAGCGAGGCGATCGCCCAATGGATTTACGGCGAGCTTAAAAAAGCCAATTTGCCAGGGTTAGCGGCAGTAGAAATTAAAGAGACTTGCACCGCAGGCTGCATCTATACCGAAGACTGATGAGCGCGTCGTTCTACCTCGGCCTTGATTTTGGCACTTCCGGGGCGCGGGCGATCGCCATTACAGATGAGGGTGATATTTCCCAAACGGTTAGCGTAAGCTCCCTTGAACAAACCCCCCAGGGTTGGCGCGAGACGCTCTGGCATTTACTCGCGGCCTTAAATCTAGAGATTCGTCAAAATCTCCAGGCGATCGCCCTCAATGGTACTTCTGGGACGGTTCTGCTCTGTGATACCCACGGGGAAGCGATTACAGAAGCTCTACTTTACAACGATGACCGGGGCCAAACCGTTTTGCCAATGCTGCAAACCCTGGCCCCACCTCAACATCTTGTCCAATCTGCCACGGCCAGCCTCGCTAAATTACTCTGGTTTGAATCCCAAGGGTTAACCCAGGAGGCCAGCTATTTTTGCCATCAGGCGGATTGGTTAAGTGGCTTACTCCACGGCAACTTTGGTCTGAGCGATTACCACAACGCCTTAAAGCTTGGCTACGACGTCGAAAAGCGGCGTTATCCTCCCTGGTTGCAAAGGCATCCCCTGTTTAATTTACTGCCCCAGGTGCAAACGCCCGGTGCTAGCAAGCAGAAAATTTTAGCGACCGTGGCCCAACGGTTTGGGATTAATCCTCACTGTCAAATTTGTGCCGGAACCACCGATAGCATTGCGGCCTTTATCGCCAGTGGTGCCCAGCAAATTGGGGAAGCAGTGACCTCCCTCGGCTCTACGCTGGTGCTGAAATTGTTAGGCGATCGCCCCATTCAAGACCTGACCACCGGGGTCTATAGTCACCGGTTTGGTCATCTGTGGCTTGTTGGTGGTGCTTCAAATACAGGCGGTGCGGTTCTAAAACATTATTTTGATGACACGCAACTGCAACAACTCAGTGCCACCATTAACCCCCATCACGACAGCGGCCTAAATTATTATCCGTTGCTACGGCCTGGCGATCGCTTTCCGATCAATGACCCAACTTTGCCACCAAAATTAACCCCACGGCCTGAAGACCCCCGCCAGTTTTTGCAAGGACTCTTAGAAGGCATCGCCCGCATTGAAGCCCAGGGTTACCAAAAGTTACAGGCCCTAGGATCGCCTCCCGTTAGCACTGTCTTTACCGCTGGTGGTGGGGCAAAAAACCCAGTTTGGACACAAATTCGCGCCCGTTACCTCCGTTGTCCAGTGCTTATTTCACCCCAACCGGAAGCCGCCTATGGTAGTGCCCTGCTTGCCCAACGGGGATTGCCCGGAGCCTAATCGTGGAAGCCGGGACTCCAAATACCTAGATAAAGGCGATCGCTATCGTTGCGTTTAATTTGACCCCGATGATTGCTGGTGGTGAAAGATTGAGAACTACTATTGCGGTTATAGACGCTAGCCACAGCTTGGCTCACCTCCGGGGGCACACCTTCGGGCAAAAGACCACTGAGGGTTTGTTGGATGACGCTGAGGTCAGTCCCCACCGGAAAAGTGATTTCCGTTTGGGCCAGGGTGCCCGTCGTGTTGTCAACGATGTAGCCGAGGCTGACATTGGCAGGGCCATAGTTGCGATACAAAATAGCTGTACTATCGCCCCAAAATCCAGGCCGTTGATCGGTGGGGGGCACGGAAATAATTTGGGGAATGGCGGCACCGGGCGTTCCCACAGGAATTAACGGAATTTCCCCGGGACTGGGAGCGGGTTCTGGGGTAGGTTCAGGTTCTGGCTCCGGCTCTGGGACGGGTTCAGGTTCTGGCTCCGGCTCTGGGATAGGTTCAGGTTCCGGCTCCGGCTCTGGGGTCGGTTCGGGTAGAGGAGTATCAACAACAGGCGGATTGCCCTCTGTGTTCAAGGCTGGATCTTCGGGGAAGGTCTGAGGTTCAGGCGATCGCCCAACGAGGGCAAAGGTCAACCAAATCCCGGCACTAATGCCGATGCCGCTAAACAGAACCGTGAGAATCGCCAAACGCCAACAACCACCATTTTCTGTTTCCTGGGGTTGGGCGGTGGTGGTGCTTGTCGGTAAAGTGGTGCGTCTTGCCACGGGGGGCGATCCCACAACCCGGGTGGCAGTGGTTTGATTGCCATTGACCACCGGGGCCGGCGCCGCTACAGTTCCCCCTGCATTGCGGAGAGCATTTAACATCGCCTGGGCCGTGGGAAAGCGATCACGGGGATGAAATTTTACGGCCTTAGCAATCACTTGACCCAGGGGTGTTTGCAAATAGGGGAAATCCTGCTGCCAAATCAGTTCTCCCGTTTGGGGATCATTGGGAAACTGTTGGGGAGATTGGCCGGTGAGGAGAAAAATCGCCGTAAATCCTAGGCCATACAAATCACTGGAATAGACGGGACGCCCGGTGCCCTGTTCGGGGGCCATGTAGCCAGGGGTGCCGATCGCCACGGAGACGGGCTGGCTCAAGTCCAGGTGAATGGCGGTGGTGAGGGCTTCTTTGACGGCCCCAAAGTCAATTAAAACAGGTTTGCGATCGCTGCTACGCAGAATAATATTTTCTGGCTTAATGTCCCGGTGAATGATGTATTGGTCATGGACTAATTGGAGGACGGGTAACAAGTCCAGCAAAATTTGTTGTACCTGGAGTGGACTTAGGCTGCCCTGCTGCTTAACGATGTCCTGGAGGGTAAGCCCATCGATCCATTCTTGCACCAAATAAAATCGTCCCTGCTCCTCAAAGTAGGCGTAGAGCTTGGGGATTTGGTTATGTTTTTCCCCTAGGCCTTCGAGGATGGCGGCTTCCCGCTGAAAGCGCCGCTGCATCTCCTGGACAGTTTGGGGACTGGTGGCCTGCACCTTGAGAGATTTCAGTACACATTGCCGTTGGGAGGGCAGTTGTAGGTCTTTCACCAAAAAGGTATCCCCAAATCCACCCTGTCCGAGGGTCTTCACGATTTGGTAACGGCCATTGATCAAGGAAGATTGCATAGGGATTTGGTTGCGAAAAGGCGTGAATTTTATTTTACATTCCCCGTTTCTGAGTTGGCGATCGCCGATTACCGTAGCAGCCACTACAATTGCAAGCAGTTTCTTTGCGCCCCTAAGCGGGCGTCCCTGCCATGACCCAGCCGCTCCATCCCCCACCAGAAAAACTCAACCTCTCGACGAAAATTGCCTTTGGGGCTGGCGATATTGGCCCGGCCCTCACCGCAAATGTCTTGGTTTTTTTTCTGCTATACTTTTTTACCCAGGTGGCGGGTTTACCACCGGGCCTGGCGGGGAGCATTTTGATGATCGGCAAAATTTCCGATGCCATCAATGATCCCATTGTGGGGGTATGGAGCGATCGCACCCGTCATCCTTGGGGCCGACGATTGCCCTGGATGCTGGGGGGAATTATTCCCTTTGTCTTTGTCTTTTTTGGGCAGTGGTTGGTTCCCCAATTGAGCGAAATTGATCAAGTGAATGATTGGTTTTTGTTTGGGTACTACATCGTGATAGGCATTTTATTTAATCTGGCCTACACAGCGGTCAATTTACCCTATGCGGCCCTCACCCCAGAGTTAACCCAGGACTACCACGAACGTACCAGTCTCAATAGTTTTCGGTTTAGTTTCTCCATTGGCTCTAGTATTTTCTCGCTGATTGTGGCGCGATTGATTTTCCAAGCCTATCCGGATGACCCCCTCAGGCAGTACAGCCTCCTGGGTTTGGTGTGTTCGGTATTTGCGGGCTTGGCGCTGTTATGGTGTACGTTGCGACTCCAAGAAAAGGGGCGATCGCCAATTTTAAACCCTCAGCAACGACGGCGATTGGGCCAAGGGTTATGGGGCATTGCCGGGGTAAGCGGCCTAGCTGGGTTGGGGTTGCTCCAGGGGCCGATCTTATGGCCATTTCTGTTCATTTCTGCGGCGCTATTGCTGGTGGTGGCGGGCTGGACATTTGTGCGCTCTGTACCGGAACCTCATTTAGTGGTGCCTTTGGCTGAGCAAACGGATCTGACGGCTCCAATTCCCTTTCGGGAGCAACTCAAGATTGCCTTTAGTAACAGACCCTTTCTATTTGTAATTGGGATCTATCTCGCCTCTTGGTTGGCGATTCAATTAACCGCTTCGATCTTGCCCTATTTCGTGATCAACTGGATGGGCTTGCCGGATGCAATGTTTCCCAATGTGGCCCTAGCGGTACAGGGGACGGCCCTGGTGCTCCTGTTTGTGGCCAGTGCCCTCAGTCAACGCTTAGGGAAAAAAACGGTGTATTTCGGGGGCGTTTTCCTCTGGATTATTGCCCAGGTGGGGTTGTTTTTCCTGCAACCGGGACAGATTGGTTTAATGTTTGCCTGTGCAATCTTGGCCGGCTGTGGGGTTTCAGTGAGCTATCTGATCCCCTGGTCGATGGTGCCTGATGTGATTGAACTGGATGAACTCACCACTGGGCAACGGCGGGAGGGCGTCTTTTATGGGTTTATGGTGCTCCTCCAGAAAATTGGCCTAGCCGTTAGTTTATTTCTGGTGGGTCAAGCCTTGGCCTGGGCTGGTTTCGTTGAATCTGTTCCGGGTCAAGCGCCCCCGGTGCAACCTGATTCGGCTCTCTTGGCGATCCGTTTGGCGATCGCCCCCTTACCGACTATCGCGCTTATCATTGGCTTAGGACTCGCTTATTTTTATCCCATCACCCAGCAATACCACGAAGAAATTCGTCTCAAACTTGCTGAACGGCGCGTCGATCAAGCCTAGTTGCAGTGGCGATCGCCCCAAAAAGTGCATCGGTAGACAGGCGGTACAACTAAGACTGGGCAACACACAAAAACCCCCACAATATTTAAGAGCAATAGCCATGACAACCGCACTTTTTACCGCCCCCCGAACTCTCTTACAAATGATTGCCACTGGTGCAGTATTTGTGTCCGGATTCTCCGCCAATGCCCTTCCTTCTAACGCTTCCCCCTTGACCGTCAGTCCCGCCCAGGATGCGACTGATTTATTCTTTGCAGACTACACCTGGTGCGATGCAAAAATGCTGGGGGAATTTTGGGGAGAAGGCCCCGGTAATGCCAAGGTCAGCGCTGGCAAACTCCTCCAGGATGGGGACTATCAAACCGTTGAAACCAAGTTAACAGCAGCCCGGGACTATTACGGTGGTCAAGGTCTTTGCAACTTTACCGACGAAGGTTTTAGCTATGACGATATGGTGGTCGTCGCCGAGTATTGGGATATCTCTGTCACTGAAGCAAAAACAGCGATCGCCAATAAATTGGAATGGGGCCTACCAGGTGTTGCCCACGATATTGTTGAGATGGCCTATGCCGATCAATCCCACTATGATCCGGCAGCGATTGTTGAAACCATTGCCTTTGAGAATTTGAATCGTGATGGCCACACTTTGGGCTATTTTGTCCAACGGGCTGATGGTCTATGGGTCGAGCTCACTGCTGCCGGGGAAGAGATTTTCTACTTCAATGAAATTGAGCGGGATCCGTTAGTGGTGACTCTATTCGACGCTTCACGCAATATGGAAATTCATTTGGACTATCATTTCAATCAAATTCAATACCGCTATTCCTCTGATCAAGGTGCGCCCAAGCCTCTTTACGCCATGGGTTTCTAATCGACAATCGTCTTGGGAGGTGAGCCATCATCTCCCATATTTTTTTAGATCAATGTAGATCAATTACTGACGCCAACATACGAGGGCCGGGGAGCAAAAATCGTGATCACTTTAGACTGGAAAATTGGGTTTGAAATTGAGTTATTGGCACCAGTAGGGAGCAGTCGTCAGGATCTCGCAGAGGCGATCGCCGCCGCCCAGGGAGGCCAAGTCCATCGCTTTTTTCACCCCCAATCGGAACCCAGCAAAGTACCAGGTAAACCAGTCTTTCACAATTTAACCCTCGGCTTTGAGATTCTTGATCCCCAGCAACGGATGATCGCCCAATGTGTCGATGATCTAACGTTGCAAAAAGACCTGAAGCGCCAGGCAAAACCCCAAGCGGGTTGGTATCGCATTGTCAGTGATGATGAACGTCTGCTGCGTTTGATTGCCCGTCAAACCAATGCCAAAACCCCTTTAGAGACAGTGATGGATCCCATCGGCGATTTGTTTGGTACGGTTCCAGAACCGGGGCCGGGAGGGATGCGGCGCGTGAATGATCAAAGTGGTGCATCGGTGGCGATCGCCGCCCCACTACCCGGAGAACGAGAGCGACCCTGTGAACTGATTACCGCCCCCCTAGAAGCAAACCATCACGCCCAACTAGATGCTTTATTGTCCTTGGCGCGGCACCAGAACTTTACGGCCCCCGTTGAAGGCGCAACCCACCTCCATTTTGAGGCGAAACCCCTCCAGTCAGCGCCGGCGATCGCCAATTTAGTGAATCTGTTATGGCGTTATGGGGCCATTCTCAAAACACTCATGGGCACCAACCCCCACTGCCGCCGCCTCGGCCCCTGGCCCGAAACCCTCCTCAGCACCGTAAACCAGCCCGAATTTAGACAACGCCCCTGGCCCGCTGTGCAGCAGCAACTCCATCGCCTCAAGCTGACGAAATATTGTGATTTTAATTTGGTGAACTGCATCAACGCCCTGCCCCACAAAAACACGATTGAAGTGCGGATCCTCCCCGTTTGGCTAGAGACAACGCCCATTCTGCGGGCCGCTTCTTTATTTACCGCTGTTTTGCAACTAGCTTCCCAGGGAGAGGTGATCGCCCCAGGCCCCCCAGAAAAATTTACCCGCGCCAACGTCCAAGCACTTTTGCAACAACTGCAACTAGATCCAGCGCAAATTGAGCTTTGGTTGGAGCAAATGCCCCAAGCCAAGTCCCGGAAAAAAGGTTTTCAGTAATTCCAACGATGGAACCCTTGGAGTGACATCTTCCCCGCCGCAAGCGGACGGGGCATCCCAACCTCACGATTGAGTATTCCTACCCCACGCCACTTATCTAGGTCGTAGACCCCCGACAGACCGACGCTCGACTCGAATGATGCCGAACTAAGTTCGGCATCCGCTCGCTCGACTTGATAGGCTGTTTCCCTTCCCCAGAGTCCCTGGGTACAGATTGAGCACAACAGAAAAACTTCTGTACAATTCCCAGACTTTGGAGGCCCCGGCAATGCCTGACTTTCACTCTCAACTGGTGGGCTGCGAACCAGGTTCATTTTATCACGCCCCAAGGGGCGAGGAATTAACCCTTAGAGATTAAATCCCGTTTCTAAGGCGACAAAGGCTGACCGCACTGGGTACAAAAGCGATCGCCTGCGGTAATGGCCTGACCACATTGGGCACAAAACCGTTTGGGTTGATTATTCGCTGTCGGCGTCGGTTGCGGCTGGGGAGATTGAGACAAATCATTAATCCGCATCTCCATATTGCCCAGGCGCATTTCCATTGGATTCATCTTCATTTCCATGTTGCCCATTTTAAGTGGCGGCAGAGGCTCTAAAGGTGGCATTAGTTCTGGAGATTCAACCGCCGTTTGCTCTAAATGTAGCGCTTGGGCACCCTGCAAATTTAGGGGTTGCTCACAAAGGGTGGCCATTTGGCCTTGTACCCTGATTTGCGTCGTTTTCGTAGCACTAAAAACTGTGATGACCGTAATCCCGCCAGTTTGCATCACCGTTGGCTGCGCCGTCCAGGTCCCCGTTAAGTAACGGTTCGTGCTTTGTTGCTGTTGTCCGGGGCTAGTTTGGCTGAGGGTAATGACCGTATAGGAACCTTGGTTCGCCAAATCAAGCCGTTGCCCAGAACCGAGATAACAAACGTAATTCATGGGGAAACTCCAACAATAATTTGCAAAAATAATGCTCGCGCAGCTTGGAAGATATGCGATGATTAACGTGATAGCGACTGGCTCTTACTGTTTATGTCCTGACAGGTTACGGTAGGCCAACCTAAAAATTTTTCTGTGAATCCCATCAGGTCAAACGAGGTCATCAAGATTGACGTATTGTTTAGGAATCTTAGTTCGCCAGGGTTTTATCCTCGCCGCCGATTCACGCACCAATGCGGGGGTTGATTACGTTTCATCCTATCAAAAGTTATTTGATTTTTCCTGCCCAGGGGAACGGGTACTCATTCTCTGTACTTCAGGAAATTTATCCATTACCCAAGCCATCACCTATCAACTAGAGCAGGAGATTCGCAGTGGTACGCCCCACAATCTCCATACGATCCCTAGTCTTTATGATGCTGCCCGCTACATTGGTAAAAAGACTCGCCAACTCCAACAGGAAGATCGACCGTGGCTCGAAAAGGATCACATTGATTTCCAGTGTAATTTTCTCCTCGCTGGACAAATTGCTGGGGCACCGCCGGAGCTTTTTCTCATCTACAGCCAAGGCAATTGCATCCGAGCAACCCCAGAGACGCCTTATCTACAGATTGGCGAAACGAAGTATGGCAAACCGATCTTGGATCGCACCCTCTCCTATGAGTCTTCTTTAGATGCGATCGCCAAATCAGCCCTCCTCTCCATCGACTCCACCATGCGCTCTAACCTTTCCGTCGGCCCGCCCATCGACATGATTTCCTATGCGGTCAATAGCCTCAAAATTCAGCACCGTCTGCGGTTAGAAGCCCGCGATCCCTACTTACTTAAAATTCGTCGCTATTGGGAAAGTGCCCTCAAACAGGCTTCTGAAGCAATGCCAGCGGTGGAATGGAACCGGAACTTAGATCAACAGGGGCAAGATCCTGATACCAGTGGGACAGATTTTCTTTAGGCTCACAATCGAGATGATTGTTTGTCATGCCCAATCACGATACAGAAGCTAATTCTTTCGCCTGGGTATGCAAACTAGAAACACGGTCAATATTGCCTTCGATCACGTCACAAAGATCATCTAGGGGCAGATCATTAACATCAAAACCAAAGGGATTTTCTAGCTCCCGGGCAACTTCTTCAACGCCCAATAGGAGGAAGCTGACCACTGCCACAATCGGAATCGCCCACCAGGTAATCTCAGGTACCAGGCGGAACGGCAAACCCAAACAGTAGATCAAAATCAAACGTTTCAAATACACACGATAGGTGATCGGAATTGGTGTGGTTAAAATTCTCTCGCAACCACTCACACTCTCCATCAAACTATTCAGCATGCCGCTGGTCATATTCAGCTGTGCATCCCCAAAATTTTTCAGCTTGAGCTGCTGATGTAGATAGGTGCGCAACCAAAATTGAATATCAAGGGGACGATTTTTTGAGTCTTTCAGTTGTGTAGCCTGCTCAGGCTCAACCAATGCTTCTAGTCTGTCGTTTACTTGGTCTCCCCGGAGATGTAACTTAGTGGCGATCGCAAAGGCAAGCAGTAGATTTAAGGCTTGTTTTTTACTCTGTGTTTCTTTCTCTGTTTGGGTTGTAATCCCAATCAAAATTTCCTGGGCAAGGTTACGGATATTCACAACGATCCCCCCCCAAGCTTTTCGCCCTTCCCAAAAACGTTCGTAGGATGTATTCGTGCGAAAAACGATGAGCAAACCCAAAATCAGGTTGTAAATAACATTCGTGGTCAAGTCTCCCAATTTCTCAAAGTAAATCGGCAAGCCTTGGACATAAATAAACGTCAATGCCGCAGTCAAAACACAGAAAAAAAGGATCCGCGGCAAAATCATGGACAGAACCGCCCCCTTGACCTGAAAGATACTACTGAGCCAATTGGGTTTATCAAATTTGTCAGAGGTAATCATAGTTATCTAAAGCAATTTTTTTGTAAATCAATAAATCAAATAAACGTTAAGGGAGTTTTTTAAATAATTTTTCTAAACATCATCTCCTGTCGGTAATTGATTGGGCAAATAGTCATTATATTTATCTTGGTTGTAGTAATATAAAGTGCGAATCGGATAGGGGATATTGATATCGGCGGCGTCGAACACTTCTTTAATTTTAATAATTGCTAGGGTTTGGACGCGACGGACTTCTTTTTGTTTAGGCGTTGTCCAATAACGTACGACAAAGTCAATCGAACTATCGCCAAAACTGACGAGATCAATTTCGGGGGCAGGCTGCGCTAAAACCCCATCCAAACTACTAATGGTTTCCTGCAATAAATCCTTGGCCATCGGTAAGGGCGTATTGTAATCTACCCCTACGCCGAGATCCGTGCGCCGGTTAAGATAAGCCGTTTTCACCATCACTGCATCAGTAAACACACTAGCATTGGGCAGCAAGACTTTTTCTCCTTGATAGGTGCGAATGCTCGTAGTCCGGATGCTGATATCTTCAATGATACCTTGGTAATCACTGACTGCAATTTCGTCACCAATGCGAAAAGGCTCTTCAACCAATAGGATAATACCCGCAAAAAAGTTTTTGACGATATCCTGAAAGGCAAAACCAATCGCAATGGAACCCACCCCTAAGGTGGCCACAATATCCCCTAAGCTCAAACCCGGAAAGGCAATTACGCAGGCAAATAAAACACCTAAAACCCACGTCCCCACATAAACGCCTTTGTCGGCCAGAATTTGTAGTGAATGATTTTTGATTGTTTTATTCGTGATTTCTTTTGTTATCTTCTGGGAAATTTCCGAGCAATATTTCGTTAAAAATATAATGATGATTCCGGTCAATAAACCGGGAATACGTTGAATACCAATACTTAAAATAGCTTGAAGACTGTTAATAATAGTTTCTGTGATTTGGCTCATAAAATGCGAGGCTTTAATTTGGAATAAAAGTTAGCACCATCAAGTGCACGACTCAATGAAAATTTTAGAATTGGCAACAATGCCATCAGTAATTGAAGAAAATAAAAGGTATTTTGCTCAAGTTAACTGAACCGCTTTTATGGTGAAAGCTTTCCGTAGAACTGTCAAGTCAACAGGATTTGGCATACGGAAATGATTCGTCAATTTCATTACTTGGCTTGATTGATGAAAGGCCCTAGGGAATTATTGCGATTGAAATTGTGTTTGAGAAAAAAGCTCATCATAAACCAGATGAATATCGCAGACTAAGCTCGTCTGGGGTCTTCCCAAGGGACTCTGGATATCCCCCGAAACCGGGGCCGCCCAGGGAGGCTCTCCCGTTGCTGCGACGACGATGTGATCATCTGTGACCGCTAAACCTAAGGTCGGATCAAAGCCGCGCCAGCCTCCCCCCGGCATATAAACTTCTCCCCAGGCATGGAGTTCGTGTTGGGTTGTGGTTTTATCGCCCCGTTGGTAACCACTCACAAACCGCGCCGCTAGGCCGACGACTCGACAGGCCTCAACCCACAGCAAGGCAAAGTCGCGACAAGTCCCTGTCCGCTGACTGAGGGTGATCCCAGGAAGTTGGGGCGCTCCCTCAAGGCGATGGATATAGCGGCAATCTTCATAGATGCGCTGGGTCAGTTGGCTGACAAAGAGACCGGCATTTCCTTCTACTTGGTGCAAGAGATCCTGGGCCAATTCCACAACGCGGGGATGGGGAGTTGTGAGTTGTCGGTAAGGGTAAAGTCTGAGGGCGAGGGAACTGGGGTAGTCCCAGGGACAGGCGATCGCCCAGGGAGCCATCAGATAATCAAAAGGATTCTGACAGACGACTTCCACCGCTGCCGTTGTGACAAACTTTAGGGACTGCACAGGTTTCGGATCAAACCAAAAGCGATCAGCCACATTGCCATCTGGGTCAAGGAGGCGGGTATGCTGCCGGGGCAAAGGGTCAACATCGATGTGAAACTGCCGGAGTCGCTGATGACCATCGGTGCGTGGACACAATTTGACGCAATGACTGCCCAGTTCTACGGGATGACTATAGGTGTAAAGGGTCGAATGGGTAATCTGATAGCGCACAACACAGGCCTAAAAAAATAAAGGGTCAACTCAAACTAAACCGCCAGGGGCACGGCGATGAAATCCTCATAAATATCCTGACCAACGCGATTCAATTTACTCTGGAGATCGTCGAGAAATTCATGGAGGCCCTGGTCAAAAATTTCATCCATCGTAATGTAGTCCAACGCAGAACAAAGGCGACCAAGGGAACGCTCACTAGAGCAACTCCAGCTCCCAACGGGAGTCCCGGCAATGCAATGGAGAGATTTTTGGGCTTCGAGCAGCGAAAAACAAATAGACCGGGGAAACTGCGCATCCAAGATCAAAAAGGCGGCCACATTCTCTGGGGTAATTCGATGTTGGCGTTTGCGGTACATTTCGTAGGCACTGGCTGATTTGAGTAGGGCAATCCACTGCAAATTATCCAAAGGACTCCCCACATCCTGCAAGGAAGGCAAAAGAATAAAGTACTTCACATCGAGAATTCGCGCCGTTTTATCTGCCCGCTCCAGGAGACGCCCCAATTGGCCAAAGTGCCAGCCTTCATTGTGGGACATGGTCGCTTCCATAATGCCTGCGAACAAATGACTCCCCATGCGAATGGCCGGATAAAACTGATAACGCTCTTCTAGGGTCATGGGCTGACTTGCGGCCCGTTGTACCGTGTGATAAAGCTCGTTGAGTTGTTCCCACATCTCAGAAGAAATATTGGCCCGGACAGCATGGGCATTTTCCCTGGCCCGTTTGAGACAGGACACAATTGAACTAGGGTAGTTTTGATCGAAGGTTAAAAATTGCAGGACATTTTCGCTAGTAGCTTCACCGTAGGATTCACGGAATAAAGCAGAATCGCCTGTGGTGGTAATTAGGGCTTGCCAATAGTTGGTGGTAGTTGTCGTATCCAGCAGGAGGGTTAAATTGACCTCCACAAAGCGGGCGACATTTTCGGCCCGTTCAACGTAGCGATTAAGCCAGTAAATAGAATCAGCAACACGACTCAACATGGTGGATCTTTGCTCCTCAAATTTGTTTCGGAATTGGTTTTAGCAAGGGGGGTTTCTTTTGCGAAGTCTGCTTAGGTGGCCTTGGTATTAATCACCCAGGTATCTTTGCTACCGCCACCTTGGGACGAGTTGACGACGAGGGAGCCTTGTTTGAGGGCAACACGGGTCAGGCCACCGGGATTAACATAGGTGCGATCGCCACCGTTGAGGATGAAAGGCCGCAGATCAACATGGCAGCCGACAAAGGCACCATCGATCAGGGTCGGTACCCGCGATAAACATAATGTGGGTTGGGCGATATATTTTCTGGGGTTGGCTTGGATATAGGCTTTAAATTGCTCCCGTTCGCTGGGGCTGGCATGGGGGCCGACTAACATTCCATAGCCCCCGGAGGCGTCTGTGGCCTTCACAACAAGCTCGTCTAAATGGTTCAACACATGGGATTGTTGCTGGGGATCTTCACAAAAATAAGTTTCAACGTTGGGCAAAATCTGGTCTTCACCGAGGTAGTAGCGGATCATCTGGGGGACATAGCCGTAAACCATTTTGTCGTCGGCGATCCCTGTCCCTGGGGCGTTGGCGATCGCCACCCGTCCTTGGCGGTAGACTTCCATCAGACCCGGCACCCCAAGCACTGAATCCGAGCGAAAAACGAACGGGTCTAAAAAGTCATCGTCAATGCGTCGATAAATCACATCAATCCGTTGTAGTCCCTTGGTGGTGCGCATCTGTAAATATCCATCCACCACGACCAAATCTCGCCCTTCGACCAACTCACATCCCATTTGCTGGGCGAGGTAAGAATGTTCAAAATACGCCGAATTGTAAATGCCCGGTGTCAACACCACGACGCAGGGATCGGCAATGTGATCAGGGGCCAGATTCATCAACAGATTCAGCAACTGCCCCGGATAGTCATCGACGGGTTGGATCTTCAGGGTATTGAAAAAGCTCGGAAAAAGACTTTTCATCACCCGACGATTTTCCAGAACGTAGGAGACCCCCGACGGACAACGGAGATTATCTTCGAGGACGTACCATTGCCCCTGGCGATCGCGTACCAAATCAGTGCCTGTAATGTGACACCATTTGCCCTTGGGTGGCTTCAGTCCCATGCAGGGTTTTAAGAAGCCCGACGCCGATTCCACCACATGGCGTGGAATCACTTGATCCTTGATAATGCGCTGCTCATTATAAACATCATCAAGGAAATGATTTAACGCTTCAATGCGCTGTTGTAAGCCTTTTTCGAGCCAGTCCCACTCCGTTTGCGAAATGATGCGGGGAATCACATCAAACGGAAAAATTCGCTCTGTCCCCTGATTATCGCTGTAAACATTAAAGGTCACGCCCAACTTAAACAGCATATTTTGCGCGGATTTCTGTTGTTGTTCCAGGGTACTGAGGGGGAACTTGCCAATATGCTGAATCAATGCGGCTGCGGCTGGTCGTGGTATCCCCTGCTCCGCAAAAAGCTCATCAAAAAAATCTCCGGGGTTGTAACCTTCTAGACTATTTACCATGCCATTACACTTGAACCTGCTGTAAAGTTGGGCCAAAGATCAAGCCACAGAAAAGGCGATCGCCGAACAGACCACTGCCTTCTGTGCCTAAATCGTCCCAGCTAGCTAGATGTATCAAGCATTGAGCGACCGAAGCTGTAACAAGTCATACAGCTACCAAAGACTTCACAAAAATCAAGCTTCCCCAAGAGCACTATTTTCGCTACCTCAAAATCCCATGGGGTCTGCTCCGGAGCCAAAAATTTGACCCCTCAAACCAAAAAAAGCCGAGGCCAAACCTCGACTTTCTAGTGTTTATTTTTTGCGATCGCCCGACGATTGACCAGAGACAACACAGACCTTGATTGAGATTCTGGGTTGTTTGACTACGACAGATTTTCGATCAGCCACCCATGGTTGCTTGGGCAAGGCCGATAAAAAGTGGTATGCCGATGGCGATCGCCACAGGGGTACCGATGGCTGTCGACGCACCGATGTAAGCAGAAGGATTAGCAGACGGAATCCCCGCGCGTAAAGTAGGCGGCCCAGAGATGTCGGAACTAGAAGCTGCAATAATTGCTAAGAGGGCAACACCACCAGGACTGAATCCCGTAACATAGTGGGCGATCATGCCGAGACCGAAGGCAACAAACCCATGCAGTAGAGGCGCAAAAAACGCATAGACAGCGTACCATTGAGCAACTTTGCGGAGCTCCCCAAGCCTAGACCAAGCTTCCATCCCCATTACCAGCATCAAAATCGAAAGGAAACCACGGAAGAGGGGCTCATAGAAACTTTCAAACACACTTTCCGGCCGAGTTAATAAACCGAGAGCAAGACCGAGCAACAGTGCAGACAGGGCAGAACCCTGGAGACTTTCTTTAATAATGGGCCAAATTTCAACCCGATTAGTCGGTTTATCGCGCTTTTGATCCAGATATTCCTGCCTCGTGGTGGGATAAACGGACTCACCAGCATATTCACCAGCGGCAACGGGTTGTTTACTGAAATCATCAGCTTCAACATTACGTTTCTTGCTCTTATAAACACTGGCCACAACAATCGCTGTCACCAGGGCGGGAATATCCATAAAAGGATAAAGTGCCGCTGCCCAAGGTTCGTAGAAAACACCTTGTCCTTCCATAACTGTGATCCCAGCCGCAAGGGTTGAACCACTTACCGCCCCAAACAAGCCGGCCGTCGCCACCGCATCTACAGTTCTAATGCCCGGTAGCTTCGCTAAGGTAAAACGCCCAATGAAAACAATCAGGATTCCCGTGAGCACGGCGAATAATGCGGGCAAGAGCATCTCCGTGATGTTGGCATTACGAATTGCAATACCGCCACTCAAACCGACTTTGATCAGCAGCATGAAGACGATGAACTTATATACCGCATCGGGAATTGTCAGTCGGCTACCGAAAGCAGCAATGACGATACCGCCAATTAAAAAGCCGAGCGTTGGGGACTGCAACTGCGACCCAAATTTCGTCAAAAAATCGGACAAAAAATCCACTAATACCTCCTTCCGCTTCCTCCCATGAAGAGCGGTGATTGTGAGCTTTGAACATTGAG
Source organism: Sphingobacterium thalpophilum (assembly GCA_943371005.1). GTDB lineage: Bacteria > Cyanobacteriota > Cyanobacteriia > Cyanobacteriales > MRBY01 > MRBY01. The sequence continues at coordinate 34,464 of CALRTB020000012.1, forward strand.
GCTGAAGGGCTTCAAACCTACAGCACAGGTACTATGCGAAAACCTGTTATCGGGCTTTATAGTCTTTGGTCTATTGATACCCGAATTTATATGTGCTTAAGTCTATCTTGAATTGCGCAGATTTTTACGTTTTTCAACTTGGATTTGATACGCAATGTCAAATTTAATTCATAAGTTTTTCTTTTCTATTGCCCTCATTGCTCCTAGTTAAAGTAAATGGCGATCGCCTATCATCCGTGCAACCAAGCAATCCCTTACTCTGCTTATCGCTTAATTAAGCGCCTCAAAGGGACGAATTCATCCCAAGGATGGGCAGAAGATCAATCCACTTGCAGAGCAGGAGGCTGTTCCGGTGTCGCGCTCTCTGCGGGAGGACTATAGCGAGCAACATTCACCCAGATAACAGAAAGCAGTAAACCAAAGCCGCAACCGATCAAAAACATCCAACCGTGGGAAGGTTCTAAAACGCAAAGTAAGCGGCGATTACTGCCATACACCTGCACCAGCCACCCCTCATCCGTATCTAACTGAGGTTGTGACGGTCTTGCGTCAAATTTTTTCATTACTTTTTACTCCATGCTGTTTGTCTGCATTCCCGAACCACATGCCTGTCTAAAACAGAGAATGTAGCCAAAAACCACCGATACAGTATCCATGGCGACTTCAAGCTATATTTTTGAATAAGCCCAATCCATAGAAATAAGCCTATGGATTGAGTGAATGCCATGTTTTTTAGTCTATACAATACCGAGTCAACAAGTTGCCTTTTTTGTCAAAAATCACCTTAAACTTGCTGAATTATTTAATAACCTAAACTTATAGGTTGCATCTAGTTGGCCATGTCATGCCTAACTTTCCTACGATCTGTATTGATGAATTTGGTCAAATTACGACGCCAACACCAGTCACAAAAATATCTGTTGTGATCAGGGTGAGTTTTCAGGGCTAGCCCTTGGTTAGACGATGAATTAATACTTGACTAGCTTCCATTGCAAACAGCACTGAAACCAACGATTAAAAGCGGATCGTGGCGCTAAAGGGATAAGCGCTTTTTATAAAATACTTCTGCTAATCTGAATCAATCCTTTTCAATAGAGGGTGGCCTTTGGCATAGACTTAAAAGTATGGTTTAAGGCAAAACCATAGAGTCTTGTCTTTGATCGTCGCAACTAAAATCTTAAAGAAGCGACTACTTTTTTTGAACGGCTCACTACTATTTCGCATTAAATGAGGAAACTTACATGACTAAGCAAGCTATTAAGCTCGTCATCGTCACGGAAAAATTGTTACTGAAAAAGATCGCCAAGATTATCGATGCTACTGGAGCAAGCGGTTACACAGTGGTGCCCGCCGGCGGTAAAGGGAGCCGCAACGTGCGCTCATCAGGACAACCCAGCATCTCTGATACCTCCTCGAATGTAAAAATCGAGGTACTGACCGCTAGTCGAGATATCGCTATCAAGATTTCAGATGAGGTTGCTGCGCAATTTTTTGATGACTATTCGGGTATTACTTACATCTGTGATGCGGAGGTATTGTACGCGCACAAATTTTAGGTTAAATTCCCAAGTGCTGGGTCGTGCAGCACACACTGTCAGTCATGGCTCATCGTTCCATTCTCAAACATCACCACTTTTGAAAATTCTCCCTAGGAGTTTTTAAGATCCGTTGGTGATGCTTCAAAGTGAGCTTCCTTGGGGCAGTGAAGGATGGACAAGCACCATCAATCTCCCCCTTAATCAAGTCAATACCAGCAGAAATAAAGCCAAGCCCTCTACAGTCACGGATAGCAACAGTGATCCACACAACCGTAGAGGGTTTGCAACATCACGGATCAAGATGTGGTGTTTCTTCTCTGATGTCCTTGATTTCATCGTGTTACAGACATCAAATTTTTTGAGATCATCTTAGGTGGTGAAAGATAATCTAATAGGTAAGTTCGACTACCCTTAAGGGTAAAATAGGATCAAAAGTCTTTATTTCACGAGTCGCATCTCTCAAATTTCTGTTTTTTCTAGTGCTGTGCCCCATCCGCGAACCCCTGTTAATCCGTGATTATTCTGACCCTACTCCATCCCATCCAAGCAACTCCGATGCAAAATTGGTCTTTTGAGACCGAAACTACGATCAGTATTGGCCGTTCTACGGATAATGACGTGGTTCTCTACAGTGCAGTGGTTTCTCGCCACCATGTTGAACTGCGACTAGAGGGAGAAGAATGGTCCATTGTTAATCTCGGCACCAACGGCACCTACATCGAGGATCAACGGGTTGAACAATGTGTTGCTAAGGATGGTCTCGTGTTCCGCTTGGCAACCTCTGGGCCAAAAATTCTTGTGCGCATCCAAGGGAAACAACTCAGTGAAGGGGAGGCGGCAAGCAAGGAGCAACGCTTGAGAAAATCGTCTAACCCAGATCCGTCCCGGGAAACTTTCGCGCAATTTTAACGCGTGATTTTAAGTTTATTCTTTAGTATTTTCAGTTGTCTGCTCGTCTGAATTGGCTGGTTTACTGAGGGTGGCGATCGCCATTTTCGTAAATTGTTTTAGAGCATCTAAATCGAAGCTAACTTGAGGGGCATCTGTACTTAACCACAGCAGATATTCCACATTCCCTGCGGGGCCAGTAATCGGCGAATAGGTCAGCCCTTGGGGATGCCAGCAGAGTTGTTGGGCGGCTTCTAGTACCGAAAAGATCGCTTGGGCCTGGGCCTGGGGATCACGGACAACGCCATTTTTTCCCACTTGGGTGCGCCCCACTTCAAACTGAGGTTTAACCAACAGGATCACTTCCTTCGGGCCGTCGAGCAGGCTCCAGAGGGTAGGCAAAACCTTCGTCAGGGAAATAAAAGATAAATCCATTACCCCCAGGGTTGGCCTTTTTGCGTCTTCTGGGTAGAGATCAGCCGGGGTCACATGGCGAAAATTGGTGCGCTCCCGGAGGATGAGCCGTGGATCTTGGCGGATCTTCCAGGCGACTTGGCCGTAACCCACATCAATGCCATAAACCTGTTGGGCGCCGGCTTGCAAGAGGCAGTCGGTAAAGCCACCCGTAGAAATTCCGCCATCCAAGCAAATGCGATCTTTGACCGCAATTTGAAAATGGGCGATCGCCTTCGCTAGTTTTTCGCCCCCCCGGGAAACAAAGGGAGGTTTGGCTTGTACCTCGATCTCCACATCACTGGGGACGAGGGTGCCGGGTTTATCGACTATTTGCTGTTTTACCTTGACTTCTCCGGCCCGGATCACCCGTTGGGCCTGTTGCCGTGATTCACAGAGATGACGTTCAACAAGGAGAGTATCTAATCGCTGTTTCGCCAAAATTCCAGACTTCCCAAAAGGCTATTTGGTTTTAGTCTACCCGTTGTCTGACTTTTCGAGAACCGAGGGCCGAGGGTCAACTAGGCATTTGGCGGCGATCAATGGCGCGCAAGGAGTCGTGCCGTTGGAGTCATTGAGGCGGTAGGTGCCGTAAGCTAAGCACAAAAAAATTCCCCAAACCAAAATGAATGGATCAGGGAGATTGTGGGATTAAGGAGAGTGAAAAATTAGGCTTGGTGAAACATGACGCTCGGCCCCTGGGAAGATGGGCTAGAGCTGGATGATTTCGGTACGATGGTTTGGAAAATGCCCCAACCGATCAAAGAAGCTGCTGCGAGGCCCCCCACGATCCCAGCAATTTTCCAGAGGGGATTGGGGGAAACTTCTTCCTCTAAGTCTTCATCTTCGTCATGGGCATAACGGTGGTAGAGATAGTCGAGGGCATAGTTCCGCAATTCCATATATTTAGGATCATCCATAATCTGGTCGCGGTTGCGGGGGCGTGCAAAGGGGACTTCCATGATTTCGCCAATCTTGGCGCTAGGCCCGTTGGTCATCATCACGATGCGGTCTGCTAAAAATAGGGCTTCGTCGATGTCGTGGGTAATCATCAAGACGGTGATTTTATTGTTGCGCCAAATTTCAAGGAGTTCTTCCTGGAGTTCTTCTTTGGTGATTGCGTCTAAGGCCCCAAAGGGTTCATCGAGGATTAAGACTTCTGGATGGATGGCTAGGGCACGGGCGATCGCCACCCGTTGTTTCATCCCGCCGGAAATTTGGCCGGGCTTTTTCTTGGCGGCCTCCGTTAAACCAACCATCTCCAGATATTTTTTAACTGTGGCTTCCCGCTCTTCCTTGGACTGGTCTTTACAAACGGTATTCACCGCTAGGGCGATATTATCTTTGGCATTTTTCCAAGGCAGCAGACAGTAATTTTGGAAGACCATCATCCGGTCAGGGCCTGGTTCGACGATGGGCTTACCATGGAGTTTCACCGTCCCGCTCGTGGGCTGATTAAAGCCAGAAATCATGTTGAGCATGGTGGATTTGCCACAGCCAGAATGGCCGATAACACAGACAAATTCCCCTTCGGCAACGGTGAGATTGACATCTTCAAGGACGGTATAAGGCCCTTTGGGGGTGGCATAGACTTTACTGACATTTTCTAGGCTGAGAAAAGCAGTTTGCGTCTCTGAGGTCGGTGGAGATACAGTCATCATAGGTCTTGGTCAAAACGCAGCAGTGTGTATGGGAGAGAAAAGCGCGGCGAAGGCAGCCGCTAGAAGGTGTGGGATAAAAGGCGATCGCCCCCGTATTTCTTAAGAAGAAATGGTTTCTGTGAGGGGAATTTCGTTCGTCTTAAAGTCACGGTGGATATTAAACCGCTTGATGTAGCCCACCGGATCATCCGCCGTAAAGACCATGCCATCCATCAACTTGAAGGATTGGTGATCCCCCTGCATGTCCGGCCATTGCAACTGGCGACAAGCTTCTCCATAAAGATCCGGGCGACGGACACGCTCGATAATTTCTACCCAATTTTTCGGGAAAGGAATATAACCCCAACGGGCCAATTGGGTCAGCAACCACAGCCCTTCTCCCCTAACCGGGCAATTACTTTGTTCGTTGTGAAATTGGTGGAAACGCAATAGTTTTGCCGGAGGACGACCATCGCCATAGTCAAATCCCTCCGAAAAACCCGCCGCTGCCACCTGGGGATCAAGCTGGAGTTCAGATTGGGCTAGCATCGTCACCATTTCCGGCCGCCGTCGCTGATCGTCGCAATATTCACAGGCTTCTAGCAATGCCTTCACGAGGGCAATATGGGTCTTCGGATTGGCCGCAACCCAGTCTTCCCGCGCCCCAAGTACTTTTTCGGGGTGGCCCGCCCAAATGTCGAGGTCGGTGGCGACCACATAGCCGAGTCCTTCGTAAACGGCCTGGGAATTCCAAGGATTACCGACACAGAAGCCATCGATCGCCCCGGAATGGAGATTTTCTACCATTTCACCGGGGGAAAGGGTCATCAGGGTAACGTCTTGGTCGGGATCAATACCGCCAGAGGCTAACCAGTACCGCAGGAGCAGATTTTCCATGGAGGCGGGATAGACCACGCCGAAGGTGAGGATCCGATCCGGCTGGGTGGCCAGATACTTTTTCAGATCCTGGGGAGTTTTAACACCGGCCTCTAAAAATTCTTTGCTGAGGGTGATTGCGTTGCCGTTACGGCTGAGCACCATAGAGCTAACAATGGGCACTGAAACTTTATTTTGCAGGCCAACGGTGAGGGCAATGGGCATCCCGGCGACCATCTGGGCGGCATCTAATTCTCCGGCCATGATGCCTTCGGCGATCGCCTGCCAACTGTCTTGTTTAATTAGGTTGACCTGTTCGAGGCCATGTTTTTTAAACAAGCCTAATTCCTGGGCAACGATAAACGGCGCGGTGTCGTTGAGGGGGAGGATGCCCACGTTGATGGTGGCTTTTTCCGGTTGGGTGCTGACGGCAGGCACATGGCTGATTTGGCCGACTTTTTTCACCCGTTTCTGTTGGTTGAGGAAATAAACGATTTCGTGACGGAGCTGATAATAATCGGGATGATTGACCACCTCCAGACGCTGGCGTGGTCGAGGAATTGGCACATCAAGAATTTGGCCAATGTGGGCTTCGGGGCCAGTGGTCAACATCACCACCCTGTCAGACAGTAACAGAGCTTCATCGACGTCATGGGTGACCATCACACAGGTGATGTGTTTTTCTTGGACGATTTCCATCAATTTTTCCTGGAGGTTCCCCCGGGTCAAGGCATCCAATGCCCCAAAGGGTTCATCTAGGAGCAGAACTTTCGGTCGAATGGCCAAGGCGCGGGCGATCGCCACCCGTTGTTTCATCCCCCCAGAGAGTTCTCCTGGTTTCCGGTTTGCAGCCCGTTTCAGGCCCACCAATTCGATATGTTCATCAACGATCCGATGCCGTTCTGCCTTCGGTAGATGCTTTAGAACCCGGTTCACTGCAAGGGCAATATTTTGGCGCACCGTCAGCCAAGGCAGTAGCGAATAATTTTGAAATACCACCATCCGGTCGGGGCCAGGGCCTTGCACCTCTTTCCCTTCGACCACTACGCCACCAAAGGTAGGCCGATCTAAACCCGAGATCATGTTGAGGAGCGTCGATTTTCCGCAGCCCGAGTGACCGATTAAGGAAATAAACTCACCCTGCTGAATCTTTAGCTCAATGCCCTTGAGCGCAATATAGCGATCGCCATTGGGCAGCGGAAAAATTTTATCAACATGATCAACCTCAATGAAATTCACAGAACTAAAAGCCATAAAACATCACCAATAAGTAAAACAAATAGAGGTAGCGATCAAACTATCCAGTCGGGAGAAAATCAACGCTTATTCTTGGCCATCATTTACTACTTCTAATTTCAAGCTAAAAAGTGAAATTATTTATGTTCTCCCGGAACAACTAACTTTTCTAAAAATGCCATAAAGCGATCTAACAACAGGCCGACAACACCAACATAAATCAATGCGATGATAATCTCACTCATCAAAGAGCTGTTATAGGAATCCCAAATAAAGAAGCCAATTCCCACACCACCGATGAGCATTTCTGCCGCAACAATCGCCAACCACGATAAACCAATCCCAATGCGTAATCCTGTAAAAATATAAGGCACAGCCGCAGGAAAAAGAATATTGAAGAAATACTCAATTTTGGATAATTTTAAGACCCGAGAAACATTTTGGTAATCCTGGGGAATTTGTTGAACCCCGACCGTTGTATTGATAACGATCGGCCAAATTGCTGTAATAAAAATTACGAAAACAGCTGAGGGTTCTGCCTGTTGGAAAGAAGCGAGGGCAATCGGCAGCCATGCTAAGGGAGGAATCGTTCTGAGCACTTGAAATACAGGATCTAGGGCATCATAGATTAATTTATTAGTCCCAATCAAAATGCCAAGACCAATACCAACTATTGCCGCTCCGGTAAAACCAATTGCCACCCGGGTCAAGCTTGCTAAAACCTGTAGACCTAACCCTTTATTTGTCCCTCCATCGTCAAAAAAGGGATTGAAAATTAAATCCTTTGTATCCTGAAAAACTTGCACAGGACTAGGTAAGTTCGATTCATTCCCTGCACAAACAATCTGCCAAATGACCAACAAAATGGCGATCGCCACCAAGGGACGAATGATTTTAGGGGCGTAAAGAAAACGTAACGGATTTTTTTTACGACGGGGACGCACCCCAGCAGTAGAACTAGCCATAAGAATAGACTCCTAGGAAATAACAACAACTTGCTCGAAGCATTCGATGATGTTTGGTTGCATCTGATCACTGAATACTAGAAATTACGCCTTAATAGCCTTGATTTTCAAACTATCTAAATATGCTTGGGGATTCTCAGGATCAAACTCCACGCCATCGAAGAAAGTTTCAACACCACGGGAAGTGCTAGTGGGAATTTCGGCTTCTGGCACACCAATTGCTATCGCTGCCTCACGCCATAGATCCTCACGGTTGACCTCGTCCACAATCTTGTTCACATCCGTACTTGCAGGCAAATAACCCCAACGGATATTTTCTGTCAAGAACCACTGATCATGGCTTTTGAATGGATAGGAAGCAAAATCGTTCCAGTATTTCTGCATGAGGTCAGTATTCTCAAAGGGAGCATCGCCATTGCCAAAGTCATACAGCCCCTTAGAGCGATCGATAATATCTTCAAAAGGCACCTTGAACCATTCCCGTTTAGAAACAATCTGGCACATCTCTTCTTTATTCTCTGGCTGCTCACACCAGCGTTGTGCATCCAAAACAGCCATCAGTAATGCTTTAGTCGCCTTAGGATGCTTATCAACCCATTCTTTACGCATGCCAAATGCTTTTTCCGGGTGATCTTTCCAGAGTTGACCTGTCGTAATTGCTTGGTAACCGACTCCTTGGTTTACAGTCTGGAGAGGCCAGGGCTCGCCCACACAGAAAGATTCCATCGCGTTAACTTTGACGTTTGCCACCATTTGCGCAGGAGGAACCACAATGGTTGAAAAATCTTTATCTGGCTCTAAACCACCCGCTGCTAGCCAATACCGAATCCAAAGGTCATGGGTTCCACCAGGGAAGGTCATGGCAACTTTGGGGTCACTGACCTTTGCAAAAGCCTCTTTAAGCGGCGCAGTATCTAAGCCAATTTTGAGATCTTTATAATTGTTGCCAAGTTGAATACCCTGACCATTCACGTTTAAACGAGCCAAGATATACATTGGCGTAGGCTTACCATCGGTTACAGTGCCCAGACTAATGAGGTAGGGCATAGGGGTGAGGATGTGGGCGCCGTCAATACCACCATTTTCGGAGCCGAGAACAATATTGTCACGGGTTGTTGCCCAGGATGCTTCTTTTTTAACGATGACATCGGGCATCCCATACTTTGCAAAAAAGCCTTTTTCTTTGGCGATGATGAGTGGTGCAGAGTCTGTTAGTGCAATAAATCCGAGGGTGGCAGTTGTGGTTTCAGGGGCATCCTCTGGCGCGATTACCGGTGCGGTTGTTTCTGTCTCGGTTGTTGTGGAAGTATTTGGACTAGTGCAGGCATGAAGAAGACTTGTACCGATGGCAGCACCTGCTGCGGTGACAAGAAATTTACGGCGAGAGAGATTATTCATAGGGTGTTTTTATCTACTGGAAATCGAAGGGGAACAATTGTCATTTCTGCATCTAAAGCCATGGGCCTGGGGAACAGGATGACCCGTGCCAGATTGGCTACTTTTCTTCCTAACGCTTCTGCTCATCTCTGTGAAAAAGATGATTGTTGCAATACCGAGGAATTAAATAACAAGAGTCGGGCTTCTTTTTAAAAAGTTGTGTATTTTAAGTAACTTTTTAGAGGGGAAGGAATTCTTGTTTTGCGGCAAAGCGATGCGGAAAAGACATTTTTCTTAAAAATTAAGGAATGTTTTCAGTAGGAGGGGCGAGGTGTGTCCGGGAAAAAAGGAAGCCGTCAGGCTCGCTACAATAAAAAGATTGTCTAAGTGTGAACAGGAGATTAGTGAAAGACTATGGCGATCGCAGTGGATTTTGGGACAAGCAATACCCTAGTGACCCGGTGGAATGCAGCCAAAGGGGCGCCGGAAATTCTGAAGCTCGACGGCCTCTCTCAGCCGCTTGCGCCAAATCCGCCGCTAATCCCCAGTTTGCTATACATCGAAGATGCTTCTAAACAAAAGGTTGTCGTCGGTCAGGCCATTGGCGATCGCGGTTTAGATCGCAGCCCCGATCCCCGCTATTTTTGTAACTTTAAACGGGGCATTGGCACCGCAATCCAAGGCTTTTTACCGGAACTAGATGGTGAAAAAATCACCTTCGAGAAAATGGGAGAATATTTCCTCAACGGTATTTTTGCCCAACTCAAAGCCCAGGGAGAATCCCTTGATAGCCTCGTTTTGACCGTGCCCGTCGATAGCTTTGAAGCCTATCGGAGCTGGCTGAGTCGGCTTTGCGAACAGTTGCCAGAACTAGAAAAAATTCAGCTTTTAGATGAACCCACCGCCGCTGCCTTGGGCTATGGGGCCTTGGCTGAAGATTTAAAACGAATTCTCGTGGTGGATTTTGGTGGGGGCACCGTGGACTTTTCCCTGGTGGATCTGAACCTCGCCCAGGGCCAAACTAAACCGACGGGCTTTATTTTGAAGTGGGGCCGCAAATCCTTTGCTGACAGCAAAACCCAAAAGGTCAAAACCGCAAAAGTGCTGGCAAAAGCAGGTAAAAATCTCGGTGGTTCGGACTTAGATAATTGGCTCTTTGAATATTTCCAGACCCAACAAAACCTCCCCCAGGATGCCTTGAGTTTGCGTCTAGTTGAACGGTTGAAAATTGCCCTCTCCCAAAAAACCAAGGCAACGGAGATTTATTACAACGACCAAACCTTTGAAAGCTACGAGCTAAGCCTCAGTCGATCGGCCTTTGAGGAGATTTTAGAAACTCAAGGATTCATTGCTCAACTCGATGATTTGCTGGACCAGGTCTTGCAACAGGCCCGCCGTAACGGCGTCGGCAAAGAGGACATTGAAGCGGTGCTGTTGGTGGGAGGCACGAGCCAAATTCCCCTAGTGCAAAGCTGGCTAGAGGGCTATTTCCCCACGGAAAAAATTAAACGGGATAATCCTTTTGGGGCGATCGCCTGTGGGGCGTTGCAGTTGGCCCAGGGGTTTGAACTCAAAGATTTTCTCTACCACAGCTACGGGATTCGCTATTGGAACCGCCGCCAGAACCGTCACGATTGGCAACCGATTATCAATCAAGGGCAGCCCTACCCGATGACAGAACCGTTGGAAATCACCCTGGGGGCGTCGATGGATCAACAGCCCAGCATTGAACTAATCATTGGCGAACTCGGCGAGCAAAGCAGCGGCACGGAGGTTTATTTCGATGGCGATCGCCTGGTGACCCAACAACTAGGAGCCAACCAAACCAACGTTAAACCCCTCAACGACCGGGAAGGGGCGCGCACCATTGCCAAGCTCGACCCCGTGGGCTATCCCGGCACCGACCGTATCAAGTTGCAATTCCTGGTCGATGGCGATCGCACCTTGCGGGTCACCGTCGAGGATCTACTGCGCAATGTCACCCTCCTAGAAAATCAAAAAGTTGCCGAGCTGAGTTAGCTGTCCATCCCCAGGACAGCCCTGCTAAAATCCATAGAAGCCCTTCAATCTCACAAAATCGATGAAAAATCCCCAACTCAAAAAGATGCGTCTCCTGGTCTCGAAATTATACCGACGCAGTTGGACTTTGTTTTTTGTCGGTTTAGTGACGGTGCAACTCCTCCCTAGTCCGGCGATCGCCCTCACCCCTAAAGATTACAGTGAGTTAGAATTTCCTCCCCTCCCAGAAATCACCCTCCCCGATTACGAACGCTACGAACTAGAAAACGGGATGGTGGTTTATCTCATGGAAGATCACACCCTGCCCTTGGTGGGAGGCTCCATGGTGATTCGCACTGGCTCCCGCCTGGAACCCGCCGACAAAGTGGGCCTAGGCAGTATTACGGGCACCGTGATGCGCAGTGGGGGCACCCTCAAACATCCCGCTGACACCTTAAACAATATCCTGGAACAGCGGGCCGCCAGCATCGAAACTAGCATTGGGGAATCATCTGGCAGTGCTTCTTTTAGTGCCCTCAAGGAAGATTTTGCACTTGTGTTTGATCTGTTCGCCGAAGTCCTCCAGCAACCGGCTTTCCCCCAGGACAAACTGGATCTAGCCAAGCGACAAACCGCCGGGGGCATTGCCCGCCGCAACGATGAACCCGATGCGATCGCCTCCCGGGAATTTGACAAACTCATCTACGGCACTGATAGTCCCTATGCCCGCACCGTAGAATATGCCACTCTCGATAACATTGACCGGGTCGATTTATTTAACTTCTACCGCAGCTACATCCGCCCTGACCAAATGATCCTCGGCATTGTCGGCGATATTGACGTAGAAGCCACCAAAGCAAAAATTGCTGCTAAATTTGGCCCTTGGCGTAATCCCAGTACAACCCCAAATCTCACACCGCCCGCCGTCAACCAACCCGCCCAAAGCGGTGCTTTCCTCGTTGATCAACCCCAACTGACTCAAAGTAGCATCCTCATCGGTCACCAGGGGGGACGACTCGACAATCCCGACTATGCAGAACTCTCGGTAATGAACGGTGTGATCAATGGCTTTGGGGGCCGACTCTTTAACGAAATTCGTTCCCGACAGGGTCTCGCCTATTCTGTGTATGGCGTATGGAGTCCCCGCTACGACTACGATGGCAAATTTATCGCCGGAGGCTCGACCCGCTCCGAGGCGACGATACCTTTTATCACGGCCATGAAAGGGGAAATTAAGCGACTGCAAACGGAACTGATCACCCCCGCAGAACTTGCCTATGCCAAGGATTCGATTCTGAATTCCTTTGTCTTTAATTTTGAAGATCCCGGTCAAACCCTGTCCCGCCTCATGCGCTATGAATATTATGGCTACCCGGAAGATTTTATTTTCCAGTACCAACGGGAAGTGGAAGCAACGACCATTGAAGACGTGCAGCGGGTGGCCCAAACCTACCTTAAGCCGGATCAATTAACGGTGCTGGTGGTGGGGAATGCGGCGGCTATGGATCCGTCGCTGACGAGTTTGTTTACGGAGGTCAAGCCCGTCGATATTACGATTCCAGAGTAGGTGGCATTGTGGTGCAGGTAGTTGAAGAGCGGTCAGTACAATTCCAGCTAGATGGGGGCTTCTACCGTGCCAAAAGCCGTATTGTGCGGGATTTGGGGGTCTTGGCGGCGGCAGTCTACCGGCAAAACCAAGGACAATTGCGGGTTCTGGATGGCCTATCGGCAACGGGGGTGCGATCGCTCCGGTACTACCAGGAAGCCCAGGCAGATTGGGTCTGGGCCAATGAAGGCAACCCAGACCTCCTGGAGACTTTAACCACGAATTTGCGGCGGATTCCAGCGGCCCAACGGTGCATTAGTGTGCTTTCTCTGCGCCAACTTTGTTTGGAACGGTCTTTAATGGGCGATCGCTATGATCTCGTCGATTTTGATGCCTTTGGCTCTGGGTCAGCCTTTGTCCAGGATGCCCTCACCGTGACGACTCTGGGGGGATTGATGTATCTGACCAGCACCGATGGCAGAACCTACAGTGGCCGGGAACCCCAGCGGGCCTTGCGGCAATATGGAGCCTATGGGCGATCGCATCCCTCCGTTCAGGAACAGGGTCTACGGTTATTGTTGGGAAATCTCGCGCAACAGGCGGCCCAGCGAAATTTTGGCATTGAGCCAATTTTTTCGTTTTTTGGGGGGGATACTTGCCGGATTATGGCCCGTTTGACCCGTAAACCCACCCTGACAGAATTAAACTACGGCTTTCTTGGCTATTGTCACCATTGCGGCACCTATGCTTTACCCTCTTGGCGCAAACTGTCCCAGGCAACCTGTGCCCACGATGATTTGCCTTTAACCCTCAGTGGCCCGATGTGGCGGGGCAATTTACATCACCCGGACTATTTACAGCAAATGTCGGCGATCGCCCAACGGTGGGATTGGCAGGATGTGGTTAAGATTTTAGAAATTATGAGTCTGGAAAATGATTTACCCCCCTATTTTTTCCCGTTAAAGGAGATTGGTGCCCGGGCCAAAATCGACCTACCGAAATTAGATTTGCTGCTAAACAGTCTCCAGGCGCAAGGTTTCCAAGCCAGTCGTACCCACATCAACCCCCAAGCGATTAAAACCGATGCGCCGATGGCCAAAATCAAGGCGATCGCCACCCAGTTAAGCGCACCGTAAGTCTTGGCAACTATTTCTTTTTTCGTTCCCGCACTGAGATTACATTTTGCTCCTTACGCAGTTCAAATAGATCAATCGCCTCAAATAAACTGCTTAATTTCTTGTAGCCATAATTGCGTGAGTCGAAGGACGCCTGGTTCTTGATGTGGCCGCCAATTAGTCCCAATTTTGACCAACCATCTTCATCCTGGGTATTGGCGATCGCCCCCCGCAACAGGTTCATCAATTTCGTATCCTGCTTCAGTTGATGACCAGGCTTGGGTTTGGTTTGTACGTCATTTTGGTCTTCGGTGGGTGGCGTTAAATTTTCCAGGTACAAAAACGTTGAACAGGCTGAAACAAAAGGTGATGGCGTTTTTTTCTCTCCAAACCCATATACTTTCAACCCGTTTGTCAGCAGGCGCATCACCAAGGGCGTAAAATCACAATCACTCGACACAATCGCAAACGCATCTAGACTTTGGGTATAGAGCAAATCCATCGCATCAATAATTAACGCCGCATCCGTTGCATTTTTGCCCTTTGTATAGTCAAACTGCTGAATCGGCTGGATCGCGTATTCATGCAAACAATTTTCCCAGGACTGGAGGGCGGGGTTTTTCCAGTTACCATAGGCCCGGCGAATATTGGCGACACCATACTTGGCAATTTCCGCCAAGATCACGTCAATTTTTGCAGCGGGTGCATTGTCAGCATCGATCAACATCGCAATTCTAAACTCAGCCTTGGCCATAGCCCTTCGATCCTTTATCCCTGATGGGATTTATTCGGCCCCTTTTGCCTTTTTAATTTCTGCTTTGAGTTCCTCAATTTGACGCCGCAAACTATCTAGATCACTTTCATCTTCAGCACTTACATCCACCGAACCAGTGCCAGCCTGGGCATAATGACCCTGTTTAATCCGTTGATATTCCTCAGAGGCTTCCCAGGTTTTGATAAAGCTCAACCGCTCTACCGGAAAAGGATGACTCAAAAATGTCCCATTACCGCCGTTATAAATCAAAAACTTATAAATCTGATTGAGTTGATCCTGATCAAGGGCGTCATAATCCTGGGATTGCTGGGTAAACTCGGTCAAACTCATTTCGTGGCCATATTTAGCACTGCCACCCGCGAGCTTCATCATGGTGTGCAAAATTGGATTGAGATCATCCATCACCAAAAGCGCTGCTCGATCCGCTGAAAGTTCGGCCTTCCGCCGCCATTCATAAAAAGCATAAAGTAGCCCCGTGGTAATGACATTACCGAGGCCAAGGGTAATTTCCCCAAGAAAAGAGGCCGCCCCCATGGCCCACATCGCCATCTGGATCAAGATCGTGTGGTCACATTTGATGTGACCCAACTCGTGGGCCATCACCGTCCGTAGCTCCGTTTCATCAAGTAAATCCAGCAGCCCCGTATTCACCACAATGTACGGGTGATCATGGCCGAGGGCGTAGCTATTGACCATCGGATTTTGGTTGACATAAAGCGTCGGCTCTGGGGAAATATCCAAATCATGGACACATTCCCGAAAAATGCCGTACAGGGTCGAATACTGACGGGGGCCTGCTTTAATATTGTTGCCCATTAGAAAAACCTGCTGGGGTCGTTCGTAGATATATTCCACAAAACGACTGGCCAACAGCTTAAAACCAGGCAGATTACGGAGGGCTTCTTCTGCTTGGTGATCGAGGGGGTGACGAAAGGCTTCGCTAGAAATTCCGGGATAGGTCGGCATCAATACTTCCTTTGCCGCTCTCAATCCATGGGAACGGCTTTGCTAGACAGTGGCTTTTTCTAACATTAGCTTAGATGATTTGATCGCGTCCGGAATTTCAATGGGATAGTTCCCATCAAAACAGGCGGTACAGAAACTAGAAGTCCGCTCATTGGTGACATCCAACATGCCCTCTTTGCTGAGGTAGGTCAGAGAATCAACTTCAATTTGTTTTTCGATTTCGCCCAGGGATTTCGTCGCGGCAATCAGCTGATCTTGGCTATCGGTATCGATGCCATAGAAACAGGGATGGGTCACAGGGGGTGAGGAAATACACATGTGGACTTCTGCGGCCCCGGCTTGCCGGAGTGCCCGGACAATTTTGCGGCTGGTTGTGCCCCGGACAATGGAGTCATCCACAATGATGATCCGTTTCCCTTGGAGAACATCTTTAAGGGGATTGAGCTTCATCCGGATCCCCACTTCCCGCATGTGTTGAGTTGGCTGAATAAAAGTACGACCCACGTAGCGGTTTTTAATTAGTCCTTCCCCAAAGGGGATCCCAGAGGCACGGGAAAAGCCAATGGCGGCGGGAATACCAGAGTCGGGAACCCCCATAACGAGGTCGGCTTCAATGTTGGATTCTTTGGCTAGCTGCGCCCCAAGACGGAGACGGTAACTAAAGAGGGTTTCGTCGTGGACAATGCTATCGGGACGGGCAAAGTAGATCATCTCGAAGACGCAGAGTTTCCGGTCTGGCTTTTCAGACCATTGTTGAGCAGTTAAGCCAGATTCGGTGATCCAGACCATTTCGCCTGGTTCTACATCTCGCAGATAGTCCGCACCAATGATATCGAGGGCGCAGGTTTCAGAAGCCAGGACATAGCGGGTGCTACCGTCTTCCTCGGTGAGAGTCCCAATGACGAGGGGACGGACTCCCTGGGGATCCCGTGCGCCAATAATGCCGTCCGGGGTGCCGATAACAAGGCTATAGGCGCCGGAACAGAGATTAAAGGCCGCGATCGCCGCTTCGGTCCAATCTTTCCCCTGATCGACATAAATGGCGATCGCCTTGGCGATCATCTCTGAATCAGTGGTGGTTTGAAAATCCAGACCCGTAGCAAGGGACAATAGCTTATCCTTTAGCTCGATGGTGTTCACCAAGTTGCCATTGTGGGCTAGAGCGAGAGTTCCTAGGCGAGTTTCTTCGAGGGCTGGTTGGGCATTGCACTTATGGCTAGAGCCAGTTGTGGAGTAACGATTGTGGCCCACGGCCCAAACCCCAGGTAATTCCTGGAGTTTTTCTTCGCTAAATACCTGGGAAACGAGGCCCATACCTTTGTGTACATGCATTTGCGTGCCATCAAAGGTTGCGATCCCTGCGGATTCTTGCCCCCGATGTTGGAGCGCAAAAAGTCCAAAATATGCCAATTTTGCCACTTCTTCCGTTGGGGCATAGATGCCGAAAACACCACAGTATTCCTTGGGTTTGTCGGGGAGATCGTTGGCATAGACAGTTTGAGGGACAGTCATCCTACAGGTTGCACTCCTAGTTATTGGGTGAAAAAGAGAAGGAAATTCAGCAGTTACGATGGCTACAATACCACGTCAATGAATGCCTTGATGGACAAAATCTATCAAGGCTTTAACCCCACTTAATCTAGTTTTAAGGGTCGCGGCATGATTAATGGAGTCAAAGGATGAAAATATTCCTTGGGTAAGTTTATTTTAGGTCAGAATTTTGCTATGCGGGGATCAAAGTTTGGCCGCTGCCCCTAAAGTCGTTGCTGGAGGCTGCGACCATGGGTATCTGTGCCGCAGGTGAGCCATAGATTGTGCTGCTGACCGAGGGCTGCCACTGCTGGGGTGTGTTTTTGGCTCGGTAACCAGGGTTTGGGGTTATCGTAGGCGTAATAGGCTTCTACACCATCAATATTAAGGGATGCTGCTGCTGGGATTAAGTCCGTGGCCGGACGGCGGTAACGGGCGGGATGGGCCAACACGGCTAGTCCTCCAGCGGCATGGATTACGTCAATAATCACCGCTGCGGCGGCGCGATCGCCTTCCGGAATTTCCCGGTTAAAGTAGGGGGCGATGGCACTGTGTTCAGGGTCAAACCCATAGGCGAGGATATGTACTGTGGTGTCAAGGAGGATGGCGTTAATTTCGATGCCCGTCCAGAGGTGAGGCAAGGGTTGCGTCCTGTCGTTTTGCTGTTGACTGAGGTAGCTTTGGGCCTGTTGATAGCCGTGGATGGTGTGGTGGTCGGTGATTGCGAAGCCTTTTAGGCCAATGGTGATCGCCTGGTCAACAATTTCTGTTGGGGTGAGTTGACCATCAGAGCAGACCGAATGCATGTGGAAGTTGTACTGATTGGGGCAACTGGTTGCCGTTAGACTGCGCCAAGCCTTTTCGAGCGCTTGCAAATCTTGAGCCGCACTTGGAACAGACAAAGTAGAAGTCATGGCGAAGGCGATCTTTGGCGATCGCAAATTTAAAGGGCGAGCGGAATGGTAATAAAAGGGTAAAGAAAACCTGAAAAAAAGATTAGATATTGCAAATTGTTACAAACAAGATAGCAAAGATTTTTGCCCTTGGGCAGCACCATAAAAAAATCTCTCCGGGTCGTAGGGGACACGGAGAGCAAGAACCGGATCAGTATTGCCAAAAAATTTAAGCAAAAAATAGCCAGGTTAATGTTTTAGGAAATTCCTGCGTGGCCCATGGCAAGACCTGCGACCAACATTCCCAACACCAAAAAAGGCTGGGCACTGGCTTGGTATTTCACATCATTTTTCAGGGGATCCCGCAGGAAATACATATCCTGAAAAGTAATTTGGGGAATCACGAGTAGCAACAGAATCGTGGCATATAACTGTTCGTGGATGCTGACCAAGTAACCGGCAATGCCCACCTGAAAAATATCAATCATCAGCACACAAATCCAGGCGGCGGTTCCAACCCCAAACATCACAGGCAGGGATTTTAAACCCAGTTGGCGATCGCCTTCGACACTTTTGAAATCATTCACAACGGCGATCCCTAGACCCGCAAAACTATAGATCAAGGTCACCACCATCACCGTCGGCGTCAGCGTCCCAAACAACGCATGGCCAGCCCACCAAGGCAGCGCAATATAACTCGCCCCCAAGGCATAGTTCCCAAGCCAACCATTTTGTTTCAGCTTCAACGGCGGCGCAGAATAAATGTAAGCAATGAAGCAGCCCACCACCGTTAAGACCAGCATCACAGGGAAATCATGGCCCGCCCAACGGTCGAGGAGATAGCTCAAGCCAACGCCAGAGCCCAAAAGCACAAGAATTTGTGTCACCACCTGGGGTACGGAAATGGCCCCCGAAGGAATGGGGCGGTAGGGTTCATTGATCGCATCAATTTCCCGGTCGTAAAAATCATTGAGGGTTTGGGTATAGCCCGTGAGCAAAGGCCCCGACAACAACATACAGGCCATGGCCTTGAGGAAATCTTCGACTCCCCACACATAGCCACCGGAGGATGCTGCCCCACAAACAACGCCCCAGATCAGCGGAATCCAGGTGATGGGCTTCATCAATTGCAGGCGAATTTTCCAGATGGATGTTTCCCCCTCAGCGGCTCCTTTCATGCCGAGGAGTTGGCGGGCTTTAGAACCCTGTTCCTCTGGGGCCGTGGCTGGTGTCGTATCTGGATTAGGCGTTTCTGTCATGGCGTCTGGATTGGAATATTTTGTACAGAAAAAAAGCGTAACGGAAAAACCACTCGTCATTGGGCATATTACGCCGCAAGGGGTTTATTTTAACCTAGTCTTCTAGTGGGATTTTGCCAATGGGTGAGCCTTTCTTCAAAAAGTCCAAAACACCGCTATGCTGAACATGATCTTTTCTCGCGAAATTTAAGCAAGCAATAACTGATGCAAGATACTGTGATTGTGCCCCTGGATGTGCCGGATCTCCCGGCGGCGATCGCCTTAGTTGAGAGCTTACCGGAGGTCACCTTTTGGAAAGTGGGCCTAGAATTATTTGTCGCCACCGGGCCAGATATGTTGCGCTATCTCAAAGACCAGGGCAAACGCATTTTTCTTGATCTCAAATTACACGACATCCCCAATACCATTGCCGGGGCTTGCCGTTCTGCCCGAGCCTATGGGGTAGATCTGTTGACCATCCATGGTGCTGCCGGGGCGATCGCCCTAACGGCCGCCAAAGAAGCCCTCGGAGATTCCCCCACAAAACTGATTGCGATTACCGTCCTCACCAGCATCAGTCCAGACCAATTACGGGATGAGTTGAAAGTGGATCTCCCCCTTGATGCCTTTGCCCAACACATGGCAAACCTGGCCCAAGGCGCTGGGTTAGATGGGGCTGTGTGTTCTCCCCAAGAGGTGGCAATGCTGAGGCAATGCTGTGGTCAAGATTTCACGTTAGTTTGTCCGGGGGTGCGTCCCACCTGGGCCAAGTCAGGGGATCAACAGCGGGTGATGACTCCCCAGGCGGCAATCCAACAGGGGGCGAACCACCTTGTCATTGGCCGACCGATCACCCAGGCAGAAAGTCCCCGGGGAGCTTGGCAGAAAATTCAAGCAGAGTTGGCGATCGCCTAAAACGTTCACACCAGTAAATCTGACCCAGCAAATCCAGAGACGGAAGACTAAAGATACAATGGCTTAAGTATTCCTGCTTACATTTAGGATTTATTTCACACTAATTACCTATGGTTAGCTTATCGGCAGTCAAAAGCTCCATTGAAACCCATCTTTCCGGAGCCCAAGTGTTCGTGAAGGATCTCACCGGTGGTGGCGATCACCTAGAGGCCATCGTCGTTTCCCCCGACTTTGCAGGTCAATCCCGGGTACGCCAACACCAAATGGTCTATGCTGCCCTCAAAGAGGATTTAGCCTCAGAAGCGATCCATGCTTTAGCCCTGCGGACTTTCACCCCGGAGAAATGGGCAGAAGTGGGTCAACCCACTTAAACGGTCTTGGAAACGACGTTTTCCTGAACCCTTGTCAACCCATACTATGAGGAAAAATAGATGTCTTTAACCCCTGAAACCCGCGAAAAAATCGACCAATTGGTCAACAGTAGCAAAATTTTTGTGTTCATGAAGGGCAGTAAGCTAATGCCCCAATGCGGCTTTTCCAACAACGTTGTGCAAATTTTTAACAGCCTCGGCGTTGAGTACCAGACTTTTGATGTCCTAGAAGACTACGATGTGCGCCAGGGCATTAAGGAATATTCCAACTGGCCGACGATTCCCCAGGTCTATGTAAACGGGGAATTTGTGGGTGGTTCCGACATTATGATCGAGCTTTACAACTCGAAGGAACTCCATGAAATGCTTGAGGTGGCTTTGGCTTCCTAAGGATCTAAAGATTTAGATTAATCATTGCCATCATTACCCAGAGGTAGGTTTCAGGCCTACCTTTTGTTTTATGGGGCCAGGGAAAAAAAGGCGATCGCCTCAATCCTTAGCTGTCACAATGGCGAGATCATGCACCATGACTTTATGCTCACCAAACAGGGGACAAAACTGAGCCATCACTGTACAGATCTAGTTAAAGATCGTTAGCCCTAATAGTAAAAGTCTGTTTCTGTCTGGGTTTGAGTTTGAGGATAGGCTATTTCAAAATTGGACGGATCCCGCAAGAAGCGAAAAACTTCTTCTTCCAAGCGGTGAATCTTATACACTTCAAGGGCTCCCGTGTGGTGAAGACAGGCAATGTAACCGTCCATGTATTGACGGATATCTTCATAACGGTTGCCTCTGCGCCACAGTTCTACCATGGCGTCCGTTAAGCGTTGATAGTAGCGGATGGTAAGACTGTCTTGGAGCATAGTCACGGAAGATTAAAAAAAACAGTAGATGAGTCTGGGTACAAAGGGAAACGGTTATCGTGCCACCTGACACCTGTTCCTCTTGGCCCTATTTTAGCGATTTTTGTGAATTGGCGCTGATTTTTTTCCTTTTTAAAGGAGATCTCTGCTCTTTGAGCAACAAAGAAAGGTTTCTCAAAATACCCTAATTGCCGATAATTTTTCTTAAAACAATATTAAGTTTTGCCAATAAAAAAATAAAAATATTTCCCAAAATTGACTTTTATCCCCAAAGGCGATCGCCGTTATTTTTTTACCGAACAACATCAATAAAAAAGCATGGTTGCCCATGCTAAGTTTTTTGCCATCAATTTTTTGTTTTTAAACCCATTTCTTTGTAGGCCAGAGGGCCAATCCCGACTATTGGGGGCGAATCTCGGAATAGGTCGTTGGTTGGGGGGCGATCGCCGTTGGTACTTTTTGGGCCACACACTCCAACGAAAAGGATTTTTCGAGCAATACTAGATCCGTTGTGGGTTCCCAACTTTCCTCAAAAATGGGGAGCGCGAAGGGGCAGCTCGTCCAGTCTCCGGCCGCAAATGTTTCGAAGCGCTTACAGATGCCGCCACGACGCCCTTCAGCCTGAAAACAACGACAATGCTTACAAGTGGAGACTGAGCAACTTTGCGGTTTCATAAATGCTCCCCTAGGGACCCCATGTCATAAAAATTTTATTTATGTTTTCATTATGTGACTGTTACCCAGATCACCAGATCCCCTGAAGCTTAATCCCTGCCCTTGATTAACCCAGATCAAGACACAATTAAAGTTTGTTTTTTTTTTATATTTGATGTTGCGATTTCTTAACAGTAATTCCGAATAAGTATATGTGCCTGTAACCCCTTAAGAAATGGCTAAAAAGTGACGTATTAGCCATGGGGATCATTTAACAACCAAAATATTTTTTTCTCTGTATGCCCCAGAAAAATAAATGGACAAAGCAGAACAGGCCAAAAACCTTTAGTTTTGACCGTATTTCTACTGAGCGTGTAGTGGAGTGTCTAGAACCGAACCAAACCACCCCAAAAATTTCGTGTCGTCGTTTGTCTATTTAAAGCCCATGGTTTAGAAAGCTTGACATTTATTCGGGATCATTGTCCTGATCAAGGGGAGTTTCTGGGGGCGGAGGTTCGGGGGGCACTCCCAGACCCAAAGGCTGTTGCTGCTGCCAAACTTGCACAATGCAAAAGCTGCACATCTGCCACCGCTGCAGTTCTCCGGGGGGAGTCGCTCTTTGACAACGGGGACAGAGGGGTAACCCGGCAAAGAGTTGCTGTTGGGTTTCGGCCCAGTGGCGCACAGCTTCGATGGGATCTGGCGCAATTTGATCCGTGTTAGGGCGCTGGGGAAGATCTTGGCGATTGGGGCTGGGGAGTTGACTCGGATGGGGGAGGTTCGGGTCGGCGGCCAGGGGGGAATAGGCGGGGCGACGGTGCCAATGGACGGTCGAAAAGCGGAGATCCTTTAGGGGAGGGGTCAGTTGGGCGTTGAGTTGGGCTAAAAGGCGGCGGCGCTGGAGATTGAGGTGCTGTGACCAGGTGTGATTAGGCGTTGCGACCCACAAAACGTCATCAATGATCCGAATGGGATGACTGTTAGCCAAGCTTTTTTTCGGCAAGATCTTTTGCCAACGCTCATTAACGGCGGTGAAACGTTTTTGGTGCGCCCAGGCGGGTTGGTCGAGGAGATGATTGAGGAGGTGATCGATGGATTGAAATCCCATGGGTCGTCGGAGAATACAGGGCAAGGAAAAATAACTAAAGGGCGATCGCCTTTTGTCTGTCCCTACCACATTACCTCTGGGGAGAGAGAACGATAAAATATGGGGCAAGTCTTTAGGGTCTGTTCACGATGGCTCGTTCTTCCCAACAGTCTCGCACCACCGAAAAAGTCCTTGATGTCAAAACGCGCATTGCCCAGAGTCATTATGGCCTGTTGGGCTTATCACCGACGGCATCACCATTAGAAATCCGCCAACGTTACCGGGAACTCAGCAAGCAGTTTCATCCCGATACGACGGTGTTACCGGAAGCGGAAGCCACCGCAAAATTTCAACGTCTCAATGAAGCCTATGGCATTTTGAGTAGTCCGGAGCGGCGATCGCTTTACGATTTGCAGATTGGCTTTTCTCGTTACAGTGTGATCCAACCTTTACAAAATGAACAGGGAGAACGCGGTTATTCGAATTCTGCTTATCTAGACCCGACGGATCGGCCCCTCTCGGCGGGGGAAATTTTCGCGCTGTTTATTATGGGCCTAACCTTTGTCGGTTGTGTCTTGTTGGCGATCGCCCTGGGGGTTAGCCGCCAAAACCTGAACTTAGAAGGCTTGTTCTAGCGTTGCGGTGCCGTTGCCAGCCAAAAGAAATTGGTAGACTGAACGGTGGCCCTCTGGGCCGAGCCAATCACCTTCCCCAAAAACCATGTCCACGATGCCTTCCCTTGATAGCCCCCTCTACAACCATCCCCTCCCAAAAATTGAGCAGTGGCTCCGGGAGATGGGCTGTGAGCAAGATCCCCAAAATCTCCACTGCTGGACAGTCGGTCGTCCTGGTTGGCAAGCAGAAATCCGCCTCGAAATCGAAGAGCTTGCGGTGTCCTATCTTAAAGCTGGGGCCGATGGCTCTGACATCGAGCGTTCGTTTAAATATTCCCTCAGCCGTCGAGATATTGAAGCTGCCGTTTTTTCAGGCCCCTAAGGGTTTCTGGTTGCAAATCCGGAAGGGTAATCACTTCCAGAAACCCTTCCTGCGCCTGGGGGGGATCTGCTTCGAGGTCACGGAGCATTTTTTGGATAACTTCTGGGGGAACCTGGCGCGATCGCCTTTGGTTGCGAGCCACGCAAATCTCTAGAGAACCAACCAAATACCAAGCCAACCAATCCATGGGTGGACATTTTTTCAAAAAATCTAATCGCCAGGGTTGATGGCAGTTGGTGGCATCATAAATGACAGGTTTTCCCTGGGCGATCGCCTGGTGTAGCCGTTGTAACACAATCGCCTCAACGGTAGGCCAATCCCCTTGAATCGCTGGATCACCATATAATTGCGCTCGAATTTCATCGGTAGAAATTAAGCAAGCCTGAGGAATAGTTTGGAGTAACCACCGGGCAAAGGTGGATTTGCCAGAACCAGGGGCACCAATGAGAAAATGCGATGGGGGTTGTGCCAAGGAAAACACAATCAGCTTGAACGAATATTTTGCGTAATATCGACAAATCAACGGGGATAGATGAAGACTTTTGCTGAGATGACAACGGGACGCTGGCTCGCCTGCGGGGGCTTGGCGCTCTTAATTGTTTTTATGTTTTTGCCACCGAGTTATTACCTGATGGCAGCCTTCCCTTGGATCTTACTCTGGCAGGGAGGTTTTCTGTTTTTGGGGATTGCGCTGTTAGTTATGCTCCGAAAATTCGAGCGGCCTTTTCGTCCCCTGGGCTATGGTCTGGATTGGGGCATTCTCGCAGTGGCGATCGCCTGTGGATTATCCACCGTATTCGCGCCGTTTAAAGGAGTAGCCCTATTTAATCTCGTCACCATCTCAGGATATGGCGTTGCCCTTTATGGTCTCCGAAACCTTGGCGGCCTGGGTGTTTGGACTTGGCAAAATCAATGGCGGAGCCTTGTGGGTCTAGGCTTTGGGATCAGTTTTGTGAGCCTCATTGGTTGGTTAATGACCAATGGCGAGCTAGAACGCAACTCCATTCCCCTTGGCCATCACAACTTTATGGCGGCCTATTTCTGCCTCCTGTTGCCGATGATTTTGAGTTTTGCCCTCGCCCATCGGGGAAAAGTGCGGGGTCTGCTCTTAGTGCTGAGTACTCCCATTCTCTACCTCCTCTACACTTGCTCTTCCCGGGGTGGCTTTGTGGGCTTGTTTTTGTGGGCGATCGCCACCATTGCCTTTATTATTGGCCGCACGAAGGGGAGAAAACGCTTGATTTCCGGCACCATTGCCTTATTTCTACTAGGAATCATGGTGACGGCCGGGTTACAACATCCCCGGGTACAGCAGCTAATTCAAATTAATCTCAACAATGGCCTACCAACGGTACAGTTCCAGGTGGACGGAGAAACGGAAGACCGCTTGTTTATGTGGCAGGCGGGCTTAAATATTTTGCAAGATCGCCCTCTAACAGGAGTCGGCCCGGGGAATATGTCCCGGGAATATAACCTCTATCGCCCGATCAATGTCGGCTCCGGGGCCGCCCATATCCAACAACTCCACAGCAACCCGATCCAACTCCTGGGGGAATTGGGTTTAATTGGTGGCGCGGCGATCGCCTTTTTCTTGGTGCAACTGGTTCGGCTCGGTCGTCGTATCCATAAAAACACGGATAACCCACAAATTAAACGCTTACTCTACGGCTTGGGGGGCGGTTGGTTCGCCTACGCCATGGCGACCCTCACCGATTATCAACTAGAAAATATCCCCATCAGCCTTACCCTGACTTTGACCGTTGTTCTGCTCCTAAGCGTTGCAGATCAGGTTTTAAACGACGTCAGTCCCCAACCCTTGCCCATTCCCCAGCGTCGTTTGTGGAGCTTAGGAAGCCTTGCCGGTTTTCTGGGGGCTTTGCTAGTCGCTGTACCTTACAGTGCTGGGATGTATCTTTTTTCGCGGGGACAGGCCCTCTGGAGCAACGAACAACCGGAAGCAGCCTTTACCGCAATAAACCGCGCCTATGCCCTCAACGGCTGGAATGTGAACTATCCGCTCCGGTTGGGACTGTGGCTGTGGGGCACGCGCCAGGCAACGGACAACCCAGAAAGTAACCAACAAACCACAGAACTAGCGACGGAATATTTCCTCGACGCCCAATCCCTGATCCCCAATGACTACTACGCCAACGTTAATACAGCGGTTGTGCTGCGGGAATTAGACCCAAGCTTGGCGCAACCTTACTTTGAACGGGCGATCCAGTTGCTCTCACGGGAAGCAGAACCTACCTATTTTCTCCTCGGTCAAACCTACCTCCAGACTGATCAACGGGAAAAGGCGATCGCCGCCTTTTCCCTCCAAGGCTTAGTCGATCCTAATATCATGACCCTCGGCCAATGGGAGCAAGAACCCTTTGCGGCGGTGCGGATGGAGGCCGTCGAAGCGTCCCTCGCTTTGTACCAAGATCTGCTTGAACGCCTTGATCCCCAGGATCCCTACGTCATCACCCTCCAGGAGCGAATGGCTTGGTTGGCCTGGTGGCATGGTCTGCCGATTCCCCACCGAGATCATCTCAGCCAATTTTCACCGATGGTGCAAGCGTTGATTTTAGGCGATCGCCAACCCGAACAAGCCCTGGAAATCATCGATCAACAAATTGCCCAAAACCCAGACAATAATACCCGTTGGCTCATTCTCAAGGCTTGGTTCCAGCCAGACTTTAATCTGAATTTGAACCTCAAACAAGCCAATAGTGAAGACTCCCAAACGTATCTTCTGACCTCCGGTCGTGCCGAAGGGGTTACGCTCCAGGAATGGTTGAAGCAGATTCCCGAACTTGCCAAACCCGTCGGTAGTGAGCGCTTGGCTTCCCGATTACTCTACCGTAGTGAAGATTTTGAAGCAGTGGATACGGTGCTGCGTCCCGACGATCTCCAGACGTTTCGTCTCCTGTCTCTGCTGGGTTTAGGGAGTGGTTATCCCCGCACGTTTCCTGTTTTAGATCAGCTGATTAATGATGTTCGTACCGAGGCGTTGGGACTCCCTCACCCCACCAAAAACGGTTTCCAACTCAGCGAACAATAAACTTCACAAATTTCACGGTCAACATTTAAGAGCACAATTTACAAACTTCATGGGTAATGCATCAAAAACTTGGCTGCTGGGTCTTGATCGCCAGATCTGGATTCTCGCCGCAGGACGACTCCTTTCCCAGATTGGCACCGGGTTCACTGCCTTCTATGCGCCGATCTTTTTTGTGAATCAGGTGGGTCTGTCGGCAACCCAGGTGGGCCTTGCCCTAGGGAGTGCTTCAGTTTCTGGGGTATTGGGTCGTTTTCTCGGGGGGACAGGGGCTGATAATCCCGCCTGGGGGCGCAAAAAAACGCTTCTGGCGGCTGCTGGGGTTTCGGCGATCGCCGATGTGGCCTTGGCGACGGCAGATACTTTTTGGCTCTTGGTATTGGGCAATTTGTTAATGGGGCTGGGGATCGGTCTGTATTGGCCTGCCACGGAAACGGTGGTGGCAGATTTAACCAGCGGTAGTCAGCGCAATGAAGCCTTTGCTCTGGTACGCCTGGCGGACAACATTGGCCTTGGTACAGGGGTAATGCTGGGGGGCTTGATTATTGCGACAATTCAAAATTATCGTTTGCTTTTTGTGCTTGATGGCATCAGTTTTGTGGTGTTTTTTGGGGTGATCTGGGTGGCGATCGCCGAAACCTATCAAAGCCACGAAGATGTCCAAGCCGATGGCAATAGCTGGTTAACGGCCCTCCAGGATCGACGGCTGGTGATTTACATGGCGGTCAATGTGATGTTTACGCTCTACATCGCCCAGATCCAAAGCACCGCGCCTCTATATCTCACGAACTTTATTGAATTTTCTCCCCAGGTGATTAGTGGCTTGTTTGCGTGGCATATTGTGTTTGCCTCCCTCTGTCAGTTGCCCATCGCCCGCCGTTTAAATAGCTTGAGCCGACCCCATGCCCTGATGGTTTCTCTGTTGTTGTGGGGGATAGGTTTCACGGTGATGTGGGGGGCTGGCATGGGCGCGATTCCGGCATTGGTGGGGGCGATCGCCAGTCTGGGGATTTTAGCCCTGGCCACCGATGCCTACACCCCAGCTGCTTCTGCTCTGGTGGTTGATTTGGCCCCAGCCTCCCAACGGGGTGTTTACCTGGCGCTTAATTCCCAATGTTGGGCGATTGGTTATTTAATTGGGCCACCGATTGGCGGTTGGGCCTTGGATCAGGTGCCGGCGATCGCCCATGGGTTTTGGCTGGCGGGAGCAGTGAGTATTGTGCCTTGTCTGTTAACCTTGCGTTACCTCGAAACTCTCATCACCCACAAAAAAACGGAGGGTTAACTCCGTTAATCGATTGACTATTCTTTTAGATTCACTAAGTTTGGGAAACAAAGTTTTCTTCTTCTCCCTGGTGAGTCGTTTTAACCCACTTGAGCCGTTTGGGGCGCACCGACATCCGGGCCGTGGTTAGAGGCATCACCACCATCCAATGGAGCATATAAACCATGGTTAGGCCACAGGCCGTAAAAATTTTTGTGACCTTTGCCCAAGTCCAGGGCAGATCTCGATAGACCCGCAGATTTCCCTGCACCATTGCCCAGAGAGAAAGACCTAGGGCGAGGGTCGTCATCGGCATCAGGACGGGTAAATGGCCCTTAAGCACCGCAAAAATAAAGTCAGGGATAGCCGCAGTGGGCAGCAAATACTGCATCAAAATGAAGGAAAAAAGATCGACTTTTTTGCCAAAGCCGAGGCGCTTATTCGAGAAATACCGCCAATAGTCGAGGTAGCGCTGGTAACCCCCTTCGGCCCAACGGCTGCGCTGGTGCCAGAGGGCGATCGCCTTGGTGACCCCTTCTTCGTTGACGGCGGGATTGAGTAAGAAGCCAATTTTCCAGTTGTCCAAATGGAGGCGGATGGTGAGATCTAGATCATCGGTGATCGTTTCTTCGTTCCAACCACCACATTGATCTAAGGCGGAACGGCGCACAAACTGACCATTACCCCGCAGTTCACCGATCCCCCCTAGGGCAATCCGTTGTTGCTGGAAATAGCTATCGAGGATCATTTCTGTGGCTTGGCCCTTCGTCCAAAAATTCAGCGGTTCGTTGGCGATCGCCTTCCGGACTTGGATCGCCCCCACATTTTCATCGGCAAAGAGGGGCACCACATGACGCAAAAATTCCGGCGGCACCGTAGCATCAGCATCAAACACCGCAATGATTTCTCC
The DNA here is from genome assembly GCA_943371005.1 of Sphingobacterium thalpophilum. Lineage (GTDB taxonomy): Bacteria > Cyanobacteriota > Cyanobacteriia > Cyanobacteriales > MRBY01 > MRBY01. The sequence goes on from CALRTB020000012.1 coordinate 63,601, forward strand.
TTGGGTTTGGGAGAGAACTTGATTTAAAGCTCCTGACTTTCCGCCACCCGCATTGGGGGGGCGATGCACTACCTGCAACTGGGGATATTCCAGGGCCAATTGATCAAGGATTTGAGGCGTTCTGTCGGTGCTGGCATCATCAATTAACCAGACCTCGCATTTATCTGTCGGATAATCCAGTTGGCAGAGATTTTTTACCAAACGCCCAATCACGGCTTCTTCATTCTTTGCCGAGACAATGAGGGAAACAATGGGAGCCGTGGCCAAATCTGTGTCGGTTAGGGGTTGAGGTTGTGGATCGGGCTGGGCGCTCACTAAACGGATGGCCTGAATCAGAAGCAGACCTGTGGCCCCCAAAACAGCCGTTGAACCCCAACTTATACTGTGGAGAACAAAGGCGATCGCCCAGATAAAACTGAGCATAAAGGCTGATTTTTTGCGACGTCCCCCTAATCCCTGGAAAAAATCACTGCGGAACTCCGCTTCGGCCACCTCTGGATCAGTCAGTTCATCTAAAAAAGCCCCAAGGGGATCGTGATTTTCATCGGTTTGCCAGGGTTGATTTGCCATGCGGAGATTCTCCTCTTCCAAAAAGTGCTGTTCGGGGGCAGGGGATAATTGCGTTTGCCGCTCGACATTCATGATAATCGATAGGCTTGTCCCCTTGGGGAACGCTGCTCAAGGGACTGTACAACCATCGCTACGGAGTTGGCACGGTGAAGGTTACCCCTTCGTAAACGTCCGTGAGGGGAGCATCGAGATCAAAGGAGTCTAAATGGGCGATCGCCTCAAGTCCTTCGTAGATTTGTAGCGTCCAAATATCCTGGGTCTGTCGCCGAAAACATTGAATAAATGGGCTTTCTGTGCCAACGAGTAAATATTCTTCTAGGCTCGGAATGGTGCGGTAATACAAAAATTTAGCAGTTTGATCAAAGTTTTTCGTCGAGGGAGAAAGCACTTCAATAATAAGCTTAGGCTTTTCCACAAATAGCTCACTCGTATTATCTTCTGGATCGCAAGTCACGACGAGATCAGGATAGAAAAACCGCCGACCTGTCTGTAATTTGACTTTAATATCAGCCATGAAAGTCATACAGCCAGAGTTTTGCAGATAGCGACGTAAGAGCAGGTAAAGATTTCCGCTGACAAGGTTATGGTTTTTACTCGTACCAGCCATGGCATAAAGCTCACCATCGACATATTCATGGCGGATATCACTGGTCGCTTCAAAGGCGAGATATTCCTCTGGGGTTAGGTGTGTATGGTCACTGAGAGCAATCATAATCTTCTGCGCTGAGGGTTTACCTAGAGCTTTTTCATGGGAGCCATCCGGGGATCAATGATTTTTTTGCCGAGATTCGGAAACTGGATTGCTAGGTTGGTCTTTTTGTCATCCCCAAAGATTTTGATCACTTCCCCTTCCCCAAAAACGTTGTGGTGGACGCGATCGCCAATGTCCCATTTTTGTTGGGCCACTTCGGTGCGGGCCGCCTGCCGTTCCCGTCTTTTCTGGGAGCGTTGCTTCTGGCTAATGGACATCATTTTGGGTTCTTGTTTCGGGGGCATTGGCGCTGGCGATCGCCCATTGGAAGTCACGAGATCCTGGGGGAGTTCTGCGAGAAATTGTGAGGCGACAGCAGGCTCCCGATAACCCCACATGTATCGCTCCCGGGTATAGCTGAGGAATAGTTGCTCCTGGGCGCGGGTCAGGCCCACATAACATAAGCGTCGTTCTTCTTCTAAAGCAACGGGATCATTTAAGGAGCGGGTATGGGGAAATAGCCCTTGCTCTAGCCCCACCAAAAAGACCACCGGAAATTCCAAGCCCTTGGCCGAATGGAGCGTCATCAAAGAAACCTGCTGGGACTCATCATCAAGGTTATCGAGATCCGAAGCGAGGGACGCATTTTCCAAAAAGCCATTTAAGCTGCTGTCTTCGTTTTCATCTTGGAATTGCAGCATCGCATTGTACAGTTCAGAAATATTTTCGACGCGGCTGTCGGCTTCCTCGGTGCCCTGGCTTTTGAGGTCATCAATGTAGCCGGAATTTTCCATCACATAATCAAGAATATCGGCGCCGCGCATGGTCGCCATTTTGACCTGCATTTCCTGGATCAGCCCCGTAAACTCGTTAATTTTCCGGGCGGCCCGTCCGGCGATGGTGGCCACAGAGGTTTCATCGCTGAGGATTTCCCAGAGGGGACAGCCTAATTCCTGGGCGGCATGGTTAAGTTTATCGACGGTGGTTTTGCCAATGCCCCGTTTGGGCGTATTGATCACCCGCATTAGGCTAATGGTATCTGCGGGGTTGGCGATCGCCTTGAGGTAAGCGAGGGCATCTTTAATCTCTTTGCGGTCGTAAAATTTAAAGCCGCCCACAACCTGATAGGGAATGTTGTTGCGAATCAGCAAATCCTCAAAGGGACGGGATTGGGCATTGGTGCGGTAGAGAATCGCAAAGTCGCCCCAGTCGAGTTCCGGGTTTTTGCGCCGCAGACCGAGGATTTGATTTAAAACAAACCGCGCTTCCTCGTTTTCGTTGTCGGCTTTGTGGCAATAAATTTCTTCCCCGGCGCCCCGGGTCGCCTTGAGTACCTTATCGATGCGCTGGCTATTTTGCTCGATCAAGGCGTTGGCGGCCTTGAGGATATTTTCCCGGGAACGGTAATTTTCCTCCAGTTTGACCATGGTTTGGGTCTCGTCATCGGGGAGGCGATCGCCAAAATTTTCTTGGAATTCCAGCAGAATCGTAAAATCCGCCATCCGAAATGAATAGATAGACTGATCCGCATCGCCAACCACAAACAAAGAGCGATTATTCCAGCCCAAATCAGCCTGGTTTGTTTCACCGTTGGTACTGAGTAGCCGAATTAACTCATACTGAATGCGGTTTGTATCCTGATACTCATCCACGAGAATATGGTGAAATTGACTGTGCCAATAACCGAGGATCGATTCATTTTGCTGGAACAACCGCACCGGAATCAAGATTAAATCATCAAAGTCGAGGGAATTATTCGCCGCCAAGGCCGTCTGATAGGCTTCATAAACCTCTGCCACCACCTTGCCCTTATAACCCCCCTGCTGCCGGGCATAGTCATTGGGGGCAAGGCCGAGGTTTTTGGCATTGCTAATTTGATAGCGGATGGTGCGGGGATTGAATTTTTTGTCGTCGAGGTTCAACTGCTGGGTAACAATGCGTTTGATCAACGTCTGAACGTCGTTATCGTCCATGATCGTGAAATTGCGCTGCCAGGTGCGGCCCCGTTCGTCTTGGTATTTGTTGATGTCGTACCGGAGAATCCGCGCACAAAGGCTATGGAATGTGCCAATCCAGAGGGGCTTAGTAACTTGTTTGTAGACCTGCGATCGCAATTTTTTTTGCTCAAACTCTGGCAGCCCTCCCAAGGGTTTACCATGTTGCAGTTCCGCTAGCTGCTGAGCATAGAGTAGTTCCACCCGTTCTTTCATTTCGCGGGCGGCCTTGTTCGTGAAGGTGACAGCCAGGATATTTTCTGGATCAACGCGGTGGTTGCGGATCAAATGGGCAATGCGAAACGTCAAAGCCCTGGTTTTGCCTGAGCCAGCCCCGGCCACCACCAGGAGAGGCCCACAAAAATGTTCAACAGCGCGACGTTGGGAGGGGTTAAGTTGGGCTAACAAATCAGACATGGACGATAAGGTTCACAGCACAGAGAGAGACCTTATTTTGACATACTCCCCGGCGTGGCAGGGTTCGGTTAGTTCATCTCGGCGATCGCCCCTTTGTAGAGTTTTTGGATGGATTTGATCACCCGCTGAAAAGGAGAATTTGCGTGCTGGGACTCCGGCGCTAGAGATTGCAAGCGATTGAGCAATTTTGCCTCTTCCGTTTCAATTTGACTGTCGCTATAGACCATGTGGCTCACTGCATCTAGCAGTTCTTGGTATTCCGCCTCGTTGGTATGGTCATCAATATATTCTTCGACAAGACGGTAACAATCCTCTGGTTTAACAGGTACCGCTTCACACAGTAAAGCCCGAATATCCGGGTCTTGGGAGAGGTTTTTTTGGTCAGCAATTTGGTGGAGATATTGACGCTCTTCTACCTGGATTTCGCCGTCGATCCAAGCGGCACTAAAAAGAATTTTAAAAAGTTGCTTGTTTTTATCTGCCGTCTGCATGGGGGTTCCTCCCGAATCAGTGGGGAAAGTAATGGGCCAAAACCTTCTTGATTGTCTCTACCCTAAACTCCCCGTCTTGTTACCCCGAATTTTCTGTTGAATATCTTAAACATTCTTGCTCAAATTTTCCCTGAATCAGCACCGCTTCAACCAGAAAGAAAGGCGATCGCCCCGAAGAGACCCCCACCAATCGTTTACAATAATTAATACTTTTTTGAGAATCAAACCGTAGGACAAAAGTAATGCGTGTAGCAATCGTTGGAGCAGGCCTCGCCGGACTCAGCACCGCCATTGAACTGGTCGATGCAGGCCATGAAGTCGAAATCTTTGAAGCTCGCCCCTTTGTCGGTGGAAAAGTCGGCAGTTGGGTTGACAAAGATGGCAATCACATCGAAATGGGCCTCCATGTCTTCTTCGGTTGCTATTACAATTTGTTTGCCCTGATGGAAAAAGTCGGTGCCGGTGATAACCTCCGCCTCAAGGCACACACCCACCAATTCATCAACGAAGGGGGCAAAATTGGCGAACTCGACTTCCGTTTTCCCTTCGGTGCTCCTTTCCATGGTCTTAAAGCTTTCTTCACCTCTTCTCAACTTTCGGCGATCGACAAAGCAGCCAATTCCCTGGCCCTAGGGACGAGTCCCATTGTGCGGGGCCTTGTCGATTTTGACGGGGCGATGAAAACGATTCGTGACCTCGATAAAATCAGCTTTGCCGATTGGTTCCGGAGCCATGGCGGTAATGACGGCAGTCTCAAGAAAATGTGGAATCCGATCGCCTATGCCCTAGGGTTTATCGACACCGAAAATATTTCTGCTCGCTGCATGCTGACCATCTTCATGTTTTTCGCCGCGAAAACTGAAGCCTCAGTGCTGCGAATGCTCGAAGGCTCTCCCCACGAATATCTCCACAAACCGATCGTCAACTACCTCGAAGCCCGGGGCACCAAAATTCATACCCGCCACCGGCTCACTGATATTCACTACACCCTAGAAGGACAACCTAAAATTGATGGCATCGTCATCAACAACGGTGAAACTACCGAAACCATCACCGCCGATACCTACGTTTTTGCCCTTGATATCCCTGGTATCCAGCGCATTATTCCTGAAGCGTGGCGTCAATGGTCGGAATTTGACAACATTTACAAGCTCGATGCCGTACCCGTTGCCACCGTACAATTGCGCTTTGACGGTTGGGTGACAGAGCTCAACGACCCCGAAAAACGCAAGCAACTCCAAGAAGCGGTCGGCATTGATAACCTGCTCTACACCCACCAAGCCGATTTCTCCTGTTTTGCCGATTTAGCCCTCGCCAGTCCCGCCGACTACTACAAAGAAGGCGAAGGTTCCCTAATGCAACTGGTTTTAACGCCAGGTGATCCGTTCATCAAAAAGAGCAATGAAGAAATTGCCCAACATGTTTTGGCCCAGGTGCATCAACTATTCCCCTCTTCCCGAGAACTAAATATGACTTGGTCGAATGTTGTCAAGCTCGCCCAATCTCTCTACCGGGAAGCCCCAGGTATGGATGTTTATCGACCAGCCCAGGCGACTCCCATTAATAACTTATTCTTAGCTGGAAGCTATACCCAGCAAGACTACATTGACAGCATGGAAGGTGCAACAATTTCCGGTCGCCAAGCGGCAGCAGCAATCCTCCGCACAGTCGAAGAACCCCGTGAAAAAACCCCTGCGGTTGTGTAGCACGGAATTATTTAACTAAAAAATTGTTTATCAAGCCTCCTGATACCAATAGATGGGGGCTTTTTTTTATTCGTTACGGACAACAACCACGACAGATAACCATAAAAAAAGAGAGGAACCAAATCCTCTCCCAGACTTTTAATTGCTTTTTTAACAATCAATTGGCGATAACTGATCCTGAAATGTCGTCAGTTCTCAGAATTACATTAGGCCGAGTTGTGCCAGAATACCTTTTCCGGTTAGGAGCTCAGTCAAAAGACCAATTACGAAACCGAGCATTGCTAGGCGGCCGTTCCAGTTTTCAGCGAAGGCGCTAAAACCAAATTTGCTTTCTTGATTTTCCATAATTTATTTCCTCAGAAGAATCTTGACGTATATAGTTGTTTTCTAGTCAACCAGTTGATACTTAATTTAACAAAAGTACAAACATCTTGCAACGTTTTGTTACCAGTCTGAAGGAAAATCTCTTAGAGAGTTGAAAGGGCAATAGGGCTGAAACCTTTGTTCTTTAAGAGTTTTCCCCTGTGTCCTGTCCGTAGGCTTTCCATGACAAACTAATCAAGCCATTGAGAATTGCCACGGCAACGGTGGCTCCACCCTTGCGGCTTTGTATACAAATGTGCGGAATTGTCGCTTCTTCTAAATATTTTTGGGGCGCTGTACCGGTCAGAAAGTTAGCGGGTGTAAAAATGACCAGTGCCGGGCGAATAATCCCTTTTTTGACTAAAGTGACTAAACTAGACAGGGCAGTTTGGGATTGGCCAATGACAAAAATCGCTTCTGGATAACGGCGCGCCAGGGTTTCCGTACCCCAAGCTATTTTGGTCTTTTCTCGTTGGGGCCGGGTGAGGGTATCAGCGCTACAGTAAACGGGATTCGCAAAGGAATGTTGGAGATATTCCGTGATGCCGACGCGAACCATGGGATCATCGACGATGATTGTACCGCGAGCCGCTAGGGCAGCCGCACCAGCCTGGAGAGCATGTTCTGAAAAGTGAATCAGCTGGGCATATTCAAAGTCAGCGGTATGGTAGATGACTTGACGTACAATTTCATATTCGGCAGGGGAAAAAGTATGTTTGCCAATTTCGCGATCAATGAGGGCTAGGCTTTGGGCGTCGGTCAGATGCCATTCCATAATATTTTGTACTGCCTATGCGTTGCTGGAATCTGTAGGTAGTCATCCACAATTTTTACATACCCGAAAAGCCACTAGGACCGTTCTGCGGGAAAAATTAACTTGACATTAGTCCCACTGCAAAGCGCCCAAATACCTTGATCAGTCAATGTTTCGGCATTGCTTTGAAAGCGTTTCTACCGCAGTCTGGAATTGTGGATTGGAATAAGTGGGTTTTGGGGCTTTAATTGGCTTTGATACGTTCGGGATTGCCGAAATAGTCTGGGAGAGATTTTTGAGTTGAGTCCGTTGGGGGAATCACTGGCCATTGGTCACTCAGGGTTTGTAGGAGTTGATCCTGCTGTTGTCGGTAGCCACTAACGTCCCAGGTGCCATTATTGATAATGGCAAACCAAATGTCTCCTTGGGTTTGGGTGGGCATAACCCCAGCAAGGGCACTGACTTGATTGAGGGTGCCTGTTTTGAAGGCGACACCTGGGGGAATGGTGCGGTTATTCACGGTGCCGCCGCGATCTTGGCCTGCAATGGGTAAGAGATCGAACACGGTAAAGGGTTGTCCCTGGAGTTTGCTGTCGATGGCTTGGAGCATTGCTACGGTAGCCCGGGGGGAGATTTTGTTTTCGACGCCGAGGCCAGACCCGTTAATGAGCTGAATTTCTGAAGTTGGAATATTCAGGCTTTGGGCAATGCGCGTTCCCATGGCTGGGCCACCGTTTAGGTTTTGGGCGATCGCCTCGGCTACGGCATTGTTGCTGTAGAGATTCATTTGTTTGAGGATGTCGGCTAGGGTCAAGGATTGATGGCTGAGAACGAGGGTTGCGCCATCGGGTAGGGCTTGGCGGGTGGTAGTTTTTCCGGCGATCGCCACCTGGGGACGGGCAGGAAGCGGAGATATCTGTTGATATTGGGTTTCGATGGTGTCATTCCAGGCGCGCTGATCGAGGGCAAGGCGCAAACTATCCCCAGAAGCAGCAGGCTCGGCAACGTAATTCATCATAAAATCGCCAACAATAACTAAATCCCCCTCAATTTGACGAATTCCAGCCTGATTCAGGGCATTTCCCAGGGCGATCGCCTCTTCCCAAACAAATAAAGGATCGCCACCCGCCTCAATAACCAAATCTCCTTGAACTAGACCATTGACTACCGTCCCTGTTGTATAAACACGGGTGGTAAACCGATGGGTCAACGGCCACTGCTCCAAGGCCGCTAGGGTCGTCGCAATTTTCGTTAGCGAGGCCGCCGACAACGGTTGATTCCCCTGATGACTCCCCAGGGTTGACCAGGCTGATTCTAACCAAATGCCCTGTAACGCCGGATCTTTGCCTCCAGACTCTAATTGAGCTAAGTATCGATCCACGATGGTTTGGGTATTGGTATCCCGTTGGTAACGAATCTCAAAGAGACCCGCTTCTTGCCATTGCAAGCTTGCATAGGGGGCGATCGCCAAATCTGTTCCCTCCCCTTGCTGAAAAAAGCCGAAAAAACCTAAAACTCCCAAAGTTAACCCATTTAACATACCGTCAACCCCCATTGATCCCAGTCAATGCAAAATCACAATCAAAATTTGGGTCAATGATATCAACATCAAAATCTTCTTAGCCGTGACTTCAGTGACCCAACAGGCTTCTGGTAATATGTTGAAGGCTTCTATTCCTGATAAAAATGTCATCGACACGCGCAAAAATAGCCGTAGACGCTATGGGGGGAGATTATGCTCCAGACGAAATCGTTGCTGGGGCGATCCGAGCCGTAGAAGAACTCAACGTAGAAGTTTTTCTAGTCGGTGACCCTGTCCGCATTCAAAAGTATTTGGACGAACATTCGTCCCCAGGCACCCAGTTTCTCCATGTGGTAGAGGCCGAAGGGGTAGTGGAAATGTGCGAAGAACCCCTCGTGGCCATTCGGCGCAAACCCAAAGCCTCAATCAATTTATCGATGCAGCTTGTCCGCAAAAAACAAGCCGATGCCGTCGTTTCAGCAGGGCATTCTGGGGCGGCAATGGCTGCTGCTCTCTTGAAACTAGGTCGCATTAAAGGCATTGATCGGCCTGCAATTGGCGCCGTATTTCCGACCCTTGATCCTGAGCGATCGGTAATTGTGCTCGATGTCGGCGCGAATGTTGATAGCCGCCCGAAATATCTCGAACAATTTGCCCTGATGGGCACCATTTACAGCAAATATGTATTGGGGAATAAAGAGCCGCAGGTTGGTTTATTGAATATTGGTGAGGAACCTTCCAAGGGCAATGAACTGGCCCTCAAAACCCACGAATTATTGAGCAGTAACCCCGCAATTCCTTTCAAAGGGAACGCCGAAGGACGAGATGTGCTCTCCGGTGAGTTTGATGTGGTGGTCTGCGATGGCTTTACGGGGAATATCCTCTTAAAATTTGCGGAATCAGTCGGCGCGGTACTCCTACAAATTCTAAAAGAAGAACTACCCCGTGGTCTGCGGGGCAAGCTTGGGGCAGCGGTATTAACCCCAAACCTCAAGCGAATTAAGCAACGGATTGACCATGCAGAACATGGTGGCGCACTTCTATTTGGAGTGGCTGGGGTGTGTATCATTAGCCACGGTAGTTCAAAGGCTCCTTCTATTTTTAATGCGATTCGTTTGGCAAAAGAGGCAATTGACAATCAGGTAATCCAACGGATTCAAAATTATACGGAGGAACATCAAGCCTTGCTTGAGCAAACAAACTCCACAGCCACGCCGCTCTCTGAAGTGGCGTCTAGTGCCATGATAGAAAAAAGCGAGTGAATGAATTACTATCAGATGAATCATCTCCGAGGAAGAAAGGGAGTCGAGCATTGAAATTTGATGGGGCAGGTATTGCCATTACAGGAAGTGGCTCTGCCACACCAAAAGCGGTTATCCATAACGAGGATCTCAGCCAGTTGGTAGAGACTTCCGATGAATGGATTCGCACGAGAACGGGCATCGCAAATCGTCATTTACTCCCAGAAGATAGTAGTTTGAGTGAACTGGCGGCAGCAGCAGCAAAAAAGGCGATCGCCGCCGCCCATTTGCATCCAGAAGAAATTGATTTGATTATCCTGGCGACATCTACACCGGATGATTTGTTTGGTAGTGCCGGGAAAGTACAGCAGTTGATCGGCGCAAAAAATGCCACCGCCTTTGATCTAACGGCTGCCTGTTCTGGGTTTGTGTTCGGTTTAGTGACGGCAGCACAGTATATTCGGACGGGCACATTTCAAAAGATTGTTGTGATTGGCGCAGATGTGTTGTCTCGGTGGGTGGACTGGGGCGATCGCACTACCTGCGTGTTGTTTGGCGATGGCGCAGGGGCCGTAGTCTGTCAAAGCAGCCCGCAGGATCAGTTGCTCGGCTTTGAGATGTACAGCGATGGCAGCCAAAACGAATGTCTGAATCTTGCCTACGAAGGTCATCCGAAGTATTTAATCCATGATGTGTCGATTCAAAAAGGTGGCTATCAAGCAATCACCATGAATGGGCGCGAAGTTTATCGCTTTGCGGTGGCGAAGGTGCCGGAAGTGATCGAAAAAACCCTATTCCGGGCAGGTCTGACCACAGATGATATTGATTGGCTCATTCTCCATCAGGCAAACCAACGGATCATCGATGCCGTGGCAAAACGGTTAAAGCTGCCCTCAGAAAAGGTAATTGCCAATCTCCAGGAATATGGAAACACCTCCGCTGCTTCAATTCCCATTGCCCTCGATGAAGCGGTGCGAGCTGGCAAAATTAAACCGGGTCAAACGGTAGCCACTTCTGGATTTGGTGCTGGTCTATCTTGGGGATCGGCTATTTTTAAATGGGGTTTACCCCACTAAAAGGCGATCGCCCTCTGAAGAAAATTACGTGAGTAAAAATATTACGCTGGGGCAAAATAACAAAACAAGCATACCAATGCCCAATAAATTACCTTTCAGTGGATTGAAATCATCCACAATTTTCTGCCATGGTAAGCGAAATACATATCTGCCAAAATACAAATCTAAAGACAGCATCACCATGACCCAAATCAAGCCAATTCCGACACATTCAAGCAGATTTTGAGGCTTGATCCAGGGTAAGCAAAACCAGGTAATTAAAGTAAAAAGAATGATTCCTGAGCCGAGGCTAATATTTTTCCCTTTGCGGCGGCCAAACTTTTTCTGGAGATATCTCACACGCAAATTGCCATTCATGATTTCTCCAAAGGCAATTAGAATTCCAACCAGAAAAGCTCTAACAATCATCGGTCATTAGCCTGAAGTAAAAGATGACTTAGTTATTTATCAATTCAATTTTTTCACAATATATACTCCATAACTGTAATTGGCTTTATATTGTTCATATAGTCGAATCTCACGCATTTCCATCTCGACGATATCTTGGGCTTCTTCACAATTATTATTTCGGTTTAAAAAGTCTTGAAAACGAGCTTGCATCGGTTGATAATAATTTTCCAACCAACAATGTTCGGGCAGAGTAAAGTAACCAATAGGCGAATAGCCGTTCTGTTCAAGTAGGGCAATCTTGGCAGAAGCTACATCAATTTCTGGATATTCAACTTCCCAATATTTCTGAATTTCTATCGGGCGAGAATTTGTTAACCAAGTGATTTCTGAAGCGACCAAGAGTCCACCTGGTTTTAGGTAACGGTACCAGTCTTTGATCCCTTTTTCAAAGCCAATATTATAGATCGCGCCTTCAGACCAAACTATGTCAAATTCTGCATCGTTAAAAGGTAAATTTTCCATGGAACAGCACAGGGGAGAAATTTTTTCTGTTAGTCCCTGTTTTTTGGCTCGATCTGCAAGAACATCCAGAAAATCTTGGAGGAAATCGACTGCAGTAATTTGCGCGTTTAATTGTTCCGCAAGTATCAGCGTTGAAGCCCCTGTTCCACAACCGATGTCGGCAATTTTTAAGGGGGCAGTTTTGTCTATCCTCGACAGATTAAGAGCTAGTTGAGTTGCTAGATCTCCCCCAGGCCCTTGACGTTCAGCATTTTTATGGAGGTCTATTAAAAGTTGATAATCGTCCACTGATTCATCCTGATAAGTACTTATCTTTCTTCACTATAGCCCAGATGAACTAGAGGTCAATACTCACCTCAGGCGATCGCCATTATCTGCCATCTTCCACAGTTCAAAATATTATTACTTGATTCATTATCTTTGTTTGTTTTTCATGATCGACTTAACCATCTTTCCAAACTGCCTATCTTTTTTTCTTTTTTCAAGGTAGGACATTTCATTAAATGCCGATTCCTTTTTCATTTTCAGATAATTTTGATAACGTTTTTCAGAGAGATCACCAACTTCTATGGCAGCGAGAATGGCACAACCTTTTTCATTTGTGTGGGAACAATTGGAAAATTTACAATTTTTTGAAAGTTCTGTAATTTCTGAAAAGGTTTCATCTAATCCTTCATCTATAGATATACTCCCAAGCTCTCTCATGCCCGGAGTGTCTATGATCATTGCCCCATTTTTGAGGCGGACGAGTTGACGGCTGGTTGTTGTGTGACGACCTTTACTCTGGATTTTACTGACGGATTGTGTTTCATATTTTTCAGAACCGATGATGCGGTTTAATAAAGTGGTTTTACCAACACCAGAAGAACCGAGTAGACAGTAAGACCATTCACTCTTGAGTAAACTGATTACTTGATCAATATTTTCTTGGTTTAAGTTACTAAACTCTAGCACTAGATTGTGGGGGGCGATCGCCAGAACTTTTTGCTTGATTTTTAATATTTTATCCTTGGGGATAAGGTCACATTTACTCAGGAGAATAATTGGTTCAATGCCGCTTTCATTAATCATTACAAGATAGCGTTCTAGCCTGCGCAGATTAAAATTTTCATTCAAAGATTGAATAATGAAGGCAACATCAATATTGGCAGCAATTAACTGAAAATCAACCGTTTTTCCCGCTGTTTTTCTTTGTAGCAGCGTTTTTCTGGGGAAAATACCATAGATGATGGCATGGGTATCATTATCAAAAAAATCAGCATATACCCAGTCGCCCGTAGTGGGTAGATCCTGAGATGATTCGACACGATACAGCAGATTTCCTGACAATTCGGCGAATATTTCTGCTCCTCCCTTGGTTACGGTGTAGCTATCTTTGTGCACAGCAATTACCCGAGCAATATCGTGTGCGGCAATCATCGCCTCATCTACTCGACTCTGAAACCAGTCGCTATATCCGAAACAGTTGAGATCGCTCATCATTCATGCCCTGTGTTGTCCCTACTGCTACATTCAACTAGGCGATCGCCGCTAATCTGCTACTCATAATTTTTTATATTTTAAACAAAAATATTCTGAATCAATCCTACATCGTCGGTGTTAGGGTGACAATCCCGTAGGCTTCTGGGTTGAGATAGTTTTGTACAGATTGTTGAATGGTTTCAAGGGTAATGGCTTGGAGTAATTCAGGATAATTTAAAGCGGGTTCGAGATCCCGTAATAACGAGTAATAGTAACCATATAAATTGGTGCGATCACTGGGTCGTTCATTGCCAAAAATAAAGCGATTGGCCACTTGGGTTTTAACCCGCTCTAATTCGTTGGGCAAAATAGAGGCGGCACGAATGGTTTGGATTTGCTCGATAATCGCCGCTTCGACGGCAGGAATATTTTCCGCTGGCAATTGGACTGAAATGTAAAACACGCCCTGTTGTTTTTGGGTGAAGTTACTGACGCTAATTTGGGTGACAAGACCCCTTTGTTCCCGGAGATCCTGCACGAGGCGCGAAACTTTACCTTGTCCTAACACCGTCGCCAAAATGTCGAGGGCATAGGTTTCCTCTAAATCTGTTAGCCCCGGTACCCGCCACATCATCACTAAGCGAGCTTGCTGGAGGCCATCATCTTCGTAGTGGCGACGCACAATTGTCTCAAAGGGCGCTTCAGGGGCATGGTTATCAAAAATCGGCACCGACGGGGTTGTTTGCGGTTGATGGAGTCGATCAAAGGCTTCGGCAACGAGCTCAATCAGGCGATCGCCTTCTAAATTCCCGGCAACGGCGGCGGTCATACGTTGGGGCTGGTACCAAAACCCGTGAAAATCTCGCATTTGTTGAGCTTGGAGATTTTCGATTACTTCACTGGGGCCGAGGACCGGACGACGATAGGGTAACCGTTCAAATCCCGTTTCAATGGCGCGGAAGTAGGTGCGGCGCCGGGGATTATCTTCAGAACGACGAATTTCTTCGAGCACCACATGGCGTTCTCGTTCAAAGGCGGCATCGGGAATGCTGGGATTTAGCACCACATCTAGTTGGAGGGGGGCAAGTTCCGCAAAATCTTGGGGGGCACAGGTAATGTAATAGTGGGTATATTCTTGGCTAGTGGCGGCGTTGGTGACGGCTCCCTTGGCTTCAATGCGCTGTTCAAATTCGCCATTCCCAATTTGGGGAGTTCCCTTAAAGACCATATGCTCCAGGAAATGAGCCATACCATTGATACTGTTGGCTTCCACGGCAGACCCCACATTGAGCCACACATTAAGGCTCACGGCGTCAACCGGCACCTGCTCGGCAATGATTGTTAACCCATTGGCAAGGGTCTTAATCGTTGGTTGGTTGAGGCGTGGGCTGGGCACTAGGATGGAGGTCATGGGGCGAAGCGTTGGCAATTCAAAGTTTTTCCGTGTTTTTACTTTAACGCAATGTTGTTCATCGAGTTTTTACAGAAGGTTTTTGGGGACAGGTTTTTAGGCTTTTTTCTGGTGGTAACACACCTGGGGGGAGAAGCAATTTATATTTTGTTGTTGAGTTTGTATTATTGGCTACTGGATCCCCGGCGGGGTCGGCTCATAACTCTAATTTTGACCCTGAGTGTGATCAGTAATATTGTTCTGAAAAATGCTTTTGCTTTGCCCCGCCCCTATGTGGTAAATCCGGCGGTGATCACCCCAGAGGCGTTTCATACGGAGGGTAGTTTTAGTTTTCCCAGCGGCCATGCCCAAGGAATTACGACATTTTGGGGGGCGATCGCCTGGCTGCATCAAAAAGTCTGGCTATGGGGGGTGGCGATTGGGATCATCGTTGTGGTGTGTCTCTCGCGCTTGTATTTAGGGGTGCATTTCCCGGTAGATGTGGCTGCTGGGATGCTTTTGGGAATTTTTTGGATCACCGTTGGTCTATGGCTCAATGGGAGGATCTCATTACCGGATTACCATTGGTGGCAAAAAATTGGCTTTTGGGGTCTGGGGGGATTGGTGGCGATCGCCTTACCGAGCTTGGCGGATTTGCTAGGGATTTTTTGCGGCTTTTTTGTGCTCCCCAGCATTACCTTTACACCTCCCCAGGGCTACCGCAAAAAATTTATGCTCGGATTTGGTGGACTGGTGATCCTAATCCTCAGTTACCTACTGTTAAAAGGGGCGAGTCTGTGGCTGCCCCCAAGTGGCCTGGTTAATTATGGGCGATATTTGGCGATCGCCCTCATCGTTACAGAAGGTATCCCCCGTCTCTGGCAACGCCTCCACCCAGTAAGATAAAAGCACGCCACATCGCACAAATTCATGACCCAAGACTTTGATCTCAACCCGACTATTCCCGTCGCTCCCGCCGATTTTCGTTCTGGTTTTGTCGCCCTGATCGGTCGCCCCAATGTGGGCAAATCCACCCTAATGAATCAACTGATCGGTCAAAAAGTGGCGATCACCTCCCCCGTGGCCCAAACCACCCGCAATCGCCTCCGGGGCATCCTTTCTACCGACCAAGCGCAGATTATTTTTGTTGATACCCCTGGGATCCACAAACCCCACCATGAGCTAGGAAAAATTTTGGTCAAAAATGCCCGCAGTACCGTCGGCGCTGTGGATTTAGTGGTGTTTATCGTTGATGGTGCCGTCCCCCTGGGTAAAGGCGATCAATTTATCGCGGATTTTTTGGTGAAGACCGAAGCCAAGGTGATTCTTGGGGTTAACAAAATCGACCAACGTCCAGACAACCGCCCGGAGATCCTCGCCTCCTACCAAGCCCTTGCCACCCAAAACCATTGGCAACTCCAGGAATTTTCGGCCCTCGCTGGCGATCGCCTCCCCGAACTCCAAGACAAACTCATTAATACCCTTGATCCTGGCCCTTACTACTATCCCCCCGACCTCGTCACCGATCAGCCAGAGCGCTTTATCATGGCCGAACTAATCCGCGAACAAATTCTGCTCCACACTCGCCAAGAAATCCCCCATTCTGTGGCGATCGCCATCGAACAGGTCAATGAAACCGAAGCCCTGACCGAAGTGCGGGCCGCCATCAACGTTGAACGCAATTCCCAAAAAGGAATCATCATCGGCAAAAAAGGGGCCATGCTCAAAACCATTGGTACCGCCGCCCGCCAACAGATCCAAAAACTTATTGCCGGCAAAGTTTATCTGGAACTTTTCGTTAAAGTTCAGCCCAAATGGCGCCAATCCCGTACCCGCCTCGCCGAACTTGGGTATCGCCTCGAAGACAACTAAGTCTGCACCTTGGGAATACTGCCATCAATAACAAAGACTCCAAACCAAAAGGTGACTGGAGTCTCAGGGGGCATCCGCTAGGGATGTAATTTCAATTTTATCGCTGTGTAAAGGTAGCCTAACCCTCATCAGAGTTACGCAACTGGGGGCTAGGTTTTGGCGTGCGAGGCCGTCCCCGTCCGGATGACGTGCGACCACGCCGACTGTCTCCCCTTCTCCCCCGGGAAGCACCAGAGGAACGCTCCCTCTGACCGCTGTCGCCATCATGGCTACCGTACACATCCAAAGAAACTTTCCGCTGAGGATCGGCGGCAGACCCATTGAGTACAGTTTCAATGGCCCGTAGATTTCGCCCACCACGGCCAAAAACTTTTCCCTTATCCTCTTGCTCAAAAGCAACACGAATTAGAACCCGGTTGCTACCAGATAGCTGTTCGCAATCAATCGCCAGGGATTGGGGATCATCAAGCAATGGCTCTAGGAGAAATTTGGTTAATTTTTCGTAGTTTGCCGTTGCCGAATTGGATGCACTAGACAGATCGTCTAAATTAGACATTAAACTTGGTCGAATACTTTAGCTTTTTCGAGGAGGTCACGCACTGTTCCGGTCGGTTGAGCACCTTCTTTGAGACGCTTGACGATCGCCGGCACATTCAGGCGAGTTTCATCGGTACGGGGATTATAAAATCCGAGTTCTTCTAGGGGACGACCATCGCGGCGGCTGGTGCTTTGGGCTGCCACAAGACGATAGCTAACTTCTCTTTTTTTACCAAAACGCTTTAGACGGAGCTTTACCATTTGTTTTAACTGTGAAAAATTTCTATAGAAATAACTATAACAGAGCCAATATACAATCAAAACATAAGCACTGGGGGATGTCAATTTCCCCTGGCTAGGTCTGGCAGCCCAGCGGCAGGGTTGGCAAGAATTGTTTATGATCAGTTCAGTTGAAGTTTTGTGAAGAATCTTGACTCTAGCACTCAATTCTCCGTTTTTGGCAACGTATAAAGAGCGTCAGTGGCACTGTTTGGAACCCATCTGGCAAGGGGGGATGGCCGAGGTACAAAGGGGACTGCCCCATAACCAACTCGCCCCCCCATGGCAAATTTTGCTCCTGGGGGATGGTTCGCCGACGCGCCACCTGGGTCTACTGACACGGGAGAAAATTGAGGTCGATGTGATCGATATGTCCCCCATTGGTACGGATAATGATGGGGCACCGAGTTTGATTTCTGCGATCCCCACGCCCCATTTGCGCCGCCAGGTATGGTTGCGGACGGCTGGGGGACAGCGTTTGGCCTATGCAACGTCCTGGTGGGATGCGAACCATGTGGATGACTATTTGCAAAATCGCAGTTTGCCCATTTGGGAAAGTTTGTCGCGACTCCACACGGAACTGTACCGAGATATTCAAGGGATTTATCTGGGGCGATCGCCAATCTTAGAGGCGGCATTTCAGGAGAAAGGGCCTTTCTGGGGCCGACATTACCTGTTTTGGCACGATGGCAAACCCTTAACCTTAATTTACGAGGTATTTTCGCCCTATTTGCGCAAATATCTAGGGCAACCGAGTCAAGAATTTCCCCAATAGAAAATTCCCCATCCCCAGGCGATCGCCACCATCAGGACGGGGTTAATGTTTCCTACCCTTGTGGATGTTGAGCGGTGCCTAAAAAAATTAAACTAAGGCCGCCGCTTGGGCTTTTTCAGCAAAGATCTTGGCAATCACCTCTTCAACCACCTTATCGGGGGTAGAGGCGCCGGAGGTGACACCGATTTTTAGTTTGCCAGCCGGGAGCCAATGGGTTTGGGTCGTGATTTCACCATCGAGGGGTTTGTGGGCAATGGTGTTGTTCCCCAATAGGCGATCGCCACTGTCGATGTGGTAGGAGGGAATATTACGTTCGATGGCAATTTCCTGGAGGTGGGTGGTGTTGGAAGAGTTAAAGCCACCAATGACAACCATCAGATCCAAATCTTTTTCCACGAGGTCAAACATCGCATCCTGGCGCTCTTGGGTGGCGTCACAGATGGTATTGAAGCTCATAAAGTGATCATTGATTTCCGTCGGGCCAAATTTTTCGAGCATCGTCTGTTCAAACAGTTTGCCCATCTGTTCCGTTTCGCTCTTAAGCATGGTCGTTTGATTGGCTACACCCACGCGGTCTAGGTCTTTGTCGGGGTCGAACCCTTCAGAATAGGCATTTTTAAATTTGTCGAGGAACGCTTGGCGATCGCCCCCGTGGAGAATGTAATTTCGCACATATTCCGCTTCTTCTAAGTTCAAGAGAATTAAATAAGTCCCCGCAAAGGAACTGGTGGCCACCGTTTCTTCGTGTTTGTACTTACCGTGAATAATTGAGGTGTAATTTTTCTTTTTGTGCTTCTCAACGGAATTCCACACCTTAGAAACCCAAGGGCAGGTAGTGTCCACAATTGTACAACCGCGATCATTGAGCAGTTGCATTTCTTGCACCGTCGCCCCAAAGGCCGGCAGGATCACCACATCGCCGTTCGCCACACCACTAAAGTCCTTAGCGCCATCAACTACCTCAATAAAATGGACATTCATTTCCTTGAGACGATTATTCACCGAGGGATTGTGGATAATTTCGTTCGTCACCCAGATTTTTTCCGTGGGGAAATGCTTCCGGGTTTCGTAGGCCATGGCCACGGCCCGTTCTACCCCCCAACAAAAGCCAAACGCCTCCGCCAGGTAAATGGTGACATCACCACGGGTTAACTCATAGTTGTTGTCACGGATCTCTTGGATCAGGCTACTTTGGTATTCGCTGGTCATCATGCCAGCGACTTCATCTTTATGGCCAAATCCTTGGCGATAGTAATTTTCAGAGTGATTTAGGGAACGTTTAAAGGCTTTGGTATCCATAGGGCACGGGAGATCAACTGATACGCTTCAGTCAAAGATCATAGCGAATTCTTGGGGCGATCCCTAATCTTTAGGAGTCTCTTCGGTTTTGGGCGTTTCCTCTAACTCAAGAGAAACTTCTGTTTCCGCCTGGGTTGCCGCTTCGGCTGATTCCGCTTGGGGCTCCTCTGGAGGGGCAGTTTCATCAGTGACATCACTGGGAGCAGTATCCGGTGCTGGTGCGTCTGCTTCGGCAAAGATTTGCTCAATATCTGCGTCCCCTTCTGGTGTGGTCGATTCTGTTGGAGCTGCGCTGGCTGCAGGTTTTCGCCCAAATAGCCGACCAAAGGAAAATCCTTTTTTAGAGGGTTGTGCCGTAATCGGTGGGGCGGTGATGGCGTCGCTTGCTGTTTCTGTGGCTGCAGGAGCCGATGCTTCTACAGGTGTCTCGGCAGGAACCTCGGTAGTTTTTGGCGCGGGGACTGGATCTGTCGAGTCAGTTTCGTCTGAACCTTTTGGGGCAGAGGGCGTTGTTGGTTCTGGGGTGGGCTCTTCGGCTGCTGGAGATGCAACTGGGGCTGTTTCGGTAGATTCAGAGGGTGCAGAGGTTTCCGGAGTTTCCGTTTCAGGGGCAGTGGTTTTAGAGGAATCAGGAGAAGCTTTTTGGGTCTTTTTAGTGGCGGGAGTAGATGCAGCTTTAGGCTTTTTAAAACGGTCTTTGACATAGCCGACCAGGGAAACTTTGTCGAGGTTGGGGATTTTGTTGGGATCGGCGATCGCCTGGCGGAGTCGGAGGGTTTCCCAAGCAAACCAACCGAGGAGAATTACACTGGTCAATTGCCCTAACAGGATGGCCCCGGCCATTTGTCCGGCACAAACCCAAAGGACGAGGGCATAGAAAAGACCAACAGTGCTCCAAAAAAAGTCATCTTGGCGGTGGAGTTTCGGAAAAATAAAGGCAGTCAGAAATAGCAACCCGCTCCCCAGGGCAACGGCGATCGCCAAAATTTGTGCCAACATGACCAACAACTCCTACTGATGCTAACTGCTTGCCCTATTGTGCCAGAATCATCGGATCTTCGCGTAAAAAACTATTCTAGGGAACGAATATCTCGCACCCGGCGAATGGGCAAATTCGCCACCAAAGCCGTCATCCGTTCACTACTCGAAAGGTCGAACTCCATTTCCTCTGGATCCACTTCGACGTATTTCGCCACGACGGCCAAAATTTCCTGGCGCATTTCCTCGACTTTTTCGGGGCTGAGGCCTACCCGGTCGTGGGCAATGACCAGCTTGAGGCGTCGTTTTGCTTCGTCACCGCTCTTGGGGGACTGCCAATGGAGCAGCTTTTCAAGTAATTCCTGGATCATGACTCATTAACAAAGGGAAACATCAATAAATTTCAGCATAGAGGGGAATGAGGGCGATATTCCGCATCAGAGACAGCAGTTAACTGGCAAAGATCCGACGAATTTTGGCGAGAAATCCCTCTTGGTGGGCCATTAGGTTTAACAGGGGTACTTTTTCCCCTTCCAGGCGGCGAGCAATGTTCATAAACGCGGTGGCAGGGAGATCGTTCTGTTTGTCTCCTAGCACCAAAGGTTCGCCTCGGTTACTAGAAACAATCACTTGTTTATCGTCAGGAATAATCCCCAGGAGTGGAATCGCTAGAATTTCGAGGACATCCTCGACGCTCATCATTTCATTTTGCTTGACCATTTCTGGTTTGAGGCGATTCACAATGAGGCGCGTCCGTTTAATGCCATAGGCTTCTAAAAGACCCACAACCCGGTCTGCATCTCGCACCGCAGCCACTTCGGGGGTTGTCACGATTAAGGCTTCCCTCGCGGCGGCGATCGCATTCCGAAAACCCATCTCGATGCCCGCCGGACTGTCCACCAAAATATAATCAAAAGCTTTATTCAGCCGCATAATGAGCTGTTTCATCTGGGTGGGAGTGACGGATTCTTTATTCCGGTTTTGGGCTGCTGGCAGGAGGACGAGACCATTCTGCCGTTTGTCCTTCACAAGGGCTTGTTCGAGGCGACATTCTCCGGCGATCGCCTCAATGGCCGTATAGACAACGCGATTTTCTAAACCCAAAAGCAAATCCAGGTTTCGCAGACCAAAATCCGCATCGACCAGGGCCACTTTTTTGCCGAGCTTGACCAAGGCCGAACCGAGGTTGGCGGTACAGGTACTTTTGCCGACGCCTCCTTTTCCGGAGGTCACAACGATAACGCGACTCATAGACTTCTGGGTGGGTAAATAATTCAATAAGCTTACGACATAGCCACTGGTTGCGGCGGCTTAGCTACGATATTACAGGTAAGAGGGGATCGGATGTTTCCTGCCAATGTTGTTGATCGGCTTGGTACTGGTAGTTTTTAGAAAATTTTAGGGCCGGGGCCAGCCGAATTCCTGCTTGGGTCAGATAGGCTACCTCTGGCTTCCGTTGCTCAATGGCCTGGGAGGCAGCACGGGCGACCACATCGGCAATGCGGAGTTGAGTGGGATCCATTTGGAGCGCCATAATTCGTCCGGTGCGATCGCCTTTCGCACCAGCATGGGCAACCCCCCGCAAACAGCCCCACACCACAATATCTTTGTCCGCGACGATGCTTCCCCCCGGATTGACATCCCCTGTGACAATCACCGAACCGGGATAGACGATTTCAACTCCGGAGCGGACGGTTTGGTCAATGTACAACACCTCCGGTTCTTTATCGGGGGCCAGGAGCGGTTTTAACTTTAGAGGAACATCCGCCAACAGTTGATTCGGGGGATCTTGATCGACGCTATAACCTGCTGTAGCGGCGGCGATCGCCGTTTGCCGTCGGTTGGTATAAATGCGTTTGAGCTTCAAGTCGTGGGGTTTGAGGAGGTCAGCTAGTTCCTGGAGCTGACGGCCTCCCACCAGTTGATTTTGCGCGATTAAGTGAACGTGGGCGACTGGAAAATTAGAGGCGGCTTTCAACTGCTCCTGAAACTTGGCCCAAATTACCTCCCAATCCTCAATTTCATGGGTCTGGGTTGTGGGTAATACCAGGGTGAGGTGATCAGCTTCGAGGCCAAACTGTAACTCCGGGGCCGCGGCCATCGCTTCTGACTCTTTTGGGTTGAGATCATCAGGTGCCGTAACAATCTCCTCGGTCGTGCTTGCAACGGCATCAGAAGGAGCCTCCGTCGATGCTGGGTCAGGATTGGGGAGAGTGTGATCGTCAAGCTCGGCCATAAAGTCCCTTAGAAATTTACCCCTGATTTATAACAGTCAGGACTGGGCTGCGGCAAAATTCCGCTTATCTGGAGAGGGACTGGAGAAATTTACCGAGACGGGACATTCCTTTTTCAATTGTGCTGAGATCTGTGGCGTAGGACAGACGAATGCAGCGGTCATTGCCAAAGGCTACTCCAGGGATCGCCGCCACCTGCTGCTCGGCGAGGAGTTGTTTACAAAAGCTGAGGGAGTCGAGACCGTAGGCGCTGATATCCACAAAGAGATAAAAGGCCCCGTCGGGGGATGGACAACTCAAACCCGGCAGATCTTGAATTGCCCCCAGCATCACTTCTCGACGTTTACTAAAGGCAGTTAACATTTCCTGAACACAACCCAGCCCCCCCTCTAGGGCGGCGATCGCCCCGTACTGGGCAAAGGTGCAAACGTTGGAGGTGCTATGACTCTGGATCGTGGTCATGCCCTTAATCAGTTCCACCGGTGCGGCAATGTAGCCCAAGCGCCAACCCGTCATTGAAAACGCTTTAGCGAAGCCGTTACAAGTAATGGTCAGGGGAAAAATTTCGTCACTCACGGAACCAATACTGCGGTGGACAGCGTTGCCATAGAGGATTTTTTCGTAAATTTCGTCGGCCACCACCAACACTTGTTTTTCGACTAAAACCTGGGCGATCGCCGCCACCTCTGCCGGACTGTAGACGGCCCCGGTGGGATTAGAAGGGGAATTAAAAACGAATAATTTCGTTTTGTCGGTGATCGCGTTGCGCAGTTGATCCGGGGTGATCTTGTAGCCCGTTGCTGCTGTAGTTTCCACAAAAATCGGGGTGCCGCTCGCTAAAATCACCATTTCTGGGTAGCTCAACCAGTAGGGGGTCGGGATAATCACCTCATCCCCCGGTTCAATGAGGGCCATCATCAAACCATAGAGGGCGTGCTTGCCGCCATTGGTGACGATCACGTTTTCGGGGTTGTAGGGGAGATTATTTTCTGTTTGTAATTTTTTGGCGATCGCCTGGCGGAGGGCTGGTTCTCCAGGGGCAGGGCCATATTTGGTTTTCCCTGCATCGAGGGCTGCTTTAACGGCGGTTTTAATATGATCGGGGGTGTCGAAATCCGGTTCTCCAGCACTAAAGCTGCAAACGTCAATCCCATCCGCCTTCATGGCCTTTGCTTTTGCGGAGATTGTGAGGGTAATCGAAGGCTTGATTTGACCGACTCTGGCTGCCAATTTCATGGTGATTTGCGTTTAGATAGGAAGTGGAAAACGTGAAATAACGGTGCAGGAAAATTCCCAATTTTTAGGCTAATGGTGACCCCCCACTGCACTAACGTTATTTTTACATAACGCAACCTTAAACTTATGATCTTGTGTAATCAATTTCATAAATTGATTACATTTCAGTTGCGTCCGTTTCAATGCCCTTGGGGAATTGATTTTCATTTTCTTTTTTGCACAGCACCTATGTCCTTTTTGCGTTCTGACTTGGCCCAACTCAAAGCCTATGTGTCCCACCCCGGTGGCCCGATAAATACGCCGGTAGATGTCCTCGACACCAACGAAAGCCCCTATGATCTTCCGGCGGATCTCAAACAAACTCTGGCCGAACATTATCAAACTCAAATTGCCACCAACCGCTATCCCGACGGGGGCCATGGGGCACTCAAGGAACGCATTGCTGATTATGTAAATCGTTCTGGGAAGTTGAGTGGAGACATTCAAGCGGCCCACATCTCCGTGGGGAATGGCTCCGATGAGTTGATCCGCTCGTTGTTAATTGCCACTTGCCTGGGTGGGGAAGGGTCGATCCTCGTCGCAGAACCCACCTTCTCGATGTACCGGATTTTGGCGCAAACGTTAGGCATTTCCACAGTGGCGATCGCCCGACAGCCGGAAGATTTTAGCTTAGATCTTGCCGCTGCCCAAAACGCTATCGATCAGCCCCAAGGTGCACCGGTGCGGGTGGTGTTTGTGGTGCATCCCAATTCCCCCACGGGCCAATGTCTCACGGCAGCAGAAATTAGCTGGCTCCAGTCTTTGCCGCCAGATATCCTCGTGGTGGTGGACGAAGCCTATTTTGAGTTTAGTCAAAAAACCTTGGTGGCAGAAGTCTTACAACGACCCAACTGGGTGATCCTACGCACCTTCTCAAAGGCATTCCGATTGGCGGCTCTGCGGGTGGGTTATGCCGTGGGCAGTTTAGAGATTATCCAGGCCCTTGAAAAGGTTCGTCTCCCCTACAATTTGCCTGGTTTTTCCCAGGCAGCGGCCCGACTAGCCCTCGATCATGGCGATCGCCTTTTGGAGACGATTCCCGAAGCCCAGCAGGAACGGGAAAAACTGTATCAAGCCCTAGATAAATTCCCAAATTTCCGGGTATGGCCCAGCGATGCCAACTTTCTCTATGGTCGCCTCCAGCCAGCGATGCAACCCCAGGAAGAAGCTCTGGCAACCCTCGTCGAAAGCCTAAAAAACCAGGGGACGTTAATTCGGCATACTGGGGGAGGGCTACGGATCAGTGTGGGGACACCCGCCGAAAATCAGCGCACTTTAACCCGGTTAACGGATTATCTCCAGGCTTTGTAGACAGAAAATTTAGAGGCGACGTCGCATAAACATGAGCGCCCGGAGGAGTTGTTGGAGCAGCTTAATCTGGGCGATGACTTGCTGACCCTGCTGTTTTTTCGTTTGAATCTGTTGGGTCGCGGCAGGGACAAGATTTGCTTGTTGGAGTAGATTATCGACAACGATTTGAATTTTGCGTTCGTTCAGGGCGAAGCGGTGACGACTGAGGCGCAGATCTTGGTGCCAACGGCGGATTTTGCGCCAAAGAATATAATTCACCCCAATCAGGCAAAGATTACTGGCGATCGCCACCAGCCAGAAAAACGTCACACTCATGCCACAGACTCCATCCACTGAATGCAAGCTTTTAAATCTTGGTGCAGGGTGGCAGCATCGGCCTGGTAGCGGCGGCCATGGCCCGGCAAAATCCAGGTGATTGGGTAGGGCAAAAGTTTTTTCATCGATTCAATTTGTTCCGTCCAGGAATACCAGCAGTGATTCCGAAAGCCCGTCAAATGACCTAGTCGCGCGGAAAAGGCCAGGTGATCTCCGGTAAAGAGATATTGATCGCGGTAGAGCAAGACCGCATGGCCTTCGGTGTGGCCTGGCACCGGAATAATCAGACAATCCTTGAGAAAAGAGATCGGTTCAGTGCCTTCTAGAACGGTCTCTACAGCTTTTGTTCCCTCCCGAAGATCGGCCTGGTGCAAGAGGCGATCGCAACCGAAATAATCGTGGAATTTTTGGTGATCGGCCACATCATCCCGGTGGGTCAAAAACAAATATTTCACGCCGCCTAGGGCTTCTAATTGCTTCACTAGGGACGGTTGGAATCGGGGGGAATCGACGAGAATATTTCCTTCTGGATGCTGGATGAAATAACTGGCGGCCCCAAAGGATTTGCGCGAATGATAACCGCAGTAATAGATATTTTCAACGATGGGCAAGGGGAATTCTGCCTGGATCCTTGGGAGATCTTTGGGAGCAGTTTCAGTGGCGATGGAGGCTGTTGGACAGGCTAATAAAGCTTGCAAGGCAGCTCGTCTTTGGTCAGGGGTTTGGGGTTGGTGGTAGACGGCAGATTGCCCATCCTGGCGGTTGAAAATTCCTGGACTAAGCCAGCGACAAGTATCACAGTCGATGCAACTACTGTCCACATAAAAGTCACCGGGCACATTTTGCGATCGCCGCTGGTGTTGGGTAGCCATGGATCTTTTCCCCTGAACTTTCTGAGGGGATCTTAACATTCGTCCCCAAAAGCAGCCGATCCAGATTTTTTATTGTAGTATAAACACTAAATTAATTCATTGGAGGCGAAAGACGCACCATGGCTGGGAAAAATTTAGACATCACGGCCCAGGACTACGCTCTATTGACGGATCTTTACCAGCTCACCATGGCGGCCTGTTATGTGGGGGAAGGATTAGCAGAGACCCCCGCCTGTTTTGAGCTGTTTACCCGTCGCTTGCCCAATGAATTTGGCTATCTCGTGACGATGGGATTGGAGCAGATTTTAAATTACCTGGAAGGACTGCAGTTTACGGAGACGCAAATTGACTATCTCCGCAGCACCGGGATTTTTGAGCAGGCCCCAACCGCCTTTTGGGACTTACTTGCCACGGGGAGTTTTACAGGGGATCTGTGGGCCGTGCCGGAGGGAACTGTTATTTTTCCCCAGGAGCCGTTTTTACGGATAGAAGCGCCCCTGTGGCAAGCTCAGATTGTTGAAACGTTTGTGCTCAATGCCATCAATTACCAAACCCTGATTGCCACACGGGCGGCACGGATGCGCGACATTGCTGGCGATCGCCAATTGTTAGAATTCGGGACTAGACGGGCTTTTAGTCCTCAAGGGGCGACCTGGGCAGCGCGGGCGGCTTTGGCTGGCGGGTTAGATGCCACGTCCAATGTTTTAGCGGCGCAACAGTTGGGAGTTAAGCCCGTGGGCACCATGGCCCATGCGTTGGTGATGGCAGTGGGCACCCTTGAAGGCTCCGAGGATGATGCGTTTCGAGCGTTTCACCGTTATTTTCCGGCGGCTCCTTTGCTCATTGACACCTATGACACCGTGGCGGCGGCTGAACGTTTGGCCAAGGCGATCCAGGCTGGCGAAACCCATTTAGCGGGAGTACGCCTCGATTCGGGGGATTTATTGACCCTCTCCCAACAGGTGCGGCAAGTGTTGCCAACGACGGTAAAAGTCTTTGCCAGTGGCGATCTCGACGAAGGAGAAATGGCGCGACTCCAGGCCGCTGGGGCTACTATCGATGGCTATGGTTTGGGGACAAAATTGGTGACAGGCGACCCGGTTAATGGTGTGTATAAGCTGGTGCAGATTGGCGATCGCCCCACCATGAAAAAGTCCACCGGCAAAGCGACCTATCCGGGTTGTAAACAAATTTTCCGTAACTTAAAAGCAGGCCGGGATCGCCTTGGTCTCGCCACTGAAGCCGCCCAATCAGGGGAAGTAGCCTTGCTCGAAAAGGTGATGGCCCAGGGGAAACGCCTTGTGACCCCAGAAGATTTGGTAACTATTCGCCAACGGACAACGCATAATGTGCGCCAGCTTCCCGACGGGGTGAAACGCTTGACCCAGCCCGAAGTTTATCCCGTCAGCATTTCTGAATCCCTGCAAACCCTCACCGAGGCGATCGCCAAATCCTTTTAGGCAGGCCGCTGCAACTTCACCATAAAGAAACCATCCATGTCGTGGCGCTGGGGGAGCACTTGGATCCAACCCTGTGCCTGGGCGTAGGGACAAGCAGGTGAATCGGGGCTAGGGGGCACAATTTGCCAGTCTGGATGTTCCGCAAGAAATTGCGTGGCGATCGCTTCATTTTCTGCCGGATTGAGGGTACAAGTGGCATAGACTAAATAGCCTCCCGGTTTGACCCAAGTGGCCCCAGTGGTAAGAAGTTCCCCTTGGAGTTGGGTCAATTGCGCGATTTTCTGGGGGTTCTGTTGCCAACGGATATCCGGGCGTTTGTGGAGCGTCCCCAAACCGGAACAGGGCACATCCAACAGCACCCGGTCGGCCATATTGCGAAACTGCGAATAGGTGCGACTGTCACCGATGAGAGTGCGGATCATCGAGAGTTTGAGGCGGCGGGCATTTTGCTCAATTTTATTAATGCGGGCCTGGTACTTGTCACTAGCCCAAATGGTGCCACGATCCTGCATTTTTTCGGCGATGTGGGTGGTTTTGCCGCCGGGGGCCGCACAGGCATCAATAATCACTTCTCCCGGTTGGGGATCGAGCAGATGGGTCACCAATTGGGCGCTGGCATCCTGGATCGTCCACCAGCCTTCTTTGTAGCCTGGTAAATCCTGAATTAAACCCCGTTTTTCCACCAAGCGCAGGGCATGGGGCAAGTTGGCGATCGCCTCGGCTTTGACCCCTACCTGGGTAAGTTTATCCTGAACAGCAGTGACGTTGGCTCGGAGGGGATTCACCCGCAAATCCAGTTGGGCCGGTCGGTTAAACCATTGACAAAGCTGTTCTGTTTCCTCGGCTCCAAATTGCCCTAACCACTGCTCAATCAACCATTCCGGAAAACTATATTGCAAAGCTAGCCGTTCTGCCGCTGTCTCTGGTAACTGGAGCGGATCATGGCCTTTGTCCCGTTGTCGCAGATAACCCCGCAGACAACCATTCACCACCCCCGCTAATTGGCCCAGCTTATTGGTTTTCGCAATTTCAACGCTGGTATTGACCGCCGCCGAGGGGGGAATTTGGTCTAAGTAACGCAGTTGGTACAAACCCAGTTGAAGGAGCACCCGTAGATCTGGCGGTTGTTGATCGATGGGCTTTTTCCCTAATTGATCAACAATCGCATCGAGGGTTTTTTGACGACGGACGGTGCCATAGACCAATTCAGCCACCAAAGCGCGATCGCTCCCCGTGAGGTTACTTTTGTGGAGGACTCGATCAAGGGCCACATCGGTATAGGCGTTGTGGTACATGATTTGCCGGAGGGCGAGGAAGGCGAGTTGGCGGGCTGAAGACATTAAATCCGATAAAAACGTAGTAGGTTGATTATCCCCCATTGCTGACCTATGCTAGTCGCCATAAATTTTATCGACAGTGGTGCAATGGTTAGGTTGATTTCAGATTTTGATGGGGTGGTCGTCGATCTGTCGGAACGTTACTACCGCGTTTATCGCTGGCGGTTAACCCAAGTTGCAGAACCGGAGCAAACATTATCGCCCTTAACAAAGGAAGAATTTTGGGCTTTGAAGCGAAGAAAGGCTTCCCAGACTGATATTGGTTTGCGGTCGGGTCTCCGGGAAGATCAGTTACCGGAGTTTAAACAGCTCCGGGATGACCATGTGCATCGGCTGGAAAATATGGGAGTTATGTTTATTTCTGGTGTATGGAGGAGAGGAAAGAAAAAGCGTATCCTGCTGAATTAAGCAAAAACCAACAAGGATACACCCATGGACAAAGATAATCTGATTTCGTTGCCATCACCAGAAGCAACAGAAACTTTTCAAGACA
>CALRTB020000013.1:0-83225 GCA_943371005.1 Sphingobacterium thalpophilum
CCGAGGATAGATTCTGGGTCAGGACAATCCTGCAATAATTCATCAATCAGTTCATCAGTCCTACTGGTCTGTTTCTGTTTTTTCATGGTTTACGGTCTCCTTACTGATTTATTGATTTTGACCGCTTACACAAAATAATTTACATACCCTTTTTGGATAGTTGTGCTTTTTCGACAATACTAGAATAGTAGGACTTAGTTTCTTGTACCTCCTTTTGCCAGTTGACATTTCCCGATTCCATTCACGGTCATTAGTTGTGATTTATTCGCCAGAATCTGTCCAAGTTCCATCAGGATCGTCATGTTCCATTTCCCGCAACCGCCCTTGAAACTATCCCGACGGTTTATCCTCACTGTTCTGCTCGCCTTAGCCTATTACGGAACCGCAGAAATTTCGCGCCAGGTTGCTTCGACGCCCCAATCCGTTACCCCTGTGTGGCCCCCAGATGGTATTGCCCTGGCAGCAACATTTATTTATGGTTATCAAGTGTTGCCAGGGGTATTTTTGGGTTCTTTCCTGGCGAACATTTGGGCTTTTTTTCAGGGGGGAAATCTCAATCAGGCTCTCACTTCGGTCGTGCAGGTATTGGCGATCGCCCTAGGCACCACAGGCGGCATGGGCCTGGGAAAATACTTATTAGATACTAAAATTCATCGAAAAAATCCCCTCAAAAAGCTTGATGATCTCTGTATATTTCTGTTGATCATTGGAACATTAACACCAGCAATCAATGCCACAGCTGGCGTATTTGCCCTCGCCCTTGGTAACACAGTCACCTGGGCAAACTTTGGCGAATCTTGGTTGACTTGGTGGATCTCTAACGTTTCTGGAATCTACATTTTTACTCCGGCCCTGATTAGTTGGTATGAGTTATTTCAATCACAAACCTTAAATCGTCTGATTCAAAAAACAATTATCATCTTCAATCGATATTTTAAAAGACCCTATAAATTGCTTTGGATATTTTTACTTGAAACAAGATTTATTGAAATCCTAAGCCTATTCGCAATTATTCTATTGATTAGTTATATTTCCTTTTCCCAAGATCTCCATTTGGAATATATGCTCATCCCCTGTTTGGTATGGGCAGTGATTCGTTTTGGTCAATTTGGAGCGACTAATCTCATTGCCGTCGTCACAATGTTAGCGGTATTAGGTACTGTGCGGGGGTTGGGGTCCTTTGCCAGTGAAGATATCAATGAATCCTTACTACGCTTGCAGTTATTCACGGTGGTAATCGTGGTGACAAATTTGAGCTTAATGGCGACTTTACGAGAAAAAAAAGAAGCCTTTAACAATTTGCGCCAGTCTAAAATTCACCTCCAAGAAAAATCATCACAACTTGAACAAAGTAAGGTGATTCTCAAAGAAAATGCTTTTTTATTAGAGCAACAAAATTTAGAACTCATTGAAGCGAAACAAGCAGCAGAAAATGCCAACCGCACTAAGACAAAGTTCCTGTCTAGTATGAGCCATGAGCTACGTACTCCTTTAAATGCCATTTTAGGGTTAGTAGAACTGCTCAAGGATTCTGATAATTTAGATGAATATGAACGGGGGGATTTGCAGACTATTAGTGATTCCGGAGTCCATTTACTGCATCTCATTGAAGATATCCTTGATATTTCTCGCATCGAAGCCGGAAGAGTTGAACTTCATTTTCAAGAAGTGGACTTTCCTAAATTTCTCCAAGGGATTAAGGGAATTATTCAAGCGCAAATTAATACCGATGCCATTGAATTTATTTGTGAATTTCCCCCAAAGTTACCAGCGGTAGTGAGTGTCGATGAAAAAAAGCTCAAACAAGTGTTGTTGAATCTTTTACATAATGCAGCAAAATTTACAGAAAAGGGCCAAATTATTTTTCGGGTAAGGCTCCATTCTTTCCCTGATTTGGGTGAGACTTATACATTGCTCAATTTTGAAGTTGAAGATACTGGAATTGGCATTGAATCGGATAAGCTCAACTTAATTTTTCTGCCTTTTGAACAAACTGGTAAAGCCAAATTTAAAACCCAAGGCACTGGCTTAGGACTTGCCATCAGTCAAGAAATTGTGCGAATGATGGGGGGCAAAATCTTAGTGACGAGTCAGCCGGGAATCGGCAGTAAATTTGATTTTATGATCTGTGCTGAAATCGTCAATAAACCCAGCGATTCCCTGGGAAAAGGCAAAAATCCTTTATTTGTCTTTGATCGAGATTTAGCGACAAAACTTCCCCTGCATATTCTCTTGGCAGAAGATAACTTGACGAATCAAAAGGTCGTCGCAAAAATCCTGAAAAATCTCGGTTATCAGGTTGATATTGTTAATAATGGCTTAGAAGTGCTAGAGGCAGTGCAAAGGCAAGTCTATGATGTGATTTTGATGGATATTCAAATGCCTGAAATGGATGGTTTAGAAGCCACCGAGGCATTAATTAAATTGAACTTAGAGCCGCATCCCTATGTGATTGCCCTGACGGCCAATGCCATGCAACATGACCGGTTGGCTTGTTTAGACGCTGGTATGGATGATTACATTACGAAGCCTGTGCGGTTGGATTTGTTGGTGCAGGCCCTGTGGCGATCGCAATGTTGTCGCCTCGTGTCCTGAAGCTTCGTTTATGCTAATTAACCCCCAGGCAGAATGACAAACAGCACTTTGGCAAAGATCTGAGCCGATGTATTTGTCTCTAGAATAGTAACGATTACAACCGAAATTTAAGGATTGACCCCATGGATGTGAAAGCGGCGATCGCCTACGCAGCAAAAGAACCCCTCAAAATAGAAACTGTTCAACTTGCCCCTCCCAAGGCTGGAGAAGTTTTAGTCGAGATTAAAGCAACGGGAGTTTGCCATACCGATGCTTACACTTTATCTGGGGCCGATCCAGAGGGACTATTTCCGGCGATCCTGGGCCATGAAGGGGCGGGTGTGGTTGTCGAAGTGGGGCCGGATGTTAAAAGTCTAAAGCCAGGCGACCATGTCATTCCGCTCTACGTGCCAGAATGCCGCGAGTGCGAATATTGCCTCAGTTTCAAAACAAATCTCTGCCAAGCGATCCGACTCACCCAAGGCCGAGGCGTGATGCCCGATGGCACTGGACGTTTTTCGATCAATGGCGAACCGCTCTTTCACTACATGGGCACCTCAACCTTCGCCAACTACACTGTGGTGCCGGAAATTGCCCTGGCGAAAATCCGTGAAGATGCTCCCTTTGATAAGGTCTGTTACATCGGCTGCGGCGTCACCACAGGAATTGGGGCGGTGATCAATACGGCGAAAGTTGAAGTGGGGTCAAAGGTGATCGTCTTCGGTCTAGGAGGCATTGGCCTAAACGTGATCCAGGGCTGCCGCATGGTGGGGGCCGACATGATCGTCGGGGTCGATATTAACGACGATAAAAAGGCGATCGCCGAAAAATTTGGCATGACCCATTTCGTAAACCCCAAGGAAGTCGAGGGTGATCTCGTGCCCTATTTAGTGGATTTAACAAAAGGCGGCGCGGATTACACTTTCGAATGTATTGGCAATGTCAACGTAATGCGCCAGGCCCTAGAAAGTTGCCACAAGGGTTGGGGGGTTTCTACCATCGTTGGGGTGGCCGGCGCTGGTCAAGAGATTAGTACCCGGCCATTCCAGTTAGTGACGGGGCGTGTCTGGAAAGGCACCGCTTTCGGGGGCGCGAGGGGCCGCACCGATGTGCCGAAAATTGTCGATTGGTATATGGAAGGCAAAATCAACATTGATGATTTGATTACCCACACCATGCCCATTGAGAAGATTAACGAAGCCTTTGACCTGATGCACGCAGGGGAATCCATCCGCAGCGTTGTTACCTTTTAGGCAGGTATTTCGAACAATCAGAGATCAAGATGGGTAGGGGTTTACCATGGTATGCCCCGACAACACAATTAAATTGACTATGACGAACCTTGTTTTAACGAAAGAAACCCTCTGTTTTGGTGGCAAAGTCCAGTATTACCAGCATGATTCCGCAGTGTGTGGTGTACCGATGAACTTTGCGGTGTTTGTACCGCCCAAAGCCGAAACTCGACCCGTGCCCACCCTTTATTATTTATCGGGTTTGACCTGCACTGAGGAAAATTTCACCACCAAGGCGGGCGCTCAAAAATATGCCGCAGACTACGGCTTAATGCTCGTGGCCCCGGATACCAGTCCCCGCAATACGGGCATTCCCGATGAAGATAAAGATTGGGATCTCGGCAGTGGGGCCGGTTTTTATGTGGATGCGACCCAGCAGCCCTGGGCAAAACATTACCAGATGTATAGTTACATCACCGAGGAACTGCCCCAGCTCATCGAAGCGAATTTTTCGGTGACGGCGAAACGGGGGATTTTCGGCCATTCTATGGGGGGGCATGGAGCTTTAGTGTGTGCCCTACGGAAGCCTGATTTTTACCAGTCGGTGTCTGCCTTTGCGCCGATCGTTGCGCCGAGCCAGTGCCCCTGGGGAGACAAAGCCTTCACCGCATATTTGGGCACCGATAAAACCCTCTGGGAAACCTACGATGCCACCGCTCTTTTACAAAAAAACGGCCCGTTAAACTATCCCATCTTGGTGGATCAAGGCAGTGCCGATGGTTTTCTGGCGGAACAATTGCTCACGGAAAAATTGGCGATCGCCTGCGAAAAAGTTGGTCAACCCCTCACCCTCCGTTATCAGGAAGGCTATGACCACAGTTATTTTTTCATTGCCACTTTTATGCTTGACCATATCCGGCACCACGCCCAATTCCTGATTGGCTAAATGTTTTCGCCGAACCTGTTCCATAATGGGGACATCAGTTTAGGTGTGAGCCAAGCGTTACAGAGATTATGATTGGGCAGTTACTCGATGGCCGCTATCGCATCGTCAAATCCTTGGCGGCGGGGGGCTTTGGGCAAACCTTTGTCGCTGAGGACATCAAGCAGTTCAACAAAATCTGTGTCGTTAAGCAGTTTAAACCCAGTTTTAGTGACCCCGAAGCCCTGAAGGTGGCGCGGCGACTCTTTGAAGCGGAAGCCCAACTGCTCAATCGTCTGGGAGACCATGACCAAATTCCCCACCTGCTCGCCTATTTTGAAATTAATCAAGAATTTTTCCTTGTCCAGGATTTTGTCGAAGGCCATAGTCTCGAACGGGAAATCACCGTCGGCAAAAAACTCAGCGAAGCCTATGCGATCGCCCTTCTAAAAAGTATCCTCGAACCCCTCAGCTTTATCCATAGCCAAAATGTCATCCACCGGGACATTAAACCCGCCAACCTGATTCGCCGGAAACAAGACGGCAAAATTGTCCTGATCGATTTCGGCGCCGTGAAAGAACTGGCAGGCACCCAAATCAATGCTCCGGGTCAAACCCGTGTCGGTACCATTATCGGCACCCCAGGTTATATGGCCAACGAACAAGGCCGGGGCAAACCCAAGCTCAGTAGTGATATCTATGCCACAGGCTTGATCGTTATCCAAGCTCTCACCGGCAAATTGCCCCCCATGGGTTATCGCAGTGGCGACGAACTCTACGAAGACCCCCAAACCGCCGAGATTCTCTGGCGTCAAGATGCCCAGGTTAGCTCAGAATTTGCGGCGATCCTAGACCGGATGATCTGTTTTGATTTTCGCAGTCGTTACCCCTCCGCCATGGCCGTTCAAGCGGCGCTCCAATCCCTGACTGGTGCCGCCCAACCCGTTGCCAAGCCAGCTATCAATCTCCAAAAAACGAATTTGCAGAAAGCAGCAGTACCCGCAACGGTGGTGAGTGGTGGCTTGGGCCAAAACCTTCAAGGACAAGCTCCTCTCGCCGCTCCCCCGAAAACCCACTGGGCGAAGTTTCTGTTTCGCGCTACCCAACGTTTTATTGGGGTGTCTTTGCTGATTATGGGGCTACCGATCGCCATCTACGGTCTTGTGGAAGGGGTCAATGAAAATGTCTCCCAGGAAGATCGTGAAGGGGCGATCGCCGCTTTTATTATTTTCGGAGTTCCTTTTACTGGGACAGGATCATTTATGCTGTGGCGGTTAAATCGCCAAGTCCGGAAGGAAAAATTTGATTCCGATTGGCTGCGGCAACATTTTTACCAGACCCTCGGTGAAACCAACGGTGAAGTGACGGTGCTTCGTTTCGCCCAAAGTACCCAGCTTTCTGGCAAAGAAGCGCAAAAATATCTCGATGCCAGGGCCAAGGAATTTAACGGTACGACCCGGCGATCGCCTGATGGTGAAATTCTCTATTCCTTTAAGCTCTAGCCCGACTCCCTAGGACACCGCAAACACTTGGGGGGTTGCCGATTGGATTTTAATTTTGACCCGTGACCCGACGGGCACCAATTGATTGACCCCCATGCGCGCGTGGAGACATTTGCCCGAATCTGTCTGGAGACAATAGCGGTATTCTCGGCCCAAAAATTGCCGCTCCTTCACAATCACTGGGGATTCTGGCTGGGGAATCAATTCCAACTCTTCCTCCCGCACCATTAATTCCCCCTCGGCGGCTGGTTCTGGGGGGGCGATCGCCACTTTAAATTCACCGATCTCCGTGCGCCAAACCCCACCAATCCACTGGGCTGGTAAAAAATTCGCATGGGTGACGAATTCCGCCACAAACCGCGATGCCGGACGAGTGTAAATTTCCTCTGGTGTCCCCAACTGTTCTAAATTCCCCTGGCGCATCACAGCAATGCGATCGGAAATAGCCAGGGCTTCCTCTTGATCGTGGGTGACGAAAACAGCAGAAATTCCCGCTGCTTTAATAATTTGGCGAATCTCATGGCGGAGGTGATGGCGCACCTGCACATCCAAATTACTCAGGGGTTCATCTAACAAAATTAACGAGGGGCGTGGCGCCAGGGCACGGGCCAGGGCAATCCGTTGCTGTTGCCCCCCAGATAGCTCATGGGGATAGCGTTTTTCTAAGCCCGCAAGACCCACTAAGTGCAAAATTTCCTGAATCCGTTGGCGAATCTCCTGGCGCGACACTTTACGTTCGCGGTGGCGCAACCCAAAGGCAATGTTATCGGCGATGGTGAGGTGGGGAAATAAAGCATAGTCCTGGAAAACCATCCCCGTATTCCGTCGCTCTGGAGGCAGACAATACTCTGGGGTACTAACCGGTACACCGTTGAGAATAATTTGTCCTGCGCTGGGCTGTTCAAACCCGGCAATTAAGCGGAGTAACGTCGTTTTGCCACAACCGGAAGGCCCTAAAAGTCCGAGAATTTCCCCCTGTTGGAGTTGAAGGTGAATATCGTTGACTGCTGGTAGATCTTGAGCACTGAAACGTTTGCAAAGACCTTCGACGTGCAGGATGGGGGAATCATTCATGGGGGCTTAACGGTGACACTAATGGCAGAGCCTTGGGACAATTCCCAAAGGCGATCGCCAATCAATTAGGAACTATTCTCAACTGATGCATCATAACATAGGAATATTTAGTTTGATCGATTGAGAGAAAGATATTTTGTCCAATGGTGGGAAAGTGTCTTTGTTTTCCCTGGGGTGCTGTGGGGGAGATTCCAAGGTAAGCTAGAAGAACAATTATTTTTGCTCTATTGATCTTCACAACAGAACCGTTAATGACTCTACCGAAAACCCTTGAAGCCCATGAAAATGGACGTTTAGTCTGGGATATCGCGGCTGCGGCCGATGACCGGAAAGCCGAAGATATTACGATTTTGAAGGTAGATCAAATTTCCTATCTGGCAGATTTTTTCGTTGTGGCGACAGGCTTTTCGCGGACCCAAGTGCGGGCGATCGCCGATGCCATCGAAGAAAGATTAGAAACAAAATATGACAAAGTGCCCCTACGGATGGAGGGCAAGAGCGAAGGGATGTGGATTCTCCAAGATTATGGCGAAGTGATTGTACACATCTTCCTACCACAGGAACGGGAATTTTATAACCTCGAAGCCTTCTGGGGCCACGCCGAACGCATTGAGTTTGAACCAGCCCTCTCTTAGGTGCTTGAGGGCGTGATGTTAAGGCTCTTTTCTTGGGAAAACCCGCTCCCTCTCTAGTGGCTAGCTGGGCTCAGCCTGAGTAAAATCGCAAGGATCGATTAAATGTCGTTGCGATATGTTGCATTACCTATTTATTTTCTCAGAAAAATGCTGTGTGACGTCCCGATAGCGGAGCGATTAATTTTCCTCCCAAAAATCACAAAAAGCTCGATCTCTTTACAGTTAAACCCAGCTAAAAAACGATTTTTCAAAGCTTGCTTATGATGTTTGTCGGGGAAATAATTGATATTTCTTTAAGAAGAAATGTAACGACAAGTCTCGGTTTTCCCGGCATTCTCAGTCCTAGAGAAAGTTATTAAGTTTCCCAAAATCTTCGTGAATTTTTTTGGCGATCGCCCCGGAGATTCTCTTTTAAGAATTTTTTAAGATATAGAATAAACGTGGATTGAAATAGCAGCCTGTCGCCGTGATTATGTCTAGCCATGGCGTGAAACTAGCGCTATTTTTTTTGTTTTGTTGGTCGAAATCCATGAATGTTCAACAATTACTACGCGCCTACGAACATGGGGAACGAAACTTTGCCGGGATTAACCTGCAGGGGGCGGATCTCCGGGGTGAGGCGTTGATTGGCGTTAACTTCCAGGGGGCTAACCTCATGGGCGCTAATCTCAGTCGAACATTTTTACTCAAAGCAGATTTGTCTGGGGCAGCCTTGAATTGGGCGAACCTTGCCCATGCCAAACTAAACGATGCCCAGCTTGTTGGGGCAGATTTAACAAAAGCGACTTTAGACGGTGCTTTTATGGTCAACGCTCAACTGGTCGAAGCGCGTTTATGTGGCGCGAGCCTAGACCATACAAATTTGCGGGGAGGCAATCTCCGGCGGGCTAATTTATGCGGAGCGAATCTCGCCCGGGTGAACCTGTGCCAAGCAAACTTAAATCAGGCGAATTTGGCTTGGGTCAATGCCCAGGAAGCGCGCCTAGGTCACGCAGATCTACAACATGCCAACTTACACCACGGCAATTTTAGTCGGGCCTTTTTACGGGATGTGAATTTGCTGGGTATGGATTTAGCAGGGTTGAATTTTTCAGGGGCCAAACTTTATGGGGCCAACCTCCAGCAGGCAAATCTCCAGGGCAGTAATCTCGTCGAAGCCAATCTCAAGCTAGCCTGTTTAGCCGAGGCGGATCTACGGGGAGCAAAGCTAGTCGGGGCGAAATTAGAAGGAGCAGACCTGCGGAATGTGGTGTTGGAGCCAGAAAATTTAGCGTATTTACCGGGAATTGATCGTCCGGTGCTGGCTAATTTGACCTATCACTCACCCGATGCCCATGGGGGCTGGCAGGGCTTACCCCAGGCCGTCAGTTAGTCGTCAGGGAGAAATGCTTCAGACATAGGCAGGGACTGCAAGTTCTGTTATGTTTAAGGACTTAGACAGTCTGGGAGACAGCCGAAGGGAATGGCTATTTTGCGCAGTGTACGGTTGGCGATCGCCTGTGGTTTAGGCAAAACAATTACAGCGGTGGTACGGGGCCTTAAGCTCAGTGCGGGCAGTGTTTTACCGGGGGCGATCGCCCGACGCATTTTTCCAGAGATTCTGCCGGATCTGTTCCAACAGGCGAAAAAAGGCGTCATTTTGGTGGTGGGCACCAATGGTAAAACCACGACTTCACTCTTGATCAAAGCAATCCTCACGGCCCAGGGCTACAGGCTCGCCCATAATGCCACCGGGGCAAACTTGATCAACGGCTTAACGACGGCCCTCCTGGAGCACGCGAATCTTTTCGGCCAGCTCGACATCGACTACGCCATCCTAGAAGTGGATGAAAATATTATTCCGATCCTCCTCAAAAGCTGTTCCCCGACCCATATCCTCGCCCTCAATTTATTCCGTGACCAGCTCGATCGTTACGGGGAAGTCGATACCATTAGTCAGCGTTGGCAACAGGCGATCGCCCCTCTGCCGCCCGAAACCACTATTATCGTCAATGGCGACGACCCGACCCTCAACGATTTGGGCCAAAACCTCAGCCAGACGGTGAAATTTTTTGGCCTTAACGAACCAGATTTATACCTAGAGGCCATCCCCCACGCCGTTGATTCAATTTATTGTCCCCGCTGCGGTGCGCCCCTCACTTACAAAGGCGTTTACCTGTCCCACCTCGGTGATTACCACTGCGATAGTTGCGGCTTTGCCAAAAATCCCCTCGACATCCACAGCCCAGACTGGGGTCAAATTCTCATCGGTGTATATAACAAATACAACACCCTCGCCGCCGCCCTCCTGGCGGAAACCCTGGGTATTCACCGGGACATCATTAACGAGCAGATTCAATCCTTTAAAGCGGCCTTTGGTCGGGCGGAAGAATTAACCATCCAAGGGAAACCGGTGCGGATTCTCCTCTCAAAAAATCCCGTGGGCATGAACGAAACAGTCCGTGCCGTCACTGACTTACAACAACAAGGGAAAACGAGCATCGTCCTCGTCGTGCTCAACGACCGCACCCCCGACGGTACCGATGTGTCCTGGATTTGGGATGTGGACTTAGAAAAGCTCACCCAATCCCCTGGCAAAATTATCATCAGCGGCGATCGCACTTACGATATGGCATTGCGTTTGCGCTATTGCGAAGGGAATGCTGAATTAATCGTCGAGCCAAATCTTACCAAAGCCCTTGATCAAGCCCTGGCCCTCAGTCCAGCCGATCAAACCCTCCATATTCTGCCCACCTATTCAGCGATGTTAGAGGTGCGCCAAATGTTGACGGGTCGCAAAATTTTGTAGGCTATCAAAAATAAATTCTGCTTTCCAGCGCCACCGTTTTTTTGATGGATACCACGACGCAAATTTTGTTTGAAACCGGTAAAGATGCCTTTCTCCAGGGGGAATATCGCCAAAGCATCGACTATTTCCAGCGCACCGTTGAAAATCTCCCTCCCTATTCCCGGGAATCTGGGGAAGTGCAACTCTGGCTTGTCAGTGCATACCAGGCCAATAATCAAGGAGAAGAGGCGATCGCCCTCTGCCGTGAACTGATGACCCATCCCTTTGCTAGCACCAGCCAACGGGCCCAGCGGCAACTGTATATTCTCGAAGCCCCCAAACTCGAACGCCCCAAAGATTGGCTCACGGAAATCCCCAGCTTGGATAACCTTGATCCGGCCAAATCGCTCTATGTCGAGGGCAAGAAAAAAGTTGAGACCAAAGAACTTGCCATCGAGGATTTTGAAGATCTGTCCCAAATCGAAACCCAGGATAATCAATTTCTCTGGTGGGCTTTGGGCTTGGGTCTTATTGGGTTGACCAGTTGGGGTATTTGGGGCGGCTGAAGCGGCGATGATCCAGGAAGGGTAGTACGGTGCGGTAGGATTTGAAGGCTGTGGCTCCATTCCCCTCGGTATGATCAAACATTCGC
Organism: Sphingobacterium thalpophilum; assembly: GCA_943371005.1. Classification (GTDB taxonomy): domain Bacteria; phylum Cyanobacteriota; class Cyanobacteriia; order Cyanobacteriales; family MRBY01; genus MRBY01. The sequence goes on from CALRTB020000013.1 coordinate 11,359, forward strand.
TAGCCCCTACTTCAGACTATTTACCATCCCTGACAGAACTGGGCGTGGTTCTCTTGCCTCTCGCCCCTGGCTGGGGGGTTGCTTGCCTGGGAATTCAAATGATTATGTTGTTAAAACAGGCAGGGCTGCAGCTATGGCGGCAACCCTTGACTTGGATTTTTGGGGCCATTTCAGTTTGGTTGTTGGGAGTAACGGCGATCGCCCCCTATCCTTTGGAATCTTTGTTGGGGGTGGCCAACTTTGTACCCTTTTTCATTTTTTTTCTCGCCTTCTCGACCCTCTTTAATACCCTGGATCGCTTGGAGCGACTGGCTTGGCTAATTGTGGCCCCTTCTTTGGCGATCGCCGTTTTAGGACTCGGGGAGCTTTGGTTTGGCTGGCGGACACCACCTGTGATTTGGCAACTGTTTGGCTGGGGCTTAACGGGAGAAGGCAATCCCCCCACGCGGCTGTCCTCCACGTTTATGTATGCCAATATTTGTGCGGCCTATCTGCTGATGGCTTTTTTATTGGGAGTGGGGCTGTGGTTAAAGGATTTTGCCTGGGGAAAATTACGTCAATCTCGAATTTTTCTTTATCTCACGGTGACTTTAGTTCTAGATGGCATTGCTCTGATTTTGACGAATTCTCGGAATGTCTGGGCGATCGCCTTTTTAGGGCTGTTTATCTATGCCATTTATGCGGGTTGGTGGTGGATCTGTGGCCTTGCAACGGGCCTCGGTACCGCAATTCTCGGCGCATCCTTTGGCCAAACCCCCTGGCGGGATCCCCTACGCCAAATTGTGCCTTACTACTTTTGGGGTCGTCTGTCGGATCAAATGCACCGGGGCCGCGCCATCGAAGATCTCCGTACTACCCAATGGCAGTTTGTCCTCGATATGATTCGTCAGCGGCCTTTGACGGGGTGGGGTGTCCGCAGTTTTACTCCCAGTTATGAAGTGGCGATGAACCGTTGGCTGGGCCACCCCCACAATTTTTACTTGATGCTCACTTCTGAAATTGGCATTCCCTTCGCGGCCTTATTTATCGGCACCATCGGCTGGCTCTATGCCCAGGGGGTGTTGGCCTGGCGCAAGTTGTCTGACCGGGGCGATCGCCTCTTGTTGTTCAGTTATCTGATGGCTTTTGGGGGTTATGTGTTGTTCAATACCCTCGATGTGACGGTGCTCGATTTGCGTTTAAATCTATTTACTTGGCTCCTCCTGAGTGCGATCTGGGGTTTGGGGCAACAGGTAAATTACCCCAGAAATCATAGTCAAAGCGACGGCCAGCCAGAATAAACCTAAAGCCAATACTTCCCCTTGGGTGGTGATGGGGTAAATGAGCAGGGCGATCGCCGCAATTTGCGTGACCGTTTTCGCCTTGCCCCAAAGATTGGCCCCCTGAATTTTCTTTTCCCCGGTGACGCGCCAACCAGCAATGGTCAGTTCCCGCGCCAAAATCAGAAAAACGCCCCAAGCAGGAATCTGTTGCAGATGAACCAAAGACAATAGCGGTGCTGTGACCAGCAGTTTATCCACAAGCGGATCAAGAAATTTGCCTAAATCCGTCACCTGATCGAGTTTGCGGGCTAAATAGCCATCTAGCCAATCGGTCAAGGCTACGACGAGAAAAATAACTAGGGCAATGAGGCGTAGTCGCGGTGTTGGATTTTCTAACAGCAATAATAGAAAAGGAACACCCGCCAACCGAGAAACTGTGATCCAAGTGGGTAAATTCATATAAACTTCTCAGAACAACCTAACCTCCCATCATGTCACACCAATGTCTGTTTCCATGACGCGCATTGCCCTCTTTGGTACCAGTGCTGATCCGCCTACGGTGGGCCACCAAGCGATCCTCCGCTGGCTCAGTGAACATTATGATCAAGTGGCGGTTTGGGCTGCAGATAATCCTTTTAAAAAACATGGGGCTTCCTTGGCCCAACGGTCAGCGATGTTGCAGTTGGTGATCGAGGATTTGGGTTGTGACAATGTTTTAGTAGATGAACGCCTCAGTGATCGCCGCAGCTTAAATACTCTCCAGCGCGCCCAGACTATTTGGGGTCAAGAAGCCGCATTTTTTCTAGTAATTGGCTCTGATTTGGTCAGTCAGATTCCCCGTTGGTATCGGGCGAAGGATCTCCTCCAGCAGGTTACTCTCCTCATTTTTCCGCGCCGGGGCTACCCTCTCCAACCGGAAGCGCTGCAACAACTAGACGCCCTCAAAGGTTCTTGGGAAACGGCTACCTATGTGCCACCTTCAGTTTCTTCTAGTGAATATCGTAGTGAGGGCAAACAAAAGACTGTCATTCCCGCTGTTACCGACTATATTCAGACCCATAATCTGTATCAAGAACTATCCTGAGTCGTCTAAAAATTACGCATTAGTCGGGGCGATCGCCGTTTTGGATAAGGTCTTGGGGGAGGATTATTGGGATTTTTGCTGTAGCGTACCCGCAGTTGTTCCCGCACATCCCAAAAGACATCTCGCCGCAAATAGGGATATAGCCCTACCCAAAGATTGAGTCGCGGTACATAGGCATCCGTCACTTTTAATTTGGGGCCGAGATTACGCTCGTTCGACAACACCAACAATTCAATGGCTTGGCCCGGTTTGAGGTTGCGATGGATGGGGGCTACCGGCGCTTGAATACGAGCTAAATAGCCTTCTTTGTCACCGACTTCTAAATTAATGCGCCGTTCTCGATTTTCGACCCGCAGCAAACGGCCAAGTTTATCGACTTCTTCCTGGGTACGGACAATTTCTTCGGTGAGGTAAACATCGAGAATTTTGCCCCGCCAAAAAAAGCAGTAGGATTGCCGCCGATATTCCGCGTTTTTCAGACTAGCTGAGTAAATGGGCGACCAAAACCAATACAAACCACCAATGATTTGGGTCAGGAGCCGGAGGGAATCCGTTTCCCGCAGCAAGAGGCCCAGTAGAAAAAACAAGACCACCAAAATAAAGGAGATTAAGGCACGTCGTAAAAAATCCTCGGTTTTCCCCCAGTAATATTGGTATTGCTCGGCGCTGGCCACCAGGGGAATTAGTTGTTCAAATTTTTCTTGGGTAATGGGAATGAGCATTGGTTAAGCTTGGGTGCCCTCTTGTGGCGATCGCCCTTGATCATCCTGAATGATTTTAGTCACTGTTTCAACGGAATCATCAACAATCTCAGCAATCTCTTCCACCGAAAAACCTTTGCCTTGTAACCGTGCAATCACAAGGCGTTTTTCCTGCTGAATGCCACGATTTAGAATTTCGTTATACCAAGGGGATTCCTGTAAAACGGTCATATCCCACCTCATAATTTGCTGAATCAAGGGAATTTCTAATATAAAGCTAGCAAAAAAGGCCAACAGCGGCTCCAATTCATCAAGTCGTTCTTCTTGACGTAGTTGGTAAACCGCCTCCCGAATCAAGGCTTCATCATTGCCCCCGGCGAGAACGGGCACAAAGGGCAATAGTGAGGTTAGGGATTGAGCCAAAACCAAATTTGCCTCCACCTCCCAAAGGTTAATCACTTGATAATCCTGCCTTGCTTGCAACCCTTTAAACTCTGCTTGGTAGGAGGTCGGGATCTGGGGCTTGTTTGCCGGGGACAAAATATTGATTAGCACCGGGTAAACGGGCAAGTTGAATTTTTCCCGCGCCAGGGCGGCATAGGCCGTCATTCGTCGGGGCATCTGGGCGGTATAACGTAGCTGCAATTCGTTGAGCAGCAGAAAATCACCCGCCTGGGGGCAAGTAACGCGCAACAGCACATCGCTATCACGGCTGACCCACTGGAATTGGGGGTCGATAAATTCTTGAGCCTGGAGCGTTTGATCCCCCATAACCCACTGCACCCAGGCATCGGGGTTGAGACTAATGAGACGTTTACTGCCAATGTCGGCGGGTTTTGCCATGTTCAGCGCATCTACAGGATATTTTCTAGGCCATAAACGAGAGTTTGTAGTTCGGTAACTTTACGAATGGAGAGCAGCACACCGGGCATATAGCAGGAGCGATCGCTGGTGTCATGGCGTAGGGTATAGATTTGACCTGGGGCACCGAAAATCATTTCCTGGTGGGCGATCAAACCTGGCAAACGGACGCTGTGGATGCGGATATTGTCTTCGGTGACAGCCCCTTTCGCCCCCGGCATTTCTTCTTTTTCTTCCACTTCGGCGGGATTAAATTGTTTGCCGAGTTCCGCCAACATCTGGGCGGTTTTAATGGCGGTACCACTGGGGGCATCGGCCTTTTGGTTGTGGTGGAGCTCAATAATTTCGACGTGATCAAAATATTTAGCGGCCTGCAATGAAGCCTGTTGCATGAGGACAACGCCAATGGAGAAGTTGGGGATGATTAAGGCCCCAGTGCTGGCTTTTTCGGCAAATTCTTTGAGGTCATTAATTTGTTCTTCGCTTAACCCTGTAGTGCCGACCACTGGGCGCACACCATAGGCGATCGCCGCACGGGTATTGGCATAGACTCCGCTGGGGTGGGTAAAGTCCACCATTACCCCTTGGATCTTGCTCTGGGTCGCCATGACGAGGGAAGCCTCTAAATCATTAACAATGGGGACTTCAACCGCGCCACAGCCAGCAATTTCTCCCGCATCCTGGCCTAAAAGTGCTGGATTTTTATCAACAGCAGCGATAATCTCCATATCCGCAGCCCCAGCTACGGCTTTGACCACTTCCCGGCCCATTTTGCCACCGGCACCATTGATCACAACTGGGATTTTGTTGATATTTTCCATGACTTCCCTTAGAAAACTTTTTTAAAAAGCTTGACACAAGATCGCCAAAGTCACAATAATTAAAGTTTGTGTGAATTAGAGTAGACAAACCCTTGGCTAACGTAGTTGTCATTGGTGCCCAATGGGGTGACGAAGGAAAAGGAAAGATCACGGATTTACTGAGCAAATCCGCCGATGTTGTCGTGCGCTCCCAAGGGGGCGTGAATGCAGGACACACCGTCGTTGTGCAGGGACAAACTTTTAAGCTTCATCTAATCCCTTCCGGCATTTTATATCCAGATACCGAATGTATCATCGGCTCAGGGACGGTCATTGATCCGAAAGTCCTCCTCGAAGAAATTGATCAGCTCCACCGTCTGAATGTTTCGACGGAAAATCTGTTTATTTCCCAAACCGCCCACGTGACGATGCCCTACCACCGTTTAATCGATGGGGCCTCTGAAGAAATGCGCGGCGATCGCAAAATTGGCACCACCGGACGGGGCATTGGCCCAACCTATGCCGATAAGTCCGAACGGACTGGGGTAAGGGTTCTCGATCTCATGGATCTTGAAAACTCCCAAGACAAATTTGTTTGGGCGATCAAATACAAAAACGTCATTCTCGAAAAACTTTACGATCTTCCTCCCCTAGATCCCCAGGAAGTCATCGAAGAATATCGCGCCTATGCCGATGCGCTGCGCCCCCATATTGTAGACAGCTCCCTCAAGGTTTTTGAAGGCGTCAACGCGAAGAAAAATATTCTATTTGAAGGGGCTCAGGGTACCCTCCTCGATATTGATCACGGAACATACCCCTACGTCACCTCCTCTAACCCCATTGCGGGAGGTGCTTGTGTGGGTGCCGGGATTGGCCCCACCATCATTGACCGGGTCATTGGTGTCGCTAAAGCCTACACCACACGGGTCGGAGAAGGGCCATTCCCCACAGAACTCGATGACGAGATCGGTGAACTCCTTGGCCATGTGGGTGCAGAATTTGGGACAACCACGGGGCGTCGGCGTCGCTGTGGCTGGTTCGATGCCGTCATTGGGCGCTATGCGGCGCGGATTAATGGCCTAGATTGTCTGGCGATTACTAAACTAGATGTGCTCGATTCCCTCGACGAAATCAAGGTCTGTGTGGCCTACGAAATCGACGGGGAAGCTTGTGAACACTTCCCGAGTAATGCTAATCTGTTTGCTCGTTGCAAGCCGATTTATAAGACAATGCCTGGCTGGAAACAGCCCACGAGCGAGTGTCGTTCCCTCGATGAATTGCCCAAGGAAGCGCTTGCTTACTTGAAATTCCTAGCAGAATTAATGGACGTGCCGATCGCCATTGTTTCTCTGGGGGCAGGTCGAGAACAAACGATCATCGTCGAAGACCCAATCCATGGTCCCAAACGGGCCTTGTTGGATCGCAACGGTGAACCCATCGGCTAAGCCTGCTATTTTTTAACTTTTTATTCTCTAACGCTATTTATTTAGGTTATTTCCCATGTCTTTAACGATTGAATGTCAAGCTCGCCCCGAAGGGGTCAACCCCCGTGCGCTCCGCCGTGATGGACTGCTACCGGTCAACCTCTATGGTCACAAGGGTGCTGGTTCTGATGTGTTTGTGGTGGACTACAAAGAAGCATTAACATTGCTGAAAAAAGTAACCCCTAACGAAACTGTGGTTGAAGTCAAAACTCCTGATTGGTCTGGCACTGCGGTTGTACGAGAAATCCAGTCCCATCCTTGGAAGCGCAATTTGTTGCACCTCAGCTTTTTCCACACGGATGCTGCGTAAGGACACCTAATTTGATTGGTTAAGATGGGGAGGGCGTCACAGAAAGTGCCCTCTTTTTTTGTGGCTTGATAGTGAATGGGGAAAGTTATGACAACGGCAACGGCCACCTGGACACGGCGGCATATTCTGTCACTGATGGATTTTTCAGTAGCAGAATTGGATGCGGTACTGCAGACGACTACTAGCTTACGGGATGTCTTATTTCGTCGCATGAAAAAGGTGCCAGCGCTGCAAGGGCAGGTGGTGACGAATATGTTTTTTGAGCCATCGACCCGCACCCGCAGTAGTTTTGAGTTGGCAGCAAAGCGGCTTTCGGCGGATGTGATGAATTTTGCGCCGGGGTCTTCGTCCCTGAGTAAAGGGGAAACAATTTTAGATACGGCGAAGACCTATCTGGCCATGGGGGCGGACATTATGGTGATTCGCCATAAGCAATCGGGCGTCCCCCAGGCGATCGCCGCGGAGATGGACCGCATCAAATCGGGGGTGAGTATTCTCAATGCGGGGGATGGCCTCCACGCCCACCCGTCCCAAGCCCTATTGGATCTGTTTACCATTTGCCGGGTACTCGATCCCGAAAATCCCCGGTGTGAACTTTTGCGGGGCAAAAAAATTGCCATTGTCGGGGATATTATGCACTCTCGGGTGGCTCGCTCGAATATTTGGAGTTTGACTACCGCTGGGGCCAATGTTCATTTGGCCGCGCCGCCCACCTTACTCCCAGAGGGGTTTCGGGAATTTGCCACGGATGCCGAGGGCAGCCTCAAGCTCCACTGGGACATTGAACCCGCCCTTAAGGATGCTGATTTTGTGATGACCCTCCGCCTGCAACATGAACGGATGACCGCCCATCTCCTGCCCAGCTTGCGGGAATATCATCAACGGTTTGGGATTACAGGCGATCGCCTCAAACAATGTCAACCGGACGTTAAAGTTCTCCATCCGGGGCCTGTAAATCGTGGTGTAGAACTCGCCTCCGATGTGATGGATCACCCCGCCCTCAGTCTCGTTTCTGAACAAGTGACCAATGGCGTCGCTGTGCGGATGGCGTTGCTTTATTTAATTGGTAGCAGCAAAGCCAATAGCTCCCTCAATTAGTCCTTGGGGCAATAACCTATAACAAAGTTGTTGGCAGACTCGGTTGCATTTTACTCAACCAATAAAACTGGAACGGTGCCAATACCAGTTGTTTTTCAAAAATTTCCGGCGCGTTTTGACTGTATAAATCAATTAATAAATCCTGATCATGGCAGTCAAAAGGATGACAAGCTAAGTGACTGAGATCTAAATTTTGGTATTCCGGTGAAAAATTCCCAATGACTAGAACATGATCCCGCTTATTGGGGCTAATACGCACAAAACCAAATAGATGCGAATTATCAATGGATAACAATTGACGATTATTAAAATCAGCAAACGCAGGAATCGCTTTCCGTACCGCGATCATGTGTTGTAGAGCAGAGAAAATACGATGCTCAATGGTGCCTGCAATGTGCCGCAACTCTGCTTTTTTCCAATTAATTTTGGGTCGATGGGCCCAGCGGGTATCGTTGGCTTTACTCAAATTACCTACGTAGGAATAATCATTTAAAGTGCCAATTTCATCGCCGTAATAAATTAGCGGAATGCCCCCAAAGGAAAAAATAATACTGTAGAGCAATAAAATATGTTTGATAATAATCGCTATTTTTTGCTGGTCGTTGGCTTCAATGGCCGTTTCTAAACCCATTAAAGACGTTAGGGTGCCGGAAATACGGGCATCGTCATTTTTGGAATTTTGACCAAAGAGCAAACCCCTCGCATCGGTGCCTTCAAATTGGCCGCAAAAATAGTCAATCAGAAAGCGTCGGTGGGATCTTGGGTCATAGCCCGCTTGGGCAATATCTGCATCGGTAAACCCCAGGCCAATGTCATCATGGCAGCGGATATAGTTGAGCCAAGTGGCGCGGTCTAGCTTTGCTGGAATATTTTTGAGTCCTTGGATTAAAAGTTTGGCATTCTTGGTAGCAGCAGCATCCCACAGGAGCGCCATAAGCGTTGCATTGTAGGCAATTTCACATTCCTTGGCATTAATGGCATCTTCGCCGAAATAACGCACAATTTCTACGGGGGCAACGATCGCCTCGGCAATGAAAATAACCCCTGGGGCGGTAATTTGGCAGCAGTCCTTAAAGATCTGCAAAATCATGTGAGCTTCTTTTTCATTTTGACTCTGGCTGCCGATCTTTTTCCATAGGAAAGCAACCGCATCGAGCCGCAGTACATCAACGCCTTGGTTCGCCCAAAAAAGAATAATATCGACCATTTCAATGAGCACCGCTGGGTTTTGATAATTGAGATCCCATTGGTAGTTATTAAAAACAGTCATCACCCATTTTTGTAGTTCTTCGTCCCAGGTGAAATTACCCGGAGCCGTTTCTGGAAAAATTTCTGGAAGATTTTTTTCAAACATGTCGGGAATATCCCGTGTGTCGAACATGTAATAATATTTCTGATATTTTTTATCGCCTTTACGTGCTTTTTGGGCCCATTCATGTTCGTTTGAAGTGTGATTAATTACAATATCGAGGGCCAACAAAATTTCTTTTTGACGAAAGATTTCTACGAGGTGTTGTAGATCCTGGAGGGTACCAATTTTGGGGTTGATTTGTCGATAATTACTAATCGCATAGCCGCCGTCACTGGCATGGCGGGGACATTCTAAAATTGGCATAATGTGGATGAAATTAACCCCCAATTCGCTGAAATAGGCAACGCGATCGCCGAGGTCTTGGAGATCATCGGCAAAGCCATCGGCATACAAAGTCATGCCAACCCATTGAGATTCCAGAAACCAGTTAAAGTTTTTTTCCCGCGCTAGATCAGTCTGCTTAAATTCTGGCGATCGCCCAATATATTGATAGGCCATTACTTCGACCAGTCTTAGCAGTTGCGCTTTAAAATCTGAGCGGCGACCATAGAGTTTATAAAAGAGGGAAAAAAGGCTGTAGAAATTGGCACCTAGACGGGTATAAAAATGACTTAATTCTTGTTCTTTGAGTTCGGGCCTTAATTGATCCAGGATCTCATTTAAAATCGAATGGGAAAACTGTTCGTACATAGCCCGAAACCTAAAGTCTAAAAAATTTAACCGTATTTATAGTAAAGCAAAGATGCTTGTGGGAAATCATTTGAGGAAAATTAAACGAACCTTGGGTTATTTCCGGGAATTATAACCGCCAGGCCTGAATAAAGGGTTGATAGAAGTGGGGATCTTCACTCACAGCCCCCCGAATCCCCACAACGGTACTGGCAAAGGCTTGCGCCCGTTCTAGGATTAGAGAAGGGGGCCAATTCGATGTCAGACCCAGCAAACAGACACTACAAAAGGCATCCCCAGCACCGACGGTATCGACCACGGTGGTATTTTTTTGAGGCGAAATCTGTTGGCGATCGCCTTGGGTGTAGAGACTCGCGCCAGCTTCTCCCGCCGTTAAAATAACTTGCTGCAGTGAACTTTGGCTTAATAGATGATTAATCGCGAGGTCAATCGAGGCAAATTCAGGCGTTAGTAACGTTAATTCTTCAGTATTTAATTTCACATATTGACTGGCAGCTAGAGCAGAATTGATCGTTGCTGCTGTCCACCAAGGTTGGCGCAAATTAACATCAAAAAAAATCTGGTCTGCTTGTTGTTGAAGTATCCTAAAACTGCCTTGGGAAACTGCATTTCTTAGGGCTAGACTACCGTGGTAAAGCCAAAAATTAGCTCCTAATGCTGGAAACTGTTGACTATCAATAAAATCATAGGCACAGTCGGCGGTAATTTCATATTGGGGTTGGCCTTTTTCAAGGGTGACTTTAACGGTTCCGGTGGGATGAATTTCATCTATTTGGAGGCCAGTAAGGGTCATCTGCCAAGCTTGCATTTTGGTTTGAATTGCCGCCCCAAGCTCATCAGCCCCAATCCGAGAAATCAACAAAGGATTTGCTCCAAATGCCTGTAAATGCCAAGTCACATTAAAAGGGGCCCCTCCCAGCTTTTGGTTGCCATCGGGAAAAATATCCCACAGCACTTCACCAAAAATCACGATATTTTTTGCCATAGTCAAATGTTTCCTTTGGTGGAATTAAGCCATTGTTGATATTCAGGAAAGAAGTGGAAAATACCCTCTAAAATACCAGCACTATAATTACCATTCATGCCTAAACAATTGCCCTGGGCAAAATAAAGTGAGGTCTGATTGCAAGCATTTTTGAGTTTTTGTTTTAGGGTCTGAGGGGCATTGGCCACAAGCACCGCAGGAATGGGACTGCTTAAAACGGCTTCATCATTGCCGCTATCCCCAGCAAAAATAGTTTGTGTTAAAGAAAAATTCTGGACAGCCATTAAAAAAGAAATGGCTTGATATTTATTGGCTTGGGAGGGCAAAATATCCAAGAGACCTACTTGCTTTTCTTCGTCAATACTCCAGATTAAATGAGCCGTAAAATGATGTTGTTTTAAAAGTGTTTTAATTTCAATTAATAGTTGTTGATTATTTTCTTGAAGATCAACGTAATAACTCAGTTTATAGTGGCTTTGTTTTGCTGATTCCTGGAGTTGGAGAGCAGGATGATTCTCAAGGTAGTGATGAATGGCGATCGCCCCCTGCTTCGGCCAATCCGTCGCAAGGTGATCATCCCAGCTTTGCCAGCGGTGCCATTGGGAATTTTGCCAGGTGTAAATGCTGCTGCCCACATCGGCGATCGCAAAATGGGGACGAGGGAGTTGATATTCTGAAATCGCTTCATCAATTAAGGCTAAATGACGTCCTGTGACATAGGCTAAAGTCACCTGGGGCTGAGCAACAAATTGACGAAAATAGGCCCTTGCCTGGGGGGATTCTGGAGCGGCACCATTGGGGATAAGAGTGCGATCCAAGTCAGTACATAACAATAACTGATCACTCATGGCCCTGTCCCGTCGCGCGACACAATTCAAAGAAATCGTAATGGTCTAAACCATCTAAAATGCCAGCCGCAAATTCTTTTTCAGAAAAATAAATGGGTTGGATATTATTTAAATCTGAGAGTTCTTCCCGGTGACGATTTTTAACGACCACAGACAAACTATTACCCAGCATCATATCTTCATCGGCTCCAGAACCACCCACCGTTAAAATGCGGTTGAGGGGAATTTCCCACTGTTCTGCAAACCAGCGCAACCCGTAACCTTTGGAAGCGCGAATTGGCACAACGTCGAGGTATTGACCAAAGGAAAACATAACATTTACGGTCTGATCATTTTTAAATAAAATGCGTTTTAATTCTTCGACACTAGGGGCGATCGCCGGGTCATAAAAATAGCTAATTTTGAAGGTACTTTGAAAGGGCTTGGGTTGGAGTTCTAGGCCTGGCAAATCTCCTAAAAGATCCACTACCCGTTGACGATTCCAAAGATAATTAATGTGATTTGACCAAGCCCGATCCGGCGTCAACTGGGGCGCATAGTAAATTTCTGTGCCAAGGCTCGTCATCAGCACATCTGGTTGGGGGATATTATGTTCCCGCAAAACCTTGAGAGCCGCATCCAAACGCCGTCCGGTGGCAATACAAAAGGCAATTTCCTTGCGGTGTTGATTCAGCAAAGTTACCAATTCCTGGAGAGCCACTGGATCTCCTACCAAATTTTGATCGATGGTCGAAACAATTGCCCCCTGGTGGTAGAGGGCTGGACGACGGGCGATCGCCAATTCCTGCCGCGACTCCGTACGATTCAAAATGGACTGCACCACCTCCATATACCGCTCCACATGGGACTGCCAAGTATAGGCCCGGCGTACATTATGAATTCCCTGCTGCGAGAACTTTTGCCACTGTTGGGTGTCCCCTAAAATTTTGCTGATTTTTGCTGCGATATCCTGGGGTTCGAGGGGATTTACTAGATAACCATTTTGGCAATTTTTTAGAATATCCACTGGCCCTCCATCCTCAGTGGCCACAATGGGCAAACCGCTGGCTGCTGCTTCGATCAACGTCAAACCAAAGGGCTCCGTCAACGCCGGATTCACAAATACCCCCTGGGAGAGACTGGCCAGCCGATACAGTTCCCCAATTTCCTGGGAAGACAAAAACTTAGGGTAGGCTACTTTGCCGTATAGGTTATAGCGATCAATCGCCCACAACAGCTCCGTAAAGATCGCCTGGGCATTGCTGCTCAAATCCCGTGGATCGTCCCGCGTCCCCGAAAAAACAACCAAATTAGCCTGCTGCTGCAACGACGGTGATGTTCCAAAAGCCCGAACCAAACCGAGGATATTTTTGCGCTGATCCAAACGAGACAAGGCCAGAATAATGGGTTTACGGGGTTCCTTTAAAAATACCGATAATTTCTGCCAAACCGAGCCCTGCCATTCATCCCCCGTGGCGGGGTAAAAACATTGCAGATCCGTCCCCGGTGGAATTACCCGCATATTTTCCGGATGATAAAAATCATATTGGGCATACTGACCTTGGATTTCCTGTTGGGTACTGGTAATGACCCTGGTGGCCGAAGCAAGGGTTTCTTCCTCCGCATTAATCCGGCGGGTCAAATGGTAGCGATTCTCGATCACTTCTCCTTTAACTCCACTGGCAAGCAAGCGCTTTCGTTTACTGCGACCGAGGGAGTGACCCGTGTGAAACAAAGGAATACCGAGATGATTCGCCAGGCGTATGCCCACATAACCCGCATCGGCGTAATGACTGTGGATTAGATCCGGGAGTCTAGGTTGATTGTTTAAGTAGGTTAAGGTGTTGTCCGCAAAATTATCGAGGTAATCCCAAAGTTCTTCCTTGGGAAGATAGTCATCAATCCCGGCTGAGATGCGAATAATATTAGCTTTATCATTAATGGGTTCGCAGGGCTGACCATAGTCGGCACTTACTTTTGGGTCAATGATCTGCTTGGTAATCAGATCGACCTGTTCGATGTCTGGGTGCTGGGCCAGGGCAGCGGCAAGTTCTACCACATATTTCGTTTGGCCACCCGTGTCAGCATCACGGCCCAATTCTAAATTTTGACTGCGGATGAGACCATGAATACTGATTAAAACGATGTATCGAGGGGATTGGGGACGCATCATTGTTGCTCTGGGGACATACCCAATGTCAACCGTTGCAAGGGATTTGGTTCTCGTTGAAAAATGAATCGCAAAGCGTAACCCAAGGGTAACTTCTGTTGTGATGCTAGCGTACCCTTTGGCTCAGAAAGGATCCTTGAAAAATATCTTCATTAATCAAAAATCGACCTATTTGGGCTAATTTTCTTGGGAAATTCCCCTTGTTGAAGACAAAAAAACTCCCCCCAGGCGGAGAGAGAATTTCATCAGAATTTATGTCTAAAAACGCTTATTCGGCCTTGGCTTGGTAGCTGTTGAAGGTATTTTGTAGGAGCATCGCCACAGTCATGGGGCCAATGCCACCGGGGACGGGGGTAATCTGGGCGGCAACTTGGGCGGCCTCTGTGTAGGCGACGTCTCCCACTAGGCGAGCTTTACCTGTCGCGGTATCGACGATGCGATTAATGCCCACATCAATGACCACGGCACCGGGCTTGATCATGTCAGCGGTAATAAATTCAGGTCTGCCAATGGCGGCCACGAGGATATCGGCTTCCCTGGTGAGCGCGGCAAGGTCTTGGGTGCGGGAATGGGCGATCGCCACCGTGGCATTCGCTTCTAAGAGCATCAGGGCAATGGGTTTTCCGACCAAAATACTCCGGCCCACCACCACGGCTTTTTTCCCTTCGAGGGGGATGTTGTATTCCTTGAGCAATTCCATCACACCGTAGGGGGTACAACTGCGTAGGCCCGGTTCGGAGCGCACGAGGTGGCCTAGGTTCAAGGGGTGCAGCCCATCTGCGTCTTTTTCGGGGGCAATGGTCAACAGCAAACCCACGGCATCTAGGTGGGGCGGCAATGGTAATTGCACCAAAATCCCGTCAACCCGGTCATCTTGATTCAGGTCTTGGATTACGGCTTCGAGTTCGCCTTGGGTAATATCAGCGGGAAAATGTTTACCAAAGGAAGCCATGCCGATTTTTTCGCAGGCGCGTTCTTTGTTGCGGACGTAAGCGGCGCTAGCGGGATTATCCCCAACCATCAGCACGGCGAGACCTGGGGGACGACCCATTTTGGGGGTGAGGGCCGCGATTTGGGTTTTGAGGTTTGCTTGGATTTTTTGGGCAAAGCTTTTGCCGTCAAGGATTTGTGCCATGGATGTCGGGGATGCTGAGCATTTCGGTTGCCAAGTTTATCTTAGATCCGATGTAGAGGATAGGGTTTGAACCGTGCAAATTTAAGGGGTCGTAGGGGAATTTTTGGGGCGACGACTGCGACTGCGTGGGGGTTGGAGGGCTTTTTTGATCAGGATCGGAATTTCTTTGAGACTACGACCAAAGGCGAGTTTTTCTCGTTTGAAGGCGCTATGCATTTCCGCTGGGGTGTAGGTGTCGCTAATGCAGTAGGACAATTGGTTAGCAATAATTGTCCCGGCATCGTAGCAACTGCGCTGGATAGGCGCGTGACTACCGCAGAGGTAAGTAACGACGGGGGTTTGGATCTGGTCGCGGATCAAAGGGATCAGATCGATTTCTTCTTGGGAGCCGTAACGGCCTAAAAGGGCGATCGCCTTGGTCTGGGGATCTTGATCGAGGTAGTGGAGCCACTGGGCAAAATGGGAACCTGGCAGATCGGCGTTGCCCACATCCACCACATAGGATTGGCCTAAACCCGCTTGATTGAGGAGAATCGCTACCTCCTGGGAGAGGCTACTAAACCGACTGAGGAGCGCAACCTCACCGGGTTGGAAGTGGTTGACGAAGCTTGTCCCCAGCCACAATTGCCCCGGAATCACCAACCCACTGCTCCCTGGCCCTAGAACTTGGACATCTTCCCGTTCCGCCTGACAGAGCAGCCGTACCATATCCAGGGGCGGCACTCCCGCCGAGACGATGATCAGTTGTTTAATCCCGGCGGCGATCGCCTCAAAGGCCGCATCCAAAACATCAAAGGGTTCAACAAAGATCAAACTGGTGGTGATCTCGCCGACTTGAGCCTTAGCTTCCATAACTAAATCAAAAATGGGAATGCCGTCGCGGGTCTCGCCACCGCCCCCGGCACTGACGCCCCCAATAATCTTGGTGCCATAGGCAACCATCCGGGGAAGATAGTATTGGGCGAGGGGGGTATGGATCCCTTGAATCAAAATATTGTGATTTGTGTGCCAAGCCATTGCCGTTGTGTCTAAGTCCTGTGTGTGAGAAGTTGAAAGGCGTTTTAGGTTTCGGAGTTACTGAGGGCGATCGCCTGTTTGACGGCGGCCTCTAAATCTTCTTCCCAATGGCAACCAGGGGCGATCGCCGGGTCAAGGGAAGGTAAACAGCGCACGATAATTTGTTGGGGTAATTCAGGTAGCTCTGGATCGGGGTCACCAGCAGGGGCGATCGCCAATTGGGGAAAATGGGCGGTTAAAGTTGCCAAAATGCGCTGGTTAATTTCCGCTTCCGCCACCAAGTTCAGCAAAATAACCTTAATCTGCGGGAGGGCGGCCAATTGTTCGAGGATGGTCTCGATCTGCTCATCTAGGTCGTAGGGCGAAAACACCCGACCCTGGGCGCGGGGGCCAAGGAGCCAACAGCAGGCTGGGTGACCCTTGAGGTCATGGAGCAGATCCCAAATCAATGCCGCTGCCCCCACTCCATAACAAACAATGCCCACCGTGCCCCCCTGGACATCATGGTGCCAAGAGAGGGGGGCAGCCTCTGGGGTAAAACTGAGTTGGTTTTGGTGCTCGTAAAACAGGGCGATTTCAGGGTGCTTACGGAGAGCCGTATCATGGACGGTCACCTTACCATCAAGGGCCATTAATTCCCCTGCTTGATTAATGCCCAAGGGGTTGATTTCCACCAGCTCTAAATCCTTGGTGAGCAGCAAATCATACATTTTTTTGATGATGTCGCTCAAGGCGGGCACCAACGCGCCCCGGATGCCCATTTTGTTGAGGAGATGGCGGGCTTGGAACGGAGAGAAAAAGTCTTTGATCACTACTTGATGGAGATTCGCCAAAAGCTGATCGATTTCCATCCCGCCGTGGGCTGACCCCAAAAGCACAGGCCGCTGCAGTTCATAGTCTAAAACCACCGCCAAGAAAATTTCCTGCTTCCGCTCGTAGTGGGCTTCGGCCAATAAAACATCAGGGTATTGTCCGGCGATCGCCAAATTAAAAATATTCCGCGCGGCGGCGATCGCATCAATGGTATTTTGCACCCGTTTAATGCCCCCTGCTTTGCCCCGTCCCCCAGCCCGCACCTGGGATTTCAGCACAATGGGATAGGGAATTTGTAATTGTTTCAGTTCCCGGGGATCCGCAATAATCTGGGACGGCAACGTGGGTATCCCCACCTGTTCAAAAAGTTGTTTTGCCTGGTATTCGAGCAATTCCATTAGCGCAGAGGCAACCTCTATATTTCTCAACTCAAGCCTAACTTAAAACCCGAACCCTAGTCATCAAGGCCAGAGGTTCCAGTGCCGAGACGCAATGATTTGGCTTTATTTTTTTTAGTCTATTTGAGTGATTAGGTGTTCAAGGTAGAAAAGTTAATTACAGTTAAAGAAATGGCTCTTTTTAGATTAAGTTTTATCTGGGATCTCAACGGATTATTTAGGGTTGCTTGAACCCAATAAATTCTGGGCGATCGCCGCCGTCTAGCTAAGGGAATACAAATCTAGCTTTTGTTTCAAGCGGGTTTGGGCCTCAAACAGGCTTGGATAGGCTTCCCCCCGGCGAGTATGGTGATCATAAAGGAGATTTTCGCCAGCGAAATGATCTGGATCGCAAACATAGCTGATCAAATTTAACCCCAAGGCCCGATTTTCAAAGATCAACACCGGGAGCAATGATGGGTCGGGTACTGCATAGCCAAACCGGGCGATCGCCTTTTCAGCCACCGTGATCCCAATGGTCGTTTCGTCGCCCCAGAGAATCTCACTTCCAGGAATGGTCAAGGCATAAAACCACAAGCGATCGAGGGCCTGCCAGTCCGTTACCGTGGCCCGCTGGGTCAAATGTTCCCAGCGACTGGGGTCAGGTTTTAATAAAGTCGCAAAGGCCGTCACCAAACCGTGGCTGGGTTGATAGCCTTCAGCGGTGCGGTGTAAGAACACTTCAACGTAATACCCCCGGCGCGGTTCCCGACAAATGACCTTTAGGCTCCCCTGGGCATCGGCAATTTCCCACCAAAGCAGTTGCAAAGGCTCGCCGTAGGCTTGGGTACAAACCCGTTGGAGCTGGGCTTCTGGGTCTTGACCCGTGGCGTGAGTCGTTGGGGACATGGACAAAAATTTGGCAATCAACAAAGCACAATCCAGCTTAACCCCTTGGCCGATAAAAAGAAAAAGTCACCCCAGGGTTAGATCGCCGAGGTGACTAAGCCGTAACGCCAAATCTTAACTAACTAATCAAAGTGCTATGAACCAACGATGCCGCCATCTTTGCGGGTGATGACCACAGTGCTATCCCGGGGCACCATGCCACTGCCTTGGGGAGCTGGGAAATTAGTGGCGGCAGGATTGCCATCGCCTGGGTGCTGCACGTTAATAAACATAGTGCGCCGCTCTGGAGTAACTGTAATGCCTGTCACCTCGCAGTCCGTCACCCCAGTAAAGAGACGCCGAATTTCCTTGGTATTGGTATCAGCTACGAGCAATTGGTCATTTAAGCCGTCCTTTTGGGCCCCATCGGTTTGGATAAACAGGCGGCCATCGGGATCCGCCCACAGCCCATCGGGAGAGGCAAAAGATTCTTCGGTGCCATGGGTATTTTGGGCGATCGCAAAAATATCCCAGGTGAAGGTTGTCCCCACATGGCGATCGCTATCCTGCCAGTGAATAATGTGACCGTCGGGGTTTGGCGCCAGGGGGTTAGCGGCATCGGCTTCCGTGCGACGGCTGTTGTTGGTGAGGGCACAATAAACGTTTTCCTCGGTGCCAACGGTGATCCATTCCGGACGATCCATCGGTGTTGCCCCAGCCGCATCCGCCGCTAAGCGAGTATAAACAAGGATTTCAGCTTGGTCTTGAAACTTCCCTTGGAGAGCCGGGTTATCCATGCTGAGGGGCAACCATTCCCCAGAGCCATCATCGTTGAACTTGGCAACGTACAGTTGACCTTCATCGAAAGGACTGATGCCCCGCGCCCGCATTGACTGCCAATTGTTCGCCGAAACGAATTTGTAAATGTAGTCAAAACGTTCGTCATCACCCATGTAGCAAACCACACGGCCACCCCGACCGACGACCACTTCTGCCCCTTCATGCTTAAAGCGACCGAGGGCTGTCCGCTTAACGGGGGTCTGGTTTGGATCCATCGGGTCAATTTCAACGACCCAGCCAAAGCGATTTTCTTCATTTTTGTAAGCTGCCTTGGACAGGTCAAACCGCTCGTCATATTTTTCCCAACCATAGTTGGAACTGCTGGCGAGGCCGTAGCGGGCCTGGGCTTCGGTGGCTGTCCACTCCCCAGTGGCCCCGAAGTAAGTGTTGAAGTTTTCCTCGCAGGTGAGATATGTTCCCCAGGGGGTATGACCGTTAGAGCAGTTATTGACCATTCCTTTGGGAGAATTCCCTGCTGCTGTTTGTAGGAGGGGATGATTCGCCGCCGGGCCACTGAAAGCCATGGGGGTATTGGCATGGATCCGACGGGCATAGTTACTGCGTGCCACTTCCCAAACGCCGCGATTATTTTTCTTGATCTCAACGACGGAGGCACCATGGGCATGTTGAGACAACCGCACATCCTCAAGACTGGCTGGATCTGCTTTACCCAGGACGTGTTCGTTGATGCCAAATTCGTGGTTAATTGCTAACAAACCATGGTCATTGTTATTGCCAATGGGGAAAAACCACATCCCATCGTGGCCGATGCCGATCTGCTGGGCTTGTTCCTCGGCGGTGGGACGGGTGTTGGGGTCTCCATTGTATTCGGGGCCACCGGGTTGGATGGGAGTCCCCCAGGGGATCAACACTTGGTATTGGTAGTCGCTGGAAATGCTCGGTATGGGGCCATTGCCTTGGGCCAGGGTTACGGCATTGAAACCGAGGAGAGGGCTGGTGCTCCGTTGGGCAACTTGGGTGGCGGCGGTGCTGGGTTTGAGGACGCTATTGCCGGCGATCGCCCCGATAAAACCAGCGGCGGAGAGCATCATGCTTTTTTGGAGCATACTCCGGCGAGAGAATCGCGCGTTGAGAATGTCTTGGAAAGGGCGATTACTGGAATAATTACTTCTGCCGTCGTCGTGGATCATGATTGTAGGGTGCTTAGTTTACAGCGTCTCAAAGATGTTTTAAGGAGAAAATATTTGATTTGCCCCTGATCATTTACCTTGAATTTTGAGTGTTTAACATGGAGGTCAATGCCACTGAAAAATTGGTGGCAAATTAGCCCTTGAAACATATTTTGGTTCAAAGTCAAGTCCTTAGATGGCAAATGATCAAAGCCTTTTTGAATTTTGTCAAAGTAAAGACTTTATTCACCGCTCTAGGAAATTTGATCAGTTAAATGGGCAAGTACTAAAGATGCCGATTACAATTATCGCCACGCGAATTAAGCGCAAATTAAGATTATTCAGCTAAAACTTTAAATCTTCTTTTAATCTGTTTAAGAAAAAAGCAGATCTGTTGGCTTTGAAATCGACAATCGTGGTGCATTTGAGGGTTGTCCATTTTTTGAACAGGCATCTGTCATCACCCCAAGGCGATCGCCCCGCTGCGGATTTTCCCTATAATGAGAGTTAACTTATGTAACAACGCCTGCTCATTTTCACCATGACTCAGCGCCTCCTCTACGTCCGCCTCCCTTGCAACCCGATCTTTCCCATTGGCGTGGTGTACCTAGCAGATCATGTCCATAAGCTCTTTCCGAACCTCGAACAAAAGATTTTCGATTTGGGGGCCGTACCTCCCCTGGATTACAAAAAAGCCCTTGATGACTGTATCGCCGCTTTCAAACCGACGCTGCTAGTATTTTCCTGGCGTGATATCCAGATCTATGCCCCCGTGGGGGGTCGAGGCGGTAATCCTCTGCAAAATTCCTTTGAGATTTTCTACGCGAAGAATCCCTTCATTAAATTAAGGGGAGCCTTCGGGGGACTCAAGGTGATGGCGGCCTATTATGGCGAACTATGGCGCAACCTAGGACTCATTAAGCGCGGTCTCAAAAAAGCCCAGCAATACAACCCCAAAGCGCAAATGGTCGTTGGTGGAGGGGCCGTCAGCGTCTTCTACGAACAACTGAAAACCGCGTTACCCAAAGGGGCGATCGTCTCCATCGGCGAAGGCGAAACCTTACTAGAACGCTTACTCCGGGGCCAAGACTTTAGCGATCAACGTTGCTATGTTGTGGGCCAAGCAGAGCTACGGCCCGGCATGATCCACGAAGAACCCACCCCCATCGAAAAAACCGCTTGCAATTACCAGTACATCGCTGAAATCTGGCCGGAGTTTGACTATTATCTCCAAGAGAACGATTTTTACATTGGTGTCCAGACGAAACGGGGTTGTCCCCACAACTGCTGCTACTGCGTCTACACCGTTGTTGAAGGGAAGCAAGTCCGGGTCAATCCAGCGACTGAAGTGGTGGCGGAAATGCGTCAACTCTACAATCGGGGGATTCGCAATTTTTGGTTTACCGATGCCCAATTTATCCCGGCGAAAAAGTACATGGATGATGTGGTGGAGTTGCTCCAGGCGATCCGCGACTCTGGTATGGACGATATCCACTGGGCCTCCTATATCCGCGCCGATAATCTGACCCCAGAAATCTGTGATCTGATGGTGCAAACGGGGATGAATTATTTTGAAATTGGGATCACCAGCGGCTCCCAGGAACTCGTGCGGAAAATGCGCATGGGCTACAACCTGCGGCGGGTACTGCAAAATTGCCGGGATCTCAAGGCGGCGGGCTTTAATGATGTGGTCTCGGTGAATTATTCATTTAATGTCATTGATGAGACCTTTGATACGATCCGCCAAACCATCGCCTACCACCGGGAACTCGAAAAAATCTTTGGGGTCGATAAGGTAGAACCCGCCATTTTCTTTATTGGCCTCCAGCCCCACACCCACCTCGAACAATATGCTTTTGATCAAGAGGTGCTGAAGCCGGACTATAACCCCATGAGTTTGATGCCCTGGACGGCGAAAAAACTTCTATGGAACCCGGAACCCCTCGGTTCTTTCTTTGGGGAAGTGTGTCTCGAGGCTTGGCGGCAAAACCCCAATGATTTCGGTCGGGAAGTGATGGCAATTCTGGAAGCTCGTTTGGGGCGATCGCCTTTGGAAGAAGCCTTAACGGCAAAAATTGTGTCCCAAAAGCCGACCCTGATCCCTGCTTAAAGACTTAATCTTGCTGGGCGATGGGTTCGGAATTTTTGGGATTGGGGGTTAGCATTTGCGTTTGGCCAAATCTTTAATAAGATTGTCGAAAAAGCCTATTTACCCCGTCTGTTTACGGAGGAAAAGATCGGTGTTAAAGTCTTGCCCTAATCTGTGTCCCCTATTGGGTGTTTTTGGGGGATTTGTGCTACTTTCGCCTGGGGCGATCGCCCAAGAAGTTTACACCTTTGAGCCATTACCCCCTGTGCCCCCAGTGATTCCTCTCTGGGAAGAAGCTCCGGCCTCGGAACCTGTGTTTTACGATGGCTTTGAAACAACGGCATCCCCTGGCCAAGAATACATTTTTGAGGCTCCGACCTCCACGACGACGCCCCCCGCATTTATGACGCCAGCGCCGAGGTCAAGCGCCCGTTACCGGGTTGAGGTGGTGGGGTCTAGCCCCTTGATGTTGGCAACGGTGCGCCAAGTGGAACCGACCGCTTTTGTGAAAGGCGATCGCATCCAAGCCGGTTTATTTTCTGAGCGAGAAAATGCAGAAACCCTCCGGGCCAACCTCCAGGCCAGTGGCATTGCCGCCCAAATTACGGACATGGGTTCCGGGGATTCATTCGCTGCCAACAGTACCCCAGCAGCCAGCAGCCATGGGGGTTATTTTGTGGCGATTCCCAGCCGTGACCAGGGCCAAGATATTCAAGACCAACTGCGGCGTATGGGCATTCAACAGGATTTGATCGAAGCGAAAAGTGCTCCCCGGGGGCCCCACATCGCCATCGGGCCTTTTGCCCAACGGGAAGAGGCAGAGTTGATGAATGTGCGAGTCCGACTGATGGATCTCGATGGTCGCCTGTATTTCCGCAACTAGCTTTCCTTTAAAATCGAAACGCACTTGATCTGCATCATTTTTCCAGAAAAACCATGGTCACAACAAACAAGCAAGCGATTCAAATTGAACGTCAGCCCAGCCCAGCACGATTAGCGGCACTGGGGGTCAAAACCTGGGGCATTTGGACAAAGGAAGTCTCTACTTTCCCCTGGTCTTACGATGAAGCAGAAACCTGCTATTTCCTTGAGGGAGAAGTGACTGTGACCCCAGAGGGCGGCTCCCCCGTCACCATGGGCAAAGGGGATTTAGTGACCTTCGCGGCGGGCCTGACCTATACCTGGGACATTACCCGGCCCGTGAAAAAGCATTATTCCTTTGGGTAATCATTCAGGCGATCGCTTAGGGCAATCCACTGCAAAAGATCCACTTCTTCCCCCCTCGCCTGGGGGCTAATGTCGAGATCGGCAAAAATCGGGTCAAGAATATCTGGGTTGTAAAGGCTTTTGAGGTTATTGCGCAGCATTTTACGCTTACTGGCAAAACCCACTTTGATTAGGGTTGCGAGTAGTTTTGGATTCCGGGCCGGTTGGGCGAGGGGCCGGGGCCGTAGGCGCACCACCACCGATTCAACCTTTGGTTTTGGGTAAAAGGCCTTCGGGGGAACGACACAAACCGTTTCACAGTCAGCGAGATATTGCACCCGCAAAGTCAAGGCCCCAAAGGCTTTGGTACAGGGATGGGCCACAAGGCGATCGCCTACTTCCTTTTGGATTAACAAAACAATGGACTCAAAGGGATTTGGGTTCGGTCGGTCAATGGTGCCCAAAAGCTTCTCTAAAATCGGCCCCGTAATGTTGTAGGGAATATTCGCCACCACCTTGCGGGGGTTCTGAAATTGGGGAAAATCCCCTAAAAATTCATTAATATCTGCCCGGAGATAGTCTGCTTCGAGGAGTAAAAAATTATGGCGATCGCCATAATTATTGACCATATATTTGCACAGATCCCGATCAATCTCCACCGACAACAAAGCTTCTACTTGAGGCAATAAACGGCCCGTTAATGCCCCTTTCCCTGGCCCAATTTCTAAGACCCGGTCTGTCGGTTGCAGGTTTGCCGCCGCGACAATCTCATCTAAAATCTGTTGATCCGTAAGCCAATGTTGACCAAACCGTCTTCGAGGGCGCATCGTTTTATTCCTCATCTCTCCATCCAGGGGCAGGGGTTTATTCTACAAGGATTTCCCAACTCTAAATTTTTTCCCCACTCAAGATAAACATCGGGTCTACTGCCGCAAATACCTGACGCATCCCCTGGGTTTCCAAGCGATTAATCGCCGCCTGAACCACCTCCACATTCCGGGCCTGTAGTTCCGAAAAACCCTCCGAAAGCTGATAAAGCTGTTCCAAATTGGTCGCCATCGCCACCGCCCGGCCCCCTTCCTGTAAACATTGCCAAGCCTCACTCAACAGAATTTTGATCGGTTTCCCCCCTCCGAGGCAAATGCGGTCTGGCTTCGTGGCAATCTGGGCGAAACACTCCGGCGCGTTCCCCTCAATCACCGTAATATTTTCGGTCTGAAAATGCGCACAATTGCGCCGCACTAAATCTGCCACTTCCTCATCCCGTTCAACGGCGATCACCTGGGCTTGGGGGCACAAAAGGGCGACTTCAACGGAAATTGTCCCCGTCCCAGCCCCAATATCCCAGAGCACAGAATTCGCCTCCATCCGTAGGGCCGAGATAATCAAAAGCCGTGCTTCTCGTTTTGTCAGGGGAATGCCTGGTAAACGTTTAAACAAGTGATCCGGAATGCCAGGGGTTTGGTAATGCCAAGCCATAAATGCTGCCAAAAGATAAAAACTATAGGGTTGCAAACACATCCGTTGCGTTTAGTAATTCCGTTTGAATGCCCGGTTCGAAGGCCGAGTGACCCGCCTCAGGAACTAGGACAAACTTTGCCTCCGGCCAGGCTTGATGAAGTTCCCAGGCACTGGTCATCGGACAAACCACATCATAGCGGCCCTGGACAATGACTGCCGGCAAATGACGGATGCGATCAATATTCTCTAGGAGTTGATTTTCCGTGGCAAAAAAACCTTTATTCACGAAATAATGACATTCAATCCGGGCAAAGGCCTCGGCAAATTCGGGGCGCGCAAAACTCACTTTACTGGCCGCCGACGGAATTAACCGACTGGTGCTGCCTTCCCACACAGACCAGGCCTGGGCTGCTTCCAGGCGAATTTGGGGATTGGGGCTGGTTAAGCGTTTGTAATAGGCACCCACAAGATCATGGCGCTCTTCGGGGGGAATGGGTTTGAGGTAGCTTGCCCAAGCATCGGGAAAAATTTCGCTGGCTCCGTATTGATAGAACCACCGAATTTCCTTTTGACGGAGCATAAAAATTCCCCGCAGGATGAGGCCAAGGCAGCGGTCTGGGTGGGTTTGGCTATAGGCGAGGGCGAGGGTACTGCCCCAACTGCCACCAAAGATAAACCATTGGTCAATGGCGAGGTGGTCGCGTATTTTTTCGATATCAGCCACCAGATCCCAGGTGGTATTTTCCCGTAGTTCTGCCCTGGGGGTACTCTGGCCTGCGCCCCGCTGGTCAAACAGAATAATGCGCCACTGGTGCGGATCAAAAAATTGGCGATAGATCGGAGGACAGCCGCCTCCGGGGCCACCATGGATAAAGACGACGGGTTTGCCATCCGGATTGCCG
This sequence comes from Sphingobacterium thalpophilum, assembly GCA_943371005.1. Taxonomy (GTDB): domain Bacteria; phylum Cyanobacteriota; class Cyanobacteriia; order Cyanobacteriales; family MRBY01; genus MRBY01. The sequence continues at coordinate 36,801 of CALRTB020000013.1, forward strand.
GATTCTTCGTAATAGAGGGTGTGGAGGTCGGAAACAGGAAGTTTGTCGCTGTGGTAGGGCTGGAGCGGGGGGTATAGGTTGCGCATGGCCGAGGGTGAGGGGTGGGCGTAGTTGGATCGTGCCAGAAAAGAAGGCGATCGCCTTCTTTTCTGGCTGTCCTAAAGGGTGTTAGCGAGGTAGTGGCGGGTGACGTAATGGTTCACCATATCAATCAGTTTTTCACTGTGGATCGGCTTGGGGAGGTAATCTTGGAAGCCACGTTTTTGTAATTTTTGCCACTGGTCATCGTTGAGGCGATCGCCCGTCAAGAGGGTCGGAATTTGTTGGGTTTGGGGGGCCATTTTGAGGCTGTCGATAATGTCTTCAATTTGAATTTTATGTTGGTGGGCATCGAGAATCACTAAAATCGGCTGGAGCGTGCTGATCTGGCGGCTGGCAATTTCACTATCGATCAACCAAATCACTTGATAGTTCGTCGCCGTTAACAATTCACAAATCAGGGTGGCCATTTCTTCATCCTGGGAAACCAGCACAATGGTGCCGCCCTGGTTGCCCCCTACACTCCCTTGGCCCACGGGATGGAGATTGCGGGGCACCTGGTTCGGGATGCGGACAGTAAAGATGGAGCCCTTTTTGGGAGTGGAGGTGACATGAATTTGTCCCTGGTGAATTTCGACGAGCTGTTTGACGAGGGCTAAACCAAATCCTGCGCCATCGTAGCGGCGACTCATGGACGGTTCGAGTTGCTGGAACTGCTCAAATAGGAGGGGAATTTGCTGGGGGGGGATACCAATGCCCGTGTCTTTGACCTGGAAGATGACATCCTGTTGTTTTTCTCGCCAAAGGCTAAAGGTGACTTCACCGCCGTGGGAGGTAAATTTGATGGCATTGGATAAAAGGTGACTGAGGATTTTTTCGAGGCGAATGGGGTCGGCGTAAAAGGAGTCTTGTTCTGGTTCTAGCTGATTGATAAATTTGAGACTGATCCCCTGGCGATCGCCTAATTCTTGGAACCCATTGAGAACGCGATAACACAATTGCTTCAGGGAAAATTTCTGTAAATCCAACACAGATCGGGCCGCTTCCGTTTGGGAAAAATCAAGGATATCTTGGAGCAGATTGCGCAAGCGGGTGCCGCTTTCGTGGATGGTCTGGAGGTAAACGCGCTGTTTTTCGGGGGAGAGCTTTTTGGGATTTTCGTCGGCTGTCCAATAGCTGAGGGTATTGGATAGACCAATGATCGACGTGAGGGGGGTCAAGAGCTCATGGCTCATGATGTGGATAAATTCTTTTTTCGATTGGCTGGCCACCTGGGCAGAGAGGAGAGCATCTTCTAGTTCCCGGGCGCGTTGTTGGGCGAGGGTCTCAAGGCTAGTTTTTTGTTCGCGGAGTTGCTGGTAAGACCGGGCTTGGAGGATGGCGATCGCCAAATATTCCGCCACATGGGTCAGAAAGGTAATTTCATTTTTGCGCCAACGGCGGGGGCCGTGGCATTGGTGGGCGATGAGCAAACCCCAGAGGCGCTGCTCGACGATGAGGGGCACCACCAACTTCGCCTTGACCTGCATTCCTTGGAGCTGTTGTTTAAAACAGGGACTGAGGTTCGGTTGCGTCTCAATATCATTCACCGCCAAGTGCTTACCCTGAAGGTAGGCATCCTTGATCAGTTGATTGTTCGTTAGACATTCATCTTGGTCGAAATGCAAGAGGGAAGAAACTTTGTCCGAGGACACCACTTCAAAGGTGACCCGATTTACAAAACGCTTTGGATCCGCCGTCGGTAAATCGAGCTGATAAACCAGCAGACGATCGACTCGCAATAACCGCTGGGCTTGTTCGAGGGCCATGCGCACCGTCACCATCAGATCTTGGTTTTGGTAGATGCGGTGGGTGACATTATTGAGGATTTTTTCCTGCTCTAGGCGCTGGCTCAGCAACATATTCAGGGGCTGGTTTGGCACCACCGGCTCGTCTGGCACAGTTTCTTGAATAGATGGCGATCGCACAATCTCCAGGAGACCCACCATTAGATCCGGCGGAATCGCCGAGCGTTGGGGCAAGATCTTTTTTCGCAGGGCCTTCAATTGGGGAAAGTCGATCGGACTACTGAGGAGAGTCGCAATGAGGGGGGCGATCGCCTGGGGATCGAACACCATCGAAATTTCATACTGCTCTCCTGGTTCTTCTGTCGCTGACGGCGCATCCGGAGAAACCTCAGCGGGATCAATGGCCTTCGCCCACAGCAGGGCCGTAAAATCCGTTTCGATGAGCAGATGAAAAACGTCATAGTCGAGGGCTAGTCCTGCCTCTTGTAACTGGGCGCCACTGATATATAGGCGATTGTGGGGGTCGATGCCAATGCCAAACCGTCGCCAAAGATGACATAGCTGTTGCAGCACATTCCAGGGGGCAATCCAAGCAATATCGGGAGTGATGGCGTTAAGAATCATGAATTACATAAAGAGACCAATCAGACAGACCTCGTTGCTGTCTAGCATGGCCCTAAATTTTGGCGGAGGCTTTAGATCTAAGCTTTTCTAAAGAAAGTTTATGGCAAGCGGAGGGTTGCAAAAAGAATCTTCGTGTCTTGAAACGAAACGTGTCAAGGGCAGAGGATTATCATGCCTGACTTGGCGACAGGTATTTTTTCGGTAGGATGATATCATACAAGGCTTTTGCCTTCTTTTCGCGCTCCTATTGTAGGTTTCGCCGATGTTCTACTGTTTTCAAAACCGCATCTCTGCCCAAGCTCTCCCCCCATTGGCCCAGGGTTTCGCTTCTGGATCTTGTTTGGGTCTGGTGGGCTTAGTTGGCGTCTTAAGTTTGACTTCCCCCCAGGCGATCGCTCAAGCACCGCCCCAATTGACTTGTGATTACGCCGAGCCTCCCCAGGATCCAACGGTCACTCCAGAAATGTCTTGCATGCTCCGTTTCGATGCCATTGAAATTAATGGTCTTGAACCGTTGAGTTCTGGTCTTCCTCCCAGCCGTTATTCCTGGTTTATGCGCCAGGCCGAAGACCGCACCGAACTACTGATCCCTTTTTTATTTAGACAAAGTCCCACCCCAAGCACATTGGATCTCTTAGTAGTTGGTCAAAATGATGTGGCGATCGCCCCTCTGTTTAACTTGCGCATTTCCCAACAGGATTGGCAACGGAACCCCAGTATCAAGCAGTGGGCCAGTTATTATCCTGAAGTAGACGTCCTCCTCAACCTCAGTCAGCCCGTCGCCAGCAACGAAGCCACAACCACTCCAGCATCACCAGCCCCAGAGACGATCACGCCGCCCCCAAGCCTAGACATGATCCCAAGTGAGGGACTAATTCCCGGCACAGGGATTCCTGCTTTACCTGCCATTCCCACCCTGCCGGAAGTAGAAGGCGCGAGCCCTCCAGAAACCACAGCACCATAAAAAAAGTTCCCATGACCATTGAGAAAGCCATGGGAAATGATGTTTTTACATTTTCAAATTGCTGTTAAAAATTTGGGGCCTAAGCTGAGGCGGAGACTTCAGGTTTAACAGCTTGGTTCAAAAGTTCTTGGAGTTCTTCTCCTTCGATGACCTCTGTATCGAGGATTTTTTGGGAGATTGTTTCGAGTAAATCTCGGTTGACCCGCAAAATGGCGATCGCCTGATCATGGGCTGTCTCGACAATTTCCTTCACCTCCGCATCGATGGCCTGGGCCGTCTCGTCGCTGACCATGCGGCGGGGATTCATCATGTTTTCACCGAGGAAATTATTTTGGGAACCCCGTTCATAGGCGAGGGGGCCGAGGACTTTGCTCATGCCGTAGGTGGTGACCATCCGTTCGGCGAGATCCGTGGCCCGTTGCAGATCATTGGCGGCACCGGTGGTGATCGAACCGAAGACAATCTCCTCTGCTGAACGGCCTCCAAGTAGGGTGGCAATCTGATCACGCATTTCCCGTTCATCCATTAAGAAACGGTCTTCTGTGGGCATTTGTAGGGTATAACCCAAGGCTGCCATTCCGCGCGGCACAATGGAAATTTTCGCAACTCGGCCTCCTCCAGGCAACAAGGCACCAACAAGGGCATGACCGACTTCGTGATAGGCCACAATTTTCTTTTCTTTATCCGACAAGACCCGACTTTTTTTCTCCAGGCCAGCGACAACCCGTTCAATGGCCTCTGCAAAATCTGCCTGGGTCACCTTGTCGCGCTTATTGCGGGCCGCCAGTAGGGCTGCTTCATTGACGAGATTGGCCAAATCAGCTCCCGCAAACCCAGGGGTACGGGTGGCAATTTCTTTTAAATTAACTTCGTTGTCGAGTTGGACTTTGTTGGCGTAGATTTCAAGGATTTTTAGACGTCCGCCGAGATCCGGGCGATCGACTAAGACCTGGCGGTCAAAACGTCCTGGTCGGAGCAACGCTGGATCAAGGGTTTCAGGGCGGTTTGTTGCCGCCAGCACGATCACGGTGGCATCTCCCGCCGAAAAACCGTCCATTTCGGTTAAGAGCTGGTTGAGGGTTTGTTCCCGTTCGTCATTGCCCCCCATCATGCCGCCACTGGCCCGGGATTTGCCGATGGCATCTAATTCATCGATGAAAATAATACAGGGTGCTTTTTTCTTGGCTTGTTCAAAGAGATCCCGCACCCGAGCCGCCCCGGCCCCAACAAAAAGTTCAACAAATTCAGAACCAGAGATGCTAAAGAACGGGACACCTGCTTCTCCGGCAACGGCCTTGGCCATTAGGGTTTTACCGGTTCCCGGAGGGCCGACCAACAATACCCCCTTGGGGATTTTGGCACCGATCGCCGTGTAACGTTGGGGGGTTTTGAGAAATTCAACAATTTCTGTGAGTTCAATTTTCGCTTCCTCGACACCAGCCACGTCATCAAAAGTAATCTTTGTGGCTTCCTCTTCGACGTAGACTTTCGCTTTACTGCGGGTAAAAGAGAGCGCTCCCCCTGCCCCACCGGCACCGCCAGCACTGCGACCAATGAAAAATTGCCAAATTAAAACGAAAATAATCGGCGGGATCACCCAACCCAAAATATTGCCAAAGAAATTATTTTTTGGGGGCGGCGCAGCAAATTCAACGCCACTGGCTTCGAGCCGCTTGGGGAGATCTAGGTCAAAAATGGGAGTTGTGCGGAGAATTGTTCCCTGTTGTTCTTCACCTTCGGCTTTAAGTTGGTAACGAATTTCGCGATCGCCAACGGAAGCACGGGCCACTTGACCATCTTCTACTTGATTAATGAAGAGGCTGTAGGGCACCTGGGGAGTCGGATTACCAAACAAATTGGGGAAAAAGGCATTTACCAGGAAAAAAAGTCCCGTCAGCCACAACAAAATGGAGCCAATTTGCCTCGTCCGGGAGGGGGGTTTATCTTTGATGCTCATAGCAATGTTGTCCGCAGAAAGCTTTGTATTCCCCCATTGTAAAGATCGGCACATTTTTGAGACAACGCGGTTAACCGAAATCAACGGTTCGGCTTAAGACTGGGTAATTTGTGTTAGGGGACTAAAGTCTCGCTAAAAAATTTAGGCGTTTTTGGGGCGATCGCCCAGGCATCCGTTACGCAGTACCTTTTTTATGTAAGAGAAAGCGGTAGACAGGTTCGCCTTTACTGGCCGTGGCGACTTCCCGTTCCGTCGGCACTGGAAATATATTCTCCTGCAGCCAAAACGAATCATGGGCGAGGACGAAGGTTTCATGCTCCAGAAATTTTTCTCTCATTTCCAAAGCAACTTCTTCTACATCTGACTGGCAAAATAAAACCAGCTTTTGGGGCGTATGTTTCGCCAAAATATCGACTAAATCTGGTTGCACAACCCGGCGTTTGTGGTGCTTTTTCTTAAACCAAGGATCGGGAAATTGAATCGTGATCCAGGTCAAGGTTGCCGTCGGTAAGGAGTCCAACAGCACCTGGAGCGAGGTGTTAATATTCGCAAAAACATAGTGAAGATTTTTCAGCCCCAGTTGATCCCGGATTTCGTTGGCATCGTCTACTAGGGGTTCGCGGATTTCTACGCCAACAAAATTACGTTTTGGAAACTGTTGGGCCATCTCTAAAATAAACCGCCCCCGCGCACAACCAATATCGAGGTGCAAAGGAGCCTCAAGATCAGCGAAAATGTCTGACCAATTTGGCATCTCAAACACCTGTTGATACTTATCAGTTAAGGGATTGACATGCTGTCGAACGCGCGATCGCCCCACGAACTCACTCCTTTAAAAATGTCCAACGAAAAAATTTGTCATCCCATTGTGCCACGTCCCCCACGCTAAACTTGGATATGCTTAAATGAAAAAGAGCAAAAACCCTTTGCCCTACGTGAACCCCCTCAACTTTTCGGCAGACTATGGCAGAAACCACCGATCCCAAATCCCAAGCAGCCCCCGCCGCGAAAAAAAAGGAAAAGCCCCCCGCGATAGAAGAAAAACCCTTTGCGGAGTTTATTGAGGAGCACTTCCTCCCGGAGCTACAAACTGCCCTCAAGGAAAACGGCATCGGGGACATGGGTCTCAAGTTCATCGAAACAAATATTCCGATCAAAGGTTTAGAGTCCCAAGTCTGTTGGCAGGTTCAAGGGAGTTGGCTCAATAACAAACGGCAATTTATTCTTTATTTCATTGATGCGGACATCAAAGGCCAAAAGGCTTGGTCTTTCGCAACGGATGGCTCCCCCCACAGCACCCTAGAGTCTTTCATGATCGATGAACGTCGGGTCAATCTCCCCTTGATGGTCGGCTATGTGCTCCAGCGGCTCAATGGTCAGAAGTGGCTAGTCCTCAACTAGGGCGCGACGCGATCTTTTCCTGCAAGGTTATCCATGAGTGATCCTGAGGCCCTCAAACAGTTACTCGAAGCGGTGGCCCAGGGAATAGTCAGCCCCCAGAATGCTTTGACAGAGCTTAAGCACCTGACCTTCGAAGCGGTGGGTGACTTTGCCAAAATTGACCACCATCGCCAACTGCGCACTGGCTTTCCGGAAGTGATCTGGGGGCCGGGAAAAACGCCGGATCACATTGCCCAGATTATGCAAGTGATGGGCGATCGCCACCCAGTTGTCATGGCGACGCGCATTGATGTGAATACCTACCACCAACTACAGCCCAAGGTGCATAACCTCACCTATTTTCCCGAAGCGCGTATCTGTGCCCTCATTCAGGAACCGCCCCAGGTGCGCCATCGGGGCACTATTTCGATTTTGACCGCTGGTACTGCCGATTTACCCGTGGCCGAAGAAGCTGCTGTCACCGCAGAGTTATCGGGCTTTGCGGTCAACCGTCTTTGGGATGTGGGCGTGGCGGGGATCCATCGCCTTTTGAGCCATCGCCATGTGATCGAACAAGCAGATGTGTTGATTACGGTGGCGGGTATGGAGGGAGCCTTGCCCAGTGTGGTGGCGGGTCTTGCCGATTGCCCTGTGATTGCGGTGCCCACCAGTGTTGGCTATGGGGTGAGTTTTGGCGGCGTGTCTGCCCTCCTGACCATGCTCAATTCCTGTGCAGCGGGTATTGGTGTGATGAATATTGATAATGGCTTTGGGGCGGCAATCTTGGCGGGGCAAATTCTGCGGACGGCGGCAAAGTTACGCTAAAGGGTCAAACGGAGGAGTGAAAAGTCGTCTTCGAGGTGATTTTGGTGGAGGCGATCGCCAATACTTTTGACCAGAGGCTGGAGAGAATTGCCCTGGAACCGCTGTAAGAAGTTCAGAAAAAGATTCCATTGTTGTTTGTGGTTGATCGCCGCCGTATTTTCATAGACCCCATCACTAAACAGATACAAGCGGGAATTAAACGGCAGATAAAGGCTATGTTCTTCGTAGATACTGAGGTCGGGTGGCAACATCCCAATGGGAAACCCCTGGGCCTTCAGCAACTGCGGCGGTTCACCGGTATTGGGTTTCACTAGCACCGCCGGGGGATGGCCCGCACAGGCATAGGTGACAATCCGGTCATCCACGTCATAAACCCCGTACCACATGGTGAAATATTGTTCTTGCTGTTCGAGAAATTGGCAGGTGCGGTTGAGGTGATTCAAAACAGCCTTGGGGCTACGGTAGTCGAGGCCTTTGGTCTTATTCCGCGATCGCAGTAGGTTCAAAATGCTAATGGAAGGAAGTGCTGCTTTGAGGCCATGGCCCGACACATCTAAGAGATAAAACACCAATTCCTGGGGACTGAGCCAAAAATAATCAAAGCCATCGCCCCCCAATTGGGAAGAAGGAATAAAACAGCTATCGATCTGTAAATGATCTTGATAGAGGGGGTCTGGTAAGAGAGATTTAACGTATTGGGCTGCCTCGGTGAGTTCCGACTCTAGGGCGCGTTTCTGGGCAGTCAAATCCTGGGTCAGACGGCAGATCCGCAGGCCAGATCTCACCCTGGCTTCTAGTTCGTGGCTGCTAATGGGTTTACAGAGAAAATCATCAGCCCCTGCATCTAGACCCATCACCTTATCCTCAACGGCATCGAGGGCACTCAACAAAATAAAAAAGGTGGTCGACAGATCGGGGTGTTGTTTTACCGCTTGGCAGACTTCAATGCCATTCATTTCCGGCATCATCCAATCGGAAATGATGAGATCGGGCTGGGTGGCGATCGCCAAGTCCAATCCCGTTTTGCCATCACTCGCAGTGGTGACTTGATAACCCTTACGCTTGAGAGTTCGTTCCAAGAGAACCCGCATCGCAAGGTCATCATCAATGACAAGAATCTGAGGCATTACTTAAGTTAAACTACCAAGGGAGAATATCCCTTTTTTGTGGCTGTACTTTGGCTATCTTAGACCAATTTCAATTCCAAATTCCCAGTGATACGGCTCAGTTAGATTTGCTCCTCCGACGCTGTGATGCGTTTCAGGGGCGCCATCGCCTTGCCAGCCAAGATTGGCTCCAGTGCAAACTGGTGATCGCTGAGGGATTTACCAATGCAGTCCGCCATGCCCACGGAGAAGATCTCAAGCAGTGCCAGATCACCGTTGAACTCTGTCTCAGTCACCACAGCCTCGAAATCCGCATTTGGGATCACAGCCCCACTGTCTTTGACCTAGAGCAATATTACGCCACCCGGCAACACCAACAAACGACCCTAGAAGATGCGGGCGGTCGTGGCATGATGATTCTGCAGAAGGTCGCCAACCACCTCACCTACCGCCGTGATCCCCAGCGGCAGCAGAATTATTTACATATCGTTAAACATCTAATGCCCCGTTTGTCTTCCCATTTCATCACCGTTGATCAATTGGGCGATCGCCTGGACGATCCCAACCTTGTGATTGTGGATTGTCGTTTTCGGCTTAATGATCCGACCTGGGGGGAAACGCAATACCAGCAAGGTCATATTCCGGGGGCTTATTACTTGCACCTCGACCGGGATCTCTCTGGCCCCGTCCAAAAACATGGGGGGCGTCATCCTCTACCTAACCCAGAGGCCTTTGGGCAGTTGCTCTCTCGCCTTGGCATTAAGCGCAATCGCACCGAAGTAATTATCTATGATGATTTTCACTGTGCTTTTGGGGCGCGGTTTTGGTGGTTACTCAAATATTATGGCCATGACAAAGCCCGCCTGTTAGATGGTGGCTTCCCGGCTTGGCAAACCGCCCAAGGGCCTATCTCCAGTGAAATTCCTGATTTTAAGCCCGGTCAGTTTGAGCCAAGTTTACAACCCCAGTTGGTGATTAATCGTCAGGATTTATTAATTGCGACGGACAATCAGCGACTTGTGATCGATGCCCGGGATGGCGATCGTTATTTGGGCAAACTCGAACCTATTGATCCGATCGCCGGCCATATCCCTGGGGCACTCAATGTCCCTTGGAAACAAATCACCGACTCCCAAGGGTTCGCCCAATCACCAGAAGCACAGCAAGCCCTTTGGGAAAACTTCTCCCCTGAGCAGGAGATTGTGCTGTATTGCGGCTCCGGAGTCACGGCCTGCGTCAACTGGCTCTCTTTGGAACTTACCGGCCACCATAACCTGAAACTATATCCTGGGGGCTGGAGCGATTGGTGCTCCTATTTAGCCCCCTAGGCCGACGAAAATCTCCTTTCCAGGAAAAATTCAGGGAGATGTTACCGGAGGCGGACTGCTTCCAACAGGCGGGAATAATAAAAACGGGTGCTGGTCATTTCGGTGCGGGCGATCGCAAAACCGTTATCAATTAAAATTTGGCGGATATCCATTTCCTTATGTTGGTAAGCACGGGTTGTCTTACTGGGACCCGGAAAAAATTCACCAATTTTCTTGAGGATCGTTAGCCAAAACGTTTTCGGTGCAAAGCTGAGAATCAAGCGATCTTCACTGAGGGAGGCCAAGTGGGCAATCATTTTTGCCGCATCCTCGGTGGGGTAGTGGATTAGCACATCTAAGCAAATTACCGTGTTGTATTTACCGCTGATGCTTTCGAGATCTTTGGTTTCAAACTTGAGATTAGGGGTGTTGCCAAAGATTTTTGCGGCCCGTTCCTGGGCTTCACCAACCATTTTTTCAGAAATGTCGCTGGCGTAGATCGAGCGCGCGCCAGCCTCCATCAGGGGGATACTGAGACTACCGACCCCACAGCCAGCATCACAAATGCTTCTGAGGTTGAGATTTTGATCGGCCTTGAGCCAAGCCACCACCTTATCAATGGTTTGTTGGTGCCCGACGCGGATATCAGCCTGGACTTTGTTGACATCCCCATCACCATAGATACGTCGCCAACGGTCAAAGCCCTTGGCATTGAAATAATCTTTGACGATGGTTTTGTCATTGAGGGAGGAGGTCATGGCGCTTTGGATTCAAAAAAAATTAAAGGATTTTGTTATCGATCCAATAATGTAGCAGCTTTGGGAAACCCTAGGGGGATTGTTCTGTGGGGGACCATTGACAGTAGGGATAGCTAACGAGGTTGGCGTTGTAATAGCGGGGTTCGTGGCTGACTTCTGGGCCGACCCAATCGGGTTTTGGGAAGACTTGATCGGCAGTGGTGAGTTCAATTTCCGCCAGGATTAAGCCTTGGTTTTCGCCGAGAAATTCATCTACCTCCCAGAGGAAATTATCTAGAGGAATGCGATAGCGAATTTTTTCAATCTGGGGGCGATCGCCTAAATGCTCTAGCATCTCTAGGGCTTCAATTAGGGGAATCGGATATTCAAATTCCAAGCGCCTGATCCCTTCGGTTTTACCTTTAATCGTCAAAAAAGCTTGTTCTCCGGCAATGCGCACTCGCACTGTTTTTTCGGGGGTTCGTTGGAGATAGCCTTGACGATAGGGAATTCCCGGAGCGAGATCCCGCCAGCGATCGCCAATCACGAGAAACTTTCGTTCGATTTCCTGGGGCATAGCGTGAAAACCTGGACAACGGCAGACCCCAAAGATTGTGGCCTAGAATGAGGATCAACTGTGCGATCGCCCAACAAAAATCCATGATCGAAATCCATAATCTCTCTAAGGTCTACGGCCAAGGGGACACTCAAATCTATGCCCTCAAACAGGTAGAACTCAGCATCCAAGCCGGGGAATACTGCTCCATTATGGGGGCATCGGGTTCCGGCAAATCAACTCTGATGAATATCATTGGTTGCCTCGATCAGCCCACCAGTGGTGATTATTTCCTCGATGGTCAAAATGTCGCCACCCTCAGCGATCGCCAACTGGCCACCATTCGGAATCGCAACATTGGGTTTGTTTTCCAGCAATTTCATCTCCTGCCCCAGATGAGCGCCCTCGAAAATGTCGTTTTGCCGATGGTCTATGGCAATGTCCCCCCCCAGGAACGGCGGGACCGGGCCGTCGCCGCTTTGACTAAAGTAGGTTTAGGCAGTCGTCTCTATAATCGTCCCAACCAACTCTCCGGAGGGCAACAACAACGGGTGGCGATCGCCAGGGCGATTGTGAACCGACCATTATTGCTGCTAGCGGACGAACCCACCGGCGCTTTAGACTCCCGGACAACCCAAGAAATTTTAGAGTTATTTCAAACCCTCCATGACGATGGCATGAGCGTGGTGATGGTCACCCACGAAACAGAAGTGGCCCGGCAAACCAAACGGATTATCTGGCTCCGGGATGGCCGGATTACGCACCCGAACCTAAGCCCTGCGGAAATGATCCAAGTGGCCATGGCCCCAAGCTCCTAAGAATCCTACGGGAGTGGTATGCAATTTGGCGATCGCCATGGTTCAATTCAGATACACTTGGGACAAGACTTTGGGGAACCCTACCCCACCATAACGATTCCTTGGGAACTAACCCAGTAAAAAAACGATAAAATTCGCAAATTTTGTCAAACTTGGCCAAATCCCTTGTTACACTGCAGAGCAAAACCCATTGCATCTCCTGTTTCCCTCTCGCGTCCCGTCTACATCAGCACAACTATGAGCAACTTTAACTTCCCCTCGCCAGAGCCCACGCCCCCCGAGACCGAAGCTAACCTCAATCAGTCTCCGCCCCAGGCCCCCGAGACCGAAGCGACCAGTGCCGTAGATCCGGGTCATTCTGAAAAAAAACAACCAGAGTCTGCTAGTCCTAGCCCCACGATTCCGAAGCCAAATCCCAACGCCGATGGCTATGTTATTGCCCACAAACTGAGGCAGCACAACCACGAACTGGTTAAAACCGTTGTCCAACTCGAAGAAGCTTTAGCCGAATCCCAAGAAAAGCTCCAGGCCCACATTATCCGTTCCCGCAGCGCTGACAGTCTCATTACCCAGCAGAGCGACGAACTGAATACGAGCCAGCAACAGCTTAGTCAGTTGGGACAAGAGCTCGAACAAGCCAAACAAAATGCCCGCCAATATCAAGAGATGCTCGCAGAACTAGAATACAAATTCCAAACCAGTCAAACGCAGTTGGCGAAAATTGAGCGCGAATGTGCCCTGCTCCAGGAAGCCTATAACGAGCAGCAGCAAAAACTGTTCGCCGCAGAACAAGAAATCAAGGATCTCCAGGTACGGCTCCAACGGCAACAACGCTAAACCCTCCAGTACAAATCGGCCTTGGATGAATGCGCAGATATTCCCGTGGAAAACGACTTGGCAACTGGGGAAGCTTCGATGCCCAAGGCTTCTAACATTCAACCTTGGTCTGAGCCGGACACAACGACAACTGAGCCAGCCATACCGGCGATCGCCAAAGCAGATCCCCACACCGAGGCTGACCTTGATCGTCAGTTAGCCGCCCTCGAAGAAGAAATTGAGGAAATGGAAGAATCCACCGGAGCCGCTTCCATCCTGAAGCCCACCATGAGTCTAAAGGCCGCCCTCCGGATTACTCCCCCTGTGACAAAACGGCGAGTCAGCGCCCCCATGGGCACCCCAACCAAAGCAGAAAATAACAACTGGCCGGCACCAACGATTAACAGTTCCCGGAGCCAGAAGCGGCCGATGTCGGCGGCAGTGGTTGATTTACCAGCCTTTTTAAGGAACTAACTTCTATTTAAAGATTGGGTCTTCCCAGACCCCGTTGGTGATTGACCCAGTGGCGATCGCCAATCTTTTTTTGTCACAATATTTAACAATAGAAGTTTTGAATTTTGTAGACGTTTATTTTTAAGTGATTATGCCTAAAACGTTACCTGCTAACCTCGAAAAAATCGTCAGTCGGTTTAAGCGAAAAACAGATCCCAAGCAAAAATATCAACAGCTTTTGTGGTACGCCAATAAGCTCGACCCCATGGCCGACAGTGAAAAAAACGCCAACAATAAAGTCCATGGTTGCGTTTCCCAGGTTTTTATCACAGCAGACTACGAAGCGGGCAAAGTGACTTACCACGGGGATTCTGACGCCCAACTCGTGAAAGGATTGGTGGGACTATTGATTACAGGCTTAAATGGTTTATCGCCCGCTGAAATCTTAGCGGTCACCCCAGACTTTATCGAAGAAACCGGTCTTAATGTAAGCTTGACGCCGTCCCGGGCCAATGGTTTTTATAACATTTTTAAAATGATGCAAAAAAAAGCAAAGGGCTTTGAAGTAGGGTTAGAAGCGAGTTCCAACTCATAAATGAGAAAATTTTGATATCATTTACAACAAGTAATGTTGTTTGTTAAAAAAAGAAAATTTAAATCCTATGGCACTTTTTGGCTTATTTGGCGGCAAGAAAAAGAACGAAGCTCCCAAGAGTGATTACTTCCTCGACTTTGAAGAAGCCCAGACCCTTGGTGATACCGAATTGATGAAGAAGTCCGTAACTATCAAGCGGACTTTTCCTAAACTGAAGGGTCAAGGGGGCGCAACCGTCGTGACCCAAGTTTCCTCGGAAGTAGCCCGTAAGCTGAACAAAAACCAACAGGCTGCACCTCGGACAACGGAAGCGACCCAGTCTTCTTCTGAAACCACGAGCACCCCTATCACCCCGGCAGCACCTCGTCCTAATTTGAAGGTCGATAGCAGCATGGATATGTTCCGTAACATGGCGAAGAAAATTAACCGCTAATCGTTAAGAACCATTGCGATTTTCGACGGTGATTTTCAGAAATATTCACCAGAAAACCGGGGGCTGATGCCCCCCTTTTTCGTGTTGATTCAGTTGGATTTAGGGATTCAATTTAGGCAAGGGCCGCCACAGAAACCTTTGCGGCGATCGCCTTAGCAATGGTGACCAGAGCCTTAGCCGAAGCCGATTCCGGTTGGGCGACCACAATTGGTATGCCAGTATCGCCCCCTTCCCGGAGCGCAATTTCTAGGGGGATGCAGCCAAGGAGAGGCACAGCCAACTCATTAGCGGTTTTTTCGCCGCCCCCAGAACCAAACAGATCATATTGGCGATCTGGCAGATCTGGCGGAATAAAGTAGCTCATATTTTCCACAATCCCCAGCACATTGACCCCCATTTGCTGGAACATCTTGAGGCCCCGGCGCGAGTCGAGGAGAGAAACCGTTTGGGGAGTTGTGACAATGACGGCACCAGCCATGGGCACTGCCTGGGCCATGGTTAACTGGGCATCACCAGTACCGGGGGGCATATCAACGATGAGATAATCTAGCTCTCCCCAATTCACTTGGTAGAGAAACTGACGAATGATGCCATTGAGCATCGGCCCCCGCCAAATCACCGGTTGATCCGGATCAATCAAAAACGCCATGGAAACCAGTTTGACCCCATGGTTGAATTCTGGCTGGAGAATATCTTGGCCGCCTGTTTTATCAACTTTGATTTCTACTTCACCAGTGCCCATCATGTTCGGCACATTTGGCCCGTAGATATCTGCGTCCAAAAGACCGACTTTGGCACCGGTTTGGGCCAGGGCGATCGCCACATTCACTGCAACGCTACTTTTACCAACGCCCCCTTTGCCGCTGGAGATGGCAATGATGTTTTTGACATTATCAATGCCCTGTTGACTAGGCAGTGCCTTTTGTTGCGGCGTTTCGGCGGTAACTTCCACATCTACGGCATTGACCCCAGGTAAAGGCAGCACAGCATTCTTGCACTCCTCGACGATAAATTCTTTGAGGGGGCAAGCGGGTGTGGTCAGCACCAGGGTAAATTTCACCGTGCCATTCTCCACAGAGACATTGCGGATCATATTGAGATCCACCAGGCTTTTTTGGAGCTCAGGATCTTGAACGGGACGGAGGGCAGCCAGAATTGCTTGGGTATCAGCCATAACTTCAGGAAAATTTAGGATTTAGGTTTGTGGTGCAGGCGAATGCCCACAAAAATATCGTAGAGGAAACTGAGGAAATCTTTCCCCTGGAGCAGTCCCAATGATTGGGGGGAACCCTTTTTATCTAATAGGGGCTTGATGTAGTAATAGGCGGGTTGATACTTATACCAAGGAATCGAGGGCCACAGGTGATGTACCAGGTGATAGTTTTGCCCAAGGATCAAAATATTGAGGAGCTTGCTCGGATAAACCCTGGCATTTTTCCAGCGATCGCGTTCTTCAAAGGGGCGATGGGGTAAATAATCAAAAAACAAACCCAGGGCAATACCAACCACCAACGCGGGGACAAACCAAAAGTTCATGATGTAACCAATGAAGCCATACTGGATACCCAGGTAGACAATGACCCCCAAAAAGGCACGGCTGAGGAACCACTCTAGCAACTCGTAATTTTTCCACAGACGACGCTTGAAGAAAAAGATTTCGTGGTAGAAAAAACGGGCCGCAATCATCCAGAGGGGGCCGCCGGTCGAAACAAAATGATCCGGGTCATTTTCAGGATCGTTGACATGGGCGTGGTGCTGGAGATGGACTCGGGTAAAAACGGGAAAAGCGAATCCCAACATGAGAGCACTGGCATGACCCAGGATGGTATTGACCGCACGGTTGCTATGGGCGGCGCGGTGGGATGCATCGTGGATCACAGTTCCTGCGAGGTGCAGCGCTAAAACGTTTTCTAGGAAGCAAATCCAATCATACCAACCCCAAAACCAGTAGCCTCCCACGGAGGTGGCGATCAATCCTACTGCGATGATGACCATCCACACATTGGGGTTCATCCCACCTGGGGGACGCAAATACTCCCTTGACATTACCAATGATGACGCTGCCGCCGCCGTCGCCGTCATAAGCTCCTGTTCTCCTCGATGTCTGTGAAATTTGGTTAATCCTTGGGTAGTTTACAATACTTAAGGCTAATTCATAAACCTTGACGTTTCATGAACACCATTTAAGAAACATCTAAAAACGCTTGTAATTCAATGTTTCTGGGCTAATTTAAAGCTAGCCATTTGCTACTGCGGTGCGTTTGTAAAATACCAAGTCAATGGTTACTTTCTGCAGTTTATCGTCTTCTTCTAAGGCGATCGCCTCGTGGAGTTTGACAATTAAGAGGATTAATGTTCCGTGGCGTGATTGATAAACAATCGGTTTTCCTGCATTGGGAAGAAGTTAAGAGAGTGTCATGTCCTCGGTTCCTAATCGCTGGCTGGAGGATTTAGCTTTGGCAACAGGCGATCGCACACAAACAGAGTGCCAGAGGCAACGCAGAGGGGAATTGTCACAAGATTGAGAAAAGGCAAACTGATCAACCCCAGACAAACCAGCCCAAACCCCGCACTACCCGGTAAAGCCCGATAAACTTGCCGCAACTTTTGGCGAAACGTAAATCGCCGTCTCTCAAGGGTGGCATCAAAAAAATCAAGGCAGATGATCGTTAGGGTCATCGCCAGGCCGCCTAGGGAGGACAACACGCTACCAATTCCTGGTAAAAAGTTAATCCCAAACAGCAAGGGGGCGATCGCCAAGACCAAGGCTAATTTTTTTAGTTCAAAGAGAATGGCGCGGCCAATGTCGCGGATAATGCCCACTTCAATGACTTCCAGGCGACTGGTGCGGAGTTTTTCAATCTGTTCTGACAGTTGGCCATACCAAGGGGCGCCAAGAATAACGCCAAACTGTACCAGCAGTAGTCCAACCGCAATAAACACTGCCGCAATGAAAATAAGGCCTAGCAGTCCCCCCAGGAAATTTGCGCCGTAATCCAACCACTGTAACCAGGGAGGTAAGCGATCAATCAAGCCGATCAGACTGGTGCTAATCCAAGTGTAGCCAGCTCCCGCCGTCCGCCAAGCCCAACGCAGAGAAAAGGTGTAGAGCAATCCACCCAACACAACATTGACGCCAAGGGGAATCGCTAAATATTGCAAAAGCTTCGGGTGACGGGAAAAAAATCTCACGGCGCGAAAGGGGTAACTGGCACCGCGAATGAAGTCAATGGGCATATTTTTTGGATCAGCTCTACCTTGGGTCGTATTCTCTGCTCCTCAATCTACACTTCAATCGTCGGATGGCGGAATGTAAACCCTAAATTTTTTAATTTTTGATTAGACACACGCACATTTAAGGGGCGATCAGAAGTTTGGCTCGCATCCCAGCGTACCGGGGGTAGGGCGTATTTTTCGGCCAAACGAGAGAGTAAGTCCCGCCGGGGCAACGGCTCATCGCAAACAAGATTAAATAAACCGCTGAGGTTGCGAGCCTGGGCAAATTCGATCGCCGCCACAATATCTTCTAAATGAATCCAGTTACCGTATTCACTGCCATCACCAGGCCGCACTTGGCCCATGGCCCGCTGGAAAATTTTCTTAATTTCTCGGCCTTCACCATAGATGCCCCCCAAGCGGAGTATGCAAACCTGACGCGCATCTGTGGCGATCGCCTTTAGGGTTTGCTCCGTTGCCAAGAGAATTTCTGCGAAAACATGGGGCGGCTTGTCGGGGGTTGTTTCATCGACCCAAGCACCGTGATGATTGCCGACGATGGCATAGCTGCTGGTATATATCACCTGTTTAACGGTGTCGTTATGGGTGAGGGCCTGGGCGAGGTTTTGGGCCGTTTTTAGATAAGCCTGCTGATAATTTGCTTCGGTGCGTCCCTTCGAACCCACTGCCAAAAGCACAACATCTTGCCCTTCACAAAGCTCCTGGAGGGCTTCAGGTTGATCACCGCTGAGAACTTTCACTTGGTAGGCGATTTCTTGTAACTGAGGGACTTTTTCGGGGGTCGTTGTCGTCACGGTCACTTGATGACCCGCCGTTGTCCATTGCTTGGCGATCGCCTGGCCCACATAGCCACAACCAATAATTGCAATTTTCACCAAGAGAATTCCTCCTTAACAAACCATGCCATAATTTTAAGAACTGTAAAGTCCTGTTTTGTCGCTATTATGCCCCTTTTTCCGCCATTTCCGCCCCTTGATCCCCCCTTAGACGGTTGGTCCCTTGAAGGGCGCGACCCAGAAACCATTCGGCGTTTGCTGCCCCTCTGGGAGTGGCTGTACAAATTTTATTTTCGGGTAGAAACCAGCGGCTGGGAAAATTTGCCGATGGATGAGCCGGTGTTAGGGGTTGGTTCCCACAATGGCGGCCTTGCGGCGCCGGATATGTGGATGATGATGTATGACTGGTTTCAGCGGTATGGGGTTGAAAGGCCCACCTATGGCCTGATGCACCCGAATATTTGGCTGGCTTTCCCAGAATTAGCAAAAATTGCCGTCAAAACGGGCGCAGTCCAAGCCCACCCGAAAATGGCGATCGCCGCGTTGAAGTCCGGGGCCAATGTCCTCGTTTATCCGGGGGGCGGTCAAGATGTTTTTCGGCCCCATGCCCAGAGAAATCAGATTTACTTTGCCGAGCGGCGGGGATTTATTAAACTAGCCCTGCGCCAGGGAGTGCCCATTGTGCCACTGATTTCCTGGGGCGCCCACGACAGTATTTTCGTGATCGAAGATATCTACGAACCCCTCAAAAAATTTTTAAAAGCGTTTAACCTGCCGTGGCTCTTTAACATCGACCCGGAGGTCTTTCCCATTTATCTCGGTTTACCCTGGGGCGTCGCCTTTGGCCCCCTACCCAACTTTCCCCTGCCGACAAAAATGTATACACGGGTCTGTCCACCGATCCGCTTTGAAAAATATGGCCGGGCAGCGGCGGGCGATCGCCCCTACGTTGAAGCCTGTTACCAGCGGGTTTTAGGGGAAATGCAACGGGAATTAGACCAATTAATCACTGAGGTAGAATCTCGTCCGAAAGATTGCCCTTAACGACGATCAGCCGGATTTAGCCAGGTATTTAAGCCTTCTCCCAGTAGCGATAAGCCCATCACCATCAGGGTCATGGTTAACCCCGGAAACAGCGCCGTCCACCAAATCCCCGTTGGCAAAGCATCGAGGGCGAGGCGCAGATCGTGGCCCCATTCCGGCGTTCCATCGGGTAAGCCCAAACCCAAAAAGCCCAATCCCCCCAGAATCAAAATCGCATCGGCGGCATTGAGGGTAAATAGTACCGGCACGCTCTGGATTACATTGCGAAATAAATATTTCGACAGAATTCGCCTCGGCGTTGCGCCCATGGCCTGGGCTGCTTCGATAAATAATTCTGTTTTGGCGCTGGTGGTGCGGTTGCGGACAAGCCGGAAATATTGGGGCACATAGGAAATACTCAAGGCGATCGCCGCATTAATCACCCCTTTTCCCACCACAAAGGCGAGGGTAACGGACAGTAGCAGCCCGGGTAGGGTATAAATCGTATCCATCAAAAACAGCAGTACCCGGTCTACCTTGCCGCCAAAATATCCACTCACCATGCCGAGGGGGACACCAATGATTAAACTCAGGCTTGTGGCTAGTAGTACCACCTTGAGGGCCGCCTGGGTACCAAAGAGGGTGCGGGACAAAACATCATAACCCTGGCGACTGGTACCAAACCAATGGCTCCAACTGGGAGGACTGTGGATCGGGAAACTCAGGGAATCGAGGGGGTCTTTCAGCCAGCCAATATTTTGTAAAAGGGGTGCGCCAAGGGCGATCGCCACAAATAGCCCGGTCATCGCCACCCCCACCAGGGCCAGGCGACGCGAAAGTTTTGCTTCAGGATTTTCCCCTGCCATAACAGCCCACATTAAAACAGAACGTCTGTCAGTATAGCGGTTGGGTGGTCTCTCCCCATGGCTTCTACCAAATATCTAAACCAATCAAAATACTCTCCCGGTCGGATAAATCGCCGATAAATTTGCGCAGGGGGGGCGGTAATTTTTTGATTAGCGTCGGGGTGGCAACAATCCGTTCTGATTCAGCGAGGTCGGGGTGCTCGTAAATATCGATGATCCGGATTTCGTGGCGTCCGGAGAGATATTCGTTGCAAATGCTTTCTAGTTCGTTGATCGCCCAGCGGGAATGGCTATTACCGCCAGCAACGTAGAGATAGAGCACATAGAATTCATTTTGTTTGTGGTGGATGGGAGGGCTTGGATCCCGCTGCGGGGAGGGATCATTGGAGAAGTCAGAAGCCATGTATTTTGGTCAGGTTATGCCAGAAGCACGGTAGGTTGTCGCTGCAAAATTTGTTCGAGGGCGATCGCCGTCCATTCTATATCTTCCATTTGGGTTTGTGCACCTAGGGTTAAGCGAATCCCGGAGAGGGCCTCTTGATCGCTATAGCCCATTGCCTTGAGGGTCGTGCTGGGGTTGAGCTTTCCACTGTGGCAGGCAGACCCTGCACTAATGCCGATTCCGGCGAGGTTCATTTGGCGCACGAGGTTTTTCCCAGTCAGACCCAGGAGGGGTGAATCTTTACGCAAGGCAAAACTGACATGGTGCGGTAGGCGGTGATGGCGATCGCCTGTAATTTGCAGATGTTCACCACTGCTGCCTCGGTTTAACAAAAAATTGCGCAGGTAACTCAGGCGTTCAATTTCTTGGGCCATGGTTTCCTGGGCGAGTTCGGCGGCCATCCCCAAGGCAACAATACCGGGTAAATTTTGGGTGCCAGAGCGCAAATTGTGTTCTTGGCCACCGCCGTAGAGTCGAGGTTGGAGCTTAATGCCGTCGCGTACATACAACGCACCAGCCCCCTGGAGGCCATAGATTTTGTGCCCAGAAAGAGAAAGCAAATCCACAGGAAGCTGGTGTAAATCAATGGGAATCCGTCCCACAGCCTGAACCGCGTCAGTATGAAAGATGATGTTGTGTTTTTTGGCGATCGCCCCCAGTTCGGCAATGGGTTGGATGGTGCCCACTTCGCTCTGGCCATAGATCACCGAAATTAAAACCGTATTAGTTTGAATCGCCTTCTCTAGATCCTGGGGGTCTACCTGCCCACGGCGATCAACTCCGAGGCGCGTCACTTGCCAGCCCTGAGTTTCGAGGAAATCTGCGGCCTTGGCGATCGCCGGATGTTCCACCTGGGAAATAATCAGATGTTGCGGCTCTCGGTACTGGTCTGTAATGCCAAAAATCGCCAAGTTATCTGCTTCGGTGCCCCCCGCCGTAAAAATAATTTCATCGGGGTCCGCTACACCAATGAGGCTCGCCACTTGCATCCGGGCCATTTCCAGGAGAGTGGCGGCCCGATTGCCCCAACCATGTAAGCTGGAGGGATTGCCCCAGGTTTGGCCACAGACTGCTTGCACCCGCTGGATCACCAAAGGATGGGGGGGCGTTGTGGCGCTGTAATCAAGGTAAATTTGCATGGTGGGCGATCGCTCAATGGTTCCCTTAGCATACGCAAATTAGGGTCAACCCGTCAGCCCATGCAACTCAGGGAATATCCTAGGATAATGCAAAGTCAAAGCAAGAAAAAACTCCCCCAGTCTAAGACCAGAAGAGTTACGCCATCACATCACTCTAGGTACAAACCCTAAGCCAAACTTGCAAGCCCATCACTGTAGAGTTTCCGGGCATAGTCCGTCCAAGTGCCCTGGCCCCAATAGCGGAAACAACTGGTTTCTACCAACAGCAAATACAACAAAGATCGCTGATAGGCTTCTGTTTTTGTCACGCTGGGGTCTTCGGCCACGAGGCGGTCATATTTTTCATGGAATTTGGCGCTCAGTTCATTCATCGGCTCCAGGACATTTTCATAGCCCTTGACCCAACTGAGATCATTCGTCCAGGAAGCGCCATCCACATGGAATTGGTGATCATGCTCGTTTAAATAGGCGATCGCCTGATTGACCGTTTCTGGCGTAACGCCTTGATTTTCCGCCTCCAGTCTTGTCCAAATCTTCGCCTGGCCCACCGCCTGACATACCGGATAATCGGCTTCGGTAATCCCCTTCGCTTCTAGGAGTTCAAGATATTCCGTGCCGTTAAAACCCACAACACTACCGTCGTTTTTAATGTCGTGCCAAGCCGGGAGATAGCCCCCAGGGAATTCATTCATCATCACGCCGCCATTTTCCCCGTCGGCAATTTGAGAAACCAAACAGGGCACTGCTTGACCGCCCAACTGTTGGCGATCGCGGCTCTTGGCTTCGTAGTAGGGTTGCATCTGGGCTACCAGCTTCGTATCAGATCCCTGGGTTTTAATCAGCGCAGTAATGCTAATTTCTTCACCCCGAGAATTTTTCACCACCAGGCGATTGGGGAGATACTTGTCATCATGGTGTAAACCAGAACCATCCAAACGCTCCACGGAATGTTCTTGCACCAAGAGCCAACGGTAGCCGCACTCCTTGAGGGCTTTGATGTATTCAAATAGCGTATCCGGATGATTGGGTAGGTGCATTTCTGGGGGCGAAAATCCCTTAACCCGCTTCAGGGCTTCGACCCCAAAGATTTCGGCAAAATAATGCTGCCAGGCTTGAATTTGCAATTTTAAATCTGGGATGGGCGTCGAAGGGGCAACCGCATGGCTCCACATGGTGCCTAGCCATTCCACATAGGGCTGATAACGGGCATCGGTGGTGATTTTTTTGAGGTTATCGAGGACATCTTCCCGGCCCATTTGCCGTAGGCCCCAGAGCAAGTTCCCAGAATAATCCAACATGATCCGGGGGCTGCAGCCTGCATTCACTAACTCGGGGATAAACTCTCCCATACGGCTGTAGCACCAAGCAAACACCGTGGCATTGTGGTTATCACCATCGTGGGGATTTTCCATCATATGCTGCAAATTGCAGATGAGTGCGCCATCGGTTCCGGCGGGAATAGTGGGCTGGTGCATATGAAGGGCACAGGCAAACCCAGCCTTCACTTGATCGAGATTAAGATCACTCCGGTCGAGAAAGATTTTTTCACTGTGATTGACAATCTCTGAAATTTCCTGCTCCTGACCGCAAATATTTGGTAATTGGGTTGCTTGAGGAGAAAGTGTCGAAACCATGTATTTTTCCTTATCTATCTTTATCGCAATCACGGGACGATGCTTGAGGATTGCTACGGCCAATCCCACAATGTCGTTTGTGCTGTCGTGGTCTTAATGTTATCTCAATCCTTTGATAGTTAAGTTTAAGTTTTAGTTTATCTTGTTATTATTTGATAACCTTATGTTTTGTGAAGAAAAAAAGAGAGACCAGTAGACTGATCCCTCTCGAAAAGATGAAGTTTATTAACGTTATGCCTGAGCTTATGGATCTACCATTTCAGCAAATTGAACTGTTCCATATCGATGGTGTTGCGGTTGCGGTAAATGGCTAGGATAATCGCTAGACCAACGGCGGCTTCGGCAGCGGCAACGGTCAGGACGAAAACGGTAAAAACTTGTCCTTTGATTTCGCCGGGATCGAGGAAGTTAGAGAAGCCCATAAAGTTGAGATTGACGGAGTTTAGCAATAGCTCAATGGACATCAACACGCGGACGGCATTGCGACTGGTCACTAAACCGTAAATGCCGATGCAAAATAGGGCGGCAGCGAGAACCAGGATGTATTCAAGTTGAATTTGCATGGGTGTCAAGAAAAGCTTAGTTTTGTTTGGATTTGGGGCTATTTGCGCCAGCGAGCTCCCGGGGACGCTCTGGTAGTTGGAGGCCGGTACTCCCTTCTTCTGTGGTTGTAATCTCAGGAATAATATCGCGACGGGCCAGGATAATCGCGCCCACCATAGCAATGAGGAGGAGCACTGAAGCTAGTTCAAAAGGCAGGAGGAAATCGCTAAAGAAATGTTTGGCGATCGCCACCACAGAATTGCCCACTGCTGCCGGAGAAATCGCTGACAATTCCCAAGGAGTTACCAAAACCATCGTGCCAAGGAGGGCGAAAAGACCCAAGCAGACCAGAGCCGTTGCCCCCTGACGAAGGAGACGACCAGGCATCTGACTGAAGTCTTCTTTTTTATTCACCAACATGATGGCGAATAAGATCAAAACATTAATCGCCCCGACATAAATCAAGACCTGGGCTGCCGCGACGAAATCCGCATTTAACAGAATATAGAACCCAGAAATACTGATAAACACGCCCCCCAGCAGGAACGCTGAGTAGACAATATTTTCAAAGAGCACAACCCCAAGGGCTGACCCCAGCATCATCACCATGAGGATGACGAACGAAACAATTTGAACACCTTCTGCTAAATTCACAGTTTTTTTAAAACTCCTGCTAAATTCACACCTGCACTAAATCTTGCTTAGTCTATCTTGGCTTTATTGATCTGCTGTTTCTTGTTGCTTTTCGGCCTGTAAGCGTTCGAGAATATCCTCTGGATGCTCGCCAGCCCGCTGACTGCCTTGGGGGAGATCATGGGGGTCAATGACACCTTGGGGCAAGTAGGCCAACTCCCGGAGGGGGGTCACCATTGGATCTTGGGTGACTTTGTAGGGCAGACGACCCAGGGCCACATTATCGTAGTTCAATTCGTGGCGATCGTAGGTGGCCAGCTCATATTCTTCTGTCATCGATAGACAATTGGTGGGGCAGTATTCAACACAGTTACCGCAGAAGATACAAACCCCAAAGTCGATGCTGTAATGCTTGAGGGTTTTCTTTTTGATGCTTTTATCAAATTCCCAATCCACGACGGGGAGGTTGATCGGACAAACTCTTACACAGACTTCACAGGCAATACATTTATCGAATTCAAAGTGAATTCTGCCGCGGAACCGTTCTGAGGGAATCAGCTTCTCGTAGGGATATTGCACTGTCACGGGGCGTCGCCGCATGTGATCAAAAGTTACCGAGAGACCCTGGCCAATATACTTCGCTGCCTGGGCTGCATCCTTGGCATAGTCACCGACTTGTTTGAGGATTTTAAACATAGGACATAGGGTAAGAAGATCAACAAAGAAGGAGAAAGAAACGACGAAGCTTTAGCCCCCAAAAGCAATGGGGAAAGCAAGTTTTAGGGCCGCCGTGAGCAATAGGTTAACAAGGGCAACGGGGAGGAGAAACTTCCAGCCAAAGTTCAAGAGTTGGTCAATGCGTACTCGCGGTAAAGTCCAGCGTAGGAGGACAGCGATAAAGACCAAGGCATAGGTTTTCACGAGGGTCATAATAATCCCCAAGGAGGCGGTGATCACCTGGAGCCAAGGGGTGCTGGGGGCAACGTTTAACCAACCGGCAAGCTTATCGAGGGGAATGGGAAACTCCCAACCGCCCAAATAGAGAATTGAAACAATCAGTGCCGAAAGTACAAGGTTAACGTAGGAGCCGACGTAAAACAGACCAAATTTCATCCCGGCATATTCGGTTTGATAGCCAGCGACTAGTTCTTCTTCTGCTTCAGGGAGGTCAAAGGGGAGACGTTCACATTCGGCGAGGGCGGCGATCCAAAAAATAAGGAAACCAATGGGTTGCCGCCAAATATTCCAGCCTAAAATGCCGTAACCGGATTGTTGTTCGACAATGTCAATGGTGCTCAGGCTGTTGGACATCATGGCGATCGCCAATACAGCCAAGGCCAGGGGGATTTCGTAGCTGATTGATTGAGCCGCAGCACGCAGTCCCCCCAGCAGTGCATATTTATTGTTAGAAGAGTAGCCTGACATCAACAGGCCAATGGGAGCAATACTTGAGAGGGAAATCCACAGAAAAATCCCCACATTCAAATCCGTAATCACCAAATTTTGTCCAAAGGGAACGATGAGATAGGACAAAAAGACCGGAATGACCACGAGGGCCGGCCCTAAGGTAAAGAGCCAGGGATCTGTTTTGGCGGGGACAATATCTTCTTTAAAAACCAGCTTTAAACCATCGGCCACCGGCTGTAAAACCCCTAGGGGGCCTGCATATTCCGGGCCAACCCGCTGTTGGGCTGCCGCTGAAATTTTTCGCTCTAACCACACAACGACTAAAACACCCACCGTTGCGCCAATAATCATCAGTAACAACGGTAGGGGTAGCCAAATAGTCTTGGCAATTTCATGGGACAATCCAAAGGATTGGAGGGTTTCGATAAAACTACCTTGGAGATCGATTCCTGAGTTCATAGGGGTTCTTTGGCCTGCACGATGGATCGTTAAGGGAATGTATCGAGGCAGGGATTTCCAACAAAAGTGACATCACTGAATTAGTATATCGTTGTTCCGGGAAACTCCGTTATCAGAACCTCTTAGGGAATTTTAGGGGTTATTGATAAGTTTTTCTAAACCAATGTGCCTCAATTGCTGCCGCAAGACGACAGGATTGACAAAGCACCCTTAACTGATTTGGAAAATAAACGTCACCTTATCGCCTTTGCCTAAACCAATGCGATCACCGGCCCGGAGTCGATGTCGATTACCGACAGGGAGGGGTACATGATTGATATAGGTGCCATTGGAACTACCAGTATCTTCGATGTAGTAGAGGCCAGCTTCTTGGCGTAGATCGGCATGAATTCGTGATACCACCTCAGAGCTCGGGAAACCAGACACATCAATATCTGGGGGGACAGTCTGATTCGGTTTGCCGATGTGAACGACATCGAGGTGTTCGGGAATTTCTAGGGCGACTTGGGTTTGTACATGGAGCAAACTCGCAGTCTGTACTTGAATTTGAGTTGCCTGTCTTGGCCCCTGGACAGTTGTTGGGGAAGAGGCGGGTGTTGGTGCTACTGGGGCGGGACTTGGTTCTTCAAAATCTAACGTAAAGGGATCAGGTAATTCTGGAGATTCGGCAACGGCGGGAGTTGCTATTTCTTCTTCTTCGAAAAAGTCAGGAAAATCAGGGAAATCCGCTTCAGAGATTTCTGGAAAGTCCATGGTCGGCTCAGGGGGAGCGGTGGGGGGAACGCTGGCACCAGGGGCATTGGGAACCACAGTTTTGGGTAGTTCTTCTGGTGCTGCCATGGGAGTGGCCCGTTGCAAATTAAAGCCACATTGACCACAGAAAGCGGCATTACTCTGGACGCTAGCGCCACATTGGGGACAGGCCGATGCTTGGGGGAGGGGCGTATAACAGGCTTCGCATTGGACAGCGCCGTCAGGATTTTGGTGGTTACAGTTGGGACAACTAATCATGACAGTGGGTGGTCAAAGGGGAAAGAATGGTTTTATTTTAAGGCTCTGGGCGGGATTTCGTTTGATAGATTGCTTGATCGGGGGCAAGGCGATCGCCAGCGGCGGCATCTAGGAGCCACCAGAGAACGCCATGGTCTGGGTTGATCAGTTTACTGGGGTAGGCAAACCCGTCGGCATCACTGTGGAAAATTTTCTGGAGGGCATCCTGTTTATTTGACCCAGCGACGAGAAAAAGAATGTTCTGGGCGGCATTAATCAGAGGCACAGTAAAGGTCAGCCGGGGTTCTCCTTCTTTCTCCCCCACGGTGATCAGGCGATCGCCAACGGTTAGGGCCGCCGTTTGGGGAAATAACGAAGCGGTGTGGCCATCGTCCCCCATGCCCAACAGCACAATATCAAAACTAGGCCAGGGGCGATCGCCAAAAAAGTTTCTTAGGGTTGCGTCGTAGGCCGCTGCATCTTGCTGGGGATCTGCGGCCTCAGTCGGCATCGGGTGAATATTGCTTTCCGGAATCGGCACATGGTCTAGCCAGGCGAGCCGGGCCATCCGTTGATTACTATCGGGGTGATCGGCGGGAACATAACGCTCATCTCCCCAAAAAATGTGTAGTTGCGCCCAGGGGAGGGATTGTTCTGCTAATTTTTCGTATAACGGTTTTGGAGTGCTGCCCCCGGCAAGGGCGATGGTACAGACACCGCGGCGGGCGATCGCCTCTTCAATTCGGCCCATGACAATGCGGAGCGCCCGTTTAATGAGTTCCGGTTTATCATCCAGGATTTCCAGGTATTTTGTCATAAACTTTACAGAGGACAAACCATGCCCCCTAAAATAGCGTTACTCGTCATTCTAGTGGTGACACCCATAAACGCCCATTGACTGATACATAAAGTATGAATAATGTTCGCCTTGCTTCTTTTACGTCCCTGAGCCTCAAGATTTTGGGGGGCGTACTGTTAATTTCTTCTTTCGTTGATTACGTCATTGCTGCCTTCCCGTGGCTACCCCTGGACAATGCTTGGCAAATTAATTTCACAAATCAGGTAGTCGGTAGAGGGATTAACCCCTTGATTGGGATTGTGGCCCTACTTCTAGGCAGTTGGCTAGATGACAATGCTGGAAAATCAGCAAAACTGCGCGCCTCCATTACAGATGGTCGCTTTTTAAGCTTTATTTTTTCCCTCGTCCTTGGGGTGATTTTCTTAATCTTGATTCCCATTCACCTCGATAATATGCAGGGCATTCGGGAACAGGCGATCGCCCAAATCGAACAAGAAACCCAACAGCGAGAACAACAAGTCCAGCAGCAATATACCCAACTCCAAGCCCTCGCCCAAAACCCCGAGGCAAAACAACAACTAGAGCAACAGATCCAAGAAATAGACACAGCTCTCAACTCTGGTCGAGTCCCGCCTCAGCAAATTGCCGAAGTTGAAGCCCAGAGGCAAGAATTCCTCAACTACCAAAAATTTGTCAATGACCCCGAAGCCCTAAATGCGCGACTAGAGGAATTACAACAAAGCGTTGTTGAGCTTCAGACACAACAGCGCCAAGAAGCGAACCGGAGTGTCCTCCAGGAAATTATCCCAACCAGTATCCGGAGTCTTTTGCTGGGGATTGCTTATCTTGTTGTCGGTTGGCTCGGCGTTCGCAATGCTTGGTCTAACAAAACAAGCACATCCCAAGCCCCGAAACCTGAACCCACCGCCGATTCTGAATAATATTTTTCCTGTTTGGGGTGACAATTGGCAGCGGATGTCACCCCATTTTTATCAGCACAGGAGCACCAAGAAACATTGGCAACCCCAAAGAATTCAGTAAAATAGATTACGTCGTCTTTTTTCTTAACATTTCACTTATTTTCCCGCCCCAGTTCCCAAGATTCCATTGATCGCCTGGACCCCAAAAAAAACGACTTCCCTCTGCTTCTGTTCCCGCCATTTCATCCACCATCTCCCTACCAGGAAACCTTGCCCTACCGTGTTAGAACGTCTGAAACAAGATTTAAAAAACGATCTGATTGCCGGGTTGCTCGTTGTTATCCCCCTAGCAACCACCATTTGGTTGACGATCACGATTGCGACTTGGGTGATTAATTTTCTGACGCAAATCCCCAAGCAAATTAATCCGTTCGATGGCCTGGATCCAATCTTGACCAATGCCTTAAATATTGGCGTTGGGATCACCGTTCCCCTGACATTCATTTTGGTGATCGGTCTGATGGCGCGAAACTTCGTCGGACGTTGGTTGCTGGAGGTCGGGGAACAAATTCTCCAGGGTATTCCCCTGGCTGGCGCAATTTATAAAACCCTAAAGCAACTGCTAGAAACCCTCCTACGGGATTCCCAGAGTCGCTTCCGCCGGGTGGTGATGGTGGAATATCCCCGACCTGGTGTCTGGACTTTAGGCTTTGTGACGGGAACTGTCAGCTCCCAATTGCAGGCCCAGGTAGCCGACCCCCTCTTGAGTGTGTTTATTCCGACTACTCCGAACCCCACCTCTGGCTGGTATGCGATGGTACCGGAAGATGACGTGATTAATTTATCAATGTCCATTGAAGACGCCTTTAAAGTCTTAATTTCTGGGGGAATTGTGAGTCCGGAAGCAGAGTCTGAGCGAAAATCGGTGCGGGGTACAATCCCTCTCAATCTCACCCGCCGTAAAAAATCCCGTGAATTGGATCGTCCCCTTGAAGAATTGAACAGTCCCCAGGCGGATATGCTTTCTCTAGAGGAAGAAGTGTAGTTTAATGGTGCCTCTGAGTGATGTTGATTTTCCTTATTGTTTATTCCTAATTAGACTATGCCCGCCCGAAAACAGCCCCGTAGTGTTGCCCGTGAAATTGCTCTGTTGAGTTTGAGTCAGATCAAAGGCAAGCCCGATAAGTTAGAAACAGTAGAGCTTGATGAGTTGATGTTGGCAGCAGTTCGGACTCTGGGTAGCGAAATCCATGACATCTTAGAGGATGCAGCTAGTGAGGTCGCTCGGGCAGAGGAGCAATTACTGAGAAGTGAAACGTTAGCCGTCAACGTCAAGAGCGCTCGCGCAATGGCCGAAGAAGCCCTGGAGCTAACTCGTGCGGCGATTAATCGTTTGGGTCATGTGGTGGAGTTGCCAGAATTTTTGCAGTTAACTCGCCAACATGAGGTGCGTAATTTTGCGTTAGAGATTCTCACGACGCTCCGACGCCGTAATGATCAAATCAAGGAAGTCATTGACGGATCTTTGGTTGATTGGCAGTATCACCGTTTACCCCGTTTAGATCGCGATATTTTACGCATCGCCGTGGCCGAAATTTTGTTTTTAGAAACACCTTACAAAGTAGCCATCAACGAGGCAGTGGAATTAGCAAAACGCTACTCTGACGAAGATGGCCATCGTTTTATTAATGGTGTTCTGCGTCGGGTAAGCGATCGCCTACGGGCTGAGGAAAACCTCAAATAAATGCCCTCAGGGGTCATTATCGTAAGAAACTTGTCCCCAAGCCGAAAACAATACTGCTGAGCACTAGCAGAAGATGTTCGGGGGCGATCGCCACGGTGACGCCAGTGCTATTGAGGATGGCATTCACGCCACTACCGAGGGCAATCCCTGCGACCAAGGCCACAATCCCAATGAGGGCGGCCCGTCCAAAGCGCTGTTCTTTACGGTAGAGCAGATAAATATTTGCGATCAACGCCACGGTCAAAAGAGTTGAAGTGAGATCCGTTGCCAGGAATATTCCAGCAATGGCGATCGCCCCATTGACGCCGAGGGCTGTATATAAAGTGTTGGTTTCTGGAGTATCTCGCAAATCTACCAACCACTGGGGTAGTTCAGGAGACTTAACCAAGGGTTGAGACGCCTGCGTCTTCTTTTGAGAAGTTTCTGCAAAGCGAATCTTATCCGGAACGTCTAGGGTGCCCTGTTGCCGTTGTCTGAGGCGATCCATAATAATCGCATCGTAGGCCGCTTCGAGTTTGTCCACTACGGCGCGATCGCCTTCATATTTGGCGCTGAGTTTCTGTTTGGCTGCTTGGATCTCTTCAAATGAAGCCGTTTTTGCAAGCCCAAGGGTTTCGTAGGGATTTTGTTCGCTCATTCTCCTCCTCCTGTGAGCATGCCACTGGGTTATTGGAACATCCTTAGATTCTTAATGTAACCCAATCTTCATACAGTTTATTATTATGAGCGTTTTCCGGTGCGCTTTCCATAAATCGAATTTTTTTCTGGTAATGCCCCAGGCGATCGCCTCAGGATTCCCCAAGAAGAGGACAAATACCGATACTTAAGGCTAGCTAGTCAGAGTAAGCCTTCGAACCACTCAACCCTCCCAGTTCGCGGCAGCGTAAGAAAATCCTTGCGACGACCTCAAGGAATGCCATACTCATCACTGAGCGGTTGAGCAGAGGCCGACAAATAGACAAGTACTAACAAGTTCCACCGAACTCTGGTTTGTGCCCATCAATAGCACTTGGCATTAGGGTAAATCCATTTTTTTAATTGCCTCTACCGTGATTAGAAGTTTTTAGGTGAGTTGTGTCCGCGCTGCTTCGGATGATTTGAGAGATTGGCTGAGAAGTATCCAAATCTTGTTAATGCGCCTACTAAATCCCCCAGTTTTGGAGATTTCATTTGCTCAACACCTGAGCGTTTTCCCGCAAGTTGGGGGCGTGAGGGGCTTTTTAGACATGCTCTGAAGGCTCAAATTCGTTTTTTTACAGATTAATCTTCTTTCAACTTGATTTTGTAAACATAAGTTTATGTTGATCGATTAAAGAGGCCTTGAAATTTATCACTTTCATGAAGTTCGTTTTAATTTCAGATTAACTGAGCACTAATTTTGTAGAAGAAATATGTATTCTATAGGATTTCTAAAAGATCAGAATTAAAGGGTTGACCTTTCCTTTGAAAGGCAATAAAACTGAGCTATAGATAAATACGTAAGCAATAAACAAAGAAAAATTACTCTTTGCTTCAGTAAAATTGCGTACGATTGCACCTAAAAAAGTATTTTGTTCATTTTCTCCTTGTGGGGATGCATGCATAGATGCTTTTCTGCTCGCAAAGCCCCCATTTTTAAGGGAAATGGACATTGTACGTAAGTGCTAATCTTCGAAAATCTTGCTAGGAGCAGGTGATGACCTCCATCTATATCTTGTTAAAAATCAAGTATTTTGGAGCTTTGTTTATCCAAGCAATTTAGGCCAACAGATTAGATTTCTATCTAGAGGCATCACTAAATTATTTATCTATATCTCTGGAATACACTGAATTCTAATGAGGATTCCTTACAATGGCTAAATTCAATTCTTCTACAATCGCATTCGCAACCATCATCGCTTTTGGTGCCATCGGCCAGGCTGCACAGGCAAGTGAAACCTATGTCACTAACAGAGATATCACCAGTTTCTCTCGGACGACCACTGATCTAAACATGAATAGTGACAGTTGGTCTCGTGGTTCTCGTGATTGGTCTAGCTATGCCTACAAAGAGTATTATGATGGGTCTGCATCAGTAGATACGTCAATCCAAAATACTGTCGATGGCGACTTGGATATAAGCTTCGATGAGTTCTATTCCTTGTCTGAAAACTGTAACTGCGGTGGTTACACCACTACCGAGAAATATGGGAGCGAGTTTGTATTCGAGGCCAATGACTTGAAAACGACACACGTTGCGTCGCTCGATACGAAGTATAACGACTTTACTTATCACGAAGCTGGTGTTTATGAAAACGGTAGCGAAACTTTCGGCAGTAACACTGAAGTTAAAGGTACCATTGTCACCCGTTCTGGCTCTGATACCGTTGAGCATGAGACTGCTTCTGGTACTCGTTAATCCATCCCATGGTTGATTTATCTTGTAGCTAATTTTTATTACGGACGAAACCATGAAAACAATGCTAGGTTTGGCGATGGCCTTGTTCGTCGCCAGCCCGGCATCTGCGGGTGATCTGCTTCAGGGTGAACCTTATTATACTGGCTTATATACAGGTGCGCCTTTATCTCTAGATATAGAGCCAGATCCTTTTGCTTCCGAACCCACAATCCGGGCTAGTTTTTCGAATCAAATACTACCATTTCACGGCTCTATGGAAATTGAGCGTAAGGTAGATTCTGGCGTGCAATCAAGTATTTTTGAAACTAAATCATCACAAGATGTGGTTTCAGGAACAATGAATCGAACCGACAGTGGTATTGAGTTCAATAATTACATGATTGAAAGCCAGTATTCACAAACGTTGGAATTTATCACAAGTGGCTATTCTACAATCGTTGAAGGTTCGGCGGAGTCTTCTGGTGCCACGTTTATTTTTGAACATAGTCTCTCTGTTGAGTTCTAAAGGTTTTATTTATGTTGGGTCGAAAATTTTTCACACTTTTGACAACTGTCTCTACAGTGCTCCTTACTCCTACTTATGGAACAGCTCAAATCCCCCAAACAGTTCAAGACCAAAGCAATACGATGAATAATGACAATTCATTGGGAAATACTGGGGTAGTTAACCAAACTGCTGTTTACAACTTAGGCCAAAGTGCTACCTACGGCTTTAGAGGGATTGTTTGTCCCCGTCCTTCCTTTGTGCTCAGCGGCTCTGCAAATGGAAATAGCTTTGACGGCAACACTTCAAATTCCTATGCTCTTTCTGGTGCAATTATTGTGCCTCTCGGCGGCCAAGTGGGCAGCAACTGTAGAGATTTCAGTACTACCCTACTGGAAAGAGAACAAGCTGAATTAGCAAAGTTTCAAATCCAATCTGCAGCGGAAACAGTCAAACTTTGTGCCGATATGATTTCTTCAGGCATTCAAGTAGACCCAGAGATTTATCCGGCACTGGCGCGACAATGTTCTGCCGTTCGATTAGTCTCGCAGGGACGGACTTCTAGTACAAATGAAAATCGCCAGAATGAATCTAGCCAAAATACGTTGGATGATGATGTAGAGTTGTCTGCTAATTACTTGAAAACTAATTAAATGATAATGTTTTTGGCTAAAATAGTTTATTTCTACATATTAGAAAAAAATGTAATTATTCCAAACCTTCCTCTTGGGTAAGATGACGCGCTACAAAGTGCTGTTCTTACTCTTGTTTTTTATCGATTACTATCGTCCGTCTCTGCAGTCATATTTATGATTTGCAAAATTAAAACTTTCTAATATATCTTCATGACTTGAAGTGTTTTTCTCAATTTTATCTGCCTCAATCGCTAGAAGCTTTGAATTAGAAAATTTTATAATTCGAGATTTATTTAAAAAAGAAATCCTGGAAATATTGCCTACTTTATATTATTTTTTTCCCACAGCAACATATTTTTTTCTGTGAAAGCAGAACAGTCTGTACTGAAATTATTGTCAATAACGACATTCGATTCTTCGATCAAAACATCTACACTGCTGATTGTATCCGTTTCAGCATTTAGTACAACCGGAGATTGAGGTTGTTGACAAGCGGCATTAATGAGCACTTTTACTGGAAACTCGACCGAATCATCGCTATAGGTGTAGATATTAGCGTGGTAGTAATAGTTGTAGTCATCGTAATCGTAGTTATATTCATAGCCATATCGATACTGATAATCGAAATCAATAAATACAGGTTCGCTTTTTGCCTGTTGAACAACAATTAATGATAGGCTGCTGAGGGCTATGGGAAATAGTTTATACATCTTGCTCTTTGCCTCCCTTGATTTACGTCAGGAGTATCGATTTTAGTGGAAGTCTTTACGGATAAATGTTTAATGGAGGCGCATCTCTCTAATCGGCAGTTATTCGGTATTCCAATCAGTTTTTTAGCCATGAATTATTTTTGATTGGCAGGGAAGTTCTTGGTTTAAACAACTAAAATACTTAATACCATCTTCTAAAATGATAACAACGCTTGAGTGGGCATGGCTATATATTTTAAATAAAAATTCAAGATATGCTTAAGTACTGTAAAAAATCAGTAAATAGATATTGTTCAAAAATGTTGTGCAATCAAAAAAGGGATTTGTGACCTTCGTTTGGTGATCTGAATGCAATCTGTCTTTAGGTTGACCTAAGGTTTTACTTTGAAGACTGAGTGAGTTTTTAATGCGATTGATTCAACAAGCAAAGGTTAGCTGAAATTATCAAGAAAAGAAGAATAAAGGCTCCTACTTTAGCCAACCCTTGCGATGTTCGGGGAAGTGGTAGAAGTTATTGCTTTTTGCTCTTGCTAGCTTCAGACTATTTTGGAGGTTTGCTCACTGGTCGAATTGAATTTGAAAAAACACTGATGCTGGTCAGGGCGATCGCCATAGACTTTTCACAAAACTACACTAAAATGGTGTGTTAGGGAGAGATATAACCGTACACTAATCAAACAAGCTTTAAGTTTGAAGCTTTGATTTGCTATTCGCCGAAAGTATCTTGAAGAGTCTATGGCCGGTGCCAAAATTTTAGTTGTTGATGATGATCCCGCAATTCGCACGTTAATTGTTCGATTTCTCGGACAGAAGGGCTATGCAGTGGCCGCAGCGACGGATGGACAGTCCGCTACAGAAACCTTCCAGTCTTTCAGTCCTGACCTAGTCATCCTCGATATCAATCTGCCCGATACCCTCGGCTACGCTCTTTGTGAGCAGATGCAGGAGTCGAAGGATACCTATGTACTTATTCTGACCAGCCGTACCGATGCCACCGATAAAGTACGCGGCTTTACCCAAGGGGCAGATGATTACCTGACCAAGCCCTTTGACATTATTGAACTTGAACATCGTGTCCATGCGATTCTTCGTCGTCAGCGATCGCCCGTTGTTTCCCCAGCCCAAGACGAAAACCTCAATTTCGCAGATTTAAACATTGACCCGATGCGCCATGTGGTCGCTGTAAAGGGGGAACCCGTCAACCTGACGGCCCTAGAATTTAACCTGCTCCACTTCCTCGCGAAAAATGCGAACAAAGTCTGGCGGCGCTCCGAGTTGATCCAAGCGGTGTGGGGCTACGATTACCTGGGTGATCAACGGGTAGTGGATGTGCATATCGGGCAAATTCGTCGCAAGCTCGAAAATTTGATGCAACAGGAAACCCCGATCAAAACTGTGCGGGGCGTGGGCTATATGTTCGAGATAACATCAAATCCCCTAAGCGAAACCCGCTAATTAGCCGTTGGTCTGCAACTTCATCCATAGGGGAAGACCCAAAAAAGCCAGGGTCTACAGCCCTCCCTTGGTCTTTTCTCTCCCCTCTGCTGCCTATAATTAAGGCTGATCTATTTTTTTACCTTGCCCATGAGTGAAACCTCGCAAACCATTCAACTCCCTAGCCTAGAAAGTGCGATCGCCCTCTCTGGAGTCAAGGAAGAAAACCTCAAATTTCTATCCCAACACACCGGAACAAGTGTGGTCTTACGGGGACAAGAGCTACTGGTGCGAGGTCGCGAAAAGGCTGTTAATCGTTGCGTTAAAGCCCTCTATTTCCTGCAACCTTTTTGGGAAACCGCCCAACATATCTCCCAACCAGATCTGCTGACGGCCTTCCACGCCATCGATACCCACCAAGTCGAAGAATACCAAGACCTCCAAAAACAAACCCTAGGAAAAACCAGACGTGGCGAATATATCCGCGCCAAAACATTTCGACAGCGACAATACATCCAGTTAATCCAGAAACATGACATCACCTTTGGCATTGGGCCGGCGGGTACCGGAAAAACCTTTCTCGCCTCAGTCTTAGCCGTCCAAGCGCTGCTCCGCGATGAAGTCGAACGGTTGATTTTAACTCGGCCGGCAGTGGAAGCCGGGGAAAAATTAGGCTTTTTGCCGGGGGACTTGCAACAAAAAGTTGATCCCTTTTTACGCCCCTTGTATGACGCCCTCTATCAATTTATCGATCCGCTAAAGTTGCCGGAATTGATGGAAAAAGGACGCATTGAAATCGCGCCCCTGGCCTATATGCGGGGGCGTACCCTCAGTAATTCCTTTGTGATCGTCGATGAAGCCCAAAATACAACCCCAGCCCAGCTCAAAATGGTGCTGACACGTTTGGGTTTCGGTTCTAAGATGGTGATCACCGGGGACATCACCCAAACAGATTTGCCGAGTCACCAGTCTTCGGGCTTGATTATGGCTAGCAAGATTCTCCAGTCCGTGGAAGGCATTGGCTTTTGTTATCTGACGGATGCTGATGTCGTGCGCCATCCCCTCGTTCAGAGAATTGTTAGCGCCTATGATCGATTTGAAAGCAACGGTACGACCAGCCAGAAACGACGGCCTTTAGGACAAACGAAAGGAGGGTAGCAAGGGAGCCATACCCGAATCACCTATTTTGTTATGACGAAAATTCTAGTCATTGAAGATGATGATATTGTGCGGAAGCTAATCCGTAAAATCCTGGCACAGCAACAATATGAAGTCCTAGAAGCAGCTGGGGGCCATCAGGGTGTGCAGTTAGCCCTGGCGCACCAACCGGATTTGATTATTTGTGATGTGATGATGCCGGGAATGGATGGTTATGGGGTCTTACAAAAGCTCCAGACCGAAGCAGCAACGGCGATGATTCCCTTTGTGTTTTTGACGGCCCGGGCGGAAAAACAAGATATTCGCCAAGGCATGCGGTTAGGGGCGGATGATTATCTAACAAAACCGTTCACAAAGGAAGAATTACTGTCGGCGATCGCCATCCGTTTAAGTAAGTTATCTTCCCTGCAACAGCACTATAGCCACCCAGACTCTTCTTCTCCAAAGGCAGCGCCCCAGACAATGCCCCCAGACCTGAAGAATGATTGTGGCGATCGCTTTAGCCTCCAGGAAACGTTTGAGGCGATCGCCTTGACCCTCCGGAGGAATGAGGCGACAGCGTTACCGCTACTTGTCGTTGGTTTTGAACGGTTTTCTCGAATTTGCGATGACCTCGAACCCCAGGAAATTGATCATCTCAACCAGGCCATTATCAGTCGTTTAAATCAGGTCATGCAAGGGCGGGGACGAGTCATTTGTTTGGCGGCGGGGGAATTTTGCCTCGTTTTAACGCGTCCCTATGTCCAGACTGATACTGAGGCGATCGCCCAGGAAATCCTGGATGCTTTCCAGCAATTTCTAACCACTGCCACCGAGGAGTTTTTACTGTCCGTAAGCCTAGGGATTGCCGAGTATCCCCAGGATGCGAATAATCTCAGGGATTTGGTCGCCCAAGCCCAGGCTGCCCAACGTCAGGCACAAACTTTAGGGGAGCCGCGCTATCAATTTGCCAAAGCAATGACGGTGCACAGTTACCCCAAGGGTATTGATTTAGCTGATGATCTGCGGGATGCCTATCACCACCACCAGTTAAAGGTGCATTATCAGCCCCAATTCCAACTCCCAGGGCAAGAGATCGTCGGCGCAGAAGCACTGCTGCGGTGGGAACATCCCCTGAGGGGTCTCGTTCCGGCTGAGGAAATTTTGGCGATCGCCAAGCCCATGGGCTTACTCGAAATTCTCGATCAATTTGTCTTGACCCAAGCCTGTCGTCAGCTACGCCGCTGGGCCAACCAAAACCATGAAACATTCCAGATGGCGGTCAATCTCTCGGCGGCTCAATTTAATCAACCCCACTTCCACCAAGATCTCAGCCACTTACTCATTGAAAATAGCTTAAACCCGGCAAACCTCGTTTTAGAACTAACGGAGCCGACCCTTTTAGAAAATGCGCCGTTAACAATCCGCCGCCTGAAGGCCATTAAAACCCTCGGTGTCAAAATTGTCCTTGATGATTTTGGCCTGGGTTATAGTTCCTTGGCTTACCTCAAAAAATTTCCCTTTGATTTCCTCAAACTAGACCCCAGCTTAATCCGCAACATCCACCAAAAATCGGCACAACAGACAGTGGTGCGATCGCTCATTAGCACGGCTCACCAACAAAAACGCTTAGTCATTGCTGAGGGCGTTGAAAACCAGACAGAATTAGACTGTTTACGGCAACTTAACTGCGATCGCGCCCAGGGTTTCCTGTTGGGCCACTCGATTAGTGCCGCAGAACTCGAACAGTTACTCCTGTCCAATACAATATTCCCGAATGATTTGGTAATCTTTGATGCCCCCGACCCCTGAAGCCACTGCCATAGCTGATCCTGACCCAAGGCGATCGCCCCAAACCAACATCTCAGGCAATCCCCTAAAAATTGGTGCCGTCACCCTCCAGAGCCGTGTCCTCCAAGCGCCCCTATCGGGAGTCACGGATTTGGTATTTCGCCGTTTAGTGCGTCGCTATGCCCCCAATTCAATGATGTACACAGAAATGGTGCGCGCCCAGGAAGTTCACCATCTCCAGACTTTGCCGAGGCTCATGGAAATTGACCCAGGGGAGCAACCGATCAGCATTCAACTGTTTGACTGTCGCCCTGATTTTATGGGGGAAGCCGCGAAAAAAGCGGTGGCCGAGGGTGCCCAAACCATTGATATCAACATGGGTTGTCCGGTGAATAAAATCACCCGCAAGGGGGGCGGCAGTTCTCTCCTGCGGCAACCGGATGTGGCGGTGGCCATTGTGAAAGCAGTGGTGGAGGCCGTCGAGGTGCCTGTGACCGTCAAAACCCGCATTGGCTGGGGTGATGATGAGATTGTCATTGTTGATTTTGCCCGACGTTTAGAAGACGCTGGCGCGCAGATGCTAACGGTCCATGGTCGCACCCGGGCCCAGGGTTACACCGGGAAAGCCCAGTGGCACTGGATTAAAAAAGTTAAAGAAGTCCTCTCTATTCCGGTGATTGCCAACGGGGATATTTTTTCGGTAGATGCGGCGATCGCCTGCCTGGGAGAAACGGGCGCTGATGGGGT
This sequence comes from Sphingobacterium thalpophilum, assembly GCA_943371005.1. Lineage (GTDB taxonomy): Bacteria > Cyanobacteriota > Cyanobacteriia > Cyanobacteriales > MRBY01 > MRBY01. Next base: position 77,125 of record CALRTB020000013.1, read on the forward strand.
GATGTGTTCCCGGGGAACCCTGGGCTATCCGTTTTTAGTCGGAGAAATTGATCATTTTCTTAAAACGGGACAGCGGCGGCCCCAACCGACGGTGGTGGAGTTGCTCCAGTGCGCCAAGGAACATTTAGACGGGCTTTGGGAATATAAAGGTCAAAAGGGCATTTACCAATCCCGCAAACACTTGACTTGGTATTGTCGCGATTTTCCGGGGGCCGCAGACTTCCGCGATCGTCTCAACAAAATCGACACTGTTGCCGAGGGTCAGGCCCTCCTCGATGCAGCCATTGAGCAGGTACAAAACCAAGACAGCATTCCCGCTGTAAAAACGCCCCAACTGGCGGTGATTTAACCTTTCTTGAGCTTACGGAACACCTCATACATTTCCGGTAAACGCTTATAGATCGCCGAGACTTTCCGATAAACGGCATTGGGCACCGCTGGACTGCCCGAGACAATTTCTCCGGGGGCAACTCGATTGTTAATCCCCGTTTGGGCCGTGGCGATCGCCCCATCACCAATTACTGCCTGGTTCGCAACCCCCACCTGACCCCCAAGGAGCACATTATTACCAACGGTTACACCTCCCGCTAAACCCACCTGGGCAGCGAGGGCACAGTTTGAGCCAATGGTTCCCCCGTGGGCCACATGGACGAGATTATCCAGTTTGGTTTGGGTTTTAATGCGCGTTTCCCCCACGGCAGGCCGATCCACCGCACTGTTACAGCCAATTTCAACGCCATCTTCGAGGACAACAATTCCCGACTGTTCCATCTTGAACCAGCCCTGGGACGTGGGTACAAAGCCAAATCCCTCGGCCCCAATCACCGCACCGCTGTGGATCACGCAATGATTGCCAATCTTGACCCGCTCGTGGATTGTGCAATTGGCATGGAGTAACGTATCAACACCAATTTCGACATCGGGATAAACCACCGCATTGGCCATAATGCAAGTGCGATCACCAATTTTTACCCCCGGATAAAGCACCACATGGGCACCCACCGAAACAGCCTCACCCAACTGCACCGACGGATCAATGACAGCGGTAGGATGAATCCCCGGTGCCGGACGAAAGGGTTGATAAAAAACCTTGATCGCTGCCGCAAATAACAAACGCGGCTCCTTTGTACTAAGCCAAGCCAAACCGCGATCTGTGGCCCGTTGTTGCAAATCTTCATCCGCTGGCAAGATTAACGCCGAAGCTGCCGTTGTATCGACCCTTGCGGCAAATTTTCCCCCTTCGATGTAGCTGATTTCCTGGGATTTTGCGGCATCAATGGCGGCGACCCCCGTAATCTCTGGGTCACTTCCGAGGGAATGATCGATAATGAGATCAGACTTTAAAACTTGAATTAATTCAGAAACATTCATCGAATTTATCTATAGAAAATGACGATTAATCTAAACAAGGGCCAAGGCATTTCCCTCAAGAAAGCTGCACCAAGCCTCACCGCTGCTTTTATTGGTTTAGGTTGGGATATAAAGCAACAAGGCACAGGGGCAGACTTTGACCTTGATGCCTCCATTTTTATGCTGGGGAATAATGGCAAGCTCATTTCAGACCAGCATTTCATTTTTTACAATAACTTGACGAGTCCCGATCCTGAACAAGCCGTCAAATTAATGGGGGATAATCGCACGGGGGCTGGTGAAGGTGATGATGAAGTCGTGATCATCGATTTTCGGAAAGTGCCGGAGAATGTCATCACAATTGTGATTGCGATTTCTATCTATGACGGGGAAGCGCGTCGCCAAAGCTTTGGTCAAGTGCAAAATGCCTATGTCCGCTTAGTGAACGTGGAAACAAAGGCAGAGGTGCTGCGTTACTCCCTCCAGGAACATTTCTCCAGCGAGACCGCTCTGATTATGGCAGAGGTGGTTAAGGAAGGGGGCGAATGGCGCCTCAATGCGGTTGGGGATGGCTACCAAGGGGGCTTACAGACCCTGCTCGACCGTTATCAATAGGGTTTTGAACTGCTGGTTGAGGAATTTGGGGAAGTTCCCAACCAGTAAAACGAATGGCGATCGCCGACTCTTGGTCGCCTTCAAATCATTCCCCAGTGTTTGACTCTGGTGCCTTGCGGAGGACGGGCAATGGATAATTTTTCACAATTTTGGCGCACGTTGGCGATCGCCACGGGGATTTTAATGGTTCCTTTGGTCGCCCAGGCAGAACTGGTACAGGTGGTGGCCAGTCGTAGCTATGACGAAGACTACGGCCAGTACATGGAAAAAGAGCTATATGTTAACCCCACAACCATCAGACGCAGTGGGCCGTTTGCTTGGTGGGAAGTAGAAGCCGTTAACCGAGATAGCACCTCGAAGGAATTGCGCTACCATGCCCGCGCCTACTATTCCGGGGACTGCTCTCGGCGGGTCACCCGTTTACGGGAAATCTCGGTGTTTATCCTCAACGGTGAAAACACAGATTTCTACAAAAATTACGGTGATCAAGGGGAAGTGAATACGGTCTCCCCCGGTTCTACTGGGGCGAGCCTCTTAGACTTTGTCTGTGGGAATAGTCGCACGGATACGGCTACAGCCCCTCGCCTTGACGAATAAAGCACAGTTCGTCACGATATCCTAATGATCATTTAGTATTCATTTCGTTCTAGGAAGCTGCCCATCGACACTATTCACGGTAATCTCAAAGGTCTTAAAAGTAGTCAACTCAAGCAGTTGCAACGACTGTATCAACAGGCTGTGCCCGGCGATCGCCTGACAACTCCAGAATTAGCCCAGCGGATCGCGGCCCTGAGTACGGAGCTAAACCAAGCGGTTTGTGTCTATCTCAACCGACGCGGCAAGGTAATCCGGGTGGGAGTTGGTTCGCCCCGACAAACCCAAATTCCCCCTTTAGAATTGCCCCGCTATGGTGCCGAGCGCTTATCGGGCATTCGCTGTCTGACCGCTAGCCCGAAGGACGAACCACTCAAAGAATCAAGTTTGACCGCGATGGTACTGCAACGGTTAGATGCCCTTGTGAGCTTTACTTTAACGGGGACGGGGACAACCAAACGGGGCCGGGGGGCCGCTGGTTATGTGAAAAATGTCTATGTGGCTCACCTGCTTCCCCAGACCCATCCGAGCCATGCCTATTGGCTGGTGTCGGCAGCCCAAACCCTAGAAGAAGTTTCCCAACAGGATTTTTTGGATCTCGTTGAAGGACTAGAGGCGGAATTTCGCCGAGAATTTACGGCCCAGCAGGTGGATCAAAGCCATGACCGGGTGATTCTCGTTGGCTTACAAACATCAGACATTGGCGATCGCCCCTTTCAGGATCGCTTAACAGAACTGGCCCGCTTGGTGGATACCGCCGGGGGGGAAGTGCTGCTTACCCTTGAACAAAAACGCAGTACGCCCCATCCCCAAACCGTGGTTGGTACCGGAAAAGTAGAAGAAATTGCCCTCCAGGTGCAAACCCTCGGCGCGAATTTGGTGGTCTTTGACCGGGATCTGTCTCCGGCCCAAGGGCGCAACCTCGAACGACAACTGGGGGTGAAGGTTTGCGATCGCACGGAAGTGATCCTCGATATTTTTGCCCAGCGGGCCCAGTCCCGGGCCGGGAAACTCCAGGTGGAATTGGCCCAATTAGAATATCTCTTGCCCCGCCTGGTAGGTCGAGGTCAAGCTATGTCCCGCCTTGGGGGTGGTATCGGCACCCGTGGCCCTGGGGAAACGAAATTAGAAACGGAGCGGCGCACGATCCAAAGTCGCCTCAGTCGCCTGCAAAAAGAAGTGGATCAACTGCAAGCCCACCGTTCCCGGATGCGGAGTCAGCGGCAGCGGCAGGATGTCCCCACCTTCGCAATTGTCGGTTATACCAATGCGGGTAAATCGACCTTGATCAATGCCCTCACCAATGCTGAAGTGTATGCGGCGGATCAACTGTTCGCCACCCTCGATCCCACCACCCGACGGCTGACTTTGACTGATGAAGCCTTTCAAACCCAGACAATCCTGTTAACGGATACCGTTGGTTTTATCCATGAGTTGCCCCCGGCCCTTGTGGATGCATTTCGGGCGACCCTCGAAGAAGTTACCGAAGCCGATGCGTTGATCCATGTGGTGGATCTGTCCCACCCGGCGTGGCAGCATCAGTTAGAATCTGTTGAAAAAATTCTGGGGGAAATGCCGATTATGCCGGCCCAAGCCCTGTTGGTTTTTAATAAGCTGGATCAGGTGTCTAGTAAAGCGCTCCAGGAGGCAAAGTTGCGCCATCCACACGCGGTTTATATTTCTGCTAGTGATCGCCTTGGTTTCGAAACTCTCCGGCAACGATTGACCCAAGTTTTCAAGTCTCTCTAATGGCCATTGTCCCCAACAAGATCAAACTGCTCACACAGTGGTTTACCCCCAAATCCGAAGCCCGTTGTCACGAGATGCTCCGGGCTCTTAAAGATAATTGTGATAATCCTTTGATTGATCAGATTATCCTACTCAATGAACCCAATGAATGGGCCCCCTATGCGCATCCTAAAATCAGCCAAACTCCCCATGGGAAGCGTTTGACCTTTGGTGATGCCTACCAGTACATCTGTGAGCATGGTAAACCCGATGAGGCTTGGTGTATTGTCAACTTAGACATTGCCTTTAATGCCAGTCTCAAGCATCTGGTATTTGAGACCCGAGATGATGTTTATTGTCTGACCCGGTATGAAGTCAGGCAAGATTTAGCTTTGTCCCAGTTTCCTTCCCCAGAGGATAGTGCCAGTTGGGAACTTTTTAGTTTGGATGGGGTGCCAGTCCCTGGGTCCCAGGACACCTGGATTTTTCTCACGCCCCAACGTCCTTTGGTGCCGGATTTTTTTACCAATTTAAAAGCGGAAGATATTCCGTTTGGGATTTTCGGCTGTGATAACAAAATTGCGTTGATCCTGAGGTTATCCGGCTTCCGCTGTCAAAATCCTTCTAAGACCCTACAAACGTTCCACTACCACCTCACCCCAGACACTGAGCATGACCATGGGCGGCGGCAGATCGTTCTTCCCTCTCCCTATCTCCTTTTACCTGCGGTTCACCTGGGCGAGCGGGCTAATAATTTGCTTCGCATCATCGCGAGTATCTCCATTGAAAATACACCTTACAAAAGTGCGCCCATTGTCTACACCCTAGAGCTGGGCGATGATGTCCCCATTGATCAGTTGCAGTATCGGGCGACATTTTCTTTGGATTGAGCAATTTGTTATTAGTGATATTGATGAAAGCAGGCAAATAAAATCGTTTCTAGTTATTTTTGTTTTCGTCTCAGATTTCTTCGGTAACATTGGTCTTCAAAGACACTTTGTCATCCCCAAGTTGAGTTTCTTCTGCCGCCTTTTGGGAAAAAGGCCAGTGCCATGACTATCAAGTTTCGGAATCATTTAGGTCGATTCAGTCCCCCTGCGGTAACTGTGATTTTCCTTGGGGGTAGCTTAATAAGCCCCTTTGTTCCGACGGCCTATGGTAATGTATGTAGCCTTATTGGTTCTGGTGCTAGCACAAGTGGTGCTATTGCTTCAGGTGTTGATAATTTGGCCTGCGGTAATAATGCAACAGCAAGCGGTGGAAATTCTACGGCGGTCGGTCAAAATGCAACGGCAACAGGTGGAGATGCAACGGCGCTCGGTAATGGTGCGCAGGCAACAGGTCTAAGGGCAACGGCGGTCGGTGGAGGTGCGCAGGCAGGTGGAGATGCAACGGCGGTCGGTCAAAATGCGCGGGCGACGGGTGACAGAGCAACGGCGGTCGGTCAAAATGCAACGGCAAATCAGCAGGATGCAACGGCGGTCGGTTATGCTGCGCTGGCATTGGGGGGGCAAGCGACGGCGGTCGGTAGAGGTGCGGGGGCGCCGGATAGATACACAACGGCGCTCGGTTATAGTGCACAAACGACGGGTGAAGGTGCAACAGCGGTTGGTGCTGTGTCGCTGGCATTGGGGGAGCAAGCGACGGCGGTCGGTTTTAATACGCGGAGAGTGATCTGAATTTTGTGTAGAGAGAGAATTAGAGAGTAAAACGTTCTGGAAAAAGGATAGAGAAATGAGATAGAGCGGCTTTCCAGTCTCGAAGAGGACGCTTCCATTTCTGAGCAATATTTCTCATTGCTAAATACATTAACT
>CALRTB020000014.1:0-77204 GCA_943371005.1 Sphingobacterium thalpophilum
GTTGCGCATTCGCGGCTTCAAATATCTTGCTGATGTCATTGAAGGAGTTCAATTTAAAGATGGATTGAAGATTCACAAAACAACCCCATCATCTCAACAACAGGACGCTGCTTAATTCTTTTCCATACACCAGATTTGACAATAGCTCAATATTGACTAAGAAAATGATGCCTATTGCGGTTTAGTCAGGCGATCGCCAATTTACTACCTTTGAATTGACGGGATGATTATTACTGGGGGTTTAAGGGAGTGATCACCTTTGAATCAAAATTAGAGATGGCTTTTTAAAATCCCCCAAGGTTGCTGTTCGTCCGGGAGGCGGCCAACTTCATGAGGATCTTGCCCTTGCTTTTCTCATATTCTTTTTTCAAAGTTTGCTTACTCACCACAGGATTACTGGCAGGTAGTCTTTGGCTCAAATCCGCCCAGCGAGTAAGCTGTTCCCGTTGCTTGAGGGAAATTGTTGCTTGGGTAATATGAAAATACCGTTGAGGTTGCCCCAGGGCAAAGAGCAAAATTCGATAGTTCCCTTGGCTGGCTAAAAGACGTGCCATCTGTTGGCCAATTTTCGTTTTTAAGTCTAGATAGCAAGGCAACCAGCGGGCTCCTTCACTGCTGTTGTACAGCACTGTGATCCACAGCAACATCGGATGGGGAGCCTCAATGAAGAGGAATTGGTTATAGCGGGTATCAAAGCGGCGCTTACCTAACTCCTCGCCCTCTAACATCGCCCAAAGACTGGCGATCGCCGTTGGTTCTGCCGGCAAAATCCGAGGAAAAACAATCTTACTTTGGGGCTTATCCCCCGGCCAGGATTGGGCCGCACAAATCGTATCAGTAAAGGTTGTATTCAGCTTGTCCGTGGGTCTTCCCTGGCGATTGACCGTCGAATTACGAAAACTGGGGGCAGTGGTGGCATTGTTAATCCGGGTCGGATCATTGGGGCCAGCCACCGGAGATGTCGCCTGGAAATTTTGTAAATTTTGGGACGCGGTGAAAAAGGATTTCTTGGTTTCGGCTGCTTGTTGTTCATAATATTTAGCGATGGGAGCCATGGCTTGCCAAATATCATTGACAGTTTGGGGGCGATCGCGCGGATTTTTCGCCATGCAGCACATAATAATTTCCGCCAAAGGAGCCGGAATCCGCAGACTTTTATCAAAGGGAATCGGTGGTGTGTCATGGTGCGCCCGGTACCAACCCCCAAAGGAATTATTTTCGGGCATCACGGGCATATCCCCGGTGAGCATCTCGTACATCGTAATCCCCAGGCTATAGATATCAGAGCGTTGATCTAATTCCTTGCCTTCCATTTGCTCTGGGGAACAGTAAGCGAGGGTGCCCATAAACGATTGAGTCTGGGCGGCGCCGGCTTGACTGAGGCGAGCAATGCCAAAATCCAGAATTTTTACCAGTTCCCCCAGGGACGCATCCTGCATGATCAAAATGTTACTGGGTTTAATATCCCGGTGAATAATTAAACATTGTTCACCCTTGAAGGTAATCCCTTGGTGGGCGGCTTCCATCCCCAAACACACCTGCCGCACCACCTGAAAAAAGCGCGGTAAACCGAGGGTCGCGTGGGCAATAATATCGCTCAGACTTTCCCCTTCTAAAAATTCCATGACATAAAAAGGCACATCCTGGTCATCAACGCCATAGTCTTTCACCCGCACGATATGGATGCTTTTTTCACTCAGGAGAGCACAGATTGTTGCTTCCCGCTCAAAGCGTTGGCGCATTTTGTCGTTGAGTAGGGTCTGGGCTAAAAACTTTACGGCGACAGTGACTCCCCCTAGGACTGTATCTTCACCCCGGTAGACGCGCCCCATAGCCCCCTGGCCTACGAGGTCTACCAGGCGATAACGGCCGGTGAGAAGGCGATTGATATTGGGATCGGTAGTCATAGTTTGGGGTGGACGAACAAAACAATCAAGAAAATAGGAGACCGGAAAAATTGAAAGAATTAAAGCTATTAAAGCTGACGAAGGAGAGTCCCTTCAATGGTACTGGTGAGATAGTGGCCTGCGAGGATGCCGCCGGAATAGCGATATTCGTCGTCGTTAATCTGGTAGAACATCTCGAAGCCACTGCGCCGTTGGCGATCGCCAAGCACCCAGTATCGCTGAACAATTGATTCTGAGCCAACCCAACCTTCGCCTTCCACCCGTCCCAAAATGCTTTGTTGCAATACATAGGTATATTGTCGCTCACCGCTATCTAAACGCCCTTTGTATTGATAGGAAATTTCGGGGCGATCGCCGTCTTGAAACGTTAACTTTGTCACCATCGTAAACCAATTGTTTTGGCCCCAAGCAACAATGGTTTTACCCCGAATGAGAATGGGGGGCTGATTTCGTTCGATCCAACTACCATTTAACGTCCAGCGACCTGCTTCCAACAAAAAACTATGGGCCACAATGTATCTTGCTCCTTGGGACTACGAGACGAATCAATGTCATTTGACCCTGTTCTAGTTGACCAAAAACCTTGATCACACACAGTGGGGATTCGTTACGAAACCTCCTTCTATTGTAAGGAGTTCTGCCCCATTCCGAAAAAGCCAGTGACCAGCTTTACTAGATTGTTAACGATTGAGATATTCAGGCCAGAAAAAACCCCAGGCGATCGCCTGGGGAAAGATTGCACAGTAGAGGACTCTTACGGGCAAAACTAAATGCTGTGTGGCCCAGATGATCTAACGGAAGAGATCGGTATTTAGTCTGAGGCCATTATTGGTTGGGTTCGAACTCGACTGACCTGCGGCGCGACCCTGGGTTAAATATTCTCCGGTACCACCATCGGCGGGATCGAGGAAGGGCTTGAGGCTAATGCCACTGCTTGAGTAACCTTGGGCCATGGGGTTAGGGGTGGAGCGGCCCCCAAAGATACTTTGGAGTTGCCCCAGGAGGCTATTGGTCGATCCGGTGCCCATAAAGGTGTTGACCCCACGGGTTTGGAAACCGCTGTCGGCACTGAGGAGGTTATCGAATACTTGATCCCGGGTGGCGATCGCATTTTGGCCTCGGGGCACCGTAAAGACGATTTGACAGGTGGGATTCAGTTCAGTGGTCACACAAACGATGTCGTAGCCATTTTCGCTGCCCGTGGTAAGCTCGACGAGACCGTCATCCCGGTACATTTCTAAACGGCGGGCAATTTCTTCACAGCGACGCTCTGCACTCCAACCGCCCCCCATGGTGCGGGGAATGGCCCAGGGATACACTTCCCCCGGACGACTTTCAGGCTGGTACATCACGGTGTATTGCCCCTGGTCATACTGACACACAAAGCGGCGATCGCCAGAATTGTCGATCACATCACCGGGCGTATTCCCTGCATTGGGTTCTGTGTCCACGACGATGTCCGGCGGTACCTGGGCGATCGCACTGCTGGCGGTAAACCCAAAAATTCCTAACCCGACAATGCCGATTTTTAATTTAGTTCGAGCGTGCAAACCTTTACTCATCTTCAAATTTCTCGTGCGTCACAGTAAATCCTAGCGGGATCCTATGGGTTTTGATGACGGGATAAGCGGACTTTGGGTTCCCCTTGTCGGCCGGAAAATGGATGTGATATATTTACTGAGCTAATTAATTTTTTTGCGGACGTGGCGGAATTGGTAGACGCGCTAGATTTAGGTTCTAGTGTCCTAGACGTGAGAGTTCGAGTCTCTCCGTCCGCATCCATAAAAAAAGTTCCTGGGGTTTGGAGTGATGGCACTTTCCCACACTGAATTTGAGCAGGCGATCGCCCAAGTGGAAACCGAACTTACTACCCTGAAAGCTCGCCATGCCCAGGTTAAAGCTGCCGAAGCCCGCATCACAGAACTGAAAGCAGAGCAAGACAGTCTCCAGGCAGAGCCAGAAACGATCCAAAAACAAGCCTCCCTCAAAACAGAACTCAACCTCATTGCCGCCGAAATTGCCAAGTTAGAATTGCAGCTCGAAAGTCAGTTACTCAAATGGCAGGAACCCTTTTGGCAAATTGTCCGCTTCACAGGAGTCGGCATTTTGTTGGGCTGGATTCTTAAATCTTTTACGGTTTAGAGTTTAAATCTTCCGGTGGCAGCCCTGGATAAAGCGGACGCACCAACACCGGCGCATAAAAATCATCCTGAGACAGCACCACCTTGGACTGGGCTGACAATAAAAGTAAGGCCCAAAAAATCCCCACCTTTTCGTGACGGTGTTGCTTGGCGGTGATGTCCTGGGGAAAAAATTCGTTGGCTTCTTTGTAGGCGATCCACTGACGGATTAAATCGTCTAATTCAAACACCACGGGGGTTTCTGGATCCGGGGGCATTTGGGTCTGAAAAAATTGTTCTAGCTGGGCAGCCAATTCCGTGAGATTTTCATCATGGGCCAACTGGGTAATCTGTTTAATGGCCGCTTTGTTGGATAGTTTACGGGGCGTTTTGAGGCGTTTTTTGGGGGTGTGATCCTCGATTTCGTTAGCAATTTGTTGAATTTGCTCAATAAATTCCTGGAGAGTGACCCGCCGCCGTTTTGGGGGAGGTGCTGCGGCCCGTCGCCGGAGTCTTTTTTCGAGCTTGAGGGGAAGTCGTTCAACATCACCGGCTTCCCAATCTTCGTAAAATTCTTCGTCCTGAACCTCTGCTTCAATGGCCGTTAAACTTTCGAGGGTGTCGGCCTTGAGGAGAACCAGTTTAGAGGCCCACAAAAAGGTCTGACCCGACTGGGGTAGGTCTGCTTCCCTCAGAATTGGGTCTGTGTCCCCGGCGAGGCCTAGTTCGCTCAGGAACTGATCAATGACATCAATGACCTGCACATCCCAGGGATCAATTTCTCCCTGTTGGGCTAGTTCAATGAGGGTGGCGATCGCCGCTTGGGGTTGGGTGGCCATGGCTGAAATTCAAGGGTCAAAAATTAGGCCGTTTGCTCAGATTGAGAATCATCTGGTGATGGGTCGGCGGGTTCCTGGGTTTCCACTGTAGCGGTAGAAATTTCAGGTTCAGGCGCAGTTTTGTCTGCGGTGGATGTGGTCGGCGCACTGGGAGAATCTGCCGATGATTCTGCGGCGTTTTGTTGGGCAGCCTGTAGTTCAGCCAAAGCTTTTTCTAATTCCTCAATTTTTTGACTCTGGAGCTTGAGTTCTCGCTGGGCTTTCCACGATTCAATTTGCCGCTGCAATTGATCCCATAGGCTAAACATCCAGGCTAAAATCGCCCCTGTGCCCACTGCCAGTAGGAGTTCAATGGAGAGGGGCGCTTCGGCTTGGAATCCCGGAATAATATTAATCCCGACGGGTTGCGTATTTTCGATACTAAATAGCGCTAGGGCTAAGCACAGGGCAAAAAACAATAAAAAATTCAGTTGCCGCATGATCTCTCCACAGGATGCATCGCGTGGCGGATCTCGATGGCGATCGCCAACACACCCCCTAGGATATCGCAATTGTTCCGACCCAAAAAAATTGCCCCAAACATTGTTGGGGCCGCCGGACGATGGAAATGATAATTACCTTGGTTCAGCCTTAAGCCAGGGACATTTTGGTGCCACCCACAGCATCCCCAAGGCTGACATTTACCCCAGAATAAACAGTACCCCGACGGGCATCGATAGAGATAATTGACCCATCCCGAATTAGCTGGGTTGCTTCCTTAAAACCGACAATCACCGGAATACCTAGGCGCATCCCCAAAGTTGCCGCATGACAATTTTGATTCGGTTCTTCGATCACAATGCCACTGGCCTTACGGATCATCTCCACATAGGCCGCATCCGTAGAGCGAGCAACGAGGATTTCCCCTGGCCCAAAATCATTAATATCTTCACTTTGATTCACCACCCGGGCGCGACCACTGGCTGCCCCTTGACCAATGCCAATGCCTTCTCCGAGTACCGCCTGTACCATTTCAACTTTAATGAGATCTGTGGAGCCAGACACCCCTTGGAGCGTCCCGGCTGTCATGATCACCAAGTCCCCTTCATGGAGAAAGCCGCTCTCCTGGGCGACATTAATTGCCGCCTTAAAGGTTTGGGTCGTCGATGGCGAATCCATAACAAGGAGGGGTTTGGCTCCCCAGACCAACTGGAGACGACGGGCTACATCCACATGGGGAGTCACGGCGAGGATCGGCGTTGCTGGGCGAAATTTGGAGACGTTCCGGGCCGTTGCCCCGGACTTGGTGAGGGTCATGATCGCTGTTGCATCCAACTGTCCGGCAATATGGCTAACGGCGGCGGAAATGGCGTTGGGAATAGATTTTTTATCAGAAGGTTGTTTTTGAATGCCGTCGGGTTCCTTTTCGATACGTTTGGCGATGGTTGCCATGGTCGCCACAGCTTCTATGGGAAATTCACCCACAGCGGTTTCATTGGAGAGCATCACCGCATCAGTACCGTCCAAAATCGCATTGGCCACGTCAGAAACTTCAGCGCGGGTGGGGCGAGGATTACTCACCATGCTATCGAGCATCTGGGTGGCGGTAATTACAGGAATCCCAAAGCGGTTGGCGGTGGCAATGAGTTTTTTCTGGAGGATGGGCACATCCTCTGCGGGCAGTTCGACCCCAAGGTCGCCCCGGGCGACCATAACCCCATCGGAAAGGGACAGAATGGCCTCCATCTGTTCGATCGCCTCGTGTTTTTCGATCTTGACGATCACAGGGACATTTTTCCCAGCATTGGCGATGAGTTCTTTGATTTCTAGGACATCCTGGGGATTGCGCACAAAACTGAGGGCGACCCAATCGACGCCTTGGTCGAGGCCAAACATCAGATCTGCGCGGTCTTTATCGGTGAGGGCCTTAACGGAGAGATAGACTCCAGGAAAGTTAACCCCTTTGTTATTGGAGAGTTTACCCCCGACCACAACACGACAGTGAAGATTTTGGGCGGCAATATCAATCCGTTCGACTTTCATTTCCACCTTGCCATCGTCGAGGAGAATGGTAGAACCTTCGGGAACTTCTTCGGCCAGCTTGTCATAGCTGACATAGCCTACTTCTTGGGTACAGGGCACTTCGCGACTCGTGATGATGTAAGGATCGCCATTTTTGAGGGTGATAAAGCCACTCTCGTAGCGACCGAGGCGAATTTTTGGCCCCTGGAGATCTTGGAGAATACCGACGGGTTGATTCAGTTCAAAGGCGGTTTGGCGAATGAGGCGGATGTTGCGCTGGTGGTCATCGTGGGTACCATGGGAGAAATTCAGCCGTAGAGTGGTTGCCCCTGCTTCGATGATTTCCCGGAGAACGTCTGGTTTGCTAGTCGCAGGGCCAATGGTGGCAACGATCTTGGTGCGGCGGGGCATTTCTCTAGAGGGCATAGTGAATTTTCTCGGGTCAGTTGGGAAAACAAGCCTCATATTATCCCAAAAGTTGACGTTTCTTTCTATACGTGGCAGGGGAGTTCTGGGAGATTTTGGGAATCTCGACGTAATCTGCTGTGGGGTTTGTCGGTAGGAGCTTTTGGCGGACAGAGGGGAAGCCAGAGAATCTTCCCCTGATTTTCGTGATTTTTCTGAAGTTTTAGGTATCCAAATAGTTGGCGGCGATCGCCGTGGGGATCATCGGCAACATCGGCAGTAAACAGATTAATCCCTGTTGCCAGGTGAGGGGGGCCGTTTGGAAGAGTTGATTCATGAGGCCCCATTGACTAAAGGCAATCTGCAAAGCGACGGCGACGGCAATGCCGACCAACAGGAGTGGGGCTTGGATGATCGCTTTTGTTTGGCCGCTGATGTAGCCCATGAGGCTACGACCCAGTTGACTGATACTCAGTAAATAAATGATCCGAGCAGCAACGAGGGCTTGGATCGCCATGGTGCGGGCCAGGGCTAAATCGCCGGTGCTGGTTTTGATCCATTCAAAAATGCCAAAAATGAGAATCCAGTTAAAGATAGAAATAATCCCGATCCGTCGGAGGAGTTTGGGGGTAATCAGGGGTTCGTTGGGATTGCGGGGGGGGGATTGCATAATCCCGGCGGGCTTGGCTTCAAAGGCGAGGGGCACAGTCATGGTGATCGAGTTGATCATATTCAGCCACAGCACCTGCAAAGACAGAATGGGCAAATCCCGCGCCAGCAAAACACTGATCAAGATTGTCATCGATTCACCGCCATTGACGGGCAAGAGGAAGGCGATCGCCTTGCGGAGATTGCGGTAAACGGTGCGTCCTTCTTCGACGGCAGCTTCAATGGAGGCAAAATTATCATCGGTGAGCAACATATCGGCGGATTCCCTGGCGACCTCCGTGCCGCCTTTCCCCATGGCGATGCCGATGTCAGCTTGTTTGAGGGCTGGGGCATCGTTCACGCCATCGCCAGTCATGGCCACAATATCGCCTTTTTTCTGGAGGGCTTCGACGAGGGCCAGTTTTTGGGCTGGGGCAACCCGTGCAAAGACCGATCCTGTTTCGGCGGCCTCAGCTAGGCTTTGGGGATCCATTTTTTCAAGGTCTTGACCCTCGAAGGCGATTACTGTTTCTCCGGTGCGAATCCCCATGCGTTGGGCGATCGCCTTGGCGGTGGCAATGTGATCGCCGGTGATCATCTTGACGTTAATTCCTGCTGTTTGGCAGGCATGGACAGCGGCGATCGCCTCCGGTCGGGGGGGATCAATCATTCCCTGGAGCCCTAAAAACTCAAGGCCCGTGGCGAGATCCTCGTGGTCAACGCTGTGTTGGTGACTGCTCACCTCTTTTTTCGCAAAGGCGAGAACCCGTAACCCCTTAGTGGCCATGGTCTCTACCACTGCTTCGATGGCCGCAGGATCGAGGGCGATCGCCTGGCCATCGTCCAATAGCATCGTTTCACAGCGACGTAACAAAGATTCCACTGACCCTTTCACATAGATTGTCCGCCCCGTACCATCATGGAGCGTCGCCATGTATTGATATTCCGACTCAAAGGGAATCGAATCGAGCCGGGGCCGCTGGGCGTCTAAACCCACCTGGCTGAGACCCGCCTTCGCCGCAGCGGTAATCAATGCTCCCTCCGTTGGATCGCCCACCACTGACCAATCATCGCCCGTTTGTTTCAGTTGGGAATCGTTGCAGAGCAAACCTGCCGTGAGACATTCTGCCAGGATCGGCGGTAAGGTTTCAAAGCTGGCCTCTCCATCATCACCGGTTGCAGCCAGGTAAACCTCTCCCTTCGGACTGTAACCACTGCCACTCGCTTTGTAATGGACATCCCCGGCATAGATCGCCTGGACAGTCATCTGATTTTCGGTGAGGGTGCCCGTTTTATCGGAACAAACCACGGTGGCACTACCGAGGGCTTCCACGGCTGGTAATTTACGGATAATGGCGTGGCGGCGAGCCATCCGGTTCACCCCAATCGCTAGGGTAATCGTCACTACGGCGGGTAATCCTTCAGGAATCGCACTCACGGCCAGGGCCACGGCGGCTTCAAACATCTCGGCGAGGTCGCCCCCCCGGCCCCAACCAATGGCAAAGGTGAGGGTCGCCAGGGTCAAGATCACATACAGAAGAGAATGACTGAATTTGGTGAATTTTCGGGTCAGCGGTGTGGTTAAACTGACCTGTTTTTCCATGGATTGGGAAATCTGCCCCATTTCCGTCTGATTGGCGATCGCCACGACGATGCCTGTGCCCTGACCAAAGGTGACAAAGCTCCCTGCATAGGCCATATTGCGGCGATCGCCGAGGGGCGTGTCCAAGGGCAAAGAACCTAATTTTTTCTCGACGGGCACTGCTTCACCGGTTAGGGCCGACTCGTCAATTTGGAGGTTCCGCACCTTGAGCAACCGTAGATCCGCCGGAACTTTGTCCCCGGAAGCCAACAGCACAATATCGCCAGGCACTAAATCCCGCGACGGAATCCGGAGGGTGTTGCCTTCCCGCAGAACCATCGCTTCGGTGGTAACTGCTTTAGCCAGGGAGGCGATCGCCCCTTCCGCCTTAGCTTCTTGGATATAACCAATCACCGCATTAATGAAAGTAACTCCCCAGATGACCCAGGCATTCGTCCAGGAACCCAAGGCCGCCTTAATACTCCCAGCGATAATTAAGATGTATAGAAGGGGCTGATGGAACTGCAACAGAAAACGCAACCAAGCCGGTTTCCCAGCCCGAAACTTCAATTCATTCCAGCCATACTGCTCATAACGCTGGGCCACTGCCTCTGGTGATAATCCCCGTTCTGCATCGCTCTGGAAAGTCTGAATCAATGCGGCCTCAGGTTGGGCATGGCAGGGAGGAAGTGATGATGACGCTGGCATAACTTAAGCTTAAAGATAAACTTTCACATTTAATCCTCCAAATTCTAGCAATTTAGTTCTATAAAATTGTGTCGTTAAATTGTTAAGCTTTTTGTTTATCCTGTTTGAAATATCCTGGGCTAAAATCAAAGCAAAAGTAATCCTGTTCAGCATTCCACCCTCATGTTTGCACCATAAAAAAGTGACGAATTTTTTGAAGACTGCCTACACTATTGAATTCTTGGAAATAAATCTTGCTTGATTTTTTTGAAACAAAAAAGAGAGATTTCGTTTCATTTTTTATCGCCAATTAATTGACTCACTTTTCTAACCCATACCAGGGAAAAATTGGCTGCCAACGACGTTTTGACCAGGCCCCCGATTCTAAAATGGCAGCAAGTAATCCATAATGGGCGATGAATCATTCCATTAGCTGTCACGAAAAAACTCAAAACAACCATGCGCCTTTCCCAAAGTCTGTTCGTTACCCTCCGAGAAGATCCCGCCGATGCGGAGATCCCTAGCCACAAGCTCCTGCTGCGGGCCGGCTATATCCGGCGGATTGGGCGGGGGATTTATGCTTACCTACCGTTGATGTGGCGCGTGCTCCAGAAGGTATCCCAGATTGTCCGGGAAGAGATGAATGCCACCGGTGCCCAGGAAACCCTCTTGCCCCAGTTACAACCCGCAGAGATTTGGCAAGAGTCGGGCCGTTGGGATACCTATACCCAGGCAGAAGGGATTATGTTTTCCCTGCGCGATCGCCTAGATGGAGAGTTGGGTTTGGGGCCGACCCACGAGGAAGTGATTACCACCATTGCCAAGGACATGATCCGCTCCTATCGGCAGTTGCCCCAGCATTTGTACCAGATTCAAACAAAATTCCGCGATGAAATTCGGCCCCGGTTTGGCTTGATGCGCGGACGGGAATTCATCATGAAAGATGGCTACTCGTTCCATGCTTCCGAGGAATGCCTGAAAAAAACCTACGCAGACATGGATCAGGCGTACCGAAATATGTTGCGTCGCTGTGGTCTGCAATTCCGGGCAGTGGAAGCTGACTCCGGGGCCATTGGCGGTTCTGGTTCCCAGGAATTTATGATCCTCGCCGATGCGGGGGAAGACGAAATTCTCTACACCGAGGATGAAAAGTACGCGGCGAATACCGAGAAAGCAGTATCTCTGCCCGTTGAGGCGATCGCCTCTCCTTTCAGTAGTTTTGAAAAACGCGAAACCCCGAATACAGCCACCATTGAATCCCTATGTGACTTCCTAGATTGCTCTCCTACTTGTGTCGTTAAGAATGTCCTTTATCAGGTGGTTTATAACAATGGCAAAACAGTTTTAGCCTTGATTTCTATTCGGGGTGATCAAGATGTCAATGAAGTGAAATTGCAAAATGAGTTGACAAAACTAGCACCCAATTATGATGCAAAAACCGTCATTGCTTTAACGGTACCCGATGCCGACGCCCAACAAAAATGGGCCGCAAAAGCATTGCCTTTAGGCTATATTTCTCCGACTTTAGATGACAATTTCATTGCTAAAAATAAAGAGGTTTCGGGCGAATTTTTACGCTTAGTTGATCACACCGCAGCAACGTTAAAAAACTTCGTTACGGGTGCTGATGAAACGAATTACCATGTCCTTGGTGCAAACTGGGGCACAGAGTTTAAACTGCTTGCATTGCAAGTGGATGTGCGGTTAGCAAAGACAGGCGATCGCGCTGTCCATGATCCAACCCAAATCCTACAAACGGCGCGGGGCATCGAAGCGGGTCACATTTTCCAATTGGGCACGAAATATTCTGAGGCGATGAGGGCTACCTTTACCGATGAAAATGGTAAGGAACAACCCCTGGTGATGGGCTGCTATGGCGTGGGTGTTTCCCGTCTGGCCCAAGCAGCAGTGGAGCAATCCTACGATGAGAATGGCATTATCTGGCCCGTGGCGATCGCCCCTTACCATGCCGTGGTGGTGGTGCCGAATATTAAAGATGCAGAACAGATGGCCGCTGCGGAAAAACTCTATGCCGATCTCAATGCCGCTGGGGTCGAAACCATCCTCGATGACCGCAATGAACGGGCCGGGGTGAAATTTAAGGATGCAGAACTGATTGGTATTCCTTTCCGGGTTGTGACAGGGAAATCCCTTAAAGATGGCAAGGTGGAAGTGGTGCGTCGCAAAGAAGGTGATCGCCAAGATCTTGACCTCGATGACGTGGTAACAACCCTAAAAAGTTGGGTCGAAGCCGCAAGCCAGTAAGCCCCTGGGGAAATCGCTATAATGGCCCTAGGGCTAAGCGGTTTCCCCTTTTTTAGCTATGGTTCAAACGCCTAGGATTCCCGATATCACCTACGACCAAGATTATCAACTTTGGCTGCAACAGACCCTCGAAAAATTGCGCCTCCGGGATTATGCGACTGTCGATTGGGAACATCTAATTGATGAAATAGAATCGATGGGTAAACACGATCGCCACCGCTTCAAGAGTAATTTGATTATTTTATTGATGCAGTTACTGAAGTGGGACTTTCAAGCAGAAAAACGTTCTGGTAGCTGGGAGTCAATGATTATTGAGCACCGTCGCCGCCTTGTTGACGATTTAGAAGATTCCCCTAGCCTCAGGCCCTATTTACAGCAAGTTTTGGCCTCTGCCTACACCACGGCATTGCAACGGGCAAAGGCCGAAACAGGCTTGCCCCAAGACTGCTTTCCCTAGGAATGTCCCTACAATTTAGAGCGGATTCTTGGTTTGGGTTGAGTCATTCAATCTCTATCTTTGTGAACCAAAAACCGCAAATTTACGTCAAAAATTATGACCCAGGGTTTAGTAATGGCGAGAAAACCTCACCTAAACCGGATGAATTCAATTGCTAAGATTGAACGATAAAACCCCCTGTGGTGTCTCCCCAGCACCCGGTTCGATGTGGCCATCATCCTAAAACTTTATACAGACTGGATAGAAAAACTTCTATGAGACGATCAAAATTTGTCCAACGATTTACCACCCACATTGTTGCCCTCTGTGTGGGCTGTGCCATTACCTTCGGGGCGTTGCAAGGCTCTAGCCAAACCCTTGACCAACCCCTAGCCGATACCAATCCGCCCCAGGAAGTAGCGGCGGTGCCCGTGGCGGCAGGTCGGAGTTTTGTGGCCGATGCCATTGGTCGGACTGGCCCAGCGGTAGTGCGCCTGGATACGGAAAAAACCGTGGTGCGCCGCTTCCAAGACCCATTTATGAATGATCCATTTTTCCGGGAATTTTTTGGCGATCGCTTTGGGATGCAATTCCCCGACGAACAGCGTCAGGTACTTACCGGACAAGGATCTGGGTTTATTACAGATCGGTCTGGGGTGATCCTTACCAATGCCCACGTTGTGAGTGGTGCTGACCGCGTTACTGTGACGCTAAAAGATGGCCGCAGCTTTGAAGGGGAAGTAAAGGGTACCGACGAAGTAACCGATCTGGCCGTGGTAAAAATTGACCCGAAAAATGAGTCTATTCCCGTGGCTCCCCTGGGTGATTCTGGTTCTGTGCAGGTGGGTGACTGGGCGATCGCCGTAGGTAATCCGGTCGGTCTGAATAATACCGTTACCCTGGGGATTATCAGTACCCTGGAGCGGTCTTCGGCCCAGGCGGGGATTCCCGATAAGCGCGTCGATTTTCTCCAGACCGATGCCGCCATTAACCCCGGTAACTCCGGTGGCCCCCTCCTCAACTCCGACGGTGAAGTGATTGGGATTAATACAGCGATCCGCCGGGATGCGATGGGCATCGGGTTTGCGATCCCGATTAACAAAGCCAAGGAGCTTGAACCCACCCTCGCCGCTGGGAAAGAAGTCCCCCACCCCTTTATTGGGATTCGGATGGTGAGCCTTACACCAGAACTGGCGAAGGAAAATAATGCTGACCCCAATTCCATCGTACTTTTACCGGAAGTGAATGGGGCGCTGGTACTGGGTGTAGTGCCGGGTAGTCCAGCAGAAACAGCTGGCCTGCGTCGGGGCGATGTAATCACGAAAATCAATGGTAAGGCGATCGCCAATGCCCAACAACTCCAGGAAACCGTTGAAAAGAGTGGTGTTGATGCCAGCTTGAAGGTGGAACTCCGCCGGGGCGATCGCACCTCAGAAATCACCTTGAGAACGGCACAAATGCAAGGGGTTTCCTAAGCTCAGTTTTTTCAATTGAAATTTCCCCCAAGGTCTCCGGGTGCACAACCTGGGGACTTTTTTTGCGCTCTAGCCTAGAGATTCACCGACAGTTAAGCGCATCCCGTTGACCATATCCCAACCGGACTGGGGTTTTTTACCGCTGGGTTGCACTTGTTTGAGCAATAAAAGTCCGTCCCCAGTTTGAATAATTGGCCCAAATTTTTTGGCGATCGCCACAATTTCCCCGACCTTCCCTGTGCTCCCAATCAATTCTTTGAGGGGTTCATATGCTGCGGGGTACTGTACGAAGCATTCCGGCACGATGGGAATCGTTTCTAAAACTTTTAAAGGTTTATCGCGGCAGGTGGTGCTGCAGTTGGGATAGAAACCGCGCACTTGGTTATGTAAAGCGATCGCCCCTTTTTGCCAATCTAGCTGAAAATCTTCCTTCTGAATGAGCGGTGCATAGGTGGCTTGGTCTGGATCTTGAGGAATGGGAGTGATTTTTCCTTGAGCAAGTTGAATGAGGGTTTCTGTCAATAAAGCTGCCCCGGAGATCGCTAATTTCACTGCCAAATCATGGGCATTGTCCCAAAGATCAATGGGCGTTTCAGCCTTGAGGAGCATTGCCCCGGTATCCATCCCCTCATCCATGAGCATGGTAGTCATCCCCGTCACCGTTTCTCCCTGGACTAAGCTCCACTGGATCGGCGCAGCCCCGCGATATTTCGGCAACAGGGAGCCATGGCCATTGACACAGCCGAGCCGGGGCATCTGGAGAATTTGCGGCGAGAGCAACTGCCCGTAGGCGACCACCGCAAACACATCGGCCTTGAGGTTTTCGAGAATTGCCAGGGTTTCAGAGTCTTTTTTGATGCGCTTCGGTTGCCAGACGGGGAGATCATGGGCGATCGCCACTTTTTTCACCGCTGACGGAATCAGTTGACTACCCCGGCCCCGCCGCTTATCCGGTTGGGTGACGACCCCCAGCACTGCAATGTCTGGATGAGTCAGAAGGGCTTCTAGGTAGGGCACCGCAAATTGGGGTGTGCCGAAAAAGACAACTTTAAGCATGGGGAAAAAAGCAACCAAGCGTGCAATCAGCCTCTCACTTTAGCGCAGATCTCCCCAGAGCTTAAGCACCAACGGCTTCCTTAGCGGCATAGAGCACTTCCAGGGAAATTTCACTCAGTCCTTGGGCACGGGCATATTTTTCGGTGTTGCGCTTCACCTTGCCCCGCACAAATCCGGGTACTTTGTTCAGTTGCCCCTGGGCCTCTGTAGTCCAATTCAGGTCAGAACTGGCCGACATAGTCGTGGTGATCACTTCCTTGGTATCGTGGCCGCCAAAGATTTCGAGCAAGTGGTCTTCCATGCCCAGGGTGAAGGAGTTGTAGACCAAATCTGCAAGTTGATTGGTGCCTTCGTAGCCCACGAAAGGTCGATAACCAATGGGGAAGTTTTGGATATGGATCGGCGCGGCAATCACCCCACAGGGAATATTCAACCGTTTGCCCACGTGGCGTTCCATCTGGGTGCCAAAAATTGCGGCGGGTTCTAGGCGGGCGATCGCATCGGCAATTTCGCCGTGGTCTTCACTGATTAAAATCTCATCACAATATTCGCTCACCTCTTGGCGGAACCAGTCGGCATCATGCTTACAGTAAGTACCGGCGAGGACAACATGGATGCCCATTTCCCGCGCCAGAATTTTTGTCATGGCGGCGGCATGGGTGTTATCCCCAAAGACGATCGCCTTTTTGCCGGTTAAATTTTGGCAGTCAATGGAACGACTAAACCAAGCCGCCTGGGACACATGGAGGGTTTGTTCTTCGATGAAAGCTTCGTAATCGGCTGTGGCCCCTTGGTCATTAATCACCCCTTGGATCGCGCGGATGCAACGGGCTGTTTCCACAACGCCCATGGGGGTAATGTCCACATAGGGTTGATCGAATTCCTGTTCTAGATATTTCGCAGTGCTCAAGCCCAATTCCCGGTAAGGCACGAGGTTAAACCAGGCCTGGGGCAATTTTTTCAAATCATGGACAGAGGCTTTGTCGGGAATGACCAAATTCACGCTAATCCCTAACTCGGCCATGAGGGTTTTCAGTTCACGGATGTCGTGGTTGTTGTGGAAACCGAGGGTCGAGATCCCAATAATATTCACCGAGGGTTGTGGGGTTTTCTCGGTGGCTAGGTTTTCTTGTTTTCGGGCTTTATTGATATAAAACTGAACAATTTGCTGGAGAGTGCGATCGCCGGCCTGGAGTTCATTGACCCGGTAGTGGTTCACATCGGCCAGGATAACATCACCCTTCGCATCTAACTGGGCACGGGCAACAAAATTTTCGAGGTCTTCCTGGAGGATGCTCGAGGTGCAAGTGGGGGTCAGGACAATTAAGTCTGGTTGTTCCTCTTGATCTTTACGGACAATATTATCGACAACTTTTTCTTGGGAGCCCCGCGCCAGAACATTGCGATCCACAATACTAGCGGTGACAGGGGTGAAGTTGCGTTCCCGTTCTAACATCGAACGCATCACATTAAAGTAATCATCACCTAAAGGAGCGTGCATAATCGCATGGACATTTTTGAAGGAACTGGCAATGCGTAACGTGCCGATGTGGGCTGGGCCTGCATACATCCAATAGGCAAGTTTCATAGGTATTTTTACTCCCAAAAAAAACTGGTTTGTGATCAAAAGTGATCTCAGTCAGTGTCATTTTCGCAAATGATTTTCGGGTTCTCGGAGAAGAAAACAAAAGTCAATAAAACGATGTATCTCGCAAAGAAAAGGGGGCTATTTCAAGGCAGGATGCGACGAGAAAGTGTTACCGTTTGTTTTCTTTAATGAATTTCAAGATTTGGCTCGATGGTGATTCGCCGTCAAGAACTTTAGGAGAGGATATACAATGCAATTTAACTAATGCTGCTTGATTGCAATCGTTTTTGTTTCTGCCATGACCCAAGTTTTTACGCCGAAGCCCATTCAATACGCTCCCGAAACGATCCAGCGGGCACTGGTGGCCTTTGCTTGTACACCGCTCCGGTGGCAACTGCTGGCGGCGATGAAAGATCAGAGTGTGGCGCTACCGGATATTGCTGGGGAAGCGGGGCTCCGGGCTGGCTATAGTGGGCGATCGCTCACAGAAGGAGTCGCTGAGGAGTTAATGATGTGGCTGATCCAAGTGGGACTGCTCCGGCGGGAGGTTGATGGTCAGGGGTTGACAGATAGTTTTCGTTTAACACCTCTGGGTCGTCAGGTATTGGCCCAATGGCAAGCAGCCCCCCAATCCGTGCGGGTATCGTGGCTGTCTCGGTGCCAAAATGGTTTACAACGTTGGCTGAGTCGGTTTTCGGTCTAGATTGTACAATCAAAATCTATGCATCTATCTTTAGGTTTAATGTGAGGAAGCTTCATGCGGGCGATCGCCATTTTTAGCCCTAGTCGTCGGTCTGGAAAATCATGGTTAATTACGGCGCTGGCCCGCTCCTTAACTCGGCAAGGGTTGCGGGTTGTTCCTTTCCAAAGCCAAACGGAAATCACAGAAGGTTATCGGGTAGATGCCGCCGCAGAGGTCAGCCAGTCGGCCGCTTGGCAAGCGTGGGCCGCAAAAATTCAACCAGTAACCCATCTCAACCCAGTTTTACTCAAAGCCTGTAGTCCTCCCGGTGAGTCAAAGCCCAAATTTCAACTGCTGATTCAAGGGCGGGGCATTGGTACCGTTAAACGAACGGCTTACTACGACAATTACTACGATATTGCGCGACCGTTGATTCGAGAATGTTTGATGGAGTTGCAGTCCAATTATGACGTGCTGCTATTCGATAGTTATCGCGACAGCCTTTACCATCCCCTTACCAGCGACACTGACCAAAATTTTGAGCTCCTCAAGGGTTTAGAAGCGCCCGTCACTGGCATTATTTTGATCGACTGCACCCATGAAGGGGGCATTAATCAGCTATGGGGTCTCTGGCAACGGCTTTCCCCAGAAAATCGTCAACTGATTCGGGGGGTAATCTTCAATCAGTGGCAAGGCGATCGCCCCCAAGAAACCCAAACCAGCCAATGGGTCAAAACACATCTCCAAAGACCCGTCCTCGGCTATATTCGGCCCCTCCAAAATCTGGCCTTCGACCCCGAAAGCCTCTGCACGACCACGGTCCATAATCCCGCAAATTTACCCCAAAATAAATTGCGCTTGCAGGTGATCCAGCTCCCCCATCTCGCTGCCTATGCGGACTTTGATCCCCTAATGGGTGAAGCTTCGGTGCAGTTGGAATTTATTAATCTGACCGAAGCCTTGGGTTATCCCGATGCAGTGATTGTGCCCCACACCAGCCAGGCGATCGCCGATCTCGACTCTCTCCACAAATATGGCTATCCCCAACAGCTGCAGCAATATGTCAATGCTGGCGGTACAGTGTTGGGTATTGGTAATGGTGCCAATCTGCTGAGTAAAAAAATTGCCCTTCCCAGTGGAGATTTTCAGCCGGCCCTCGGTTTAATGCCTTTTGATAGCCGACCCCACACCAAGGCCGCCCTTTTCCCGGCCGAAACATTTTCGCGTTTTCCTTTTCCCAACCTCCCTATCAGCGGCATGACCCTCCCCTGTGACATCCTGAACTATGCCCCCAGTAGCGGTTATACCCAACTCTTTGAAACGCCAAATCTTGGCCTCGTCAACCAAAGTCAAAACATCTGGGCCGTCTATTTGCAAGGTTTATTTAATAATGGCCCCTGGTGTCGCTTTTGGCTTAATGCCCTCCGTCAAAAACGGGGACTTTTTTCGCTCCCGACAGGCATTGCCAATTTCAACGAACGGCAAGAGGCAATCCTCGAAACCCTCGCAAATCACATCGAGCAATATGTTGATCCGGCGACCTTACTAGATGAGGCCCCTTAATCGTTCTTAAGTTAAAAAACAGAGGCAATGTTTTACGGGCTCGTCCAAAGGTGGCGATCGCCTTTTGGGCTCGAATGTTAGTATTTATTTGCAATAAGGCTAGATTGTTGCAAAAGTCAGAAAGGGCGTTTATTATTGTCAATAAGCTGAACTTGTTGAAAAAATATGCTGGTACCTTCCTACGACGTAAGCGCCCTCAAGACCGAACTCAATGCTAAGGGGTGGCGGTTAACGCCCCAGCGGGAAAAAATTCTCCGCACCTTTCTAAATTTGCCGAAGGGCGAACACCTCAGCGCTGAAGATTTGCACAATGAGTTATTGGAGCAAGGGGAAAAAATTAGTCTCTCGACGGTGTACCGTAGCGTAAAACTCATGACCCGCATGGGCATTTTACGGGAGCTAGAGCTCGCCGAGGGCCATAAACATTATGAGCTGAATCAATCCCAGGCTCACCACCACCATTTGGTCTGTGTCCAGTGCAATAAAACCATTGAGTTTGAGGATGTCGCGATCAACAAACACAGCATTGCTCAATGTCAACAGCAGGGGTTTGAGTTACTCGATTGCCAGTTAACGATCACCACCATTTGCCCGGAGGCTCGCTTGATGGGTTGGCCCTCGGCACTCCCCCATGATTGGGTCTGTTCGCGGGAAAAAGCCCAAACCCACCTCCATTAATCGAGGCGATCGCCTTTGACGGTAACATTGCAGTCCCAAGCGCCTTTATTGGTGACAGAAAATTTAACGGTGGGCTACCAGCGGCGTGCCTTACTTCAGGATCTCAATGTGGCGATCGCCCAGGGGCAGTTTGTCTGTTTAGTAGGCGCAAACGGATCGGGAAAATCGACCCTGATTCGGACGTTGGCGGGTTTGGAGTCTCCCCAAGCGGGTCAGGTTTGGCTGAATGGGACACCCTTGACGGCCCTCAATGCGGCCCAGCGCGCCCAACGTCTGAGCTTAGTTTTAACGGAACGGGTTGATCTCCCTTGGATGTCAGTGACGGAACTGGTTGCCTTGGGACGTTATCCCTATACCGATTGGCAAGGGCGTTTGGGGCCAACGGATCGACAAATTGTCCGGGAGGCGATCGCCGCCGTTGGTTTGACGAACCTCCAGGCCCAACCCCTGAACAACATTAGCGACGGGGAAAGACAAAAAGCAATGATTGCGCGGGCCTTAGCCCAGGCGACGGATTTAATGTTGCTGGACGAACCGACGGCCTATCTCGATGTGCCCCGTCGGGTAGAGGTGATGCAATTGTTGCGGTTTTTGGCGCACCAACAAGGGCGCACCGTTTTGATGTCTACCCATGACCTCGATTTAGCCCTGCGGAGTGCAGATCAGCTCTGGCTCATTACCCCCAGCCAAAGGTTAGTGGTGGGGACACCGGAGGAATTGGCCCTAGAGGGATATTTGGGATCAACCTTTAGTAGCGATCGCTTTTACTTTGATCAAATGAGTGGTCAGTTTCAGCTACAGTACCAGCGGCGATCGCCCATCCAATTCACCGGTCAAGGCTTGGCGGCCACCTGGACAGAACGCGCCTTAACCCGTCTGGGGTTTGAAGCGGTACAAACGCCTTGTCCATTGCGCCTCGATCTCCAGGAGCAGCCCACCTGCTGGATTTTGTCCCAGGGCGATCGCCAAATGCAATTCATGAGCCTTGGGGCGCTCAGCACCCATCTCCAAGCTTTACAATGGGAAAGCTGTTGACCAAAGCAACCATGGCAGAGATCAAAATTCCCCAACGCGATATCCTCAGTCTTAATCTGGCCCCCCTGAAAACCCTGGTACAATCGATCTTGCTCGATGAGGCCCTCGCAGACCATGAGCAAAAGTTTCAGTTAAAGATTGATTTTCCCCAGGAAGCCAACGACCCACGCGAACTCTCAGAAATCCCAGAAATTCGTCTCTGGTTTGTGCGCCTCGATGCGATCTTTCCCTGGTTTCCCTTTCTCCTCGACTGGAAAGCAGGGGAATTAGGCCGTTATACAGCCATGCTCGTTCCCCATCAATTTCATCGCACCGAAGGGATTCAATATAACCCCGAAGCCCTCGAAATTTTTGTGATGAACAAAGTGTTTTGCCTCAGTGAGACTTTACCGAAATTCGGCATTCAACCCCAGTCACGGGTAAAGGCGATCGCCCAGCTATTAGGCTACGAACTAGACGACGACTTTTTAAATCAGCTCATGTCATAAACGCGAAAATTTAGAGCGTGTCATCAATTAAAGGGTGAAGCCTTTTCAGGGCAATACTTTCAGCGTTTTTGAGAACAGATGCTCAATTCCCTACTGTGACTAGCTTTAGGGCCTAAATGATGACAGCCCCTAGATTCAAGCATTATTTTCAGTGATGCTTCTGTGATAAGCAAGTAGGTCACGACACACAATATTTAGTGAAAAAATAACAACTGTGGAAATCACCATGTCAAAGAAACCGACATTTTCCATCTGGGTGCTTGAATGGATAGAGTTTCTATACACTCTAGCTGCTTCAACTAAGCGATTAGTCGTTCTTCTTATTATTCGCCTTTCTTGTGCTTCTTCACACAGGATAAATAGACTTGATTCTCTAATTCTCCTTATTTCTTGTACATTTAATTGAGTATCAACACACAAAGTCTCTTTTAGTAGGGACTCAATGACAGATACGACCATGATGCATGATGATTTAAATGCTTCATTTTCATAGGTTATTTTAATCTCTTCGATGTCTGCTTTGATAATTGCCTTTAGCTCGTCATCATCAATGAACTCTTCGACAAAACGTGCTGCTCCTTTAAGAGAATCAAGACATTGATATTCTAAAGAGGACAAATCAGTCTCTGTTGTTGCTTTTTTTTTGGCTTGCTCATGAAACTTATTTGTCACCTTTTGTAAATTAGATACAAGTGTTGACATACAAAATAATAAATTTCGAAAACTTTCTAATAGTATCCACTCGGTCTTGCTTGTACACCTGATGTCTTCACGATAGTGTGTATCTAGGTCGAATTCAGTCAATTTTTGATCAATTGGAGCTTCGTTATCGTAAAAGTCTCTCTCTGAATCTCCTGAGTCAAAAAGAAGATTCAAGCTGACCGAAGATAATTTCATATTTGAGAGATTTTTTATTTTTTCATTATAGGCTTGGACAAGCTCTGAAAAATTCTGTATGCAATCATCAGAGAATCTCAATTCAACGAGCTTTCGCCTTCTTTCAAGAGCTCCAGGATTTTGATCTTTTTCATCTCGGTAATAAGTATTAAGAGTATTGATGCAATCAAACATCCTCTTGATGTCTAGATAGTAACGCATACACACATGAAGACGATATAAGTCATAATATAATTCTTGTTTTAATTGCTTTTCCATAGTGTCCCTTTGGAATGAATTTGATTTAAACAATAAAATTTCATATTTACAGGTTATCTACTAGCCTATTTAATTACCTTTAACAAACAACTCAAGTGTATTGATGCTAGTACTAGGATTATTCCATATTTATTTTCCCGATCTCCACTTTTTAAAAGCAATGTGTTAGACGTAAGCTTCAGAATTGTGGATTATTTTCATCAAGCTTCCCAAAGATTTTGGGCGATTAATTAAATTAAATTCCCGCACCATCCAAATATTGTTGAATTTCCCGGTCAGACAAGCGGCAGCTATCTTTTGTATATTGTGTATGTTGACGATGGTGGGCTGTGACGAGATCTGGCTGCTGTTGACCTTGGAGAGTTTGGACTTGCTCTTCTAGGGCTTCAATGCGGTCTAAGAGAGTACGAATTACCGTTGCTTCCGAATCGGGTAAGCTGCCGTGTTCCAAAGGATTGACCTTGACCCCAGAACGGTAGACGATCCGCCCCGGAATGCCGACCACCGTACAATCTGAAGGCACATTGCGTAAGACCACTGACCCGGCCCCAATGCGCACGTTATTCCCAATTTCAATATTGCCGAGTACCTTAGCACCCCCACCAACTACCACATTCTCACCGAGGGTCGGGTGACGTTTGCCACTCTCTTTCCCCGTGCCGCCGAGGGTGACGCCTTGGTAGATCAAGCAATAGTCGCCGACAATGGCCGTTTCACCGATCACAACGCCCATGCCATGGTCAATAAAAACTCCGTGGCCAATGCAGGCACCTGGATGAATTTCAATCCCTGTTAAGAAGCGGGCGATATGGGAGAGAAATCGGGGGATAAACGGCAGACCAGAGCGATAGAGGGCATGGGACACGCGATGGAATAGCAGTGCTTGGAGGCCCGGATAGCAAAATAAAACTTCAAGCCAGTTACGCGCAGCGGGATCCCGTTCAAAAATAATGCGGAAGTCGGCGAGGAGGGTGGAGAGCATAATGAATTCTAATCAGAGCGATAATTCATGCCAAAGGTCAAGGCCATTTTCTATAGTATCCCTTGGTTGTTCTGCCTGGGGCAATTTTTTAGATTTCATCACCCAGGGGATATTTACTTTAGGCGTCCTGACCGCAAAATACTAATGATTAGCCACAATCCTAAAAGACTGGCCGCTGCAAACAAAATTTCATTCACAATCATTAACTGACGGTTCGGCGAAATGGTAATGATTGCGGCTCCCATGATTAACGACCCCACCACAATGCTAAAGGAAAGGCGATTGGCAGAGTCGTCAATGCTACGGCGCAGGCCATCGAGTTCCCGCAGGTTTAAATTCCACTGGAGGGTTTCTGAGCTGAGGCGGTCGAGAATCACGTCAATCTGGCGCGGCGATCGCAAAGAGATCGTTTTGAGATCGAGGACCGTGCGGAACATGGTCTGAAATGGAGTATCTCCCACCAATTGCCGCCGGAAAATATCAGTGATCAGGGGCTTAATCTCATCGAGTAAATTAACTTCTGGGTTAAAACTGCGGGCGACTCCCTCTAAATTGGCAAGACTTTTGGCATACAAACCCAAATTTCCGGGGAGTTTGACCTTATTATTGCGGGCCACCTGCAAAATTTCGTAAAACACCTCACTAAAATTCAGTTGCGTTAAGCTCCGGTCGTAATATTTGCGCAGCAGGCGATCGTAGTTGGCTTCTAGGCGGGCGATATTCGTTGTGTGAGACCCTTCAGAGAGCTCAAGGGTCAACTGGGCACAGCTTTGGGCATCCATATCCACAATGGCCAGCAGCATCTCTGTCAGCAGTTTCTGGGTGCGCGGATCAAGGCGACCAATCATTCCACAATCAATTAATGCCACCGTCTGGCTATCGAGGTAAAAAATATTACCGGGGTGAGGATCGGCGTGGAAAAAACCATCCACAAAAATTTGCTGGAAAAAAGCCCGAAACAAAATGGTAGTGATCGCTTGACGTTGTTTTTCTGAAATGACTTCCGCTTCAAGGAGGGGTTTTCCATCGAGCCATTCCATAACCAGCAGCTTTTCGGTGGTTAGCTCCCAATAAATTTCTGGGATTGTCAGTTTTTGTTGATCGAACCAACTGCTTTTTGCTAAATTGCGCCGGAGTTGATCGGTGTAACCTGCTTCGGTACGAAAATCGAGTTCCGCCTGGACAGCCTTGGTAAATTCTTTCGCAAGGGCAATCACATCATAATCTTGGCCAAATTCTGTTAAAGCAGCGAGTTCCGCAATTCCTTTGATCAGGGCAATGTCTTGGGCGACGATTTGATCAATGCCTGGCCGCTGCACCTTTAGGGCGACGGCTTGACCACTCCGCAGTACCGCCCGATGGATTTGGGCAATGGAACCCGCCGCAATGGGATTGGGATTGATTTCTTGAAAGACATCTTCGAGGGGGCTGGAGAGTTGCTGGCGAATAGTTTGCTCGATTTCAAACCAAGGCACCGTGGGGACTTTTGCCTGGAGGGCAGTGAGGGCCTCAATGTATTTAGGTGGCAAAAGATCGGGTCTAGTGCTCAAAAGCTGTCCGAGCTTGACATAAAAAGGCCCAAGCTCCACCAGAATATTGCGAAAAACTTCAGGGGGGGGGATCTGTGGTTTATCGGCTTTGCCACCGGTCAAGAGACTCTTCATGAAGTCCCAACCATTACTAAAAACAATTTCAATGATTTCCCGTTGGCGTGAACTGCTCTGGGTCAGAGAAAAAACCATGGAATACCCGCTGTAGAGTGGTGTCTGGTCTCTACTATAAGTCAATTTTTTTGGTTGCTTCCACTGGTACACAAGAAATTGTCCCTAATGATTTCAAGTTTTTTTGCAAAACTAATTTCCAAGGCAAGCCTATCGCTTAGGACTATTTTGTCCTGTCGTTCCAGCCCCCCTTAGAACCCAATGTTTTTATGCTGGTTTTCCCGTGTCCCCTTTTTGTGTTTAAACCTTAAGACTCTGTTAAGAACGAAAAAAGCAAGGGTAGGATAAGGATAGATATTAGTTTAGTATTTGAGCTTTTGAAATATAAAGACAAAACAAATTTTTAGCTATTAAAAATAAAGAAATAACTCTCCTTAAAACTTTGAGAAAATCATTTTTGTTGATGGGTCTAATGAAGTCAAAATGAAACTTTTAAACATTTACCAAAAAACCATTTATTTTTTCCTTGTTTTTACTTTAGGATTTTTCCTTCATCTTGCTCCAGCGATCGCCAATGAGAATAGCGTAGAAGTTTATTTTTTTTACAGTGATACCTGCCCCCATTGTGCCGAACAGAAGCCATTAATGGAATATATTGATCAACAAAATGAAACAGTCGTCTTAAAAGCCTATGAAGTGAATCAGAATCCTTATGTTTGGCGGGATTTCATCGTTCAACAAAAACTAACTACCACCGCTGTCCCCCGTACTCAAATTGGCGATCGCTCATTCATTGGCTACAGCGATACCGACGGAAATCTAGAATACAATCCTATCTACCAAGGCTATGTCGGCTACCGTAATCAGATTATCCAAGCCATTGAAGCCCAGTTGGGACAACGGATCAATATTCCCGGCAGGCATGTCAGCCAGACTATTCCTTGGTGGATCTTAGGTGTACCGGCCTTTTATTTTTGTTGCCATCCTATTTTTAAACGAAGACTTAAAACCGACCAGCAAAAACGATACTGGATTGGCGGTGGGATTGCACTGATTTTAGTGAGTCTCTTTATATTTTTGGCTATGATTCCTGAAGCGATGATCAAAAATATGGCCCAAGGTTTACCTTTTCCAGTCTTTGTTTCTATCCTGTCTTTGGCTGATGGATTTAATCCCTGTGCGTTTACGGTTTTACTGATTTTATTATCTCTCCTTACTTATACTAAAAGCCGGCGTGATATGGCCATCATTGGTCTGACTTTCGTGTTTACGTCTGCTGTGATGTATTTTGTGTTTATTATATTAATGATTGCAGTGGGATCAGTTTTTCTAGAAACTTATGGAAAAATTACGCTACTCATTCTGGGGGTTTTGATTACCATTGCTGGTGTTATCAATCTCAAAGATTATCTGCTATCTAACCAATTGATTTCCCTGAGTCTTTCCCGAAAAGAAAAGGTTTTAATTAGCCAAAAGGCAGGCAAAATATCCCGAACGCTCCAACTCCACCAACGTAATCCCAAAGTTTTTTTGGCAGCCCTGGGAGGCACAATGGTGCTAGCAATTTTTGTAAATGTAATTGAATTAGGTTGTACGGCGATTTTGCCGGTCGTTTATCTGACGAGCTTGGTCCAATATTGCCCAGCAAACAACAGTTGGTTTTGCTTTTCTGCTTGGACTGGATTATATTCACTAGTCTATATTGTGCCGCTTCTAGCAATTTTAGGAAACTTTATCTATTCCTTTAAATCGGCTCGCTTGACGGAACATCAGGGAAAAGTATTAAAGCTCGTAAGTGGTACTTTAATGATTTTCTTTGGGATCATTATGGTTGTGAGACCACAACTTTTATTGTTCGGCTAAGCTTAGAGAATTTGATCCGAAGCAACCAATTGGGGATCAAGATGTTTTTGAAAGTGTTGGTGAATGAGTTCAGCGGCAGCATTGGGAGGAAAATTACTGTACTTCTGTTTGTCGGGCATCACCACAAGGTTCGGTGCTTTTTTACAGCGGCCCATGCAACCAGTGGTTTCGATCCTGACTTGGTCAGCGATGCCTTGGTCTCGGATAGCTTCTTGGAGGCGTTCGTAAATGAGTTGGCCGCCCCGTTTCCAGCAGGTGGATTTTTTGCACAAAACAATTTTCTGGGAACCATTAACGGCTGGGCTGGGATTTTCTTCAATGTTGGGGGTTTTGTTGCCTGTTGAATCGGCAGCTCCTGTAGGGCGATCGCCAGGAGAATTGCTAGGCGTTTTACCTTGAGGCTCTGATAAGAGAGCAATGTGTTGGATTTCTAACTTCTCTTTGGATTTTTTGGGATGACGCCAAATGATGCCCCGCACCTCTAGCTTGCTGTGGGGTTCGAGCTGAAAATGGAGACGTTTGTGGAGCTTGCTCGGGATCTTAAATCGGTAGGAGCCATGGTCGGTCTGGAGATCGAAATGTCGAATCCGCTGGTGTTTACCCAGTTTAAAGTTGCTGGCTGTACCGACAAAGGCAAAGGATCGGTGGTGAACGGCTAGTGTAATCATGAATAAATAAAAATCTTTCTTAAACAAACGGACGAGATGCAACCATTGTTTTTGGAGATGATTTGAAAATAAGCAGGCTTTTTGACAACGTCTTTGGGGAAATTCTCGCTCTATTCAGAACGGGTATTCGGGAGGTGACGTTGGGATGATTCGAGATTGGCCCGGAGTGACACGGGGGAAGAAGGGGAATTTGTAGAGAGAGTCAGAGTTGTCTTGATGGCTTGTTTTAGTAGGGGTTTCCCTAATTTGAAGGTGGTAGATAAGGCGATCGCCCCCAACATCACCGTACCGAGGCTAGTGAGCGCCTTTGAATCACCCCGATGATAATCCTCAAAAATTTCC
This sequence comes from Sphingobacterium thalpophilum, assembly GCA_943371005.1. GTDB lineage: Bacteria > Cyanobacteriota > Cyanobacteriia > Cyanobacteriales > MRBY01 > MRBY01. Next base: position 28,127 of record CALRTB020000014.1, read on the forward strand.
CTGAGATGCAAACTGAGGACGGACTTATTCCAGTGAATCAAAGACATGGCTAAACTTGAACCTCATTGAAAGTTTTGCAAGGTAAACCTGGGTTTATTATTGCATAATCTTTGCAATTGAAGCGTCTTTTTATGGAGAAAATTGATGCCCTAGGCTAGGGATGGTGACAGTGGCGGCTTTTATTTCCGTGACGAAATCTATGAATTTATGCCATGAGAGCTTTTAGATATTGACACAAAATCAAACGAGGGCTATCTTGAGGATAGAAAAGGAATAAATTCCCCACATTTTTCAGGAGGAAAGACAATGAGAGGTAGAGGTGGAATGCGCCCCGGTGCCGGTCGTAAGAGTGCATGGCAGAGTGGCGCAACAAAAACGATTCGCGTCCCCGCAGCGATTGAAGAGGAGCTATTAACCTTGGGAAAGCATTTAGATCGCGGGCAGGCTGTTCTCACGGGGCAAACCCTGCACCAACTCGAGGACATCTTGGCAAATTATCAAGCCCAATGCGACACCAATCCCGATGAAGCGTGGGAACCTGTCCGTCAACTGATTGCAGAAATTCAGACAGTACTTGATCAAGCACCCCTCCGGGGTCGTGGCAGAATGGGACGTCGGGGTATGCTGGGACAGGGTCAAGGTAACCGTTGCCGTGGGGGTCAGCCCTTGGAGATGAATGATGTTGACCTCGCGGCAGTGGATATAGAGGCTCAAGCTCCAGAATCCCACTGCTAGCAAAAGGCGATCGCCACCCGAAACATTAACGACAGCCCGTCCCACAGTGACCGAAAGTAGTTCTGCTGCGTTGACCATGTCGAAAGCCCCGCCCTTTCCTGCCCCCGGTGCCTCGTCCTCCATAGGATGCTGCCTGTTCGGGGTCGAGGGGTGGGGTCTTGATCGGCAACCCCACTGCCCGTTGAAAGGCGCGGAGGTGATTTTGTTGGGAAGCCCGCTGGAGATTGCGAAAAACCCGTTGCACATCGCCATAGCCGGCGCTGAGAGCCAGGAGTTTTTCATACATTTCGCCATTTTCAATTTCTGCTGCTACCCCCGCTAAACAGGCTTCATGGAGGGTGGCAGGGGCAAGAATTTTATTGATCCAAGGGTTAATGGGGATGGGCAGTTGATATTTACGGAAAAGGGGCAAAAGGGCGTGAATATGGCGTTTTTCGGCTTCGATAATATTCGTAAAAGGACGCACCGCTCCAAATTTTTCGATGACAACGCGATAGGTTTCGCAGGCTTTGTATTCGTCTTGGAGGGCTTCGTTAAGGGCGATTTCTAAATTTTTTAGCATTGTAAAAAACAAAAATAAATTGTTGAAAAATAAACGACAAATTAGCGTCAGAATATAATCGTGGGTTGTGCCACCTCACTGCTGGAAATAATTAAGATAGGGTTTCCAATTGGTGCTGGAGTAGGGGACGGAGACTGTTTAAACCTGCGGCGATCGCCGTACCGTTGTGGATCACCGTTGCCCAGAGGGGATTTAGTCCCACCGTTGCCGCCAGACCCAAGCCGATCATGTTGGGCGCGACCACCAACAGGGTATTTTGTTCAATCAAACTTTGGGTTTCCTTCGCGATGGCGATCGCCTCAAGGAGCGTACTCAAATCATTATTCATCAGCACCACATCCGCCGTTTCCCGGGCAATGTCTGAACCATCGGCAAAGGAAATAGATACATCTGCATAGGCGAGGGCAACCGAATCATTTAGACCATCCCCCACAAAGGCAACCACCCGACCAGACCGCCGTAAGTTGCGGACAATCCGCGCCTTATCCTCTGGGAATGCCTCCGCATGGACATGGTGCGCGGGAATTTTTAGGGCGTGAGCCACCTGATGCGCCCGTTGGTGGCTATCTCCGGTCAACACGTGCACCGCCATTTGGCGCTCATGTTGCAGCGTGGCAATCAAAGACGCACTTTCGGGACGTAACGGATCGGTATAGGTCAGCCAACCGAGTAACGCTTGATCAGAGGCGACGTAAATAGTTGATGCCGCAAAATTATCAATTTCTCGCTGATCGGCAAGGGGACAAATGCCCTGCTGTTCGAGGAAGGTCGCACTGCCGACGAGAATCGTTTGCCCCTCAATGGTGGCTTTGATCCCAAATCCCACCTGATAGTCCCAACCTTGGCGGGGGAGGAGTTCAATGCCCTGTTGTTGGGTATGGTGGACAATGGCTTCGGCGACGGGATGGGTGATCCGCTGTTCGGCAGAGGCAGCCAGTTGCAAGAGTCGCTCTGGGGAAAGGCGATCGCCCCAAGCACCCCAGGGGGTTACTGATTCAACGGTGATTTTGCCTTGGGTGAGGGTGCCTGTTTTGTCAAAGACAATCGTGTCAATTTCTGCCAACAGTTCGAGGGTGCGCCCACTGCGGACAAGAATGCCGTGGCGGGTGGTATGGTTTAACGCCCCTAAAAAAGCCGTCGGCATCGACACCCGGACCCCCGTAACGAAATCAAGGGTGAGGATGGAGGCGGCACGGGTTGGGTCTTGGGTTGTGCCATAGACGACGCTGGCGAGGACGAGGGAAGGCAAAATCAGTTTATCGGCAAGCTGGGCGGCGTAGTTTGCCATGCGAGTATCGTGGACGGGGGCTTTTTCTAGCAATTCCACACTGAGGGCGGCCCTGGTATTGTGACCAACCCGTTCGCAGCGAATCCGTAATTTTCCGGAACGGAGCAGAGTGGCGGCATAGACTTCTGTATTCACCTGGGCGACGATGGGCATCGATTCACCGGTCAGTTGCTGTTGATCCACCGTCGCCTCACCGCCAATGACCACGCCATCAACGGGAATCCGTTCCCCCGGATAGACAATGACCGTTTCGCCGACTTGGACGCGATCGCTTTCAATTTGAATCATTTCCCCCTCCCGTTCGACCCAAGCCCAACGCCCGATGGTCTCCATTAAATTGGCGGTGGTGCGTTCCGTGGCGCGGGCGGTTTGTTCGCGAATTAAATCCCCCAGTTCATGGAGGGTAATTACCAGGGCGGGGGTGACGAGTTTGCCTTGTAAGCCGCTAAAAATGAGGGCCAGGAAATCCAGACAGTCAATATTGAGTTTGTGGTCTTGCCAAAGGCTGGCGATCGCCCGTTGAGCCACCGGAAAACCAGCCCCCAAGAGGGTTAACCGCGCCAAGCTTTTAAGCAACAAATTTTCCCATTGATTGCTCGCTAGACCCAATCCCGTCGCCAAGAGGGGCAACGTTAAACTAGATTGCCGCACTTGTGTCCAGAGGGAGGGAGTTTCGCTTTCTGGGGGTGGGCTGACCGTTGTTTGGGGTAGAGGGGCCGCCCGTAATTGTGCGGGTTTGTAGTGAATCACCACCGATGCCGCCCAAGGGTTAATCCGAAAGGTTTCGACCCAAGATAATTTGGCGAAATAAGCCGATAAGCGACTGTAACCGTTCTCTGGAAAGGCGACTAATTTTAAGCGAATCCGCCCTGCGAGTTGGTGAACGATCTCATAGTCAAAGGGAAAATCCCAGGTAAATTGCGAACTAAGCTGGAGTGAGGTCATTAACTTTCAATTGATTGACTTAGGCGATCGCCTCACCGAGGCGGGCTTTATTGAGAATATCCATCAGACGTAGCCCCAGTTCCATATCCGAGAGGGCGCCAGCATCGTATTGGATTGCCACCGAACTCGCCGAGGCATTGAAACGCACCCCCAACACATGGTCATCATCCCGCAGCAGCCGTTCTAGATGTTTCGCAAAAAGGCGATCGCCTGCAATTTGATCAATCCGGAGACGAATCCGACCGGGCACAGAATGAACAATTTTTATCCCCTCCCCGAATACATCACTGTGATCCATTTCTGACGTTTTTACCTTCTTTTCTGGGGTCGTTGTGGGCTGTTTTAACTCCTTAAAAATCTGTCGTAAAACAGTAGCAATACCTAAATTGACGAGCAGCGCATTTGCCCCCCGTAACTGGAGGCGACTGGTAATAAATAGCCCCAACAAAACAGGCAACATCATTTCAATTTCTTCATGCTCTTTGACAAAATTTGCCAGTTGAGTCACTTCCGGATCGGGACTGGTTTGAGATGTATTTTCTACAGAGGTAATTGTACTGACCATGGCACTATCCTTTTCATGGCAATAATTGACATTGAGACGGAAATTTCAGCCTTAAGCATTGTGATCTTGTACGGCTTCGATGGCGGGAAGTTCTTGTTTTGCTGCCTGTTCCGCTAAAACTTCTGCCTTGGCTTCGGCGACAAGATCACCCACTTGTTCCCCGGCTTCGGCGATCGCCCCTTTGGTTTTTTGATAGAGGATAACCCCCGTTTTAATGGACGCTTTCGCCACTGGCTTCAGAATCGATGCAACGGCAGGAGCTAACACCACAGCCCCCGCAACAAGCGCGACGGTTTTGAGGGTACCGTTACGATTTAAGCTTTGATTGTAGGCACTTTTGACTTGTTCTAACATTGACTTTCTCCTAAATTTTCTTACGTTGATTTCATGTTATTTTGTCGATATCAGACAGAAGTAATGCGTGGATATCTTGACTTTATTATGGCATAGTTGAATTTTGCATTCATTAAGTTTTTCTGTGAATTAAACAGTCATTTTTTTATTGCTTAAAAGAAATTATTTATCGCCTAATTTATTGGTTTTATTTCGCAAAAAACATTTTAAGTGCCAATATTCAGTAGCAAAAAACTTTGGTAAACAACAAAACTAAAGACCCAAGCTGTGACAAAGGGAATGATGATCGAAATGAGTAAATAACGCACTGATTTTGCCTCCCCCCAAATAGCACCGAGGGTCGTCAAACAGGGCATATAAATGAGGCTAAATAGGCAGTAACTAAAGCCCTGGGCAAAGGTAATACTATTGTTCAATTCTTGGGCTGTTGCAGCTTCGCTAAGGCCATAGAGAACAGCCAGGGCCGCAATTTGAACTTCTTTGGCAACAAAGCCAAACAACACGGAAATTGTCAGAAATGGATTAAAGCCTAGGGGAGCCATCAGTGGCTGAAATAAGCCACCAATTTGTCCGGCGTAGGTGTCGAGTCCGGCACTACCTTCGGGAAAACTCGTGAGCAACCAAATCAGACTACTGCCGATAATCATGAAGGTTGAGAGACGCACCACAAATTCTTTCATCTCTCCCCATACCCTCAGGGCGACTTGGGGGAGGGTGGGAAGGCGATAGGGGGGCAGTTCTAAAACAAAGGGATCCCGCACGGCAAAATATTTGAAACGACTCAAAATGGCAGCCACGATAAAGGCGGTGGCAAAACTCATCAGATACAACACAAATAAGGCGATCGCCCCTTGATAGCCCGGCATCACCGCCGCGAGAATAAAGACAAATACCTGCAACCGCGCTGAACACAGAGAAAAAGGAATCACCAACATCGCCAAGAGGCGCATCCCCCGACTGCGCATCACCCTCGTTCCCATAATCGCGGGCACATTACAGCCAAAGCCCATCATCTGTAGCACAAAGGTGCGCCCATCGAGACCCAAACGCCCCATGAGAGAATCCATTAAATAAGCCGCCCTAGACAGATACCCACTGCCTTCGAGGAAGCTCATCACGATAAAAAAGATTGCTACCAACGGCACAAATGATAACAATGCCGCAAAGCCAGCCCAAACCCCATCCAACAGTAAATCATGGAGTAGCGTTGGTAAGGGGGACAGCAGCGGTTCTAAAACGGCTCCCTGAAACCAACCCGTGACCGCATCCACCGGATCGGCACTGGGTAAACCGACTGTCCAGATGAGCCAAAAGACCCCAAACATTGAGGCGAAAAAGATCGGTAACCCCCAAATTGAATGCAATAGAATGCCATCCAACACATTGGTAAAGGTGCGGATGGTGGGCGAGGGCATCTGTAATACCCCTTCAAGGATGGCATCCACCTCCTCGCTGTGGACGTAGTGATCATGGAGCGACTGGCTTAAATTTTGAATGCGATAGGCTTCTGCCTGTTCATGGACGGTGCGGGTAATGCATTGCACAACACGGGGACAACCTTCACCATATTTGGCACTAATGGCATAGACAGGCACACCAACCCGTTCGCTGATGGCGATCGCATCAAATTTGACCCCATAACGCTTGGCTTCGTCGGCAAGATTGAATACAGCGATCGCCGGCAGACCGAGGGACTTAATTTGCAAGAGTAAGCGTAGCTGGCGATCGATCTGGGCCGCATTCAGCACCACCACCACCAAATTGACCGCATACTCCTCTAAAAATCGACGCACTACCTGCTCGTCATCAGAATAACCATTAAGGTCATAAATTCCCGGCAAATCGACACATTCAACAACCTCTTGATCGAGCTTGATCACCGCCCGAAATAAGTCCACCGTCAAACCCGGCCAGTTGGCGATCGCCGCATTCGCTTTCGTAACCCGATTAAAAAACGTCGATTTCCCCGTATTCGGATGTCCCACAAAGGCGATCCGCCGCGTTACATCCTTCCGTTGCGAGTTGATCTGGGTTACATGGCAATGGCTAACCATCGATTAGACCTCTGCCACGATCACGGAAATATGCCGCGCTTCATCCCGCCGCATTGCAACCTCCGTTGTACTGCCAATCCGCAAATGGAGTGGCCCTCCGAGGGCTGCTTTCCGTAAAACTTGAATGGGTTTATCAGGAAGAATTCCCATTGCCTCTAGGCGGGTGATCAAACTTTGACCGTATTTACTATCAGAAATTTCACGGACTAGCGCGATTTGCCCCACAGCTAAGTCTAAAAGGGTCATGCTGTCTATCCTCTAAGCGGATTGATTTTGGAGAAAATAATAAAAAATATTCTCATTTATAACTTTATAACATTTTTGCATACCGCTAAATCAATGAAATCTTTTGTAACCAGATCTACATTCGTCTAGATCCCAGTTAGCGAAGTCTCACATTTGCAACAGAAAACCCTTAAACCTCTTTTGGTTCAAGAGCCTAGTTTATCTGGGTTTTCCAGGGATTTTAGAGCGATTAACTGGTTTTCGAAAACGTCTGTCCTTTAGCTCGGCGATTCCGTTTTTTCAGCCAAATAGTATAAATCACCATTGAGTTATTGAATGGTTTGGTTGCGCCAAAGCTCTGGATCGATCGCCACTCCATTGACATAAAGTCCCCAGTGGAGGTGAGGCCCGGTCGAAGCGCCACTAGAGCCGACAGTGCCGATGGTTTGGCCCGCTTGGACAAAATCTCCTTCCTTGAGGTTGCTGGGAATACTGTTGAGGTGTAGGAAAACGCTAATAACACCCTGGCCATGGTCGATGCCGACGGTATTGCCGTGCACCTTAAAGCCATTTTTCTCGAAATCAATCAGAGCGACTTTCCCAGGGGCAGGAGCAACCACAGGGGAACCATAGCCCGCTGCATAGTCAACGCCGCGATGGTAGTAATCCTGGGCAAAAACGCCGTTGTAGTAGCGCCGCACCCCAAAAATCGTTGAAACGCGACCGCTATTGGGCCTGAGGAAAGGGCCAGTCCAATGTTTTGTGGGGGTAACGAGGGCTTTGAGGACTGCAACACGGTCAAGTTCGTATTGGGTTGCAGGGCCAGAACCACTGCCAGAAAGGGTGATGCGCTGGGTCGGGAAACGGCGGTCTTGGACCCAAACGGCGAGATTGCGAGTCTCGTTACCGTCGCTGACCTGGAGGAGGGTTTTACCGTGGGGTTCGAGGGGGGAAGTGGGAATTAAAGCCCGGTAGCGATCGCCGGCTGGATCGAGGGGAAAAACGGGATAGGTATCGGCCTGGGTCGCGCCACTTTTCGTAAAGCGCACCGTTAACGTATCGGCCTGTTGAGGATCGAGGGTACCGGGGGGATCAATAATTACGGCCATGCTCTCCCCAAGCTTGGGACTGCTGGGATTGACTGTGACTTGGAGTTGCGGTTCGCTGGTGGCTGATTCTGAAAACCCCACAACTAGGGCAAGGCTGGCAAAGAGGGGGAGAAAACGGGGAAAAGAAACAGTCATGGTGAATTGCGTGAGGTCAACAGATTAAAGGGACGTACAGCAGGTGAAAAAGTTTACCGATAGTTTACGCTTTGACGTAGGCGATCGCCTGGCGAGAAATCATAAATTCCTTAGTAGAGCTGCGGTCAATGACACAAAGGCAGTGGGGATCTTGCCATAAAATTCGGCCAATAATGACATCGTTGGTGATCAGTTTAATCTCCACTTCCCCCTTTACTTTGACGAAGCTCTGGATTCGACGCACACTCGGATAGCCCGTATTAAATTCTGTCATAATGGCGAATTAACTTTTATTGATAGCTTAACCGACAAGTATGGTGCTGGAATTTACGAAATATCAAGGTCTGGGTAATGATTTTATTCTGCTGGATAATCGCCAGCAAGGGACGCCCCTCGTCACCCCGGAGCAAGCGATTCAACTGTGCGATCGCCACTTTGGCATCGGTGCCGATGGCGTTATTTTTGCCCTGCCCGGCGAAGCTGATGCCGACTATACCATGCGCATTTTTAACTCTGACGGTTCTGAACCAGAAATGTGCGGCAATGGAATTCGTTGTTTAGCCCGCTTTCTCGATCACCTAGAGGGGGGCAATCCGCCCGGCAAAACCTACAGCATCCATACCCTAGCAGGCATGATTCGACCCCGTTTAGAAGCCAATGAACTGGTACGGGTCGATATGGGTGAACCGGTCCTCACAGCAACGGATATTCCCACCACCCTAAAAGACAGTAATGGCCAAGCCGTTAATCAGCCCCTCGAAGTGGCCGGGAAAACCTGGACTGTGACCTGTGTGAGCATGGGGAATCCCCACTGCATTACCTTTGTCGAAGATGTGGCGACGATCCCCCTAGAGGCGATTGGGAAAGACTTTGAACACCATCCGGCTTTTCCCCAACGGATCAATACCGAGTTTATTGAAGTGGTACGTCCCGACTACATCAAAATGCGGGTTTGGGAACGGGGTGCTGGGATTACCCTCGCTTGCGGGACAGGTGCCTGTGCGTCGGTGGTCGCCGGGGTCTTAACGGGTCATTGCGATCGCCTTTGTACCGTCGAACTACCAGGGGGCTGTCTCCAGATCGAATGGTCAGCGGCGGACAATCACATTTATATGACGGGGCCAGCGGCCATTAGCTTCCAAGGGCAGGTCAGCCTTTAGATTGTGGCAGGTGTTTGGCCCCTTTTTGAATTTCTTCAATGGATTACGAGACGACCAATAATCGGAAAGAAAAGATTGATCCTTCTGCCCAACTACTTTCGATTTCTAGGGATGTTCCCATCTGATTGAGGTAAGTTTCATAGAGTCCCAAGCCAGTGATCGTTCCGTTCGCAGTACGCGAGGGCAACGATTGCTGGTAAATATGATTACGAATTTGCTCAAGGGTTTCTGGCTTTATCCCTAAGCCTGTGTCCTCTACCCCTAATTCCACATATTGTTTGTATCGATGGGAAAATAGAGTCACCGTATCGCCGCGACGACAGTATTTTATTGCATTTATCGCTAATTTACGGAGGACAATCCTTACCAAATCTAGATTTCCAAGGGCCTGGAGTCCCGCTTCTAAGTCGAAGTGCAACTGGATATCTTTCTGCTGGGCAGGGTCTTGACACCATAACAAAATATAGTCGGTAATTGACTCCACAGCAAAAGGTTCCATGACCACGGATTGGGTCTGTAGATCTTGTATCGCCTTCTCCAGACTTTGAAGAATTTTTTCTTCCATCCGATTAAATCCGGTAAAGACCTCAGAGATTGACTCTGTTGAATCATTGATTTCAGAAATCTGAACTTTGAGGCGTTCCATTGCTGCCCGACGATTAACCAAAGGACTCTTTAAATCATGGAACAATTTCGACAACAGCTGAGCCTTCATAGAATTACTGTGTTCGAGGGATTTAATTTGTTCCGCCAGTAGCTGGATTTTTTCTTCTTTTTTCTTAAATTCATGACGTGAAATGATTAGGCGTTCTACAATGCGTGCCAACATTTTTAGCATGTCTCGCTCAATGGGAGTGAGAGAGCGAGGGCGACTGTCAAGTAGACACAATGTCCCTAGCTTATAACCATCTTCTGCTTGGATAGGCTGACCAGCATAAAAACGAATATTCGGCTTGTTAATGACTAGAGGGTTATCCGAAAAACGCTCATCTACTAAAGCATCAGGCACCTCAAAGATGTCGTCACTATGGAGGGCATGACCACAAAAGGAAATGTCTCGAGAAGTTTCGCATACGGCTAAGCCAATCTTTGCTTTGAACCATTGGCGATTGTCATCGACGAGGGAAATAAGCGCAATTTCAACTCCAAATAGGCGAGCGGCGATAGCTACAATTTCATCAAATTCAGTCTCTTGGTAAGTATCCAAAAGATTGTATCGAAATAGCGACGTGAGACGTTCGGTTTCGTGGGGCAAAAGTTCTGGTTTACGCATTAATTAGAGTTATGCTAATTTCTTTGTTTAATCACTTTTTAATGGTAACAAAACTTAAATTATACGGTCTCAAATTATCTTTGATTTTATGTGATTAAATGATCATCTATTAGGCTTTAGGGAGAAGAGGAAGCAATGACCGGGGCGATCGCCAACCGAAAAGAAAACGTCGATCCCTCGGTCCAGCGACTTTCAATCTCTAGGGCGGTGCCCATCTGGTTAAGGTAAGTCTGACAGAGCAATAGCCCCAGACCAGTCCCTTTCTCATTGTCGGTGCCTGGGGCTGACAGTTGATAGCTATAGCTGCGAATTTTCTTGAGGGTTTCTGGCTTCATCCCTAGTCCCGTATCCCTGACTCCCAATTCCACATATTGGTCACTTTGATGCGCGAAAAGTGTGATCGTTTCACCATGGCGCGAATATTTCACCGCATTGCCCAGCAAATTACGCAGCACAACCCCGATGAGTTCCAAATTACCCAGGACTTGTAATTGGGGTGCCATTTCAACCTCCAAGGTCACATTTTTGCGTTGGGCGCAGTCTTGGCACCAGGGCAATACATAGTCGGCGATCGCCTCTACTCTGATCGCCTCAATGGGCACTGTTTGGGTCTGGAGTTGCTGTTGCGCCCATTGCAACATCTGCATGACCTTCGTTTCCGTTTGATCAAACTTTTTGCAGACTTCAGGAATTAAAATTCCTAGCTCCTCCGGTTCGAGGGCCTGGGCCGCCAAGAGTTCCATCACTGACCGGAAATTAATCAGGGGACTGCGTAGATCATGGGATAACACCGCTAATAGCTGATCCTTGAGGCGATTGCTTTGGTCGAGGGATTGCACTTGTACCGTGAGCAATTTAATTTTGTTCTGCTTCCGCTTCAGATTACGGCGTAAACGGAGTAAATCTTCCACCTGGCCCGCCAGCATTTGTAGCAGTTCCCGTTCTGCAGCGGTCAATGTGCGGGGTTGCTCATCAATTAAACAGAGAGTGCCGAGGGGATGTCCATCCCCAGAGCGGATGGGATAACCAGCATAGAAGCGAATGTAGGGTGCTCCCGTAACGAGGGGGTTGTCGCAAAAGCGCTCATCAGCCAAAGTATCCGGAATTTCAAAAATATCTAATCCTTGAATGGCATGGTCACAAAAGGAAATATTACGGGGGGTTTCGTTCGCCGCTAAGCCGACCTTCGCCTTGAACCACTGCCGACAATCGTCCACCAGGGAAATCAAGACAATCTTGACCTGAAACAGTCGCGCCGCGAGGTTGACAATGCTATCAAATTCAGGTTCCTGGGGAGTATCTAAAAGATCCTGTTGGAACAATGATTTGAGACGTTCTGCTTCGTGGGGCAAAGGTTCGGGGGGGCGCATCACTTCAGGATTTCCTTGCTGCTGTGAAAAGATCATTTTCTCTCTCCAAGGTACCCAAACTAGAAATATTTTGTGCGCCACCGTAACACCCAGGGATCTTGGCGTTGCTAGGGGGTCATTGTGACTAGATTTTTCAGTGGCTTTTAAAGGGGGGCAAGGGCCGGGGCGATCGCCAAATTACTGGTGACTGTTTGTACATCATCAAGGGCTTCGATCATTTCAATCATCTTGAGGATCGTTTCGATCTGTACCTCGTCGGTGAGGTTCATTTCCGTCTCTGGGAACCACCGTAACTCCGCCTCTTTTACCGTAAAGCCTGCATCTTGCAAGGTTTGGTTGAGGTGTTCGAGGTTCTCGACGGCGCTGAGCACTTCCACCTCATCACTATCTTCAATGGCACTGTAGCCTTCCGCTTCGCCGATTAAGGATGCTTCTAATAGGGCTTCTTCATCAATTTCGCCAGTGAGCGTCACAACACCTTTGTGGCTAAACATCCAGCTCACACAACCCGTTTCTCCCAAGTTGCCACCATTTTTACTAAAGGCAGAACGTAAGTCCGCCGCTGTGCGGTTACGGTTATCGGTGAGGGCTTCGATCAAAATGGCCACGCCCCCGGCCCCATAGCCTTCGTAGCGAATTTCTTCGTAATTAGCCTCGCCATCATTGTATGTACCCGCCCCTTTGGCGATCGCCCGTTCGATATTTTCATTGGGGATACCAGCGGCCTTCGCCTTTTCAATGGCCGTACGGAGTTGAAAATTGCCCGCCGGATCAGGGAGACCATGGCGAGCCGCAACAATGATCGCCCGAGATAACTGGGTAAACGTTTTTCCCTTCTTGGCATCAACCCGTGCCTTTTGCCGTTTAATATTTGCCCACTTACTATGTCCAGCCATTGCGAATGCTCAAATCAAATCATTACTATTGCGCTTTTCAACCATAACAGGCCGCCAATACACAACAGATGCTCAACCTGTCAGTAAAACTTTACCTTGGGTAATCCACCCGAAAGATTAGGTTATCCTGATTGTAATTGACATTTTCTGTATTTTTTGACCTGCGTTGGATGGGGGCACCAGTGAACAACAACAGTCATGATGAAGCGCATAACTATCAAGATTCTGAGTTTGAAGACGAACTCCTAGAACTGTTTGAAGACCTCGAAGCAGACCCTCCGCCTCCACCAATGGTCGACTTTCCCAAGGAAATCGATCCGAAGGTTTCATTTATCAGCTTCGCGAACAACTTTGAAGAACTTTTAGCTTTCGAAGAAACGGCCTCTCTCCAGTCCCAAATGCCCCAGCAAGCTTCGCCCCAAAACGAAGCAGACCTCGAAGCTGATTTAGAAGCCCTCCTCCAAGATACCGACCCCAACCAACCCCCTGAAACGGAACTTTATGCCGCCGAGAGCGAACCCTATTTTCTCCTCGAAGACCCCGTTTCTCCACCCCTCAAGCGCCCCAAGGCTATTTCCGCCAAGATCTCCCCGGTAACCAATGGTCAGATCACCTATTACCCCCCCTTAGAGGATCTCGGTCAATACCTAGAAGTGTCGCCAAGCTCGCCGGCCAATCCTGTGAACTGGCAAGCCCTCACCCAACTCATTCAACAAGCCCCTAGCGCCCCTAGTCCCTCCCCCCAAAAGCGCCCCCAAATCGCCATTTCCAAACAGACAGACTTCGGCGAACTAGAAGCCCTGCTCCAACAGGCAGACACCATGGGCGGGCCTCCCATTACCACCACCAGTAGCCCCAACACAACTCGTCAACGCTCCCAAAAGGTCAACAGCTTTGAGCAGACCATGCGGATTCCCGTCAAGCAACTCGATAACCTGAGTAATTTGATGGGGGAACTCGTTGTCAACCGCAATACCCTCGAACAAAGCCAAGAAAAACTCCGGCAATTCCTCGACAATCTCACGGGCCAAGTCCAACGGCTCAATGATATTGGTAGCCAGATGCAAGATCTTTATGAGCGCTCCCTCCTAGAGCGTTCCCTGCTCGCCAGTCGCGGCCAGAATAGTGAATATCACTTTCCCCCAGGCTTTACCGACAAACCTGCAGCCCCCAACCGCAGCAATGCCCAAGAATACGATCCCCTCGAAATGGATCAGTTCACTGGCTTCCACCTCCTCTCCCAGGAGATGATTGAACTGATCGTGCGGGTGCGTGAATCTTCCTCTGACATCGAATTTTTAGTTGATGATAATGAACAAGTTGCCCGTAATCTCCGGCAGGTCAGTACGCAACTCCAAGAAGGTTTGACCAAATCACGGATGATTCCCTTTGCCCAAGCGGCCGATCGCCTGGTGCGTCCAGTCCGGGAAATTTCCCTCAAACTTAATAAGCGGGCCTCCCTCAATGTTGAAGGTCGAGAAGTGCTCATTGACAAGATGATCCTGGAGCAACTCTACGACCCCCTGACTCACCTGATCAACAACGCCATTACCCATGGGATCGAATCCTCAGAAGTACGCCTCAGTAAGGGAAAACCTGCAGCGGGGGTTGTCTCCCTCAAGGCCTATATTCAGGGAAATCAAATTGTGATTTCCATTGCCGATGATGGCGCAGGGATGGATTCTGAAGCCCTCGTCCACAAAGCCCTCGAAAAAAACCTGATCACCCCTGGGCAACTGCCGGATCTCAGTCAGCAGGATATTTATGACTTTATTTTCCATCCTGGCTTTACCACCAAGGCCCAGGCCGATGACTTTTCTGGTCGCGGGGTTGGCATGGATGTGGTGCGCACTGCTCTAGGGAGTATTCGAGGCACAATTACCATTGACTCCGCCCTGGGTAAAGGCACAACATTTACCATTCGACTACCCCTCACCCTCAATATCTGTCGCGCTTTATTTTGTCTCAATCGCCACGCCCGCATTGCCTTGCCCATGGATGGGGTTGAAGATATGCAGACCTACACCCTAGACCAAGTGGAACAGGAAGGTCGCAGACGTTACATTCGCTGGCGAGATTCTCGATTGCGGGTTTACCCCCTCAATAATCTGTTGACGCTCCAACGGCAAATTGGGCGAGGCTCAATCTATGGAGGGGTGAGTGATCCTGACCAAATTCCCATCGTGATTCTGCGCAGTGCGGGAAATCTCCTTGCGATTCAAGTGGATCAGGTGCTGGGGGAACAGGAAATTGTGATTAAACAGATCGAAGGGCCGATTCCGAAACCAGCGGCGATCGCCGGGGCGACAGTCCTGGGGGATGGCACTGTGATGCCGGTGGTCGATGTGCTGGAGCTGATTGAACTTGCAGCCCAGGGACGGGTCAGGGCAAAGGCCACCACCTGGCAAGATAATCCGGCCTTACATTTGCTTGTGCCGGAGATGGTGCAAATGGAGCCCATTGTGTTGATTGTGGATGATTCGATCACAGTGCGCGAACTCCTTTCGATGAGTTTCACCAAGGCTGGCTATCGGGTCGAGCAGGCCCGGGACGGCCAGGAAGCTTGGGAAAAACTCCGGGGAGGATTACCCTGTGAACTGGTCTTTTGCGATATCGAAATGCCGCGCATGGATGGCTTAGAGCTATTATCGCGGATTCAAAAAGACCCCAATTTAGAAAAAATTCCAGTGGCCATGCTCACATCCAGGGGAGCCGATCGCCACCGACAAATGGCCGCTGAACTGGGAGCGAGTGCTTATTTCACGAAACCCTATCTTGAGGAAGTGCTTTTAGATGCGGCCCAAAAAATGCGCCAAGGGGATGTATTGCTGCCCGGCAGTACTAGACAACCCACGGTCTTGGAGCCTGAAGATGAGATGGGAGATTTTGAACCCCTAGATGATGCATCAGTGAAAGTGACAGCCCCAAGGATTTTAATTGTGGATGATTCGGTAACGGTGCGGGAACTGCTGGCCATTACCTTCCAAAAGGCGGGCTACCATGTGGAACGGGCCAGGGATGGTGAGGAGGCTTTAGAGCAGTTGTTGGAAAATCCAGATTTTAGTTTGGTATTTTGCGATATCGAAATGCCGCGCTTAGATGGTTTAGCGTTGCTCGAAGAAATTCAAAAATATCCTGAGTTGACCCACATTCCCATCGCCATGTTGACCTCGCGCGGGGCCGGACGACACCGACAAATTGCAGCGGCCCGGGGAGCAAAGGCCTATTTCACAAAACCCTATGTGGAAGATCATTTGTTAGGCGCGGCGGCCCGGTTAATGGCTGGGGAAATTTTACTGGATGAAAATGGTAAGGTGGTGGCGTAACTTTGGGATGGCGATCGCCGTCTATACTTCCATCAATTGTTTTTAGATGTTAGGGGACTCGCCATGGTGCGCAGTGCTAAATTTCAGGGGCAGTGGCTCGGATTGGGTCTATGGATCGGACTTGGGCTATGGGGGCCGGGGGCGTTACCCGGAAATGCCGTTGAGATCGAAGTGGGCATTGTCCAACGGTTTGGGGAAGAGCAAAACGATACTTTGACGATCTCTAGTCTGCCGGGCGATCGCCTGGAGGTGGACATTATCAGCGGCGGTCAAAAACAAACGCTCCAGACCAATCAAGTCACCCTAGAAGTCGCCGCCCAACCCTTGCCCCAGGCAGAATTGGCAGAATACATCGTCCTCAGTGACCAGGGCACTTTCGAGACGGCGGAAGACAGCGCTAAATTTTGGCGTTCCCTCGGCATTGAGGTAGAAATTACCCAACCTGGCCGTTGGCAGGTCTGGGCAAAACGGGATGTTTATCAAACGCCCCTCCTCCGGCGGCTGTTACTCCAGGAATTAAAAGCAAAGGGTTACACAACTCCTTATCTAAGCTCGACGGTGCGTACCGAAAAGGCGATCGCCTCCTTTGTGGTGGGGGGCTACCGTTACAATCGGGCGAATGTGACGATCCGTTCGCGTAACGGTTTGTTTAATGTCCAAGAAGATGGCGGCCCAGAAAGTCGCTTTGCCGGGGAACTCAGGCTACAACCCAATGCCTACGGCACCTTTACCCTGGTTAATGATGTGGATATTGAGGTGTATTTACGGGGTGTTGTCCCCCACGAAATTGGCCCCAATGCCCCCGATAATGCCGTCGAAGCCCAGACGATCATTGCCCGCACCTATGCCCTGCGCAATTTACGGCGTTTTGAAGCCGATGATTATGAACTTTGTGCCACGATCCATTGTCAGGTCTACAAAGGTCTCCAGGGCACCAGTCCCCGCATTGACCAGGCGATCGCCCGCACCAAAGGTTTAGTGCTCACCTATAACAACGAATTAGTCGATGCCCTGTATTCTTCCACCACCGGGGGCGTAACCGCTTCCTTTAGCGACGTGTGGGACGGGGCAGAGCGGCCCTACCTCAAAGCCGTGATTGATTCCCCGAACCCAGTCTGGGATCTGAAGGGCAACTCCCTTGCCGATGAACAAGCCTTTCGGAAATTTATCGCCCTCAACCAAGGCTTTAACGAAACGGGGCGGACTGTCTTTCGCTGGGAAAGATCCGCCACCCTCCAGGAATTGGCCACAACCCTACAAACTTATTTAGAACGCACCCAAAATCCCCTCGCGGGCATTCAGACGGTGCAAAAACTTGAAATTAAGCGGCGATCGCCTTCGGGTCGTGTCCTAGAGTTGGATGTCACCACCGACCGGGGCACTGTCAAACTCCTCAAAAATGAAATTCGCAGTGCCCTGGGGCCGCCCCGCAGCACCCTGTTTTACCTACAACCCAATCTCAATCCCCAGAATCAACTCACGGGCTACACCTTTGTGGGGGGTGGGTTTGGCCATGGGGTTGGCATGAGTCAATATGGCTCCTACAATCTCGCTAACTTAGGCTGGTCAGCGGCGCGAATTCTCCAGTTTTACTATCCTGGCACCACCCTCCAGCCCTTGGATGAGTCCATCGTCTTTTGGCGGGAGACTCCTGAGAAACCCTAGAGATAGGTGGCAACGGCGCGTAAAGATTCGGGGATGGCGATCGCCTCAGGAAATTCTAAAGTCGTCTCCGAACTGCCGAGGTAACCGGAGGTGGTAAATGCCATCAACATCCGCCCTAAAGCAACCCACACCACCCGATCAAATTCCCAATCTCCCTGGCGCGGCGTGTAGCAAGCAATGGATTTCAACGCCCAAAAATAACTATTGCGTACCACCGAGCCGCCTTTTTTGTAGGGGGGCAGATCATCTTGATGAATACAGAGAATGTCATCCTGGAGAGCTACAACACGCATAAAAACTGATCGGCGAAGTACAAACCAATTCTAAATCACCGCAAAATTCCCAAGTAGCAGTTGGCTTGCGCTTAAGTTTCTGAAGGTCATTGCAACCATGATGTTTCCCATAAAAGGAACCCCCCTCGCTGCCGCCACAGTAAATTGCTATTGTTTTGATCGAACCTGAAACCGCTTAAAATATGACCTTGCCCCCTGACCTAGGAGACCCCATTTAAAATGCTCGCCAAACGAATTTTGCCTTGCCTCGATGTCAATGCTGGCCGGGTTGTCAAAGGTGTGAATTTTGTCGATCTTAAGGATGCCGGTGATCCGGTGGAGCTGGCGAAAGTCTATAACGATGCGGGGGCCGACGAATTGGTTTTTCTAGACATCACTGCCACCCACGAAGACCGCGACACTATTATCGATGTGGTCTACCAAACCGCAGAACAGGTCTTCATTCCCCTCACCGTCGGCGGTGGCATCAGTACCACGGCCCAGATCAAAAATCTCCTGCGGGCTGGGGCCGATAAGGTCAGTATCAATTCTTCGGCGGTGCGGAACCCCAATTTTATTAATGAAGCGGCGGAGCGGTTTGGTAATCAGTGCATTGTGGTGGCGATCGATGCGCGGCGACGGCCGGATCCGGCAAATCCGGGTTGGGATGTGTATGTGCGGGGAGGCCGGGAAAATACCGGGATTGATGCGTTGGGCTGGGCGAAGGAAATGGCCCAACGGGGGGCTGGGGAATTGCTCGTGACGAGTATGGATGCCGATGGTACCCAGGCGGGTTATGACCTCGAACTGACAAAGGCGATCGCCAATGCCGTTGAAATTCCGGTCATCGCTTCTGGGGGAGCCGGCAATACCCAGCATATTTACGAAGCCTTGACGACAGGAAAAGCAGAGGCCGCCCTCCTCGCCTCATTACTCCACTATGGTCAACTGACCGTCGCCGAAATTAAGACCTATCTCCAACAGCATCAGGTGCCCGTGCGCCCAGTTAATCCTATCAATCGCTAAGTTTGCGGCAATAACCGTCGGCGATAAACCAAGGCTTGGTGACAATAAACTAGACCTTCAGCCCGGGTGGCGATCGCTCCGGGTTTGAGTCCCGATTTTTCCTGGGGGAGCACACCAATCTTTGCTTGGAGGGCCGCCGCCACTGCTGCCTGGGCATAGGGGGGGATCTCCTCATAATCTGTGTAATGTTCTGCTAGGGCAATGTCCCCTGGGGGTAAACGGAGGCCCTGGGTGATCGCCACGAGAAGATGGACACGCCGCAGGGGTTGCTGGGGCTGAAAAGTGTGGTCAGGAAACCCAGAGAAAAAGCAGCCTTGATAGCCCAGTTGAATGGCCTCAGCCGCGGGGGACTGGGGCGGCACATCGAGAAATTGCTGCCGAGGCCGCCGGGGCCTGGGGTGAAACATGGCCTGGATCCACAGGGCGAACTGGCCGCGACTGAGGGGCTGATCCGGGAAAAATTGGCCCTGGGCTGAACCCTGAATGTAACCAAGATTGGCGATCGCCTGAATAAAGGACTTGGCCCAATGGTTTTGCACATCGGTAAAAGTCGGCAGATAGGGCAGAGGATCGACCAACCCAGGCGCAGCCAACACGGGTAATTCCCCCTGTAAAACCAAAGCTTGGTGCAAAAAAGCCGCCATTTCTCCCCAGGTAATGCGTTGGAGGGGCCGGAGATCAACTTGGGGCTGGGTCACGACAAAGTGATGTTGGGTGGCAGCGGCGATCGCCCCCATCGCCGTCGAAGGAATCTGGGCGTAGTCCCGAAACGCCCGTAAGACCGCCGGATTTCCCGGACTTAGACCCAAACCCCGTACCAATGCTTCTAGCACTTCAAAGCGTTTTAGGACAGTTTGGGGGCGAAAAGTACCATCAGGATAACCTGTCAAAAATCCCATGGATACTGTTTTGGCGATCGCCGCCTGGTCTTGGTGAGAAACATCCGGGAATTTCGGCACAAAAGTGCCCCAGGGCCGTGGCAGATCAAAGCATTGGGCCAGCACCATGGCAAATTCACGCCGGGTCACTGGTTGAGTCGGATTAAACCCAGACCCAAACCAAGCTCCTAAACCTTTGACGGTGGCAAGCTGATTACTAAACGGCACGGCCCAATGGTCAAGGTAGGGAACCAGGGGAGCCGGATTTGAGTGATTCATATTGGGCATATCTAGCGATGCAACCGAGGCAAATCACTCGGCCATAGATTGAGCACAGGTGCAAATTGTCCCCATCATAGATTCTTCTGTAAAACTTGCTGGACTTTTGTCAGATTATTGAGTTTTGGCCCTTTTCCTTTCTTGAGGTTTGTAACATCCGGAACAAAAAGCCCCAAAATCAATGCAGTAAACTCATTGGGCACATGACAGGAAAACATTTAACCAAGGGGATGACCCATGCGCCTGGAGCAATTGCAAGCATTTTTGGCGATCGCCGCCACCGGAAATTTTGGTCAAGCAGCCCAGCAATGTGGCGTCACCCAATCCACCGTCAGTCGCCAAATTCAAAGCCTTGAGGCCGCCGTCGGCATGCCCCTTTTTCACCGCAGTGCCCAAGTGAAACTTACCCTTGCGGGGGAACGGTTTCTGCCCTATGCCCGCAAAATTTGCAGCAGTTGGGATAATGCCCGTGCTGAAATCAATGATCTCCTCGCTGGCAACCAATCGGAACTCTGTGTCGCCGCCATTCACTCCGTCTGTGCCTATCACCTGCCACCTGTACTCCAACAATTCTGTCGGATGTATCCCCAAACCCAACTGCGGGTCACCGCCCTCGGCAGCGATCGCGCCCTGAAAGTGCTGCGAGATAGCCTTGTGGATGTCGCCATTGTCATGAATAATCGCTTCCTCACCGCCAGCCCCGATATGGTCGTGATGCCCCTTTATAAAGAAAGCGTTGAGGTTCTTCTCAGCAAACATCATCCCCTCGCCCAAAAGGAAAAATTAACCTGGATCGACATCGCGAGCTACCCCCAAGTGGTCTTTAAGGATGGCTACGGCATGCAACGCTACGTGCAAGATCAGCTTGCCAACCACGGTCTCGCCCCCACAGCCACCGTTGAACTCAATAGCCTCGATGCGTTCCGTGGACTGGTACGCCAGGGCGATATGATTGCCCTCTTGCCCCAATCTGCCCTCGTTGAAGCCCGCACTGATTCTGCCCTTGTGGTCAAATCTTTACCCGATGCGATGGATATGCGGGAAGTCGTTCTCGTCACAACCAGCGATCGCCTAGAGATTCCGCCAATTCAATACTTTTGTAGCCTCATTACCCAACTTCTTTCTCAACCGCGCCTCGATACCCTCAGTGCCTAGGTCTAGGTTTAGAAAAAGACCCATAAAAAAATTGCCCCGACCAGGGTCAGAGCAAGGAACTGAGGTGACAGACCACCATTGGGTTAAGTTAGTTGTTGTCAAATAATCTAGAGATCCACTTCACTCAGTTCACGGGTCATATGGTCAAACGGTTCATCGACAAAAGCCGTATTCGCAATGCCAGCCGCCGCCGCCATTTCCTTAATGGCATCCTTGAGGAATTGAATCCCCCGGACCGTCGGTGCAATGGGCACCCCTAGGGAATTGTAGGTTTCTCTTAAACCCTGCAGTACCCGCTCGTTGAGAACGTCCATATCCCCAGCAATCAAGGCATAGGTGCCATAGCGGAGGTAGTAGTCCATATCCCGCAAACAAGCAGAAAAACGACGGGTTGTATAGGCGTTGCCCCCGGCTAAGAGCAGTTCAGGTACCGCTTCAAAGAGGTTATTGGCGGCGGCCTTAACAAGCTCCGCAGATTGACTATTGATCATCGCGGCAACGGCGATTCGGTCATTCCCCGAAGCAAAGTAATCTTTGAGGCTCTCGATGGCATCACGGTCAAAGTAACGCCCGGTGGTATCGTAATTTCTGATCAGACTTGTAACAGCGTCCCGCATTAAATTTTCTCCGAACAGCAGTTTTATTAAGCGCGTTTAGAAAAGATCATCCCAGGGGGATGAGAAGCTTCGTTTTATATTGACATACTCCCATGACTGAAGTACATGGTTTTTCCTTTGGGTAGAGACCCCAGGACGAGCCTGCTTTACGTCTCCCAAAGGAGTGGAGGATGTCTTTTCCTGTAATTTTATACGGCATTTATAATCCCAGGTTTCGGGCCGTATTGATTACATTTCTTTAAAAAAAATAATAAAACTGCTCTAAATCTGAGATCTAAATGACGATTTTCGGTTTTCGTAAGCTAAACCAAGGCTGTGGCCATCAATGCAAAATCAGACGACTTTCTGTAAATATTTTGGTGGGATTTTGGCGATCGCCTGACCCGAAGTTTTAAATCTACCTTACCCTGACAATAACGGTTCATGGGCCGCAACCTGTGAAGATGTGACCCAGACTACAACGAACTGCAATAACTCTCTTTAGGATCAAGCGAACTGTGTCGGAGCCAATCCCATCGCTTGCCGGATCCACCAGTGAAGATTAAGAATCGTTTGTGAGGCGCCCCACCATGACCCAGACAGCAACCGACGTTTTACGGCTGATCCAAGAGGAAAATATTCAAATTATCGACCTCAAGTTTGTTGATCTACCAGGCATTTGGCAACATTGCTCGTTTTACCAAGATCAACTGGACGAAGCCTCCTTTGTTGATGGGGTGCCCTTTGACGGTTCGAGTATCCGCGGCTGGAAAGCCATCAATGAATCTGACATGGCGATGGTGCCTGATCCCACAACTGCCTGGATCGACCCCTTTTGTAAAGAAAAAACCCTCAGCCTCATTTGTTCCATCAAAGAGCCACGCACGGGGGAGTGGTACAGCCGCGATCCCCGGAGCATTGCCCAAAAAGCAGTGGATTATCTCGCGGCCTCCGGTCTGGGTGATACTGCCTATTTTGGCCCCGAAGCAGAATTTTTTGTGTTTGATGATGTGCGTTTTGACCAGACGGAGAATAAAGGGTTTTATTACGTTGATAGCGTCGAGGGTCGCTGGAATTCCGGTCGGAAAGAACCAGGGGGCAATCTCGCCCACAAGCCAGGCTACAAACAGGGGTATTTCCCTGTGCCGCCGACAGACACCCTCCAGGATATGCGCACAGAAATGCTACTGACCATGGCGAAATGTGGTGTCCCCATTGAAAAGCATCACCATGAAGTCGCCACCGGGGGCCAAAATGAATTGGGTTTTCGCTTTGCGACGCTCCTCAAGGCGGCGGATTATTTGATGACCTATAAGTATGTGATCAAAAATGTCGCTCGAAAGTATGGCCGCACCGTGACATTTATGCCGAAACCGCTATTTAACGATAATGGCTCCGGAATGCACACCCACCAATCCCTCTGGAAAGAGGGTCAACCACTTTTTTGGGGCGATCGCTATGCCAACCTGAGTCAATTGGCGCTCCATTACATTGGCGGGATCCTTAAGCACGCCCCGGCCATACTCGCCTTTTCTAACCCCAGTACCAACTCTTACAAACGCCTTGTCCCTGGCTTTGAAGCCCCGGTTAATTTGGCCTATTCCCAAGGGAACCGCTCGGCATCGGTGCGTATTCCCCTATCTGGGCCAAATCCCAAAGCAAAACGTCTCGAATTCCGTTGCCCCGATGCCACCGCCAATCCTTATCTTGCCTTTGCATCGATGCTCTGTGCGGGTATTGACGGGATTAAAAATGCCATTGACCCAGGCGATCCCCTAGATGTTGATATCTATGATTTGACCCCTGAGGAACTGAGCAAAATTCCCTCCACCCCCGCCTCCTTGGAAGCAGCCCTCGAAGCCCTCCAACAGGATCACGACTTTTTAACAGCAGGAGGTGTCTTTACGACAGATTTCATTGAGAATTGGATTGAGTACAAATTAGACGCCGAAGTGAATCCCCTCCGGTTACGGCCCCATCCCTACGAATTTGCCCTTTATTACGATTGCTAAACGGCAACACTGCCCCATAAAAAATCCCACTGCCGATGGTAGTGGGAAACAAACTAATTTACTTTTGACGACAGCTAGACTAAGTAGCTGTATCGGGTGGTAATGCTACAAAAAAGCTTTAGTAGCGGCTACGGCCACCGCCACGGGAAGCGGGACGACGGTCTTCACGGGGTTTTGCTTTGTTGACCTTGAGGTCACGACCCATCCATTCAGCACCATCTAGGGCTTCAATGGCCGCATTTTCTTCGTCTTCGCTAGACATTTCTACAAAGGCGAATCCTCGCGGTCTACCGGTCTCCCGGTCAGTGGGAACTTGGACGCGGTTTACTTTGCCATATTCGGCGAAGGTTTCTTTTAGATCCTCATCAGTGACCTGATAGGACAAATTTCCAATATAAATCGACATAATTAACGAATATTCTTCCGAATCGGAGAATCGTAGAGGGCAGAGATTCGGAAAGCTACGCAGTCAGGAAAACTATTAGACAATCTCACTTAACTGGATCAAATCCTTATCTTGTTACGTCTGATTATAGCTGCTCTATTCGATTTTGAATCAGATGTTTAAATTTTTAATGGTCTTGGGAAGCTAAAAGCTAATCTTACTGCCCTTACTGCAAAAATTCTTTACAATCCTGGGAGGATAAATTGCTAATTTAGGGGCATGGTATGGGGTTTCCGGTTGTTTATCATCCTGATTATGTGACGCCGATTCCGGAGGAGCATCGTTTCCCGATGCCGAAGTTTCGGTTATTGCATGAGTTGCTGTTGGGGGATGGGGTGATTCAACCGGAGCAAGTTTACCAACCGCAATTACCAGATCGAGGGTGGCTGGAGCTTGTCCATGAGCCGGACTATGTGACAGCCTATTGCCAGGGGACACTGACCCCAAAGGCGCAGCGGCGCATTGGTTTGCCCTGGAGTGCGGGGGTCGTGCAACGGACTTTGACGGCGGTGGGAGGGACGATTTTGACGGCGCAGTTGGCCCTGGAGCATGGACTGGCTTGTAATACGGCAGGGGGAACGCACCATGCTTTTCCGGGCTATGGGTCGGGATTTTGTATTTTGAATGATTTGGCGATCGCCACCCGGACAATTCAGCAACGGGGCTTGGCGAAGCGGATTTTAATCGTGGATTTAGATGTCCACCAGGGGGACGGCACGGCGTTTATTTTTCAAGATGACCCGACGGTATTTACCTTTTCGATGCATTGTGAGGTGAATTTTCCGAGTCAAAAGCAGCGCAGTGACTTCGACATTGGCTTGCCAGCGGGATTAGATGATGATGGTTATCTGCAAATTTTGGCCAAGCATTTAGAAGATCTCCTGAGCCAGGTGAAGCCGGATTTGGTGTTTTATGATGCGGGAGTGGATACCCATGTGGGCGATCGCCTCGGCAAATTAGCAATGACGAACTCCGGTTTGTACCGACGGGAGCGCATGGTACTGAGTACCTGCTTGGCGGCGGGCTATCCAGTGGCCTGTGTGATTGGCGGAGGCTATGCGAAAAACATCCATGACCTTGTGTACCGCCATTCTCTCCTCCACCGGGCGGCCCGGGATGTTTATTGACGTGTTTACTGGATTAAACGGCAAGAAATTCCTGAATCACGGCCTGACTTAACTCGTGGGTGCTACCGGAGGCGACAATGCCCCCTTTCTGCATCGCGTAGTAACGGTCTGCCTGGCGCACAAAGTGCAAATGTTGTTCTACTAACAGCACAGAAATTCCCGTTTCGGCAATAATCTGTTTCACGGCCGCTTCAATTTCTAAAATAATCGAGGGTTGAATCCCTTCGGTGGGTTCATCCAGGATCAGTAATTTCGGTCGGCCCATCAAAGCGCGGGCGATCGCCAATTGTTGTTGCTGACCCCCACTGAGGTCGCCCCCCATCCGGTGCAGCATTTCCTTGAGCATTGGGAATAAATTTAAAATTTCTGAGGGGATATTGCTCTTATTGCGGCGGCCCTTGGGTAATGCCTCTAAGCCGAGGAGTAAATTTTCTTTGACTGTGACCCGGGGAATAATATCTCGTCCCTGGGGCACGTAGCCAATCCCCAATCTGGCGCGGCGATCCGGCGAAAGCGGATCAATTTCGCGACCCAAAAAACGCAGTTTCCCCGTGCGGGGGGGCAACAATCCCATGATCGTTTTTAGGAGCGTTGTTTTCCCGACGCCATTGCGGCCAATCAGGCACACCATCTCCCCTTGGGGCACGTTCAAATCCACATTCCGTAAAATGTGGCTCTCACCATAATAGACATTGAGATCAGAAACATTCAGAATTGGGGCATCACTAGCTTGGGTCATGGTTTCAGAAAAACAAAAAAGGGGGAATATTTGGCTTCCTAATCATAGACAGGAATTCTCCCCCCATTTCGTAACAAAAACAGCAGTATTTTTTTTGCGGTGTTAAATACTGTCGAACCTAAAGCTCGCCACAATCGGCGATCGCAATTTCCTGTTTCGTGGCACCGCTACCGGAACCTTGGGCTTCCATCGCTTTGACCACATCCATCCCTTCGATCACCTTGCCGAAGACTACGTGCTTACCGTTGAGCCAAGGAGTCAGGGTCGTGGTGATAAAAAACTGGGAGCCATTGGTATTGGGGCCACGGTTCGCCATACTCAGCAACCCAGGGACGTTGTGGCGTAGTTCAAAGCTTTCGTCTTCAAAGGTGTCCCCATAAATGGATTCACCGCCTGTGCCGTTACCGTTGGTAAAGTCTCCCCCTTGGCACATGAATTCAGGGATCACCCGGTGAAATTTAGAACCTTTGAAATGGAGGGGTTTGCCCCGTTTGCCGATGCCTTTTTCGCCAGTGCAGAGGGCGCGGAAATTTTCAGCAGTTTTGGGGGCAACGTCGGTTCGGAGTTCAAAAACAATGCGTCCGGCACTTTCGCCGCCGATGGTGATGTCGAAAAATACTTTGGGGTTGGGCTGTTCGCTCACGATGTACTTGTCCTAAAAAATGTCGTCTCTTTAACCAAATGGTACTGCAAGGGTGACCTGAGGCGATCGCCTCTTCATTGAATCAAATGTGCTAAAAAGACTCATAATGCCCGCCAATTGCAAAGATGTAGACAGCTTGATCGTCAAATTTATAAATCAGCCGATCTTTTTGACTAATGCGCCTTGACCAAAAGCCCGACAAGTTGTGTTTGAGTGGTTCTGGTTTCCCGATGCCAATGCTCGGATCGTTCCGCAACATATCCTTCAGCACTTTACAGAGCGAGTTGTGGAGAGTTGGATTTTTTTGGCGCAATTTTTCGTAAATTTCCCATGTATTACCCTCAAAAACCAAGGATCTCATCCATTTCCTCCGCGTTGGGTTGATAGCCTTGTTGTTTCGTGTGGGTTTCGAGGGAGTCCTTGATTTGTTGCATTAGGACGTTATTTTGTAACACATAAAGCGTTTCCTGTTCTCTCTCCCAATCTTCAGCGCTGATCACAATAAAATCTTTGCCATTACGCCGAGTGACCTTGAGGGGAAGATGGTCGGTAATTACGGTTTCTACAAAGGATTTCAGATTTTCACGAAATTGATTGACGCTGACTGTATCCATACCTGTGTCCATTCAAAAGTAAATGTACGGAACTACCGTACATGGTAAGAGATAATTTCGATGGCGATCGCCTTTTAGCTAGCCTGTTCAATTTGACGCACAGCGGTCAGGGCAGAATAACTGACCCCAGCCGTACCTTCCCCTGGGTGGACGGAATCTCCCACGAGCCAAACATTTTTAAACGGCGTTCTGGTGGCAAAACCGAAGGGCGCAAAGGTCGAAATCCGCTGCCCCACCCCACCGACAAAGCCTTTATGCCGGGCAGTATAGAAAGCGAAGGTGCGTGGGGTTCCGGCTTCTTGGACAACGATATTTTCTGGGGCAAGGTCAAAATAACGGCCTAATTTAGCGATCGCCTCTTTTGTATAACGTTCTTTGCGTTCCGCATAACCTTCACCAAACCAGGGATCCGGATCGACAAAAGAAGAAGCAATAATCGTCCGGTGACCCTCTGGGGCGCGACCATCATTGGGTTTACTCACCGAGACGAACAGGGAATTATTTTCGCCAATTTCTTGGTCATAATCATAGAGAAATTGCAAATGGGGGGGGCAGTTTTTGGGAATGGCAACCTCTTTTACACCCAAGTAAATGACAAAAGCCCCCGATGGATCTGGTAAGTTTTCAATCCGCTTTTGATAGATTTTTTTGAAAATGGATTGGGGTGGATTTTCTGAAATTTTGATTAAATCTTGGACAGTGGTATTAGCGACTATGTGATCAAAGGCTTGGGTTGAAATTTCATTTTTACGCTGATCAAAGACTGTTAATTGAGGCTTGGTTTGACCCAAATCAATTTCCTTAATGCGGTGGCGGGTGAGGAGAGTTCCCCCATGTTTTTCTAAGGCTTCGATGAGGCGATCGCTCAAGACTTGCATACTACCCTGGAGATGAAATAAGCCTTGGGGCGTTTGGGAAACTGCGAGAGCCGTCGCACCGTAAAGTAATGCCGTTTCTGAGCTATCGACTTGGGAATAAAGTTTCAGTTGCAAATCCAAAAAAGTTTTCAACCTTTGATCTGCCGCAACACCACATAATTTCAGCGCGTCTAAAACCGTCAGCAAAGCAAAGGGAACTGTCACCAAAGTATCTAGCCGAAATGCCTTGATCAACTGCACAATATCCCAAGGATTACGGGGCGGCACCACTGGGTCACGGCCTTGAAATTGCCAACTCGCCGCAAATAAAACCTTTAATAAATGCCAAAATTTTTCGCTCTTGGGAAATTGTTTGAGCCGTTCAGCTTCCCACTTTTCGGCATCACGCCAGACATTGATCGGTTCTGTTTCACCTGGCAAAAACACCGCACAAGCCGGATCACAAACCGTCGCTGCGGGTAAATCTACGCCCAACTCTTGAAAAATGCGCTGGTGAATGCCTCCTGTTTCTAATCCCGCCACCTGGGTCGCTCCCACATCAAAGGTAAAGCCCCGACGCTTAAAGGTGGACGCACAGCCCCCGGCGATCGCCGCCTGCTCATAAACCGTGACATCGTAGCCCCGTTTCGCCAACAAAGCCCCCGCCGTTAAGCCACCAATGCCCGCCCCAATAACCGCAACCTTGCCCTTACTCATCCCTAAAATGTCCGTTACAATTCTTTACCTTTTTCTATTGTCCGAAATTTTGCCTTTCTTGACAAAAAGGCGATCGCCCCTGATAAAGAGAGATTGCCGAACCTGCGACAGCCCGCAACTTGGTAAAGTATTTAGACAGTCACTAAACAGCCCACCCAGAGAAAAGACCTATGTTTGACGCCCTAGCCGAACGCCTAGAAGATGCCTGGAAATCCCTCCGGGGCCAGGACAAAATCAGCGAATCTAACATCAAAGAAGCCCTAAAAGAAGTCCGTCGCGCCCTCCTCGAAGCCGACGTCAACCTCCAGGTGGTCAAGGGCTTTATCTCTGATGTAGAAAAAGCGGCAGTCGGTGCAGAAGTTATTTCTGGCGTGAATCCAGGGCAACAGTTCATCAAAATTGTCTACGACGAGCTCGTCAAAATCATGGGGGAGAGCAACGTTCCCCTCGCCGAAGCAGAAAATAAGCCCTCCGTGATTCTTATGGCCGGGCTGCAGGGGACCGGGAAAACCACAGCCACAGCCAAGCTTTCTCTCTATCTCCGTAAGCAAAATAAAACCGCTCTGATGGTCGCAACCGACGTTTATCGTCCAGCGGCGATCGATCAGCTCAAAACCCTCGGTGAACAAATTGATGTGCCCGTGTTCGACCTGGGGAGTGATGCCAATCCCGTTGACATTGCCAAACAGGGGGTCGAAAAAGCCAAGGAACTCGGTGTTGATGTCGTCCTCGTGGATACAGCGGGTCGCTTGCAGATCGATGCCGATATGATGGCCGAACTCAAGCAAATTAAAGACACGATTAACCCTGACGATACTTTGTTGGTCGTTGACTCGATGACGGGCCAAGAAGCCGCCAGTTTGACCCGCACCTTCCACGAAGAAATTGGTGTGACTGGAGCCATTCTCACCAAGATGGATGGTGATACCAGAGGTGGGGCGGCCCTATCTGTGCGGATGATCTCTGGTCAACCGATTAAATTTATTGGGGTTGGCGAAAAAGTAGAAGCCCTGGAGCCATTCTACCCAGACCGTTTAGCGTCGCGTATCCTCAACATGGGCGATATTCTCACCCTTGTCGAGAAAGCCCAGGAAGCCGTCGATCTGTCCGACGTCGAGGAGATGCAGGCCAAGTTACTCGAAGCTCGCTTTGACTTTGATGACTTTCTCAAACAGATGCGCCTACTAAAAAATATGGGCTCCCTTGGCGGCATGCTAAAGCTCATTCCTGGTATGGGTAACAAGATTGATAAAAATATGCTCGAACAGGGAGAAGTGCAACTGAAGCGTGTGGAGACCATGATTAACTCCATGACTAAAGAGGAGCGCAAAAATCCGGATGTATTAGCCCAAACCCCCAAACGCCGTACCCGTATCGCTAAGGGTTCTGGATTATCAGAAAAAGATGTCTCGAAACTCATTGCTGACTTTACCCGGATGCGGAAGATGATGCAGCAAATGGGCCAAGGGGGTGGCTTACCCGGCATGGGTGGACTCGGTGACATGTTCGGTGGGGGGATGCCTGGTATGGGGGGAGGTCCTGGCCGTGGTGGTACACCGAAGAAAAAGAAAAAGGCGAAAAAGAAAAAAGGTTTTGCTGACCTCTAGGTTTTCGTTGTTACGATGAATGGGATGGTGCCAAATAAACGGAGGTTCGTCTATGGCTAGTTTGTATGAAAAGTTAGGTGGTGCAGCGGCAGTTGATCTTGCAGTGGAGAAGTTCTACGGTAAGGTTCTGGCTGACGAACGGGTCAATCGTTTTTTTGTCAATACGGACATGGCCAAACAGAAGCAGCACCAAAAGGATTTCATGACCTATGCTTTTGGGGGGACGGATCGATTTCCGGGTCGTTCGATGCGGTCGGCCCATAAGGAATTGGTTGAAAATGCTGGCCTAACGGATATCCATTTTGATGCGATCGCCGAAAATTTGGTGTTGACCCTCCAGGAATTGAATGTGTCCCAAGATTTAATCGACGAAGTCGTCACCATTGTGGGTTCAGTGCAGCACCGCAACGATGTTTTAAACCGTTAATATTGATTAATCATTACACAGTGAAATCAGACGATGGATGGGGAATCATGAACAAAAAGCCCCATCTTTTTTATGGCTATGATTAATTCAGAGCAGTTAAAACCGCCCTTGAAGTGGGCTGGCGGTAAACGTTGGCTTGTGCCAACTCTAAAAACAATTTGGGAAGATTATCAGGATTTTCAATTGATTGAACCATTCTGTGGTGGGTTGGCGATCGCCTTGGGTTTGGCTCCCGAAAAAGCAATTTTAAACGATGCAAATTTCCATTTGATTAACTTTTATCAGCACCTTAAAAAAGGCTTGAAAAGTGACATTTTAATGAAAAATGATGCTGATCTCTATTACCAGTGCCGAGAACGGTTTAATGAGTTAATTGAAAATAATCAGAGTGAGACCCAAGAGGCAGCAAGCTTATTTTATTATCTGAATCGGACTGGTTTTAACGGCCTATGTCGATTTAATTCTCAGGGGAAATTTAATGTTCCTTTCGGTCGATATCGTTCGATTAACTACAGAGAGGATTTTTTAGCCTACAAAAATTCATTTCAAGCTTGGCATTTTCAATGGGGAGATTTTGAAAAAATTCCAGTTGATGACCACAGTTTTATTTATGCTGATCCGCCCTATGATGTGGAGTTTCGTCAGTATGCCGCCGGGGGATTTAGTTGGGCCGATCAAGTACGATTAGCCACCTGGCTGGCACAGCAAACGGTGCCAACGATTGCGTCGAACCAAGCCACCCCCAGAATTTTAGATCTTTATCAAAGTTTGGGTTTCACTGTGACAACCTTGAGCGCCCCACGACGCATTGCCTGCAACGGCGATCGCACCCCTGCCCAAGAGATGCTCGCTTTCCGTAATTTGGCAGCAAAAGATTTATTGAATACATGAAAATTATGCAATTTATGCAACTATTTCAGGCATCCTGTAAATTGTGATACCAGTTTTCCGGAGAGAGAGACTTACTTTGAAGGTCTGTCAACATTTTGTGTCGCGGTAAGGGGAGTGAATTCATGGGGCGAAGAAATACAGCATTGTCTGATGTTGCCCAACAGCCAACACTCCAGGAATTTTTGCAGTTATGTATGACGGCGGATATTCGCCAAGAACCCACCGCCCAAGCCTGGGCCTTTCAGTTACTCCGGGAAGGGACATTTCAAGAACGCTGGCGATTGGTTAAGGTTTTTGCAAAATTAGGCCCAACGGCGATCGCCCCTCTTTTGACCATCGCCGAAGACCACACCGCCGAAACAGAATTACGTTGGTTTGCGATTCGCATTTTAGGGCAGTACCAAGATCCTGAGGCGATCGCCCGCTTGATTTTACTCATTGACCATTGCTCAGAAGAATTCCTCCTCGAGGAAATCATGAGCACTTTGGTGCAGCTAGAAGGAAAAGCCGTTGATTATTTGGTGCCGCTTTTGGCCAAACCAGAAAGTCGCAGCATCGCCGTCAAAGCCCTGTGTAAACTGCGCTATCCGCAAATTATTGATCCCTTGCTGACGGTCATTGATGACCCAGATCCCCCAATACGGTGTTTAGCCATCGAAACCCTCAGTCAATTTCGCCAGCCGCAAATTTTTACGGCCCTGCTGTCTGCTCTAACAGATACCGTCGCCCAAGTGCGTCGGGAGGCGGTCAAGGGTTTGGGCTTTTGGGGCCAGTCCGTTGATCCGGTTTTGTTGTGCGAAAAAGTCCAGCCGTTGCTCTACGACTTCAACTTAGAAGTTTGTGAACAGGCCGGGTTTACCCTGAGTCGTTTCCAAATTCCCCAGGCGGCGGCGGCGATCGCCACTGTGCTGCAATCTCCGCACACTCCTGAACCGTTGCAATGTAGTCTGATCCAAGCCCTTGGTTGGTTAGCAATCCCAGAAAGTTTAACTCAGCTCGAACCCTTGCTCTACCATGAAGCTGACACGATTGTCTTAGAAACGCTCAAGGCCCTTGGCCGGATCACCGAACCCAGTCTCCGGGGACAGGGCACAGCAATCTTGCTTCAGTTTTGGCAAAAAGTTTCCCAGCCCCAACCCTTACCGATTCAACAAGCGTTCGTTTATGCCCTCGGCCAGCTCCAGGATCCCCGCGCCCAAACCTTACTAACTGCCTTTAGCCAAAGCCCCGAAAAGCCGATCCAACTCCACGCGATCGCCGCCCTGAAAAAAATTGGTACCGCCACAAGTTCCGAACTTGGCTGATTTTTAGAAGCCAATCAGTTAAGCTAATTACTTCTTAATCTGAGAAAATCTTTCCCCACCCACAGCAAGGCCCCATGAGTACCGAATTTCGTGAGCTACTGAAGAAAGTTGGCAGCGGTAAACACACCAGCAAAAGTTTGACCCGCGCCGAAGCGGCGATCGCCTTAGACATGATGCTCGATGGTACTGCGACCCCAGCCCAAATCGGGGCCTTCCTCATTTCCCAACGGATCAAACGACCAACCGGGGTAGAACTGGCAGGGATGCTCGATACCTATGACCGCCGCAGTCAAAAATTAGACCCCCTCTCCGATGGTGAAAAAGTTTTTATCTTGGGGATTCCCTACGATGGCCGCACCAAAACAGCCCCCATTGCACCGATCACGGCTTTGATCTTGAAAACGGCCGGAGTGCCGGTGCTCCTGCACGGTGGCGATCGCCTCCCGACGAAATATGGCCTCCCCCTCGGAGAAATTTGGCAAGCCCTGGGCCTGGATTTTAAAGCCCTCAGTTTTGCCCAACTGCAAAGCTACTTCCAACGCACCCACTTTGCCTACTGCTATACCCCCACCCTCCTGCCTGCTAGCCAAACCTTAATCCCCTACCGCGAAGAATTAGGCAAACGTCCTTCCCTGGCAACCCTCGAATTGGTCTGGTCTCCCTATGGCGATCGCCAAGCCCACACCATCGCCGGTTACGTCCATCCCCCCACCGAAGCAATTATTCGCGATACTTTTACAGAGCGGGGTAACCCTCCCTATACCCTGATCAAAGGCTTAGAAGGCAGTGGCGATCTGCGCATTTCCCAGACCACCATTGTTGTCACCAATCAGACCGAATCCGCCGATGAATTTGTCTATCTCAAACCCAATCCCTATGACTATGGTTTAGGGGGTGAAGACATTCATCTAGAGAGCCCGGATCAATACTATAAAGATCTCGCCGCACTGCTCCAGGGACAGCCCTCACCCTTAACTGATTCTGCTGTGTGGAATGGGGGCTTTTATTTGTGGCATTGCGGTAAAGTCAAGGATCTCCAAAGTGGCTTAGATTTAGCTCAAACTTGGCTCAAAACCGGAAAATTGCAAGAAACTCTCACGGCCCTCAAGGCTGATTTAGGGGCAAAAATAGCCTCTTAAAATTTCAATAATCACATCAATGATTGTCATCTAAATCTTTTTATCGATCACAATCTTAAAAATTTGTAAAAACAAAGTTTTCAGTCTAGACTAAAGGGAAGATACCGAAATAGTATTTTTTCATTAGTCAGATGGCTGGGCTTGTTTTTTATGGCAGTTCACCATTGTATATGTGGGAAATTTCGCCTGGCGTTTTCCCCCCATTGATACCAAAAGCTAGTCTTGTTTTTTGGTGCATTTAGTAAAGGGTAATGTGATCTTGTAATATTTGTTGACGTTAGGGAGGCAGAGTCAGATGATGACAAACCATGCTGTACAACGGTTGGTGGAATTGGCCGAAGGCATTTACATCGAAACTGCGATCCCGAGGGAAAGTCATCCTGCGCTGCGATCTGGCTTTGCGGGTTATCCCAGTAATCCCCGTTGGAATGTCCGCAAATATCAGGCTTGGAAACAGGGTAAACAATGGCGACAAGCTTTAGATCATGGGCAACTGGTGGTTGAAGAGCAGCACTTAGTCCCTGTGGTACAGCCAGAATGCCAAGCCCCACCTCTCCCCAAAAAAACAACGCGAGATTGGCGATCGCCCCTCAAGAAATTGACCTTTTCGATGAACTAGGCTTTCGTGGATTGACGGGATGGGGGTACAGTAAAATCCTCACACTTTTATCTGTCTTAAAAAATTCCCGTTGGCGATCGCCCTATGCACTGCGATTATTTGATCCAAATTTTAAATGCCCGCGTCTACGACGTAGCCCAAGAAACCCCCCTCGAAGTGGCCCCCAATCTTTCCCGCCGCCTCCACAACCACGTGTTGCTTAAGCGGGAGGATATGCAATCGGTCTTTTCTTTCAAGCTGCGGGGCGCCTACAACAAGATGGCACACCTGACCCCAGAGCAATTGCAATGTGGGGTAATCGCTGCCTCCGCCGGGAACCATGCCCAGGGGGTCGCCTTGGCTGCAACGAAATTGGGGACTCGGGCCGTGATCGTGATGCCTGTGGTGACGCCCCAGGTGAAGATCAATGCGGTGAAAGCGAGGGGCGGCGAGGTAATCTTGCATGGGAATGCCTATGATGATGCCTATGCCCATGCCCGTAAACTCGCCGATGAACAGGGTTTAACGTTGATCCATCCCTTTGATGATCCAGAAGTGATCGCCGGCCAGGGCACCATTGGTATGGAAATTTTGCGCCAGTGCCAACAGCCGATCCACGCGATTTTTGTGGCGATCGGTGGTGGCGGACTGATTGCGGGGATTGCGGCCTATGTGAAGCGGGTGCGGCCTGAGATCAAAATTATTGGTGTCGAACCTGTTGATGCCGATGCCATGAAACAATCCCTCGAAACAGGCGAACGGGTGCAATTATCCCAGGTGGGCTTATTTGCCGACGGGGTGGCAGTGCGCTATGTCGGGGAAGAAACGTTTCGCCTGTGCCAGGAATATGTCGATGAAGTGATTCTGGTTTCCACCGATGACACCTGTGCGGCGATTAAAGATGTGTTTGAAGATACCCGCTCTATTTTGGAGCCGGCTGGAGCTTTGGCGATCGCCGGGATGAAAGCCTATGTAGAACGAGAAGGCATTAAGGACGAAACCTTAGTGGCCGTGGCTTGTGGGGCGAATATGAACTTTGATCGCCTGCGGTTTGTGGCCGAGCGGGCCGAACTTGGGGAGGGTCGAGAAGCGATTTTTGCGGTAACAATCCCAGAACAACCAGGCAGTTTGCGGAGATTTTGCCGTTGTATGGGGAGCCGCAATTTAACCGAATTCAACTATCGCATTGCCGATGAGCAGGAAGCCCATATTTTTGTGGGGGTACAAATTTCTGACCGCAGTGAAATTAAGACCCTCGCCGAAACCTTTGAAGCGAATGGTTTTAAAACCCTCAATCTCACCGATGACGAACTGACGAAACTGCACCTGCGTCACATGGTCGGTGGCCGTAGTCCCAAGGCTACCCATGAGTTGTTCTATCGCTTTGAGTTTCCCGAATATCCAGGGGCTTTGATGAAATTTGTCGATACCATGAGTCCCCATTGGAATATTAGTGGGTTCCACTATCGCAATAATGGTGCCGATTATGGCCGGATTGCGATCGCCGTCCAGGTGCCCCCCGCCGAAATGGACGATTGGCAAACGTTCCTCGACCAACTTGGCTACCGCTACTGGGATGAAAATCAAAATCCTGCCTACAAACTCTTTTTAGGCTAGATAAATCGCTTTTATTCCCAGACCACGGCGGCCCGCTCCTGGACAATGCGTTGGTAAACCTGCTCCGTGGCGATCGCCAATTTTGCCCAATGGAACCGACGGGGCAGATCCGCGTAGGCATTTTCCACAAGGATTTTGGCATATTCCGGGTGTTGTAAGACCTCCAAAATTCCCCAGGCGAGGGAACTGGCGACATTAGCATAGGTGACAATGCCCGTTTCTCCGTGGGTGACCACCTCCGGTAATCCTCCAGAATTAGACACCACCACCGGGACTTTCGCCGCAAAACTTTCGAGGGCCACAATCCCAAAGGGCTCATATAAACTGGGGAACACGGCGCAATCGGCGATGGTTTGGAATTTATCTAAATCTTCGTCAGACATAAACCCCGTGAAATTACACTGTTCCCAGATGCCCAGGTTCCAGGCCTGTTCCTTCAGGCGATCGCCATTGCCTCCCCCGATAATTACAAACCGGACTTTCCCCCGCATCACCTCCAGAATTCGGGGCGCGGCACTCAGGAGCACGTTAATCCCTTTTTCGTAGGTCAAACGCCCCACATAATAAACAATCCGATGGTCGTCGGGGGCAAACTGACGGCGAAAAGACTGACGGTCAAAATTGCCTGCATGTTGTTTTTTTTCTGGCCGAATACCATTAAAAATCACATCCATTTTTGGCCAGGGGGTTTGCAAGGCCCGCTCTAGTTCATGGCGCATGTATTGACTGCAAACGATCACCCGCCAAGCCTCATGGGAGAGCATTTTTTCCTTGCGGGCAATGTAGCGATGGGTATCGGTGTGAATGCCATTGTGGCGACCATATTCCGTGGCGTGAATGGTGGCCAATAGCGGAATTTTAAACTGATGTTTGAGGGCGATCGCCGCATCAGCAACTAACCAGTCATGGCTATGGATCAACGCACAGGGGCCAGTTTTTGCCAAAAAAGCAGCACCATAGGCCAGCATTTCTCGGTTCATCGCCCCCACCCACTCGAAAAAATTAGGGTGATCCGGCACCACGACCCGATGCACATGGATGCCTTCGACGATTTCATAGGCCGGCGCTAACCCCGTGGCCAAGGTCAACATATGAACTTCATGGCCCAGGCGGACAATTTCTGGATACAATTCCCCCACATGGCGAGCAATCCCGCCCACAACCCGGGGGGGAAACTCCCAACTGAGTACTAAGATGCGCATCGTCCCATCTCCCTCACCGCTTGCAAAAATATCCTTTCTTTCTCCATGCATTTAACCCCTTAAAGAAATTTCACAGCTCGCCAAGTGGGTCTGAACAAACGCTCTTTTTTCCTTTACAATAGAGATGGGCAAAAACTTTTGCGATAAAGAATGAAAGTTTTTGTTCACTCCTCACACCATACTTCGTCCGAATCGCCATAGTATTCGGGCGTTTTTTTTGTCAGTAATTTAACAGGATTGTTACGCGCAAAGTTGTCGACTCCTACTGAGATCAATTACATTTCTTGAAATGGTTTGCTGCTGTCGTATTTCCCTAAGCCATGGAAGAGAGAAAAAGCTCGCTATATCCTAGCATTGGTTTTCCTTCAGTTTTCAGGAAAGCAACAAACGCAAAATTTTCTATCATTTTGCCTAAAGTTCCAAATGGGTCGGAGCCTTTATGCTAGAATCCCTAGGTATCCTTAGAAAAATCTTGTATAAATTAGGAATTTAGAGGCATGTCAAAAACTGCCGCAGTCACAGACGCAACCTTTCAAGAAGAAGTCCTCGAAAGTGACGTCCCTGTACTCGTCGACTTCTGGGCTCCTTGGTGTGGTCCCTGTCGTATGGTTGCTCCCGTCGTGGAGGAGATCGCCGAACAATACCAAGATCAAATCAAGGTGTTTAAGCTCAATACTGACGAAAACCCTGGCGTTGCCAGCGAATATGGTATTCGAAGCATCCCCACCTTGATGATTTTCAAAGGGGGCAAAAAAGTCAGCATGGTAGTCGGTGCTGTGCCCAAAACAACCCTCGCTGCTGCGATTGATAAAGAACTTTAAAAAAATTCTCTTAATAACTTCAACGCACTCCTAGCCAGCAACGGCATTATTCCATATCTGGCTTTCGTCTTTAGCCCTAGTGTCTTCCTAGGGTTTTTTTGTGTCTGGCTGGGTGGCGATCGCCTTTAGTTTTTGATAAGCATCGGAATTGGCTAACTCTGGTGGTGGCGAAAAGGTGGCAATTCCCAGACTTGGGGAGGGTAATGGTGAGGCGCTGGGGGCTTCGAGGCGAGACTGTTCAAGCGGAGTGAGAGCGACTTTCGCTGGTAGTTCAGCACAAATGAGGCTTTCAAATTCTCGATTAAATTGGACTTGGGGTTTTTCCCAGCGCTGCCAAACCCGCAGAATTGCTGTTACAGAAATTTTTTTATAGCGCCCCCGATACAGGGCTTCGAGGACAGCAAGGCGAATCCAGGCAATAGGACTGTGGGAACACCATTGCTCAATGGTGGCTGCAGCGGTCTGACCATTGAGTTCAAAACCATAATATTCTAAGAGGGCAATCGTTTCGGCGATCGCCTGCTGTTCTGGGATGCT
This sequence comes from Sphingobacterium thalpophilum, assembly GCA_943371005.1. Classification (GTDB taxonomy): domain Bacteria; phylum Cyanobacteriota; class Cyanobacteriia; order Cyanobacteriales; family MRBY01; genus MRBY01. Next base: position 67,292 of record CALRTB020000014.1, read on the forward strand.
CTCCCCCATACCAACTGTTCTCCTCTTGGTGACTGGTTTCTATCATCCCCTAAAGGTGAGGTTTACAACAATCTAAAGGCGAACATTTTGCCGTTAAATTTCTGAGCGGTTGACACGGTTGCGCACCTTGGCAATGGTTTGGGGCAGGACTCCCACCAACTCAGCAAAGACATCATCGGACAGTTGAGCGGCCGTGTCGAGGTCAAACCAATTTTCAAACTGATTTAAAATAATTTGGGCCCGTTGTTCTGGGACGGGTTTGTCGGTGATCTGTTTTAGAAGTCTGACCCATTGCCGCCGAATGAGATAGGCTTTTTCCCGCTCGGTACCGGGCTCTGGCACCAACAAGGACAGAGCACCAACGGCAACTACCGATTCTACATCTTGATCAAAAACGCCACCAATGATCGCCCCTGGGCCAGCAAAATCACCGTGGTAGGCTTTCCGCAAAATAAGCCCATTTTTACGACGGGGATTCACCATTAAAAGCTCTCCCTGTTTTAGCTGGGTCAAGATTTGACGATGGTCGATGGGGGAATTCGTAGTTGAGAGGGGGATAGGGCCCATGGCAAAGGATAAAGAACGGTGGCGATCGCCAAACCAGCGGCGGTGAACAAACAAACCTGCTTAGGGAGATAAACTCTTTTGGACAAAGAGACGGCGCGGCCGACGGAGTACCCAAGCACTTAGGGGACGTTCTGCATATTTAATATCATACCCACAACTGAGATAGAGTTGTTTGGCGGCTTGATTATTTTCCAAGACATGGAGGGCCACACTGCCATAATTCCAGTAACGTACTTGGGTTTCACACCGGGCCAAAAGTTTTCGGGCGATGCCCAGGCGACGGTATTCGGGATTGACTGCCAAATTGGAAATATAGGGGGCCTTGGCAGGGGCGATCGCCAAGGCATTGAGATAGCGCACCGAAATTTCCACTGTGCCGACAATTTCCTCAGTTGTTGTCGTCTGCATTGCTGCCACAAAACAAGCATGGTGCTCTTTAGTCTGTTTGAGACGGTGATGTAAATCTTCATAGACCCCCAGGCGCAGGAGGGGAGTTAACCATCCCCAAGTGCCTTGGTAGTGATGGAAACTATGGGTCAAGACCGTTGCCAGGGCGCGGGCATCCTCTAGGGTAGCAGGCCGAATACTCAAGGTACTCTGGCTGAGGGTCGCATCGGCTGACGACAGTTGCGGGATATTCCAAACAGAAGAAAGACGAGGATTCACCAAGCCTCCGGAAACAAGGGTAAAATTTTTCTAGGAAAACTTGAAACCACAAACCATTGTGCCAATTTTATGAATGGCTTGTCGAGGGATAGATTTTGCCAATAGTTTACAAGTCTCTCAATTTGTGGGTCGCTGTTCTTTCATGACGCTCACCCAAAGTCGGCAGAAACGTCTTGAATGAAGGACTGTTGAGGCACTTAGGCAAGCCGATAATATTCTAAATGCACGCCTGAAAGCTGCACTGCGCATTGTGAGGAGATCTTCACCATGGGACGAAAATCTAAACTTAAAAAACAACGTAAAGCGGAGTCTCAAAACTCACCAACCACAACGTCTCCGTCGCCTAAGGGAGATATCGAGACCTTGAATCAGCTTGGCTATGGTGAACATAATCGACTGCGATCGCCAGAAATTCCCGCAGATCGACCAGAGCCCCAGTTGTAGAGTTGCCATAAAAATCCCCCCTCCCTTGGAGGAGGGTTCAATCCATCACTCAGCTATGGAATTAGGCGCGGTTCGCTTCGTTAATTTCGGCCAAAATCCTGTCTGCCCCTTGGGCGATCGCCTTTTGGGCTAATTCAATGCCGAGTTGTTCCGCATCAGCGCGGCTACCACTGACTTCATCCCGGATGAGGGTTTGGCCATCAAGACTCGCAACCATACCCACCAGAGTCAGGCGATCGCCTTCAATGATCGTGTTAACCCCAATCGGCACTTGGCAGCCTCCTTCCAACTGACGCAGAAAAGAGCGTTCCGCATAACAGCGATCGCGGCTCTCGGCATGTTCGAGCACAGGCCGCAGCAGACCCAAAATCTCTTCATCCCCATCCCGACATTCGATGCCCAAGGCCCCCTGTCCCACCGCATGGAGAGAAATATCACTGGAAATAATCTGGTGGATGCGATCTCCAAAATCAAGCCGTTGCAGACCTGCCGCCGCCAAAATAATCGCATCATACTCGCCCCGGTCTAACTTCGCCAGACGTGTATTCACATTGCCACGAATATCTTTAAATTCTAAATGGGGGAAATGGTGCCGCAGTTGGGCCAAACGCCGCAGTGAAGAGGTGCCAATTATCGAGCCTGGTGGGAGGGTTTCTAGCTTTTTATCCCGATGTTTTTCGTTAACCACCAGGGCATCTGCCGGATCAACCCGTTCCGTGACACAGCCAAGCATCAACCCCTCAGGCAAATTCGTCGGTAAATCCTTCAGGGAATGCACCGCAAAATCCGTCTCCCCCTTTAACATGCCGTCTTCGAGTTCCTGGGTAAATAATCCCTTATCGCCAATTTTTGACAGGGCCATATCCAGCACCTTATCCCCTTGGGTTTCCATGGTTTGTACTTCAAAGGTGATCTCTGGATAGGCTTTTTGCAGCTCATCCCGTACCCAATAGGTTTGGACTAAAGCAAGTTGGCTTTTGCGGGAGCCAATCCGCACAGTGCGTTTCGAGGGGGTCTCAGCGGTCATATCAATTCGGATTTATAAAAATGATCTTAAAATTTTGACTCAAACTAGGGTATCGCGTTGTCCGTCCCTAATCGCAGAATTTTTTCTGAGAACAGCCGGAAATGTTACAACTGTTCATGAAATCCTTAAAAATCAGAGTCCTAATCCTAGGGCACGAGGCGGACAAATTTCTTTTTCCCTACCCGGAGCACCTTATCTACCAATTGCTCAGGCTTCTCAAAGGTAAGATTCATATCCGAGATCCGCTCATCATCGAGACGAACTGCGCCCCCTTTAATTTGCCGACGGCCATCGCCACCACTAGAACACAAGCCAGAAGCACCCAAAATATAAAATAGGGGCGAAGGAAATTCCACTGCCCCCAGAGAAAATTCTGGAATATTGGCGGCGGCGACATCCTGCATGGCTTTCTCGGCATCGACCGCCGCTGCGGCCCCATGGAATTGGGTGACAATGTCCCGGGCCAGGAGTTTTTGTTGGTCACGGGGGTTTGCGGGCAAAGTCTGGAGATCTTGTTTGGTCAGAAGCTCAAAATAGTCTTTCAGTAGGCTATCTGGGGTATTTTGCAACTTTTGGTACATGGTGTGGTGATTGTCCTGGAGGCCTACATAGTTATTGAGGCTTTTGGACATTTTTTCTTTGCCATCGGTACCAATCAAAATGGGGAGTAATAGGCCAAATTGGGGCTTTTTCCCAAAGTGCCGCTGGAGATCTCGCCCTACCGCAATATTAAACTTTTGGTCGGTGCCCCCAAGTTCTACATCTGCATTCACCGCCACCGAGTCATACCCCTGCATCAGGGGATAGAGAAATTCATGGATATAAATCGGGTTTTCGCTTTGGTAACGTTTGGCGAAGCCTTCTTTGGCCAACATTTGCTGCACCGTCATCGTCGCCAGCAGTGCTTGGATCTTGGCTAAATCCAAATCCTTGAGCCATTCAGAGTTGTAGCGAATTTCGAGGCGGCCTGGGGTCTCAAAATCGAGGATCGGCCGCAGTTGCTCGAGGTAGGTTTCGGCATTTTGTTGAACGTCGGCGGCACTGAGCTGTTTGCGCACTTCTGATTTGCCGGTGGGGTCACCAATCTGGGCGGTAAAGTCACCGATAATTACTACGGCGGTGTGGCCAGCGTCTTGAAAGGCACGCAGTTTACGGAACGGAATACTGTGGCCGAGGTGTAAATCAGAGCCTGTCGGATCAATCCCTAATTTGACTCTCAAGGGGCGATCGCCTGTCTGGAGAACCTGGGCTAAATTTTCTTCAGGATTATCCGGAAAAATTTCGCTGGTGCCACGGGTTAGCCACTCAAGATTCGCAGACATATTCACAGGGGATTTTGTTAACTCAATTGTGGAAATTTGAACCTGCCCATTGTGCCATATTCTGCTGAAATTATTGAATCCATTGAAACGACCAATCGGCTATTCTGGCGTTGCTGGTGTGGATTCCGGATTTTCGGCCTTTTCCTTTAATTCAAAATAAGCAGCCATCACATCCCGCACCATCGGCCCGGCCACAGAACCACCACCGCCGCCGGAGTGTTCCGCAAAGGCCACGACAACGATTTCAGCATCATCATAGGGAGCAAAGGCACCGAACCAAGCATGGTTTTCCCGGGGGGGAGCCTCAGCGGTACCACTTTTGCCCGCTGCCGTCGGAATCCCAGGAATATTCAGCACTGTGCCGGTACCGTTAGTGACGACGGCCCGCAAGCCTTTACGAATGGTTTCTAGGGTACTGGGGGCCATATTGAGGGAGGTTTTCACTGGGTCATCGGTCTGGACGAGGTGGGGTTGCACTAAATAGCCCCCATTCGCTGTCACCGCAAACATCTGGGCCACCTGTAGGGGGGTGGCCAAAGTTAAACCCTGACCGATGGACATATTCACGGTGTCTCCCACATTCCAAGGCCTCTCTAGGCGCTCTTGGGTCCAATTATTATCTGGAATTAGGCCACTGGTTTCTTCGTTGAGTTCAATGCCAGTGGGTGAACCAAAACCAAAGCGGCGAGACCAATCAATGAGGGTTTCACCGCCAACACCCCGTCCCACCTGGCCAAAAAAGGTATTACTACTCCAGGCCATCGCTTTCACGTAGCCAGCAGCGCCAAAGCCAGCCCGGTTCCACTCATAGAAACGAACCCCGGCAGCGGCGAGGTAAGGGCTGGTACTTAACACTGTATTGGCTGGGTATTTGCCAGATTCCATCCCAGCAGCGGCGGTAACGACTTTGAAAGTAGACGCTGGGGGAAACCCACGAATGGCCCGGTTAATAAAAGGATCTCCCTGGGCTGTGACGGCGGCCCATTTTTCAGGGGAGATGCGGTCAGAAAAGATATTGGGATCAAAACTTGGATAGCTTGCCATCGCTAAGACATCGCCATTACGGGGATCGAGGGCAACGATCGCCCCTTTGCGCCGTCCTAAAACCCTCTGGGCAACCTGTTGGAGTTCGGCATCTAGAGTGAGACGGAGATCTTCCCCGGCCTGGGCTGGTTTTTCCCCCAGAATTTTCACAAATCGGCCATCGCGGTCTACTTGAATTTCTTGGCCGCCCCATTCCCCACGCAAACGCGCTTCTAAGGAGGCTTCTAAACCTAATTTGCCGATGTAATCCTGGAGGCGATAGCCCTCTGCGCGGCGGGCCTCGAATTCTTCAGGGGTTAATTCGCGGGTATAACCGAGGACATGGGACGCCGTATCACCTTCGGGATAGTAACGCACCGGTTCGATGATCACTTCTACCCCGGCAAGGGTCTGGTGATGTTCTTCGATAGCGGTGACTTGAGCAAGGGTCAGATTGCGGGCGATCGCCAAGGGTTCAGTGGCGTAGATATCTTGGGATTCTAGGCGCTTTTCGATTTCGGCGGGGGCAATGCCCACCAACTGAGAGAGCAATTGTTTCGTTTTTGGCCAATCGGGTCTCGTGCGGGCCACGGGCCATACATAGACGGCGTGGGCGAGTTTTGTGGTGGCTAGCACCTTGCCATGACGGTCAAACATATTGCCCCGGATCGGTGGTTTGGGGGCAATGCGGACGCTATTATTTCGGGCTGTTTGCCGCAGCTCATCTCCCTTGACGAGTTGCAAAAAAGCCAGGCGGGAGCCAATGCCGCCCAGGAGGGCCAAGCTAACAGCAAACATAATTCCCCAGGGACGAACCCCCCGGCCAACGGTGCGACCCGATTCTTTGCGCGAGGCTTTAGCAAGGGGAGAAATAAGGGTCATGGGTGCCTAGGAGAAAAGAAAAAATTGATTCTAATTTTAACGCGCTCATTTGGCTTTTTAGGTCAAGACAAAACTGAGCAGGACTAAGCCAAGGCTAATCAAATAAAAAACGCCGACAATCTGGGTTTCGGGCCAACCACTGAGTTCTAGGTGGTGGTGAATGGGAGCCATTTTGAGCAATCGTTTTCCTTGACCTGTTTCGTCTTTGGTGGCTTTGTAATAACTAACCTGGGCAATGACAGAAACGGCCTCAATGCAAAAAATGCCACTAATGATCAGCAGGCCCCAAATGTTGCCGCTCAGAATGCCCGCTGCGGCCAAGCCACCCCCCAAGGCGAGGGAACCTGTATCTCCCATGAAAACTTTTGCGGGGTTGCGATTGTGGTAAATAAAGCCCAGACAAGCTCCACTTAGGCAAGCGCAGAGTAAGCTCAGGCCAGGATGTTCAGGCAACGCGAGGGCACCCACACCCAGGAAGGCGATCGCCCCTGTGCCCCCTGCCAAACCATCGACACCATCGGTGAGGTTCGTGGCATTACTTTCAGCCACCATCGCAAATCCGGCCAAGGCCCAAAAGAAAACGCCGAGGGGTAAACTCAGCCCCGCAAAAAAGGTAATTGTGGTCAGTTCCGGAGCGGTGAGGGCGAGCCAAATACAAAACACCACGGCGATCGCAATTTGGAGGATCAGCTTCATCCGGGGGGAAATGCCTTTATTGGATTTGAGGCGCAGCACTTGCCAATCGTCTACCCAACCGATCACCCCGTAGGCGAGGGTCACAAGGGCCACGGCGATCGCCTCTGGATCGAACCCCGCAAAGATCACCCCAGCCACCAGACCAACGGGCAGGAAAATGAGGCCGCCCATGGTAGGGGTTCCTGCTTTTTTGAGGTGAGCCTGGGGGCCTTCTTCGCGAATAATTTGACCCGTTTTAAGACGCCGCAACAGGGGCACAATCCACACCCCAGAGATCCCCGCCACAATGGCCGAGACCAAGACCGGAATCCACAGGGGCAAAACATTGGTGGGATTCAGTTGGGGCTGATGGCTAATCAATACAGCGAGGCCCACCAGTAAGGCGCTTAAAAGACCCAGCAGTTGGGAGCCAGAAGGTTTCTGAAAAAAGAGAGGGAGTGACGATTTGCTTTCCACGGGGTTATTTGGCGTTGATCAAACTCCCCAAAAAGATAGCATCTCCCTGGCTCTATCTCGCTTCACCCAGGGGACTTTGTTTTGGTCGAGGAGTATGCAACAGTGAAATTTTTACTTCACTGTTATGGGGGCCAATCAAACCATGGCGATCGCCGAACAAAAAATTACCGTCGGAGACCTCACTTGGTTCTACCGCGAGACCGAAAAATTAGACAATGGCCGCCTGCCGATCCTTTTTCTCCATGGACTGCCATCCCATAGTTATGGTTGGCGCGGTGTCATGGAACGCTTGGCCGCCGCAAATTTTTACTGTATTGCCCCGGATTGGCCCGGATCTGGTTTTTCGAGTTACCCCAGCAGTCGAGAATTTTCCTACCGAGCTGAAGCTTTTCAAGGGGCGTTAAAGGACTTTCTCGCCGCTTTAGAAATTGAGCGTTGTCACATTGTCACCCAGGGATTTCTCGGCCATGTGGGTGTTTTATTTGCCCTCAACGAACCGGAACTGTGCGATCGCCTGGTAATTCTCAATAGCCCGATCTTGCCGGGGAGTAAACTACCCTGGGTGATGCAGCAGTGGGGCTTACCCCTTGCCGGGGAGATGCTCACCCAGGATCCGCTGTTGGTAGACCGCACCCTTGAAAAAGGCAGTGGTTTCGTGATTGGTGATACCGATCTCGCCACCTACCGTAAACCCTACAAAACGAGTTCTGCCGTGGGCCGCGCCCTGATGACCACCGTGCGTCGCTTTGATTTACCAAAGGTGTTGCTGGACTTGGGCGATCGCCTCAAAAATCGGCCTGCGCCGACCCTGTTTCTTTGGGGGACTCAAGATCCTTGGTTAGACAATGACCAGATCGAAAACTGGGTCAAAACAGAAACCGCCCACCGTTGGGAAGCCCTGCCCGAAGCCAAGCATTATCCCCAGGAGCATTTTCCAGAGGCGATCGCCCCTGTACTGAGTGAATTTCTCGCCTAGGGAACCAGGGGAGCCATAAAAAAATATGAATGGCGCTAGTCGAAAACCTGATCTCAGTCCCATTTGTGAGATGATGTTGGCAATTGAAAACCTGATAACGTCATTAAGCTTTAATACATAACCATGATGCTACGTTTGCGGTCAGTTTTGTCCTTGCTGTTGGTGGTCATCACCACTTTTCTCGTTAGCTGCTCTGGCCCCGCGGCCAAAGTCCCCGATACTTATACCCCTGATCGACTTGCCCAAATTCAACTGTATGCCACCCCAGTCGATGAGGCGCGCCAAGGGATGGAAACCCTTGGTAAATTTGTCCAGGAAAATAACTGGATTGATACCCGTACCTATATCCACGGGCCTCTGGGATTCCTACGTCGTGACCTCACCTACTTAGCAAATACCTTGCTGCCGAGTGATCAAAAAGCGGCGAAGAACTTCATTGATGAAATCTTTGCCCACCTAGAACGTCTTGATGTCGCGGCCCAAAATAAAAATGAGGCAGCAACATCGACGGAATATAACAATGCCATTGCTGATTTTGATGCTTTCTTACGGTTGATCCCGAGTGATGCTGAAGCAAGCTAATTGCAGTTTCTAGAGCTTAAAAAATCCTTTGTGAAAGTAATGAGGCGGTCAGGCGATCGCCTTTTTTATTGAAAAATTTCAGCCTACATTTGTTTTTTGGCAATAATCAGCACTGACTGTATTAAGATTTTGATTTGTATAAACACCGGTTCTTGTCATACCGATAAAACTTGAAACAACTAAACAACGTTTATAGTTTGTATTTTCGCTATAAAGTACAATTGTTCGCTTACGCTTAAATCGTCCCTGATAGTCAATCGCAATTTGATCCGTTTGATTGTAATGAATTATCACATTCTTTAAACGACGAGGGCCATCGACTGAACAAGTCGAAGAAATAGTTGGGTTTTCGGTTTGCTTAGCGGGCAATTGGATTGTACAGTCTGTACTTTTTTTAATTGCTTCTCTCTGAGAACTTTGGATCACTCCACGTAAGATATTTGCCGCTTCATTGACTCTACCCCTTTCTACAAACGCTAAAAAGCTAGGGACAGAAATTCCTGCAAGAATTCCAACAATCACTAACCCTGCTAATAATTCAAATAAGGTAAAACCATAATTTAGATTTATACTTTTTCTGCTGACAGAGTTTTTCATCCTCATTGGCAGATAAACTCCCTAGATTTGATCTAAGTCAATCATACAATCAAATTTTGCGAGTGGTTTGTATGGGGTGGTGAAATCTAGTTAAGCCTCTCAAAAAAATAATCATTTTATTTACATTTTAAGTAAGTGGCATTAATTGATCTTGATAGATACATCGTTTTAAAGCCACATACATTAACTACTTAGTAGACAATACAAGACTTCGGAGTTGTGGTGATGATACTTTGAGGCGTTAGAGAATCCCCACTAATATTTCTAGCAACGACTGCATAGCATCTTTGTTTATTTTTAGAAGAAGTTGTAAAAATATGAGTCGCCTGTTTATCCGTGAAGATAGCATTACCATTAAAGCGTACAATTGAGGTCGAATTCTCGATATCGCTACGGTTTACTGTGGGATTACAGGATGAATTTTTGTTACTTTCGCAAGTAAAGACATAATAACGACCGGCTGGGAACGCGAAGTCCCAGGTGATGTTAACGGTGTACTCAGTTACACCATTACTGGCATTAACTGAATGAACTACTCCAGCCTAAGAGGCATGGAGTTTCCGTCGTTTCATCGCCCCAAGTTGCCTCATGCTTCCGCAATCGGTAGAGCTTGGCGGCTCCGCGACTGAAGAGGCCAGTTCCTGACCCCTTGCCCAGGCTAAATTAACCTGAGCT
>CALRTB020000015.1:0-77202 GCA_943371005.1 Sphingobacterium thalpophilum
TTTGGCTGGTTTTACTGGTGCCGCCGTTTGAGTCGAGACTATGAATGTAGTACAAGGAGTGCGGAGGCTTGGATATATCTAGCATCCATTCGCATCCTTCTGAGGCGCTTGGCGTAATCCTTACAATATTTTCTCAGACATCCTCTTAGTTGATTTAATCTCTAGTAATAGTCTCTATAGTACAGAAGAGCTATCTCCAAAAATTAAGAGTCTTCTATCAAAATATGATGAAATTGAGCAAGAACTTTATCAGCTGAGACAGGAAGACCGAGAAACAAGTGATATGCGAAACTGTGTTTTGCGAGATTATTCAGATTGTGAAAAACCTCTTGGAGAAGATCCACAGAAACTGGAGAAGAAAAAGCAAGAAATATGGCATAAAATCAGAAGAGCAGACCCGCTTATTGCTCAGCAAGTGCAGGTAGAAGCGATTGATTTCCAAGATATTGTTAAATTGCTTCCTGATCTTGAAACAGCGATACTCAGTTTTTATAATACAGGTGATCAGACTTACATCTTTATTTTGCGTCGAACTCTCCAAGAAGCAAAGATTTCTCTTCACCATTGTTCTAATTTAGATTATTTAAAATTAGAGGAACTTTTGGATAAAAAATGGCTGACTCTATATCAGAATAATAAAAATCTCTGGCGCGAAGCTTTGAGCGATAATCTTAAAACTATTTCCCAGCATCTTGCTTTGGAGAAATTGATCAATGATCATCTTTTAGAGATAAAAGAATTGATAATTATTCCTCATTTAGGCTTTCATCATATTCCTTTTTCAGCTCTCCCGCTAAATTTAGATGATGTTGTTATGGCTAATGTTAGCCCTAGATCAGAAAGCTCTCGGTTAACAGTCAAAAATTCTATAAAATTCAAGACTGCTCAAATCTCCTTGCATCAAAAGTGCTTAGGAGACTTATTCCGAATTCGGATTGTACCGAGTTGTCAAATTCTTAAGCATTGCGTAGAACGATCTGAAATTCAGAATCCAGTGTATGGTGTGGTAGAAGATGCTACTGAAAACCTTAAATTTCCTAACTTAGAAATTAGTAACCTAAAAAAATTAGAGAAAATTTCTTCTAAAAATCATTTGAAAGGAAAAAGGGAAGCGACTGTAAAAAATTACAAGGCTTTATTAAAGAGAGTAGAGAATATTCACTCATCTCACCATGCTTATTCAGACCTAAGTAATCCTCAAAATTCTGCACTTGTCTTGGGAGATGGTTATTTTAGTTTGGGTAGCCTGATGCTGAATCGTTATCCCAATCTTAATCATGTTTTTCTTTCCTGTTGTGAAACGAATTTAGGCAAACCCAATCTTACTGATGACCTGTTGACCCTGGGCACAGGATTTCTCTGTGCAGGAGCACGAACAGTTATTTCTTCGCTCTGGGCAGTGGATGACCTAGCGACTGCAATTTTCAGTAGCTATTATTATCAAGCCCTGAACCAAACTCAAAAACCATCTTTGGCTCTTCAGCAAGCTCAAAAGACTTTGAGACAAGTAACTTGGGATCAGTTACGTAATGATTTTCCTGATCTGAAAACTGATATTGATATAGAAAAAGAAGAATTAGCCCGACGTCAGGGCGTGAATCTACAAAAAAAAGATATCAGTCAAAGTCCCTTTATAGATCCTTACTATTGGAGTGGTTTTATCTGTCAAGGGGTGTAGTCTTAGTTTGGAAGTGCTCATATCAACAATGCAAAAAGCAGCCGACCTCGAAGGGCGATCGCCAACGAATTTTGTCGTGACCAGTGTCTAAGTCGCAGCCTACGCAGTGATTGAACACCATAACACTTTGAAATTAACCCTGGAAGACGGTGAAGCCTTGGCAAATGCGCTGTTACAGCCACCAGAACCAAATGTCACGCTGGAACAAGGGGCAGTCCGCTACCAAGAAAAAATGGTCACCCATGGTAATTACAATTCAGCTCCTGGATAAACGCGTCCATCCTAAGAATGCCTTACTGTAGCCTGTGTTGGAAATTTGCATAAAAAAATTGAGATTGCCGATTACTAAGTAAGCACATACAGGGAATGAGTAGTAAAGAGATTTAGGCATTTGTTCGGATGGAATACTGAGCAAGTCCTTAATCTGTTTTGCTGCAGACCCTTCTTGAGCACTATGATCAAAGGTTTTACTTATGCTTATTCTCTCCAGTCAAGATCTAGAAAGCATCAACAATCCAGAATCTTTAACGAATGTTTTTATCAAATTGGGCTATCAAGGGATCTGTAGCGAAATTGCCCTTGAAGATTTAGAGTTGACTCTAACTCAGGAATTAGCAGTCGAACGAGCTTATTTAATTGCTAATTATCAACGCAATGCGTTGCAGGTGATTTTATTTGAACTGAAACCAGACCACGGAGAAACTCTCAAGCAAAGGTTAGCGGCGATCGCCAAAAACTTAAGCCAGCGGCCAACTCTATTTATCATTCTGGGTACGGTTTACTACGAAACTTTGTCTCTCATCCATGTCAGTCAAGAGTTTGACAAAGAGATGAACCTGACGACTTCGACGAAAGAAGCAAAAATTGACCTCAATCAGCCGACGATATTTGACGTTAACCTACTTCAGGCGATCGCCCCTCAAAATTTGCCTGTTGAGGAAGTCTATCAGAGCCAGCGCCGCCATATTGAATATTACCTGAGCCGTACAAAAGACAGAAAACAACAGTCTGATCTTATTCGGTATTACCTGACCGAAATTGGGCGGATTCCGCTGCTAAGAGCGGAGGAAGAAATTTATCTAGCGCGTCAGCTAGAGATTTTAGGTGCTGTTGAAGCAACACGGGAACTCCTACAGGAGGAATTTAAACAATCTTCTAGTGAAGCAGAAATTGCTGCGACCCTACAACTTTCAGTCCTAGAGTTACGTAAAGCAATTAAAGCTGCTGAAAAAGCGAAAAGCAAGTTAGTCCAAGCTAACCTGAGACTGGTAGTGTCCATTGCCAAGAAATATGCTAATCGCGGTTTAGACTTACTGGAACTCATCCAGGAAGGAAACTTGGGTTTAATGAGGGCAGTAGAAAAATTTGATTACCGCAAGGGCAATAAATTTTCGACCTATGCCACCCATTGGATTAGACAATTTATCCATAGGGCGATTCAGGATAAATCGAGATCAATTCGTCTGCCGGTACATCTTTGGGATACCTATTCTCAGATTAGAAAAGCACTGACTACAGATTACCAAGGCTACCAAATGTCATCCCTGGAAGCCGCTGAAAAACTTGATATTTCCCTAGATAAGTTGCAAACAATCCAGCGATCTTTTCTAAATCCTGTCTCTTTATCGAGTCAAGTTGGCGCTGGAGATGACAATACCTTAGAAAATCTAATTTCTGATCAAGTATCTAATAATCTACTGGAAGAATATGTCCAAGCGGAATTCTACCAATATATTCGTGAAGAAGCTCTCAATGGTTTATCAGATAGAGAAAGGGAAGTGATTATTTTGAGATTTGGTTTATTGGGTGATGCCCCTTTAACCCTGGCAGAAATTGGTCAAAAAATGAATGTTACTCGGGAGCGAGTTCGTCAGATTGAAGCTAAATCACTCAAGAAAATTAGAGCAAAATTTGCCCAGCAGAAATTACGATCAATAGCTTAGTTTTCGAGAAATAGACTCTTTAAAAGTATCAAAATAAAGCAAATGACATTACCTGACTATATTGATAATACGCCTGGAAAAACCCTCCAGGAAACCCTCATGCAGATTATTGAGCAAGAAAATCAGAGAGTGCTGGATATTGCCACTGGTTTTTTCCGAATTGAGGCTTGGCTGCGGCTAGAGGAATCTATGCAACGTCTAGAATCCTTGCGGCTGCTGATTGGCCGTGACCCTAGTATCCGACCTGCGGAACAGGATCGCATTGATATGGTCAGATATTTTCAGCAGGCAGTGCAACAGCAGGTGGAGCAGAAAGAATTTAATGTTGCCTATAAGGATCAGATTACCCGCTTGATTCAATATCTAAACCGAGAAAATGTTCAGGTGAGGTTGTTCGGGGCATTGGGAGAGCAGCATCAGTTCCTCCATGCAAAAGCCTATATTTTCGATCGTTATAGTATTGTTGGTTCTAGTAACCTGACGCCATCGGGACTGACGGGTAATAGTGAACTGAATATTATCAATAAAGTTGAGGTGATCGCCCAGGATCTGCGGCAGAATTGGTTTGCTAAATTTTGGGATGATTCTAGCGTTGATACCGGATATAAGCAAAAGCTCATTGATGCCCTCAATGCTTCTAAATTTGGTAGTAAAGCCTATACTCCCTACCAAATTTTTATTAAAGCTCTCTATGAACGCTTCAAAGAGGAAAGCATCCTCGAGGGTGAACTACAAACGGGTCTTACCCTGGCAAGTTTTCAGCAAGAAGGCTTTGAGCGGGCCATTCGGCTTCTAGAAAAACATAATGGTTGTATTGTTGCGGATGCGGTGGGCCTTGGGAAAACCTTTATTGGCCTGAGGGTGATTGAACATTACCTGATTAAACTGCGGCGTCCCGGACGAATTCCCAGGGCTTTGGTACTCTGTCCTGCCCAACTACGAGATTTGGTGTGGTGCAAAAAGCTCGATGAATATGGGATTAAAGCAGATATCATTTCCCATGAAGAAAGTAGCCGCCAAGATTTTGATCTCCGGCGTTATCGCAACCATGATTTGATTGTAGTGGATGAATCCCATAGTTTCCGCAACAGTGCTACTAACCGTTACCGCAATTTACAAAAGCTCTTGGGGACTGGCCAACGTAATAAAAAGGTTCTGCTGCTGACGGCAACACCTATCAATAATAGTATTTATGATCTTTATCACCAGATCTCTCTACTGACGAAGAACAATGATTTGAAGTATCGCGATTGGGGCATTGGTAATCTCAATGGATATTTCAAGGCAATTCAGGAGGGGAGAGCCGACATCACAGACCTACTTCTAGAAACAATGGTCCGTCGTAGTCGTCAGGATGTGATTAAGCGGCAAAAGGCTGGGGAAGAGATTCGTATTGCCGGTAACTTGATCCAATTTCCCCAGCGGCAACTGGAAAACTTCACCTACAATTTTGAGGAAAATTTCGCAGGATTTTATGGGGCGATCGCCGATAAGATTGACGGTCTAAATCTTGCTCCCTACAACATTAAAGCCTTTAAGAAACAACTTCAGAAAACCGACAAAACGGAGGTCAAACGTAATCGGGCTTTGGTCTATCTCCAGAAAGCCTTATATTTCAAGCGCTTTGAGAGTTCCTTGGTGGCCTTTGCGAAAACGCTTCAAAATCAGTGTAATTTTCAGACGAAATTCTATGAAGTCCTCACCCAGCAGGGCAAACTCTTGGATAGTAAAAATTTCCGTAAGTTACTTTTGGCCTTGGTGGAAGAGGATGATCAAATGCCGGAAAGTGAAATCTTCAAAAACCTAGAGGCGATCGCCACTGAGGATTATCACATTGACCAGCTCCAGGCCCAAATCGAGGCGGATCTCGAAGCCCTTAACCATGTCCTCCAGCTCCTTGATCACATCCGGCGGGGTACTGAAATCCCTCCAAACAGGGGTCTGCCCCACAGTCATTTTTTTGGCGATCGCAAATTAGAAGCCTTTAAAAATCTCCTACTGAGGCTCCGGGGCCAGAAGATCCTTGTTTTTAGCTATTTCAAAGATACAGCAGACTATCTTTACCAGGCCCTCACCCAAGACCAACCTTGGTTGGCTCAGATGGCCGAGGGGGGGCAATCGCCAGTTATTGATGTGCTCACGGGGGCCTCCTCCGGTAAACAGCGGGAAGAAAAGGTGCGCCATTTTGCCCCTAAAGCTAATACCCAGGATGATGAGGAACGCCGTTATGCCTTAGAGCACCCCATTGATATTCTCATCTGTACCGATGTTCTGAGCGAGGGTCAAAACCTCCAGGATGCTGGGGTTCTGGTCAACTATGATCTTCATTGGAACCCTGTGCGCATGATCCAGCGAGCCGGACGCATTGACCGTCTGGGCACTGATTTTGAACAGCTCTATATCTACAACTGCTTCCCAGAGGAAGGATTAGAAAAACTCCTAAAGCTTGTGCAGCGTCTCCAGGAGAGAATTGCCACCATTGACCGGGAGGTGGGTTTAGACGCCTCTGTCTTGGGAGAAACGATTTCCAGACGTTCCCTTGAGGAGTTACGACGTCTTAAGGCGGCCAATAGCGATCTTGAAAAGCAGACCATTCTCCAAGAGCTTGAAAATGAGGCGGAGCTAGTTTCTTTGGATGAAATGCGTTTTCCCCTGCTGCAATACTTCCAGGAAACAGCCCTCGACGATCTTGCGGCCATTCCCCTGGGGGTCCACAGCACCCATCGGCTGACTATTCCGGATCCTTTATTTCGGGAGGGAGGAATTTTCTTTGCGTTCCGGGCCGCTGCCCCCAGCGGTGCGAATCAGGATGCCCGTCATTTTTGGCATTGTTATCCCAGGATCAATGGCAAGATTTCCACAGATCTCCAGCACTTGGTTAGCGGCATTCGTTCAATTTATAATTGGATTCGCTGCGATCGCCTTGATTTTCCCGCACCGGATCTACTGCCCCCGGCTCCTTTTGATACATCGGTTTTTGAGGTATTTGAGGCGGCAGTAGATAATATTTTGGCATCCCTTAAGCGCACCCAGGCCACCGCTCAAATTCCTCCCCGTCTGACCAAATACCCAAGAATTATTTTCCATGCCCTCAATCAATTGGATTTAGAAGCCGCTGCTCCGGAGGATCGAGAGGTAATTAACAGGATTGTGCGGGTCATCGAAACCACCAACCTCAGAAGCTATGATCGAGAGCTAAAGGGTTTTTGGGAGGATTTTGTGCAAACGAAAGATCTCAGCCATTTTATCCAGAATGTGGATGAGTTGTTCCTAGAAAATGAGTATTATGCCAATCTACTCCCTGAGGCTGATTCCCCTGAGGCCCGCTTGAGTGCTGTGACGCGCCAAAATATTGAGTTGATCTGTTACGAGTGGCTCCAACCCCACAGCTAAGAGGCTGTTTATAAAGTTCATCAAGCTTTCGATTTGCCCCCTATATCTCCCAAAATGGGGGACTTTAATCCCGCTGATGACTGAAAAATCTCCCCCAAACTGGGGGCAGGGGGGCTTTATAAATAAGCTCTAAGGGCATTGAAACCCTTGATTGATTTGTTGTTTCCCTACTTTTTCTAAAAATCCTAAAGCAATGTCGAAAACAGAGTACGAACAAACCCTCGATGCCAACCTGGACGAGTGGACGATTGATGAGCTGGCTGAGTATCTGGAGGAAAATTGTGAGGCGGCGGAGTTAGAGTTGATCTTCAAAGCGATTGACTTACTCCAGGATTATCTCCTAAATTCCTTTGAGTTTGCGTCGGAGCTTCACCTCAGCGAGACGATGTTAAGGCTGGGCCAAAAGGAAATCCATGACATTTTTCAGTTGATTTTTAATGACCTGGAACCACCGGAAGAAACAGTCGAGAGCATTAATGCGGCAGTGGCAGGAGAATTACCGGAGGTGCCGCCGGATGTGGAGATTGAGGCGGTGCAGCAGTGGCTCAGACTCAAGCTTGCGGTAGTCTTTGAGGTTTTTCGGGTACCATTTATCTTGCAGGCTTTTGAAGCAAGTGAGATCACCTCACCAGAAAATTGGGCAGAGATTCAGGATAACTTGGCCTATGAGTATTCTGGAAATGTCGGGCCAAATAGACAGGAAATCATAGAAAGAGTAATTCATCACTACCAGGAAGCCTTAACGGTTTATACAAAGGAAGCCTTTCCAGAGCAATGGGCAGAAGCACAGAATAATCTAGCTGGTGTCTATATAGAGCGGATAAATGGGGATAGAAAAGAAAATCTAGAACTGGCTATCTTCCACTGTGAAAAAGCCTTAATGATCTATACAAAAAAAACCTATCTAGAACAACAAGCAAAAGCGCAGAATAAACTGGCTTTTATTTATATAAACCAAACAGAAAGAGAAAAAAGTAAGAATATTGAACGAGCTATAAATTATTGTCAAGAAGCCTTAATGGTTTACACAAAAAAACTCTATCCTGAACAATGGACGGAAGCACAAAATAATCTGGCTAATGCCTACTTACAGAGGATAGAGGGGGAGAGGAAAGAGAACCTAGAACATGCTATTTATCACTACAAAATAGCCTTAACAGGCTATGTAAGAGATATCTTTCCAGAGCAATGGGCAGAAGGACAAAAGAACCTGGCCAACGTCTACTTACAGAGGATAGAGGGGGAGAGGAAAGAGAACCTAGAACATGCTATTTATCACTACAAAATAGCCTTAACAGGCTATGTAAGAGATATCTTTCTAGAGCAATGGACAGAGGTGCAAAATAATCTAGCTAGCATCTATAAGGACCGAATAGAGGGGGACAGAAAAGAAAACCTAGAGATGGCTATCTTCCACTGTGAAGAAGCTTTAAAAGTTTATGTAAGAGATATCTTTCCAGAACAGTGGGCAATAACACTAATTAATTTAGGACTCGCTTACATGAAACGAATTAATGGAAAAATACAACAAAACAAACAATATTCTATTTATTGCTATGAACAAGCTTTAGAGGTGATTAAAAGGAAAACTTATCCTAAGACATGGTCGGACATACAGTATTGTTTGGCAAATGTTTATTCAGAGTATCACACTGCTATTTACTACTGTCATAGAGCATTGAGAGAACAGACAATAAATACGTATCCATATGATTGTTTGAAAACTAATTCTTTACTAGGTAATTTATATCTAAAACAGAAAAAATGGCAAGCTGCAATTGAAGTCTATCAAAGGACGATTGAGTGTATTGAACTACTCACTATGTGGGCAACCGATGATGACTATAAACAGCAAATCATGGCCGAAAATATCACAGTCTATGACAACATTATTCAAGCCTGTGTTGCCCTGGGCAGATATGACGAAGCAATAGCCTATGCTGAACGGGGCCGCAGTCGTCGCCTGGTGGAACTGATCGCCAGCAATGACCTTTATGCCGATGCCGAAATCCCCCCCGAAATTCAAGCCTATCTCACCCACTACGAAGCCATCGAACGACAACTCCATAACCTCCTGCAAGAAGATTCAAACGATGGGAGCATTGGCGAACGAGGCTTAGGCCGATTTCGCCAAACCACCCTTACCCCAGCAGAACGGGAAGCGAAAACCGCAGAAATTCAAGCCCTACAGGCTGAAAAACAAAGCCTCTGGCGGGAAATTCGCCGCTTTGACCCCATCATCGCCCAACAAATTCAGGTAGAGGCGATCACCTTTGAGGAAATTGCTGCCCTGCTACCTAACCCCCAGAGCGCGATCCTCAGCATCTACAACACTGGTGCCGAGACCCATATTTTTGTCATTCGCCACCCGGCAACTTCTCCAAAAAAATCTGGCTTATTTTCGCTTTTTAAGCAACTGAGCAAACCCTGCCCGGTGATTACCCTCCACAGTTGCCCAGACCTGACCTACCAGAAACTAGAGGAACTCCTCACAGAACAATGGTTAATTCCCTACCAAGAGAATAATCAGCACTGGTGCCAGACGATGGGACAAAACCTGCAAAGTATCGCCCAAGCCCTCCAGCTAGAGCAACTGATCCAAGAGCACCTCACCGGCATCCAGGAACTGATCATTATTCCCCACCTGGGTTTCCATCATATTCCCTTTGCTGCCCTACCTATTGGCGACGCCGAAGAGACAGTAACCCACCCGGAACCAGAGTTAGACAATACCCGCATTAAAATCAAATCAAAAATCAGGGTGACAACCAACCAGAGCCTAATCCACCAGCAATACCTGGGGGACCTATTCCAAATCCGTGTGCTGCCCAGTTGCCAGATCCTGAAATATTGTCATGACCGTCCCCTACTGCCCCAACCGAAATACGGCATTGTCGAAAATACCCAGGAGGATTTGAAATTCACCCACATCGAAGCCAATCGCCTGAAACAGTTAGAGCCAGTGCTCCCTGAAAATCACCTCAAGGGCAGGGCAGAGACAACCGTCCGTAATTACCAAGATCTTTTGACACGGGTCGAAAACGTTCACTCCTCCCACCATGCCAAATCAGACCTCAACAATCCGAGGGAATCGGCTCTGGAATTAGGGGATGGAAAATTTAGCCTAGGGAGCCTAATGCTGAAGCGCTATCCCAACCTGAACCATGTGTTCCTATCCTGCTGCGAAACCAACCTGGGCAAATCCGAGCTAACCGATGACCTACTCACCCTGGGGACGGGATTCCTCTGTGCCGGAGCGCGGACAGTAATTTCCTCCCTCTGGGCAGTGGATGACCTAGCAACCGCCATTTTCACCAGCTACTACTACCAAGCCTTGAAACAGACCCAGCAACCAGCTTTCGCCCTTCAACAAGCACAACAACGTCTGAGAAAAGCTACCTATACAGAATTGTTAGCCGAATTTCCGACTGCCCAGGAAGCTCTTACTGAGCGAAAAAAGAAAAACCCTGGTTCTTCCTACCCGTTCATTGATCCCTACTACTGGAGTGGTTTTATCTGTCAGGGGGTGTAGTCCTAGTTTGGCAATGTTCATATTAATGGTCATACGGCAAATTGCCGGATATAGTTGGAGTATAATTAGTCATTACTTCCGTATATCCCTATGAAACCCGCTTCCAAAGCTAAAAATCTTGCTCGCTTAGAAGCCCGCCTCAGTCCAGAGGTAAAAGCTCTCATGCAAAAAGCCGCTGACATCGAAGGGCGATCGCTAACAGATTTTGTCGTGACCAGTGCCCAAGCCGCAGCCTACGCAGTGATTGAACGCCATAACACTTTGAAATTGACCTTGGAAGACAGTGAAGCCTTGGCAAATGCGCTATTACAGCCACCAGAACCAAATGCCACACTGAAACAAGCGGCAGTCCGCTACCAAGAAGAAATTGCAGTTCATGGTGCTTAGGATTCAGCCCCTGAATAAACGTGTCCATCGGCGCGGGGATTTTTCTTGCGGTGAAATTTCTCTGGATACCTATTTGCAAAGACAAGCTTCCCAGGATGTAAAAAAGCAGGTGGCCACGGTCTTTGTTTTAGTGAATGAACCGGACATGGCAGTGCTAGGTTACTATACCCTGTCGGCTTATACGGTTGATGTGGGTGTTCTGAGTTCAGATATCTTGAAGGGCTTACCCCGTTATCCCCTCCTGCCAGCAACGCTTTTGGGAAGGTTGGCGGTAGATCAAGACTGCCGAGGTCAGGGTTTTGGGGAGCTGTTATTGATTGATGCTTTACGTCGGGCCTGGGAAGCTTCCCAGTCTATTGGGTCTTTAGTCATTGTAGTGGAAGCATTAAATGAGAAAGCACAGCGTTTTTATTTGAAATATGGCTTTATTCCGTTTATTCAGTCTCCAAAGATGCTCTATCTACCAATGAAGTCGATTGAAGCTCTTTTTTGACGATATTTTACTCAAGTCACAGCAGCAAACAATATATTAAGATAGGCGAATGACGGCATTTGAATCATCTCAGGCAAAAAAATTCTGAAAAAATCTTTGGGAAATTTGCATAAAAAAATTTTTGCTGTCGATGTAAGGGTAGGAACACAAAAAACGGAGTACCTCCCATGGATGACAAACACCAAGAGCTACAGGAAAAACTCGTGACCCTCAAGGAAGCTGCTAAAGCCAGACCTGATGACATCACCATTCAGATCTCCATCCAGATTGTGGAATATCTGCTGGCTCAGCGTACTGCTCTCCAAAAAAGATCAGAACATGAGCGCGATCGCCGTCAATTTCTCCAAGAAAAATTGAGCATTGAGAAAGCTCAGGAGACGACGATCCAACAGAGAATCACAGAGTTAAGCGAAGAGATGCGTCAAGCTGCGATTGAAAAACAAAGAATTCTGGCTGAACGAGATAAACTGCGCGGTGAACTTCAATCCATTGATACTTTACTTCGAGAAACCGTTAAGTCAGTACGAGCAACAACTTCTTTGCCAAAAAAATTCACGATCCTCTGGGATTTCTTGACAGTCGTTTTCTTTGATGAAGAAAAAATGCTGAATTATCAGTCAGAAAAATAAATTCGAGTATCTAAACCCACCGAAAATCTAAAAATTATTTCATTGGGTTAATAAAAATCAATCTGTAAATTCATCGCGGGATAAACTTCTAATTAAATTTTATTATGGAAGATCACAACGATTTCGAGAAGCTTATCGATCAACTCAAGAAAAAGCTAGATAATAATTCTGAACATGGAGGATTGAAAGAGTTATTAGACAAATTAATCAAGAAACTCTATGCCCTACAAAGGGAATATGCCAATGACAAAGAGTTACAAGAATTGGTGGAAATGATTAAGTTTTTGCGTCGTTCTAAAGGTCATCTGCAAAGTTGGAATCAGCGTTATGTAGACGAAAATGAAGATCTAGAAGGTAATATTGAAGAACAAACTCGTATCAATGAATCTCTAGAACAAGAATTGACCCGTGCCCAGGGAAAAATTGAGCAGATGATTGTAGAACAAAAACAATTGACTCAAGAACGGGAAAAGATCATTATCGAATTACGACAAATTGACCAAGAGGTCAAAGCAACTCAAGCACGAGTAAAGTCCGCCACAAGCTTGCATGGCAAGTTGTCCATTGTTTGGCAATTTCTTCAGTCCACATTTTTTTCTGATGATCCCCAGGACTTTGGCAAAATTGAACGCAGTGTTGATGATGATGACTATAATTTGCCTCCTGGTGCTGGCGTGATTGACCCCAATCGGAAACCGGATGATGATGGTAATAAACCTTGGATGAAAACTGACCGTGCTTCTGTACAAAGGGATCTCTTAGATCATTAACTACCCCTAGAAACAAAATATGTCCCGCTTTAGTAAACTCATTGACCAACTCGAAGAACTCGATAAACAGGATATTCGCAATACAGCTAAGGTTTTTGCGATTACGGCTGAACTCTACGAACGACTTCAACAGGTTGTTCAAGCCCAGCAAGCACCCCCCCAAGCACAAATTCCAGGGGATCAGGTGACTGAGGATCTGCTGAAAGAACGCTATGGCAGCTATAACGAAGCTTATAAAGCTTATCAACAGACCTATCACCTCAAATGTAGTCGTGGCTGGAAAAATCTTTTACCCAAGGTCAAGGATCTCCCCATGCCCCAAACCCAGACAGAACGCATCGAGCAGCTAGAGAGCACTGTGCAAACTCTCTCTGAGATTGTGATGAACTTAGTTTCTCCGCCCCCGAACCCTTAAGAGGCGATCGCCTTTTATTTCAGCATCAAACAAATTTCAAACAACGTCGTTAGGAGAAAAGCCCATGTCTTCTTGGACTCCCCGTAAGCCTTGTCCCAGTTGTGGCCGTACCGGTACAGAACGTCTGAAATGTAGTAACTGTCAGACTGTGGGCTGTAGTAACGGTAATTGTGAAATCGGCGGCATAAATAGCTGGTGCCCCATTTGCCGGAAACAAACTCGTAAGGTGCGCTTGTAAAGTAATTTTTCGCGAATAATCAAATCACGAACTATTTTGGTCTTCCCCTTCATTTTCTAGGTAGAGACCATTTTTTTTCGGGAAAAGCCTTGAAATTGCATAAATCGCCTCAGTTAATTCGATTTAACTACTACTAGGAAGCGATTATCTCTCACGACATTATGCAAGCACCCATTCCCTCTTTTCTGCCGACCTATCCCAGGAAATTACAGCTCAAAGGCATGGCCGACCGTGATACTTTTGTGTCTCTGCAGCGGTCTGCCCTAAAAACCAGTTTGTACATTCTCAAATGTGCCTTTGTTTGTTCCCCAAAAGACCTCCATGGTACCGCCATTGTGACGAAGGAGCTAAAACAACGGGCGAAACTCAATGCCAGATTGATCACGATTTCGAGCTTTATCAACACCATTGGCATCGCACCGTTTATTGGGATTGCTCTGGGGAGCTTTGGTCTTTTGACCCTTCCCTTTACAGCAATATTTCTAGGCGGGATCAATGCGGCTTCGAATCATTATGGGGCGATCGCCGCTCGACATGCTCCGGGCTATCGTGCCAACGCTTGGTATGGCCTTGGAGGATTTGTGGCCCTGAATGCTTTCCTCACCGCCTTTACGGGGCCGGGGATCGTGATGTTTACCAACAAACCCGCTGTGCAACAGTACCTAGCGACAAGTATCGTCGAGGAACAACGGGCAAAACTCGATATTCTCAAGCCGACCGCAGAACTGGATGAACTGAAGGCACAGATCAATGAAGCACAGACAACTCTCCAGCAAATTGTGGCAGAAGAGGGAGAGGTTGCTTCTCGCCAAAATCCTGAGTGGCAACGGCTCCATCTGAGTCTTTATGGTTCCTACGAAGAGCGTAATCGGGACTGGACAACGGTAAAAACCCCGAATTTGCCTCTGACCCAAAAGCTGGAACGTCTTGAAATGGAACATTCGGCCCCCTATCGGGAGAAAAATGCTGAGTTAGATGAACTGCTGAGTCGCAGGATTGACTATGGCGATGATTTACATTTTCTTCAGGCGGAAATGCCCCAAAGTTTTAACGCTAATTTTCAGCCGGATTATCAAGTGAAGTCGCCCACGACAGAATTGGCGATCGCCACGGAACTTTTTATCAATGATTTAAAGATGGGACGTTTCGAACAATTGGCCTTTCCGATGCTGATGGCAGGAATTTCCCTAATCTTGAGCGCCACGGCCTGCCTCCTGACCTATGCCTTTGCCCGCAGCCCCGCTGTCCAAGCAAGCTTTGACCCCAAGCAAAAGGCCCTAGTCCGCCAAGCAATCCAGATTCTCCGCCAACGTGCCCAGCAAACCCCAACCGTAGAAGATTAATTTGATGACTACCCTCCACCTCAGTCAATCTCACCCAAATTCCCCCTTGGCACTGCTCGATTACATTGAAGCCACCGGTGAAGTGGATGAATGTCCCGAACTGGTTCTACTGATTGAAGAACTAAGCCAACAGCAAGCTGGGGAAAGTGAGATTACCGAAGAACCACCCATTCCTGCCATCACCCCAGCGGCGATCGCGACCTATGAACAAGAACTATTCATCCAAGGGACAGCCCTTAAAAAACACTGTCAGAAGCTATACCAAGCCCTTTCGACGATTGAAACGACCTCAGAGACACCATTTACTGGCGCGTCAGCCGAAATCCAAGACCACATCGAACAAATTCAACGGGCGATCATACCCATCATGAATTTGAGCTATCGCTATCGAGGACTACTTCAAACGAGCGATCGCCGAGACGGCATTACCCACTGTTATTACACACGCGGCCTCAGCTACTGCACCCACTTCATTGCCCAAAAAACCAGTGTCGCCGCAATCACTACAGAATTTAACACCGCGCTCCAGCCGACTGTGCTTTTGAACCGGATCTACCGCTATCTCGACCAATTACCCAGTCTCTATCACGCCTTGACCAACCGACTTCTACAAACCCTGTGGACAGAATTCCCCAGCGAAGACGGAGCAGTGCCCCTGTCTTTCGTCCAAGCCAGCGAGTTCCCAAACCAAGAGGAAATTTAAACCCATGAAACGTTTTATTCGTACCGTTGTCCAGAGCCTCGATACCTTGATCTTCTGGCACCGCACGGCCCCTTTTCGCCCGACTTTCTCTAAAGAACGCCTCAACAATGCCCAGTTTAAACAAGCCATCCAACGAGATCGCCGTGATTTCAGCCGTGTTGTTTTTGTGGGAGTCGACTTTAGCCAATATTTCCTCCAGGGATTTGTGTTCTACCAAGCCGATTTTCGCCTGTCTAACCTATCTGCCCCAGGGACGAACTTAGCCGGCGCTGAATTAACAGGGGCCCTTTTGCAGAATGTGAACTTAGCTGGGGCTAACCTAGAGAATGCCATTCTGTGCCATGCCAACCTTGAGGGGGCTAACCTTGCCAACTGCAACCTCAAAGATGCGAATCTAACCGCCGCAAACTTAGGCAATGCCCTCCTCAATCAAGCCCAACTCACAGGAGCGATTCTTGTACAGGCCAAGGCCCAGGGCGCTAATTTAAAAGAAATCCAAGGCCAGGGTCTCAATGCCCATGGTGCTGATTTACGAGGCGTGAATTTGAGCCAAAGTATTCTCAATGCCGCTGTGTTTAGCCAGGCACAATTGGGCGCAGCAAATATTGCCCATAGCCAATTGCAAAATAGCAATTTTGCCGAGATCCAAGCCCCTCAACTCAATGGCGTCGGCTGTGATTTATCGGGGGCTGAACTGCAAGAAGCCAACTTACAAGGGGCCAATCTCCAGGATGCCGTGTTAAAGCGCACCATGTTGCAGCAGTCCAATTTAGCCGGGAGCCAGTGGGCCCGGGCCGATTTGACCCATGCCACCCTCAGTGGAGCAAACCTCAGCGGTTGTGTCTTTGATAATGCCAATTTAAATGGGGCGAATTTAGCAAAAGCCGCCATGAAAGAAACCAACCTAAACCATGCCTACTGCGCGGGGATCAATGGTGCGGGTGCGAACTTAGCCGGGAGTAACCTCGCTAATGCAGACTTGCGGGATGCCAATCTCCAGGGAGCAAATTTGAGCCGTGTGAACTGTGCCTGGGCGGATTTGCGGGGTGCAAATTTGTTAGGGATCCAAAGCACTGACTTAAATTTAGAAAATGCTGATTTAACGGAGGCTAGCATCTCTGGCCTAGACAATATAGCGGCAATGACCTGGTTACCAAAAGAATATACAGTGCAGTCTTCAAACTGAGCGGCTAAAGGGCGTTTGCCATAAATAGACATCGAAATCGATCACCATTTATTTTTCTAGGAAAACTATGCAGCAAATCAACGATCAATACTTCTACTCTCCTTCTGATTTAACCCGCTTCATGGAGAGTCCCTTTACCGCTTGGTTAGACCGATTTAGCTTGGAATATCCTGAGCGATCGCCCGCCAAAGATCCAGAAGATCCCCTAATGGGCATTCTGCGGGAAAAAGGTTATGCCGTTGAAGCTGCCCTCGAAACAGAATTTCGTGAAGCGGGCCGTACTGTTATCAAGATTGCAGGTCAATCTCTCGCAGAGAAACAGGCTCACACCCATAAGGCGATTGCCGCCGGGGTAGACGTGATTATCCAAGCTGCCCTAGCATCTTCACCATTCCTTGGATTTAGTGACTTCCTGGTTAAAGTACCTGGGGTTAGTCAACTGGGAGATTATCACTACGAAGTTTGGGATACCAAACTAGCCAGTCACGTTAAACCGACCTTTCTGATGCAGCTCTGTTGCTATGCCGAAATGTTGGGCGCCATTCAGGGCATTAGACCCACTCAACTCACCGTTGCCTTAGGGAATGGCAAAAAAGAACAGTTTCCAACCAAAGATTACTACTACTATTACCAAGCCCTAAGAGACTCATTTCTGGAGTTTCAAGCAGCATTTTCCCCTGAGCAACCCCCAGATCCTGCGGACTCTCGCCACTGGGGAGACTGGAGTCAATATGCCGAGCAACTGCTGCTGGAACGAGATCACCTGTTTCAAGTGGCCAATATTACGAAGGGGCAAATTAAAAAACTAAATCAGGCGGGGATCACAACGATGGCAGCCCTTGCCGAAGCCGAACAAATATCGGTCAAAGGGATCCAACCAACGGTTCTAAAACGCCTCCAAACCCAAGCAAAATTACAACGGCAAACGGCACAGCAGCAGCGGCAGAACCCAACCTGTCCCCCTGTCTTTGAAATTATCAAACCGGTTCCTGGGGAAAAGACTGGCTTGGCCCTTTTACCGCCTGCGTCTCCGAATGACCTCTTTTTTGATATTGAGGGTTATCCCCTGGAAGAAGGAGGCTTGGAATACCTCTGGGGATGTACCTATTTCGATGGGCAGGGGGAACGTTGCTTCCGGGACTTTTGGGCCCATGACCGAGCCCAAGAAAAAAGCGCTTTTCAGGAATTTATCCAGTGGGCTTATGGTCGTTGGCAGCAGGATCCGAGCATGCATATTTATCACTATGCCAGCTATGAAATTACCGCCTGCCGCAAACTAATGGGGCGCTATGGGGTGTGTGAATTTGAAGTGGATCAGCTGCTGCGCAATGAGGTCTTTGTGGATCTCTATAAAATCGTCAAAGGCAGTCTGCTACTAGGGGAACCCCGTTATTCCATCAAAAATGTCGAACATCTCTATCGTGAAAAACGGCAGACAAACGTTGGTAGTGGCGATGATTCAGTGGTGGTCTATGAGCAATGGCGTATCCTGCGCGACCTGGGTCAGGAGGGAGAAACCTGGGAGACCTCGCGTATTCTGAAGGATATCCGGGACTATAACCAGGATGATTGTGAGTCTACCCAGGAATTAGTCGTTTGGCTCCGGCAGCAACAGCAGCAATATGACATTGCCTATCTTGGTAAAACAGAGCTGGTCGAACCAGAAGAAAAAGAAGAAATTACAGAAAAAATTCAATTACGAGATCGCCTGCTGGCCCGTGCCGCCCAGGAACAGGCGGAAGGTCATCGTCAAAGTGCTTTAACGGAAAATTTAGCTTGGCTATTGGAATTTCATCACCGCGAAAGTAAACCCGTCTTTTGGCGCTTATTTGAGCGGTTGGGCTTGGGCCATGAAGAACTGTTGGATGATCTAGATTGTCTCGCCTGGTGTCAACGTACGGCCAAACCAGCCTTTAAACCCACGCCCAGAGCAAGGAACTTGGCTTACGAGTATCAGTTTGATCCCAACCAAGAATTTAAGGGGGCCACCTTGAATTTTTACGTCCTCGGCCTAGAAACGGCAGAGGGTAAGCCAGTGACCGTGAAATACCTCAAGGACCATAGCGATCTAGAGCGGGGATTGATCGTTGTGCAAGGGAAGGAGGAACCCCCGGCACTGATTTCTCTCATTCCGGATGAGCATGTGAGACCTCAGCCCATACCAGAGGCGATCGCCGCCGTAGTGGCAGATTATGAACAGGGTCAATTGCAGGAAACTTCGCCCGCCATTGTTGATTTTCTAACCCGTGCTAAACCCCGCTTCACACCAGAATATTCTTGGCCAGAGCAAACGAAGGCGATCGCCCCCAGCCGAGATCCCCAAGAGCGACTTAAGCAGGTCATTAATGCTGTACGCCACCTAGATTGCAGCTACCTGACGATTCAAGGGCCACCGGGAGCTGGTAAATCTTATACAGGCAAACATATCATTGCTGAACTGGTGAAGATGGGTGCCCGCGTAGGGATTACCAGTAATAGCCATAAAGCGATTAATAATCTGCTGTTGAGTACTGCCCAACATTGCCATGCACAAGGCACCAAGGCGACCTTTACCTGTGCCAAAATTCCCGAACAAGAAGCAGCCCGCTTTGCAGACTATAACGTTACCCAGATAACCAATACTCAATTAATAAACCATGTTCAGCCTAGCTGTGTTCTGGGTACGACTGCCTGGGGCTTTAGCCGTGATGAAATGGCAAATCAACTGGATTACCTTTTCATTGACGAAGCAGGCCAAGTATCTGTGGCGAATCTTGTCGCCATGGGCCGGAGTGCGAAAAACCTCGTTTTAATGGGTGACCAAATGCAGTTGGGACAACCCTCCCAAGCATCTCATCCGGCAGATAGTGGTCTTTCCTGCCTTGACTATCTCCTGGGAGATCAGGCCACGATTCAAGCTGACCAAGGCGTATTTTTAGGGACGACCTATCGGATGCACCCCCATATCAATCATGTCATTAGTGAACATATCTATGACGGCGAATTAGATGCCCATCGGGACAACAATCAACGCCGTCTTAGCATTGTCACCAACGATAGTATTGATATTTATCAAAAAGAAGCCGGTATTATCTTCGTTCCGGTAGAACATCAGGGTAATAGTCAGGCTTCACCGGAGGAAGTTGCAACCATTGAAAGCCTTGTTCAGTCGCTCCTTGGACGCACCTTCTACACCGGTCGGCCAGAGCAACCACAGCGACCCATTGACTGGGACGATATGCTGTTTGTCGCACCCTACAATCATCAAGTGCAAAAACTAAGCCAAGCCCTTGGCGATCTCGCGAAAGTGGGTAGCGTCGATAAATTCCAAGGCCAGGAAGCGCCCATCGTTTTCTTGAGTATGTGTGCCAGTGATGCCAATGAATCACCCCGTGGCATTGATTTTTTGTTTGACCGCAACCGTTTGAATGTGGCGATTTCCCGCGCCCAGACCCTCGCGATTATTGTGGGTCAGCCAACCCTCTGCCAAACCTCAGTCTCCCGTGTGGAACAGCTCAAGCTAGTGAACTTTTTCAATGCCCTAACCTTATCCAATGTCCATAGACTAGAGAAAATAATCTCATGACCTACCATGCTTGAAGTCTTAGTACATTTCCTGGTTGGGACTCTTGGCTCACTGGTCATATTTCTGGCCTTTAGCTGGGCTGAAGGAATACGTCGTTTTTCAGCACCCTTTGTTATATTCCTGGTAGGGTTCATCTGCGCTAACCTTGCCCACTTCATCTCACCTTGGGCAACACCCTTAATTTTGCTGATTTATTTTCTGGGGTCATTGAAGGAACACTTGGGTTACAGAGCAGCCCAGAAAGGCGATCGCCTGCATTGAGAAAATAGCATGAACCCCGTGTTATCATGCATGGATGATTGAGTCCTTTAAAAATCAAGGTACGCAAGATATTTTTGAGGGAATATCGAGCAAATCAGCCCGAAAAACCTGTCCCCAAGCTCTTTGGAAGGCCGCTATTCGTAAGTTAGATTTGTTAGATGCTGCGGTTTGTCTTGATGATTTAAAAGTGCCACCGGGTAACCGCCTCGAACCACTCAAGCCTACATTCCGCAGGTAGTACAAGAATCCCTAAAGGTTTGATTGAAGATGCCTTTGGGATGCGCCTCAGGAGTACAATTGACGTTCCCTAAAGATGCTCAAGGGGTGACAGCAGGTAATAGCGACAGGCAGGAGGACCAAGTAACTGGATGATAAGCTGACGCTCCTCACCGAGATTGGTAATCTGTTGCACCCCATTCAGGAGCACCAGGTGAATACCCTGAAACTTTTGCAGAATCCAACGAAATGTGGGTTTGGATGTCGGTCGCTGCCGTTGGTCGAGCACGGTCTTCTGGATGATGACAAGATGACGTCGTATTTTCCGTTCCGCAATGGTGTACACCAGCAAGGTTAATGCCATCAAGAGAGCTAAAGCCTCGATGCGCTGAGGCTTCTTCACGAAGACGCTACTGGTAAAAAATAGTGGGTCCTTGAGAAAGCGAAATCCCCGCTCCACCTGCTGTTGCTGTTTATATTCCCGGAGAAGTTTTTCCCCAGGCCACTCTTGGGTATCCAGTTGATTGGTGGCAAGGATAAAGCGACTCACTTGTCGGGTAAGAGGCACCTCAATGCCAGATTGTCGCTCCAATTGTCCATGGAGGCGGTATCCTTCCACAGGGGATATTGATTTTTCTCCATGGGGTTTTCCTGGTGCCCGCCGGGGGCGCATCGGTTCTAGGGATACCTGGACTAGCTGGTGATATTCCAGAGATTGATTGAACTCCAGTAGGGCCTCATAGGCATCAGGTTGACAGGCAAATACCCGACTCTGTATTTGTTTCCATTCTTTTTTTAAGCTCCGCTCACATTTCTGTAGTTCCTTTTCCCACAGTTCTGGTTGATTCCGACGATGGTCACTCTCGACCAAGAGCCAGCGCTGTTCCTCTCCCCCATAATCCTGTCGGGTCTCCCACATCTGATACCCCGGCAGATTACATGTCACCGCCGTCCATGTCTCCGTTGACTCCCGAATTAGCTTCTTGGCGATGCCAATGGTCTGGGGAACCCGGGATAGCCATTTCAGGGAAGATACCTTTTGCACATTGGATTGACTGTAAAAGGCCGCATCCATCACAAACATACTTTCCAGGTGCCACTGTCTTTGGAATTCTTCCATAATCTTGGCAAAGGCTGCCCCGTCACTTTGATTCCCACTGGCTACTTTCAACCACAGGGGCACTCCCCCATCCCGACTACACACTAGATTCACCAGGTATTGCTTTAGGTCCGGCCGCTGGTCTCGGGAATAGCCTCGACAAATCTCAATGCTCTGAAAATCCTTCTCTTCTTCCCCCCTTTCCTCATATTCTCCCTCCACGGAGAAAGAACTTGAATCCAGGTGACATTGTTCTGTGTTTATCCCACATCGCTCCACTGCTGCCATGGCCGCCTTCAGGAAAAACATTGTCACCCCTGATTCATATAGCCCATCTAGCACCCGCCCGATGCGGTCATCATTTAGGTGTTTCGCTTCTATCCCCTCTCCCAGTAGATGGGCCACTGGCTTACTCTCGAAGAATTCGCTGAATAGGTATAACGGTGCACTTAGGAAGCCAAAGCAGTTTAGGAGCATCGCCTTCAACACCTGGCCACTACTGATGTGATTTTGGGGATGTCCCGGCAGCACTTTATTTGTCAATGCCACTAACCCCAACTCATCAATCACGCCGGCCACTAGGCCCAGATGGTCGAGACTTTCTACCTGTAATTCCGCAGCCATATTCACTATCTCTATCTGCTCATATCCCCAAATTATCGGACATTATCCATGTTCATTGCCCTGACAATTGGTAGTAGTAGTTTCTCAAGTTTTGCCATGTCTCCTGTACTACCATGACCCACGTCTGCACATCCCTACATGTTTTGCTTTTCAATAATCATGTACTACCTGCGGAATGTAGGCTCAAGGGCAATCGCCAAGGTCAATTTAGTATCCGCATTAATGACCAGTATCGAATTTGTTTTGTTTGGTCAGAAAAAAATGCTGCTTGTGATATTGAAATTGTTGATTATCATTCATAGAGGTTTAAAAATATGATTCATGTGCCTAATCATCGTCCACCAACTCATCCAGGAGAAATGTTGCTGAAGGAATTTTTAGAGCCTTTAGGGTTAACACAAAAGGAATTGGCAGAGCGGTTGCATGTTCCCTATCAAAGGGTTAATGAATTAGTAAAAGGTAAGCGGGGAATGACTCCCAGTACGGCCCTTAGATTGGCGAAGTTTTTTGGTAATTCCCCTGATTTTTGGTTGAATTTACAGTTACGTTGGGATCTTTATTACGTGCAACAATCTGAAGCTCTGGAGTTAGAAAAAATCTCAACTTATATTTCTGCTTAAAAGAATTTTCTGTAGGCGATCGCCTCTCATGCTTTCCCTTTTCCGCATTTACCCATATGTCAGATCCTAACCTTGGGCAAGAAAAATGAAACGAGACAAGCTATTACCTATCCATCCTGGAGAAGTTCTGCTCGAAGAATTTCTCAAACCAATGAACCTCAGTCAGAACAAGCTTGCCCTAGCGATCCGTGTGCCTGCCCGTCAGATCAACGAGATTGTTCAAGGTAAACGTCATATAACTGCCGATACAGCCCTGCGCTTAGGCTTCTATTTCAAGATGTCGCCTCAATTTTGGCTCGGTTTACAAATGGACTATGACTTAGATATTGCAGAGGATGAGCTTAGTGAAAAACTGCAACGGGAAGTGATCCCTGCAGAGCTCATCTCTACTACTGCCTAATCAATAATGTGACGATCTCGCCCAGTGTTATTCGAATAGCCTTGTCCTGGTTTCCGGCAGCGTCAACGGCCATTTTTGACTTTGACGATTTCAGTAAACTGGCAACTGAGACAATGGAGCATTAGGAGCCTAAAATTTCTTTCAATTCTAGCCTTTATCCTTACCTTTCTGAGACTGCCCATTTTTTTGCGGGGTGATAGTCTAATCAGAAATTCTTAGTTCATTTGTATGCCATGAAGGAAGTTCAGCGGTTATTTGCTCTCACCACAACCATCATTAAACATCCCGTCCGAGCCATTCCAATTTTGATTGGTCTTGGCCTGGTGGTTTTTGGGACGCAGAATTATCAGCCCGCCGCTGACCCTGTAGCAATTGACCCTACTGCTTCTACAGAGGCCACCACAAATCCTTGTCCTGTCCATCTCCCCAATGGCTTACCTACAGGAACCCCAGCTACTAATGATTTAATCGTGCGGGATATCTACTGCCTCAGTTCTAACGACGATGCCAAGTTCGCCGATTGGGTCGCCTTCCGTTTAGACCAAGCCACCATCACTGGCAGTTCAGAGCAAGACCGGGAATGGGAAGCTGATCCCAAAATTCACCGTAATAAAACCCTTGAACCCGAAGACTTTCGCGGCGCTTATAAATGGGGTAACTATGACCGGGGCCATCTAGCTCCCCTCGCCTCATTCCGAGGGAAGAACTGGCAACAGGTGAACTATCTCAGCAACATCACTCCCCAGAAAGCTAGTCTGAACCGGGGCGCTTGGAAAGAACTCGAAGAATATGAACGGGATCTCGTCAGACAGTATGACGAAGTCTATGTGATCGTAGGAACCGCCTACGATAATCAGCCCCTCAGCCTGATCAATGCCGACGAACCCACCAATATTCCCGACTACTTTTGGCGGATCATTCAATACGACGGCAAGACTGAAGCCTATCTCTTTCCCCAGGACACCCCCAGTGGCACCGACTTTCGTCTGGGTAAAACAACTGTCCATGAAGTAGAGCAGTGGAGTGGCCTGAATTTTGACTTACAAAAATGATGTTGATAGGCGATCGCCTCAACCTTTTCCTGCGGGTAAGCTGTCGCTGACAGACTAAAATCAAGTGAAGCCTAAGCTAAGCTCACCGTTGACCCATGACCTTTAGTACCCAGTTAGATATCTATCTGCGCTCTCGTTTTACCCTCCTCATTATTGTGACCCCAGAAGAGGAACGGTTATTACAAACGATTAAAGCAGTCTGTAAACAGGGAGGAGTTATGAAAACGCTTGGAACCTTTACTATATGTAGCTTTTATAGAAACAAAGAAGCTATATCAAATTAAATTTTTCTAATTTTACAGGATCTTCTCAGGGAAAGGAAAAGGCCCCTAGGGAAGATTTATCTTAGCTAACCTGGTATTGCTACGTCACAGTGACGAAAAGCCGTGGATCATGGCAGTATTTGGTTCAAGGCATTGAAGCGGCAGTAATTTAATAAAACTATACAAAACTCCCGACAAAGCAGAGCCGATGGCTAGGAAGTATAGCGTTGGAGGAGCTGCTGGGCGATTTGCTGGTGTTGTTTGATTAAAAAATCAGGTGCTAAGATTTGGGCATTCTCACCGTATCTCATCAACCAACGCATGAATTCAGGCAGCGATCGCCGGGGTAATGTCACTGAGTAGTCAATATATTTAGGTTGATAACCCCTAGACGCTTTTGGGCCTTTGCGGATCTGTTGGCTGGGGTGTCGCTGTTCTGCTTCTAGGGCGATCATGGCAGCGCCATCAAAAAAGCGTACTTTAATGGGAATCAACTCAGCGGTGCCTCGCAGTTCAGCCTGTTGCTCTTCTGCTGTCCCTAACCGGAGACCCCACCCTTGTTCTAGGAGTTGATGGGCGATCGCCAATCGTTCCCGCTGTTTATCTAAACCACGCCCTTGGGGATCAATAATTCTGAAATGTTCCGCAAACCGATTGAGGCGACCAACCACCAGACATCCGGTTTGACAGTCTTCGTAGAGGAGATACCAAGCGACATGATAAAAAATCAGTTGCAGGGGCCAGACCTGCTGTAATCCCAGATATTTTTCTGTGTAGGGGGAGCTATGGCGACTAATTTCAATTTTTTGTCCTTTCCAGATCGCGGCTTCAAGGTCTGGTAGATGATGAAATAGCGTATGTCGGTATTCACCCTGGGCCATCATCAGTTCTGGGTCGGTCTGATTAACAGGGTGATTGAGATTTTGGCGGATGGGATAGGTGGGGTCTAGGTCTTTAAAATCAAAGCCCCGCAGATAACGTTGGATCTTTTCTAAGGCTTGACGGTAGCGAAAATCTCCCAAATCGTGGGCGATCGCCGCCATGCCATTGAGAGCCAGTTGAAGATCTGTCGTACTAAAGACCCCCGTCCCTAGGTAGTAGCCCCAGCGATACATCCGATTTTCGAGCACTCCATATTGCCGCAAAAAGCCAAAGTCCTTACGGATAGTCGCTAGGGAAGGATAATTTGGTTTAAAGTCAATGTTTAATTCACGGGCGATCGCCTGCCATTTTTCTTGCACCGCAACTAAGGCATTATGGTGCCCTTCCCGATGACCCATGCCATCAACATCAGGACACCCCACCCCCGGAAAACGGACTAAGGCCGTTATTAAAATGAGTAGGCGCTCGAAACTTTTTTGGTCAGAGTAAGGATGGGTTGTGGACACTTTCGGCATGATCTTGACCCAGGGCTAACCCACTATCTCTTTTATTGTCTACCAAAAGAAACTATTGGAGCATTGCTTCTATTGATTCTTAATCAAGTAAAAAGTTCTGTTCAACGATATTGTCTTTTTCGTGATTATGCTTGGTAACATTTGATTCAATAGAGCTTGTCTGCAGTAAGAGGCCATTTATAAAGTAAATGAACTTCTTAATTTGTCCCCTAAATCTCCTCACTAAAGCTCCGGCATTTTGGGGGACTTTGATCCCATTGATTGACCGAAAATCTCCCCCAGACTGGGGGCCGGGGGGCTTGATCAATCAGCTCTTAGTTTGGAGTTTGAAGCGATGTATCTTTCTTCACGCGGTATTGTTGTTCGGAATTTGGCGGCGGCTCTTATTAATGGTGCCATTACCCTGGTGATTCTTTTGATTGCGCCTCTGGGTTTAGCGGCAGTGATCATGAATACGATCCTCGTGGGACTTTCGACATTTTTTGTTTGTAGTGCGATGGATCTGGTCAGTGCTTGGCTATTGGGGGGCGCGACACCACCGCAATCTTTGGGGGCCACTCGTCGCGGTGATCTGACCCAAACTTCCCGCCAAAAGGATATCTATCCCTACGGCGATCGCCAAGACCGATGAGAACCCTCTATGTGTCAGAGCAGGGCTGTTATCTGCGGTTACGACAGGAATATTTAGGGGTTTGGCGTCAGCAGGCTTGTCTCACGGAAATACAGTTGCCCCACCTGGAGCAGGTGCTCATTTTTGGGCAGTCACAACTCTCCACCCAGGCGATTCGGGCTTGTCTTTGGCGGGATATTCCGATTATTTTTCTCTCGCGGATGGGTTTTTGTTATGGGCGCATTATGGCTCTGGAGCGGGGTTATCGCCATTTATCCCGTTATCAGCAAGCGCTATCGACAGTGGATAAGTTGACGGCGGCTCGGGCGATCGCCGGGGCGAAGCTTCAGAACAGTCGGGTGCTCCTTCAGCGGCAGCAGCGTAAGCGACCCCTAGAACCGGTCGCTTTTGCCATCGAAAGTTTGGGGTATCTGCGTCAACAGATTTCCATCGCTGATTCTGTGGAACGAATTATGGGTTTAGAAGGGGCCGCCGCCGCCAGTTATTTTAATGGCCTAAGTTATTGTCTACGCAATGATCAGTTTCCTTTTATGGGGCGATCGCGACGGCCACCGTTGAATCCGGTAAATGCGCTGCTCAGTTTTGGTTATCAGGTGTTGTGGAACCATCTCTTTAGCCTGATCGAAATTCGGGGTCTTGATCCCTATCAGGGTTGTTTGCACCAGGGTTCAGAACGCCACGGGGCTTTAGTTTCGGATCTGATCGAAGAATTTCGCGCCCCTATTGTGGATAGTTTGGTTTTATATCTCGTGAATAAAAACATCATCAAGCCAGATCATTTTATCTATCGGGATGGGGGCTGTTTTCTAAACCAAGGGGGACGTAAGGTTTATCTGTCGGCTTTTGTGCAGCAGATGGAAACGACTATTTCTATAGGGGATCGTCAGGAGCCGCGCTGGCATCTGTTGATGCGCCAGGTACGTGCGTTCCAAAATTTTGTTTATCGTCCGGTGTTGGGCTATGCACCCTACGAAATTCGTTGATGTTTTATCTGGTGGCCTATGACATTTGTGATAACAAACGGCGTAAAAAGATCGCGGATCTGCTGGAGGGCTATGGGGTGCGGGTGCAATATTCTGTTTTTGAATGTCATCTCTCTCCCAAAAAGTACAAGGAGTTGAAAAAGCGGCTTTTGCGTCACTACAAGGAGGATAAAGGGGACAGTTTACGGTTTTATCCGGTTTCCGGTCATACTTTATCTCAGGTAGAAGTTTGGGGTGCTCCACCTCTAACTTGTCCGCCTTCTTCAACGATTATTTAGCGATCGATTTGGAAAATGGCTGAAAGGGTACCAACTGTGTTCTATTGCTCGACTGCTTGCCTAGAAAGGTTTTCGGGGATTTTTGATTGGGTTTTTTCCTTAGAGTCTGGTAAGATTTTGCTATCGGTCGCAAATGCTTGCTGGAGTTCTCTCTGGACAAGCCTTTGAAAGACCAGCGGTTTCTCTTTACCTGAGAAGCAAATAGATTGGGAACTATAATCAATCTCTTCATCCTGAGCAGTTGCTTCTTTCTGTTTCTCTTTACCTGAGAAGCAAATAGATTGGGAACTTTGCTATCCAGACGCTGACCCGCATGGTAGACTTTGTTTCTCTTTACCTGAGAAGCAAATAGATTGGGAACGTTTCACGGGAGGCGGTCACCGTTGCAACCGTGCCAGTTTTAGTTTCTCTTTACCTGAGAAGCAAATAGATTGGGAACATTCACAATGTTTTTTAAGTTCATAGGCAAGATTGTATGTTTCTCTTTACCTGAGAAGCAAATAGATTGGGAACTTGATAGCAAACATTTAAAGTTTTGCTAATTGTCAATGTTTCTCTTTACCTGAGAAGCAAATAGATTGGGAACATGATATAGATGCTGTTTACACTTTGTATATTGCTGTAAAACCTGAGGTTTCTCTTTACCTGAGAAGCAAATAGATTGGGAACGTTTCTCCCAGTATTGAGCCTTGGCGAGCCAATGCCTTTGCTCAGAAGGTTTCTCTTTACCTGAGAAGCAAATAGATTGGGAACACTAGGTTTAACTAGTCTTATAAATTTCCTTAATTATTGTTTCTCTTTACCTGAGAAGCAAATAGATTGGGAACCAATACTGGAAAAGGATAACAACAGTTTGAAAAAAGTTGTTTCTCTTTACCTGAGAAGCAAATAGATTGGGAACTTCGTTCATTTTGTGTGTGTGTGTGTGTGTGGGCATTAGCACCGTTTCTCTTTACCTGAGAAGCAAATAGATTGGGAACTTACAAAGATCTAAAGTATTTTATCTACCTAAACAGATACGTTTCTCTTTACCTGAGAAGCAAATAGATTGGGAACTTTTTAAAACTTTAAATCATGAAAAACTTCAACACCAGTTTCTCTTTACCTGAGAAGCAAATAGATTGGGAACATACAAGCACCTGCACACGCACGCGATAGTCCTTGCAAACGTTTCTCTTTACCTGAGAAGCAAATAGATTGGGAACTAAAGACCTGGAAAAGGCCAAGAAATACCGGAACGAGTTTCTCTTTACCTGAGAAGCAAATAGATTGGGAACGCTACACAGCAGGGTCTGACGTGGTCAATGTGGTGGCTGTCGGTTTCTCTTTACCTGAGAAGCAAATAGATTGGGAACAGTGAATTGTGACGGTTTCGTCATCATGTTCTACCATTGGTTTCTCTTTACCTGAGAAGCAAATAGATTGGGAACCCACACTTTCTTTCCATCAATAATAAATTGTCTTCCATGTTTCTCTTTACCTGAGAAGCAAATAGATTGGGAACATTCAGTAGATCATAGATACGGTTCAATGAGTAATAAAAGTTTCTCTTTACCTGAGAAGCAAATAGATTGGGAACTGACCTCATTGATTAAATGAGTAATGTACGTGATCAGTGTAGGGTTTCTCTTTACCTGAGAAGCAAATAGATTGGGAACTTTGTAAAAAAATTTGAAACTCTGAAACTATTGTGCGTTTCTCTTTACCTGAGAAGCAAATAGATTGGGAACCGTTGTTTGTTGTATCTGATGTTGCGTTCTTTAACTTTCATTGTTTCTCTTTACCTGAGAAGCAAATAGATTGGGAACTTTTATAGCTATTTATATATAGCTGTAGTTCTTTTAGTTTCTCTTTACCTGAGAAGCAAATAGATTGGGAACTCGCTTAAGCTCTGCGATCTCATGGTTTGCGCTGATTAGGTTTCTCTTTACCTGAGAAGCAAATAGATTGGGAACCATCGCTGTCCTTTAAGTAAGTGGCGATCGCCCCGTCGTTTCTCTTTACCTGAGAAGCAAATAGATTGGGAACGTCTCCCTGGCTGTAATGGGCGAAATTGCACAAAAGTTTCTCTTTACCTGAGAAGCAAATAGATTGGGAACTACATCAAAAACAAAGGCTGGAGAGTCTGGAGTCATACCGACAGCGTTGTTTCTCTTTACCTGAGAAGCAAATAGATTGGGAACAAATCGCGGTCATGGCAAAGCATACAGCTATCGCAGGTTTCTCTTTACCTGAGAAGCAAATAGATTGGGAACTTGAAGGGTAAATTACCTGAAAACCAGTTTGAGCAGGTTTCTCTTTACCTGAGAAGCAAATAGATTGGGAACCTTTGCACAAGGCGAGCCTTGAGATCCTGAACCCGTGCTTGTGTTTCTCTTTACCTGAGAAGCAAATAGATTGGGAACTTTTAAGCCTTCAAAATGATTTGTTTTCTTTGACTCTTATGTTTCTCTTTACCTGAGAAGCAAATAGATTGGGAACATGCAGCACTGGCATACTGCACTCGTTGTTCATCCGTCCGTTTCTCTTTACCTGAGAAGCAAATAGATTGGGAACATAAAATTAAGGGCTGTGTTAGCTATCTGGAGGATAGGTTTCTCTTTACCTGAGAAGCAAATAGATTGGGAACATCCAAGCGTCCAGCTTTGCAGTGCGACTGCGGTCGGTCGTGTTTCTCTTTACCTGAGAAGCAAATAGATTGGGAACTAGAAGGAATACTAAATTGTAGTAGTTATTGTTGTTAGTGTTTCTCTTTACCTGAGAAGCAAATAGATTGGGAACAGTTTTTCCTAAAGAACTGCTATTCTGCAACAATTCTTGTTTCTCTTTACCTGAGAAGCAAATAGATTGGGAACAA
Source organism: Sphingobacterium thalpophilum (assembly GCA_943371005.1). Lineage (GTDB taxonomy): Bacteria > Cyanobacteriota > Cyanobacteriia > Cyanobacteriales > MRBY01 > MRBY01. Next base: position 30,957 of record CALRTB020000015.1, read on the forward strand.
GCTTTTTAAACTCAGATACAAACGTATCCCAGTCATATCGTTGTTTCTCTTTACCTGAGAAGCAAATAGATTGGGAACCTTGGGTGAGAACCCAATAACACAAACGAACGAACAAAAGGGTTTCTCTTTACCTGAGAAGCAAATAGATTGGGAACTCAGCGTCTGTCATTGTGGTCACGAACACTGTGTCCTGGGGAAGGTTTCTCTTTACCTGAGAAGCAAATAGATTGGAAACTGTGGGAGCGGTGCTTCAGGAAGGTACGCCCAAAGTAACCGTTTCTCTTTACCTGAGAAGCAAATAGATTGGAAACACTTCTCCATTCAGGGGAGTCATCGTCTTCTCTTTGAGTTTCTCTTTACCTGAGAAGCAAATAGATTGGAAACCTGGGGTGATTTATTATTACCTAGCAGTTAGCGTCGGCTAGGGTTTCTCTTTACCTGAGAAGCAAATAGATTGGAAACCCTCTACGAGATTTCCGTTCAAATCCTCTACTCGGCGTTTCTCTTTACCTGAGAAGCAAATAGATTGGAAACAGAATACTCTACATATTGCAAAGTCTCAAGGAAACAAAGTTTCTCTTTACCTGAGAAGCAAATAGATTGGAAACACGTTGCGGCATTGCCAATCTTCTAGTGCTTCATTGAAGTGGTTTCTCTTTACCTGAGAAGCAAATAGATTGGAAACAACGTGCCATCTGATTCAAGCAGAATATTCACACCGTTGTAGTTTCTCTTTACCTGAGAAGCAAATAGATTGGAAACTTTACTAACTGTCCTTTATTGATCTTTCTAAATCCTTTGTTTCTCTTTACCTGAGAAGCAAATAGATTGGAAACACGTCTTTATTGAAGAAGGGTAGATAGATTGTTTTAGTGTTTCTCTTTACCTGAGAAGCAAATAGATTGGAAACGATATGTTTCAAATTGATCATCGGTAGAATTTTCCGTTTCTCTTTACCTGAGAAGCAAATAGATTGGAAACTTTACCAGCAAAAGCAGCTCCATAATAACTAGCTACTTGGTTTCTCTTTACCTGAGAAGCAAATAGATTGGAAACTTAGCTCATTGGTAGTGTTGATCAGTTCTGCTGTTAAATGTTTCTCTTTACCTGAGAAGCAAATAGATTGGAAACCTGCGGAACAAGATGTCGTATTGATTAAGTACATAATCTTTGTCTGGAGTTTCTCTTTACCTGAGAAGCAAATAGATTGGAAACCGTTTGAGTTGGACTAGAAGTCAATCAGATCAGGATTAGTTTCTCTTTACCTGAGAAGCAAATAGATTGGAAACGATTAAACTACGGTGTAGCCAGCTTCCTCGAAGTCAAAGTTTCTCTTTACCTGAGAAGCAAATAGATTGGAAACTCGCTAGTGGTTGGTTGAAACCACCAGTCATCATTGTTTCTCTTTACCTGAGAAGCAAATAGATTGGAAACACAGCATCCATGACGATAACGTATTCACCTTCACGGGGAGTTTCTCTTTACCTGAGAAGCAAATAGATTGGAAACGGTCAAAGCGGCTGATACGAGCTTTGGCTTGGTTAATCAGTTTCTCTTTACCTGAGAAGCAAATAGATTGGAAACCAACAGTTTTAATAAACTGTAGTTTTCAGCCATGTAGCCTGGGGTTTCTCTTTACCTGAGAAGCAAATAGATTGGAAACGGTAGATTTCTGAGTATTTATACCTACGCCCTTAGGGTTTCTCTTTACCTGAGAAGCAAATAGATTGGAAACAAGAAGATTTTTGAGACTTTTTACCAAATCCGAACATAGTGTTTCTCTTTACCTGAGAAGCAAATAGATTGGAAACGATGGTACGCTCTCGTACCATCATCGCAGAGGAGGTAGATCTGTTTCTCTTTACCTGAGAAGCAAATAGATTGGAAACGCCATAAGTACCTCCAGGTACTAAGTGTTTAAACAGAGCCTAGTTTCTCTTTACCTGAGAAGCAAATAGATTGGAAACCAAGGTACTTACTGAGCTTAGACTTTGGATGACAGGTTTCTCTTTACCTGAGAAGCAAATAGATTGGAAACTGGGTGTAGTCAAGACCTTCGAGGTCTTGGTGGAGGGGAATGTTTCTCTTTACCTGAGAAGCAAATAGATTGGAAACTGAGCACGTAAATGCCATCCTCTTCTATTGTGTAGGGTGTTTCTCTTTACCTGAGAAGCAAATAGATTGGAAACTAGAGCTTGAAGGGTCTACATAGGTAGCCAGGTTGATGCTGTTTCTCTTTACCTGAGAAGCAAATAGATTGGAAACAGGAGTAGCCCAGATGGGTGAGTCCTTTTCAGAAAAGCGCGTTTCTCTTTACCTGAGAAGCAAATAGATTGGAAACTGATCTAGAGGCAAAACACCCCAAGTTCGAGAGGTAAAGTTTCTCTTTACCTGAGAAGCAAATAAATTGGAAACAAAATACTACCCATTGGGCAGTCTCTTTTTGAAAAAGTTTGTTTCTCTTTACCTGAGAAGCAAATAGATTGGAAACACTAAAGAATAAGAGTTAGCAGCGCTCCTAAAAAAAGTTTCTCTTTACCTGAGAAGCAAATAGATTGGAAACTCTTATTTACCTCGAAGTACATAGCTTCCTGCTCAATTGGATGTTTCTCTTTACCTGAGAAGCAAATAGATTGGAAACTCTACTAATTCCCCAATGTTTTCAATACCGTCCCAATCGTAAAGTTTCTCTTTACCTGAGAAGCAAATAGATTGGAAACCAGTTAGCTCATATTGAGACCAATAGCGATCAGCTCTAGCCTGTTTCTCTTTACCTGAGAAGCAAATAGATTGGAAACCCCTTTTTAATAGAGCTTTTGGTTCTATATCAATCAAAAAGTTTCTCTTTACCTGAGAAGCAAATAGATTGGAAACTAGAGCTTGAAGGGTCTACATAGGTAGCCAGGTTGATGCTGTTTCTCTTTACCTGAGAAGCAAATAGATTGGAAACGCTGGGGTGGAATTGTCCACCTTGACCAGGTAACGTAGTTTCTCTTTACCTGAGAAGCAAATAGATTGGAAACTGTGTATGTTTCTTTGGTGTGTCGCTGTTAACGCCACGTTTCTCTTTACCTGAGAAGCAAATAGATTGGAAACAATACAGCACCTACTACAACGCAGCAAAGGGCCAACATCCCTTGGGTTTCTCTTTACCTGAGAAGCAAATAGATTGGAAACTCACATTGACGGTAGCAGCGAATGCCAACACCTTCGCCGTTTCTCTTTACCTGAGAAGCAAATAGATTGGAAACATCACACTATACAATCGACGCTCTGTATCGCGGAGATGTTGACGGTTTCTCTTTACCTGAGAAGCAAATAGATTGGAAACGCGCTTCTTGGCTTCGCAAGCCAAGTATTCAGCGACAAGACAGTTTCTCTTTACCTGAGAAGCAAATAGATTGGAAACAAGCTTCTTGAGCTTATCAGACAGATCCTCTATCTGATGTTTCTCTTTACCTGAGAAGCAAATAGATTGGAAACCTTAAACATCTCCAGAACTTTGTTGAGGATGGCCTTGGTTTCTCTTTACCTGAGAAGCAAATAGATTGGAAACCTGTCATCAATTCAATCTCTTCATCAGTTGTGGAAGCATGTTTCTCTTTACCTGAGAAGCAAATAGATTGGAAACGAAGAAACGGTAAACTTGACCTTCTTAGGAACGTAGTAGCTAGTTTCTCTTTACCTGAAAAGCAAATAGATTGGAAACACTGAACTTATTCCACCAGCCTGTTGTACCCCAAGGACGTTTCTCTTTACCTGAGAAGCAAATAGATTGGAAACCGTCAGTATTTTGAAGGTCAGGCAACATATCCCAATTTACGTTTCTCTTTACCTGAGAAGCAAATAGATTGGAAACGAAAACTGGTTAGGCCACTGCAATCTTGCCAAGCAAAAATAAAGTTTCTCTTTACCTGAGAAGCAAATAGATTGGAAACACATACTCACCCATGAGGGAGCTTTTCCGCTCACGATACTGAAGTTTCTCTTTACCTGAGAAGCAAATAGATTGGAAACTCAGCGATCATCATGGTCAGGGCGAAGATGATTACTTGTTTCTCTTTACCTGAGAAGCAAATAGATTGGAAATAAAGGACAGTCAAAGGTGAGATGGTGCCAGTCATGGACAGTTTCTCTTTACCTGAGAAGCAAATAGATTGGAAACGGTCAACTTTGACCAAGTAATGTATCATTGCAGTTGCCTCCTACGGCATAAGAAACCCCAGTGGTATTTGCGGTACCAATGGGGTGGGTGTGTGGCCAAGGTCGTTGTGACTTTGGCTTATGCCCCATCAAGTAATCAAACCTTGACTAAGTTTCTCTTTACCTGAGAGGCAAATAGATTTAACGCGGATAAATATGACATAGCTAATTAATTTTTTAGACGCGCTATGTTTTGTAACAAAGCCACTTAACATCAATCAATGATTAAAAATCTTTTTCGTTTTTTTACTGCCTCTTCTTTTGGACTGATGCTCTTTTTTTGCTACTGGACATATCGGGATTATGTCGAATTAGTTAAGGCAGTGGAGGCCAATCAACCCCAAGCCGAATTGCGTCACCGGATTAACGTCGGATTCGATGGCACCTGGGCGCTCATGTGTGCCATGACCATGGTCTACAGCATTGGGAAATTAGGCGATCGCCAACCCTAAGCTTGGCTGCTGGAATGGCTCTTGGGGGCACAATTCAAAAGGCGATCGCCCCTTAGATTGTTTTGTACCACAAATCAACAAAAAGAAAATAATTTTACTTACCCCAGAACTCGACTTTATTGCTAATTAGCTAGAGTTTTGGGGTTTTGCATTAGATATTGGCTTTTGATAGTTTTCCCCGGAGCCTTTCCCTAGGATAAAGATACAGTCAGCAATTCGTCAGCATTCCAGTTGCCCTTGCCGCCGACCATATCAAGTATTCCCAGAGAACAGTCCCCATGGTTGAAACCCAGAAAAAACCCATCTATCTCCCCGGTTATGCCGCCGTGGAGCAACCCTTTGGCATCGATCCCCCTAATGTTCACTGTCCCATCTGTGGCCAAGCCACCTTTACGATCACAGCAGATAGCCACAACATGACGCCCTGTGACCATTTGGCCCTGATTTACGTCGGTTCCGTGGGTGAATATGTTTATCAATCCCCCACTTTCCAGGAACGAACTGCTTCCCTGGGGGTGCCAGACCAACCCTTTAAAGAATTTCCGCAGTACCTCAACCAAGCAGGTTATGACAATCAGCTATTGCTGTTAGAAATTACCTATGGCGGAATGGCCTGTGGCCCCATTTGGTACACCGATGTTTACGGCTATGACTACAGCATGATTGGCAAGGAAACTGCTGAGACAGCCTGACTCCCCTGGGCGGCTTGGATACCCAAATTTTAAATTGTTGTCCCTTTTGTGGTGAGAGAGTATCAACCGACTATGTACGAAATTGAACCCGTTGCCCGCGTGTTATCAGAAACGACCCTCTATGACACTCCCCCTGTCTTTTCACGGGCCCAGGGCTTGCTGACCCATCAGCTGAATTTTCCAACGCTCAATGAAGAGTTAGTGATTCAACGCATTATCAACAATTACCAGGAGAAGAAAGCCCAGGAACAATCCCTCTGGCGTTGGGGTGGCGCCTTTGTGGGACTTTGTTTGGGTCTTGGGGATGGCCTTCAGATTGGCGACATGGTTGGGTCTGCCATTGGTGCCAGTATGGGCAACCTTGTGAGTAACGAATTGAATTTGGCCGACGAAGCAAAACTGCGGGAACTAAATCTGGAATGGGTGAATACCCCCGAATCCTACGTTTATCACCGGAGACGCCATCGAGGGGATGCCCTACGGCGATTATTGATGATTTTGCCCCATCCCAATACTGGCCGACCCTGCGCAAGCTTTGGGGTGCAATTTCCCGATGGTTATGTTGCCCATTTGGGGATCTTACCGAATTTTGATCAGCCTCTGTTCTCAATGGCAGGGAGTGGCTTCGATACAGACTGGGTAAATGAAAAACAAACCTTAGGCATTATCCCCACGGACATTGGCATGAGCTTGCCGGTCGAGCTATGGCGTAGTCAACGCCAAGACAGTGTAATCGCAATTCCCTACCGAGTCCCTCACCATTGCCTGTACTAAACATGGAACACAGTAATCCTCTGACCCATAAACCGACCCTCAACACCATCGAGGATGACCGGTGGCAAGTATTTCAGGCTGATGCTCGCCGCCGTCGCCTCATTGCCCTGGGTGGTACGACAGCGGCGATCACCACTGGCATATATTTCCAGAGCATCTGGATTTTCCTTTTAGGGGAAGCGGGCCTTTGGTTAGCCCTCAGAACTTGGAGAGTATTGAAAAAATGAGTTGGCAATACGATGACCTTCCCCCAGAAGAACAAGCTTACCTTGACCAAAGATTTGCGGCCCATGGCCTCGATCCAGAACTAGCCTATGACTATTTGATCCCCGGTGTGGTTAAAACCCAAGGGCCTGATGCCATTGAAGCCTTTATGCGCCAAAAAGACATCTCCCATATCTATCCCCAAAGTGACTACCCAGAACTAGCCGATCAACTGAATAATGTCTTTTTAGAAGACCCTGATCTCAATGCCGCCCGAGGCGATCAAGTCGCTACTTCCGGTGAAATATGGGCAGCCCATCAAGACAATTTAGCCGATGCTTGGGAACTCTTTGGTTAACCACGCAGGGCATATTTAGCCAGATCTCATTTCGCCTTTGGTAAAGCTCGGTCAAATTATGTAACTAAAAAGCCAATATTTTTAATAAAGCTTCACTGTGGGCTTAGATATATTGAAAATAAACACTTTGGCCTCCGTAATGCCTGCAATATTAAGAATTAATAATGAATAGATGACTTGTTTTTAAAATAACAATTAGCTAAAACAATAATATTGTCTTTTTAAAACTTTCCAAAATTTTTCTGAAAACCGCAACACAACACCCCCTAGACCTATACGAGGAGACTTAAACGAGTGGCAGGCAAAGCATATTGGCAAGCAAAAATTTGGGGTCTACTCCATGATCCCGCCCTCAAAGCACTCTATGGGAATCCGGGGCGCGGTGACGAAGGGCCATGGAAAAAGCTTGCTTGTATGGAAGGCTGGGCTTCTCCGAAATCGAACGAGGAAAAGCAAGCATCCGAGCTTAGTGGCACATGGTTAGATCATGTCGGCTTATGTGATCTCATTGCTTCAGCCAGCGATCGCGGCATTATCCACTACATCGGCACAGCCGTAGACTACGGTGCAGAAGGTCTAGAGTTATCGCACCTCCTATCTGGGGAGAAATTGCCCCTCCGACTCCAAAACCACGCTGAAATCCTTGGGCAGAGCAGCAGAAAAACTTACCTAGAACAGACCGAAGCCGATCTCATTGACCAAATGCCCGCTGAAATTCGTGACGATCCTGAAGCTGCCCAGGCTTGTTTCTGGTGGCTATGGCGTTGTTTACCCCAAGCTGTCGCTAATGAATTTGGCGCAGCAAGTTTTCTAATGCCCGCCGAAACTCGCTTACCCGACGGTTCGATCTGGAGTCATGCCAGTATGACCTCTGCCTTAGCCGGAGCCTTAGCGGGATACGATACCGAGTTAGACGATATCCCAAAAGGTGCTCAAAATACCCCGAAATCTCACCCTTATCTGGCGGTGTTTACCTTTAGTCCCGTCCAGGAACTCATTAAAGCCAGTCGTAAAATGAAGGACTTTTGGGCCGGGTCATGGATTTTGCATTATCTTTCTGCGAAAGTCTGCTGGCGATTAGCTCACAAATACGGCGCAGATTGCTTTCTCTATCCCAGTCTTTATGGCCAACCGCTAATTGATCATTGGCTATTGCAAAAACATTCAGAATTTGAGGACTGGATCCAGCCACCCGATGACCGTCAACTGCTCACTGCCGGATTTCCCAACGTCATCATGTTGGTGTTACCGGAAGCCCAAGTAGCTGCAGCAATGCAATCAGCAAAGAATTTCTTACTTGATGCATGGCGCGAAATTGCTAAAGAAGTCCTGGCAGAATTGCAAGGCGATCGCCGTTGGCAAAGAGATCTCCAGGAGAGTGATCCCAGTTGGAAAGGTTGGCTGGATGCCCAGTGGCAAACCTATTGGAGTGCGGTGGCGATCGGCGATAAGAATAGCAGCTTTAAAAGTGTTGGGATTCCCACAAAAACCGACGAAAATAAGAAACAATTAGACAAATGGATTGATCAGCAAAATGGTGCCTTTAATGCCAAGCTTTTCACAGATGCAGAAAAGCAATTTTTTGAAAAAGCCACCGAGACATTTATAGAACAGCGAAATCGTAATTATGCAGGCAGCTTAAATGCCGGATCCTGGTGGGCAGATATTTTTGGTCAGACCCGCCTTGCCCTCAATACCGTTAAAAATGCCCGTAACTGGAAACTGCCGACCGCTTTTGGCACCCGCTCTACGATCTCTGGCTTGGGGCCTGTCGTCCATCCCCAGGGCAACGGCAAACATCGCGATTGGCTTACGGAGGGAGAGGCACAACATTATTGGCAACGGGATGCAGGCTTGTTTGACGGGATCGAGCAACTCAACGCCACTGAAACTGTTAAGCGCGGTTTAGAAAAAGTTTTACCGAAGTTATTTAACTTTCCCAATGATGAGAAAATCGCAGCGGCTTACCCTGATTTAACCTCTGGTGTGGCAGGTTATCTGAACACAGGTGGCGATCGCCAACATTTTGAAACAGCCTGTGAAGACATTTACACCGAATTTCCTTGGACAAAAGCTGTGATCCGAGAGATGCGCAATAAATGGGGCATTCCGATCATGGATGATCAACCCCAGAAATATCACCCTCGTTTGCTTAATGCTGGATGGTTGGCAGAAGACTTAGATACAGAGGAATTAAAGCAATTAGAAAAACAGTTGCGACAAGCTCAAAATGAAGAAAATCCCTCAGAAGCTAATCAAATTAAGCATGAAATTCGTGAACTAAAAATTGACTGCCGTCAAAACTTACAGAAACTCATTGATAAACATTACCCCAAAAATAATCCAGCGAGTTGGTACGCGATCGCCGCCGGAGATGGTGACGGGATGAGCGATTGGCTGAAGGGAACCAAGATGGAAGCCTACAAAAAATATTTTGCTCCAGAATTATTGAAGAAATTAGAAGGGAAGAAGGGAGAAGATAAGGAGTTTTACGAATCGTTTGAGCAGTTCAGTAATGAGCTCAAACGGATGGGCCCCGCCACCCACAATGCCCTAAGCCGTGCCCTCCTCGATTTTTCCAATAAACTTGCGCCCTATCTCACCGAAGAGCGCTATGCCGGACGGTTAATTTACAGCGGCGGTGATGATGTCCTGGCTTATACAAATCTGTGGGAATGGGATCAGTGGCTCTGGGATATCCGCCAAGCTTTTCGAGGAGATAAAGACGATTGTGGTGAATTTAATAATCAAGGTCATTACTGGCAAGCCGATCGGTTTGATCGCCCTCTTTTTACCATGGGCAAGAATGCAACTATTAGTTTTGGTTTAGTCATTGCCCACCATTCCGTACCTTTAGCGATCGCCCTCGAAAATCTCTGGGAAGCAGAGGAGGACGCAAAAGATCATGAATATGAAGATCCGAATGCAGAAGGTAAGGAGAAAAAGAAAAAGAAAGATGCCGTGCAATTGCGAGTGATCTATGGCAACGGCAATATTCTCAAAGCCACCTGTAAATTCGATACTTTCCGAGCGTGGCAACAACTTTTAGAAATCAAAGGTCTGGAAGCTTCAACCTTTGAAACGGCGGCAACCCTTTTAGAACAGCATCCTATTCCGACTTCAGCGGCGATCGCCCCATGGGTCAGTGCTTTTGTGGAGCGGCGTAGCAACCTTAACGAAGAACAAAAAATCGGCTTGCAAAAATATTTAGCTCACTTTTTGCAAGAACTGTGGAATACGACCAACGCAGATGACTGGGATAAAGAATCCAAAAACTGGCTCAAAGCCGCAGCCTTTAATCTTCGTACTCGCAAAGTTTAATCGGTAATCATTATGTATTGGTACACCCTCACTCCCCTCGATATTCTGCTCCTCCGCGATGCTAAACCCTTTACCCCTGGTGAACGGGCCTGGGCTGGCAGCGTTTTTCCACCCAATGGTCATACCCTTGCCGGGGCAATCCGTAGCCTCCTACCCCAAGGTCAAAAATTAAGTCTGATCGGGAGTTTATTCAGTTACAAGGAAACGCTGTATTTCCCCCGACCCCTCGGTTTTGTGGGCAGTAAACCCCTCTATCCTCTCAGTTGGCATTCGGAAAGGAGTTCCCTAAAAACTCAAATGCTCTGGGATAAATCCCAACCCGCTCCCCTGTCTACTCTGGAGCCGCCTCCATCAGAAAACGAACAGAAGGAAACAGAAAAACAATATCGTTCTTGGCTGCCTGCTACTGTCATCGACACTTATTTAAAAACGGGAAACATTACCGATGATGCTTGGTTACGAGATGAAACTATCGAGGGGGAAAAACAACCCTGGGAAGTAGAGAGTCGCCCCCATAATTCTATTGAATCTGGCACGCGTCAGGTCAAGGATGCGGATGGTTATTTCGTGGAAAATGGCATTCGCTTGAAAAAGGGCTGGAGTTTGGCGATCGCCCTCGATGATACAACCCATAATCATTTGCAAACCCTATCTCAACTCTTAACCGTGCGCCTCGGCGGAGAAGGGCATCGAGTGATTCTCGAACATTGTCCGGAGTTAGACCAACAATGGCAATCAATCAAAGCTACTTCTGATCAGAATTTACAGAAAAAAGGAAAGGCGATCGCCTACTTGATCACCCCCGGCATTTTTGAGCGGCCCCATAAAGGAAAAGCTACTTGTTGCCCCTATCCCTGGGAATGGAAACTTAGCCACAATGACGATGGTAACTTTGTCAGTCTCGCTACCGAGAAAGCGATTCCGATTAGCCCTCGCATTCAACTCGATAAAGATGGCAAAAAAAGTAGTATTCCTGCCCCCCAAGTTTTTGCCTCTCCTCCCGGAACTCTCTATTACCTAAACCAACCCCAAACACCTAATCATCCCCGTACCCAAAGGAACCAAGATCTTGGTTATTCCCATCTTCTCTGGGTGAATACCGAGCAGCTAGACAAATCTATTCAAGAGGCAGAGGATCAACCCGCGGCAAAAGCCTCCATCTCTGCCTAAATGTGCTCCTCACCGAGCCACCAATCGATTGACCTTAAACCTCGACCCCTACTCCGATGAATATGAATATTCAATATCTTTATCTCCTCGCTCCCCTTCATACTGGTGGCACTACCCAAGAGGGTAATCTTCTTGGTATTGCTCGAGAGTCCCATACCAACTTTCCCTATATTCCTTCTAGTACGATTCGTGGTCGACTGCGGGCGAGTTTCTCCAAAGAAGAGCAATCAAAACGCGATCGCCTCTTTGGGAATGAGTTAAATGATGGGCAAACCTCCGATGGGTCTGACAACTTAACCCAAGGTCAAATCTGGATTGGCGATGGGTCATTACTCTGGATGCCGATTCCTTCCCTCAGCCATGGCGTGATCTGGGTGAGCTGTCCTCTCCTGCTTAACCGTTATGCCCGGTTTAGTGGTCAGCAACTTAAGGTGACAGAATATGCCTGCAATTTTCATAAATCTGGCGAAAAAGTATATCTCAAAGATGCCATTTTTAAGGATGATGATTTACACAAATGGGAGGAAGATGACTGGAAAAAGTTTGTTCCCCCAGCGCGACATCAAGATTTAACAAGGCTTTTCGTTCTTCCCGATCAGCATTGTGCCACGGTGATCCAGATGGGGCTATGGCGACAGGTCAAAATTAAACTGGATGCGAGTAAGACCGTTGATGGTGGTTTTCGTTATGAAGAAGCGATTCCCCCTGATAGCTTGATGTATTTCTCTTGGGGAACCACCGCCCAAAGCCAGCAACAGGATAAATCTCCAGAGTTTACCGAGCTACTGCAAAAAGCCGATGTGCTTCAGATTGGTGGTCAGGAAAGTCTAGGGCGCGGTTTTGTTCAGAGTTTTCAATGATATTCAGCACCACTTCGTCACAATTCAGCAAAATTTCTAGAGAGTAAAAATAAAAACCATGCCTAATTTTGACCCCCGTACCCTCAACCGAGAAGCTTTTCAAGCTCTTCAAGCTCTCCACAGCCGTGGTGGTGATGATTTACAAGAACAACGTAATTATGCTCGGGAACTCTATACTTACCTATCTACATGGGGATTAATGCGTTTAAAAGCAGAAGAAACGGCGCTCACCCAAGATGGCAAGAAAAAAGTAGTGAAAGCATTTTTCCAACGACTACAAAGTTTGTCTGGTGTACAGAATCTTGCAGGCGATCGCGGTCTAGAAATCCTGCTTACGCTTTCTGCTAATGAATACCTAGGTCTCACAGGTCTAGCGATTGAACTTGCTAATGAATTCGGATTTTGGGCTAACGCTGTCTACGAAAACTAAGACACATAAATATTAGAAATTGAGTTTAAATCATGGTAGAAAAACCGCAACTTAAAGCAAAACCCAACCGACCTTCCAAAACAAATCAGAATTCTGGTCAGAAAGGTAGTGGAAACAAAGGTTCTGGTGGAGGAGGCAGACCACCACGCAACAAAGACAGGTCTCAATCTTCTGGCGGAAATCCTAATCAACTACCATCCCCTTGGCTCAATCCTGACAATGAACCAAAGCCCCACACATCTGCTTCCTTTGTGGAATATCTGCGCTGGATGCGTCCAGCGGATCACGACTATAAGGATGCAACTAAGACCCAAATTCTCCAGATGGCAACGGAGAATAAAAACTATGATTCCTATCTAAACAATCGAAATGAGCGCATTAAACTCATTGCCAAGCAAGGGGAAGTCTTTGAAGTAAATTGTCCTTGGCGGATTCGAGTGGGAGGAAATAAAGGCCCCGAAAATATTTTGCTCCCTGCTTTTGATGCCCAAGGTATTCCCTACATTCCCTCCTCTACTTTGCGCGGCGTGGCTCGGACTCAAGCAATCCGAGAAATCATGGCAGCCAAAAACTGTGACTGGAAAAAAGCAGAGGCTGATCAAATTATCTATCAGCATTTTGGTTCTCTGGATGCACCAACAAAAAATCAAGCGGGGAAAATTGTTTTCCTGGATGCCTATCCCATTGCTGGAAAATGCACTGTAGAGATGGATATGGCGAACAATATTTGGAGTTGGGAAGGGAATGATCTCAAATATTCTCCGAACCCAAATACTTTTCTCTCCCTCAAGGACACCTGTTTTCTCATTGGCTTAAGGTTAGTCACTGGGGAAAATAATCAGCAACTCCTCAAGCAGGTGAAGGACTGGCTGTTAGCAGGTTTAGCAAATGGGGCAGGTTCCCAGGTCAACACAGGCTATGGTCAACTACTGGGCCAAGGATCTCCTAAACCTCAAGGGGAATTTCTCAATCTGAAGTTTGCCCTTGAGGGGCAACTGATTCATGGTTATCAAAAATTCTCCAATTTACGCGATCCCTATAAGAAAGATAGGGATGGTAATTACAAACTTAGTAAAGATGGCAAATTGCAAGGGGATGGCAAGGCACAAGCTGAAGTCCGCCCGACAGCTTTCAAATCAATGTTGCGCTATTGGTTTAGAGTCTTTGCCCTAGGTCAAATATCTACTGAAAATGCAAAAGATCTAGAGGCAATCATCTTTGGAGGTATTAACCCGCAAAAACTAGGCTTACTCAAAATTCAAATAGAAGAACTCGAAGCAGAGTATGAAGATGACCAGGAAGGCATTCTGAGAGTTTCTTACTCGTCATCTGTTCAACAACACCAAAAAGACATCTTGAGAGATTTTACTCACTCTCTTACATGGCTAATGTTTTATTTGGGCGGAGTTGGTCAAGGGGCAAGACGGGCAAAGTATGACCGACCTCGAACACCAAAGATTCGTGGTTCAAAATTGTATGTTTTACAATCCTTACCGAAAGAATTATTTTTAATACCAAGTCAGGCGGAAATATTTGCTGAAAGATTGCAGCAGAAACTTTCCGATTTTCAGGAAAAGCTCAGTTTGCTTGCCCATGAGTTCAACCTGAACAACCAATCAAGAAAACAAGATTGCAGTGATTTTATCTGGCATGAGATTTTAGATAAGAATTGTCAAATCTTTGTTGTTCCTGCTAAACAATCTACTAAGCCCTATGCTCTCTATCTTCTGCACCAACAATTTCATAAATTAGAAGATGAGATGAGGACTCTCAAAAACAATAATTGTAGAAGGGAATCGAAAGAGAAATATTCTGAAATGAAGAATTTATGTGGAGGAACAGATACAGACTTTTTCTTTCTGAATAATCAAAAGATAGAACGAAAAATTAAGCCTTCTCCTATTTGGGTGAGAGACTTGGAAAAGTTTCAAGTTGTGACTGTATTTGGGGCAACGGCTTCACCCCGTCGAGATTATGTTCAGGCTTTGCAAAATGCTGGGGCGGTGCAGGTCTTTCCTTTCCAGTAATTCTATATTCTGAACTTCATCTATTTTTAGTTAATCATGAAAAAAATTCTTGTTGCAACTATCGGCACTCGTGATTTAATGTTTCAAGTTTCATCTGGTGAATGGTTCAACCTAGGAGATGATCAGATGAAAACTGATGTCCTGGATATTATGACAGAGCATATCGAAGTCACGAGTGATTTAAACCTGTCTGATTTAACAACTCATCGCGAACTTACTAAACATCTTTTTGATAATCTTGATCTTTATCTTGAAAGGTTAAAGCCTGTTATCTTCGGACAGATCTTCCAAGAAAGGGCTCAAGAAATCGAAAAAGTTTATCTTATTGGCACAGACCAAAACGAAAGTGTCCAAGAAAGAATAAAAGACACAATTTATTCATCAAAGATTATTCGAGCTTGGCTCAATCAAAATTTTCCTGACATTCATACAGAAATTATCCCTCTGGGTATTGAAGGAGAAAATCCCAGTGATTTTGAACAAATGTTTAGATGGTGGACCAAGATTTGGAAGACAAAAATTATTCCTAAGAATGAGCAAAAACTATGGGTTTGTCTAAAAGGTGGTGTTGGTCAAACCTCAGAAGCTTCTCGCATTTCTGGGCTGGGTACTTATGAAAGAGATATTGAATTCTTTGAATTTGAAAAAACACCTTGGAAAAATAGACAAGGTATTCCTTCTAAGTATACAGGACCATTTCTGGGGACAAATTATCTTTGGAATCGTGTACAGAAAGAAGCACTAGAACTTCTTAAAAACTATAATTATCTTGCTGTGCAAGGGATTTTAGCACCCTACTTTCAGCAAGACACACAAGGATGGGGGGCTACGCCCAATTTGCTAAAAGGGGCGATCGCCTGGAATCAGGGACAGTTTGACACATTTTTTAAATGTGCTAAATCAAATCTTGATAACTCACAAAAATCCCAAGAAAAAGAATATTGGTGGCAAGCCTATGAACAAGGTTACACTGCGGTTATTCGATTAAAGCAAGACAACACAACAGAAGCAATGTTGCATAGTTTCCGAACAATTGAAGGATTGATATACGAATGGATGCAAAGAAGCTTCAGAAAGTATATTAATATTAACGGTGGTCAATTTCCTGTTCTCAGTAAAAGTATTCTTACTATTTATCCGGATTTTCAGGACTTATTTGATCGATTTGATAGAAATAATCGGGGAACCATCAAGATTAGTGGTGAAGTCCAAGCAGCTCTAGTCTTAGCACGAATTTCAGAAGCGCATAGAAATGAAGACTTTATGGCTTGGAATAGTCAACCTGCGCGGGATGCACGAAATCGTTTATCTCATCGGTTAGGGGGAATTGATAAACGAGAATTGTTTCTTGCTTGGGGTCAGGATATTCATAATGCTGAATCTTGGCAAAAACGCCTACTATGTTGCATTAATCTAATTGTCGGAAAAAACTTTGCATCATTTCGGCAAGCGAGTTTATTTCCAACCATTCATTATCAACTACAGAAGAAAATAGAAGACTATCAAGTGTAATGCGTCAAAATGTAGATAGGTATAATATTAGTTTATCTAGACAACGAGGTGATCACTTTTCTGCTTTCCAAAAGGCAATTATAAATTATAATCCCACAATTAAGATAAAAAATAAACTTACATAGATAGTATCAAACTATTACCTGCATTCTTTTTCGAAAAATCAAACAAAAATCGTGTTTATTTTAATAGGGCCACCAGCATCTGGTAAGTCATTCATTGCTGAGTACATTCTTTGTGAAAATCCAAGCTATAGATTAATATCTACAGACAATCTACGAAATCAACTATTCGGCAACGAAAATACCCAAGGAGATTGGAATTTAATTGAAAAAGAAATATTTAATCAAATCACAGAAGGATTAAAACAAAAACAGAATATTATTTATGACGCGACCAATGCCAAACGAGCGTGGCGAATCTCCCTGATCCAAAAACTTAGAGAATCCATAGACCCAAATATAGAGATTATTGGCTGGCATCTGAAGACTCCTTTGGCAGTCTGTAAAACATGGAATCAAAAACGCCTTCGGCAAGTTCCAGAGGAAGTGATCGAAGAATATTACCAAGCCCTCAAACAATTCCCACCCATTGCCGCAGAAGGATTTACCGCCGTTTACGATGTGCCCTACAAAGACGGAGCATTAGATCTGAGCGTCTTCGATAAGAAACTAAGCCAACTCAGCAAAACCCAAATCAATCGTCGTAATCGCACCAAGCACCGAAAAATTGAATACCATCAATATTCCCGCTTACTAGATTTTGAGCGGTTAATGTACCTGATTAGCCTACTCATTCAATATCCTGGCCTCGGTAACCTCCAGCAGACTGACCCAGAACTATTAACCAAAATCCTAGGAGAAACCCAAGCCTTTACCCAATCCACCGCAGAGATCGCCGCCGTCCTTAGTCAGACCCAACACCCAATTTATGCAGACCCTAAAGCAATTCAAAAAGATATAGAGTGGCTGACCAATAATCACATCATCGGTCAGGCTGAAATTCACGGTGACTTACAACTAGAAACCATTGAACTAGCAGACAACGAGCCTACCCATCCCTACTCAGACCGTGAACCCTTCACCCGTCTCATTAATACCATTCGCTTCATCGTCAAAAACCCCTTTCTCTACGATTCGACATTGGGTAGCCTAGGAACCCTAATCGAAGCAATGGAGAGTCAAAACATAGTTCAATTCGGGTCTTCCAACAGTATCCGCAAAGATATCGAAAAGATCCTTAAACCCTATGGCATCTTACCCAACCGACCGATGAAAAAAGGCTATTGCATTGGCACAGGAATTCTATCAGAGAATGACTTATTACAAGTCTACCAGTTGCTCCAATCCCAAGTACAAAACCTAGAAGATCCCCTCGCCCTAGAACTTTATCAACGATTTCAAGAACGCCTAGGCAACTTGGGGCAGTCACCCCGAAGTCCCTACCCAGTGCTAGCAATCCATAACCGTAACATCGTGGACTTAAGCCAACTATCCACCACAGCCCTCCCTGCAAGAATCCAAGACGTAGAACGAGCCATTAGTACAGGCAGAGCCCTGGAACTAAGCCGAATGCTCAATAGCGGACGCTTTGCAAATACCCCAAACCCAGAAGGTGCATTTATGGCCTATCCCATCCAAATCGTCTTCTATGACATTGCTTGGTATTTAGGATTTGAAATCCTCGAAGGAGAACAAGCCGGTCTTCTGTCTTTTGAGCGCATTGATCGCCTGCGACTAGTGCGAGAACTGCCCCAACAACGTCCTAAAGGAGAACGAGACTTAGCCCTGAAAAAACTAACACAGCTCATCCAGAGTAGTGGCAGCATTTTTATTGGGAATAAAGTTGATGATCAGAAAAAGTACCTGAGCAAAGAAAAAGGCAGCAAGAAAACCGTTGAAATTAAAGTTGAACTGCTGTGCACAGAGCCAATCTTCCGTTTTATCAGCGAAGGAAATCAACGTTTCCCAAAGAGTCAGATGAAGATGTCTACCCGGATCAGTGGTTCCCCAGCTCACAGAAAGCAAGCACCCTATACCTTGCCACCATCATCCGATCAAACACATCCCCACCGTTTTCAGGTGACCTTACCCAAGTGGGCCTTGAATGACATCAACCTACTGCGTTGGATTGTGGGCTTTGGCGAGCAAGTGAAGGTCGTAAATCCCCGAGAATTAGTCGAGATCGTTAAAAAGCACGGAGAAGGAATCGTCAAAACCTATGACATAACAGCATAAATTCGTCATTCGCATCAAACTACCTGACATCCCATTTTTCCGCCCCTACACTGCAAACAGTCGATGGAAGAGAGACGGAAAGATGAAACTGAATCAGGCAATGAAGACGGTAATTGATGCGACCATTGCGAAGCAATACGAGCAACAAAGCACCTGTGACGTGTGGCAAAAAACAGTGATGCGTAAAGATGATGCCGCCCAGCGCTATCACATCCTACGTCAGGGTAAAGCAGACTTTATGGCTGGAGAAGCAGGGCTGAGTCCATTACAGACGGTCATCCTATATTGTCGCCACTATATGCAGATGCACCTAGCCAGTAGCCGCTACCTGTTTAAGCTATTCAGCATGGCAAAATCAACCGTTGACTACCCTTTACATACCGACGGGGTAACAATGATTGACTTCGGTTGTGGCCCCATGACCTCTGGTCTGGCCTTAGCTACTCATATCCAGGAGCTCCATCAGAAAAAAGCCACCATCAACTACATCGGCATCGACCACTCAGCCGCCATGCTGGAAATGGCAGCAGTCTTTAGCGATCGCCGAGAACTCTTTACCACTGCCTCTAATTTTCAGTTCCAGCAAAAGTGCCATCATGCAGAAGAGCTCATTGAAATGATCAATCACCTGGAAAAGGACGGCCCAAAATCCACCATCATCCTCAACTTTTCCTACCTATTTGCGAGTGAGACCTTAGACCACAAGCAGTTAGCCCATACCATTAATGGACTACTGAAATATTTCGGAGAAAGAAAGATTGTTTTTTTCTTTCAAAATCCCCCAGGAGATTACTTAAATAAAAAATGGATTCTCTTCAAAGAAGAGTTAGCTTTTAATCTGGAAAGTACCACAAACCAGATTTTGGTACCTTACTACGAATATCAATTTTTCAAAACAAATAAAGTAGATGTGCCAAAACGAGCGATAAATCTATACTACGAAATCCTAAGAAATTACTAAATCTAACAAATTTAAAATGGGGGATAACAATATGAATTCTAACTTTAATAATCAGCAATTAGAGTTGTTTGCATCGGTCACAATCAACGAGCCTCAAATACCAGGATTACAATATATCGAAGAATTTATTGATAAACAGATAGAACAAGAACTTTTAAACCTAATCGATCGACAGAGATGGTTGATGGATTTAAAGCGTCGCGTCCAGCACTATGGGTATAAATATGATTATAGAACTAAGAAAATTGATTATTCGATGTACCTGGGCATTCTACCTGATTGGTTATTTCCCATCATTGAGCAAATGGTTTCTTTAAACTTAATCTCTGAGCTTCCAGATCAGGCAATTGTGAATGAATATCTCCCTGGTCAAGGAATTACATCTCATGTTGACTGTAAGCCCTGTTTTACAGATACGATTATCTCTCTGAGTTTAAACTCACCCTGCGTGATGAATTTTGACTGTATTGTTAATAGTGAGCGGCAATCAAAATTACTCAAACCTAGAAGTTTAGTCATATTACAAGGAGAATCTCGATATCTCTGGAAACATGGCATTCCACCCCGTAAAAGTGACCAGTGGGAAAATCAGAAAATTATGCGCGATCGCCGCATATCCATCACCTTTAGGAAAGTGATTATTTAGAGCATATTTTCACTTAATATATCATTGATTTTTTCTGACGTTACGTTTCAAGTAATCCTTAATTATTTTTTTAGTCATGCAAACACCAATTCCACCACTTCCTGAATATTATCCAGCGAAACTTGAGTTTCCTAATCCTGTGACTCATAAATCTATCCTCTCACAGCAGCAGATTGCTGATAAAGTTTTTTTTCTCCTTAAATGTGCCTTGATTTGTGATGCAAAAGATCTCCATGGCACAGCAATTGTGACCCAGGATTTGCAGCAACGAGCCCACTTAAATGCAAGCCTTATCACGATTTCCAGTTTTGTGAATACCCTTGGCATTGCGCCATTTATTTTTCTTGCCCTGGGAGGTTTTGGGCTTTTTTTATCCCCAGTAGCAGCCATGGTTGTCTTGGGAGGAATTAATGCAGCATCCAATCACTGTGGAGCGATCGCCGCGAGACATGCCCCTGGTTATCGGGTGCATGCGTGGCATGGTCTAGGAGGATTTTTGATGATTAATGCTCTTTTGACCGTGTTTACGGGGCCGGGTATTGTGATGTTCACGAATCAACCTGCTGTGAGGCAAACATTAGCTGAAGCGGTCATTCACGAACAACGGGAACGATTAGACGTTCTCAAGCAACCTGCTGAACTGGATGAACTTAAGGCTGAGATTAATGAATCTAAAGCACTCCTGCAGCAAATTGTCGCGAAGGAAGGGGAAGTTGCTTCCCGGAATAATCCTGAATGGCAACGGCTCCAGCTCAGCCTTTATGGCTCCTATGAAGAACGAAATACTGATTGGACGACGGTAAAAACCCCTAATTTGCCCCTGACCCAAAAGCTTGAACGCCTTGAAACAGAAAATGTGGCTGCTTATGAGGCCGCCAGTACCACATTAGATGAAGCCCTAAGCCGACGCATTGAATACGGGGATGATGTGCAGTTTCTCCAGGCAGAAATGCCCCGACACTTTGAAAGCAAGTTTCAGCCTGATCACAACCTGAAATCTCCCACTGACGGAGTGGCGATCGCCACTCAATTATTTATCAATGATTTCAAAATGGGTCGTTTTGAACAACTGGCCTTTCCAATGTTGATGGCGGGAATTTCCGTTGTTTTGAGTGCTACGGCCTGCCTGTTGACCTATAGTTTTGCCCGGAGCCCCGCTGTCCAGGATAGCTTTGACCCCAAGAAAAAGGCTTTAGTCCAAAAGGCTGTGCATATCCTTCGCCAGCGTCATTACCAGGCTCAAGGAGCTAAGGAGGACATCCGTGATCAGTAACTATCCGACTCAATCTTGGTATGGGCCAGACCTTGCGACCCTCGATCACATTGAAGCCACTGGTGAAGTCTATCATTCCTGGGAAGTGATGGAATTAATTCAAGTGCTTGAACAACAAGCTCAGGAGGAGCTGGAAGCCCGCGATCGCCAAAAACGAGAACAGCAGGCCCAAGAGGAACTTGAAGCGCTGGAACAGCAAAAACATCTCCAGCAAAAATTAGCTGAACTAGAAGAACTTCAATCCCAAAAACAAGACCAGCAAGTCCCAGAAGAGTTTGAGCTACAAAGCTTAGATACACATAGCGATGATGCTGTCCCTGGGGCTGTCGATTCGGTGATGGTTGCGGCCTATGAAGAAGAGCTGATGTCTTTAGGAATACAACTCAAGCGGCATTGCCAAGATCTATCCCAAGCCTTGACCCCCACCACAGAAACCCCAGTAGTGCAACTCTTTAGTACTCCAGCAGAGGTTCAAAATCACATTGACCAAATTCATCAAATTATTATGCCACTGCTGAATTTAACCTACAAATATCAAGAATTTCTTGTGGCAACAGATCGTCGGGATAGCATTACCCATTTTTACTATCAGCGGGGGCTAACCTATTGTGCCAACTACCTCGCCCAGCGGGCTACCCTAACTACCTTGACTGCGGAATTTAAAACAGCATTCCGGCCGGCGATCGCCCTAGAACGAATTTATCGTTATCTCGATCAACTACCTAGTCTCTACCATTCTCTGGCAAATCGACTACTGCAAACACTCTGGGCGCAGGTACCTGAGGCAGATTTGTCCCCTGAAGTTTTGACTCCAGAATATCTACCTGAAGAGGCAGTAAAAACCCATGAAATCTATGATTCGTAGCATTATTCAAAACCTCGACACCCTCATTTTTTGGCATCATACGGCTCCTTTTCGCCCTACTTTTTCCAAGGAGCGTCTCAATGATGCTCAGTTTCAACAAGCAATCCAAAGCGATCGTCGTGACTTCAGTCGAGTGGTATTTGTAGGAGTAGACTTCAGCCAATATTCTCTCCAGGGATTTGTGTTTTACCAAGCCGATTTTCGTTTATCTAACTTATCTGCTCCTGGTATTAACCTAGCTGGAGCAGAATTAACCGGTGCTTTTCTCCAAAATATGAACCTAACTGGAGCAAATCTCGAAAATGCGGTTCTATGCCATGCAAACCTTGAAGGCGCTAACCTCTCCAATTGCAACCTCAAAGATGCCAACTTGAGTAGAGCAAACCTAACCAATGCTCTGTTAAATCAGGCTCAATTGACCGGAGCGACGCTAGTGCGAGCCAAAGCCCAAGCCGCTAATCTTAAAGAAATTCAAGGGGAGGGGCTCAACGCCCATCAGGCTGATTTGCGTGGTGCCAACCTCAGCGAAAGTATTCTCAATGGTGCAGTTCTAACCCGAGCCCAGTTAGACGGAGCCAATATTGCTCATAGCGAATTGCGGAGCAGTAACCTTGCTGGGATTCAAGCTCCTCAGCTTAATGGAGTTGGTTGCGATCTATCCGCAGCAGCATTACAAAAGGCAAATCTCCAAGGCGCAAATCTCCAGGATGCGATTGTGCAACGTACCATGTTGCAGCAGTCAAATTTGGCGGGGATTCAGTGGGCGCGAGCAGATCTGGCCTATGCTACTTTGAGCGGCGCCAATCTCAGTGATAGTGTTTTTGATAATGCCAACTTGGAAGGAGTTAACTTAGCAAAAGCTGTGTTGAACGAAAGTAATTTAAACCATGCCTATTGCGCAGGCATTAATGCTGCACGAGCGAATTTAACAGGGAGTAACCTTGCCAATGCTGACCTCCGCAATGCGAATCTCCAGGGGGCCGATCTGAGTGGTGCTAACTGTGCCTGGGCTGATTTACGGGGAGCAAATTTATTAGGCATCAAAAGTGCTGGCTTGAGTCTGGAAAATGCTGATCTAACCGAGGCCAGCGTTTCTGGATTAGACAGCATCGGCGCTACGACCTGGCTTCCCAAGGAACATGCTATGCGGCGCTGATAACTGAAAAGGTCATGGGTTTTCGAGATTGGGAATTGACTATCACAAGGTTTAATGGAAAGTGTAAGTTTCAGATAGATCCAAGCAAAAGCTTAACCGAAATTACTTAGTATTTGCCCTGTTAATGCTTGGTCTGAACATACTTTACCGGAACAAAAACAACGCCCCATACCAGAAGATCAATAGCTCGTCGATTAGAACTTAATCATTTTTTCTTAGTTTTATTTTTAATTAGCCATGAATGATAAACGCCAACAACTCCAAGAACTACAGATACTACGGGACGAAAACTTAATTAGTGACGAAGAATATTCTAAACTCAGACAAGATATTCTTTCTGGCAATAGTCTTCAACCTCAAACTTCCCTAGAAAAGTTAGCCCAGAAAAAGATTTGGGTAGTGGTTTTATGGGCGCTATTTATTCCTCTGGGGGCTTACGTTTACACTCGTCGCTGGAAAGCATTTTGGGTTACCTTTGCCTGTTTAGGCACATTGGGATTTGTGATTGGCGCAGGCAGTGAAGATCCAGAAGAAGCTTTTGCTAATGCCTTTGCTGTTGGTTCTGTAGTCACACCATTGGTGGTCGGCATTGATAACGGTATGGCGATTAGTCGCGCTCGGGAAAATAAACCGGATTGGAGCTAAACCAAACTATGCTCGACTGACTTGGGAGTCTTTCGGGTGAAATGAATTTTATGAATATGATCGAGGTCAATGGAAATGCGACAAATACAGTTGACGCGCCAAGCTATTCAAGATTTACGTAATTTACAAGGCACCGGCTCCCTGAAGGTACCCGAACGCCTATTTGATCGACTTGCAGAGACGCCTGAGAACGATAGATTTGTTCATACCATATCTCTTTCTGGTAGAGGTTTTGCAGACCTCTGGCGATCGCGCCTTGATCTAGGGGGTGGTAGTTCTCTGCGGTTGATTTGGATTTTAAATCAAGAGGATGGTTCGATCCGGATTCTGTATGCCGCGCAGCGTAACGATGATACCTATGACATTGATATTAAAGCACTGCCTCGAGAACCCGCCTACACTTGGAATGGAGAAAAGGACATCGCTTGGTCTTTCTTTCTAAACGGAGGCTATAATTACAGCCCGGTGATGACCCAAGCCCAAAAATTGACGAGCGATCAAATTGGTCAACATACAGCAGTGAGCCACTATGGAGAAAATCCACGGATTGGTTTCTTCGCCCATATTACCCAAAGTCCCCCAGGCACAGGAAAAACGGTCACTGCCGCACTACGGGCCTGCGATCTATACAAAATGGGCTGGAATGTCCTTTTTCTTTTGCCCCAGAGCTTACTCGAAGAGGTTAAAGAATTCCATTGCCTGCAATCTATTCCTTCGGATATGTCCCAGGGATTTTTCATATGGCACGTTTCAAGACTGGGTCAAACATGCCTCTCCAGAGAGCGAATCCTCGATGTTATCCCCGGATGAGGAGCTAAAAATCCTTCAAGATCTAGCCCAAAGGGCTGAACAGTCCCAAGCTGGCCTGAATTTTCAGGGCATCAGACAAAGAGATCTGATCCTTTATCAATCTTTTGTTCTAAAACCGGACTCGGATCAAACCAAAAATACGGTCTACCAAGAAAATGCTGATCGAATCGAGGTACTCAAACGAATTTCTCCGGAATGGTGGCACCAGGCATTCAAAGACATAAATAAATTGTCTCGTTCAGAGATTGCCGATTTGCTCTGCAAAGAATGGGATGAAACTCCGGTCACTCTCCTATCTCAGGATAGAGTCGGTATGACGGTGATTATTGATGAGTCCCAAGATTATCTATTGAGTGAATTAGAGGCGATTAAAAAGCTTTGTCGCGGTTGGCAGGAAGCCGGTCAGCCGACCTATCTGTGGTTGCTGGGTGATCTCAATCAGAGAATTATGCCAGTTGATTTTGATTGGGGTGCCTTGGAACTGGTTAATGTGCAGGAACCTGATTGGAAGTGTTTCCGCAATTCAAAACGCATCCTTGAATTTAGCAACTTATTCTTGGCACCAGCGTCAGAAAATGCGAGGCAAAATAAGGCGCGTTGTCCCTATCAACCGACTGAGGCTGACTATGCCTACAAAACAGGAGAGAAGGTAAAGCTGATCAAGTACCCATCTCCATTGGAGGCAGAAGTTTTTTTGGAAAAACTCTGTCAGTCTTTGGGGCGAAAAATCAAGGCTATTGAAGCAAGCAAATCATTGATCTATAAACTCGTTAGTCGGGTTAAGGTTTTATATGCTGAAACCTATCAATCGAAATATAACGACCAATTAGAATTTCTCAATGTCCATGAGGTGAAGGGACGGGAATTTGATACGTCTGTGGTTTTCAATGCTTTTAAAACGACCACGCCGGAACCGACCTCAGAGGACTGGTGGCAATGGTATACGCTTTTGACTAGAACCCGTTCTCGGCTCGTGATTGTCATCACTGAAGCACAATATCAACTCCTCCAGCGTTATCTACCGAATTTATCATCGGTCTGTGAGCTGATTGATTATAAAAATGAGCCAGCTATTGATAATTTAATCCACTGGCTACAAGCAGAAGATGACGAATTGATTCTTGCTTTGCAGAAAAAAAATATCATTCGTCAATATATTCTCGATGCTTTGCAATTGGAGTCGTTGCTGATTTATCGGGATATGTATGAAGTCCTGGATCAAATTAACTTTAAGGGGGAAGAACGCAGCCTCCTTGAGCGGGAGATGATTCTATGCCTCCAGCAACGGTCCTTGGAGGAGCTCAAGGTGAAATTAGCACTTTTGGATGCAGAGAAAGCGAATCCTCTACTCCAAAGCCTTGTTCTCCGGGCGATGGGACATTACTGGGATGGGGCACGTAGGATAACAAGCCTCAAACAGACTCATTCAGCTGAATATGACAGGGTTATGGAGGCGATCGCCCATGATCTTGAGGCCGTTAATCTATTTGTTGAAGCGGCAAGATTCAGATTTCAAATGCAGCAGATTCCCTATCCGAAGCATTTGCCCCTGCCGGAGATTGCTCAAGCCGAAGGCAATCTGATCACAGCTTTAGTGAAGATCCTTAAATCCCAAGACAACGTTTATACAAAAGGAAGTTGACCTCATTATGAATCATCAAAATACGGAACATAATCATCCAGCGGTTCTCAGTGATAACGATACGTTAGTGGCATTGGGTGAACTGGGAAAAATGTTGAACCAGGCGATCGCTAAGGCTGAAAATTTATTAGAGGCAGCTTGGGATCGGGATGAGATTCAACAGGTAACCACAGAAATAGCCGCCGCACGACAGACCCTAAAATCAGCCAATGAGGCTTTGCATGAGCACCAAGAGCGCGGTCAAAATCGCTTACAGGAACTCAGCTTTGGAACAGCCGAAGCCCAGGCCGTATTTCAGAAACTCAAAGAAATTATTAACCATGCAGAAAAGACCCACTCCCAACTAGAATCGCAAAAAGAAAAAGGCGATCGCTATCTTGAATCCCTCAATACTTTGACGCAAAAACAGCGAGAGTACAAGGTTGATTTTGCCAAAACAAATCAAACATTAGAGGCCGCAGAAAATCTGATTTCGGCGCTAGATCATAAATATGAGGCACTAGTTGATGTCGAAGCCCACATTCTTGAATTATTAAAATGCCTCGATGGTTACCAGTCTATTCAAGAGTTGATTTTGTCTATTCAGGCGGCGACGGAAAAACTACAAGCAGAACAAATAATGGCTAGGGATGTTATTAAGCAAATGGCCAGCCTCCAGGAACAGTTTGATCACCTAATCCAGACCCAAAGCCTTAATGACCAAGAATATCAAATGCAGATAGAAAGTCTTAATGAGCAGGTGCAGTATCTCATCCAGGCCCAACGCTCCCCCTGGTGGTGGCCTGGTAACTGGTGGTGGAAAAGAAGAGCTACTTTTACGCCAAAACGTTTTTGAAGCGTCAACCTAGACCAAATTCTGGATGGGGTGCTGCAGCAAGAATTTTTGAGGAGGGAGAGAGAACGAAATAATTGGTTTTATGCTCTTTCTCCCTATCTGTCAGGGGTTTTACACAAAAATGAGACGACAACTCTTCTGTTGAAGGTCAATTTCTCTGTAAAGGAAATCAACCCATTGGTTTTGGCTAGGGAAGTGCTTTGGATCTAGGCATAGTACCCAGTAAGCTTGAATCCCTAATTGGCGACGCACCTGAAAATAGGCGGCTTGATTAGCTTTGTTCAAAGTTTTGTAAGCTTGGAACTCATTGGGTACTAGACATACACCGACCCGGATCTTTTCGCCCATCTGATTTTCCAGACAGAGAACCGCATCAATTTTAAGCAGATCCCAGAGAGTATGAGGGTCTTCTGTATCCTGACGCTTGGCGATCGCCTGAGCCAGTTCTCTGCCGAGATGAGTCTCGACTAAGTCACTCACTTTGGGGAAGGCGAGATCAGGATGTGAATTGTCTAAAACTTGGAGACGGGAAGCGATGGCGCGGAACTGGAGATTTAGTAGAGACATACTGGTTTTTCCTCTTTTTTAGTTACAGACAGATACAAGAAGACCTTGCGATCTGTGCAGTTTCTAAAGGAAAAACAGTTTTTTTCTAGCTCATCTACTAAATCAGTGGTTTGAATGACGAGATAACCACGTGTGGGTAATATAGCACGAGTGATAAGTCATTTCTACATACTGAGACTATTTTTTTGAGCTTTTAGGCAAATTTGGATTAAGTTCCGAAGCAACGGCTCCCCAATGCTCATTAATCTGAGGGAAGAAGAATATTCTTCAAAGGTTTTGGGATCAAATGTAACTGTTTTGGTTTTTGACTTTTGAGTCAGTAACCATTGGCCGTCGCCTTTATCTTCAAAAATCATCCCGGCTTGCTTGAGGCTTGGTGAGGTGGTGAGCCACCGTTCCAGATCCTGCCAAGCTAAGGGAGAAGGTGGCAGCGGTTGGCGAATACTCATGATGTCGGCTTCCACATCCATTTGCACCATGTCGTCGAGGGTGACTTGCAAGGGCGGGGCATCTAGGGCGTGGTCAAACTCAGAAAATAAAACATCTTCCTCTTGGGGATCGGCGCTCATGGTTGCCTGTTCGATGAGGGTAGGAACTTTGGCCAGGATGGGTTGCAGACTACCGACAACGGAAGAAAAAGCATGGATGCGATCGCGGAGTCGTTGGTAAACCTTGGCTTCCACGGTGCCGTCGTAATAGAAGTTGTGAATGATGACTCTGGGGAAAGTTTGACCGATGCGATCAATCCGGCCAATTCGCTGTTCGACACGCATCGGGTTCCAAGGCATATCGTAGTTAATCAATACGCCGCAGGTTTGCAGGTTCAACCCTTCACTGGCGGATTCAGTACAGAGCAGAATTTTTATTTCCCCCTGGCGAAATTCCCGCTTGATTTGTTCTTTGGAGACAGTGCGCCATTCGCCATCAATTAGTTTTTCACCGCCGCGCCCGGAGTAGCAAGCCACCTGGGGGCCATAGATTTGCTGCAGTTCTCCCCGCAGAAAGTCCAGGGTGTCGGTGTATTGGGTGAAGATAATGGTACTATCTCGCTGCTGAAATTCTTGTCTCAAGATAGTGAGGAGGTGGGAGAATTTGGTGTCTTCCCCCGTGTTTTCAAACTGGCGTAGTAGGTCTTCGAGGTATTCGATTTCCTTGGGATGAATCTCCTCCATAAAACTTTCAAGACCGTCAATGATGGCATCATCTTGGTCTTCGAGTTCGAGTAAGTCATCATCGCTCAAACCACTACCTTGCTGGGTCATTAGGGCATCTAGGCGACGCTGTAGAGATTCGCGAATGGCATAGAAAGAACTGGTCAATCGTTTGCGGTACAGGGTCATGAGGAATCCAAGGGCTTTACGATTTTCCTTTTGGGCAAGTCGATAAAAATCTCGGACATAGTCACTCACTTGGCGATAGAGTTCTGCTTCTCTGGTGGGTTCAAGGGCGATCGCCTGATCCTGGACATCTCTTTGGGGAATGTCCTTTTCGAGGAGGCCCCGTTTGTAATACTCGCGGAGGGTATTGCGGGTATGGCGAAACATCTTTTCTTTGAGGGGGGTGTGGATACTGAGATATTCCTTTGAACGCTCGATGAATTGGGTGTCGTTCAAATATTGCCGAAGATTAATGGTGGGATATTTGCCGCTCCAAAAGTCGTCGAGGCGAGAAGCTAGGAGGCGATCGCTTTGATTGAGGTAGGCCCGGAATCGAGGACAGGACTGACCGCCATACTTAAAGTAATCCGCCGTCATTTGCTGCCAGAACTTCAGTAGATTTTCGTTGGGTTGATTGTCGAGGGAGGCGAAGTAATCACAGAAGACATCACCATAGCTCCAGTGACCTTCTAGACCAATAACTGAGATCAGGTCAAAGACTTCGATCGGGTCGATCTGCATGGGTGTTGCGGAGAGCAGCATTATGCTTTTTGTGCGTTCCCGTAGCTGTTGCAGGAGTTGGAGTAAGCGATTAAATTTTTCTTTTCGCTGTTGGGGAGCCTTGCGGCGGGCATGATGGGCCTCATCAATAATCACCACATCCCAAGGCTCGGCGGCGAGTAATTCTTCCATGCGGTCTTGGCGGCGTACAAGGTGACTAGAGGCCAATATGAGGTCTTGGGTATTCCAAGGGTTATCGAGGGAAGGATAGGTTTCGCCGTAGGGATCTGTGAAGTGTCCTTTGTTATAACTCCAGAAGTGCAGGTTAAATTTCTCGCACATCTCACTATGCCATTGGGGTTGGACGCTAGCGGGGGCAAGGATTAAAATTCGTTTTGCTTTTTGAGAGACGAGTAAATAACGCAAAATCAAGCCTGTTTCAATAGTTTTACCCAGCCCGACTTCATCGGCGATCAGGAAACTACAAGGGAAGTTTTCTACGACATGACGCAAGATTTTAATTTGATGGGGCCAGGGGGAAATTGGTATGGAATCAAGGCAATAACTTAGGCAACCTGCATGGGTCGGTAAGCTCTGCCATTTTTTGAGCATTTTCTGTTCAAAGATGATTGCCTCTGGAAGTTGCCCCCCTAGCTCCCCAACTTGGGGGGAATTTGTATCTGTAGTTGTATTCAAGTCCCCAGCATGGGGATTTAGGGGCTGATCTGGTAGCCCCCCAGCCCTCGAATCGGGGGAGCAAGAAGAATCCGGAAAGTCCCCATCTTGGGGATTTAGGGGCTTATATTCAGCACTAGGAGCTTTAACCTTCATGCTTTCCGCCGCTTTAGGGAGAGGACGAGTATCAAAATCCTTGGTGGGTGTCCATTGGGGTTTTTGGGCGGGAGTGTAGCGTAAAAGTTTTTCGCGGATGGCTTCGGGCATGGCAAAGCTTTTCACCCTTGGCATTTGGTTTGTCCAGAGTTGCTCAAACCGGATGATTTCTTCCTGTACCCTTTGGCGTTCTCTCGCTTCTTCCCAGGAACTAAATACTTGAAATGACTCGGTATTGAGTTCCCAGCCGCTAATGGATTCATTGGCAGATCCATTCGTTACGAGTTGATTACCCTCAGCATCGGTGAAGATGCAAACTTTTTCGTGGAAGATGTGGTTGAAATCCAGGGTTTCTTCAAAGAGTTGTGGATCGCCGTTTTGTTTGAGGGGAATCGCGATACGCACATCCAGCCTACCTGCTTGGATGAGCCAACTGAGAATTTCAAAGTGGTGGAGCTGGGCAAAGTTTTTTGGAGGGGTGAGGTCTGTGTCTAATCGTTGGGCGATCGCCTCTCGGAGTTCATAACCTTTTTTGATGGTGGCCACATCTTGGGCGTTGAGCTGACAACCGAGAATCAGGCGAATTTGACCGTCTTGGTTGAGCAGGGTTCCCAGTCCGGCAGCGACATGGCTCAGAATTGCGCTACTAAAAAACCCTGATTTGCGGTCATATTGGATCGAACGTTCTAGGGCTGGAATATAAAAATCGGCGATCGGGTTATCTTGAGCGCTGGTGTAGCTAATTTTCCAAGGGTAGTCGGGGAGACAGTTCACTGTATATACTAAAAATATATATTCTTGTTCTTAGTGTAGTATGGCTCAACCTAAAACGGCAAAGTTATTTATGAATGGCAATAGTCAGGCGGTACGGTTGCCTCGTGAGTTTCGGTTTGAGGGGAAGGAAGTTTTTATTTATAAAGAAGGCGATCGCGTAATTTTGTCTCCGAAACGGCGATCTTGGCGAGATTTTTTTGAAAATGCTCCTTGTGCCACGCCAGATTTTATGGAAACACGGGATGACCAGCCGCCCCAAGAGCGGGAGGACTTATTCTAGATGTTTTTGTTGGATACAAATATTTGTATTTACATCATCAAAGAAAAGCCGCCTCAAGTTTTAGAAAAGTTTGAACAAATTGAGCCACACAAACTAGGGATCTCGATTATTACTCTAGCGGAATTAGAGTATGGGGCGGCAAAATCAATGAATCCAGCTAAAAACTATCAGGTTATTGAAGATTTTATCGCTTATTTAGATGTCTTTAACTGGGATCGTCAAGCCAGTCATATTTATGGTGAACTTCGAGCACATCTAAATCGCCAGGGCACGCCTATCGGTATTTTAGATACCCAAATTGCGGCCCATTGCCTAGGCTTAAATCGTATTTTGGTGACGAATAACGTGCGGGAGTTTGAGCGAGTTCCGGGGTTAAAGGTAGAAAATTGGGTTTAATTTAAGAAATCAGAAGATTTTGGAAGGGTTTTGTATTCTTCCAGCGATAAATACCAAAGTCCCGTTGGTCAGTTGAAAAGATTTTTCCATGACCGAGTTCTTCCGCAAGAATGACAAGGGATGCATCAGCAAAATCCATCGGTAGATCAGCGTATTTGGTCATGAGTTCGACAATTTGGGACTGGTGATGGGTTTGCAGTAAAAATACCTCTGCGGCTCCATTACTCAGTGCTTGCATAAACCTAATCTGTGCATATGCCCCCTTACGGGAAAGGAGTAAATGACAGGTTTCTGTAATGACTGACCAAGTGGTGATTAATGGTTCTGGGTATTGCTGGAGTGCTTTTTTTGCAACTTGATGAAATTTATCTTGATCATCACTTAATGCTAACCAAAATCCTGTGTCAGCGATAATCATATTTTTTATTTAATTCTTCAGTAAGAACTTTTTTGTAATTGATTGAGAGATCGCTTTCAATGGAGGCACAACCGATAAATCCTGATTCTTCTAAAATCTGTAGGGGTGTTTTTTGCGGCGTTTGTAGGGTTTGATAGTAGAGTTCAATGGCATTTTTGAGGATTTCAGAGAGATCTTGTTTTGTTTGGGATTGAATGAAGTTGATTTTATTTTCAGTGTCCCTGCTTATCTGGGTGTTGACTTCCATTTTTATAACCTCTGGACTGGATTAGGATGATTGAAAAAGAGACTCTAGGGGAATGTTTAAGCCTTTATGCAAAGCCTGAATCATATTTTTGCTTAGTTCTCGTTTTCCTGATAAGACTTCAGAAACTTTCGACTTACTACCAATGTAAGGAACTAAATCTTGTTGATTAAGACCTTGTTGCTCCATGCGGAACTTGATTGCAGCGATCGCCGTTGGTGCATCTATTCTATATTCCTTCGCTTCATAGGCTTCGACGAGGGTAGTCAGGACTTCTAATTCATCAAATTCAGGTGTATTTGATTCTGCTTCCATCAGCATTTCAATTCTGCTTAATGCTTCCTCGTAGTCTGATTCTGTGCGGATGGGTTTAATGTAGGTTGTTAGCATAATTTGAGTTGTTTAATTCTCTAAATTCACAGTATTTGCATCGATATTATCGTAGTCTTGGTGAGTGCCAATAAATTTGATGAAAATTATTTGTGCTGGATAGTTGATTGAAACGACTAGACGATATTTGTTTCCAGCAATATTGAAGACAACACGATTATTTTTTAGGATGCTGGCGCTTTTATATTGTTCTTTGATTTCTGCTGGTGTTTTCCATTGGGCAGCTTTTGCTTCGCTATGCCATGCTTCAATAGCTTCTTTGGCATCATGGTGTTTAGGGTTTTTTTCAATAAAATCAATTAACGTTTTTTTTGCAATAATTCTCATGGGTTTTTGTAATTATTTCTCATGATAACAAGCAATTCCCAAAATGGGAACCTCACCTATCCATCCCACCAGTAGAAAGTCCCCAGTATGGGGATTTAGGGGCATTTCTCTGCCCCCCAGCCCCCAAAATGGGGGAGCCGGAGAAATACAGAAGAGCGATCGCCGATCTATCCATCCCACCAGTAGAAAGTCCCATTATGGGGATTTAGGGGCTTTTCTTGCCCCCTAGCCCCCGAATCGGGGGAACCGGAGAAATACAGAAGAGCGATCGCCGATCTATCCATCCCACCAGTAGAAAGTCCCCAGTATGGGGATTTAGGGGCTTCTTCGGGGCTTCTAAAACAAACTCCCCTGCACTGCCTGCCCACTACCCTCGGCATCCTCTGGGGTGACATATCGCACCTTCGCCTTGATCTCATCCATCGCTAACCACAGATCGGCCAGGGCTTTTTCTTCGGGCAGTCGTTTTTTCTCGTCGCCGATGTGGGGGATCGCTTTTAGGGCAACTTCCCAGGCGCGCATAAATTGGTCATTACTCAGGAGTTCGGTTTTCTTCAAGAATTGGCGGACAGGCTCAATGCTCTGTTCTTCTTGATAGATGGCAATGACGGCGTGGAGTCCATCGACGAGGGAAGTGAGGCTAAAGTCGGTGGGACTAACGGAAAAGGCGCGTTTTTTCAGGCGTTGGGTCGGGGTGAGTAGGCTACAGGTGCCGCTTTTGGCGCTGATTAGCTTATGGCTATTTTTTAGGTCGTTGATGTCGAATCCTCCCACGGCGATCGCCAATTGTCTGGCTTCATCAAAGGAGAATTCGCGGGCGCGGAAACTATCCCAGGCGAGGATATACCATTGGGTGAGGGCATCGAAGCCGCTGGTTTCTTGGTTCAGGAGTTTGTTTAGGCGGTAGTGGGAAATGGCTTTGCGGGCTTCCTCGAAGGCAACTTCGGGACGCATGGCTTGACCAGCACTATCGAGCACGGGCCAGGCGCGGCTAAACACATTCAGGGCGGGGCCAAAGGCGCTGAGATAGAGATCGATCCCGCTGATGTCGTTGGCTTCAAAGTCGGGGGCGCGTTCTTCGACGAGGCGATTTAGTTCGGGGCGCACGTCATCCCACCAGGCGGTTCCGGCGTTGGGGTCGCGTTTGCGGCAAACTAATAAAACGGTACTGGATACGCTATTTTTCTGGGCTTGATGCAGGTTTTGGGGGTTTTCGGTGCTGACTGCCCAGCTTGCGGTAATCTCGAATCCGGCTTCGATCAGGGATTGGGCGAGGACATCCCATGCGCCGCTGTCTTTGTGGTTAAATTGCACGGTCATGATGCCGTTATTTTTCAGGACGCGATAGTATTCGCTGAATGCCATTTGCATTTTGGCTTCGTAGTCTTGATCGGCGAGGTCTTTGGGGCTGGTTCCCATGTTCCGGAAGCGGGAGGGGTTGGCGACGGCTTCGCGGTCTTTGTCGGTGAGTTCGGTGTAATAGAGTTCGGGGAATATATCGCCTAAAATGCGCTTTTGCCATACATAGAAAAAGTCGGATAATTCGGCGTATTGAATGGTGCTGTAATAGGGCGGATCGGTAACAACTGCATCAATGCTTTGATCGGCTAAATGAAATAGGCTATCAGCGGAGGCGGATTCAATGTGAAAACTTTTTTCGGTATGGTTTTCTAAATTTAAGCTGGATGAATTTATTTTTGTACCCAGTAATTCACAAAGATTTTTATAATGTACAATAAAAACTTCAGCGAAAGATTTCCATAAATCATAAGCACCATTAACTTCTGGATAATTCCACATCAAGTTTAAAGAATGCTGTGCTGTAGCCCTTCTTGAGCCACCTCTTGCAGAATTCCAATGAGCTAATCGACAATTTTCATCAACACATCGTTCTAAAACTAAAGCGAGATAAGTGGCGATCGCCTGTAATTTTTCCTCGCCCAATTCAGCCTTGATTTTTTCCTTTGCCTCATTGATAATCTCAACATAAGTCACCAATGTTAAAAGCTGCCGATCATTAAATAATTTCGACCATTTTGTAATTCCATATCGAATTAATTCATTCGTTTTTGAACCATCAGTAACAACTTCATCAATATTTAGATGAGGTTTATTTAAAAATAATTTCTCTAGAAAATAGTGAGCTTTGTCAAGAATATCTAAATCAATATTATTCGGAGTTCTAAACTCTAAACTACCTTTACCTTGCTTAAATGCAACTGCATAGAGTTGATGACCTAAACCGCCATTAGTTGCTTGATTTTTAATAACTTGATCTTCAATAATGCTTTCACAATTTGGACATTTACCAACACCGCGCCCAATCGTAGAAAAATCATTTGGATCAAAATCACCATCGGGCGTTTGAATCGTATTTCCTTTACCCTTTTTGCCCTTAATCAATTCAAAATCAACCCGTTTTTCAGCAAGATTTGAGACAGGTTTAACCGCACACCATTTATGTAAATTTTGCTTTTCAGGACGTTTATAAAGCCACCAATTCGGACTAAGCGGCACAGTCGATTCACAGTGAGGACATTGCACCGTATGCGCCCAAAGATAATTTTGGATTTTCTCTTCTCTGCCCCCTAAATCCCCAAACTGGGGACTTTCTACTGGTGTGCTGGATAATCTTTCTCCCCCAATGTTGGGGGCTGGGGGGCTAGGCTGGGGGGCGTGGCTACTCGGAAAAAACTCTTTTAAGCGAGCCTCCGCCTGTTCACCAACCCATTGCACCCAGCGATCAATATCCTGCTGCAATTCCGCCCCAAACTCTAAGGGAAACTCAATAGCAGCCTTCATCGTCACCACCGCCACCGGATTGAGATCCGACGCAAACACCCGCAAGCCATACCGCGCCGCCTCAAACGGAATCGAACCCCCCCCCGCAAAGGCATCCAACACCGCCGGAGTGCGATCGCCCCATTGCGCTTCACAGAGAGCTTGCACCTGCTTGACCCGCTCAGGGGATGGCGGCGTTTTATAGAGGCGAGTTCTTTTGTGGCGATCGTCCCGTTCTAGCTCGGATTCATTGTTTCTGGGTTTGTCCAGACCGAGGAGGTATTCAAATTCCTCCATCGTCACATCCGCAGGCAGGAGAGAACCTAACACGGAGGCGCGACTAAAGGAAAGCGGTTTACGGGAATACCACCGATGGAGACCTTTGAAGGGATTACCGCCATTTTCAAAGTAGACCTGCTGATTGAGGAGATTTACAGGGAAGATTTTTTCGATGAAAACGGGTTTACGTTGGGGAGTGGTCATAGAGTGTCAAATTAGCGCGGGTATTCTCTCATGATAGCCCCCCTAACCCCCCAATTTGGGGGGAATAAGTCCCCTAACCCCCGAATCGGGGGAACAAGAGAGAAGATAAAGGCGATCGCCTGTCCAGCACACCAGTAGAAAGTCCCCATTATGGGGATTTAGGGGCTTTTCTGATTCCTGTAATGCCCCCTAGCCCCCGAATCGGGGGAATATGCCCCCCAACCCCCAATATTGGGGGAGTAAAAGATTATCTATCCCACCAGTAGAAAGTCCCCGGAACGGGGATTTAGGGGCTAGGGGCTTCTCAATTGCGCTCTGATACGCTCCAAAACATCACCTAAATTATGGATGACTTCATCGTTGCTAAAGCGAATCACTCGATAACCTAATGTCTCTAGTTTTTCAGTGCGGGCTTGATCGTATTCTTGGCGATCGCGATGAATTTCGCCATCTATCTCGACCACCAGCTTACAGCTAGGACAATAAAAATCGAGGATGAATTGTTCTACAGGATGTTGACAGCGAAATTTGAATTCATCAAGTTGTTTACCTTTGAGAGCTTCCCAGAGTTTTGCTTCTGCGGGAGTAAGATTTGCTCGGAGGCGACGGGCTGCGGCTTCAATTTCGGGAGTTGTGCCGCGTATTCTTCGATATCGCATATGTTTACCTTGGGTTGTATTGTCCCCTAGCCCCCGAATCGGGGGAACAAGAGAGAAGATAAAGGCGATCGCCTGTCTAGCACACCAGTAGAAAGTCCCCAAATCGGGGATTTAGGGGCTGTTTATGCCGCAATAATCTGATCAATTTCCTCGGTATGGGATTGGTAATAACTCTGAGCGGCTGTAATGTCTAACCAAGTCAACATTGGATAGTTCTCTAAAATTTCACTGACATTTGCCCCTTGATTCATAAAAGAAATGACCGTCCAAACAGGTACTCTAGTTTGTCGAATCCGAGCATAGCCACTACAAACCCCCTCTGTTTTTTGGATCAACTTATCCTTAAGTTTTTGCTGTAATAGCAAATAGTCTTCATTATCCAGAGAGTCAATGATGCCAACCAAAGAATCAACTAATTTCGC
The DNA here is from genome assembly GCA_943371005.1 of Sphingobacterium thalpophilum. Lineage (GTDB taxonomy): Bacteria > Cyanobacteriota > Cyanobacteriia > Cyanobacteriales > MRBY01 > MRBY01. The sequence continues at coordinate 68,479 of CALRTB020000015.1, forward strand.
ATTCATTGTCTTTACCGCCTCCCACCAAGAAATTCAAACATTAGCGAGCCGTTGATAAACCTCTTCCCGCTCTGTCTCAGAAGCGAGATATGCTTCCCATAAGGGATCTACCACTGTAGAATCAGACAAAATATTTTGCTTGAGCATGACCTGCACTTCCACTTCTCCATCCCACGGAAAAGTAGCCATGTCTTCATCTAGGACGAGCTGACCGTTTTCGATTCTGCCTTTGACTTTGATAGCGTTCACGTAGTGCTCCAATGGACTCGCCATGACCTTACCTCAACAAATTACTCATCTAACAACACTCTAATCGCTTTTTGGGCAGATCGGTTGTGGCGATCGCTCATCTTGGCAAACCAATAATGGGCTTCTTCATTACTCATTGAGCGTATCCCTTGGGTAATATTGGCGATGCGTTCTGGCTTGCTGAGTCGTTTCAGCGCTTGAAAAAGGACAGCGAGATTTACCCCAGAAGTTTCATCTAGGACATAGGGCGTTTGGCGCTTATAACTTAGGGATTTAGGATCATATTGATTTTGCTTGAGGGAGTCATAAACCGCTTGCCGCGCCAAAATGAGAGGGTTACCTTTTAAACGTCCTATTTTTTTTGCTGGTGGACGCTTCTTCTCTCCTGCTTTTTTATAGGCGCATTGGAAGAGCTCTAGGGCAAATTCATTATTTTTTAACGGTACAACCCGCAGTTGAAACTCTTGCATTGTTATTTCCTAAATCGTTGAAGCCCTTAAATCCCCATGCTGGGGACTTTCTACTGGTGTGTCGCCCCCTAAATCCCCCATAGTGGGGGACTTCCCAGAATATTGCTCCCCCAAACTGGGGGCTGGGGGGCTTATTCCCCCGATGCGGGGGCTAGGAGGCACTAATCATAGCCAACCTTCACAAATAAACCGAGGCGATCGACTGGGTTACGACTGAGTATTCCCTTAAATTCATCGAGAATTCCCTCTGTCGCTGATAGCGCCTGCTCAAACTCGATCCGAATTTTCAGCATGGCATTTCCTTGAACTTCAGGGGCATTAAAAAGCATATTTAACGGCGCTGAAAAGCCTTGATAGCCCCGCAAGTCCCCTTGGTATTCCAGCCGTGTAAACTGCCCGTTGCTCTGTAAAGTAACGCTCTGCACGATTTGGGGCTTATGGCGGGCGAACAACGGAATGGCTGTCCCTAGCTTGCGGTAGTCCTGAATTGTATCGACTGTAATCTCTACCGCTGAAATTGTTGTGACCTTACTATCCGTAATCTGATCTGACAATTCCGTAAACACCTTATTCGGTGAACCTTCCTTCGTAATTTCTGTAGGTCGGAGTGGAGGGAAAATAATCGGAGGAATACCACCTCCGCCACCCCCTGAAGGTTTCGCAATAGATGCACTGCGAGTAATTTCTTCAGTTCCTTCTTCACCATAATCCGCGACCACCCTAAATGTTGTCGTTGTTGTAATGGTTAATTCCTCATTGCCCGATGGTGGGTAATCATCGCGAACCAGTTCATTTTCTCGATAAAGTGCAGTGGCGATCGCCCCTTTGGCTCGCCAGCGTAACCGTACTGTTTTTTCCGTCTCATGACCTGGTAAAACCTGGGCATCAAACTCAATCTCCTTGGGTTCCGGCGGTTTAAGAATACCTCGACGGTAAATTTCCAGCCTTTCTGAAAACTCGATGTTGGGTAAGTGGTTCCCCCCAGATTGAGGGGCTAGGGGAGCAATAAAGACCTGCTGCCCAAATTTGAGATCCCATTGCTCTTGCTCTACCCCAGTCCGAATCGTATCTCGCAGCTTACTGAGTTCTCCTTCCAAGAACATATTGAGGTTGATATTTTTCGCAAAGGCTTCCCGCATCGCTTTCGCCGTCCAATTATCAATCCCTGCGGGCCAAACCTTTTGGAGAATATAAGCAGGCGCAAAAGGAGGTGCCTCATCCGCCCGGACTTTACTGCAATCCTTGAGTACCTTGAGGATAACTTCCTGTTGATTGTTTCTCCCTTTGACAGTGCTGGAATCTTGGGAAGGTAGAGTATAGTGCATCAACCCTTTGGGTGCTTTGACCGGATCTGGGTTGGGATAAAACAAATGACGATAGGTATTTGTCAGGGCAACTCGTACTGCAAGATCAAGCTCTCCTTCCCTTGTTTTGAGTTCCTTTTGTTGCGTTTCGGACAATTCCTCTAAACGGCGAGGACTACTACGGAGGGCTTTAACAGCAAGATATTCCCTTGTCAAATTTAGAGCACGCTCTAGCCCCTGTTCATTCGCCATCAAAAAAAGTAAACGATTTTTGAAGATCCTAAATTTCCCGGCCTCCCCGGTATTCTCAAAAATTTGCTCGACTATTGCTGGGGCAGAATCCGTTGAGTTCTGAATTTGAGCTTCATTGAAATCAATTAAACAAAGAACAATGCTGTCAGCGCGGTCATCAACATCATGGGGCCCTTCTGGATCGGCGACACAATCAAAGAAGCGCCTCTGGAAGATGCTATCCCGTCGCTGTCGTAATTCCTCTTTTGCGACACCCACACCGACCTGTTCTTTCTCTTGGGCAATGATCTTATTGATCGATGGCTCTTCTTTAAACTGATAGATGTTGGTTACTGCATCAAAGTCTAAGTGCCAAGCAACCGCCAGCAAATTACTAATGGCTCGTTCTGCAAAGCCAATCTCCACATAGGGAGTGAGCAACGATAAATTCAATTCTGATCGACGAATTCCAGCGGTAATTCCTTGGGTGAGGGAGTGGAGAAAAATCGTTCTGGCGATCCATGTGGAAAAAGGAGGTTTGCCCATATCTCGCCATTCTTGGTCTTGAACTTGGGCGTGGGCGGTAGTGCCTGTGTCGTTATGGATATCTGCTTTTACGGCCAAGTCCATCAGGGAGCGATCCAGGCGGGAAGTGAGTTCTGTGGTCATCTCCGCGTGGATACCAATGGGCAAATGGTGAGGATGAATGAGGAAGAGATGTTCCGATTGATCCTGCCAGAGGTATTGTACAAGCCGTGCAAATAAGCGTAATGCCCCACGGGTGCGCTGAAATTCTGGAATAGAAGCAATTTTTTTCGTGAGAAGATTAAACAACTCAGGATGGAAAGGATAACTATTGGCGATCGCCTCCCGATAACTGAGGTCTTTGCAACCATCCGGTAGATCGCTGCGACTAGATCGATAAGCATCAAAGTAAGTATCCGCAGTTTTCTGGGCTGCCTCCTCACTAATGCTGTCAAACATCCGCTGCTTAACGATGTTGTAGATTTCAACGTCATTACTGGGTCGGAGGATTCTTTCTTGTCTTGCCGAAGCACTACGTAATTCCCGCTGTAGGTCTGCGGTTTCGTCGGCAAAGGTATCGGCACTAGACGCTAATGAATAAACAAATACTAGGTTATTGCAGGATGCCGCACAGTCCATCAAAGAAAATAAAAAGGCAACAATCTGTTTGGCTAGGTTACTATCGCCGACCCGTTTCGCCTTCGCGGCGCTGAGATATCGGGCTATTTCATCCAGAATGATGAGGGTGGGTTGATCCTTGATTAGCCTTTCCAAGACTGCTGTACCCGGACTAATACCAGATTCATCGGATCCTTTAAGGAGTTGATATCCTTCAACCCCCCTGACTTGATAAGCAATCTCGCCCCAAATGGTTTTTGTGGTGATTCCTGTTTCCGGATGGTAAACCCCTTCTTCTGGACTGAGATCACGGCCATCTACAGCCGCCACCTGGATTGAACCTTCTGGGATTAACTCTAATACTTCACTGAACCGTTCATCGTCTCCCAAAAGCGATCGCCCTTGTTTAGCAATGTGCCAGAGGGCAATTTCATCATGGGTTTTTCCACCACCAAAACTGGTTTCCAACCGAACCACTGGAGCACCGATATTATTACCTGTGAGGCGACCGAAAACTTCTTGAATTAATTCTCTCAGCCCATCTGTGACAAAGGTATTGGCAAAAAACTGCAGCGGATTTTGATAAAGACTTGGGGCTTTTCCTTCTACGACTAAACGAAGCTTCGCGGCAAACAAATCAAAGGATAAATCACCAGATACAATCTCAGGGCGAGGAATACATGTATTGAAAACTGATGACAACATTAGCGATTGAAGTGGCTTTACGAAGTTTGAGATTGTTGTAATTGTAAACCTGCCTGAACACCCTCGCTATAACCTCCAATATTTAAACAAATCCAAATTTGTCTCAAGTCAATGCCAAAAAGTTGGCGATCGCCAGGGGGGAGGTTGGAGTCACGGCTGCTTGTCACAGAGTATATGAAATACTCTTTATCTTTAAGACTTAATTAAGCATTTGTGGCTCAATATTGCTCCTTTATTATTTAGTTTATTGTTAATGGTTAGTTTGAGTCTTGGGTAAGCGTTACTAATGCTTGTTTGGCGATCGCCTCAGCTCTCTGGGAGGTCACCTTTTGGTAGCGTAAAGTTGTCTGGATATTTTCATGACCCATTAGGGCTCGCAGGGCTTCGATCCCCATCAGACCGACTCGCTCGGTGGCAAAGGTATGGCGCAGATCATGGAAACGGAGGCCCTGGAGTTGCGGTTCTCGTTGAATCATGGTGCGCCAATCGCTGTAGGCGGTGCGATAACTGAGGCGACTAATGGCTTTTGTTAAGGGTTGTTGGGCGGTAAACAGGGCTGGATGCTCTGGATGGCGATAGTACTGTAAATAAATCCTCAGGCTTTCATCGACATCTGGACTGTAGAAACACCAGCGCTGTTTGTTTCCTTTCCCAATCACCTGGAAGCGGCGTTGCTGTAAATCGACTTGGTCATAATCCAAGGACAGTAGTTCGGCAATGCGGGCCCCGGTGCGGTGGAGTAAGCGCACGAGGCAATGGAGACGGGGTTGCTGGGCGCTGACTTGGTAGAGAATTTGGAGTTGGTCTGGGGTTAAGTAACGGATGGTTTGGTCACTGCGGTGTTCACCTTTTTTAGGGTCAGGTTTGCGTTGGGGAAGACGGGCCAGGGGATTTGTCGCCAGGTACTGCTGATCAACGGCAAAGTTGAGCAGGGATTGGAGAATAGCTTGGTGACGACGGTGGGTTGTGTAGCTGAGGTGCTCTAACCGTTGGAGGTAACTGTGGAGGGTCTTACGGTCGAGGTGCGTAATGGGCCAGGCACCATAGTCTGCTAGGAGGGGGAGCAGAGCCGTTGTGTAGGAACGCACCGTGCTAGGGGCAAGACCTGGCCGTTCTAAAAATTCTGTGGCAACGGTGGCAAGGGTGGGCATAATATCCAGGCTTAAAACAAAACTCTAAGATAGAAAAGCAAAGTAAATAATTAGTAGCACATTAAATATACTTACATATATGTTACTTAGTATAAAAAAGTAAAAAAGCTATGGATAAATTAGAAGCACTGATAACACCACGATCAGGAGAGTCTTTGGGAGATTATGTCCATCGTCAACGGCGGCGGTTAGGGCTCACCCAAAGGGAGGTGGCCTTAAAGGCGGAAATCCATCCCCAGAGCTACGGGAAAGTGGAACGGGGTCAGACCACGCAACTCAATCAGCGTACGAAGCAGGGATTGGCCTATGCGCTCCAGGTACCAGAGGAATATTTAGAGGCTTTAAGTCGGGGGATTGCGGTGGAGTTAGAGGGTCAACAGGCGTTGCGGTTTTGTCCCCAATGTTGGACGGCAGGGTCAGCGCCGGATCCATTATGGTTAGTCTTACGGGCACAGTATTGTTTTGCTTGTGGGACAAAATTGCAGAGTCGTTGTCAGGGTTGCCAACAGCCGATTACTTCTTTAAAACATCGTTTTTGTCCCTATTGCGGTAAGCCTTATAAAACTTAGTGTTGGTCAAGCTAGGACAAATCTCGGTCAATTCTTGGGTTTCTGCTTGTTTTACGCCGTGCTTTGCTGCGATGTTGAGAACTTCAAGCTAGATGGATCTTCGGTATTTCTAGGCGGTTATCTGCTCCTGACAGCTTTCCGAAAGACTTCTTAACCGGCATTTCCCACACTGTCGCTGCACTGACAAATACATAAGATTCTGAGTTGGCGATCGCCAGAAAAATATCAAACTCTCACCCCACTACTTGCGCCATGGCCATGCGACCCATAACCTTCGCTCGCAGGGGGATACTCTCTCAAACTCCTTAGTAAAAGCCATAGCCACGTTCAGGATCACTTTGTTGATACTCCAATAGACGACATGACAGGCTAGAATTATACATAAGATAATATTGAGGGTTATCCATGGATATACGCTTAAGAAAGTGGGGTAATAGCCTAGGCTTCCGCGTTCCCCATCGTCTCGTTGAAAGTTTAGGTTGGGATGATACTTGTACCCTTGAGTTACAAGAACAAAATGACACCCTCATTATTCGCAAAAAACGCCAGACTCCGACGTTAGATGATTTACTAGCCAGTATCCCTGACGATTTTCAATATCCTAACGATGTACAGAAGTTTTTAGATACGTCAGCTACGGGAAGGGAATTGCTTTAAACCATGGTGAAATATCCCAAGCGCGGGGAGGTAATTCGCATTAACTTAAACCCCACCCAAGGTCGTGAGCAAATGGGAGAAGCACGTCCTTGCATTGTCCTCAGTCACAGTCAGTTCAATCACAGCCGTGGAGGAATGATTATTGTTTCGCCCATCACAAATACCCATAAACCAGAAGTAAAAACGTTCGTTGCAATTCCAGAAGGTTTTAAGATTCAGGGGTCAATTATTGCTGAGCAAGTACGTACCCTCGATTTAAGTCAGCGTTGGTGGCGGAGTACTGGCGAAATTCTTCCACCTAAGGTCGTCGAACAGGTGATCGACATTCTACAGGTAATAATCGCTTAATAAAATAAACCCAAATGACTCGCCCCATCAAACATTGTTACTGGGTACTACCCGGTAAGCTACTGGCAGGAGAGTATCCCAGAAATAAGGATACACAATCCTCAATGCAAGAATTATGGCTTTTATTGATCTAACGGAAGCAGATGAGGGCCTACAACCCTATTCAGATTTAATCAGGGATCGGGCTTTCCATCATCGTTTTCCCATTCCAGATGTTTCAATCCCCACGTCTTCCGATTTGGTAGTCACAATTTTAGACACTATTGACCGCCATATCGAACAAAACTAACTTGTTTATGTCCATTGTTGGGGTGGCGTAGGACAAACGGGGGTCATTATTGGATGTTGGTTAGCGCGGCATGGTCGCAGTGGCGAGGTGGCACTCAATCATTTGCGTGAACTTTGGCAAGCCTGTCCAAAATCTCGTTATCGGCGATCGAACTGCCCTGATTGCCACTCTTCTTGAGTCCTTGGAGGAAAGCCCCGCGTTGCTCACAGAACGATCTGAAGCAATTCAAAAAATGCAAGGCATTTTAACTTTTGAGGGGCTCGGGGAGCGATGCCCCGGAAATCGACATACTATCCATCAGTTCTAACAGGAGATTCAAATCTGTTAGAATCTAGCCATGTTGAGCTTGACCTACAGCTACCGAATCTATCCAAGTCTTGACCAAGAAGCTCAAATGCTTGACTGGTTGGAGCAATGCCGTCGCGTGTATAACTACGCATTGGCAGAGCGCAAGGACTGGATCAATTCGCGTCAGTGCCCGGTCAACGCTTGCAGTATCAGGCAGGAATACATCATCTCTGCTGACGCGCCCTATCCCGACTACTACAAACAACAGAATGCGCTGACTGAAGCGAAAAAGAGAATTCCAAAACTCAAAACGGTTCATTCTCAAGTCTTGCAAGATGCTTTGAAGCGATTGGATAAGTCGTTCAAGTTCATGCAGGAAAGGGGATTTGGATTCCCTCGCTTCAAGAAGTTTGGTCAGTACCGCTCGTTTGTGTTTCCGCAGTTCAAATCGAATCCAGTCAACGGATTTGAAATCAAGCTGCCGAAGATTGGAGCTGTGCCAATCAACCTGCATCGATCCATCCCTGACGGGTTTGAGGTCAAACAAGTGCGGGTGGTGCTGAAAGCGTCGGGGTGGTACGCTCAACTGATTTTGCAAGCTGATATTTCCGTCCCTGATGTCATGCCTCATAGTGAACCCATTGGCATTGATTTGGGGCTGGAAAAGTTCTTGGCTGTATCGACGGGAGAACTGGTAGAACGCCCTCGCTTTTTCGCGGATTTGCAAAGCAAGCTTCGATGGCTGCAACGCAAATTGAGAAATAAGAAAAAGGGTTCTGCTAACTACCGCAAGATTCAAGCCAAGCTCCGCAAACTGCATGAGTATATCTATAACGTTCGTCGTGAGTTCCACTTCCTGACAGCTCACAAGCTTTGTGACCAGGCTGGAATGATTTTTGCTGAGGACTTGAACCTCAAGGCAACCAGTCGCGGAATGTTGGCAAAGCATTGTTTGGATGCTGCCTGGGGCAGTTTCCTGGACATCCTAAAATGGGTGTGCTGGAAACGCGGAGTCTACTTCGCGAAGGTTGACCCCAATGGGACAAGTCAAACTTGCCCTCAGTGTGGAGTGCATACCGGGAAAAAAGAACTCAGCGAACGAGTGCATCATTGCGATGAATGTGGATACACAACTGACCGAGATGTTGCTGCTGCTGAAGTGGTAATGCAACGCGGTCTTGCCTTTGTAGCCGATGGACAGTCGGTGATACTGCCTGCTGAGGAAGGTTGCCTGGGAACCCCGGTGAAGCAGGAAGCCCCAACCGCGAGGAAGGGAAGCCCGCGCTCTCCCCGCTAGGGTGAGCGTCGGGAGGATGTCAC
>CALRTB020000016.1:0-73990 GCA_943371005.1 Sphingobacterium thalpophilum
GTTGCGCATTCGCGGCTTCAAATATCTTGCTGATGTCATTGAAGGAGTTCAATTTAAAGATGGATTGAAGATTCACAAAACAACCCCATCATCTCAACAACAGGACGCTGCTTAATTCTTTTCCATACACCAGATTTGACAATAGCTCATTTATCTCCCCAACTACCTACTGTGAAACCAAGGCCAGGGTTAGCAAAAATTTCTGTAAAAGTGGCAGAAGGCTCCTCGGCATGGTACGTAATGGCTGCGCGCTTGTGAGGACGGCTTAGATATCCTTGATACCAACTGGTTGTTTCTGTAGTGACTCTAGCATTATCAATTCTGGGACTACGACGAATCCCGTTCCAGAGTAGTGAATTTAGATAACGTCGTTCATATTCTTTTCCGGTTAGCTCTGGGTTGACTAAAACATTTAAAAGATCAAGGTTTTTGAAGTCATCAAAGGGACGAGCAAACTTAACACCTGGCACTGAAGTAAAATCAAGATCAATTTCAATTCTGTCGCCTTTGGTCAGATCTCCAAAAACAACTCCCGTATTCGTTAAATTTTCCCTAGGAATAAACTCCCCCTCACGGAGATCAACATTGTTATCCAATAATTTACTTAAGTCGCTAGTGGGAAATGCCTGCAAAATAACTGGTGTCCTGTCATCTTCTAATCCTTCGAAAAGATTTTTGCCTCCCTGGGTAGAATTGGTTGATGTTTCTCCTAAGCCTGGTGGAGAATTTAAAAGCTCACTAATATCAGTAATGCTTGGATCATTAAGATCAATACCACTATTAATAATCACTTGACCGGGAAAACCGTCATTGGAAGTGACTTGTCCAGCAAATGTTGTGATATCTGCCTGACGTAGTTCTTCAATAGGCAGAATGTCCGTCGTGCTAGATCCATCAGCTCGTATTCTCGGAATATTCCAAACAGCCTGTAATCCCCAAAATGAAACTTCCTGACGAGCGTCACGTATTTCTCGGATATCTGTGGTTTGTCCCTGATACTGAAGACCACCAACCCAACCTTGGGTTTCAAATACAATTCTATTATTGGGGAGAACCCAATAGAACTGATTTTCCTTAGGAAAGAGACCATAAGTGATTTTATCAATTACAAAATCACTGTTGTTAATTTGAAGATCAAATTGACCATAACTTTCTAGCTCAAAAGGATTAAATTGCAGAGGTTCAAAAGTTATATTATCAGTTGGATCGATGAGAAATGGATATCTTTGTGAGCTAATCGCGAGAGAACGTAACATAAACCGTCTGATTAATTCTTTTCTCCTATCAAGATTTTCAGATTCACTTGCTGCTTCTTTAAAATCTTGTTCTAATTCTTTGGTATTTTGATCTTCTAAGTCTTGGCGAATCGGAAACTCTGGTAGAATCCCCTCTTCGAGATCTATTTGTTCTGGACTGATTTGACTATCATTAAATAATTCCGAGTTTAAAGGGGATTGTGCAATAACTTTTATTGCTTCATGACTAGATAGTTTTTTTTGAAGGTTGTCTTGGTCACTCTGTCCATTCTCATAAGATAGCCTGTCTGTCTCTAAGGGGAAATTTGCAGCGATACTTAAGGTTTGATTTGTCCCTAAATATCCCAAGTAAAAAGTGACTAAAAGTGGCACAACTGACTGTTTAATTGTCATTTTTGATCTAGAGCAGACCACCAGCAACCATAAAGAGCTGTGGATACATAATTATGGATTTCCTTACGCTTTTTACCACTTCTTTATCGTTTAGACCACATATATTACCAATTGTTGCAAATTGTAGTAAGTTTTTTGTAGCCAAAATCATTTTTATCTTTTCAACACAGCTTATTGATTATTCAAAAAGAGATAAACAATCTTCAGGAATAAGTTTTGTTGATTACTTTAATCAAGATAAAAGTATAAAATATAATTTTTTACTTCAAATGAAAGAGGATTGCATCGGTCTAAAACAAGCGGCTTAGACCGACACTATTTACGCCTAGAAATTCCAATTCTCAAAGGTTTGGGGTCGAGAATTGGGGGTAGTCGGTTCTGGTTTTGGATCACCCAAGGAAGAATCTACTTCGTGAACTGTTGCGGGGATTGGTTGCGGGTCACCACCAGGATTGGCAATGCCGCCATGATCCTCACAAAGGGCTGGCCCCACGATGCCGAGGCCACTGGAGCTGCCTGCATAGCTGTGGAGTGTGCCGTCTGCGCATTCAATGGCCCAGATATCTCTCCCATCTTTGTTATAAAGATGATAAGCGTTCCAGGCTAAAACGGACTGCGGCATTAAGGACAAGGCCATTGCCGGAATCATTAGGAAAGTGAGTGTTTTCATCAGAGGCTACCTCTTTTTATTCAGTTGTAAAACAGTCGATACTTGGGATTAGTTGCGGCGTATTAATCCCGATGCAGTATGACCCAGCAACAAGTGGCTTCAAGGGGGCAGGGAGCCGTCAAGTGAAAAGAACTGCTTGATGATATCTGGTATGGGTCTGTTTCGATCATAACCGACAGAAAAAGCACTGATAGGGTGTCTGTTTCTGGGCGCTTTGCAACTCAACTTTAAATTGTTGTTTCAGTTTGCTACTGGGAAAAGTTTTTTCTTCTATCCTTTGGCCATAGTCTTAATGCTTGAGAGAAAAATCCGATGGCGACAGTTCGCGGAAAAGTTTGTGCCGGTTTTGCCTTGGCGATCGCCAGTGTGCTCACCCAGCAAGCTCCAGTCAAAGCCCATCCCCCTGAACATTTCTCCCATCCATCTGAGATTGCCCAACAAAGCACTGGTGTAGATTTACCACCGGGGCCAAATACAATGTTACGGGCACCGGTGAGCATGGCAGAAAACCTCGAAGTGATTATCTCAGACGTGATTATTCCGCCGGGGGGAAGCTTGCCCCTCCATTACCATCCCGGTGAAGAATTTATCTATCTGCTCGAAGGCTCTGTGATTCATATCGAAACCGGAAAACCCAACCAAATTCTTGTAGCAGGCGATACCTATGTGATCCCGCCCTATGCCCAGCACGCTCCCCAAGGAGGCCCAGAAGGTGGGCGAGCTATTGTCTTTCGGGTGCATGTAAAAGGAGAGCCAGAGCGTATCCTAGTAGAAAGTGAAGAATAAGTTCTCCATCCTGGGGCAAAAATAGCTTGAGATAATGAAATTATTGAATCGATTCATTGGGGGTCTGATGCTAGTCTGGCTTGCCCAGGGGACTAAAGCCGCAGCCTTTATGACCCACTTAATTCCCGGCCACGAATACCTCACCCTTTTTGCCCTTGAACAATTACAAACAAGCCCCGATCCCCTGACGCGAAACTTCTATGGCACGCCCGTCGGCTCCATTGATCGTCAGGCCCATCCTTTATTTAATGGCAATACCCTGGTGGATTTTCCGGGTCTAGATCGTCCCTTTGCCGAGCAGTTGATGCAAATTTTAGTCGGGCCAGAAGATTGGGAAGTTCTATCTGAAGCGGAACGGGATGAATTATTAGCGGGCATGATTCGCCACGATGACAATCGCTCCCAAATTACAAACTTCACGCGAAATTATCTGGGGAACGCCCAAGAAGAATCCGTCAGCGCCCATGAATCTTGTGGGTTATCCCATAATTTTATCAAAGACACCATTATCCATGGCGTTGCTTCCATGGCCGGGCCATTGTCTCCGCCGCCAGACTCCGAAAGTTTCGAGCAGCGACACCGAAAAATGACGGGTCTCAAATTTATCGGGGCCGCCCTCCATACTCTGCAAGACTCTTTTTCTAAGGCCCATACCCAAAGACACCCGGACACATGGCTCATCGAAGATATTTGTAGTTATCGCTTTGCCTACTTCGGCCGCAATGAACCTTCTGGCTATTCGGTGAGCTGTGTCCACACCCATTTTCCCTTTGAGGAAGATTTTGGTGGTGGGTCGTTATTAATCGATGATCAGGTGTGGGACCGGGGTCAAACGGGCTGTGAAATAGGAACAGACGGTCAATTGATCAAAAGTTTTGCTTGCCTAAAGGATGAGACCAAGATGGCCGTGGTGGTCACGCGGGATTTGCTGGCATTATTAGTGCCTTTTTTGAACCACGCCCTCTGGCACCAAGAGGTTTTACAGGCTGAGCTAGAAACGACCTTGATGGATTTTTTGCAGACTTATCACCCAGACCCAGTGTTAAGGGCAGCCGACCAGGGGATTATGAGTTGCGATCGCCTGGTGGATTTTTCACCCCACACCCGTTTCGATGCCCACCCCCCAGAAATTCAACCCGTTACAATCGACTTTGAACCAGTGCCGTTCCAGCAAAATTTAATGGAGATATTTTTGAATGACCTTTAAGCTCGATAGCCTGCCTTCACAACAAGGCAAAAAAGCCATCGTTACCGGCGCAAATACAGGGCTTGGCTTTGAAACAGCCATCGGTTTGGCAAAAACAGGCTGTCATGTGACTTTGGCCTGTCGGGACATGGACAAAGCAGCGGCGGCCGCAACTGAGATCCGTCAGCAGATCCCCGACGCTAACGTGGAGACAATGGCGCTAGATCTGAGTCAATTAGCCTCTGTTAAAGAATTTGCTACAGCCTACCGTCAACGGCATCAAACTTTAAATCTCCTCATCAACAATGCGGGGATTATGTTCCCTCCCTATAGCCAAACGGTAGATGGTTTTGAAAGTCAGTTTTGTGTGAATTATTTAGGCCATTTCCTCTTAACGGCGCTCTTAATTGATCTGATGCCCGACACCGCAGAATCACGGGTTGTTTCACTCAGTAGCAACGCCCATAAATTCGGCAAAATCAATTTTCAAGATCTACAGTCCGAGCAAAACTATTCGGCAACAGCGGCCTATGGCCAGAGCAAGTTGGCTTGCTTACTGTTTGCGGTGGAGTTGCAACGGCGGCTAGCAGCAAAAAATAAAAACATTCTCTCGGTGGCGGCTCACCCAGGCATCGCCCCCACAGAGCTTGGACGCTACATCCCGGCATTTTTAGCGGGTCTAATTCGCTTGATTTTTGTACCTTTCTTCGCGAATTCCGTCGCACAAGGAGCCTTGCCAACATTAATGGCGGCCCTCGACCCAACAGCAACCGGAGGCGATTATTTTGGCCCCCAGGGTTTTGGGGAAATGTCTGGTAAACCGGGACGAGTCGAGAAATCAGACCAAGCCAAGGACGAGGCGATCGCCAAGCAATTATGGGAGACTTCCGAGGCGTTGATCAACTATCCCATGACCATTCCGGACTAACGACTCTGGTCATTCAGTGGGTCATGCTCACATAAAATACGGTCTAGTCCTTCCAATTGACTGCAATCGATCGTGCCGTTCCCCGCATTCCCAGAAGAACTGTTGATCGCAACTCCCTTGAGAGTAGACATTCCCTTAAATCCCGACTGTTGATTATTAGCCCAACTGGTTGGGTGACTATCGCTAATAGTATAGTTGCCTGCTTTTAAGGTGACATTCGGGCGCACAATCCAATAGGCATTCGGCACTCCCCCTTGACCCGGTTGAGTGGTTGCCTGCCAGGGGCCATAGGTTGTGCCGTCCTGATGGGTCAACCACATTGTTCCTGGAGTTTGACCCCGGGCATCGTTCCAGTGGTAGTTCATAAAATAAGTCAACCGCGCCGCATTCGGTAAAGAAAACTGTGTAGCACTATTTGGACTATTGCGAACACCATAAATATTGTTGTTATCAAAAAGCGTCACTTCTTGAATGGCTACTTCTGGGGTCACTGTTGGCGCTTGGGCAGCAGAATTATTTTGACTGAGACTGAGGAGGTAGTCCCCTGTTTCGCCGGCTTCATAGCTATTAACAACGATAGTATATTCTCCGGTATCAGGTAGCTTAATGACTAATGTTTCCTTTTCTCCTTTCCAGTTATCATCAATTTGTGCGATGGCTTCTCCCTGGGGATCAACCAAAATCAACAATCCATCAAAAGCTTGGGTTTCTAAGGTGATTTGAATCGTATCTCCAGCTTGACCTGTAAATGGATGCGCATTGTAAAATGTCCCATCATCAAAAACCTTACTATTTCCTGTTAAGGTGCCTCGCCATTGCCTCGAATTTACTCCTGTTTGGGTCGGGATCGGTGTCAGCGACTCGATGGTGCTGTTATATTTATTGGCTGACACAATGCAATAAACGTAGCTGTTGCGGAACGTGTCGGTGTTTCGCACCTGTACCCAACTGGCGGTTCCTTCCATATAGTAGGGCAGCGGGCCTTCAATCATCCGCACTTGGCGCGTTTGGGGGCCAAATTCCAAAAGATAACCCTTGCCTGCTCTCAGATCGAAGGGGCCAGCGACTTCCCAGACCCCATTATTTTGAGTCCAGTTAGGCCGCATCTCTGAGGTGATCATCGAAAAAATGACATACACAGGCCCAGGATTTTGGGCGCCATCATTAACAGCTTCTTGGTAGGGCGTCCATTCTAAAGGTCCCTGAAAAGGTAAACCATAGTTCCCACAGGCAAGAGCCACATCGCCGCCATCCTCCTGGGACGTATTTTGGGAGCTAGATTGGCGACAGGGAACTTCCACAAGACGACAGTTGTGCTGGTCACAAACTTCATCAAAACAGCGATTTTCGAGATTTTCGAAGGGGTTAGCTGCGGTGAGGGTTGCCCCTTGAAACATCAGTAGGGCTCCTAGAAAAACAGTCCGACCACTAAAATGAGCAACCTGTTGAATTTTCATTAGCCTTCCCCCTACGTTGAGACTGGGGTCAATTGATTTTCCCCAGGGCAATTAATCGGGTGATGATTGGGATAAATTGCCTGGAGCTTGGGAAAGAGCCATTGTGTAGAGATTTAATCGGTTTGATGAATCGCCAAGATATTTTTTGAGTTTAACAATTGAATTGTTTCTTTTTTCTAACTCTCCCCTTATTTTCATTGTATCAAAGGAATTTTAAAGCCATAAATAACCACTGAAAGTTGACTCTAAAACTTCACTTTTTGGTCAATAAATATTAATTTGTGTCGATAATTTTTAAACTGAGGCCAATAGAGTTTTGACCCCTTGAGCAACAGGAAGCAGCAATCATTGCCGTCATCAGGTTTTGCACATCTGACAAGCTCAGGATCGGGCGATCGCCAAATAATGCTGGGAAACTTGGCTTGGTTTCAGTTGTTCGTCCAATAGTCCAGTGACCGCCTTAAAAATCCAAGCGTAATTTCTGATCAATCTTGGGTCAGCCAAATAGAGCCGATGGCGGCGTGATCTTCGTATTGGGTGGTTGTTTGATAACTGACTCGGCGATCAGGATAAATACCAGCGTAATCGCTTAGGGTCCATTGGTTAGAGCGAAAGAAGAGCCGGGATTTTTGATTGTCATTGAAGGGGGAGTTGGCAAATTGAATCAATTCTCGACTTTCGTTTTCTGTGCTGTAGCTGAGGGTCGCGGTGCCATATTCGGCGATCGCCTCAGCCAGAAGAGTACCAGGGCCAACCCCGGCAGCGGTACGATAGCTGGGGTTATTCACCATGATCCAACTAATTTTTTCTTGATCGCCGGGGAGATTTTCCCCGCTGTCCCCATCAAAGGCCACCACAAACTGCGCCGCACCATAGAGATTCACTTGCCAGCCGGTGGGCAGATCGACCCCCAAAGGCACGGCTTCCAAGGTGGCCGCTTCGGGAAGTTGAGCTTTGAACTCCTTAGAAGTCATTCCCAGACGGGCTGGCCCAACCCCTTCGCTGGTAATTAGATAGTCCGCCCTAGGCGATCGCACGCCGAGATCCGCACAGCCATTGGGGACGCCATCGATCAAACTGGCAGAGACAAGCCGCAGACTATAGCCATCCCAATAATATTCAGAGTCTTCTAGGCAAGTCCCCGCTCCGTTAAATTTATAGCCATTGCTGAGAACGCTGGTTTCTGGGTCAAAGGTGGGAAAGCCAGCGAGGGCCAAACGGGAATGGGTAATGGTTTCACCGTCAACGTAAACAAATTCATAGGCGCCCTGGTAGGCCGCCATAAAACACAGCACACTTACCAGATATCGATCCTCACCCTGTTGATAAATCGCCGCATCATCGAGATTGGCGGCCAAATTATCGTTGTCCAGACAGAGGCCAAGGCTGGCTTGCTGATCCACGACCCGCTGGAAAATACTGGCTTTTTCCGATCCAGTCACCGTGCGGGCGATCGCCACTGAGATCGGCGGCGTGATCTCCGGTTGCGGGGTGGGAATACTCGCCTCAGGTTCGGTTGGGGTCTGTTCTAAAACAGCACCAAGGCCCGGTTGGGGAGCGGGGGGCTGAATACTGGCGGTGGTGCGCTTTCCCAAAAACTGATAAGCGGCGATCGCACTGAAAACAAAGGCCGTGGCAGGAAGAGTGTAATAGTAAAATTTTTGCATGGTCGGCAAGGCTCCTGGGTCGGTAATAACTTTGAAAGTTCAGTCAAAAATTTCAGTCAACAAAAACGCTAGAGACAGAGTTGCGGTGAATAGGTTTGAGAACCTCGACCCGGTTGACAGCGCCAGGTTACTTGGCGATCGCTGACCGTCCAGGTACCACTGGCATTTTTATTGAGGGTCATTGTGAACCGCTGTCCCCGCACCGAATCATCCAACAGACCTTCTTGGGTAATGGTCACCGTTGAACGCTGGGGATTTTCTACCGTATCGTTTTGTCGCTCGATGCTCACCCGGAAACTCTCTGGAGTGTAACCAAGGCTTCTTGCCGTGGCCAAAGCCACCATGAGGGGATCTTGGGCGGCCTGGTTATTCCCAAGTAGGAGTGGCTCGGTTGCCTGGGACAATAACGTTGCTTGATCAAATAAATTCATCAAAGATGCCTTATTTACGCTTTGCACCTCAACAATCCCCGGCACATCCGGCGCTTCATACCAACCATAGGCCACATCAAACTGACTTTGAATTTCGGCAAAAACCACATCAATGCCATTGATCGACGCGCGACTCAGCTTCGGATTCGGCCCCACGGTGCGTCCCTGGGCAAATTCTTGGAGGGTTAAATTCTGGGGGTTGGGTTGCCGGCGGAGGGTCTGGGGATAAATCGCATCTGTCCCCAGCACGGGGGTTCCTTGGGTAAGGCAACGAATCAAATTAAAATCCCCTGGCCTGAGAATCGAAATACTGCCATCATTGCGGAGCATCGTCCGAAAATTGCGGGGAATTTCCAGTTCGATGCCAAATTGCTCGAACTTAACCATGCGGGTTTCACTAACGGCGCTTAAATCATTCGTATTCCGACAAACCCCTTGGCTGGTGGCTGGCGGTAACTGTCGCAAAATGCCGATTCCCCCAAGGGCGATCGCCCCAGCGATCATTAAACAATTGCCAACTAATTTTTTGTTCATCATCACACCTTGTACGATAACCTTCTGACTTCACCAGATTTAAAATTCGGCGATTTATATGCACCGACGATCCCAAGCCAAAAAAGTTTTTTCGTTTACTAATGTCCCCAGCTTAAACAGGATTTTTCTGACTCCAACAGTGGTTACATTTTTTGTGACATAACTTTTGAAGGCTGCTAAGCAATTGCCCGCAAAAACCCAACGGAAAAGATTAAGATTCCTTAAGGCCATTCCCTGGCCCAATTAAGAGATTGATTACAAGTTGTCAATCTAAATTTATCGATCTTTGATTGATTTCTGCTCTGTAATTAGAAAACCACTTCCGGAAAAAAAATCTAGGCCTGGATAACGTTCTGGAGTTCCGTTTAAAACAAATAAGCCTGACATGAAACTTTGGATTAAGACCACCAAAAACTTCAATATTTTTTCTATACTTAAGTCAGCCTGTAGTGATCTACACAGCGCTATCTGACCACGACAAAACGAAGTTCAGCCAATGAGCGGACTTTATTTATCCTGCCTTGGTCAACAATTGCAGCTAAGTCGAACCAGAGGAAAACAATGAATTTACCCAGCAATAAAGACGAGCTCGTAAACCAGTTACATCAGCAAATTGACGAAGCCTCTCGCAATATCGATGAGTTAAAGCTTCAAGCTACTCTTGCCAAGGCGGAAGCGAGATCTGCTTTTGAGGCGAATATTGCCGCCCTAGAATCCCAAAAAGTTAAGTTGCAAGAACAGGTCAATCACCTGAAACACAGCACAGACAATGCTTGGCAAGAACTGGCAGAAGGATGTCAGAAGTCATGGCATGAGTTTCAAAGTGCAGTGCAAAAGGCGATCGCCCAATTTAAGGCATAACGATCGATATCCATTGGGAGCACCTTTTCTCCTTTAATCTCCCCAATAAAAAAACCCTAAAGCCCCATCCCACTGGAGTTTTAGAGTTGATGATCACGATTGCTCGTGTAGAGGAGAATAAAACTTGTACAAACTTAGAGAAAATTACAGATGACCCTAGAGGGCATTCACGGCGATCGCCCCGATGGTACCCGTCCCAAGCAACCCTAAGATTTTCATCGCTAAGGCCCCAAGACTGGCCCCCTGTTGGGAACGTCGTCTGAGAAAGCTGTAGATGTGGGGCGCACCAGCTAAGAAGAAGAGAATTGCAATGATGCCCCCATTCTGAGAAGTTGGGGTTCGTTTTTTGGTGGTGAGCTGACGGGACATGTGGAGTACCTAAGAGTGCAACGGGGGTTAGGCCATGAAACCTAGGCGGTGGCCATTGGATTTCGCTAGACGAATCAGACTTTGTCGAGTTTTTGCATCGAGGCCCACGGCGTTGCAGAAGTTGGAGATCGTCTTGCAATGAAGACCGATGACCTTGCCACGGGTTTTGTTAAAGCGGGCTGTACCCATTACTTTGCGAACCAAGATAACCAGGGAACCAAACATTGCAACTAGCCTCGTAAAACGACAAATAACTGGGAAAAAACTTTAAAAATTAGAGTTGGAACAGGAGATTGATGAGGGTGTCGCCACCAATCAATTCCGTTGCGATGAGCGCCACAAAGCCAATCATTGCCAGGCGGCCATTTAACTTCTCGGCGTAGCTTGTCCAGCCAGCAGTGTGCTCTGCGTCGACATAAACTTCAGGCTCGATTGCAAAGCTGTTGAGTTGACCGAATTCGTTGGAAGTATAACCAGTAGCCATTGAGGGAACCTCGTGTTTGCTTACATGAATAAATATAACAGATTGTAAACAAATGTTGCAAGCTATTGACGGAAAAATATTTTTCTGGGGTGTAATTTTCCATGGTCTTATTTATCCCAAACACCAGTAACCCCAATCCTTACAGGGGATCGGGGTAGAGCAATAACGGGCGAAAAAATTATGTTAAGCCCTGGGGTTTTGTAACAAAAATCTGTTACAAACCGACAATAATCTGAGCCATAGCCCAGGCGAGACCGAGACTTGTCAGGTACTGGGGCAACAGCGATCGCCAGGCTTGTTTACTAATCTTTTTCGTGAGCACAAAGGTACAGAGCGTCCCGAAGATAAGGGTAGAACCTTGGAGAAAAGCAATAACGGCAGGGTGGGCGACAACAATCGGTAAGGTACTGCCTTGGAGGCCGAAGGTCGCCATGGTGACGGGTAAAATTTGGCCGGCTTCCCCTAAACCGAGACGGAGATAATGGGCGAGGCTGCCTCCCAAAACCAAGGGCAGATAGCCATAGGCCAGTTGTAAAAAGGGTTTTGCTTTGGGGGGTGAATTTAACAATTGCACCGCTGCCCCTGTAAGCAGTACCAAGCCAGCGGGAATTCCCAGGGCGGCGATCGCCAACCCCAGGTGGGGCCAAAATTGGCTGAGGTCTACATTTAAACCCAGGACTTGGTTAATTTCTGGCAGTCGATGGAGAAAAATGCCCCCCAGCAGTAACAGCAACAGAGCCACTTCATAGGCGCGGGGTTGGTGGGTTGTCCAGAGTTCAATGGCTGGGGGCCGCAAATTTACTGCCACCGACCGATGGGGGCAAGCCTTGAGACAGGTCATACAGAGTACGCAATCGCGGTTATCTTCTAGTTGGGCTGGGTGAGAATATAAGGGGCAGCCCGCCGTTTCTAAGCCTTCACCCTTTTGGGGGCCACCTTTGTAACATTGATAGGTGCTGCATTCTGCCGAACAAGTGCCTTGTTGCGCCCGTAATTCTGTCATCGAGAGTTTTGCAAAGAGGCCATTCATGCCGCCGATGGGACAAAGATAGCGACACCAAAACCGCCGTTCAAAGATCGCCGAGCAGATCATCGCCCCGGCGGTAATGATAATCAGCAACCAAGCTGAGAGGTAAGCGGTATTTTGTAAATCCCACAGTTCTTCCCAAAGAAAGATCAAGGCAAAAAGGCCAAAAAGAAACCAACCGCCCCATTTTTCGGCCTGCTGACGGGGCCAGGGTTTGAGGTCTCGCTTCAGGAGTTCGGTGGTAATTTTTTGGGTAATTTCCCCGTAGATCATAAACGGACAAACGGCACACCAGAGACGGCCGACAAAGGGAAACGCCAGGAGCACCAGGGGCCACCACCAAGCCCAAAAGAAATTCAGTGCAAAGTTTTGGTCACGGGTTTGGGGGGCGAGAAAGAGAACGGCAATAATTAACGGAAAGGCGATCGCCGTAAAACCATAGTTAATGCGGTCGGGCCACCAAGGGCTCCGGAGAAAACGCCGGAAGGCAGGGTAGGCATTGAGTAAATTGAGGCGAAATCGTTTTTGTTTCCCCTGGGCTGACCAAAAAATTTCTTCGGTGAGCATTGACCCCTGATCCGATTGGACAATGGCCCGTTCTACCAAGTTTTGCAACTCGCGGATATTGTTCGGGAAGTCATAGGACTGGAGACGACGGAGGGCTTCGGGGGTAAGGGTCGGTTTATCGAGGCCCTTCGCCCGGCAAAATAAGCTGGTGTAATATTCCACCTGGGCCGCTAGATCTGCTTTGCGAACCCGCAGCGGTGGCACCTTGATCGTTTCGGAAAAATGGCGGGCCACGGCAGGAAGTTGTCGTTCGGCGATCGCCACCAATTTTGCCGCAGTTTGTTGGGGGACAGGTTCCGGATCCCCAGGGCGACTAATGGGGGTATAGGTCTGGGTTTCAATTAAAGTGGCGACTTTATCGATCAGTTCCGGGGGCAATTCTTCAATTTTGTTGAGGATTAGGGTGCCTTTCCCTAGCCATTCCAGGAGACCTTTTTTGCCATCGGTGCGGCCAAAGAGTTCAGCGCCACTTTTTTGGAGAATGCTGCAATCGATTTTAATAATCGGCTGTCGCCGCCGGGGTGAACCATAGTGAATCAAGGCAGCTAAATTATCTTTTTCTAAGCCCGGCTCCCCAAAAATATAAATGGATCGATCATGGGTGCCCGCCTCACGAATTTGTTGCCGCAGGCGTTTAGCATAGCGACTTTTCCCCACAACGCCCCGTTTTGCTTTGGTGACGAGGTAGGGGCGCAAAATTTCCTGCTGTTGCTGTTCCTGTTGGAGGGCTTGGGCGACTTCTGCGAGTTCCTGGGCGAGATCCTGGGAAAAGGCCTGGGTGATTTCAGGATAGTTTTGAATTATGTCTTGCCACTGTTGGCGCGGCATAAACCACACTTCTGTTTCGGTGACGGTGGCGATCGCCTGTTGAGGGGCTTCATTCAGCAGTAAAGGCCGCAGATTAATGGTACTGCCTCTGGTTAATGGGCTAGTCTCTGGTGCAGCAGCGGCATTGTGACAGACCACTTCCCCAGAAATCAGGATGTATAAACCTTGGGGCGCTTGGCCAATCTCGCTGAGGGCCTGTTGGGGAGGGAGGGTTTGCCTTTGGAGTGCTGTGGCGATCGCCCCTAGGGTTTCCATCGATAAACAACCGAGGCTGGTGCGCTCCTGTAACCAAATCAAACGTTCCTGGATGGTCATACTTGTTTTCCTCCAACCCTTGCCCCCCCAGCTTATCGAATCTGAGAGTGTAGATTAATTCCCCAACGGAACAAGCTACAGTGAAACCAGTGACCCGCCAAAAAAACGAACTTATGAAAACGAGACAACTAGGCAAAAGTTCCGTCCAAATTACCCCGATTATTCTCGGCACTTGGCAAGCAGGAAAGCGCAATTGGGTAAATATTGACGACCAAGAAATTGTTGCTGGGATCCGTGCCGCCGTAGATGCAGGCATTACGACCATTGATACCGCTGAAATTTATGGCGATGGAGATTCAGAACGTCGGGTTGCCGAGGCGATCGCCCCCCAACGGGATCAAGTGACTTTACTGACCAAAGTTTTTGCAAATCATCTCCACCACGACCAGGTAATCACCGCCTGCGAAAATTCCCTCAAAAGACTCCAAACAGACTATATCGATCTGTATCAAATCCACTGGCCAGCGGGCACTTGGAATTCTGACATAGTTCCCATTGGCGAAACCATGGCCGCCCTAAATCAATTGAAAGAACAGGGCAAAATTCGCGCTATTGGAGTGTCTAATTTTTCCCTCGCGCAACTCCAGGAAGCCATGGAACACGGTCAAATCGATAGTATTCAACCGCCTTACTCTCTGTTCTGGCGGGCCATTGAACGGGAAATTCAACCGTTTTGTGCGGCCCAGCAGATTTCGATCCTCGCCTACTCTTCCTTGGCCCAAGGGCTGCTCACGGGGAAATTTGGCCCCGATCACCAATTTGCAGCCGGAGATCACCGCTCCCACAACCGTCTGTACGCTGACCCAGAAAATTACCAGCGGGTACAAATGGCCCTAGAACTCCTGAAACCGATCGCCAAAACGAAAAATTGCACCTTAGCCCAACTGGCGATCGCCTGGCTGATCCAGCAGCCCCAAACCAATGCCATTGTCGGGGCGCGCAATGCCCAACAGGCGATCGCCAATGCCCAGGCCATCGATGTCGAGTTAACAGCTAAAGATCTTGAAGCCATTGACCACATTGGTCGAACCGTGACTGATCCTTTAGACGACAATCCGCTCCTGTGGAATTGGTAAGGTGTACGCCAAGAAACTCAAAAATCCTTTGGCTATACTGAAAGCAAGTTTCAGCGCTCTGCATCAACTAAATGAAAGCTTTAATTTTGGCCTTGGGAATTTCCTGGCTGGCGATCCCCGTCG
Organism: Sphingobacterium thalpophilum; assembly: GCA_943371005.1. Classification (GTDB taxonomy): domain Bacteria; phylum Cyanobacteriota; class Cyanobacteriia; order Cyanobacteriales; family MRBY01; genus MRBY01. The sequence goes on from CALRTB020000016.1 coordinate 14,959, forward strand.
CCGCCCAGGGAACTTGTCTCCGGATTAGCGATTTTTATACCACCTGCCAGGATGGTCGGGGGAATCAGTATAGTATCCAGACCTTTGGCCCCAACACCTTTATCAACGGCCATGCCTACTATTCCCGCTCTCCCTACTATGGTGATTATCCTGGGTCTAGCAATTATCGACGGCAGGGCGATCGCCATTGGAAACCAGCCCACTACCGCCAGCCGAGTAGCCACTATACCTATTCTTTTAGCAATACTTTCAAAAGTAAAAAGAGTCGCCCTTGGCAATATGAGCCCTACTGGCAACAGCCCTGGAAGAACGAGGCGGCTCCATCACCCCAATTCAACACCTATTGGCAGCGCAACCCTTGGCAACGCCCCACCTACCACAACGACCAAAATATCTACCTCGACAGCCGTTAGTAAACGCGTTTTTAACTGCCCCAAAAGTTCGTCAATAAATAAGCGATGCAAAGGCAACGAAAAGGCGATCGCCACCGATGATTTATTTTCTGTGTCTCCTAAACATTGAAGCACCAAAAATCCAGTACGATAAAGCGGTACTTTTGCATCCGTTGCTATGGCACAGTTTCCTTTATCTCCTGCATCCCTGCGCCGTTGGTTGCCCTGGGGTTTAGGTGGCCTGACGATCATCGCTTCCCTCGGCATTCTAGGGTTCCGTCATTATCAACGACAACAAGTTTCTTTTAGCAGCACTTCCGTCGCCATCAGCAACAGCACCCTCACCACGATCACCAGCGATGCGGCCAAGGCAACTAGCCCCGCACCCCAAACAAAAACGACCGTGATCACCCTCAAGGCCGTTGGAGATATGGCCCCAGGGACTCGTTACTCGAAAACGCCCCAAGTCGAACAAAAAATGCAAATGTTCGCCGGGGTCGAAGGCCAGCTCGGTTGGAGTGACCTCCTCATCGGCAACCTAGAAACCACCCTCACCAATCATCCCTACGCCGCCAAAGATATTAGTCGTCCCAATGTCTTTGCTTTTCGGACAGCGCCCAGTTACGCCAATCTCCTCAAGGATGCCGGGTTCCAAGTCCTCAGTATCGCGAACAACCACACCTTTGACTACGGCCAAACGGGCTTTCAAGATACCCAAGCGACTCTCACGGACAATGGCATTGCCCCCATTGGGGTTAAAAATCAAATCCATTACCACCAACACAAAGACCTCACCGTTGCCCTCATCGGTTTTAGCACCTATCACTATCACAACACGGTTCAAGACCTGAATACCGCCGTCGCTCTGGTCAAGGAAGCCGACACCAAAGCCGACATTATCGTTATCTCTGTCCATGCTGGCGCTGAAGGTACCGGGGCAAATCGCGTCCGGCCTGGTACCGAATGGTTTTTTGGGGAGAACCGTGGCGATCTCCATAAATTTTCCCGGACGCTGATTGATGCAGGAGCCGATTTGATCGTCGGCCATGGCCCCCACGTACTCCGGGCCGTGGAACTTTACCAAGGCCGTTTGATTGCCTATTCCCTCGGTAATTTCGTCGCCGATGGTGCCCTGTCGGTGGCTAGCACCCTCGCTGAAAGCGTCATTTTGGAGGTTTCGATGAGTAGTGAAGGGCGTTTTCTGAAGGGAAAACTCCATCCTGTGCGCCTCAATGGCCAAGGATTTCCGTTTTACGATGCTACGGGGACATCAATTAAACGCATGCAACAATTGACCCAACGGGACTTTCCGGAGACGCCTTTAACGATTCAAGCAGATGGTCAGCTTTTACCGAAAACCCTATAACCCTTGATGATTGGGGAATTTCAAAAAAGTTGCGCTCAAAACTGCATAAGCAAAATTTCTGGTCACTATCACCTGGCAACACACAATCAATCCAACCAGGTAAAACAAATGACTACTTTCGCTTTCTCCCGTCCCCAATCCCTCAAACTTGCTACCGCTGGTGCTTTTCTCGCCCTTGGTGTTCTCAGCCTTGCCCAACCCGCTCAAGCCGACAATGTCTCTAGCAGCACGATGATTTCTGAACAGACCAGTGCCGCTGTCGGTGTCGGTAACTCCACCTCTAACAGCATGGGTCAATCGAATTTCCAAAATCAGAGCGGTTTCTTCAGTGGTGGTGACAACGCGGCCCAGTCCACCATCGTCGGTTCCCAAACTGCCGTTGCCGATGGCTTTTTTAACAACGTCAACAACACCCTGGGACAGTCCAGCACTCAGCAACAATCTGGTGCCTTTGGGTTCGGCAACAATGCCAGCATCGCCCAGGTGGGTGCAAGTCAGACCGGTGCCGGGATTGGTTTCGGTAACAACGTCAACAACAGCAGTTTCCAAAATAGCTTCCAAAACCAAAACTCTCTCTTCTCTTTCTAAAAAAGGCGATCGCCAAATCTGGCGCTTGTCAGAGAATACCTGGGAAGTTTTCATTCACATCAAATTCTTTCCAGGTATTTCTACTTAGAGTAAAAAACAAAAATGCTCCCTAAGATTAAAAAATAGCCCGAACGCTCCAGAAGATTAGGAGTTAAAGATGAGACCCTTTAAATTCAAACCAATTGTTCTTTTTCTTCCTGTATTTGTTGCCCTTGGACAGGCCACTTTACCACCGATTCAAGCCCAAGTTTTGGGACTGAAAGCTCCTTTACTTTTAGCTCGACCTGATCTCCCTAATCCTTTCATTGACATTCAAGATATAGAAGGAGAAACAGAAATCCTGCAATTAACTCAACTAGGTGTCATCACAGCAAGTAGTAACCGCTTTAACCCCGATGAACCGATACGACGGGATGAATTTATCGCTTGGTTAGTCAAAGCTTACAACGCCATGCATGATGCTCCCATTCGACTTTCTAGTGCTTCTGGGGCTGTTTTCTCTGATGTTTCCCCTGATAATCCCTATTCTATTTATATTCAATCCGCCTATGAAGCGGGCTTTATTTTTGGGTTTGAAGATGGAAGCTTTAGGCCGAATGATCCTCTGACGAGGGAGCAGATGATTTCGCTAAAAAGTCAATTGGATTCTAAAGGAAATTCTCGCCGCAGTCCTGAGCAATTACGTCACGGTCTCCAACACACCCGGGGCTTTCATGATGTTGCCGAGATGGATGATCGCTATTTGAGCTATATCGCTTTTGATGCAGGGAATGCGGCGGGTGGACGAAATTTCGAACGAGTCTACGGAACAACTCGTTTATACCGACCGAAAGCATCAGTGACCCGGGCAGAGGCTGCCATTTTATTATCGAAGTTTCGCAAGGGAAATTCCATTGAAGACGCTCTAGCAAACCCTAGCCTATAGATTAATAAAACAAAAGTACTCACTTTCTTCTCCCTAATCTTATTTTTTTGGGGAGCTTTTGCTGTGGGTAGACAAATGCTGCATCTGTTCTGGGGCATGGCAACTATCAAGCAGTACCACAACAGAGCAGGCCAGTCCGATGATTATCACTACTTTTTTCCGTCACCACTCCCTCAAACTCGCCCTTACCTTCGCTATATTTGGTTTCCTATGTTGGCTTTATTGCCTTTCGCCCCTGACCCTCAACCTCAGCCAACTCCAGAAAGTCGCCATCTACATTAGCTTAGAAGTCTTGTACGATGTGTTGCGCCACTGGTGTTTAAAGTTGGTACAAAGTGGTTGCGATCGCCTCCGCCATGTTTCCCCCTTTATGAACGATCTGTTTGCAGTTGTGACCAAACTGGCAACCGATGGCCGTAATTTTAAAATTCACCTCCCCACAGTTACGGGCCAAATGTGGACGATTTATCCCCTGCGCGTTCTTTCTTAAAAAATTAAGCCTGCTCTCATCTTTGTGGCTTGTGGTATCGCCAACAAATTTCAAAAATAACCGTGTTTAGACTGTCCTTCGCCTTAGAAAGTTCCATCATTTCCCAATAAATAGACCTTTCCAGACAATTCCTGCCAAAACAAAAAATACTTGCTACAGTGAGGAGGATTGTAAAGTTTGCTTTACAAAACACCACAAAAAGAAACATTTTTACTGTTCGCTCACATACAGGAAGTATCTATGCGTTTTACAAAAACCCTCGTCCTCAGTCTGGCCCTTGGTAGCACCCTTGGCTTCAGTACCGTTGCCCAAGCAGGGGATTATGGTAGCTACGGTGACAAAACCAAACCCACCGCTGAAGCTGAAGCGCCCGCACCCGCAGCGGCAATGACAGCACCGACCATTGTGGACATTGCTGCTAGCAACGATGCTTTTTCGACCCTCGTGGCAGCAGTTTCTGCGGCTGACCTCGTCGAGACCCTTTCCGGCGAAGGCCCTTTCACTGTTTTTGCTCCCACCAATGATGCCTTTGCGGCTCTTCCCGATGGTGTGCTCGAAAGCCTTTTGCTCCCTGAAAACAAAGACCTCCTCACGCAGATTTTGACCTACCACGTGGTCAGCGGTAATGTCATGTCCACTGATCTCACTGAAGGTGCCGTACCTACTGTCGAAGGTAGTGATGTGATGATCTCCCTCGAGGATGGTGTGAAGGTCAACAATGCAAATGTTGTCATGGCCGATATCGCTGCGAGCAATGGTGTTGTCCATGTAATTGACACTGTGATTTTGCCCCCTGAGTTGTTGGCCGCCACAGAAACGCCCAGTGAAAATCTCTAGGTTGATTTCAGCAAAGTGATTTAGCACCACAACTGTTTAGGTTATCTGCAAAACCACGGCATCAGGCTGTGGTTTTTTTATTGACTTATGTAAAAGCCGCTATGGCTTTGCTGTGGAAGATTTGACCAGGGCAGGGTTCTGAAATTCTCGACAGGTCTATTTATAATGTTTAGGCACTTTTCCTCGACAATGGCGATCGCCCCCCATGAGCAAATCCGACCAAATCCGCATCCGTGGCGCAAGACAGCACAACTTAAAAAATGTGGATCTCGATTTGCCGCGTAACCAGTTGATTGTGTTTACGGGGGTATCCGGTTCGGGGAAGTCGTCTTTGGCGTTTGACACGATTTTTGCGGAGGGGCAGCGGCGGTATGTGGAATCCCTCAGTGCCTATGCGCGGCAGTTTTTGGGGCAGTTGGATAAGCCCGATGTGGATGCCATTGAAGGACTGAGTCCGGCGATCTCCATTGACCAAAAATCCACCTCCCATAACCCCCGCTCCACGGTGGGAACCGTCACGGAAATTGCCGATTATCTGCGGTTACTCTTCGGGCGGGCGGGTGAACCCCACTGTCCCCACTGCGATCGCCCGATTGCGCCCCAGACCATCGATGAGATGTGTGATCGGGTGTTGGCATTGCCGGATCGCACCAAATTTCAGTTACTTTCTCCGATTGTGCGGCACCAAAAGGGAACCCATAAAAAGACCCTTTCTAGTATTGCCGCCGAAGGGTTTGCACGGGTGAGAATTAATGGCGAAACCCGCGAACTGAGTGACAATATTTCCCTCAATAAAAATCACTATCACACCATCGAAATTGTGGTAGATCGGTTGGTAAAAAAAGAGGGCATTCAAGAGCGATTAGTGGATTCTTTAAGTACCTGTTTAAAACATTCCGAAGGGACAGCAATTGTCGATTTAATTGAGACAGGTGAACAGATCATCTTTTCCGAAAATTTCGCCTGTCCCGAACATGGCGCAGTGATGGAGGAACTCTCGCCCCGTTTGTTTTCCTTTAACTCCCCCTATGGCGCTTGTCCCGCCTGTCATGGGTTAGGCAGTCATCGGCGTTTTTCCCCTGATCTCGTAATTCCCGATCCGAAACAACCCCTTTATGCGGCGATCGCCCCTTGGTCAGAAAAGGAAAATACCTATTATTTATCGTTGCTATATAACCTCGGGCAAAACTTTGGTTTTGAGATCCAAACCCCGTGGGAGAAACTCAAAAAAGAACACCAAGAAATTTTACTCCACGGCACAGAAGAACCCATTTGGTTTGAGGAAGAATCCCGCTACGGGGGCGGTAAAGGTTACTATCGCCATTATTCCGGCATTTTAAAACTATTAGAACGCAATTATGAAGACACAAATTCCGATGCCATTAAAGATAAACTCGAAAAATATTTAATTAATCAACCCTGCGAAGTCTGTCAAGGAAAACGCCTTAAACCAGAAGCTTTGTCGGTGCGTTTAGGACAATACAATATCGATGAATTGACCAGCGTTGCCATTCGGGACTGTCTCGAACGGGTCGAAAATCTAGAGTTGAGCGATCGCCAAAAACTGATCGGCGAATTAGCCCTAAAAGAAATTCGCGCCAGATTAAATTTTTTGCTCGATGTCGGCTTAGATTACCTGACCCTCGACCGTGCCGCCATGACCCTCTCAGGGGGAGAAGCCCAGCGCATTCGCCTTGCCACCCAGATCGGCGCCGGCTTAACAGGGGTTTTATACGTACTCGACGAACCCAGCATTGGGCTACACCAGCGGGATAATGAGCGATTGCTGCAAACCCTAAAAAAATTGCGGGATTTAGGCAATACGCTGATCGTCGTGGAACATGACGAGGACACTATTCGCACCGCTGATCACATCGTTGATATTGGGCCAAAAGCAGGGGTGCATGGCGGTGAAATCGTCTTTCAGGGCAGCTTTGACAAATTTCTCAAAAATAAACAATCCCTCACCAGCGCCTATCTCTCCGGCAGACGCACCATCGAAACGCCCCCAGAACGACGGGAAGGGAACGGCGGCAGATTACGCCTCGAAAATTGCACCAAAAATAACCTCAAAAATATCACCGTAGAAATTCCCCTCGGAAAATTGGTGTCCGTGACTGGGGTATCCGGTTCCTGCAAATCCACCCTGATGAACGAATTGCTTTATCCGGCGTTGCAGCATAGCCTGAATCGCAATGTGCCTTTTCCCAAGGAGTTGGGAGCTGTACAAGGACTTAAATCCGTCGATAAAGTGATCGTCATTGATCAATCGCCAATTGGTAGAACCCCCCGCTCGAATCCCGCGACCTACACAGGCATTTTTGACCCGATTCGGAATCTATTTGCCGAAACGGTGGAAGCGAAAACGAGAGGTTACAAAAAAGGGCGATTTTCCTTCAACGTAAAAGGGGGACGTTGCGAGGCGTGCAGTGGTCAAGGGGTGAATGTGATTGAGATGAATTTCTTGCCGGATGTTTATGTGCAATGTGAGGTGTGCAAGGGGGCAAGATATAACCGCGAAACCCTCCAGGTGAAATTTAAGGGTTATTCCATTTCGGATGTGTTGAATATGACGGTGGAAGAGGCGTTGGGCGTGTTTGAAAATATCACGACAGCGGCAAATCGACTACAAACCCTGGTTGATGTGGGCTTGGGTTATATTCGCTTGGGGCAACCGGCACCGACCCTTTCCGGCGGGGAAGCACAACGGGTAAAACTGGCTTCGGAACTGTCGCGACGGGCAACGGGCAAAACCCTTTATTTGATTGACGAACCGACAACGGGCTTATCGTTTTACGATGTGCATCATCTATTAAATGTGTTGCAACGGCTTGTCGATAAGGGAAATTCTGTGCTGGTGATTGAGCATAATTTAGACGTGATTCGTTGTAGTGATTGGCTGATCGACCTAGGGCCGGAGGGTGGCGATCGCGGCGGAGAGATTATTGCAACGGGCACACCGGAAGATTTAATTAAAGTCAAAGAATCCTACACAGGTCAGTTTTTGAAGCCTTTATTAACAAAAGAAAAATAGAAGGCGATCGCCAAAGTGTTTAGTAGAATAATGACAATTACAAGAAAAAATTTGTCACTGTCAGTAGGTGATTTTATGAAGCCTGAAATACTTAAGCAAAGTTTTGTCCTTTCGAGCCTTGCAAAATACCATAATCAGCTTGAAAAATTTGGGGTAAAGTCCCTCGCTCTATTTGGTTCTACTGCCCGTGATGAAGCAACTATCGATAGTGATTTAGATTTTTTGGTGGAGTTTGATGTCGAACTTACGTTTGATATCTACATGGATTTTAATTTTTTTCTTGAGGAACTATTTAACCGTAAAGTAGATCTCGTCATCAAAGAAGATCTCAAACCCCAAATTAGAGAAAATATCCTTAAACAAGCGATCTATGTCCCGTAGTCTTCGTCTCTATCTCACCGACATTCTCAAGAGCATTACAAAAATTCAAAACTATGCCGAGAATTTAACCTATGAAGAGCTTTGTGAAGACAGTCGTACTCTTGATGCGATCGCCCACAATTTGTAAATTATTGGCGAAGCAACAAAACAAATTCCGGATTCTCTACGCGATTAATATCCACAAATTGAATGGAGGAAGGTTGCTGGCTTGAGAGATATTATTGCTCACACGTATTTTCGTGTAAATACCAAAATTGTTTGGAGTATTATACAAACAAAATTAAATCCTCTCCAAACCTGTATTCAACTTATGCTTGAAAACGAAGATATCTTGTAGATTTATCAGACGAATTAAACGGTAGATATTCTCGAACCACCCATGATCCGGCGAACCTGCTTTGCCAAATTTTGAACTGGATTTAGCAGAACTCTGGTGAACGATCATTCTTCTGGGGGTAAAAAAATCCTATCTTCTATTGCCTGCCAAGTACTCGGAGAAACTCGAATTGCTGCATCCTTGCAATCAAGCATGAGGTTATAGGGATAAAGATATTCTTTTTGAATTCGAGTTATTTCGCTTTTATTACATTGAATCGACTTCTCAGGAAAATTAAAAATTTTCAACCATTTTTTTGCTAATTGTCTTGACAATTCAGGTCGTATTTTAAGTTGAGTTAAACTTTCTTCTGAAATCTCTTGTTGTATTCTCTGAAATTCTTTTAATTCACGCAAAAAATCTATGTTTTTAAATAATTTCGCAGAAGAAATAGCTTTTCTACAAAATTCTATCGAATATTGTAATGCTGCTCTTTCATTATTGACAGATGCCATAATAATTGCTTTTTTATATGTATTCAAATAGTAAGTAAAGCGATTAAAACCCAAGGACATTTCAGGAAAATTTTTTTCAGTAAAGATATATGCACATGCACTACAGTAAGCAAAATTGATAGCAACTAATCTTATTTCGTAAGGTAATAAGAGATGGTGATTCTCAACCACTTGATGAATAGCCCATTCCATCCAAGGCAGAAGAATTTTTTGTCCTGTCGGTGTTTTAGTGTAGTTCAGCACGTATTGTTCAATGGCAAGGAGTAATGGATCTGCTCCTGCTCTGCCTTTGGCTAGCCCTGCCACCAAAATAAAAACTTCTTTCCAGCGTGAATCCGTGATGTGCTTTTCAACAGACTGCTCAATCAGTTGGTTATTGACGATATATTTTGCAGTGAGATATTCCTGCAACGTGAGGTGGGAAAAAGAATAAATATCTACTGCCCGCTCCACAAAAATTCCTTGTTGGACGGCGATGGCATTGAGTACCGCTTCCCCATTGAGAGATTTCGGTGCATTGAGGTTTTCTGCTAAAAATGTTTGAATTTCCTCGACCAATTCCCACTTCTGAAAAAATAACTTATCCTGCTCAAATCCCCAATAGGCAATATCCGCTAACAGCTCCTCCTCTAGGGCAGTATGCAACCCCTCATAAATTACTATTTCCTGCGATAATCGTTTGGACGCTGCCCATTCTTCTAACAGAATTCGGAGAGCTTTGTTATAGAGTTGACTACGATTTTTAGGGAAAGTTTGTGATCTGTCATAGACAAAACAAAGGAACGTTAATAACAGAGGAGTTCGTGCTAATTCCTTTGCCCCACGATGTTTATCGCTCTTGAGCAATGCCCAACATTTTTGTCCCGTTGCCATCTCTTGATCCTGTTCAGCTCGAAACCAATTCTGAATAAACTGTTCAATCTGAGAATCATCAAAATCCGCAATGGCAACATCCCGAAACTGCCGAAATTTTTTGTTGTAGGCAGCGACCCGACAGGAGGCAACAAAGCGATTTTTGTCATACTGATCCACAAAATCCTCGATCGCATTTATCACTCCATTTTGAAATTCCGTCGGCACTTCATCCAGCCCATCAAAGAGGATGACGAGCTTGCCATCATCTAAAGCTGCTTCTGCATATTCTCTCGGATGTGGATGCTTACAGATTTCAAATTCTTTCGCGATAACAGATACGATATCAATGTCTGCCTGATTAAACCGTTTCAGCTCCAGAAACACCGGAATCCGCTGATGCTGATAATCCCCATTTTTTCCCTTCAGAGCCTCTAATCCAATTTTCCGTAACAAGGTTGATTTCCCTGCCCCCGGCGCACCGAGCACCATCAAATACTGCTCTTCATTCGCCACATCTAAACCAATTGGCTTTTCTTCATTCTTTGATTGCCTAAACTTGCGTGTCTCCCGAAATGCTGCCTCTAAACCATCCACCGACGCAAACTGATAAACATCTCGATCAGAGAGCAAACAAACCTTCGTGTAAATTGAATCGAGATCTACGGGCTCTGACATACCTAGCACTTTCAAAATGCCATGACGCTTGGCATAATTTTCCACATAGCGTTTTGACCAGTTGTAAATTAGTTCCTGAAACCTTCCATCTATTGCTTGTCCTACCCATGAAATTGCTCCAGTGCCTTTTTCTTTGCCTGTCTCTAAGCAAATATCTGAAACGACTTGAGAGGCAAGGGTAAAGAAGGCAGTTTCTAACATAGCCGAGACATTTTGATGTAGTTTTTCTATTGTAGATAATCATAAACTTTCTCTAATTATCCCACTGCAAGTTTTGTCATTATCTTTCTCGACACATGGCATCAAAAACAACTCGACAGCGAAAGCAGACCATAACGCCCCTGTGAGAATGATTACAATAGTTGCATGATCAATAGAAAAGTCCTATGGCAACAATAGCCGCAGTTTCCGAGCAATATTCCCTAGCTGAGTTTTTGGCGTTACCTGAAACAAAACCAGCAAGTGAATATATCAACGGGAAAATAGAACAAAAACCCATGCCCCAAGGAAAGCACAGCATCTTACAAGGTCGTTTGGTGGCGGAAATTAACCGCGTCGGCCAAACCCAACAATTAGTCTATGCTTTTCCTGAATTACGCTGTACCTTCGGCAACAGATCTTTAGTGCCTGACATTGCGGTGTTCGAATGGGTGAATATTCCCATGGACGACAACGGTGAAATCCACAATCGGTTTGCCGCTGCCCCTGATTGGGTGATTGAAATCCTTTCCCCAGAACAAAGTCCTCCCAGGGTGATCGAAAAAATTCTTTTTTCCTTACAACAAGGGACAAAACTCGGTTGGCTCATTGCCCCAGAGGACTACTCAGTCACCATTTTTTATCCGGATAAACTCGCTGAATTCAAGGAACAAGATAATCGGCTTCCCGTTTTGCCGGCGATCGCCCCTTGGCAACTCACCGCCACAGAACTGTTTTCTTGGTTACGTCTCGTCTGAAATTTAGTACAGCAAATTATTGCTTCAATTGGGGAGATCGCCAGTCAACAGAAAATCATGGCCGATGGATTGAAGCTTGACATTTTCGAGGGCGATCGCCTCGTCCATGAGTGTTAAACCCAAATTCCCCACGGGGGTCGGTGCTCCTTGGCCGCCAATAATTTTCGGCGCGATAAAAGCCATCACCTTTTGGACACTGCCAGAGGCGATCGCCGCCGCCGCGAGGGTACCGCCACATTCCCACAACACCTGCAAACACCCCCGGTCGTAGAGATATTCCATCACGCCCTCAGGGGCCACCGGATCAAGGTGTACCACTTCTACTCCCCGTTGCCGGAGGAAATCCTGCATCTCTGGGTTTGCTGTGGCCTGGGTTAAAACCACCGTCGGCGCAGCGGCCACATCCCACAAGTGGCGATCGCGGGGCAAGGTTAAAGTTTGGCTCACAACAACACGCAAAGGATTATGGTCAGCGGTGCCATGGGTCGTTAAATAGGGATCATCCAGGCGTACCGTATTTCCCCCGACAACCACGGCATCACATTGAGAGCGCAGATCATAGACTTGGTTGCGGGTTTCCTGGTGGGTGATCCAAGCACTGTGGCCTGTGGTTGTGGCGATTTTCCCATCGAGGGTCATGGCATATTTCAAAATGCCGAAAGGACGTTGATGCACCATCCGCCAAATGAAGCCTGCATTTAACTCGCGACAAGCGGCCTCTTCAACACCCGTTACGACCTCAATACCCGCATCTGTAAGGGTTTTTAAACCGCCCCCTGCCACCAAAGGATTCGGATCGACCATGCCCACCACCACTTTGGCAACACCCGCTTTGACCACAGCCTGACTACAGGGGGGCGTTCTGCCGTGGTGATTACATGGTTCTAGGCTGACATAGAGCGTTGCCCCTTTGGCTGCTGCCCCTGCCTCCCGGAGAGCAAACACCTCTGCATGGGATTGCCCCGCCCCCGGATGAAATCCTTCACCAATAATTTTTTGATCTTGAACGACCACAGCTCCCACCATCGGGTTGGGGGCGGTTTTTCCGGCTGCCTGCTTTGCTAACGTAATACAGCGTTGCATCATGGCACGATCAAAGTCAGTTCCAACGGGGGCAGCGTTTGAGGTCATGGGTGAAGGCAACATTTAAACTTAAAAATTCTTTCCCATTGTAGGCAAGAACCGAAGGGCAAACATAGGGTCAAAGGTTAACCGATGGTGAGGAAATTCAGTTGATTTGACCGTATTTGTGCCATTGACTCAGGTGATTTTCATAAATCATCGATATGATGATCAACACATACGCGCTGATCTGGGGTTTAAACTCACCAATGCCCGAACAAAGTATCACACCGACCTACGATGTGGAGAATGCGGTTCTCAGTCGCTACCAAGCGGGAGCCGAGACCCATGAACCCAGCCTGTGTTGTCCGACGGAATACCAGGATGTCCATTATCTGGATGTGATTCCCGATGAAATTTTGACGAAGGATTACGGCTGTGGTGATCCGACCCGCTATGCCGCCCCAGGGGATACTGTCCTGGATTTGGGGTGCGGGGCTGGCAAGAATTGCTACATGGTCGCCCAAAAAGTGGGGCCGACAGGGAAGGTGATTGGCGTTGATTTTAATGATGTGATGTTAAATCTCGCCCGTAAATATCAAGGGGCGATCGCCACCAAAATTGGCTTCTACAATACCGAATTTGTCAAAGGGAAAATCCAAGACCTCAAACTGCCGCTAGCCTCTCTCCAGGCTTGGCTCCAGGCGAATCCCGTTACCACCCTAGAAGATATCGCCCGCTATGAAACAGAAGGCGATCGCCTCCGGGCAGAGTCCCCTTTGATTGCCGACGAAAGCATTGATCTGGTGATTTCCAACTGTGTTCTGAACCTCGTCAAGCCCAGCGATAAACAACAACTATTCCAAGAAATCCACCGGGTACTCCAACAAGGTGGCCGCGCCGTTATCTCAGATATCGTCTGTGACGAGCCACCCACCGAAAAAATCCTCAATAATCCAGAGCTATGGAGTGGTTGCATTGCTGGCGCTTTCCTTGAAGCCGAATTTTTGCAAATGTTTGTGGATGCTGGTTTTTATGGGGTAGAAATCTTGAGTTACGCCGCTGAACCCTGGCAAACCATTGATGGTATCGAATTTCGCTCCCTGACTGTCCGGGCCTACAAAGACAAAGTAGGTATTGGTCGCGAACGGCACCAAGCCGTTATTTATAAAGGCCCCTGGCAGCAGATCCAAGACGACGCGGGGCACACCTATTTTCGCGGAGAAAGAATGGCCGTTAGTGATCAAACCTTTCAACGCCTAACCAATCCCGATGGCCCCTATGCTGGGCAATTTATCGCCGTTGCCCCCTACCAAGAAATTTCCCCAGAAGCCGCTGCCCCATTCAACTGTCCCCCAGAGGCCCGCCGTGATCCCCAAGAGACCAAAGGCGCAGATTACAACCTCACCCAACTAACCGCAGACTCCGCCTGTTGCAGCCCCGACAGTTGTTGCTAAATTGCTTAAAACTCATCCTTGTTCTGTTCTCCCAATCACCATGGTTCAAACCCCTACCCAAACCGCCATCCCCGCTTTTCAGAAAACCTTGGGTCAGCCCCTCAGCAAAACTCCCATCAGCACCCTCCAAATTAACCTCGGCAAAAAATGCAACCTCGCCTGCACCCATTGCCACGTTGAGGCTGGCCCGAAGCGTACCGAAGAACTCAGCCCAGAAATTTGTGCCCAATTAATCCAATTGATTCGCACCTTTCCCCAAATTCAGACGGTGGATCTCACCGGGGGAGCACCGGAAATGCATTACGGATTCCGGCAACTGGTGGCCGCGGCACGGGAAACGGGAAAAGATGTCATTGTGCGCTCAAACCTAACCATTTTTTTCGTGCCCGGATACGAAGATTTACCCAGATATTTTGCGAAAAATCAGGTGCGCGTGGTGGCTTCCCTACCCTGTTATTTAGAAGATAATGTCGATCGCCAACGGGGTACGGGGGTATATCAAGATTCCATTGCAGCCCTACAGCAATTAAATGACTTGGGTTATGGCCGAGATCCAGCCTTGGTTTTGGATTTGGTTTACAATCCGCCCGTGCCCCGGAACCAAGACTTTTCCCTCACCCCTAATCAGGCGGCCCTAGAACAGGATTACAAAGCTTATTTGGAAAGTCATTTTCAAATTCAGTTTAATCACCTGTTTACGATCACAAATTTACCCATTGGCCGGGTTAAAAATTATCTCCAGGCCCACGAGCTTTATGAACCCTATCTCAGCTTTTTAGCAGCACATCACAACGGGAAAACGGTGCCGAATCTTATGTGTCGGAATCAGCTTTCTGTGGATTACCAAGGCAATATTTTTGATTGTGATTTTAACCAGATGGAAGATCTCCCTGCTCGCACCCCCGACGGTCAACCTATCACGGTGCAGCGTCTCCTAGAGGCCAACTCTTTGGATGTCATTAAAACGGTGGCAACGAAGCCCTATTGCTATGGTTGCACAGCGGGGAGCGGTTCGAGTTGTGGTGGTGCTTTAAGTTAGAAAGCTGGCAGTTGAATCGTCGGCGGTGACTTGAGCCGTCCTTCTCCGTAGCGTTGAGCTGCTTGGATAAACGCGGCACTGGGACAGGTCGTTTCGGACTCAGGACGAAAAACAGCAATACCCGCACCAGCTAGGATAAATTGCACTAATTGGGGTTCTGATCCGTATTGGGACACCCAAAAGTCCGCTAATTGATCCCCGTCTGGAGTTGTCCCTAGCCATTCCACATAGAACTTGGGTTCACCCAGAGTGATTAGCGCCCGGACGCGATCTGCCGCCCGTTTTTGGGCCTGGGCTTCGGGTCTCATTTCAATGCAGGCCAGTTTGATTAAAACCGTTTGATTATTGATGGTTGCCTTGAGGCGATCGCCTGTAATTACTTCAATCTCTGTCGGTATCCAGAGGGAGACTGCCGCTGGTGTAGAAGCAAGGGGAGCTGAATCTACCGGAGACTTGAGGGTGACGGGCCGCGTCCACGCAGATAGCCAGCCGATTAAATAAATGGCCCCAATCCCCAAGGAAAGCAAACCCAGCAGCATGAGGCCGATTATGGATAAAAGAGAAACGCTATTTTTACCTGACATGGTGCGCAATATCTCCGCTGGTTAATCCGGTTATATCGCGGCCCTGTGGGGAAGACGAGAAAACTCAAAAATCTTAAGGCGGCTTATTTTTCTGGTTGGTTGTGGGGACGATATTCCAACCACAGGGGGATAATAATCCAGGCCGCCACAAGGGCAAAGACAATGAGGCCAAATTTCGCCATGAACCGCAACACATCCGCCAGGGGCATAATGCGTCCGAGGAAATAGGGGAGTGTCACTGTCACTGTTCCCCAGGCGATCGCCCCGGCTAGATTGCACAGCAGAAAGACCGGCCACGCCATCCCGACAATACCCGCGAAGGGGGCGGCAAAAATCCGAAAAAAGGTGATAAATCGACCGACAAAAACGGCTTTAGGGGCATTTTCTAAAAACTTTTGTTTGGTTTCGGCGAGCTTTTCGTCACTAATTTTGAAGACATGGGCCACTTTCTGGAGCAGCGGCAGCCCACCCCATTTCCCCACCAGATAGCCGATATTATTGCCGATAAATGATCCGGCGATCGCCCCGCCCAAAACCCAACGGTATTGCAACTCGCCACTCCCAGCAAAAAAGCCCCCCAGCAAGGTCAACGCTTCTCCGGGGAGAGGGATGCCCATATTTTCGAGGCCGATGCCAATAAAAACTGACCAATAGCCGTATTCTGTGACGAGGGTTTGCAGGGTTTCTAGGGAAATCAACTCAAGGGTCATGGAGAAAATTTAAGACAATATTTATATTTTGACATTCCTTTTCGGCGGACGGGGGCGGCGGTCGTCACTTTCAGGGTGGGTGATCAGCCTAGTTGCCAGGGACTTCTAGGGAAAGCCACCAAATCAGCCCAAAATTTTTTAAGATAATTATTAAGCAATATTACAAACATTCCACCGTGACCCAACTCGCCCCGAAACCAGATCCGACTGATAATCCAGCGATCGCCCGTCAACCGAAGCGGCTACCCTGGCTTGGTTTAGTGGTCGGGATCTTGATCGGGGCGATCGCCACCTATGTGGGGGGCCAATTTTCTAGTTCTCAGCCGGAAGAAACGTCATCCGCCCCAACGACGAATCCCAATCAAGCCCCTGGGCGCGCCGTCACAACCATCACCCTCGAACCCCAGGCGATCGCCAAAACCATGGCCATTGTGGGCACCGTTACCCCCGCTGAGATTGTGGCGATTACCGCAGCCCGGTCTGGTCTCCAGATCACCAACCTCTTGGTGGACGAAGGGGACAATGTCCAAGCCGGTCAACTCCTCGCTCAACTGGACAATGCCACCCTCCAGGCAGAACTGCGCCAAGCCCAAGCCCAGGTGGCCCAAGCCCAGGCCCGCCTCGCTGAACTCAGAGCCGGGGCACGTTCTGAGGAAATTGCCCGTGCCCAGGAGCAGGTGAACCAAGCCAGGGCTGCCCTCGGTCGGAGCCAAGCGGATCTCACGCTAAGCGAACAACGCCTGCAACGGAACCAAGAATTATTTGAAGCCGGGGCGATCGCCGCCGATACCCTCGATGAAACCCGTACCCGTCGCGATGGTGCAGCCGCCAGCGTCAGTCAAAGTCAAGCCACATTACGGGAAGCCGAACAGCGCCTCCAGGAATTGCGCCGCGGCCCCCGCCTCGAAACCCTGGCCCAAGCCGAAGCCCAACTGCAACAGGCCCAGGCCCAGGTCAGCTTAGTAACCACCCGTTTGCGAGAGACCCAAGTCCGGGCACCGCGATCCGGTAAAATCCTGGAAAAATTTGCTCAACTCGGCGATCTCAGTGCCGCCAATGAACCGCTATTTAATCTTTTAGAAGCGGGGCAATTGGAACTAGAAGCAAACATTCCCGAAACCCAGCTTAATCAGGTTGAAATCGGCCAAACCGTCGCAATTACCAGCGATCGCGATCCCAACCTTCAACTCACAGGACAGATCCAAGAGATTGTCCCCACCGTTGACCGACAATCCCGCCAGGCTACCCTAAAAATTAGTTTGCCCCAAGGGACATACCTCAAACCGGGAATGTTTTTACGGGGGAATATTATTCTGGCCCAGGCCCAGGGTATAGGTATTCCCACAGAGGCCGTGATTCCCCAGGATGGCGATCAGGCAACGGTTTTCCGGGTGAATGATGACAACACTGTCACCGCCGTCACCGTCGAGCTTGGGGAACTTTTAGACGACGATCAGATTGAAGTTTTAGGGGGGTTGCAACCGGGCGATCGCCTGGTGGTCAAGGGCGCACCTTATCTTAAAGATGGAGAGGCCATCGAAATTCAACCCTTTCAATAGGCATTTTTTAGCTAGCGAAAATCAAGGCGGTGAAATCTTAAGTTTTAATGCTTTTTCCTAAAGAAAAATTTTCACTTAAGACGTAATTTTATATTTGTTTAATAAATGCCAAGGGTTAGGGGAGATCGTCACCCAAAAAGTGCTTTTCTGTTTTCACAACCCCAAGCGAAGCAACGCTTTAGGGAAAAGTTAACCTGTTTAAAAACAGCCTTTAAAATAATTCTTTCGTCCCAGCAATCCAGACCCCGGCCCTTGAGGTGAGGTAATCCTCACAAATCAGGTCAAGATTTTTTCAAAAAGTGAAAACTTCCTCAACAATCCCCGGCCACTTTTAGAAAGATCTTGTAAGTTGAGAGTAGTGCCCCCATTCACTGTATCGAAACATTAATACTCACAGCTTGGGGGCGATCGCCGCACACAAAAGGAGTAATGACCTATGGCTACCGCAAACCCGATTATTGATATTGAAGACTACGGTCAAAGTATCTGGATGGATAACCTCAGTCGGGATTTAATCACCTCTGGGGAATTGGCACAATTGATCGACAGTCGGGGGATCCATGGGATTACCTCTAACCCAGCGATTTTTGAAAAGGCGATCGCCGGCAACGAAATTTACGACGAAGCGATCAAACAGGGCATTGCGGCCGGAAAATCGACCCTCGAAATTTACGAGTCCATCGTGTTTGAGGATATTGGCAATGCCTGCGATATTTTTGCTGGGGTCTACGAAAAGACCGATGCCCTCGATGGCTATGTAAGCATTGAAGTGCCCCCCAATATTGCCAAAGACACCGAAAGCACGATCAAAGAAGCCCGGCGCTATTTCAAGGAAATTGGTCGCCCCAACGTGATGATCAAAATTCCCGGTACCCCCGAAGGGTTGCCCGCCGTCACCCAGGCGATCGCCGAGGGCATTAACGTAAACGTCACCCTGCTCTTCTCCGTACAGGCCTATATCGACACTGCATGGGCCTACATCGAAGGATTAGAAAAACGCGCCGCCGCTGGCGAGGATATCAGCAAAATTGCCTCCGTGGCGAGCTTCTTCCTCAGCCGCATTGACGTCAATATCGACGATCAACTCGATGCCAAAATTAAATCCGGGGTCAGTGAAGATGTGGCCAGCAAGCTGATCGGCCTCAAAGGAAAAGTGGCGATCGCCAACGCAAAAATTGCCTACCAACATTACCTCGAAATCTTTAGCAGCGACCGTTGGCAAGCCCTCGCCGCCAAAGGCGCTAAACCCCAACGGCTCCTCTGGGCCAGCACTGGTACAAAAAATCCCGACTACAGCGACGTGATGTATGTCGATGAACTCGTCGGAGCCGATACTGTCAACACCCTGCCTCCCGATACCATCGAAGCCTGTGCTGACCACTGCGATCCTGCCAACCGCATCACCGCCAATGTCGCCCAAGCCAAACAAATCATTGCCGCCCTTGGTGACGAAGACGTGGCGATCGATCTTGACGCCGTCATGGCCGAACTCCTCGAAGAAGGGATCGAAAAATTCATCAAACCCTTTGAATCCCTCATGGACTCCCTCGAAACCAAAGTTAAACAACTGGCCACTGTCTAGCCCCTGTTGCCGAAACCTGTCCCCCTGCGAAAGGGGATTTTAGGGGGATGTCAAAATCCCCTTCTGATTACTCTATTTCTCTACCCATTGCTCCTTCAAACCCAGCCCTATGGTTGCCTTACAAGAAAATCCCCTCAGAGTCGGACTCCGCCAAGAACGCACCCCAGATCCCCTGATCATCGTCATTTTTGGCGCATCCGGTGATCTCACCCAGCGTAAACTCGTTCCCTCCCTCTACGCCCTCAAGAAAGACAATTTATTACCGCCAGAAATTACCATTGTCGGTGTCGCCCGGCGGGACTGGAGCCACGACTACTTCCGCGAGCAAATGCGCCAAGGGATTGAAGAATTTTCCGACGGCATCGGCAGTGAAGACCTCTGGAACAACTTTGCCGAAGGGCTCTATTACTGTTCCGGCAATATGGACGACCCCGACAGTTATCAGAAACTCAAAACCCTTTTAGACGAACTCGATCAAAAACGAGGTACTAGGGGCAATCGTGTCTTTTACCTCGCCGTCTCCCCGAAATTTTTCCCCCCCGGCATTAAAAATCTAGGAGCCGCTGGGATGCTCAACGATCCCCTCAAGCATCGCCTCGTGATCGAAAAACCCTTCGGCAAAGACCTCAGTTCTGCCCAAGTTTTAAATAACGTCGTCAAAAATGTTTGCCGCGAGGAGCAGGTTTACCGCATCGACCACTACCTCGGTAAAGAAACCGTCCAAAACCTATTAGTGTTCCGCTTTGCCAACGCCATCTTTGAACCCCTCTGGAATCGCCATTACGTTGACCACGTGCAAATTACCGTCGCTGAAACGGTGGGTGTAGAAGACCGGGCAGGCTATTACGAAACCTCTGGTGCCCTGCGGGATATGTTACAAAATCACCTGATGCAACTGTTCTGTTTAACGGCGATGGAAGCCCCCAATGCCCTGAATGCCGACAGTATTCGCAGCGAAAAAACCAAGGTATTGCAGGCCACCCACCTCGCCGATATCCATAACCTCGATAAATCTGCTATTCGGGGGCAATACAAAGCAGGCTGGATGAAGGGAAAACCTGTACCAGGCTACCGTGAAGAATCCGGCGTCAACCCCGAATCAACGACTCCCACCTACGTCGCGATGAAATTTATGGTGGATAACTGGCGTTGGCAGGGTGTGCCTTTCTATCTGCGCACCGGGAAACGTTTGCCCAAGAAAGTTTCAGAAATTGCGATTCAATTTAAGCAGGTGCCCCTCGCGATTTTCCCATCAGCGGCAAAACAGGCGAACCCCAATACCCTTGCCCTGCGGATTCAACCGAATGAAGGGATCTCCCTACGCTTTGAGGCCAAGATGCCCGGTGCAGATATTAGAACCCGCAGCGTGGATATGGACTTTAGTTATGGAACATCCTTTGCCATGGCCACCCAAGATGCTTACACTCGACTGCTTTTAGACTGTATGGTCGGCGACCAAACCCTCTTTACCCGGGCCGATGAAGTAGAAGAGGCTTGGCGCGTGGTTACACCAGCTTTAGCCGCGTGGGATGGGCCTGCGGATCCCAGCAATGTGCCCCAGTATGAGGCCGGCACTTGGGAACCGACAGAAGCGGAATTTTTGATTAATCGGGATGGTCGCCGTTGGCGCAGACTATAGAGGCAAACTTCCAATTTTAGAAAACAGATATCGGGTCTCAGTGTTTGTTTATTTTTGATTACTTAACTCTTTTCGTAAAAAACTCTCTAAATCAATCTCTGGAAAAATTATGACTATTTCAGCACCCCTTGTTTCTTTGCAAGCTCCGAAGGATGTCTCGATTGAGGAGATTGAAGCGGAACTGTCGCAACTCTGGCAAAATTACCGCTCCGATGAGGGCATGAGTGCCACCCGGGCCACAACCTTTAGTTTTTTGGTTTATGAGCCGGACGATTCCCAAGCGTTGCTGGCGAGTTTGGGATTTTATTCGGGGCCAATCGATGGAATTGCCGGTTCGCGGACGGTGGCAGCGATTCGTGCTGCCCAAAAGGCCTATGGTTTTGAGGAAACAGGCAAGATTTCACCGGAATTACTCACTAAGCTCCGGGAGATCTGGGAATGTCAAAGACAGGATCAAGGCTGTAAACCGCTAAACTATTCGGCTGATCTGAGTAGTTCTGGGGTGGCCGATGCGATCGCCGCGTCGAATCCCTGTCGAATTATCACCCTCTGTCCCACCACTGGCGAAGACGAAGGGGTTTCGGCCCAGGTTTCCGCCTATTGTCCGATTAATAAGCGGGGCGGCAGTACCCTCGTTTGTTGCGAGTACATTACCCTGAGTGGCACAGCAGCGGCCCTAGAGCGCATTGGGGGCTTAATTACAGCTTTAATGGTACGGGATTTACCAAAATTCATCTGGTGGAAAGCAGTACCAGACAGCAACTATGGCCTCTTTCAACGGTTGATGGCCGAAGCGGATACCCTCATCCTCGACTCTAGCGGCTTCCGGGATTCTGAAGCGGATCTCAAGGTTGTGTGTGAACTGTTACAACAGGGAACCAATACCGCTGATCTCAATTGGAGTCGTTTAGCAGCCTGGCAAGAGTTAACCGCCGCGGCCTTTGACCCCCCAGAACGTCGGTCAGCGATCTGGGATGTAGACCATGTGACCCTCAACTACGAAAAGGGCAACGCCACCCAAGCGATTTTGTTTTTGGGCTGGCTCGCCAGTCGCCTCGGCTGGAATCCGACGGATATCGAACGGGAATCAGGGGATTATGAAATTCACCGCATTCGCTTTGGCGATCGCCACCAAAAAGCAATTACGGCTGAGGTGGTGGGCCTACCCATGGCCGACGTGGGGGATATAGTCGGCGATCTGGTGAGCCTTAAACTCACTTCCAGTAACCTCGATGCCGATTGTTGTACCGTAATTTGTTCAGAAACCTCTGGCTGTATGCACATGGAATCGGGGGGAGGTGCCCAAGCCTGCCGCATTGAACAGGTCACTCCCTTGGCCGATCAAGCCACAGAACATCTTCTGGGGCAACAGCTCCAGCGCTGGGGCAAAGATGTTCTCTACAACGAAACCATGGAACAGGTGCGTAAAATCCTCGCCCTTTAATCTTTAAACTTTTGTCTTCAGTGGCCGAGGCGAACCTGAAATCGATCCGCCTGGGTGAGTTGAATTTTGTCCGCTTGCATGAGTTGCTTGAGGAGACGATTGACCGTCACCTGGGTCGCCCCCAGCACCTCAGACAAGTGCTTGCTGGTGAGGGGAAACGGAATCATTGCGCCCTCAGGGGAAGGTTTGCCATAGGTGCGCCCCAACATTTCTAGGTACAGCCACAGCCGGTCAATGGTTTTACGTTGGCACAGGAGGGTTTGTTCCAAGCGCTGGTGTTGCTGCTGGTGTCGGAGTGCTTGGAAGACGTTGTTTTTTAGGGTGGGCCATTGATCGAGATCTTCCCAATAGAGCCAAAAGACTTCTGTTTTATCTACCTGGGCGATCGCCTGGAACGAGATCATCGGACTGCGGTAGATATCAATGGGTTGATCGGCCCCAATAAACGCCAGAATCACCGGCTGTCCATCGAGGGAAAGGGACGGCTGGAAATGCCGCAGACGACTTTCAAGGCGCACAAATCCTTTCGTGACAAAGTACAGCAAACCAGGTCGGGTGGGAATGGTTTCTTCCTGGAAAAAAGTCCGACTCCGGCAGTGGGCGATCGCCCATTCTTGCAGAAACTCTGTGATTAGAGGCAATTGGGGCTCAATTTCATCAAGGGCAAAGAAGTGAGACATTACTTATAGATACACAAAGATACACAAAAAACAGTGAATATGGATGAGTTGCTCGTGGGTCGGTTGCAGCGGTGATTAATACCAGCAAAAGCTGCGGAAAGCTCTATCATCCTAGAAGATCCCCCTAGCCCAAGCAAGTTGCAATGTTGTCTATTCCAGTCATGACCCAGGCTGGCAATTTAACCGATGATCTGCGTCGGTGCCTCGCCCAGGCGGGAGATTTTCCCAAGGCCAGTGAAATTCCGCTCCAGCTTTGTTTTCAGCGGCAAGGCATCGGTTTTCGTTCGGCGATCGCCTTAAAATTGGCTGCCCATACCCACCAGTCTCCCCAGGCCATTGCCCAAGCCTATCTCAAACGGCTCACTGCCCCAACGCCGCAACATGATCCAAAGCACCAGAATACAACGGCGGCATTTACCTACGAGGCGATCGCCACTCCCCAGGGTTGGTTAGAATTTTTCTTGGTGCCAACGGAGATTGGCCGCTGGCTAGATCAACTATTGTTACGGCCAGAAAACCCGACTGTTCCCAAGCTGTCCCCAGATCTTTTATTTTCTTGTCATTACCTGCAGCAGCGATTCCAAGACCTCAGTCGCCTCGCCGCTGACTACGCCACTGATACGCCCCAATGGAATTTTGAAAACGCCATTTTACCGACCTGGGAGCAAGCCCTCCTAGAGGCGATCGCCCGTTGCGCCTTAGGGAGTTTCGAAAACCGACCGAAACCCCACCTATTTGCCACCCTCGAACAAAATCTCTGGGAAGTACAACGCCATTGCCCCCTATTTTATTTTCTCCGTGAAAATCCCACCCAAGGCCGTCATTATTGGCAGTGGTTTACCTATCTCGCTCAATTTTTAGCCAGCTATCTCCCACAATTAGAAAATTAATTCAAAATTCTTAAAGGCAGTGAGGCAAAAGCTTTCACGCTTTTTTTGATTGTCATATTTAGATTTTTCGACACAAAACTTGAAAAAAACATGGCAGTTTGAGAAAAGATGGTCTAAACTTACAGGTGTGTGAGGAGCGAACCAGAAAAAAGACCGAGACGAAACACGGAAAGTCGCCGGTCTTTTTTCTGTGCCCAACACAAAAAATAGCCCAGGGTTATATCTCTACAAACAATCACCCCAGGATTTACAAAAGTCTTTAGTTTTTTTCGAATTAACGAACCCTAGCTACTGGTCGCAACAGGATTCAATCTTGGCGATTCTGGAGACTCTTTGGATCGAGGGCATCCCGTAGGCCATCACCGAGCAGGTTAAAGGCCAGCACCGTAACGATAATCAAAATGGCCGGCGACCACACCAGCCAGGGTTGCAAGACCAGAATAGAAGCATTGGTACTTAGAGAAAGCAGATTGCCCCAACTGGGGTCGGGCTGTTGAATACCGAGGCCAATTAAGCTCAGTACCGATTCGGCAATGATAAATCCTGGTACAGCCAAGGTTGCAGAGATAATTGCATAGCTCGCCGTCTGGGGCAGGATATGTTTGGTGATGATGTAGAGCGATCGCCCCCCTGTTGCTTGGGCGGCCTGGACAAATTCTTGGTTTTTAATCGAGAGCACTTGACCGCGGATCACCCGGGCGAGACCAGACCAGCTAATGAAAGAGGTAATCAGCACGATCAAGAGGAATCGTTGGGCACTGGTTAAACTAGCCGGCAAAATCGCCGCCAGGGACACCAGCAGATAAATCCCCGGAATGGTCATCAACACTTCCACAAAGCGCATCAAGACCGCATCAATCCAGCCACCAAAGTAGCCGGAAATACCACCAATGAGCATCCCCAAGGGAAAGGAAATGACAATCCCCACTAGGCCAATGAACAGGCTAATGCGGCCCCCATGGAGTAAACGGCTAAATTGATCACGCCCCTGTTCATCAGTGCCAAGAAGATTAAAGCGGGCCTCGCCGACCACCCCAAATAAATGGCGATCGCCCCGGATGCCCGGAAAGACAATTTTTTCCTCGAAGGTCGGGGGCACGGGCAATTTGATCTGGAACAGTTGGTAAGGATCGCCTTTGACAAAGAGGCGCAGCGGTTGGGGATTATCAGTATCAACAATCAGTTGGCGATCGCCCGTATCGAGATCCGTCGGCCCCTGGCTGGTGGGATAAACATAGGGGAGGCCATTGCGCCAGTGGAGCGCGGTGGGGGGCATCAAAGAGCCGTCTGCCTGGGACACATAGGGGTCATAGGGGGCAAAAAAATCAGCGCCAATGACAAGGACATAAAAGGTGATCAGGATAATGGCGCCCAAATGCGCCAGGGTATTATTTCGAAGTTTGCGCCACCAATCCATAGTTACTGCCAGGGTTGCCAAAAATAATGTGTCCCCTCATTCTAATGCCTGCAGATACTCGATCGCGGCGGCAAGGGGGGAGTCATAGCCCTCGGCAAAGTCCATAAACCAGAGTCCTTCGTTGGAGAGGGGATCTAGTTGCTTAAGCCAGGTTTCGGCTTTGGTGCGCCAATATTTAGCCTCGGCCTGCTTTTGTTTTTCGGCGGCGGCGATCGCCTTGAGATCCGTCTCTGGGAGGGGCTGCTGGGCTTGCTTTTGCTGTGCGGCGATCAGTTGGTTAATGTCTTGGTAGAGGCGGTGATTTTTTTCACAGTCTTTGAGTTTGTTGGCGGTCGTTTCCTGTTCGAGGGCCTGCAGCATGGACGAAAGGCGATCGCCCTGGGATGGCTTTTCTACAGTAGGCTGCGGGTGAGCTTGGTATTCCTGCTGGAGCGCCGCTAGCGTTTGATCCAGGCCGTTGTCCGGTGGCTGCGGGGTTGCCGAGCGATGTTGATTTTCTAAATCCCGTAGCAAGTCATCAAGGGAAGCCATCGTTCTATTGCCGAAAAAATCTCACCTTAATTATAAAAAAGATATTTCCCTTTCTTTAATCCGGCGCAAACTGACACCGCAAACGCACTGCCTGGGCTAGCAAACGCCGATAATCCTGGTTATCAATGACATAGGAACCAAATCGCTCTAGGTGCGGATTTTGCAACTGGGCATCGAACAGCAGAAACCCTTGCCGCCGCAGATGTTCTACTAATAGCACCATCGCCACCTTGGAACCATTAGGAATCTGAAAAAACATCGATTCTCCGATAAAAGCCCCACCAATGGCAATGCCTAAAATGCCCCCAGCCAATTGATCTCCCTGCCAGGTTTCAAAACTGTGGGCCCACCCCGCCCGGTGCAAAGCACGATAAACAGCCATTAATTCCGGTGAAATCCAGGTCACATCCCGGTTGGCACAGCCAGCACACACCGCATCAAAGGCCTGGTTAATTTTGGGGGTAAAAATTTGTTGATTGAGCGATCGCCTCAGGGACTTGGGATAACGAAACCGTTCATCGAGGGGAATCAAAGTCCGTTGCCGACTCGAATACCAACCCAAATGCTGTTGCTCATCCGCCATCAAAAAATAGCCCTGGGAATATCCTTCTAAAATTGCTGGCAGATTAAAACGGCTGATCATAAATTGCCCACGACGGAATTTTTTGAATTTTTCAACTGTACCAGGCGATCGCCCTGGCGTTTAGGCTCTGAGGCGATAACCAATGCCCCGCACCGTCTCGATGAGATCACTCCCCAACTTTTTACGGAGATAGCCAATGTACACATCGACAATATTCGAGCCTGGATCGTAATCATAGCCCCACACCTGATCCAGGAGCTGCTGACGGCTCAAAACTTGGTCAGGGTGGCGCAACAACGTTTCTAACAGGATAAATTCACGGGCAGGCAACTCTAACCAAACATCCCCTTGTTTGACCCGACGCGCCTTGAGATCTAGCTCCAATGTCTGGGTTTTTAGGCACATCGGCTCCGGGATTACCGTTGGGGTAAAGGTGCGTAGCCGCGCTTGGACACGGGCCAGGAGCTCTTTAAAACTAAAAGGTTTACCCAAGTAGTCATCGGCACCGAGATTTAGACCCATCACCTTATCGTCGAGGTCATCGCGGGCTGTGAGAATAATAATTGGGGCTGTGACCCCCTGACCACGGAGATCATGGAGCACTTCGAGGCCATCGGCATCGGGCAACCCCAGATCTAAAATTAAAAGAGCAAAGGGATATTGCAAGGCCCAATCCAAGGCTTCTTTGGCCGTGCTGGCAATAGTCACCGTAAAGCCTTCGCTCTTAAAACCCTTTTCGAGGAAAGAAGCGATTCTAGGTTCGTCTTCGATAATCAGAATCTGGGTCATAGGGAATCGTCAAGGTAAATGTACTGCCTTTGTTTAACTCGCTGTTGACGGTAATGCTGCCTCCATGGGCGATCGCCACCTGTTTGACAATGGCTAAACCCAGACCTGAGCCTTCTGTGCCCCGTACTTGGCGGCCCCGGGCAAACCGTTCAAAAATCCGTGTTTGGTCAGCGGGTGCAATTCCCCGCCCACTATCTTGTAACCAAAATTGTAAATTTTTACCGGTGCGAGTGACCCCCAAATAGATTTGGTCATCGGGTTGGGTGTGTTGAACAGCATTTTGGGCCAGGTTAATCAGCGCTTGGGTCAGGCGTTGGCGATCGCCCCAGAGAATCCCCGTCACTATCCCCTGGCGTTGCCATTGGCGAGGACTAGACGTTAAAGCCGTAATTTTCGTATAAAGCTCTTCTAAAAACGACTCTA
The DNA here is from genome assembly GCA_943371005.1 of Sphingobacterium thalpophilum. GTDB lineage: Bacteria > Cyanobacteriota > Cyanobacteriia > Cyanobacteriales > MRBY01 > MRBY01. The sequence continues at coordinate 42,678 of CALRTB020000016.1, forward strand.
AATCAATCGGTTCGTAGTGCAAAAAATTGGGTCGCTCCAACTTCGCCAACAGGATCAACTCCTGCACCAGTCGGCCCATGCGATCCAGCTCATCTAAAACCAATTCCACCGTTTTTTGTTCTTCGAGGGGAAGCTGGGCGATCGCCATCAGTTCCAGATGCCCCCGAATAATCGTGATCGGCGTGCGCAGTTCGTGGCCCACATCATTAAGAAACTGCCGCTGATTTTCAAAGGCCGTTTCCAGGCGATCCAACATCGAGTTAAAGGCCTGGGCTAAATTCGCCAATTCCCCCTGGGTGGTGATCGGAATTCGCCGCGTCAGGTTGGATTCATTAATGCTGGTCGCCGTTTTTAAAATCAACGTTAAGGGAGCCAAAACTCGCCCCGCAATCACCGCACTCACCGCGATGGACAGACAAAAGACCCCGATCAATGTCGCGAACACAATTTTTAAAGAAGCCAAGGTTTCGTTGTGTTCCCCCGCCACCGCGTGCACCGCAATAAAACGCCCAATAATTTCTCCCGCTGCATTTTCAATCGGCAGCGCCACATACAAAATATCTCCCGTTTCCGAATTGGGACGCGGATCAACTCCCTCTTGCCAGCGGTTTACCTGGGTCAAACGTTGCAGTAGGGGCGTATTCGCCTGGAGAGTCGGCGGCAGGGCTTCGGGGCTGGAGCGATAGAATTCCTCGGCAATGACCCCAATAATAAAAGTGTCATCCTCTGGCACCCGACGGGCGAGGTACAGATTAAACAAAGAAACCAAATCCGCCGGGGTCGAAAGGGGCAAAACCTCGGTATCTCCGAGGGCAAGCCGTTGTTTTACTTGGGGATCGTTGTTGAGTAACCCCTCAAACAAATACACATCTTCTTTAAGATCATTTCTAACCCGCTGGTTGATGTTGCTGAATACTAAATGCAACATTAGGGGAAAGGAAATGGCGAGGAACCCCGATAACAACAGCAAATACCAGAAAAAAACCCGACCACGCACCGAGAGCAAATGGATCCGCAGTAATTTAAGCCATTGTTTGGGAGAAAAGACGACCATTAACGCTGGAGTAGGGAGCGCTGGGGCAAGGGGCGTTCAATAATACCGGCCACTTGGGTCGCGGCATTGAGATTGAGACTAAGGGCTTGTTTTGCCCAAATATTACCTTGAATCACCGCACCATTAGCAATGAGAGTCCCTCTGGGTTGGACGATGATATCACCCCGTACGGTGGTTTGCCGGAGAATGCAGGTGGCCCCGGAAGGGACTTCGAGATCCCCAATGGCGATCGCCCCTAAACTGCCTTTGCATTGGGTCGCTTGGGCGAGGACGGGGAAATAGCTGAAAGCACCCATGAAAAGTGTAAGGCCCAGTCCAAGACGGCAAAACTGAGATTGTAAGTAATGCTGATACTGACCCATGGGAAAATAGCCGATTTTTAAAGGATAGGGATTGTCGGGCGGCTTGATCTCACTACCAGGATGACCTGGGGCGATGAAACAACATTGAAAATTCCGTGAGAAGTTTCTCATTTAACCTGTTGCAGTTGTTGGGCAAGGCGATCGCCACAGAGTTCGATTAAGGCCGGGATATTGGAACGGCGCTCTGGGACACGCCAACTAATGGCAATGTGCCGTAGTAGAGTGAGACTGGTGTAGATATCGATGGTTTTGCTGAGGTCACAGTTAATTTGGCCCTGTTTTGCTAAAAAAGCCGCTTTAAAAGCCTGTTCCTGGCTAGCCATCTTATCGGGATCACCCCAGGTGCGGAGGCTCTGCTCGGTCATGTGGGCGATAAAGTTCCCCAGGTCAACGGCGGGATCTCCCTGGCAGTAGAGGTCGAGATCCACCAACCAAAGGCGATCGCCTTCCACCAAAATCTGATCGGGGTAAAAATCCCGGTGAATCGTTGTGGAGGGACGGGAATACTGCTCTAAAACCTCTCCGAGCCGTGCACTCTGGGCGATAAAGTGCTGCATTTTTCCCTGCCATTGGGGTTGCTGCTGGGCAAAATCCCGGAGGCGATCGCCCAGGATCTGTAATTCGTCAGCGATAGTGTGAGTTTTGTTAGTCGGTACGGAATGGATGTGAATTTTGTGGGCGAGGGCAGCAATTTTTTCCGGCAAACCTGGCTGGGTCAGCAATAAATTGGTTGCGGGTTGACCAGGCACCCAACGTTGCAGCCACATTCGCCAGGGTTCAATAATACCAAGGGGTTCCGGCACGGATAAGCCATCTTCACTATCCCCATGGAAGCCGTTTTTCCACAACGCCTGTTGGTAGCCGTAACTTTGATGATCTGTGCCTTTGGCGCGAATTTTACCAAGGATAATCTGTGTCCCCGTGTCGGTGTCTAGGTGATAGGCAATCAAGGCCCGTCGTCCAACCCTATGGCGCAGGAGCTGGGCCTCTGTCACCCGCTGCAAGGAAGGAAAAATTTTAGTGAAATGCTGCTGGGCTAACGAGCAATCGAGGGCAAACGCTAGCCAGGGCATTTTGGAATCAGAGGAAATGTCAGCCATGGTTAACGCCGTAGAGATTCGGTGACGGTTGCGAGGGTCTGCCGTTGAAAAAGGTCGGCATAGGCTCCCTGACGAGCTAATAATTCCGCGTGGGTGCCCTGTTCCCGGATTTGTCCCTGGTCGAGATAGAGGATTTGGTCGGCGGCGATCGCCAACTGGAGATTATGGGTGACGAGAAACGTGGTGCGATTTTCCGCTAACCGTTCCAGGGCGTCAAAAACTAACTGTTCATTGACTTTATCCAAGCCACTGGTGGGTTCATCCAGGATCAAAATGGGGGTTTGTCGCATGGCGGCCCTGGCGATCGCCAAACGTTGCCGTTGCCCACCGGAGAGGGTTGTGCCCCGTTCCCCCACCACTGTGTCGTAGCCCTGGGGCAGTTGCAAGATAAAGTCATGGGCATTAGCTAAACGAGCCGCCGCTTCGATCTTGGCCATGGTTGCGTCCTCGATGCCATAGGCGATGTTTTCCCGGATCGTTGCGGCAAACAGTAGGCTTTCTTGCAACACCACCGCCATTTGACCGCGTAGGCTCGTCAGTTGATAATCCCGTAGATCCTGACCATCGATGAGAATTTTCCCCGCCGTCGGGTCATAGAGCCGCAATAGCAAGCTGAGCATCGTCGATTTTCCACTGCCGGAGGCACCAACGAGGGCAATTTTTTCGCCGGGTTGCACCGTTAAATTTAGCCCCTTGAGAATTTTTTGGTCGGGGTGATAGGCAAAGGAAACATCTTCAAATTGAATCAATCCCTGAAGAGGCGGCATGGCGATCGCCCCTGGTTTGTCCTGGATATCGGGGGTTTCCGCCAAAATATTTAAAATCCGTTCCCCTGAAGCCGCCGCCTTCGCCAGACGCCCGGTATATTTCGCAAAATTCTGCACGGGTTTGTAGGCATTGCGCAGATAGGTTAAAAACACCAAGACCGTTCCCGGAGTGAGGGCATCTTCAATCACCAGATGCGCCCCATACCCCATCACCAAAGCTGTCCCCAGGGCAATTAACACATCCACCACCCGTTCCAAGTTTGCCGCTAATCGTTTGGTTTCAATGCTCTCCTGGAGGCTTTGTTGATTTTGACGACTAAAGAGATCCGCAAAAGCCTGCTCTAGGGAAAGGGCCTGCACCAATTTAATCGCGGCGAGGGATTCGGCGGCGGTAGCAGCGACGGCTCCTTCTCGGTGGCGTTGGGTGAGGGAAGCGCGGCGAATTTTGGTACTTAAACGGCTGGCAGCAAACCAAAACAGGGGGAAAGTAACAAGGGACAAGAGGGTGAGTTTCAGGTCAAGCCAGGCCATCACCCCAAGCATTCCTCCTAGGGTTAACAGGCTAACCACCAGGGGTAACGCCGCCGTGAGCAAAATTTCCTGGAGACGGTTCGCATCGCTACTGACGCGGATAATCAGATCACCGCTGCGGGCTTGGTAGTGGTAACGCAGGGAAAGTCGTTGCAGATGGCCATAGAGTTGATCTCGCACCTGAGCCATAACGCGACTACCGACGATCGCCAAACTGACGGTATTCCAATAGGTGGCGATCGCCCGACTGACGGCAATGATAATCACCCCAGCGGCAATTAAAACCAAAAGCCAAACCGGATCGAGATTTGTAAAACCGAAAAAAGAAAGAGCCGGCTGGGTTTGAGCCGGAATCAGCACTCCATCAATGAGCAACTTGAGGGGCCAAGGTTCCAATAGTCGCAACCCCACATCCGCCAGCAAAGTCACCATCGCCACCAGCAAGAGTCGCCACTGGGCACGAATTTGGGGCCAAAAGGTGGTGATCACAGCCCAGAGGCCAGGGACAGCTTGGGTCATGGGGGAAACGCGGTGCATTGATCTCTAACTTTTAACCTCAACGTTGAAAAACTAGGCTTGGGCGATCGCCAAAATTTGGGTGGCAATGTGATCCCAAGTGTGGCGTGCGAGGACGGCGGTTCGGGCGGCGGTGCCTAACTGTTTCCGTTGCTGGGGCGATCGCCAGAGATGTTCGAGGGCCTGGGTGAGGGCGGTTGGCTCTCCCGGTGGACACAAAATCCCCGTCACTCCATCGTCAATAATGTCCGGCAGTTGACCGATGCGACTCGCCACCACAGGCAGTCCTGCCGCCATGTATTCCACCACCTTGAGGGGGGAAAAATAAAAATCCTCACTGGCGGGATAGGGGGCCACCGCCACGCTCATCTGTCCCAACCAATGGGGGACTTCCTCCGGGGGAACTGCGCCCGTCCATTGCACCTGGGCCGTTAACTGATGCTGGGCGATCGCCGCTTCGAGCGCCTGGCGTTGGGGGCCATCACCAACGATCAACAAGCGGGCTTCTGGGACGGCTTGGCGCAGTTGGGCAAAGGCTTCAATCAGACAATCCAGGCCATGCCAAGGCTTGAGGGAACCGACAAAACCCACAGTAAACGGCATTGCTGCGGACGGTTTGGAAACCCCTGAAAATCGGTCTGGATTCACTCCATTGGGCAGCACAAAAAGGCGATCGCCCGGCACCCATTGTTGCAAATAAGCTTTCACCCCTTCGGATACTGCGATTAAAGCCGTTGCCCCTCTAAAAACAGTTTCTGCCACCTGCAAAGCTAAATTCCGGTCTAGTAAATCTCGGTGGGTTGCCTGTTCCTCAATCAGGGGCGCATTTACCTCCAAAATGCCGGAAATCTTATGAAGCCGGGCAAAAGTCATCCCCCCATGGCTCCAGAGGGAATAGCGTTCATAGACGAGATCATAGGGAGCCGCCTGGGTTAATAAATCTTGCAATGTCTGGTTCTGCTGAAATAAGCCCTGCTCCCGCATTGCCAAATCACCCTTGGGAACTTTGGGCAAGCAGTGGACGGGTAAATCGGTCAAATCGGCGGGCGGTTCACCTCCAAGGCGCGCCGCAAATAGGGTGACCATTGCCCCCTGGTGCCGGAACGCGCGGATCATCTCCTGGACATGGATCGAGGCACCTTTGCAGCCAAAGACTGGAATCCCTGGGTCGGCGCAGACATAGGCAATTTTCATTGTGGTGCCTCCCCCAAATGGAACAGTTGGCGCAGTTGGGCGGCATTGCGCTGGAGGTCGAAGGCTTGTTCTAACCGTTGGCGGGCTGCCTGGGCGAAGCGGCTACGTAGTTCTGTCTGGTGCAAAAGGGTCTGGAGGGCTTTGGCGAGTTGTTCTGGATCATTTTGGGCCACCAGCAACCCCGTTTTCTGGTGAGCAATAATCTCAGGAATTCCCGTCACATCCGTCCCGACGCAGGAAGTCCCCAAGGCGATCGCCTCTAGCAACACCGTGGGCAAACCATCCCGATTGCCATCCTTACCGACGACATAGGGGGCCGCAAAAACCGTCGCCTGTTTAAGGAGCTGAAACACTTCCCCCTGGGGTTTGGGGCCGGTAATTTCCACCCAAGGCTCTAGCTGGTGCTGGGCAATTTGCGATCGCAAAGTCGTTTCGAGGGGGCCAGTACCGACAATCTGACAGCGGAACGCACAGTCCCAACGGCGCAGCAGATCACAGGCGGCAATGAGATAGGTCAAACCTTTTTTTTCCACGAGCCGCGACACCGACACAATTAACGGCGGCTCCGGATTCTCTGAATGGGGTTGGTAGGAAAGTTCCGTTAAATCCATGCCGTTGTAAATGCGTTTTACCTTAGTAGCTGTTTCCCCATACTGTTGCTGTAAATAGGCACGGTTATAGTCGCTGACAGTCACTACGGCGGCGGCGTCCTGGAGTTTGCGGGCGAAATCGGCTGGGTCAACGCTTTCGTGGAAAATATCCTTGGCATGGGCTGTAAAGCTGTAGGGAATCCCCGCAAAATGAGCTGCTAACCGGGCGACACTGGTGGCGACACTGGCAAAGTGGGCGTGGAGATGGGTGATCCCCTCGTGACGGACAGCTTGGGCGAGCCAGAGGGCCTGATACAGAACGCTAGAGCGTTCCCCGGTGGCGTAGGCGAGTTTTCCCCAGAGGTCGGGAATAAGGGCGGCAGTGGCTTGAATTTCGGCCCAGAGATAACTGGCGGCGGTGGGATTTTGTCCCAGTAAATCGGGGTGCGATCGCCCTTGGCTGGGTTTTTGAATGTAGGTGACGGGGGCCTTGACCCGGGCAATTTTATCTTGGAAATGGCTATCCACCGGGGGCCGCAGGGCAAAGATCCGCACGTCTAAACCCGCTGCTTCGTGAGCGAGAATTTCATTAACGATAAAGGTTTCTGAATAGCGGGGATAACGTTTAACGACATAGGCGATGGCCATGGCACCTTGAAAAATAATGGAAATAAAATGATGGACTAGGAAGCTTGGGCAGTAAAACAAGTAGACGTTTTGAGCATTTGCCCCAAAAGGAGGGGCAACTGTTTGGTGGCCTGGAGATTTAGATCGAGGTTGCCCTTGAGGAGTTGCGGATCACGATGGAGCCAAGCCGCTAGGTTTTGGGGATTAACCTGGTGGGGGTGGAGCACATCTACCAGACCCAATTGTTTTAAACGGGTCGCCCGGAGCCATTGTTCCTGACGGGGTTTGACCCGGGGAATAATCAAAGCAGGTTTCTGAAAAGAAAGAATTTCACAGGTGGTATTGTAGCCGCCCATGGCGATCACCCGTTCGGCGGCAGCCATGAGAATCGTCGGTTCGGGACAGTAGGGCAAAATAATCAGGTGGGGATTTTGTTGGGCGATCGCCCCTAGGGTCTGGCGCACGGACTCCGGCATAAAAGGCCCCGTGAGTAGTACCCCCGGCAGGTCTGCGGTGAAGGGAATTTGGGCAAAGGCGATCGCCAGGGTTTCCCCATCTTGACCGCCACCCACCGCACCGAGGACAAACCGGGATGGCACATCCAACGTTTTTAAGGTTTCTTGCCAGGGTTGCCCTAAATACTGGAGGCGATCGCGCTGGTTAAAGTAGCCCAAAGGAACCATTTTTGCGACCACCTCTGGGGCGAAATCATATTCTCGCCGCAGATCATAAACTTGGGGATCACCGTAGATCCAGACCCCATCGTAGTAGCGACGAATTGCCGTTTCATTATCCGCCCGTTGCCAATCCCGTTGTACCGCTACTGGGTCGTCCAACACATCCCGTAACCCTAAAATACAGTGCATCTGGGGCTGTTTACGGATATATTCCAGGCTGGGATCGAGTTCCCGTTCCGCCCCCCGGGGGACATTATCCACGATGAAAACATCGGGTTGGAACTGTTGGACCGCGTTTAAAATTAACTGCGATCGCAACCCAATCATTTCCCGTAAAGGCAAAGCCAAATGACGCGCCCGATAGGAACCATCACGATTTTTCTTCAGAGCAGGCAAACTTAAACAATCAATCCCCGCAGTGGCAAGCCCTTCGTTGCCATCACCCATGCCACTAATGAGCAAAATATCTAGGGGTAAAGCTGATCGTTGTAGGGTCTGCGCAATCAACAAATTACGCCGTTTGTGACCCAATCCCATGGTGTCGTGGGAATATAACGCGATACGGTGGCGGAGGTGTGGTTTCACAGGAATAGGGGCTTGGATAGAGATCCCTTGGGGCGATCGCCGCTGAACATTCCGTTGTCGTTGGGCGGGTTCCATGGGCAAATACCTCTCCTTTGGGATCTGACCGCGACATTAATCGCCAAATCCTTGACGACTATGGATATCTTGACTTTCCTCCCTAAACCCCGGGTGAAGATTCCATGAGAAAACCTTCATGTAAAAAGCTGAGATAATAGCGTGTCTCTTCGGCTGAGTTTCACTGGGGATTACTGTGGTTTAAGGAAAATGTAGTGTTAAAAACCGCTGAGAAATTCAAACATCCGTAGATAATGAATCAAGGGTGATCGTCAAACATTTCGACAAGCTGCATCAGTAAAATTTTGTGGCCACTACTTACCCCCAGCAGCCTGAGCTAATCGTCCCAGAATGCTCCAGTCCTTAACTTTTCTAGTTTTCCCTCACGGGAGGTTCATTCCATGTTTCTGAAAAAAGTTTCCCTGACGGTCTTGTCTTCTCTTCTCCTGCTCGCTGGTGCCTCGATTCCGGTGAAAGCCCAAGTCTACGTCAATGGTGAATATATCCAGGGCGAAGATCTGATGATCCTTGAGTACCTTGCTGGCGGCTCGATTCCTGCGGGGGTAGTTACTGGCTTGACTACAATACCGGTGCGTGGGGCTATGCAGGAGATTACACGGTGCAAGGTTACCTTGGTGCTGGCAGTAATCATTACGATGGCAGCTATGGCAATGATTCTAGCGGCTATGATTCCTACTACAGCACTGGTGGCGCTGGGGGCTATGGCTCCTATGTCTCCGATGGTGACTGCGCCTATTTTTCATCGGGAGATATCTCGGTTTCTACCTGCTAAAGATAAAGGGGGCGATCGCCAATGACTTTTCGACTAAGCATAAGTGAAAGGTTGCAGTTTACGAAGGTCTTTTAGCTTTTGCCCCTCCGATCATTTAGGTTTTTTCCCGGTGGCGATCGCCACATGGTCTAACAAAATAACCACCGCCAGGAAGCTATCCAAGTAAACTAACGCCTCAATGGATATCCTGACTTTCTTCCCTAAACCCTGGGTGAAGATTCCAGCAAAAAACCTTCATAAAGTCATAAAAGTCTTTTCTCAACAAACACTTGTTCGTTCCAACCCAGGATTCATTTTCCCAAAATCGTTACAAAAAAAAGCATAAAACAACTTTTCTTATCTAGTTTCCCCTCGGATTTCAACGAAATTTAAACCTTCACTGATTTTTATCAGCTTCTGCGGCAGAACAACCCAAGACAGCAAAGAATGTCTCTAAAATTAGAAGTGTAAATCCTCTCTTATTTTCCCAAGTAAAACTAGCCGAAATTTACTTTTCACGACAACTTTTAACAATTATTTTGTTGTTAAAATCAGCAAATTTTCGTACTCAAAAAATAGCTAAACTCAATTACTTTTCCAGCTTTCCCAATTTGCCAAATAGATCATCCCCCACAATTTCTCCCCAGTCACACCAAAAAATTAAAATTTTGAGATTATGGCTACCAATACAATTGCCACCCTCGATGCGAACGAAGCCGTCGCCAAAGTTGCCTACAAATTAAATGAAGTAATCGCCATTTATCCCATCACCCCCGCTTCACCGATGGGCGAATGGGCCGATGCCTGGGCCTCCCAAGGACAGCCAAATCTCTGGGGAACAGTGCCCAGCATCATCGAAATGCAGAGTGAAGGGGGAGCCGCCGGAGCCGTCCACGGTTCCCTGCAAACGGGTTCTTTAACCACCACCTTTACCGCCTCCCAAGGGCTGTTGTTGATGATCCCCAACCTCTACAAAATTGCAGGGGAACTCACCTCAGCGGTGATCCATGTTGCCGCGCGATCGCTAGCTGCCCAAGCCCTTTCTATTTTTGGCGATCACTCCGATGTGATGTCTGTGCGGGGGACGGGATTTGCCCTGTTGTCCTCTGCCTCGGTGCAGGAAGCCCACGATCTGGCTCTGATTGCCCAAGCGGCGACCATGAAAGCCCGTGTGCCCTTCATCCACTTTTTTGATGGGTTCCGCACCTCCCACGAGATTCAGAAAATCGAATTACTCGATGAATCTGTTTTACGGGAACTGATCGACGATGAAGATGTGTTTGCCCACCGTGCCCGCGCCTTAACCCCAGATAATCCCGTCATCCGTGGCACTGCCCAAAACCCCGATGTCTTTTTCCAAGCGCGGGAATCGGTCAATCCGTTCTATGAAAAATGCGGTGCCATTGTACAGGAGATGATGGATCGCTTTGGGGCACTGACAGGACGCGCCTACAAATTATTTGAATATGTGGGTGCGCCGGATGCGACACGGGTAATTATGCTGATGGGTTCCGGTTGTGAAACCGTCCATGAAACGGTGGATTACCTCAACGCCCAAGGGGAAAAAGTGGGTGTGTTAAAAGTGCGGTTATATCGCCCCTTTGATGGATCGGCATTAATTGCGGCGTTACCAAAAACCGTCGAAAAAATTGCTGTGTTAGACCGAACGAAGGAACCTGGTGCTAATGGTGAACCACTCTATTTAGATGTGATTTCCGCCTTAATGGAAAGTTGGGAAGGCGCGATGCCCAAGGTTGTTGGGGGACGATATGGCTTGTCTTCTAAGGAATTTAATCCGGCGATGGTGAAGGGGATTTTTGATGAATTAAATCAAGCAAAACCCAAGAATCATTTTACGGTGGGCATCAATGATGATGTCAGCCACACATCCCTTGAGTATGATCCGAATTTTTCGACGGAACCGGACAGTGTCGTGCGAGCAATGTTCTATGGCTTGGGTTCCGATGGCACTGTGGGCGCGAATAAAAATTCGATCAAGATTATTGGCGAAGAAACGGATAATTATGCCCAGGGTTATTTTGTCTATGACTCGAAGAAATCGGGGGCAGTGACAGTTTCCCATCTGCGCTTTGGCCCGAATTTAATTCGCTCGACCTATTTAATTAATCAGGCGAATTTTGTCGGTTGTCACCAATGGTTATTCCTCGAAAAATTGGATGTGCTGAGTGGAGCAAAGGATGGGGCAACTTTTCTTTTAAACAGCCCCTATTCTGCGGATCAAGTATGGGATCAATTACCCCTTGAAGTCCAAGAACAAATTGTTCGTAAACATCTCAAATTTTATGTGATTAATGCGAATAAAGTTGCCCGTGAGAGTGGTATGGGGGGACGGATTAATACGGTGATGCAAACCTGTTTCTTTGCCCTCTCCGGTGTACTGCCCAAGGAAGAAGCCATTTCTAAAATTAAGGAATACATCAAGAAGACCTACGGCAAGAAAGGGGCGGATGTGGTCACCATGAATATTCAGGCGGTGGATAACACCTTGGCGAATCTGTTTGCGGTGAATGTGGGTGAAGCCAATAGCCCGATCCGTAAGCCTCCTGCCGTTTCCCCCAATGCGCCCGACTTTATGCGCAATGTCCAAGCACCGATGTTGATCAAAGAAGGCGATCGCCTGCCGGTGAGTTGTCTGCCCTGTGATGGCACTTACCCGACGGGCACTTCTAAATGGGAAAAACGTAACGTCGCCCAATTTATTCCAGAGTGGGATCCAGAGGTTTGTATTCAATGCGGTAAATGTGTGATGGTCTGCCCCCACGCGACGATCCGCGCCAAAGTTTATGAACCCAATCTATTAGCAAATGCGCCAGAAAGTTTTAAAGCAATTGATGCGAAAGATAAGAATTTTTCGGAGCAGAAATTTACGATTCAAGTCGCTCCTGAAGACTGTACAGGCTGTGGCATTTGTGTCGATGTTTGTCCGGCGAAAAATAAGGCGCAACCCTCCAAGAAAGCGATCAATATGGTGGAACAATTGCCCCTGCGGGAACAGGAGCGCACCAATTGGGATTACTTCCTCAGTTTGCCTTTACCGGAACGGCGCGAGTTAAAACTGAATCAAATTCGTGAACAACAATTACAGGAGCCGCTGTTTGAATTTTCGGGCGCCTGTGCCGGCTGTGGCGAAACCCCGTACATTAAATTGGTTTCCCAACTATTCGGCGATCGCACGGTGATTGCTAATGCGACGGGTTGTTCCTCCATCTATGGCGGCAATTTACCGACAACCCCCTACACAAAAAATGCCGAAGGTCGGGGCATTGCTTGGTCGAATTCTCTGTTTGAAGATAATGCCGAATTCGGGTTAGGGTTCCGCCTTTCTATCGATAAACAAGCCCAATTTGCAGCGGAATTATTACAACGCTTAAGCGGTGAACTCGGTGATAGTTTTGTGGGCGAATTATTGAATGCTCACCAAGCCGATGAAGCCGATATTTGGGAACAACGGCAACGGGTGCGCGAGCTAAAAAATAAATTGGCAACCCTCAATTCTGCCGATGCCAAACAGTTAGCTTCCCTTGCGGATTATCTGGTGAAAAAATCCGTCTGGATTGTTGGCGGTGACGGTTGGGCCTACGACATTGGGTTTGGGGGTCTCGATCATGCGATCGCCAGCGGTAAAAACATCAATATTTTGGTGATGGATACCGAGGTTTATTCCAACACCGGCGGACAATCCTCCAAAGCCACCCCACGGGCAGCCGTCGCCAAATTCGCAGCCGGCGGGAAACCAGCCCCCAAAAAAGACCTTGGATTGATCGCCATGACCTACGGAAACGTATATGTCGCCTCCGTTGCGATGGGAGCCAAAGACGAACACACCTTAAAAGCCTTCCTCGAAGCCGAAGCCTACGACGGGCCTTCCCTGATCATCGCCTATAGCCACTGCATCGCCCACGGCATCAACATGCAAACCGCCATGACCCACCAAAAAGAACTCGTCGAAAGCGGTCGCTGGCTCCTGTACCGTTACAACCCTGACCTCAAAGCAGAGGGCAAAAACCCCTTGCAACTCGATAGCCGTACCCCCAAAGGCAGCGTCGAAAGCTCCATGTACAAAGAAAATCGCTTCAAGATGCTCACCATGACCAAACCCCAAGCGGCGAAGGAACTGCTCAAACAAGCCCAGAGCGATGTCGATACCCGTTGGCGAATGTACGAATACCTTGCCAATCGTCCCGAAGCCTGATCGATGAAAAGTCCCCCTTAGAGGGTATTTATAAAGTAAACCTTTAGCGAATCAGGCGTTTTAACATTAAGCGAGTCATGCTGGCATAGATTGCTGCTTCAGACATCTCTGGTAACTGTTCGTATTCCTTACTCAGGCGTCGATACCAGTTCAACCAACCTAACGTCCGCTCCACAATCCAGCGCTTTGGCAAGACTTCAAACCTGGGACTCGTCCTCTTGATTACTTCTACCCTTGCTTGAATTATTAACCAAACGCCCAGGGCAAAGCGCCATCCACTGTATCCTGCATCTACCCACATGAGTTGGAGTCTTTGCAAAGTTTCCCGCTCCTGCTCCCACATCTCCATCACTGCTGCCATGGCCAAGGTTCGTTCTGAAGCATTGCCCTCCGTCACTATGACTTTGTACAACAGTCCTAAACTATCCACCAAAATGTTGCGCCGTCTCCCTTTTACCCGTTTGCCACCGTCAAATCCATAAACCTCCCCCTTTTTTCTGTCGTTTTGACTGATTGACTATCGGCAATTAAGACGCTGGGTTGTGGCTCTTTGCCGACCTGATGACGGCATTGCTCTCGTAACTGACGATTGATATTTTCCCAAACTCCTTGCCTCTGCCATTTGCGATAGTAATAGTAGACAGTAGAGGCAGGAGGGAAATCCTTAGGGAGATACGCCCATTGACAACCCGTTTTTAGCAGATAGAATATCGCGTTGCAGACCCTTCTCATCTCTGTGGTGCGAGGATGACCACCAGTTTTTGGCGGAGGGATCAACGGTTCAATCAAGTGCCATTCGGCATCGGTCAAATCACTGGGATAGACTTTATTCGGCATCACCTCATTCCTCCGAAGGCTCTACTCCCAACCAATCTAGCTAACTCTTCTTACCGGAACGCTCTTCCTTTATCTTTACTTTATAAACACGCTCTTAACAAGCTGGAGCTTTAGTGAGGAGATTTAGGGGGATATAAAACCATTAACCTACCGGAGAACCACCATGGATTTAACCACACAATATTTAGGTTTGACTCTGCGATCGCCGTTAATTGTCGGAGCCGCCGCGCCCCTTACCGAAGACATCGACAATATTAGACACATGGAAGATGCCGGAGCCGGAGCCGTCGTTTTACATTCCCTATTTGAAGAACAAATCCGCAAAGAAAAACTCGAACTCCACCACCATTTCACCTACGGCACAGACTCCTTTGCCGAAGCCTTAAATTACTTCCCAGAGAACGCTTCCGATGTTTTTCACGTAGGCGTTGAAACCTATTTAGAGCACATTCAAGCCGCCAAAGCCTCCGTTGATATCCCGATCATCGCCAGCCTCAACGGTTCCCACCAAGGGGAATGGGAACACACCGCCAAACTGATGGAACAAGCCGGAGCCGATGCCATTGAATTAAACATTTACTACGTGCCGACAGATATCAATAAAAATGGTTCAGAAGTGGAATATGAATACATTCAAATTGTGCGGACGGTGCGGGAAAACTTAAATATTCCCGTTGCTGTCAAGCTGAGTCCGTTCTTTAGCAACATGGCAAATATGGCGAAGCGATTGGTTGATAATGGTGCGAATGGCTTAGTTTTATTTAATCGTTTTTATCAGCCGGACATTGATATTGAAGAATTAGAAGTGATCCCGAATTTAATTCTCAGTAGTCCGTTGGATATGCGTTTGCCGATGCGCTGGATTGCGATGCTCTATGGCCGCTTGGATGTGGATTTTGCGGCGACTAGTGGTATTCAACGGGGAACCGATGCGATCAAAATGTTAATGGCTGGGGCAAAGGTGACGGCTGTAGTGGCCACTTTATTACGCCACGGCATTCAACACATTGAAACCATGGAAACAGAAATGGTGCAGTGGCTCGAAGAACATGAATATCTTTCTTTGGAGCAACTGCGGGGCAGCATGAGCCAGATTAATTGTCCCGATGAAAGCGCCTTTGAACGCGCCCAATATATGCGAGCGATCCAATCCTACCAACCAGAGCGACACACGCTTTGAGGTTAACTATTGCTGCAGGGCCTTGGCGATCGCCTTAAGGGCACGGGGGTCAGACAACATCCAAGGGTGTAAAGGTACGGGCAACTGCACGCCTGTGCCAATGGGTAGCTTCGTGCTCTTGGCGGGGACAATCATCAAATCAAAGGGAGTCCATAACCAAGTAACCTTCACTGATTCTAGGGTAGTGGCCACATCACGGTTCAAATCCTGGAGTAAATCACTGTCAGGGCGCATCTGACGAATCCCTGGAAAGGGCAAACCATAGGCCGATAAAGTGCCATTATTGGGGGCCGAAATACTCACATAACGTTCTACCCGTTGATTGCCGCCGAGCCGTTGCAAATAGTAACGGGTCACAATTCCCCCCATACTAAATCCCACGAGATCGAACCGCTGGGTCGCGCCGAAATGTTGGTGCACATAGGCTTCAATTTGACTGGCCAAAACAGGCAGTGCTTGACGACCATCATTGGGTTGTAGATCAAGGGCATGAATTTCCCAGCCTTGCTGACTAAGGTAGCGGGTCAAGGGTTTAAACACAGTGTGGCGGTCTAAAAAACCGTGGATTAACAACACCGGATTTGGGGGGTGGGTCATGGTTTATTGAAAAATTCTGAGAATCTTGATTACAATTTTATTAAGAACTTTTACAAAATTTGGTTATGTCTCACCCTAGCTTAGCGACACTTTCCCAACAACTCGAAAGTGAAAACTCCAAGGATCGCATGGTCGCCCTTGCCCAATTGCGGGATGTAGCCCCCCTAGAAGCGATGCCCCTTATTAAAAAAGTATTAGATGATGAGGTGCTCCAAATTCGCTCCATGGCGGTCTTTGCCCTGGGGATTAAGCAGACAGAAGAGTCCTATCCAATTTTGATTAAGCTGCTAGAGACTGATGCGGATTATGGCATTCGGGCCGATGCGGCGGGTGCTTTAGGGTATCTCCAGGATGAGCGAGCCTTAAAACCACTGCTGCGGGCTTTTTATGAAGATACGTCCTGGTTAGTGCGTTTTAGTGCGGCAGTTTCTTTGGGGAATCTTGGTCGTCCGGAAGCAAAAGATGCCCTGATCCAAGCCCTCGATAGTGGGGAAGCTATTTTAGAACAAGCGGCGATCGCCGCCCTGGGAGAAATTGGCGCAGTGGAGACTGTGGATCGTCTTGTGACCTTTGTTTCCTCAGAAAATTGGCTGGTGCGACAACGCTTGGCAGAAGCCCTAGGCGTCCTCCCCTGCGAGAAAAGTCTGGCGGCGGTCAAATTCCTCGTCAAAGATGATCATCCCCAAGTGCGGGAAGCAGCCCAATATAGCCTCGACAAACTCAGTAACGCGTGACCGGCAAAATCTTACTCACCTCCTTTCGGCCCTGGCTGGAACATCACACCTCCAACGCCTCGGATGATCTCCTCTGTCAACTCAAGGCGAAGCAGTTAGCTTTTGCGGATTTTTTATTTCTGCACCATCTGCCTGTGGAAACGGCGATCGCCAGTGAAATGACTATCCAAGCCATTGCCGATTATCAGCCGGATCTGGTGCTTTGCTGTGGTATGGCCGAAAAGCGCGATCGCCTCACGGTAGAATCCCAAGCGTTTTATCGGGGGCAGCAGTTACAAACGCGCTTGGATCTGCAGGCTCTCACGGCTCCCCTAGAATTTACAGAGATTAGCCACGATGCCGGCAAATTTGTCTGTGAGGGACTATATTTTCAAGTGTTAAACCATCTCCAGCGGCAGCAATCCCCAGCGCGGGCTTTATTTCTCCATGTGCCCCTGCTCACAGCGGCCAATCGACAGTTAATCCTGCGAGATGTTGAAACCATGCTCCACTGGCTGCTGCCCAATGTTCTGGCTTGCCCCACTGACCCATGACTGCCTCCAAGACCCCAAACCCAAAGACATTAAAACGTATCCGCACCCTGAGTAAGCTGCTTGACAGTGCGATCGCCATTCCGGGGACAAAGTACAAAATCGGCCTTGATCCAATCATTGGTTTGGTGCCAGCGGTAGGAGATTACCTGAGTTTGATTCTCTCTGGCTATGTGATTTTCGAGGCGGCTAAACTGGGAGCCAAACAGGATACCCTCGTCAAAATGGCTCTCAATCTTCTTGTTGATAGCGTTGTTGGTACGGTGCCCGTGGCAGGGGATCTCTTTGATGTGGCCTGGAAAGCCAACGAAGCAAATTTAAAGCTCTTAGAACAGGATTTGCCCGATCAGACTGACCTAGACAATGCACCAATTGACTGGCGTCCCTTGATTTTAATTTTGGCGGCGATCGCCTTGGTGATTCTTTTGGGCGGCTTATTGACCCTGTGGTTGCTGAAGCTCCTTTTTAATGCCCTTGTCTAGATCGAAATTTGGGTCACGGCAATATTTCCCGAAAAACACACATCCACATCGGTACCAGCAGCCCGGGGGCGATCGGGGTAGGAACCGACATAATGAAACTGTTGATCCCGCGCTTCGTAGCGGACCTGCATTGGGTCGGTACTGCGCTCACAAAAAATAATTTCCGGGTCAGAGGCCGCTGTTAAATGGGGAAAATTCACATTCCAAAAATGCTTTTCCGGTAATTCTTGGGTCAATAATTTCGCTAACAATTTCCCCGTCCAGTGGGTCACCAGATCCCAGTCAATCTCTAGGGGGCGCTGGATGAAATGGGAAAAGGCGATCGCCCGCTTCCCGAGGATTGTTGCCTCCCGCACCGCCGCTACTGTTCCCGATGTGTAAATATCCACGCCGAGGTTTCCCCCCGCATTCACCCCCGACAGCACCCAATCTGCATCCGCCGCAAACTGTGTGAGACCCAAGCGCGCACAATCTGCTGGTGTACCCGCCACGGCATAGGCATTGTCCGTCCGTTGCTCGACGGGGATGGGAGCATAAACCGTAAACCGATGGCCGCATTCAGACATTTGCGTTTGGGGCGCCACTGTCACCACTTCCCTGGCGTGGGGGGCGATCGCCTTTTGCAAGGTCGCAATCCCAGGGGCATCAATCCCATCATCATTCGTTAGTAAAACGCGCATTACGATCCCAAATAAGCTTCTAAAACCTGTTCATTACACTGGATCTCTGCCGGTGTTCCGTCCGCCAAATTACTCCCCTCTGCCAGCACCCAGATGTGGTTACACAAGGACATAATCACATCCATATTGTGCTCAATAATTAGAAAGGAAATCCCCTGCTGGTTCCACCGCAGAATATGGTCACAAATTTGATTAATGAGGGTGGGATTGACCCCCGCCGCCGGCTCATCCAACAAAATTAACTGGGGATCGCTCATCAAAGCCCTGGCCATTTCGAGGAGTTTTCGTTGTCCCCCTGATAGGGCTCCAGCATAATCCTGGGTTTTTTCGACTAGGCCTACTGATTCTAAAATGGCGATCGCCTTTTCCCGATTTGCCTTTTCCTGGCGACGAATTTTTCCCTGCTGCCATACTCGCAGGAAGTTTTCCCCGGTTTGCTGTTGGGCTGCCAGCAGCATATTGTCGAGTACCGATAACCGCGACAGCACCCGTGCCACTTGGAATGTGCGCACAAAGCCCCGCGCCGCAATCTGATGGGACGGTAAATGCTGCACTTCCTGGCCGTTAAAAATGACCTTCCCCTGATCCGGCGTAATAAAATTCGAGAGCAAATTAAACAACGTCGTTTTGCCCGCACCATTGGGGCCAATCAAACCCGTAATCTGTCCACGGGGCACAGTAATCGAAGCATTTTGCACCGCACGGATGCCACCGAAACTTTTATGGAGACCTGATGCTTGCAGCAAAGGAGATGGTTCACTCATGGTTGCCGGGATAGGGAGTCGCCCTATATCCTAGCGGTCTCTGGGATGGGACGCTAGGGTGTAATCGGTTCTTCGTCGGCAAATTGTGGCTCTTCGTTGAGGATACCGACGCGGTTAAAGGGCCAAAAGCGAATAAAGGCTTTCCCCACAAGCTTTTCGCGGGGGACAAACCCCCAATAGTGGGAGTCATAGCTGTTGTTGCGGTTATCGCCGAGGACGAGGTAGTGTTCTTCTGGAATCGTCACGGGGCCGTAGTCATATTCTGGAGCTTCGTTGATGTAGTCCTCTTCGAGGGCTTCTCCGTTAATAAAGACGGTGCCGCCACTCACTTGTACGGTATCGCCGGGAACCCCAATGACGCGCTTAATAAAGGCATCTTTGTAGTTTTGCTGCTGGAGAATTTCTGTCGGGTTAAACACCACCACATCGCCCCGTTGGGGGTTTTTGAAGTGGTAGCTGATTTTTTCGATGATTAGGCGATCGTTCACTTCTAGGGTGGGCAGCATCGACTCAGAGGGAATGTAGCGGGCCTCGGCGACGAAGGTGCGGATCCCAATGGCCAAAATACCAGCGGTCACAAGGGTTTTAATGGTCTCTACCCAGGGGTTTTCTTCGTGCTGTTGTTCCGTTCCGCTAGGTTTTTTGGTTGGTTCAACGGGAGATTGAGAGTTTTCGGGCATTATCGGTTCGCGCAGAAGTGACTAAAGGAAAGAATAGTACGGCAGAATGCACGACGTGATGGTGACGACGATTGTGCCTGCCTCGGAAAAAGTGCTGCTGTCTGTTTATTGTATGCTCTCCGATGGGGGATTGGGACTGGCTTAGGGGAGTTTAAGCATTCTCCTGAAAGGTCTTTGTGAGGGGAAAGTATGCTCTTTAAGCCACAGAACCCCGCTTGCGAGTTTCTTTGTAAGAGACGCCCACATTGGTTAAGCCTGCCTTGAGGAGTTGTTGTTCGAGGAGGGCAAAAAATCGGGCGCGATCGCCACCTCGAATCACGGCTTGATTATGGGCTTCGGCGATCGCCACGGGATACCCAAACCCCTTTTGCACTTGGCCCAGGACAATTCCGAGGCTTTGATCGAGGAGTTGAGAATCTTCAGCGACCCAGCGGGGCATCTCGATCCGGGCCACCTCCGTCCCCACATGGAGATAACAAAAACAAACCTGATCTGCTTCTGGATAATGGTTTAAAATGCGCGCCTGACTGAGCCAAAGACCACTGCGATCGCCGGGTTGCAACAGTTGCTCAAAGAGGGTGCTATCCCGCAACGGTTCAATGGTTTGACAGGGGAGGGTGTCGCGAAATTCCGGTTTGCGTTCCTTGGTTTCGCCGTCGAGGCAATGGGTTTGACAATCGGGTTTGTCGTGGGGGCAAGCCTGGAGCCGCAGAAAATGGACGGCCTCCACACTGCGGGTTGAACTAATGTAGCCAATCAGCGGAATCCGGGTTTCCCGGAGTTGTTGCCAAGCCCCCAGGAGGGGTTCCAGGATTTGTTGGCGGGCTTCGGCAGGCAAATTTTCTAAAAACCAATAGACCAGGGAGCCATCCACCATCGCCACGTTGGGAATATGGCCGTGGGCACCAGGGGGCAATACCCACTTACAGGCCATCTCAGCAAGCACCTCGGCTTCGGAGGCGGTGCGGCGATAACCAAGCCATTCATCGGTGCGGATCCCCCACTTGCGGGAGGTGTAGAGATCTTCGCTGCGGTAGAAAATCTCTGGCAAATGATCCAGTAATGGGTGCAAGCTTTGGCCGTAGTGGAGCATCACCCGACCGATATTGATCAAATAACAGTAGGCAATTTCGTGGTGGGATGGGGCAATCTGGGAGCCATCCGTGGCAAAAACCGTGTGGGCCTTTGGAGGCGAGGAAATGGGAATGCGGGTCTCTAGGGGTTCGAGGGGAATGCCATGGTTAAAAATGAGGCGATCGCCCCAGGTATTTTGGTGGGCCTGGAGAGTCTGAAAATCCGCCTGGGCTTCCTGAAGCAGGCTTAAGCCCCGCTCAATTCGTTCACGTCCTGTAGCGGCCTGTTCCTGGAGGTGTGCCCCCATGTCTGGCAGTTGTCCCGCAAGTTTAATTAGATCTAACATTCCCTCAAGTTTCGCCGCTATCCCACCAGGCGATCGCCCCTAAGTTTAAGCGCAATTTAGCCGAAAAAGCAGGGTTTTAGTAACGGATCGTCAGGGTTACAGAAGCATTCACCGTCTGTTCACCCCCTTCCACGGGAGAAGGTGCCGCACTTTCGAGGGCCATGGTCCGCACCGCATCCATAGTCTTGAAAATAGGGGTTGGTGGGGCCGCGCCATTGACCTGAATTTGGACAATTTCCTGGGGACTTAGACCCAAGGCAGTGAGGACAGTTTGGGCCTGGGTGCGGGCATCCTGAGCAGCTTCGGCGAGGGCGGTTTTTTCGGCTTCAGCGAGGGCGGCATCGGTGGCCCGGAAGGAAATCCCATCAATGCGGGTCGCTCCGGCTTTTACGGCTTCATCCATCAGGCTCCCGGCTTGGGCGGTGGGCACCTCAAAGCTCACAGTGTTGGTGGCTAGGTAACCGATGAGACGGCGATCGCCATTGTTGTAGTCATATTCCGGCTGGAGGTTAATCCCCGTGGTCGTGAGCTTGGCGACATTTTTGGACTTGAGGAAATCCACCACCTGGTTACTGCGCTTGGCAATATCGGCCTGGACTTGGGTTGCCGTCGCCCCCCGCACCTCAACCCCAAGGCGTACCTCAGAAAGACTGGTGGCAATGGCTTCTTCGCCGCGCCCCGTGACAGTGATCGTGCGCAATAATTCCTCGGCGATCGCCCCGGAGGTGCCCCCCAGGAACAACATCCCCGCCAATAATGGGACAAACAATTTTTTCAGTTTCATTTTTCTTCATACTCCTACACACAGGTGCAAGATCACAAGGACAATTGTGTTTGACGATCAAGAAATTTATTGGTCAATCAAATTCACATTTTTTAATATTAAACAGTCCCTGGAATCCTGCCTTGACTGTAGTTTACGACCTTCATAAGTCTCAAGGTTTTCTGTTACAAAAAAAGAAACCTTTTCGCCATCTCTGTACTTGTCTCCCATACTTTAGGCAACTTATTTTTTTTGCTTAGTGAGGGAGGATTTTCAATGCCCTTCAGTGATGCCCGTGATTATCAAATCGCCATTCTGACGACGTTTCTCCTGCTGGGAGTTTACACGCGAGACTGGACGTTACATTTAGCCTGGGTTTTGGTGGCGATCGCCACTTGTATTGTGACCCAATGGAGCCTTAGTGCTTGGCAAGCCTACCGTTACCGAAAAGAAACCCCTGTACAATGGCCACCGCTACTCATTTCTGGGGCGCGGAGTGCGGTGATTACCGGCCTGGGTCTTTCCCTGCTCCTGCGAGTGAATCATCCCCTCGTTTTAGTGGGAGCAGCGGTCGGGGCGATCGCCAGCAAATTTTTATTTCGCTATCAAGAAAAACATTTTTTCAACCCCGCCAATTTTGGCATCATTATGGCCCTCCTGTGGACAGATGGAGCTTGGGTTTCTCCCGGTCAATGGGGCACTGATTGGTGGTATTTATTGCTGTTTTTTAGTGCCGCTGGCCTCGTGCTCAACCGAGTTGGTCGCTGGGATACGTCTATTGCTTTTCTAGGGAGTTATGGCGGTTTAGAAATTCTCCGTAACTTTTGGCTGGGTTGGAGTTGGGATGTAGTTGCCCATCAGTTAACCAGTGGTTCGTTGCTGCTCTTTGCATTTTTTATGCTGACGGATCCACGCTCGATTCCCAATGGGAAACAGGGACGAATTTTTTGGGCTATTAGTATCGCCCTGCTTACCTTTGTTTTACAACATGGCTTCTATACTTCGACGGCAATTTTTTGGGCATTATTCTGTCTGGCGCCTAGCACCATTGTGATCGATAAAATTTGGCGATCGCCCCGGTTTCAATGGCAAGAAAAATCCCAAAGGCAAATTGTCCCTGGTGATACCCCCCTGACCTTACAAACTCGCCCCGTTATCTAAGGAAAATCATGTTTAAAACGATCTTTCAATATGTGCGCGGCCTGGCCATTACCTGCATTGGTTTACTGCTGTTGACGCAACCTGCCTGGGCCTTCTGTGGTTTCTATGTCGCCAAGGCCGATACCGATCTCTATAACCAGGCATCCCAGGTAATTATTGCCCGGGATGGCGATCGCACCGTACTCACCATGGCCAATGACTACGAAGGAGAAGTCTCAGATTTTGCCCTGGTGGTGCCCGTCCCCGTCGTCCTCAAAGAAGAACAGGTTCACATTGGGGAAGCGAGTATCATCAAACGCCTCGATGACTTTAGCGCCCCCCGTCTCGTGGAATATTTTGACGAAAATCCCTGTGCTGTGCGGATGTTTGATGATGGTTTTGGGATCCTGCAAAATGCGGCACCACCAATGCCCATGGCCGCAGAATCCATGCGGGAAACAGCAGCCGATCTCGGCGTCACCATTGAAGAGCAATTCAGTGTCGGCGAATACGACATCCTCATCCTCAGTGCCAAAGAATCCGATGGCCTCGAAACCTGGTTACGCCAAAACGATTACCAATTGCCCCAGGGGGCCAGTGAATTACTACGACCTTACATCCGGAACAAACTGAAATTCTTTGTGGCTAAGGTCAACCTCGAAGAATTTGACCGGAGCGGTGTGAATCAATTGCGTCCTCTGATGATGGCTTTTGAGTCTCCGAAATACATGCTGCCGATTCGCTTGGGAATGATGAACGCCCAGCAAGCCCAGGATCTGATTGTCTATATTCTTTCCCCCAAGGGCCAGGCGGAAGTTACCAACTATCGCACGGTGAAAATTCCCTCAAATGTAGAAATCCCTGAGTTTGTGGAAGCGGAGTTTGGTGATTTTTATACCACCATGTTTGAGCAAGATTACCAACGCCAGGGCCGGGATGATATTTTCCTAGAATATGCCTGGGACATGAGCAGTTGTGATCCCTGTTCTGCCCCCAATTTAACGAAAGCAGAGCTAAAACAGGCGGGGGTCTTTTGGGATGAAGATCAATATCTCCCCAGGGTGTTTATCACCAGACTCCATGTGCGTTATGGCCGCGACAAGTTTCCGGAAGATCTCCGTTTCCAAGAAACAGCCAATCGTCAGTTTTTCCAAGGACGCTATGTGATTCGTCATCCCTACCGTGGGGAAATGACCTGTAGTGCGGCCCAAGCCTATCGAAAACGCACCTACCAACGCCAAGAAGCGGAGGTACAAACCCTGGCGAAGTTAACGGGTTGGGAGCCAGCAGACATTCGCCGCAAGGTTGACTTTATCGAAACCAACGGCCAAACGCCGACGGATGATACTTGGTGGGATTCTATTTGGTAATTGGAGTTGGAGAGGGGTAAGTGGATTAAAAAAAGACTGGGGCGATCGCCAAATGAGTTTTATAAAAACACTTCTCTTTGGTGGTCCCCAGGCCCCCGCAAAAAATCTTTACAATGGAGTTAAGTATCTCACTTCGAAAATTGCGCCATGTCCTCAACCTCATCCTGGAAAATCAAATTGCTCTATGACGGTCAATGTCCCCTTTGTCTGCGGGAAGTCAACTTTTTGCGGCGCAAAGATAATGGTCGCGGTTTAATTTGTTTTGTGGATGTCGCCGCCGACGATTATGACCCCAGTCGCCACGGTGGCGTAACTTTCCAGGCTGCCATGGAGCGAATTCATGGCGTTTTACCGGACGGGACGGTGCTCCAAAATGTGGCGGTTTTTCGGTCTGTTTACGAAGTTTTAGGAATGGGCTGGGTCTACGGCATCACCAAACTTCCTGGCATTGGGCAATTGGCCGATTGGGTCTATGGCATCTGGGCGAAATATCGCCTCCAACTGACGGGTCGCCCCGATTTAATCACTCTGATCCAAAACCGGGAAGAACGACAAACCTGTAGTGTCGGCGATCGCTGTCGTCTCGAAACGTCCGGAACGGATACCTAAAAATTTTTTTCTGAGAACGATCCGCCGAGGAAATGCCTAACTTTCAGCATCAGACATCGTAGCTCATAAGCTGTTCGACGGGCACAAAGACTTCCCGGGGCAGGAGGACAGACCGTTCACGAAAGCTGACAAATCCCTGGAGCGTTTTGGGATTAACCGAAACCCCAGTGACATATTGGGAGCGCACGGGATGAACAGCAACATATTGGTTATAGATCTGCTGGGCAGCTCGCAACACGCTGGGTTCAATTAACATGGGAGGCTGACTCCTTGGGGAACAGAATCTCCCCTTAAGATTACGTCTAGTTTACTCGACAAATCAAGCTGACAATAAGAACGGTGACAGGCCATTGTTTTGGGAATTTCTAAGAGTAGAATAAAGAATGAACAAAACCTAAAAGAACGTGCAGCGTCAGGGAGGTCTTATTATGACAGTCTTAACAAAAACCCCCCAGGAAATCGCCCACATGGACGAAACGGATGTGGCTCAACTCGCCGCACGATTAGAACAGGACGATTATGGGACTCCCTTTGAAGCCCTCCAGGATTGGCACTTGTTGCGGGCGATCGCCTTTCAACGACAAGAATTAGTCGAACCCTACTGGCACCTCTTGGACATCGAAGCCTACGACGAATCGTAAATGCTCAACGAAAAAAAGATTGTCGTCGGCATTAGTGGGGGCATTGCGGCTTACAAAGTTTGTGAAGTCATTTCCCAACTGTTTCAGGCAGGGGCAGAGCTCAGGGTCGTTCTGACAGATTCGGCCCAACGTTTTATTACGCCCCTCACGGTCGCCACCCTCAGCCGTCACCCAGCCTATACAGACGAAGATTTTTGGGATAGCCACCGCCCCCGACCGGTGCATATCGACCTGGGAGAATGGGCAGATTTAATTTTGCTAGCCCCCCTAACGGCGAATACCCTCGCAAAAGTAAGCCTGGGCCTTGCGGATACGTTGCTGACGAATATTATTTTGGCCTCCACTTGCCCAGTTTTAGTCGCCCCGGCGATGAATACAGATATGTGGCAACAGCTCTCGGTGCAGTCCAATTGGCGGCGACTCCAACAGGATCAGCGGTATCATATCCTCGACCCAAATAGTGGTTTGTTGGCCTGCGATCGCCAGGGCAAAGGGCGCATGGCAGAACCCGTGCAAATTATTAAAGCAGTTCAAGCCTTGATCCACAGTCGCGGCCAAGCAGATCTCACCGGCAAAAAGATTCTCATCAGTGCGGGAGGAACTAGGGAACATTTTGACCCCGTGCGCTTTATTGGTAATCCTTCAACGGGGAAAATGGGTTTGGCGATCGCCGAGGCAGCGGCCTACCGAGGGGCGACTGTCACCCTTGTCCACGGGCCAATCGAAAGCCGTTTGCTAGAACATTTGCCAAACATTAAGCGGTTTCCGGTCACCAGCGCGGCCGAAATGGAAAAGGCCATGCTGTTCCAGGCGGATCAGTTTGATTGGCTCATTCTGTGTGCGGCGGTTGGTGATGTGCGTCCCACGGTAAATTATGACCATAAGCTCGCCAAAGCCGAACTCCCCCAAGCCCTTGCCCTCGAAGAAATCCCTGACATTGCTGCCCAACTGGGGCAACGGAAGCGCCCCGACCAAAAACTGATTGGCTTTGCGGCCCAAACGGGAGAAATTACCGCCCCAGCCCTCGCTAAACTGCAACGGAAAAATCTCGATGCGATCGCCGCCAATGCAGTGGATCAAGCAAACTCCGGATTTGCCAGCGAAACCAATCAACTGATTTTCCTTGATAAAGAGGGCCGCAAGGCAACCATTCCCCAGGCTAGCAAGTTGGCGATCGCCCATCATCTACTAGACTTTATCAAGCAACTTTAAACAGAAATTCCTGCCTTTTGCGATGAATGCCCTTTCCTTCCCCACCTGGATTGTTCATATTTCCAGTGTCCTCGAGTGGATTTTAGCCATTTGGCTCATCCAAACCTACGGCAACCTAACCCAAGACAAAAGCTGGTCGGCCCTTGCCTGGGGAATGCTGCCCTCCCTCGTCAGCGCGATGTGCGCCTGTACTTGGCATTTTTTCGACAATCCCCCAGCCCTCGAATGGCTCGTTACTATCCAAGCCGCCCTGACCCTTGTCGGAAATTGCACCCTCTGTCTAGGAGCCTGGTGGATTTGGCGATCGCCTGGCCCCAAAGAATCCACTGATTAAAAGTTCACAAACACTTCCGGTGTCCAACTGCCGTGTAAACCGTAGGGAATATGCTGCTTTAAATGTAGGGTCGCCAAAGGTCGAGCAAAATTTTGCGCATCAAAAATCACCACATCCGAACGGTGCCGGGCCGAATCATAGACCATTAGTAAAACCCAGCCCTCATCCTCCGCAACGCCCCCAGGACGTGGCACAAAAATTGGTTCTCCAGTAAATCCAGTTGGCGCAAAGGAATAAAATTGGGAATCCTCCCCTTGGTGATCCACTTTCCAAACCGCCTGCAAAGGTGCATTACCTGTTTTGGCATGGGTCGCCCCGATATAAGCATAGCGATAGTCTCGTCCTACCAGTTTTGGATGCACCACCGGAAACTCACAGCAGCGGGTGTCTAATAGTGCTCGCGTCACCTTTCTTGTCGCCAAATCCAAAGTAAAGCGCCATAACTGACCCGGATCTAAGGTCTCGAAATCAACATTTTTATAATCCACATCCGCCTGCACCTGGGGAATCGACTGATAACAGACCGAATCCACAATAATCTGATTATCTCGCTCAAAGGCATTGGCATGGTGAAACACAAAGCCCGCCTCCGCCTCTAAGGTTTGCACATCATCTCGCGCTGGATCCCTTGGAATAACGATCATCTGTGTTGGTTTATCCGCCTCAAACTTGACACATTCACCAGCTCCCTTAAACCCAAAAACATAGGGTAAAGGATTAAATTTCACCGATGCCTGGAAAAAAATCACATAATTCGGCGTAATCACAAAGTCATGGATAAAGGCAAATCCCTTGGCCTCATGTTCGCGGTAGCGCAGCAACTCCCCTGTCGGACTCAATTCATAGATCACCAATCGCGTCGGCAAACCTGGTTTCACGGCAAAATTCACTAAACAAGGTTGTCCTCCATCCCAAATGCTAGCTGGATCAATGCGTGGATGGGCCGAAAAACTATCCCCAGGCTTGAGCGTCTCCCCTAAATAATCTAGGCCACACGTTTCTAAGTTTTCTGGATTTAAGCGATGGGGTTCTGCCGCTTCCCAGAGCGCTAATAATTTTCCCCCCCAATACATCACGTTTGTATTCGCGATATTTTTCAACCGCAAGTCAAACATATTATTGAAAATGCCCCCCGGTTTTTGCGTCCCAAACACACCCCGATAAACAGGCTGACCGGCTTTCTGTTCCGCTACAAACCCTGCTGTCTGCACAAAGCGATTCTGGAAATAGGCTCGCCCTTCCTGAAAGGTAACTGAGCAAATCATTCCATCACCATCAAAGGGATGCTTAATCGGTGTGCCACCAATGTCTAAGAGCCCAGGCCCGTTGCGAAACAAGGTTCCCCTCAGTTCGACAGGGATCTCCCCTTCAACGTCAGTAACTTCATAGGCTAGCTCCTGTCGCTGGGATTCATAGCCTTTTTGCCACGCGGCTTGGTGATAGGAAAGCTGTTCTGTTGCGGAAACCATAGGGGCAATCTGTTACGTTAACTTTTGTAAAGTTTAACATTTCCTGTTTCTATCCTTGCCGCTGATAGATATGCAACTTTTCCAACCCTGGGAGTTCTAGATAGTCCGATTGAATAAAATCATCTAATCTTGCTTGGGCCGTGGAATCACGTAAATAATCCTGGAGACTAGCGCCAATAATCAAAACAGGTTTTTTTGCGAAAATCTTATCAATTTCTTGGGAAACAGTGGCTTCCTGTCCATACCAACTTTCCAGAAGAAATCGCTTATTAATATTGCTGGGATGGGTGACCAATGGGGTGATTGGGGTCAAGCCAGCAAACCAATAGGCTAAGTGTCCTCTAGTTAGCCAAATGTTGCCATTTAGGGGGCCATGCTCTACTAAATATTGCTTGACTGTTATCGATGTTCCGTGGAGACAACTAGGACTATTGAGGCAATAAGAGCCTGTTTTGAAATACTGCAAGGAAAAGTGTACGAGTAAGACAGAAAGAATAATCGCCACGAGTTGTTTTTTGAAATTGTCTTTACGATCTAAAAAATTGGCGATCGCCGGGGCAGCCAGCAAAGAAACTATGGGCAAGAATTGAATCATATAATGCTTATAAAAAACACTCGTTCTCAAAATTGAAAACTCTATAGATAAACAAAATAAGATTCCAATTATGTAGAATCTTTTTTCGAAAAAATCCAGCTTTTGCTCTTGTTTCTGTACTTGAACGAGCTGCGACATTGTAAAAAATAGCGTTGGGCCAAAGACAATGCTGAAAGCAATGGATATCGTCGCTACTAAAATATCTGCGACAAAACCTAGTTGATTTACAATAACATTCAAAAAATCACTTTGTTGTGAATAATTTAGAGATGCTTTAATCAAACCAATGTTTAATGCTTGTAAGTTGTCAGTGACGAAGTGAGGGAGTAAAACAGCCAAAATACTCACTGAATTTCCCAGGGCAAAACAAATACCTGGTAGTAAAATTAATTTATAGTTAGGAAAGGTATTTTTAACAGAGACAAATGAAATATATAATCCTGTAAATAAGCCGACATAAGCAAGATTGAGCCGGATCATAATCGCCAACCCCATGCATAGACCACTAACCACTAATGCAGAATTATTTTTAGGACAAAAGAGAATCAGTGCAAAGCTGAGCATCATTGGCACTAAAGCTAGGTGCTCAGACATAATGGACTGCCCGCCTGGGTTTAAATCAATTAATAAAATAACTAATATTGCGGAGATAAGTCCCGTTGTTTTATCCCAAATTCTATTGGCAATCTCATAATTGATAAAGCCAATAAGTGCAACAATTATTGCCCCTAAAAACCGTAAAAAAACAAACGAATTTTGTGTTAACCAAATAATGCATGCAAAAATATACCAATGCAATGGCGGTTTGACGTCTAATAGATCTGTATAAGGTAGATAACCATCCAAGACAGATTTGCCTAATAGAATAAAAGTTGATTCATCCCAATCAATATCAGTTTCAAAAAAATAGGGTAAACGAGTTAATATAGCGAAGGTTAATATTAAAAAGAAAGGTGCGAAATTTTGTCTATTTAGTCCTATTCTTTTTGCCAATTTATTGGTCATATTTGATTAATCAATTAAATATTTTAAGTATTTATTTTTAGAAAATAGTGGCAAAATTTTACAGCAGAAATATTAATCTCTAATAAATAAACAGAAAGTCTTTTTGTTTTCTACATGAATAAAAAACTCTTTTTATGGGATAATCTTTCATTTTCATAGTAAGAGTAATTCTCGATTGATTTAGGATTTTAACGCCGTTCGGAGATTGTCTTGATGGCGTTTTAATAAGTGTTCTGCTTCCAGAGCATCTACATTTTTCCAATGCATAAGGAGGGCAACTTTGACGCGGCGATGGGATTTTTCAAGGAGAATTGCGGCTTCTTCACGATTCAAATCTGTGAGGTCCTGGAGGATGCGCAGCGCTCGGTCATGGAGTTTGTGGTTAGTTACGGCGACATCAATCATGCGGTTACCGTAAACTTTACCGAGCTTGACCATTACGCTAGTCGAGAGAATATTTAGCGCCATTTTGGTGACGGTTCCGGCCTTAAGACGAGTAGATCCGGCTAAGATTTCGGGGCCGGTCAGCAGACGAATATCCACATCGGCAGCAAAGGGCACTTGATCGGCAGGAACGCAACTGATGAAAATTGTTTTGGCACCCCGCTGTTGGGCAGCAATCAGAGCACCTTGGACATAGGGGGTTGTTCCCCCAGCAGTAATGCCAACAACGACATCTAGTTCGGTGATCTGTCGCTGGGCGATCGCCTTTTTCCCGTCTTCGGCCCGGTCTTCAAGATCTTCTGAACTGCGCACGAGAGCTCCGGCCCCTCCGGCAATAATCCCTTGAACCAGTTCCGGGGGGGTACAGAAGGTGGGCGGACATTCCGCAGCGTCTAAAACACCAAGGCGGCCACTGGTTCCAGCCCCCACATAAAACAACCGTCCACCACGCATCAGAGCTTCACTGGTGATTTCGATGGCCTGGGCTAGTGCTTCGCGGGCATTGGCGATCGCCTCTAGGGTTTTTTGATCCTCTTGGTTAAAGAGATCGACCAATTCCAAAGCCGACATTTGATCTAAATTTTGGCTCTGGGGATTGACCTGTTCTGTGAGTAAATGACCGCGACTTTCATAGGAAATGAACTACTCCAGCCTAAGAGGCATGGAGTTTCCGTCGTTTCATCGCCCCAAGTTGCCTCATGCTTCCGCAATCGGTAGAGCTTGGCGGCTCCGCGACTGAAGAGGCCAGTTCCTGACCCCTTGCCCAGGCTAAATTAACCTGAGCT
>CALRTB020000017.1:0-69924 GCA_943371005.1 Sphingobacterium thalpophilum
AGTTAATGTATTTAGCAATGAGAAATATTGCTCAGAAATGGAAGCGTCCTCTTCGAGACTGGAAAGCCGCTCTATCTCATTTCTCTATCCTTTTTCCAGAACGTTTTACTCTCTAATTCTCTCTCTACACAAAATTCAGATCACTCTCGTTCTCTTTTCATCTCCTGCATTTTTCGGACTACTACTTTTCTTGCACGAGTTTTCATTGGAATCCTTTGGCTAACGAGTCGTCATGCTGCAAATGTGGTATGACGACTCCAATCTACCAGAATATCACCGCAGATTATAGCTACAGAATAACGGTTAGGAGACAGATCATAGTTACCTACCAATTGATCACTACTGCCTTTTCTATTTCCTTTAGTTTCATTGGAATATTTTCAGGAGCAAGCATTGTTTGTCAGGCAGAACGGCTCAAGTCTTTTCGTTCCATTGCCTGAATCAGTTACCACGCCAATACTTGCTTGAGGCCTAAAGCGTTAGCCTCAGCCAGAATGCCATCCTCTCCTAAAAGGTCATCCAAGAAAAAAACGATATGCTGATTGTTTTTCATTTTGGCGATTTTTGGCGATCGCCTCGCGAGCATAAATATCCGCATCAAAAATGGGGAGCTGGTAGCGGTGGGTCAAATAAGTCGTTACCGTACTTTTTCCCGTCGCAATACCCCCCATCAAACCGATGATTCTTGGCTGCGTCACCGTGTGCGCATCATCCTATAGTTTTGCGTGGCTGCCATCACAAAACGGTGGATCTTGAGTGTGCTTACAAAGACACAACGTCACCTTTTTCTTTTCTTCTAGGGTGAACTTTTGGGGCTTGAATTCCGTACCTTTGTGGCTGCCATCACAAAAGGGTTGATCTGCAGATTGACCGCAGGCACACCAGAAATAATCGCCGGCCTCAAGTTCCAGCGTCATGGGCTTTTTGGCCGCAATCGTTGGTTTAGCCATCTTTGTGTTTCCTCTATAAACTTTGAGCAACAACCTCGACTGACCTAGGGCAAATCAAACAATAAAAATTCCGTCTCAGCCGCTTGACCTGCAAAAATCAGTTGCGTTTCACCACTGATGCCAGCGCCGTCGCCCGCTTCCATCCTAACGCCATTCACCGTGAGACTTCCTTTGACAATCTGCAACCAAGCCCGACGGCCCGCCGCTAATGGATGGGTAACCGTGGCTCCAGTAGACAGCAGCGCCGCATAAATCGAGGCATTCTGATGAATTTTTACGGAGCGATCGCGGCCATCGGGGGAAGCAACAATCCGTAACTGATTTTCTTTTTCTTCCGGGGCGAAATAGGTCTGCTCATAGCTTGGTTCTATACCCAGTTGATCGGGGGTAATCCAAATCTGTAATAAATGCACAGGCTGTTCTGACGAGGGATTAAATTCACTGTGCAAAATGCCTGTACCTGCGCTCATGCGTTGCACATCCCCAGGACGAATAATCGAACCATTGCCAATGTTGTCTTTGTGGGCCAATTCCCCTTCGAGGACATAGGTGACAATTTCCATATCGCGGTGCCCGTGGGTGGCGAATCCTTTACCCGGGGCGATGTAATCTTCATTGATCACCCGCAGGTTAGAAAAATTCATGTGGGCCGGATCGTAGTACTGGGAAAACGAAAAACTAAAGTAACTCTCTAGCCAATCTAGTTTGCCACGACCCCTTTCAGCAGAGGGACGGAGTTGAATCATAAAAACCTCCGAGGACGTTTTTTAGCGGGTTTAGGTGATTGCTTTCATTGTAGATTGCCGCCAAATAAAAGACAATAAGCTATTTTATATACAAAATGTATCTTAAAAAGAGACAATAGGCCATGGATAAATTAGCCAGTTTGTATGCCTTTACCCAGGTGGTGGAAGCGGGGGGATTTGCAGCAGCGGCGCGGCAGATGAATGTCGGGCGATCGGCGGTGAATAAACTGGTGATTGCCCTCGAAAATCAACTCCAAGTGCAACTACTCCACCGCAGTACCCGCAAGGTGACGCCGACCCCCACGGGCTTGGCCTTCTATGAAAAATGTGTTCAAATTTTGGCGGATCTAGAGGAGGCAGAGTTAGCTGCATCGCAACTCCACGGGGAACCCAAAGGCTTACTACGGATAAATGCACCGATGACCTTTGGCCAGATGCAGGTGGCCCCCCTCGTGGCAAAATTCATGGCCCAATATCCCCAGGTGCAGATCCAACTCACCCTAGAGGATCGGTTTGTGGATGCGATCGCCGAAGGCTATGACCTCGTGATTCGGATCGCCGAACCCGTCGCCTCGGCTAGTCTCCTGAGCCATCCCCTCTGTGAGACGAAATTACAACTCTGTGCGGCCCCCAGCTACCTAGAGCGCCATGGCCTCCCCCAAAGTCCTGAGGATCTGGCTCACCATAACTGTTTACGCTACGGCCCCACAGGTAATACTTGGCATTTGGTCGGCCCCCAGGGAGAAGTTTCTGTTAACGTGTCTGGCTCTTTTTGTGCGAACAACGGTGAAGCGTTGGCGATCGCCGCGGCAGCAGGTTTAGGGATTGCCCAATTACCCCAATTTATCCTTGATGCAGACCCCTGGGCCAAACAGCTTACCGTGATCTTGCCTGAATACAATCATCGCACCCTCAGTACCTATGTCCTTTATCCGATCAATCGCCATCTTTCAACCAAGGTGAAACTCTTGTGTGAATTTCTCCAGCAACATCTTGCCGACTCGAATCCTCCGGGCTAATTTGACACACAAAAAAACCTTCCCATGAGGTTCGGGAAGGCTTTTCGTTTTTTGTGGTATGCGGATGGCGAGACTCGAACTCGCAAGGATCGCTCCACACGCCCCTCAAGCGTGCGTGTCTACCAATTCCACCAC
Source organism: Sphingobacterium thalpophilum (assembly GCA_943371005.1). Classification (GTDB taxonomy): domain Bacteria; phylum Cyanobacteriota; class Cyanobacteriia; order Cyanobacteriales; family MRBY01; genus MRBY01. The sequence continues at coordinate 2,851 of CALRTB020000017.1, forward strand.
ATCCGCTCGTTTTGACTTGAACGAATATAGCATACTCATTTGGCGATCGCCAAGCGTTTTTGAGAAAAAAATTGTCCGATCCTCGAAAACAGTTCTTAAGCTTGCCAAAAGTCCCTGGTGGATTAGTTTTTGGGCTGACTCTGATCTGGATTCTGGGACTTAGGGCGCAACGATAGCTGCCGCTGTTGGTTATAAATGGGGCGTTGTTGCTCAATGCGATTAGCTACCTGGATCTGTTGCTGCAGTTGATCCGTCGAGGAAACCAACTGACTCAGACCATTCACCAAATCAATCAAATTACGCCGAAACTGCGGATCTCCCGTTAGTTCATCCAAATCAGCGGTAATTTTCTGGGTATTTTCAAAGGTGACCCGGGCTGCATCAAGGGTTTTTTGCAACATCAACACATTGGCCGGATCATTCAGAGTCGTCGAGACATCCTTGAGATTTTCCGAAGCCGTTGCCGCGTTAGCCGTTAGTACCGTGAGATTATCCAAAATTTCCTGGGTATTCGCCGCACTAAGATTTTGATTCACCGTATCGAGGGTCGTATCAAAGGACGCCAAAGTACGCTGCATCTGATCACTGGTGCGCCCGATGCTATTCAGAGTGCCCACCAGAGCTTGGCGATTTTCGACCACCAGGCTATTGAAATTCCCTGTGAGTGTATTCACCTGTTCGAGGGTGCGGTTGAGTTGATTAGAACTGGTCACTGCCGCATCACTAATGGCCTGGGCATTTTCAGAAAAGTTATCCACTTCCCCACGCACTTCCTTCGATAACAACGCTAATTCTTCGGTGAGAATCGCCACCTGGGCCGCCGCATCACTGGAGTTGTCCGCCAAAGTACGCACAATTTCAAAGAACTCTGGATTGCCGTAGAGTTCGCTGAATTTAGTGGTATTGCGGAGCACCTGCTCAAAGCTCACCCCGATCACCCCCTCTAGGGTTGTGCCATCACAGAGGATTGCCCCTTTTTCTGGACAGTCCGCCGCGAAGGGGCTCTGGGCCATTTCTGCTTGGGTTAATTCCGTTTGGGGAATAATTTCGAGGGAGGTTTCCCCGATGAGTCCCCCTTGGTTGGCCTCGACCACCACCTCTCGCGGGATGATCAGATCGGGGGTTTGAATTTGAATTTGAATTTCAACGCCATTACTGGAGGGTTGTACATCAATAATGCGCCCCACTTCCAGGCCCCGGTACCGGACGATCGCCCCCTCTTGCATCGCATTGGCATTTTCGAAGCGGACATTAATCGTATAGGTACGTTTCCCTAGGGTTGCCCCCGTCAGCCAGATGAGCACAACGCCGAGCAGGGAGAGTCCAGCGAAAATAAATAAACCGAGGGAGCCTTCTTTGAGGGTACGCGATCGCATTGGATTCGTCAGTAGATGGGGTAAATTTACGTTTTATTGTATGGGGCAGGGTTGATTTTAGCCGATTACTTTAATCGGGCCTTCCACCGCCGCGTCAAAAAACTGGCGCACAAGGGGATTCTCTGTCTGGTCAATTTCTGCCACTGTCCCCGTCCATTGGATCTTACCGCCATATAGAAAAATGACCCGGTCAGCGGTGCGACGAATCGTGCTGTCCTGGTGACTGACCATCACATAGGTGCCACAAACCCCTTGCATTTGTTGGAGATGGCGCACAAGATCTTCAATCACCGTTGAGGCAATGGGATCAAGGCCAGCGGTGGGTTCATCGTACAAAATAATTTCGGGATTGTCCTTCGGATTATCGGGATTGGCCATAATCGCCCGGGCAAAACTAACCCGCTTGCGCATCCCCCCCGAGAGTTGGGACGGGTAGCGATCGCCGACCCCCGACAACCCCACCATATCCAACCGTTCTTCGACTAATTCTCGAATTTTTTTTGCAGACAGCCTTGAATGTTGGTAGAGCAAAAAACCGACATTTTCCGCCACGGTCAGAGAGTCAAAGAGGGCCGCCTGCTGAAAGACCATGCTGATCCCAATGGGATCGTTACCATCCTCGATGAGTCCCTGGCGCTTAATGCCATTGATATAAATTTCTCCTGCATCCGCCGCCAGTAGCCCCGCAATAATGCGCAAAATGGTGGATTTCCCCGTGCCGGAAGGGCCAATAATCACGAGGGCTTCGCCCCGATAAATGGTCAGGTCAACATCGTCGAGAATGACATTTGACCCGAAGGCCTTTGAAATTCCCCGCAGTTCAATTAAGGGTTCGGCTTGGGTGGCTACCATAGGATGCACGCAAAAGATTAAGGGCAATTGGTTTAACAATAGCGATAGATCAGCAACTACACCGGCAAACGGCGATATTTTAAGTAATAGCCCAGGAACAATAACGCCACTAATCCTCCCGTACCGAGGCCCACCCAACTGGGCACCCAAAAGGCCACTTCCAGGTGATTCAACTGCCCCGGTTGTAAGGTCCAAATTAGGCGATCGCCTTCCTTGCGGGTTACAGGAGCGTCCGTCGTGTTGTTGTTAATCACCCGTGCTCCCAAAGGCGTTTTCAGGCTGACGTCTAAATCCAAGAGAGAACCGGGACTGAGGATCAAGCTCCCCCGCTGGGACAAAACGCCCAAGGCCCGCAAATCCACATCCAGAGTAGCCCGATTACGTTCAAGCAAAAGCCAATTTTTCTGCTCGAGGGCGATCGCCGATTTGAGTTGTACTAGATCCAAATCTGTCGCCTGGAGATTTTGTCCTTCCGGGTTAAAAAAGTCATTGAACTTTTCTACAAGATCCGCCCCGTTGTGGAAGGGGATCCGTACATCCAACTCCTGGGTCGAGAGCCGCTGGGTCGAACCATGGAGGCCCCTAGCGCGTTTTTCCACACTTTTGAGCCAGTGTTTTGCTTCCTGCTGATTAAAGTTCGTAAACTCATCCCCCAACTGGAGATGCTGGTGAATTTCGCCATGGTGCTGGTGGTCGAAGACGATCTCCACGTCATAGTCCACACAACCCGCCAGGCAGAGGACACACACACAACAGAGACTCAGCAATCGGATCAAAGATTTCACAGGTATCATCGCTCACAATGCAGGGGCAGTAAGGAAATTTTAAACCGCCCTGGACGCAACCCCCAACTTGCCAAACAGAATCGCTGGCATGTAGGCGCTGCCACCAATCCATTCGCAGGTGTCGCTAAAATCAACCAAATCCGCAAAGGCTTCGAAGATGCTGCCCGCCACCATGGTGTTTTTCAGGCGACCGACAATTTCGCCGTTTTCGACTTTGTAGCCGAGGTCGAGATTCACAGAAAATTCTCCGGCTAGCTGGTTTGACTGACCCGCCCCCAGCACTTGATCAACAATCACCCCTTCCTTCATGCCTTTGATCAGCGCCGTTAAAGGGGTCTGACCAGTGCCCATGCAGAAATTCACCATATCGGGACTGGGACGGGAAAGCCCACCTCGGAAACCATTCCCCTGGGCCTCGGCGTTGCCCCGGGCAGCCCACTGGCGATCCCAATAGAATTGCTGGACAATGCCGTTTTGGATAAAGGTTTTTTTCTGGGTGGGGGTGCCTTCATCGTCAAAGGGACAGGCAGAAACGCCGATGGTTGGATCTTCGTAAATGGTTAGGCGATCGCCAAAGAGTTGTTCGCCAATTTTTCCCGCGAGGGGCGAGGCTTTTTGCACTACCACTTGACCGGAGAGAATCGTGTCAAACAGGCCGCCGATGGCACTGAGGGCCGCCCTGGGGGTGAATAACACAGGATATTGACCGCTGGTGATTTGGGCTGATTTTTCGGCATTGGTATATTTTTCGATGAGGGTGGCGAGGATTTTGTCGTAATCCGGTTCGCCATCCTTGGCCACGTCATAACCGTAGGCATTGAGAAAATCTTCCCCCTGGACGAGGTTCCCCCCCAGGCTGGCGCTGACCACTTTGCTATTGCGCTCGCCGTAGACGCCGCCGGTGGTGGCTAATTTCGTTTGACCAGAGCGGATATGGAATCCGGCACTAACGAGAATGTCGTCGTTGTAGGCCCGCACTTTTTCAATCAGGGTTTCGCCAATTTTCACCAGTTTCGCGGTTTCTGGCAGCACATAATCACTCTCTGGCACGACCCCTTGGAAATCCTTGGCAAATTCAAAATCCACCGGGTCGCCGATTTCTGCCGTGGCGATCGCCGCATCCACCACCTCTTCTAGGCGGGTTAAATCCGTGGCGCTGGCAAAGCCTAATTTCCCATCGACGACGACCCGCAGGGCAACCCCTTGGCTCGCTTTCGTTTCGAGGGACTTAAGGCGATTATTCTCAAAATCGATGGGGGTATCACGGCTACTGCGGTAGTACACCTCCGCTTCGATACCCTTTTGCTTGGCGAGATCCAGGATTTGCTCAACTACCATAAAACTTTCTAGAAAAAATTTGAGAATAAAGGCCGCTCCCCATTGTAGAAGATTCTTCTAGATCACCGGGGGCGATCGCCTTTGGCTGGAAATCACAAAAAAAAGAGAGGGACAAATTATCCCTCCCTCCAAATCAATTTACTGTTCTAGCAAAATCAGGATCTACCGGAACATGCTGCTCACAGAACTTTCTTCGTGGATGCGCCAGATAGTTTCGCCGAGGAGATTGGCCACCGTCAGCACCGTCAATTCTTCAAATTGCTTATCGGCAGGCACCGGAATCGTATTGGTGACGATAACCTCCTCAAACAACCCGCTGGAAAGACGATCTACCGCTGGCCCAGAGAATACCGGATGGGTCGCACAGGCATATACTTCCTTCGCCCCTTCCTTCTTCAGCAGTCTCGCCCCTTCCTGGAGCGTCCCCGCCGTGTCGATCATGTCATCAACGAGGATTGCCGTTTTTCCTCTGACTTCCCCAATCACATTCATCACTTCAGCGACATTGTGAGCTTGGCGACGTTTATCGATAATGGCCAAGGGCGCATCGTCTAATTTTTTCGCAAAGGCCCGCGCCCGTGCCACCCCGCCCACATCGGGAGAGACCACCACAATATCTTCTAAATTTTTGCTTTTGAGATAATCGATGATCACCGGGGAACCGTAGACATGGTCACAGGGAATATCAAAATACCCTTGAATTTGCGCTGAATGGAGATCCATCGCCAGCACCCGACCAGCCCCTGCTTGGGTAATCAAGTTAGCGACTAATTTGGCTGTAATTGATTCCCGACCAGCCGTTTTGCGGTCTGCACGAGCGTAGCCATAGTAGGGGATCACCGCTGTGATTTGCCGAGCCGAAGCCCGTCGACAGGCATCGATCATGATCAACAGTTCCATCAGGTGATCGTTGACCGGACGGCAGGAGGGTTGAATCAGGTAGACATCACAACCGCGAATGGACTCTTGCACCTGGATATACATTTCACCGTCGGCAAACTGCTTCCGGATCATGGGGCCAAGATCCATGCCCAGATAACGGGCCACTTCGTTGGCTAGGGGCAAATTCGCCGATCCCGAAAAAATTCGGAGACGGTTGCTATCGGTGGGGGTTTGGAGAACAGATTGTAAGGCGAGGGTGGCGGAGTGGCTCACAGCGGAATAAACCTCTCTTTCGGTTTGATAAAGGACATCCAAGGGATCAGTGCGAACGCCATAATCCTCCTTTTGGTCGTTTCGATGATATGTGTTACCAAAGTACAGTTACTCAGCCCCATTTATTAGACTGGATAGATACGGTAGAACCATTGGGGGCAATCATCGCCACTGAAAAGGATTAGGGTTAATAGAAAATAAAAAAATTGTTAAGGAAGGTGCTGATCTTCAGGGTCTATTGTACTCAATAAACCTTTAAATTCAATTTGAAATTTTTCTATGCTGCAAAATTGCTTGTTAATCGCGGGAACAGACACGGAAGTGGGGAAAACAGTGGTCAGCTCGGCCCTGATTGCTTATTGGCGTCATTTTCTTCCTTTTTCTCAGCTAGGAGTCATCAAACTACTCCAGACAGGGATTGGCGATCGCCAATGGTACGAAAAATTCTGTGATGGGGGAACAGTTCTAAAGGTGCCTTTGGAGTATGAAACCCCCGTGGCACCGCCAGTTGCTGCTCGCCTAGAGGGAAAAGCCATTGATCTGGGGATCGTTTGGCGGGAACTCCAGGCCTTAAGCAATTCTCAAGATTTCGTGATCGCCGAGTCCCTGGGGAGCTTGGGATCGCCGGTGACCGATGAGTTAACGGTGGCGGATTTGGCCGGACAGTGGAAGCTGCCGACGCTGTTGGTGGTGCCGGTGAAATTGGGTTCCATTGGCCAGGCGATCGCCCAAGTGAGTTTGGCGCGGGAACGGAAGGTTAACCTCAAGGGGATCATCCTCAGTTGTGGTACCCCCGAAGCCATGGGACAAATCGAGGCTTTAACGCCGCCGACCATGCTGCAACAGTTCACCCAAATCCCGGTGCTTGGAGTAATGCCCTACGCCGAAAATTTATTCGATGCCGAGGCTCTGGCAAAAATCGCCGCCCATTGGCACTTGGAACAGTTGGTTTCTAAGGAACATTTGCGGCCCCAGGCTCCTTTGTCACGGTAATTTGACCCCGATCAATATGCCAACAACGGTCGGCGATCGCCTCTAGTTCATGGGGATCATGGGTAACGATGAGCAACGTCCAGTGTTGTTTTAGCTTTGCCAGTAATTTTGCCAACTGCGATCGCATCGACCAATCCAAGCCTGCTGTCGGTTCATCCAACATCAACAGGTTTGGCTGGCGGATCAATTGCACCGCGAGGGATAAACGCCGTTGCTGGCCGCCACTGAGGGCATGGGGTGAAGCCTTGAGATCCAAATTTTCGAGGCCCACCTCCCCTAGAGCAGCTTGGATTTGTTCGAGGCGTAATTCTGGATGGCCAAACCGGACTTCCTCTAAAATCGTCGAGGCGCAAAAGTGACGCTCCGGAAACTGGAACACCAGACCCGCCAACTGTTGCAGGTGGAGATTAGTCAGAGTTTGTTCCTGCCAGCGAATTTGCCCCTGGGTCTGCTGGGCCAAGCCCGCCAAAATTTCGAGTAACGTCGTTTTCCCGGAGCCGCTCGGCCCGACGATCATCCCCATTTCCTGGGGAGCTAACTTGAGGTTTACCTGCTGCAAGATTGGCTCAGGAGTTGCCGCAGGATGGTACACCAAATCTTGGATGTAGAGCATTAACAGGCCCAAAGAAAAATCTTTCCCCAAGCTACCATAGCCGTCTGTGTAAGGGGCGCTTGGCTGGGGAATTGACTTGGCAGGCATTGAGCCGAGTATTTACGTTTCTTCATAGAAAAAATTGTTTTTACTCAGTGAAGAATGAACTTTCATTGAAAGTAATTGTTTTGGTCAAAAAACCCTGTTAAATTAATAAGTGAAGTTAGGTAGAACTTAACTTCCCTGGCAGATAAAACAGCCACTGTCTGAGTAAAGTAAAGTTAGTTAAGGAGATAAACCAAGCTGTTTCTTTGCATATCTGTCTCGTCGAACGAAGCAAAACCATCCAAGCGCGAAATCTGTACTTCCAACCACCTGTAGAAACAGGGAGCAACCTAACTGAATAAACTGTCAAGTCGGGCAGCAAGATGATTCAGTTAATGTCTCCAGAGAGTCTTAAGTTAAAGGGTTCTGGGAAGTTCTAAAGAAAGTAGGTTCTGGGTGGTTTTGTTCTATTAAGGGTGAATTTTTTGGATTTTTATAGGGATACTCTTCACCCTAAAATCTCTAAATCTCTGCAAGGGCGATCGCCAATTTTTCGGCGAGGGCAGCCACCCAATTTTCATCTTGTTTTGTGTAGCTGCGGGGAATATTTGTCCCTAAAACTAATAGACCCGTTTCACCGAGGGGTTGGCAAATAATACCCTGGGTATTTTCTGGTAAATAGTCAAATTCGACCCGCCCCGGATACATTTTTAAGGTCACCAAATACACGGCCTTTTGGGTTTCTAGTACCCGTTTGGCGATCGCCCCAACATTAAAATCTTTTTTCGCCCCAAAGATGCCCCGCCGCAGAATTGTCTCACCATCACGGTAAACCACCACCGATTTCGTCACCGTATTGGTCAGCAGCAGGTGGGACGCCCAGGCAAGTTCGGTTTTGACCGCATCCGGAAGATCCTCGGCTAGCTCAAACTGCTCTTCCCCCTCTAGAATTACCGCTTCTGGGGCCTTAGGCTGGATCTGCTCCCACAGTAAGGTGGTCAAAATCAAAACAGCACTGAGAATCACCCCCACCACGTCGGAACGGGCCTGGGAATCGCTGAGGGCGGGGGTCAGTAAACGGTTAACCATCAACATTGTTCCCCCGATCATCCCGACGGTCAGCGGTAGATATTGCAATGGATTGCGCCCAGAATTGGCCATGGTAAACCCCAACATAGTTTGTTTCAGCTTCCCTGAATTGATTGTTGAAAGTCAACAAAACCCCAAACAAAAACCACCTCAAGAAGATTACTAAGGTGGTCAATGGGTTGCAATTCAACCTTTGAAAAAAATTTGATCGCGAAGAAAATCTACGGGCAATACAGAGTTTCAGCGGTATCACGGCCGGTGGTGGGATTGGTGCCGCTGGCCAATTCACAAAGCTTGTCATTTTCCCGCGCCAAGATTAGGGCATCGGTGAAATCGGCCCCTTCAATAACCGTGGACGGCGTGATTTTGACGCTGGCGAGGAAAGCCCCCTCTAGGTTGGCATTTTTAAAATTTGCGTGGCCAATGCGGGCCGAATCCAGGACTGCCCCCCGGAGATCGGCCCCTTCAAAATTGACAAATTCGAGATTGGCTGAGAAAAAACGCACCCCCCGTAGGTCTGAATAACTAAAATCGCAGCCCCGGAGACTGGAAAGATCGTAGCTATTGTCCCGCAAGTCCTGGTGGGAAAAATCTTCTTGAATAAAGGTTCGTTTGTTATAGTCTACGGCCCAGGCCTCTGGTAAGTCGAAACTGCCCCAGGCGAAAATCATGACCCAAGCAACCAAGGCGATCGCCATTAACCGTTTGCACATTGCTAGCATGCCAGTCAGCTCCCAAAGCTCTTTTCTTAAAATTCACTCAAACATATTTTATCGGGAATTGACCCCGGCAAAATGCGTCTTTAGCATCGGTCTGGGCCTAAAAAAGTGTCCTTTCTCCCCAAAAATCCTTTGCTTTTCAGACATCCTTAAGGACAGCATCAAGGAAAAAGATTCGCGTTTAAATACTGATTAATTTCTGTAAACAAGAGTTGATTTAAGCAAAAACTCTTTATTCAAAAAAATTAAATCTTGGGAAAAGATCATTACTAAATCGGTATCAATGGAGTTAACGCTTGGCCATTAAAAACCATGAAGTTATCCCTTTTCTCTAGCAGATTATTATTTATAATTTGACAAAGGACAACGCCAATCTATACTTAGGCATCTACGCGCAGTCAGTGTTGAGAATAATGGAAAAATTAACTCTAGAGTGGTCGTTACAAAATCAACCCCACCACTACACATTCCACCAAGCTGCAACCACAAAAGTTGCCCAAAAACTGCGGCTTGGTCGCGATCCGGCCCAGTGCGACATTGTCTTTACTGACCGCAGTGTTTCTTCTCTCCATGTGGAATTATTTTTTAGTGCGACTTTAGATGCTGCGCTCATTCAAAATCTTCGTCCCTCCAACCCCCCCCTCATTGATGGCTACCAGCTTACCCAAGGGACAGCCAATCTATCCCAGGGCAGCCAGATCCAACTCGGTCGCATTCAATTGCAGGTTTCCCAGTTAGTGTTGCCAGGCCAGGCTCCAGTGGCAGCCCCGCCCCACCCCCAAGTGCCTCACACAGCTTCAGCCTACGGTTTAAAATGCCCTAATCCTTCCTGTGGTAGGGTTTCTCGGTATGATGAGCAGGTGCTCAAACAGGGATGTCCTTGGTGTGGATTTTCCTTAGCCGCAGCTAATACAGTGATGATGGTTCGGCCACAATCCTAAGGTTTTGCTTGTTTCTCCTCAGAATTCATTAACATGACGACATTGCAGCAGGTCTGGTTAAGCTGGAAAGATCCCCTCACGAGTGACGTTCAAACCTTAGCCCTGGGGTTACCCATTGCCATTGGTCGTGATGCCAACAGCATGCCGGCGGCGATCGCCAATGGACAACCCGTCGCCAAATTAACCCTCAATAGCTCCCAGGTTTCTCGGTACCACGCCCTAATTTCTCTCCAGGCCGATCAACTGTGGATTGGGGATCAAAATAGTAGTAATGGCGTGTTTGTAAATGGGCAGCGTCAAACCCAAAGAAGTCTGCAATCTGGGGATGTCGTACGGATTGGCCCCTATGAAATTTCGATTACCACCACGGCCCCTAACCAACCGGCGACCCTACGCCCTTCCAGCGATTCTTTTATTCAGGTTCCAGAACAACAACAGCCGGATCCCCCCAGCGGCAGTTCCCCAGTAGAAACCTTTCCCCCCGCCATCTTTAACGAGCAATATCTGCGCCCCCAAGATTTATACGCCACCACACTGCCCGTGGAGGAAATGGATTATGTCACCGTTGGGGCGGGGCTAGGGAGCTATATTTGGGCTGATTTTTTGCGGATATATGGTGTGCAAGTGCAGCAAATCCGCGCCCTGGGTCTAGAAGCAAAACCCTATGGGCGTTACCAACGCTTGTGTATCAACTCACAAATTCCGGCCCACGAACGGCTCCGGTCGAACTCTGATTCTTGTCCTGATAATCTCTGGGGTTGGCCGAGCTATGCCCTCCGGGAAGCCTACCAAGATTTTTTGCGGGGTCATTTCCAGGCGGCCTGTCGCCATCTTTGGCAGGTGTTTGGGGAACCTACCCTAATCGAAACCTATACGCCCCGTTCCGGGAATGTTTTCAAATCCATCGACCGAGAAGCACAGCGCATCGGTTGGCCCCACATTTATCGGTTTGGGCGGGTGCGGGCGATCCGGAAAACAGATGATGGTCGTTATGCGATCGCCTATTCTGCGGGGCGGGGTCGCCATGCCTTTGTCATTGGCCGTTACGTGCATCTCTGTACCGGATATCCGGTGATCCAATTTTTACCAGATCTCCAGGACTACCGCGAAAAAACAGGAGACTTTAAAACGGTCGTCAATGCCTACGAGGAACATGACCACGTATATAGCACCCTCGAACGCCAGGGGGGGACAGTTTTGATTCGGGGTCGGGGTATTGTCGCCTCTAGGGTGATCCAGCGCATCTACGAAGCCCGCCGCCGTAACCCCAACATTTCGATCTTGCACCTAATGCGATCGCCAAAACCCGTGGGGAACAAATTTGGCCTCGCCCAGCGACCCGTAAGTAACCACTTTGAGCTTCAACCCTTTAATTGGCCCAAAGCCTGTTGGGGAGGCACCCTCCGGGAACAATTAGAAAGCGCCGCCCCCAGGGAACGCAGCAATCTCCTGGCCGATTGGGGTGGCACCACCACTGCCGATCGCCACGACTGGAGTGACATCATCCAAACGGGCTTAGATAAAGGTTGGTACCGGATCGTTTTTGGGGATGTCGTGGCCGTCGAACCCGATGCCCAGGGACATCCGGTGACGCGAATTCGTGAAAAAGGCATCACAGGGGAACTCACCCTCACCGCTAACTACATCATTGACGCCACGGGCCTAGACGGAAAGGTCAAAGCAACGCCTTTGCTGAATGATTTGGTCACCCATTACCAACTGCCCCTCAATGCCATTGGCCGCCTCCAGGTCAACAATGATTTTGAAATGCCCGAAATGCGCAACCGTTCCGGACGAATGTATGCAGCCGGCGCCATCACCTTTGGTGGCCCCTATGCTGCCGTCGATAGCTTTTTAGGGTTGCAATACTGTGCCCTAAAATCAGTAGAAGCTTTGGTTCAGGAAAATGCCCCCCAGGTGCGCCCCCTGAATCCCTTGGCTTCCCTATCCCAATGGTTTAAATGGATTAACAATCAAGCCCCATGACCCCAACACTCCTTGGCCGCTGGCAAACTCGACTTCTTTTGATGGGTACGGTGGGTGCCCTCCTCACAGTCTGCTTTGCAGAGGGACTCTGGGGCAATCCCGTTGGTGCTGTCTATTGGGCGATTTGGGGTTACATTACTGTCTTTGGCCTTGGCTGGGATTGTCTTTATATCTATTTGCAAAATTACCGTTGGGATCAAGATTGGCCGGCGGCGCTGCAATGGCTTGCGGCCCTATGGGAAGGGGTCTTCTTTTTGCTCTTGTGGGCTGGCTTACGGAATGTTGCGGGCGTAGCCTTGCCCCTGACGGAGGATCTGTCCTTAACCTGGTTTGTGATTCACTACGGTTCGGTTTGGCTGGGGATCTTTGTGGCTTCCCAAAGTTTGATGCGTATTTTATTTCCCCTGTGGCGTTTCCATGGTGGCCGCTGGTTCTAGGGACACAATTTTCGCGAGGGTAGCTTGGGTATTTGACGGTAAGTAAAGGGCGATCGCCTTTTTGCTTGAGAATTTCTCGCCTCTAGCCAGACTTTTGAGATTCTCCGTTTATGATGAAAGCATCAAAGGCCCTCAGCGCCCCTTTGACGTCGCGAAATATAACCTGAAGCCATGACGAAACAGACAATCGGTTCTGGTCGATATCAAGTTCTCCGTGAGTTGGGTAGTGGAGGATTTGGCGTCACATACCTTGTAAAAGACAGCTACATGCCCTCCCAACCCATCCGTGTCGCGAAGCAGCTTCGACCCCTTGAAGACCAATCTGAAATCTATCGTCTGGTGCAGGAACGGTTTCAACGGGAAGCCGTATTACTAGAAGAACTCGGCAGTAATCCCCAAATTCCGAGCCTCTATGCCTATTTTGAAGAAGAAGGCAAATTCTATCTGGTTCAGGAATACATCGAAGGCCAAACCCTAGAAGCACTCCTAAAAAATGAAGGGCCCCAGTCCGCCACCACAGTCCGGCAAATCTTGGTTGATACCCTCGATATTTTGGAATTTATCGAAACCAAACAAATTATCCACCGGGACATTAAGCCAGAAAATATTATTCTGCGCGAGGCGGACAAAAAACCTGTGCTGATTGACTTTGGTGCAGTCCGGGAAATTATGGGCACCCAAATGATGAGCAGTGGTGCTGCTGCAAAAAGCTCCATTGTGATCGGGACACCTGGATTCATGCCCCCAGAACAGGCGTCCGGTCGGCCCGTTTTTTCGAGCGACTTGTACGCCCTCGCCCTGACGATGGTCTATCTCCTCACCGGGGTGATGCCCCAAGATTTTCAACATGATCCCATCACCGGGGAATTAACCTGGCCCAGTCAAAATATCGCGGATCAACATCTGGTGGCGGTGTTGAATTTTGCCATTAAACCTAATCCGAAAGAGCGGTTTATGACGGCCAAGGCGATGCGGGCGGCCCTCACAGCGGCAATGCCCAACAACCAAGCCACGGAGGTTGTGCCAGAAATTTTACCGACCATCGTTGCCTCTACCATTGCCACAGCACCGGTTGGGACAGGTTCTAATGCTAATGCGCCGGCTGGTACGCCAGTGACACCCGCAACAGAGATTTCCGGAGGCGGCCAAGCGCCGCCAAACTATCACGTGGCCGAAGAGCTTTCTTTTGCGGCGGCAGATTTACAGCAGGGCAGTTCCAAAAAACGTGGTGCTCCCTGGGGATTGCTTCTGGGTTTGGGGCTACTAGGACTTGGTGGTTACCAACTTTATCAAGTGGTGCAGCAACGTCAAATTGCCGGGGAAGTGCAACCGGGGGTGACACCTGATAATCCGGATTCGGGGACAACGCCACCGGAAAATGGCGCAAGTCCAGATCCTACCAATCCTGATCCGACCACGCCAGTGACTCCGACCACACCAGAGACACCAACTACGCCCGATCCGGTTGTGACCCCCCCGACTGATGGCGTCTTTTTTGGGGCGATCGCCTTTTCGGAGGCCACGGGGGAATATGGCTATGTGATTGATGTGCCCACCCAAGCAGAGGCAGAACAAGCGGCGGTGGAAGATTGCGAATTTTTTGCGGAGTCCGGTGATTGCCAGGCATTAGTGTGGTTCCGCAATGCCTGTGGGGCGATCGCCATGGGGCCAGAGGCCTATGGTAGTGGCTGGGGCGAGGACATTGAAAGCGCCGAGGCAGTAGCCCTGGATGTTTGCAGTCAGTTTGGCTCCGGCTGTGAGGTGGTCGATTCTGTCTGCACAAGTCAGTAGCCGTTGTGGGCCGGGCTTCCCAGGGGGTAGAGTAGTGATTAATTTGAATTTTCTGGGATTGTTCCACCATGGCTACTCCGCAAACCGCCCCCTACGGCACTTGGCGATCGCCGATTACTTCTGACCTGATCGTTTCGAGCAGCATTGGTCTAGGGGCGGTGGCCTGGGCCGGTGAAACCCTCTATTGGTTAGAGGGCAGACCCCAGGAAAAAGGGCGCAATGTGCTAGTAAAACGAAGCGCTGACGGAAGTGCGGTAGACATTACGCCGCCGGATTTCAATGTGCGTAGTCGTGTCCATGAGTATGGTGGTGGCGCGTTTTTAATTCTTGAAAATGGCACTGTCTATTTTTCCAACGATGGTGATCGCCGCCTCTATGTCCAAAAGCCAAACCAAGAACCCCAGGCCTTAACCCCAGAAAATCAACGCCGTTATGCCGATTTTATTCTCGATGCAGCCCACAATCGCCTAATCTGCGTTAGTGAAGACCACAGTGTTGCAGGCCACGAACCGAAAAATGATCTGGTGGCGATCGCCCTCGATTCCGGCGACATTCAAGTTTTAGTTGAAGGCAATGATTTTTATACCTCACCCCGTCTTTCTCCCGATGGGAAAACCATCGCCTGGGTCAGTTGGGATCACCCCGATATGCCCTGGGACAATAGCCAACTCTGGATTGCTGAGATTCAAGCGGATGGTACTTTAGGGGAGAAAACCTTGGTGGCTGGGGGCAATGGTGAATCCGTGGTCGAACCCCGCTGGTCGCCCGGTGGTGTGTTGTATTTCAGTGGCGATCGCAGCGGCTATTGGAACCTTTATCGTTATGCCGATGGTGAGTCCCAAGCCGTCTATCCCGCCGAAGCAGAGTTTGGTTATCCTCACTGGGTATTTGGGGAAGCGATCCTGGGCTTTGTCGATGAAACGACCCTGGTATGCACTTACAACGACCACGGCACCTGGAAACTCGCCACCCTCAATCCTGATCGCCGCGCCCTCACGCCGATCCCCGTCCCCTACAGCAGCATTAGTGATCTCCAGGTACAGGGGGAAACCATTGCTTTTATCGGCGGCGCGGCCACCCAACCCACTGCCATCGTTACTCTGGATCTGTTTACGGGGGAAACGGTGCGGGTCAAGGAAGCTAGCACGTTAAAAATTGATCCCGGCTACCTTTCTCAACCCCAGGCCATTGAATTCCCCACAGAAAACGGTCTCACCGCCCACGCCTGGTATTACCCGCCCACGAACCAAGATTTCCAAGCTCCTGCCGATACAGCACCGCCTCTGTTGGTGAAGAGTCACGGTGGCCCCACGGCGATGGCTTCAGCGAGCTTAAATCTGCGGATTCAATATTGGACGAGTCGCGGTTTTGCCTTTGTGGATGTGAACTACGGTGGTAGCACGGGTTACGGTCGAGACTATCACCAGCGCTTGGATGGCAATTGGGGCATTGTCGATGTGCAGGATTGCGTCAACGTGGCGAAATATCTCGTCGAAAAGGGATTGGCCGACGGGGAAAAATTGGCGATCGCCGGCGGCAGTGCGGGGGGATACACAACCTTAGCCGCTTTGACTTTCCATGATGTCTTTAAGGCCGGGGCCAGCTATTATGGCATTTCTGACCTGGAGGTGCTCGCCACCGACACCCACAAATTTGAGGCCCGTTACCTCGACCGCCTCATCGGTCAATATCCCGCAGAAAAAGAAAAATACGTCAGGCGATCGCCAATCCACTTCACCGAAAAGCTCGCCTGTCCTGTTATTTTCTTCCAGGGCTTAGAAGATAAAGTGGTCCCCCCGAACCAAGCGGAGCTGATGGTGGAAGCGATTAAATCAAAAGGTTTACCCGTTGCCTATGTGCCCTTTGAGGGGGAGCAGCACGGTTTTCGCCAGGCTGAAAATATCAAAAAAGCCCTCGACAGTGAATTTTATTTCTACAGTCAAATCTTTGGCTTTACCCCGGCCGAGGCCCTCGAACCCGTGGAAATTATCGGAAAGTCGGCGTAAAACCCTGCCTTTTTTAGAGCGGGGATATAAGCCGAGCGACTGACCAAAGGGAAGAAGCAAGCCACACCTTCTATTTCATTTTAAAATACCCAGCATAAACATTGGAATGATCGAACTAATGCTGATTCTTGAGTTTAAAGTTAAGGGTAAACCTGCTCAATACAGCGCCATTGACGAGGCTATTCGGACAACTCAGTTCATCCGGAATAAGTCTATCCGCTATTGGATGGATAATCCCAATGTCACAAAGTACGACCTCAATAAACAATGCGCAGTATTGGCCAAGGAGTTTCCTTTTGCCAATGACTTAAACTCCCAGGCTAGACAATCTGCCGCTGAACGAGCATGGTCTGCTATTGCTCGTTTTTACGACAATTGCAAGAAGAAAGTTGCAGGCAAAAAAGGCTATCCAAAATTCCAGAGAAATTGTCGCTCTGTGGAATATAAAACTTCAGGGTGGAAGCTAGAGGACAATCGCAAATACATTGTCTTCACTGACAAAAAGAAGATTGGCCGATTAAAACTCTTGGGGAGCCGTGACCTGAACTTCTACCAACCAGAGCAAATTAAGCGGGTGCGATTAGTTCGTCGTGCGGATGGCTACTATGCTCAGTTTGCGGTAAGTGTAGACCGTCAAGAATCAGTCATGCCATCAGGGAAAGCGATTGGGTTGGATGTGGGCTTAAAAGAGTTCTACACCGACTCTAATGGTTTTGCAGTGGAAAATCCTCGCTTTTTGCGTAAAGGGGAACAGCGGCTTAAACGAGCGCAACGTCTTGTTTCTCGCAAGCAAAAGGGAGGCAGTAATCGACGCAAGGCAATCAACAAACTAGGGAGAGTTCACCTGAAGATAAGTAGGCGGCGTAAAGACCATGCGGTGAAGTTAGCACGGTGCGTAATCACATCTAACGATGTAGTGGCCTATGAAGACTTACGGGTGAAAAATCTAGTGAAAAACCATTGCCTAGCGAAATCGATTAACGATGCAAGTTGGTATCAGTTTCGGGTGTGGTTGGAGTATTTCGGCAAGGTGTTTGGGAAAATCACCATTGCCGTACCACCCCACTACACAAGCCAGAACTGTAGTGCCTGTGGTCAAACGGTGCAGAAGTCTCTTTCAGTGCGGACTCATGTGTGTGAGTGTGGCTGTGAGCTAGACCGTGACCACAATGCAGCGATAAACATCTTGCGTTTAGGATTGAGTACGGTGGGGCACACCGGAATGTACGCTTTGGGAGATTTGACCACTACTCTGGCTGAATCCGTTCTGTCAGGGCAAGTTGAATCGTTGAGCAAAGAATCCCCTCGCCTTTAGGCAGGGGAGTGTCAACAACCTCTAACCAGCCCTAACGAAAATTAACCGGATCTTGGTCGCGGCGGTGGCGCACGGGGATTGGTTCCCCTTGTCTCTCGCCAGCCAGTTTCGCGGTATTTTCCAAAGCCGTCCGTAAATGTTTTGCGGCATAGATGGACATATCTCTGGGCACATTCAGGCGATCGCGCAGATATCGCAGCGCTTTGTCAGAATCCTGGGGTGGTTCACACACTTCCCCGATGATCATCGCAGTCAGGGCACAGCGGAGGGCCTGGTCAAAAAATTGATCATTGGCAGGGTTAACCTTCACAATATTGCGGCGATGTTTAATCACCCGATACAAGGCTTCCTGTTTCGCGTTGGCTGGCTCCGGATAACCCACATCCGGCAGACCGAACCACTCCCCCTCATCTACTCTTGTTTGATTGGCTAAAGCTTGGGGTTCCCCGTTGGCATAGCAACCGCCCATCTGGGGCGGCAAATCATGGACATGGGTATGGAAATCGCTCTGGGTGCCCCGGTAGGTGGGGCGGGTTTCCATGGCATCAAACCAAGCGTCAAACCGGGAATTTTCCTCCCGTAGCGAATAGCCTTTGTAATAGTAGAGACTGGCATTCATCCGCTCCACATAGGGCGTGAAAATCACATCGACAACGCTAAATTCTTCGAGGAAGTAGGGGCCTGGGATGGCGGCTAGGGCTTCTTCTACCTGCTGCACCACCTGGATAAACTTACGACGACCTTCTTTATCTTGTCCGGGAAATAGTGGTGGCCGACAGAGCCAATTGCACCAGGCACGGAATAATAATCTTTCGAGGCGACGCAGGGGCAAAACTCTAGGATCCGTCAGGCTGAAAGTAAGCGGCCCAAATGCCTGTTCTAGGGCGAGTAAAATATCATCACTCTCGGTGATCATGCGGCCATCGAGTTCCAGGGCCGGGAGCATGCCGGAGGGGACTTTTTGTTTATACCAGGCTTCTTTTTCGCCATAGCAAAACATCGTCACTTTTTTGATGCGGTAGGGGATGCGCTTTTCCTCTAGCCAGAGCCAGACTTTTTGGCAGTAGGGACACCAGGCGTGGTTGTCGCGGTAGAACGTTACCCGGATATCTTTTTCTGACTGGCCAAAGAGCCGTAAGCAGGATTGGGCATTGGTTGGGCCATTTTCGTAGTCAAGCTGAAAATCAGTGAGGGCTTCGAGTTCTGGCCAACTGAGGGGAGCAAGGGTCATCGCTTTTGGGGAAATACGCAACAGTTGATCATTATGGCGAATTTTGTCGATCCGGGGTGGTGTGGAGCCAGAAAAAACCCCCAAAATCAAAACTTGGGGGCAGCATTGCGATCAATCATCCAGAGAATTAACTGGCAGTTTCCGGGGCGATCGCCTTTTCTGCATCGGCATTTAAACCTTGGACGTAGGTCACATTTGTCGGATAAGCGAATTCAATGTTCCGCTGGGCAAAGGCTTCAAAGATGGCCAGGTTAATTTTCTGTTGGGTGTCCATGTAGAGGGCGTAGTCGCTACTTTCAACGTAGTAGACAATTTCGTAGTTCAAACTAAAGTCGCCGTAGCTGGCAAAGTGAGCCCGGTCGAAACTAACCTGTTCCTGGGCGCTAATGATGTCCTGGATAAGGGCGGGAATAATTTCTAACTTTTCTTTAGGCGTTTCGTACAGGACTCCAAGACTAAAGACAATCCGTCGCCGCTTCATGTGCTTAAAGTTCCGGATGCGGGAGCCTGTGAGGTCGGTATTGGCCATGACGATTTCTTCGCCACTGAGACTCTTCAGCCTAGTGGTTTTGATGCCGATGTATTCGACAGTACCGATAAAATCACCAACGATAATAAAGTCTCCTAGGGCAAAGGGACGGTCGAGGACAATGGAAAAATAACTGAATAAGTCCGTTAAGATCCCCTGGGCGGCAAAGGCGATCGCCAAACCCCCAATCCCCAAACTAGCGACCACCGCCGAAATATCAAAGCCGAGGTTATCCAGGAGGAAGACCGCACCCACGGCCCAAAGGATGGCCCGCAAAATTGGCATCAGCGCACTAAAACTCTGCTCTAGCTCAATGTCTCCCTTGCGTAGGAGGTAGGAACGAATCGCATATTCGGCCAATTGAGAAATGAGTTGAATGCCAATAATCGTCGTGGCAATAACAGTCAAAGCTCGCACCGCTTGGTTCAGAATGGGGTGCAAGTTGAGATTCCCAATCGCCAAAAAAACGTTCCCCACATAGAGGAGACGCACTAAAGACTGGCTGAGAATTTTTGTGATGCGCGGATCGAGGGTTGTTTGGGTCTTTTTGGCCCATCGCCGCAGTGAACTGAGAATGAGCGCC
Source organism: Sphingobacterium thalpophilum (assembly GCA_943371005.1). Classification (GTDB taxonomy): domain Bacteria; phylum Cyanobacteriota; class Cyanobacteriia; order Cyanobacteriales; family MRBY01; genus MRBY01. The sequence goes on from CALRTB020000017.1 coordinate 22,614, forward strand.
CTGAACCCATTGATCAGGAGAAAGCCCACCACCAGCACGGCGATCGCCATGGCATAGGCGGCGAGGGTATTCCCCAAAATACTTCGGGTAAGAAAATCTAAATTCATAAAAAAAGATGCTTGAAGCTGCGTAAAAATCAAAAAAACAGTGAACATTTTGCAGTAAATGCCCGTCCAACTTAACAAAAATACATAGAATCCGCTTCTAGTTAATGGCATAAAAGCAATCTTTCCTGGGGTAGATTTTTTAATTCTTGAATTTCCGAAAATGGCGATCGCCTGCCTCCCTGCCCGGATCAGTTAGGATAATTTGAGCCCTTTTTGCCGCAATTCACGCCAACTCAACCCATGAATATCTTGCTCCTTGCCCTGGGGATCAGTGCCACAATTTTGGCGATCGCCCTCATTAGCTATCTGCTGACAGCCCGCCGTTACCAATCTGCCGACACCGTCGCCGACTCCTACGACGAATGGACCGAAGACGGCATCCTGGAATATTACTGGGGCGAACACATTCACCTTGGTCACTATGGCAACCCCCCGAGGGCGAAAAATTTCCTCAAAGCCAAGGCAGATTTTGTCCATGAGATGGTGCGCTGGGGCGGTTTGGATCAATTACCCCCTGGAACCAAAGTGCTGGATGTGGGCTGTGGCATCGGTGGCAGTAGCCGCATCCTCGCGCGAGACTATGGCTTTGACGTTACTGGGATCACCATCAGTCCCAAGCAAGTGGAGCGGGCGACTCAACTGACCCCACCGGGATTGACTGCTAAATTTGCCGTTGATGATGCGATGAATTTATCCTTCGCCGATGGCAGCTTCGATGTGGTTTGGTCCGTAGAAGCTGGCCCCCACATGCCCGATAAAGCCGTTTTCGCTCAGGAACTGCTGCGGGTACTGAAACCAGGTGGTAAATTAGTCGTCGCTGACTGGAACCAACGGGACGATCGCCAAATTCCCCTCAACTGGTGGGAAAAACCTGTGATGACCCAACTCCTTGACCAATGGGCGCACCCGAAATTTTCGAGTATCGAAGGCTTTTCGGAACTGCTAGAGGAGACGGGGTTCGTCAAAGATCAAGTAATCAACGCTGATTGGAGCCAAGAAACGCTTCCTTCCTGGTTGCACACGATTTGGGTGGGAGCAATTCGGCCCTGGGGCTGGCTGCAATACGGTTTACCTGGTTTTATTAAATCAGTGCGGGAAATTCCCACCATTCTGCTGATGCGTCTAGCCTTTGGCACGGGCCTTTGTCGGTTTGGGATGTTCCAGGCGGTGCGGGGCGAGGGCAACCCAGTGACTGAAAATCGGACAACCCAGCAGGCTGTCTCCCGTTAGATGAATCACCTCAAAAAGTTTTGAAAAAAGGCTTGACATCTCAAAATTCTTCAGTTAGATTGTATAACTGTGAGTCGCAAGCGAAATAAACAAAAACGCTTCTACTCAGTCCGCAAGCCCCCATCGTCTAGTGGCCTAGGACACCTCCCTTTCACGGAGGCGACAGGGATTCGAATTCCCTTGGGGGTACTAAACAAAAAAAGAGCTTCAGTTTCGGCTGGGGCTCTTTTTGCATTGAGGCATTGTTGAATTGTGGCCATCTGGACAGCAGAAATCTTAAAGGAAATGCGGCGATCGCTTCTGGATTGGTATCAGCGGGCGGGCCGTACTTTACCCTGGCGCAACGAACCGGACATTTATCGGGTCTGGATTTCGGAGATCATGCTCCAGCAAACCCAGGTGAAAACGGTGATCCCCTACTACGAACGGTGGTTAGAACAGTTCCCGACGGTGGAGACCTTAGCCGCCGCCGATTTACAAACGGTTTTGAAACAGTGGGAAGGATTAGGGTATTACGCCCGGGCGCGGAATCTCCACCAGGCGGCGCAACAGGTGGTGACAGACTTTAGGGGGCGGTTTCCCGAAGATTTAGAAAATATTCTGCGCCTCAAGGGAATCGGGCGAACGACAGCCGGGGGGATTCTCAGTTCAGCCCGCAATTTGCCCCTCGCGATCCTTGATGGGAATGTAAAACGGGTTTTGGCACGGCTCATTGCCCTAGAAGTATCGCCCGTTAAAGCGTTGGATGTGCTGTGGGACGTTTCAGAAACCTTGCTCGATCCGCAAAATCCCAGGGATTTTAACCAAGCACTAATGGATTTAGGGGCGACCCTCTGCACCGTTAAACAACCAGATTGTCCCCATTGTCCTTGGCGCAACCATTGCCAAGCCTGTCTCAACCATCAACCAACGGATTTCCCCCGCAAAGCCCCGAAAAAACAGATCCCGACCAAAAAGCTGGTGGCGGCGATCGCCTTTAATCATGAGAATCAAGTTTTTATTCAACAGCGGCCCCAGGATGGACTCTTGGGGGGACTATGGGAATTTCCGAACCGCGAGGGTGAGATTAAATCCCTGCTCACACAATTATTTCCTGACGCGCAGTATGAAAGGAGTTTAAACACGGTTTTTCATGCCTATACCCATTTCAAAATTGAGCTGGAGCCTCGAATTTATCGCGTCAATTTATCGGGGTCAGGTTGGGTGTCGCTCCAAAGCCTGAAGGATTATCCTTTCTCAAAAGCCCATTTAAAAATTATCGAGCAGTTGCAAGATCCTCAATTAAGCCTGCCCCTTTAACGTTTTTTGCCGTGGCATTGCTTGAATTTTTTGCCACTGTTGCACCAGCAGGGTTCATTTTTCTTCGGTTGGACGGGCGGCAAGATATCCCCTTCGAGGTAAAACCAGCGGCCTTTTTCTTTGATAAATTGCGATCGCTCGTGGAGTTGACCCACTGCCTTACCTTCCTGGTACACGGCGACAAATTCCACCATCCCTGTGTCATCCTGGGGCTGGCCTGCCTCCGTTGCCAAAACAGTAAGATTTAACCAAAAAACGCTGTTCGCTGTTGCTGTAATCAGTTGGCGACTATCGGCGGTGTGACGGCTGGGGTGTTCCGTCTTCAGCAGGTAATCCACATCCCGAAAACAGTAGGCCGTGTAACGCGATCGCATCAAAGCTTCGGCGGTGGGGGCAGCCAGTTGACTTTCGAGGTAGGGGGCACAACATTGGGCCAGGGGTTTTTGACTGCCACAGGGACAAAGACGGCTAGGGCGATCGCCAGAAATTAACACAGGACAACAATGTAAAAGAACAGCTTTATTTTACCGAGCTTCCCAGTTTCAAAAGTCTATTTAAACGGTGTGAGCCAGCCCTGTTGCTTCCCAAAGTTCAGCGCCAAAGCCGTCAGGCCAAACAGCAACAAATTTTCGCCACAGGCCGCCACAAAGGGCCAACCATTTTGGGCGATCGCCGATCCCGCATCTACCAGGGCTACTCCCCGCACCAAGGCAAACGCAGCAATCACCCCTGTATTGAGTTGGGGATTCTCATCAGTACGCACCGCATAACGATAAGTCAGGGCAAACAAGGCCCCCGATAAGGTCGAAGTTCCCAGGTTCACCAATAATGTGAGGGTGCCAAGGCCGCCACCAAAATTGAGGGGCAGTCCCTCAGAACCAACAAAGCGATGGAGCAGCAACAGCCCGAAGCTGAGTAATCCGGCAGTCACACCACCGGCGATCGCCGTTTTCAGAGAGGCAATACGTTCGGCGGTGGTAAAACGAGAGGAGGTCATGGTAGGTAGTAAAAGAGTGTTTAAGCTTCTGGGGCGGACTGGTGGCCTTGGCAAAGGGGTAAGCGGATTTCCACCATGGTGCTACCTTCTAAGGGGGTTAGGATTTTCATTGAACCATCATATTTTTTCAGAATATTACTGACAATCTTTAGACCAAGGCCCAAACCTTGCTGTTCATACAATTGACGATTGAACTGCTGGAAGGCCCCCACCCGTTGAATTTCGGCTTCTGTCATGCTCCGGCCCTGGTTGGTGACTCGCAAAATAAACTGATTGGCGATCGCCTCACTGGTAACTTGCACCAAATTCCCAGGGGAAGAGAACTTAAAGGCATTTTCCAGAATTTCTGTGATGAGGGCAGTGAAATCATCATGCTCGATCAATCCCTGGGCTTCCCCTAGGTCGATCTGGAGGTCAGCTTGGCGTTTTTCCTGAAAAGCAATGGTTTGCATGATGTCGACCATGGTAATCGGTTCTGGGACATCATGGTGTTTAACTGGACCTGATTTGAGGGTTTGTAAACTCAGTTCTAGGGAGGTATAGACGAGGAATTTTTGGGTGGTTTTTTGGAGTCTCAGGGCAGAATTGTAGGTCAGTTCCAAAAATGTTTGCCGCTCTTCGCTGGACATGGTGTTGTGCTCATCCAGGAGAATGCTCAGACCACCGATGATGCCATTGAGGGGGGTATTCAGTTCATGGGGAAAACTCGTGGCAAGATTTCCCTGGAGGGCTTCGAGGTTATGGCGTAGGAGAGTAACGGTATTTTCCTGGAGCTGCGCAAATTCATTGAGTTGGTCATACTGGGCTTTGATCCGGAGGAGAGACTGTACCCGGGCTTTCAGTTCAAGACCATTGACAGGCTTACTGATAAAGTCATCGGCCCCCACATCAAGACAACGGGCAAGGTCATATTTACTAGTGAGGGCTGTTACCATAATCACCGGAACCATCGACCAATCGGGGTTCGCTTTGATCTTGGCACAGACTTCAACGCCATCCATATCAGGCATCATCACATCCAGCAAAATGAGGGAAACGGGGAACAGCGATAGATGTTCAAACGCTTCGGCACCACTGGAAGCGTATTGCAGCTCACAGGCTTGGTGACAGAGGAGGGCTTCCACGACGTCAAAATTGCGGGGGTCATCGTCAACGACCAAAATAATCGGGTTACTCATCGCTAATCTGGGGTGGCTAAGGTGTCTCGAATTGAGGCGGTTAGTTGACTTAACTTGACGGGTTTCGCTAGGTAGTGGTTGGCCCCGGCAGCCAGGCATTTTTCGGAGTCATTAGCCATTGCTAAGGCCGTGAGGGCAATGATCGGGGTTTGGGCTAGGTGGCGATCGCCTAACTGACGAATTTTTTTGGTGGCCGCTAGACCATCAAGAACCGGCATTTGCATATCCATTAGAATAATATCCGGTTGTTCCGTTGGAAGTAAATCAAGGACTTCCTGACCATTATTCGCCAAAGTAACGTGACAACCCTTAGCCTTGAGATAGCAGGTGATGGTCAAAGCATTACCAGGATTATCCTCGGCGAGCAAAACCCGACAACCCTCTAGATCCACAGGGTTTAACACAACATCAGCATGATTCCCACTGCGTCCTCGTTCAAGGGATTGTTCGAGGCATCCTTCATTGAGGAGATCCGGACAGGGTAAACGAAAGAAAAAACAACTACCGACCCCGGGGTTACTCGTGACATGGACAGTGCCCCCATGGTTTTCGACCAGTTTTTTCACGAGGGCAAGGCCCAAACCCGTGCCATCATACCGGCGATTGAGGTCACTATCGATTTGGGAAAAGGGCTGAAATAGCCGCGGTAGATCCTCCGGAGCGATGCCGATGCCCGTATCCCGCACCCGAAAACACACCACATATTCATGGAGATCCGTTTCGGTTTTAGAGGGAGATTGCTCTAGATCTACTTCCAGGGTGACTTGGCCTTGGTTAGGGGTAAATTTGATCGCATTGCTGAGGAGGTTAACTAAGACCTGCCGGATGCGCCGTTGATCAATGAGTAATTTAGGGAGATAGCGGGCAATCTGGGTCGTGAGTTGAATTTGTTTGTCGTGGGCCTGGTGCCGCACAAAGATCAGACTGGATTCGCACAGATCGGCGATCGCCGTTGGTTCCTGGTGAAATTCCAACTGGTCCGCCTCAATTTTGGCGAGGTCAAGGATATCGTTAATCAGCGTGAGTAAATGGGTACCTGCTGTTTCGATGGTTTGGACAGAGCGTTGCTGTCTCTCGTTGAGGGGGCCATATACCTCTTCCTTGAGGGCTTCGGACATCCCCAAAACGGCATTGAGGGGGGTACGCAGTTCGTGACTCATGTTGGCGAGGAATTCATCCTTGAGGCGGGCGACCCGGGCGAGTTCCAGATTGCTGGCCTGGAGTTGACCTTCGTAATTTTTCCGGTCGGTAATGTCGCGGGCGGCGGAGTAGAGTTTCTGCTCCATCGGGATACAGTGCCACTCGATCCAACGGTAGGAACCATCCCGACAGCGATAACGATTGACAAAGTCAATGACTGGCTTCCCGGTTTGTAGGGTGGTGACTGCTGCCTGGGTGCTCGCGAGATCATCAGGGTGGAGGTAGTCGAGGAGATTTTGACCGACCAATGTTTCTGGGTCATAACCAAAGGTCTTTTCCCACTGCGGGTTAAGGCGGATGACATTGCCCGCTAAATCGGTGATGCACAGTAGATCTGAGACCACGGAAAAGAAGCGGTCTAACTCTTCGGTTTTTTCTTGGAGCGCTCGCTGGGCTTGTTTTTGCGCTGTAATGTCGATCACCACACAAAAGATTTGATCCTGCGTATCGGGGAGTTTAGAGACACCGAGGAGAACCGTGACCCGACTGCCATCTTTGCGGTAATACTCTTTTTCGAAGGGCTGGCTATAACCATATTGCTGGAAGTGGGCGATCGCCTGTTGGTCTACGGCTTCATAACCCGGCGGCGTGAGGTGAAACCAATTTAAACCCTGGGTTTCCCATTCCTGGCGACTGTAGCCTAGCATTTGCAAAAAATGATCGTTGGTCTCTAAGATCTCCCCCTTAAAGTTCGCCACAATCATCCCCACGACACTCGAATTAAAGATTTTATGCAGGCGCATTTCACTGGCTTCCTTTGCCTGGATTGCCTGTTGCCGTTCCGTAATATCCTGGGCGATGCCAACAAGCCCCACGACGCTACCAGCTTCATCCTGGAGGGGGCCGAGGGATAGGGACACGGTTTTGCGATCGCCTGTTTTGGTGATGTAGGTCCACTCTCGGTCGCGGTTGAGGTTTTCATGGCAACAGAGGAGGTGGAACACTTCAAAATTCGCTTCGACGGGGTGGGCGAGGGTCTGGCTCAGTTCGGTGGCGATCGCCTCTATTTCTGCAGGGTCGTGGAAGAGGAGGGGCGTCTGTTGACCGATGATTTCTGCGGGGGCATAACCCAACATCTCAGCGGCTCCCCGGTTATAGGTTTGTATGATTCCCTGGGGGTCGGTGGAAATGATCGAGAGGTTTGTCCCCCCAAAGATCAGATTTTGGAGATAGCTGACCCGCTGCAACTCCTGGGTCCGTTTGGCGACTTCGGCCTCGAGGTTTTGGTTGAGCTGCTGGAGCTGCTGTTCGGTCTGCCGTCGTTGGGCGAGTTCCTGGGCGAGGGCTTGGTAGGTGCTGGCCTGTTGGAGGGCGATCCCCAATTGGAGAGCCAGTTGCCGGAGGAGGGAAATTTCTTCGTCGCGCCAATCCCGGGGGCGATCGCATTCACTCACCGTGAGCAGTCCCCAGAGGTGTTCGTTGTAAACAATGGGTACCAGGATTTTCGAGCGCATCTGAATCTTTTCCAGCAGTTCCCGGTGGCAGGGGGTTATCTCCCGGGTATAGATGTCGTTAATCACCTGGAAGCGGCCATCCTGGAAGTAGTCCTGCCAGTGCTCAAAGAAACATTGATCGAAGGCACTTTGGTGGAGGATGCTAGTTTGGTCAGGGGCGATCGCCTCAGCAATCACGGTTACATGGCCATCGGGCTGGATTTCCCACACCGCCGCGCGATGGCACTGGAATAACTGCCAAATTTCCTGGACAGCGGTTGCCAAAATCTCTGGTAACTCGAAGGAAGCATAGATTTGGGCCGAGACCTTACTGAGGAGGCGTTCCTGCTGGAGCTTATGACGGAGGGCGATCTGAGTGCTCTGGACTTCTGTCTGGAGGCAGGCATTGCGTTCTTCTAGAAGGGCAACTTTTTCCGCCTCAAGGACATGCACCTTGCGCTGGAGGGTCTCGGCCCATTTGTATAGTTCCAGGGGATTGATCGCCCGGATGAGATCCGTCGTGGTGAGGATGCCTTTTAAAACTTGGCTGTGGCGATCGCCGACGACGACCGCATGGCGGGCCCCATGTCGATCCATCAGTTCCTGTACCATCCCCAAAGAATACGTCGGTGTCACCACAAACGGGAGGGGACTCATCACATCCTCAGCCAGGTAGTGCTCGGCAGCAAGGCCCAAGGCTTGGAATTGCACCAAATCCCGCTCCATAATTAGACCAATGGGCACCGCCGGTGTGGCGATATCCGTTGCCTGGGTTACCACCACCGAACTAGGCCGCCGCTCCGTGAGCCTTTGGATAATTTGGCGGAGGGGAGTTTGGGCGGTGACGGTACTCACTTGGGGGGTCATCACCTCCGCCACGGAACGCACCTGTAACAAATCGCTCGGATCCGCGCTGTGGAATAAACCTTCCTGGGTCAGGAGGCCCGTCAATTGCCCTTGCTGATCTACAATCGGCAGGTATCGCGCCTGGGTTCCCTGGAATAGATTGGCGATCGCCGCAAAACTATCTAGTTCTTCTTCCTGAATGGTGATCACCGGTGTTTGCATCACAGTGTCAACGGTCAGCGGTTCGGTCTCAGTACCCAGCAAACTGAGCCGTAAAATATCCCGTTCCGTCACGATCCCCATCAGTTTGTCCGCTGATGTCACTAAAATACAACTCCCCCGCCCCTCCGCCACCATCCGTGCGATGGCTGAAGCCTCTAGGTCACAGGCTTGACGGGCCGTCTGCATTTTGGCGATCGCCTCCCGGAGGGAACAGGAAATGTCAACCACCAGGGGATCACGAATCACAACCAACGATAGCTTCGGAGCAATGGGCATGGAAACCAAAACAGTAAGATGAAATTAACAATTAACCAAAAAATGAACCCAGCCATTACAGAGAACTATCCACTGTATTTTGCGGAAGACGCACCCTAGCTGATGTTACTTCTAATCTTAAAGCTACCGGGATTGCCCCTCACAATGACCCTCAGAAGCTGTAAACAATTGAAAAAAAGATCCACGTTATGAGCGATGTTGTTTTCGTTGGGGGGGGGCATAGCCATGCGATCGCCTTAAAAATGTGGGGCATGAAGCCGCGAGCCAAGGCGCGCTTAACCCTGATCAGTGATGTTACCTATACGCCCTACTCTGGGATGTTACCGGGCTACGTGGCGGGCTTTTATGACTATGAAGAAACCCACATCGATCTACGGCGGTTGGCCCATTTTGCCCAGGCAGACTTTTTAAAAGATAAAGTAATTGGTCTCGACCTCGATCAAAAGGTTGTCCATTGCGAAAATCGTCCCCCTGTCCGCTTTGACTATCTCTCGTTGGATATTGGCAGTACCCCGGCAACGGAAACGATCCCTGGGGTAAAAGCCTATGCGATCGCCGCCAAACCCGTCCCCCAATTTCTCGACGCTTGGCAACAAATCCTCGATGCTGCGATCCAAGCGCCCGACCAACCCCAACAAATCATCATTGTCGGTGGAGGGGCTGGAGGTACAGAACTCACCTTTAATATTCACCATGCCCTCAGCCAACGTTTAGCTTCTCCCCAATTGCTGGAAGTGCACCTCGTCCACCGGGGCCACCAACTTATGGGCACCAACCAAAACCCTAGAGTCAGTCGCCAAGCAAAAAAGCTGCTACAACGGCGGAATGTCCAAGTCCATCTCCAGGAAACGGTCGTTGAGGTGACCCCCACAGGGGTACGGTGTCAGTCGGGATTGGTGCTGACGGGCAAAGTGATTTGGGTGACCCAGGCTTCGGCACCATCTTGGCTCAGGGAAAGCGGTCTGCAAACTGACAATCGGGGTTTTGTACTGGTCGATCAAACCCTGCGATCGCCATCCCATCCCTTTGTGTTTGCCGCTGGCGATATTGCCACCATGCGCGACGAACCGCGACCCAAGGCAGGGGTTTTTGCGGTGCGCCAAGGGAAACCCTTACTGCGAAATGTACAGCGGGCCATCCTGGGGGAAACACCAGCGGCCTACCATCCCCAAAAACGCTACCTTGCCCTCATTGGCACGGGGGACAAACAAGCTTTTGCGACCTGGGGAAAATTGAGTTGGCGATCGCCTCTGTTGTGGCGCTGGAAAGACCACATCGACCGCAAATTTATGGCGCAATTTTCTGACCTGCCCCAGATGTCCCAGACAACCCAATCCCCATCAGCAGAACAACCCAAAATGTATTGTGCCGGTTGCGGTGCCAAGGTCGGCAAAGATATCTTAACGAGCAGCTTAAACGGCTTAACTTTACCCACCCATGCCGATGTGGTTGTGGGCCTGGAGCAGCCCGATGATGCGGCGATTATTCAAATTCCCAACGATCAACTCCTCGTCCAAACCCTTGATTATTTTCCGAGCTTAATTAATGACCCCTTTTTACTCGGCAAAATTGTCACCCACCATTGCTTGAGTGATCTTTACAGCATGGGCGCAACCCCCCACAGTGTTCTCGTGCTCGCCACATTGCCCCACGGGAAAGCGAGGATACAACAGGGAATCTTGCAACAATTGCTCGCAGGAATTGTCGAAATTCTTAACCAAGACAACATCGCTTTAATTGGTGGCCATACCAATGAAGCGGATCAATTGGGACTGGGTTTAACTTGTAACGGGCTGTTGCAAAAAGACGCAATTTGGCGCAAAACAAAGGTAAATTTAGATCAATTGCTGATTTTGACAAAACCTTTGGGTACAGGCACCCTTTTCGCTACTGAAATGCAAGGACAAGCCAAAGGCCACTGGCTCGATGGGGCGATCGCCACTATGGTGCAATCGAATAAAACAGCGGCGGCGATTTTACGCAAGCATGGTGCCACGGCCTGTACCGATGTAACCGGGTTTGGGTTAGCGGGCCATCTGCTCGAAATGTTGCAACCCGGCGGTTGGGGGGCCGAACTTTATCTGGAGAAATTGCCCAGCCTCGATGGTTCCAGGGAGACCCTACAACGGGGTTTTATCAGTTCCCTCGCGCCCCAAAATCACACCGCAGAACAGTTTATTCAAGTCACTCTAGCCCAACGGCAACGGCCAGACTATGAACTGCTTTTTGACCCCCAGACTTCCGGTGGCCTTTTGGCGGCGATCGCCCCAGAAAATGCCCAAGCTTGTCTCCAAGCCTTACAAAGCAATGGCTATGCCCAAAGCACGATCATTGGCCGGATCGTTACTCCCCCAACAAGTCAAGCCCAGATCAGCATCACCTAGGGAACTGGCACAAAATCATAGCCAAAGCCTGACCGTTGCCCCGGTTGGACGGTGACCATTTCCAAAGCCTGGTTGCGATCGCCGGAGGGAAGAAATTGGATGGTTTGGGCGGCCCCCGCTGCGGAAAAATCAGGATTAGCTAGGGCCTGTTGTAAACCTTGACGATCTGCCGTGGGGCTTTGCTGCATCCCGGTCATGAGGGCGATCGCCGCATCATAACTCAGGGCCGTGCGCCAGTTCACATCGCCCCCCCACAGGGCGCGGGACACCTGGGGAAAGGTGCCATTGGGATGGTTCAAAATGTGCCAGGGGATTGCCACCACCATATCCACAGCATCACGCCCCCCAATTTGTAGAGTTTCTGGTTTGTAGAGACTATCTCCGGCAACGATGGGAAGTTGATTTTCATTCACCTGGATGATCTGGAGCGCTTGATTGAGGGTTGGGGTATCAGTCACGAGGGCGATCGCCGTTGCCCCTTTATTTTTCGCGTCCGTTAATGCTTGGGCACTATTAAATCCCCCTGGGCTCACATCCACCTCGGCCACCACCGTGCCACCCCGGCTAAAGAGTTCTGTGGTGAGGCTGTCTTTGAGGGAATTACTATAGCCACTGGCACTATTAAAAAACACCACTACTTGCCGCTGGTTGAGACGCTCCAGGAGATGGTTGGCCAGGGCTGTCCCCGTAAAGCGATCGCTCGGCACTGTCCGAAAAATATAATCCCCTGCCGTAGAAAGGGACACCGCTGTACTCGTGGGGGAAATCATCACAAGGCCCTGGGCTTCGTAGATTTCGGCTGCCGCCAAACTGGTATCACTACTAAAATGACCCACCACCCCTAAAGTGTCCGTTTGATCCGCAAGGGCTTGGGCCACCTCAGCGGCGATCGCCGGATCGCCATCATCGTCAGCAATTACCACTAAAAACCCTCGCCCCCCATCGAGGGCTTCCTTCTGGGCCTGGGCCACGCCCCGCAAAATTTCCTTCGCGCCGTTCGTATCCGTATCCACTGGTAACGAAACTACCACGGCGATCGCCTGGGGATTGGCGGTTTGCTGTTGAATTTTTGCGTTATTCAGATAAATCAGCGTTTCTGGATCGTTGGGGCTCACCTGGAGAGACGCTTGAAAAAGCCGAATTGCTTCTGGGAAATTTCCTGCCCCATAAGCGGTAATGCCTTGTTCTTTATCCGGTTGGCGATCGCCTTGGAGCAACAACCTTTCTCCCCGACTGAGGCGGTTTGCTGTTTCCCCCTGGCCAATCACATCCCCCAAGGACGTCGGTAACTGGAGAGATTGATTTTGATTGAGAAACCACCAGCCACCAGCCCCCAGTAATCCTAGGGTAATCACCAAGGCGCCCAATAAGGCCGCCGTATCATTCTTTTTTGCCATGGCTTTTTCTCTCCTCTACTACCGAATGCCTCTACTGTGATTGTGCCGAAAAATTCACTTCAAAATTCACTTCACTTCCAAGTGACAGGTAAATTTATTCATCGCAGCTTCTAGCAATTCCTCCCTAGGCCACCGTAGATCGATCAGCGAGGGAGTTCATCGATTGGCAGAGTTATTTCTACCTCACCATGCTGCCCCAGGCAACTACAGGTCTTATTTCCAGAAGTTTGTGGCGACATACTGCTCGCTACGTAGCCTAAAGCACCACAATATTCACCGCAGAGCTGTCCAGCAGACTTTGGCCCAAGGTTGCCAATGCTCAACTGATGCAGTAGGACGAGGATAATCGGCAGCATTGTGGCTCCCAGTGATATCCAAAGATGCCTTAAATTAAACCTTGGTTCAATCTCTAACTGCTTACCAATAAGATAACCAGCTACGATGGCACCCATCCATAATCCGGAGAAGACAATCAGGATCAAAATTGACATTAATGGATCTAACCATGTCGGCCATGTCCCATCGCCAAAGACGTACAGCCAGAGCGTCCCAAACACAATGGCAAACACAATCATCGTGATCAAGAAAGCGATAGTTAGACCAGGAAGCATGAATAGCAGTGAGTAGATATAGCGCTTTTTCATAAAAATAAATTGTTGTCAAACATCAATTACCGAAGCTACGGTACCGTTGTAGAAAAATTTGGCTATCCTTCGTGACGCACTCCCTTACTCAATTCTTTAGGGTTTAAAAGTTAACTCATGCGATCATGCTACCTCGATGGCGATTGAAAGCAGCAAAGCTGAAACTTTCACTTATGTCATTGATTAGGAGCATCTACCTATGATCCCGCCGGGATAGGTTTTATACTGGATAGGACATAAAAATTCCAAGTCAAAAAACTGCGAGGTATTACAACACCAGTGTTTGTCCTCTCCGGCTATGAATATTTCCTAGGCTTTCTCATCGTCAGTAGCCTAGTCCCGATCCTTGCCCTCACCGCATCGAAACTACTGCGTCCTAAAGGGGGCGGGCCTGAACGTAAAACCACCTACGAATCAGGGATGGAACCCATCGGCGGCGCGTGGATTCAATTTAATATCCGCTACTATATGTTCGCCTTGGTGTTCGTTGTCTTCGACGTGGAAACCGTTTTCCTTTACCCATGGGCGGTGGCCTTTAACCAACTCGGCCTCCTTGCCTTTGTTGAAGCCCTCATTTTTATCGCAATCCTCGTGATTGCCCTTGTGTACGCCTGGAGAAAAGGAGCCCTTGAATGGTCATGAATCCGACATCCTTTGAACAACAGCAAACCGAAAAACTGCTCAACCCCATGGGGCGATCGCAGGTCACCCAAGATCTCTCGGAGAATGTCATCCTCACCACCGTTGATGACCTCTACAACTGGGCGCGCCTATCTAGCCTATGGCCGCTCCTGTACGGGACAGCCTGCTGTTTTATCGAATTTGCCGCCCTCCTTGGCTCCCGCTTTGACTTTGACCGCTTTGGCCTAGTGCCCCGTTCTAGCCCTCGCCAGGCCGATCTGATTCTGGTCGCTGGCACCGTCACCATGAAAATGGCTCCGGCCTTGGTTCGTCTCTACGAAGAAATGCCTGAACCGAAATATGTAATCGCCATGGGCGCTTGCACCATTACCGGCGGGATGTTTAGTAGCGACTCTACCACCGCTGTCCGGGGCGTGGATAAGCTAATTCCGGTGGATCTATACATTCCCGGTTGCCCCCCCAGACCCGAAGCCATTATTGATGCCATTATCAAATTGCGCAAAAAAGTTTCTAACGAAACGATGCAAGAGCGTTCCTTAAAAACGGAACAGACCCACCGCTACTACAGCACCGCCCACAGCATGAAAGTAGTAGAGCCAATTCTCACCGGGAAATATCTGGGCATGGATACCTGGAATAACCCCCCGAAAGAACTCACCGAAGCAATGGGAATGCCTGTTCCCCCTGCACTGCTGACCGCGAAACAAAGAGAGGAGGCCTAAGCGATGGCAGAAGAAAATCAAAATCCTACCCCCGAAGAAGCCGCCATTGTCGAGGCGGGTGCTGTCTCCCAGTTGTTGACAGAAAATGGTTTTAGCCACGAATCTTTAGAGCGGGACCACTCCGGTATCGAAATCATTAAAGTAGATGCTGATTTACTAATTCCCCTCTGTACGGCCCTCTACGCCTTTGGGTTTAATTATCTCCAATGTCAAGGTGCCTATGATTTGGGGCCAGGCAAAGAATTGGTCAGTTTCTACCACTTGCTGAAGGTCGGGGACAATGTGACCGACCCCGAAGAAGTCCGCGTCAAGGTATTTCTACCGCGAGAAAATCCGGTGGTGCCTTCGGTGTATTGGATTTGGAAAGGGGCCGACTGGCAAGAGCGCGAAAGCTACGACATGTACGGCATTGTCTACGAAGGACACCCCAACCTCAAGCGGATTTTGATGCCGGAAGATTGGATCGGCTGGCCGCTGCGGAAAGACTATGTTTCCCCTGATTTTTACGAACTCCAGGACGCTTACTAAGGTCTACCACACAGTATTTACGGCTTGGAATTTATTGCGGCACCTCCTCGATGGGGGTGTTTTTTTATGCTGTCCCTTGAGGGGGAATACAACATTTTCTGAACTTTTGGGTCAATGGCTCAGCGGCATTGCATATTGAAGTAAGATTCCTGAGAATTATAAGTATGGCAATGGGTATCAAAAAGGCGATCGCCACTTTTTTTATTAGCACAACACTTTCCTCCCTAGGCTTCAGTAGCGGTGCCCAGGCCGAAGTCGCAACCCTAGAATTTGATTACGAAACCCCCGATCACTCTGGAACCATTACCAGTCAGGGAGTAACCGCCAATCTTAGTTACGCCGAGCAAACCAATCCAGAAGGTTGGAGCAACTATGTCCCGACTTTGACTATTCAGGCAGACGAGCAAGAGGTTTTACGGCTGACAGAGGATAGTTCCTTTATGATGTACAGCCTAGTGCAAATTGCGGAGATGGATCCCACCAATAACTTCCCGGAGGTGATTTTTTCCCAATATTCTGGGGGTGCCCATTGCTGTGCCATGGTCAAAATCTTTACCCAAAACCTCGGCAACAATACCTGGGAAGTGGTCGATGTAGGGGCCTTTGATGGTGGGCCAATTCCCGTCGAAGATCCCGATGGTAATGGTATTTATGAGTACGTTACCAGCGATAATCGTTTTCTCTATCGCTATAGCAGCTATGCTGGCAGTTTTCCGCCCGTGCAAGTTTGGCAGTTAGACGGTTTAACCTTACAGGATGTGTCCCAAGAAAAACGGTTTCATCCCCTCCACCGGGAACGACTCCAAGCCATGTGGGCCGCGATTCAAAATGCAGAAACAGAAGGCTATGAAGTAAATGGGATGCTTGCGGGCTATGTGGCGACAAAGGCAATCCTCGGTGAAACCCAAGCAGGCTGGAATTTAATGCTCAATCGTTACGACAGAACCAGTGACTGGGGCCTCGAAGAATGCCGGGGCAATTTTGATGATCAGGGCAATTGTGAAGGGGGCTTGTTGACCTACGATTCTTTCCCCGCCGCCCTCGAAGCATTTTTAGAAAAAGCGAATTATTTAACCGCAGGGGAAATCAAATAACTTTCTAGACAAATCTCACGGTAAATATTTAATGTAGGCGAGATCGCAGCGGGCGGTTTCGACATCGGTGATCGGTTGATAGCCTTGGCTTTCGTAAAGTTGGACAGCTTCTTTGAGGACAGTGACGGTTTCGATCCAGATTTCTTTAAAGCCCCGATTGGCGATCGCCTTTTCGAGTTCTGCTAGGAGATATTTCCCTAAGCCCTGGCCCCGCACTTCAGGCAGAAGATACATTTTGCGGATTTCGACGGCCTTATTGCCTTTTGGTATGGGGTAGTAGGCGGCGGTACCAACGATTTTTCCGGCCTGCTCGATGACCCAAAATTCACCGCTCTGCTGCCAATAATATTGCTCGATCTGAAATAATTCCTGGTCGGCCCCTTCCGGTTCCCAGGGTAAACCGTATTCCTTTAAAACCTGTTCGATGACTCTGGCGGCGGTGTGGCGATCGCCATTTTGCCAATCCCGTACCCAAAATTTATCTCGCCAAACTTGATCCATGGTGCTGAGCCGTAACCTGAAGCGAAGTCACATTATGCCATGGTTTTTTGCCCTGGAGCTTAATAATCGCGGCCCCGATATTTACGGGTTTTGGGTGTGGGGGCTTCTGGTGGTGGTGGCGCGACGGCTGGTGTGGGCGGTTTTAACTCAGTTGTGCTTGGGGGGGTGACGGTGGGGACAACAGGGGGAGCAACGGGAAAGTCTTGACCCGCTTCTAGCTCCCGTTTAAGTTCCATAATGCAGGTGACGAGGGTGTTGTTGACAATGTTGATATTTCCCAGCACCTTGGCGACGGTTTTAAGGCCACTGACCGCTTCAATGGCAATGCTATTGAGATCAAATTGGGGTAAAAGATCCGCCGCCCCGTTGGCGATCGCCGCTTCTCGATCGGCTGGGGCTACCTTACGGGTCTGGGCAGAAATTAAAATCACCGGAATTGCTTGCTCAAATCCTTGCATCCACTGGCAAAATTTTGCTGTATCAAAGCTCGGTAGTTGTTGCTCTAATAAAACCAAGTTGGGTAGGGGTTGTTGGGCCGCCGCTAAATCCATGAGCTCTCCCCGCAGATCAACGCTAAAGGGCAAGATCGCAGACTGTATTCCTTGGGAGTGGAGGATTTTTTCCCAAATGTGCCCCTGCAACTCCGCTTGATGGAGAATCACGATCTTATCGGCAATGTTCATCAGCATTGGTCTTTATGAATAATCCATAGGGGTGTTCGGAGGGGCGATCGCCATCGGGCAGGCACCCAAGGAATGCAATAGACACGACTCAACGACCGCTTAGGGCTTGATGGGTGGAGATATCCCCTGGGGAGGTACGACTAATTAAAAAATATATCCCTGAGTCCAAAGTTCATCTTAAGGAGTATAAATTTTTTTCTTAGTGACGAAAGCTACATTTTGCGCGGCTTTAATGACGTAACACAAGATTATTACGACAACATACCAATAGACCATGGTTATGGGTTCTTCATCTTTATTTTGCTATGACATTTTCATTTGATTCGTGGTTACGGGGGCCTTTCCCTGAGCTTGGATACCAATTTCGCCGCAAGGGCCGCTTATTGCTTTTGGCCTGTGTGTTACCGCTTCTGTGGCAGGGAGTGGCGATCGCCCAGGGTAGCGTTGGTGAAATTCCACCGGCGGTTCAGGTCACCCTAGATACCCTCTGGGTTATTTTCGCGGCACTGCTCGTGTTCTTTATGAATGCGGGGTTTGCGATGTTAGAAAGCGGCTTTTGTCGCGCGAAAAATACCGTCAATATTTTGGCGAAAAACCTGATTGTATTCGCCCTTTCGAGTCTCGCTTTTTGGGCCATAGGCTTTGCTCTGATGTTTGGGGACGGTAATGCAGTCTTGGGCTGGAATGGCTTTTTCCTCACTGGGGCAGATAATAGTCCCCTTACAGGTTCTGCCTACAGTGGCATTTTCTCCTCCCTGAGCTGGGCGGGGATTCCCCTTTTCACTAAATTCTTCTTCCAGTTAGCCTTTGCGGGAACGGCGGCCACCATCGTTTCCGGGGCAGTGGCGGAACGGATTAAGTTTGCGTCTTTCGTTATCTTTAGCCTGTTCTTGGTGGGATTTTCCTATGCCATCACTGGCCACTGGGTCTGGGGGGGCGGTTGGTTAGCGACCCTCGGTTTCTACGATTTTGCCGGATCGACGGTGGTGCATTCGGTGGGGGGTTGGGCTGCTTTGATGGGGGTGATCCTTTTGGGGCCGCGCCTCGAAAAATTTGCAGGCGATCGCATCAATGCCATTCCTGGCCACAACATGAGTACCGCCACTTTAGGGGGATTAATTCTCTGGTTGGGCTGGTTTGGGTTTAACCCAGGTTCGACGATGGCGGCAGATCCCGATGCCATTAGTCACATCATCGTCACCACAAATATGGCTGCTGCTGCCGGGGCGATCGCCGCGACCATTACCTCCTGGATTCAATTTGGTAAACCGGATCTCTCGATGATCATTAACGGTGTCCTGGCTGGGCTAGTGGGCATTACCGCCGCCTGCGCCTATGTGAATGTCCCTTCCGCCATTGTGATCGGGGCGATCGCCGGGGTAATCGTGGTTTTTTCAGTGCTGACCTTCGAGAGTTTACGCTTCGATGACCCCGTAGGAGCCTTATCGGTGCATCTCGTCTGTGGGATCTGGGGCACCCTGGCTGTGGGTCTCTTTAGCGTTGGCGGTGATATTTACCCTTGGTATGCCGCCGATGCTGGCCCCAGTGCCGGCTTACTATTTGGGGGTGGTGTTGCCCAACTGCTCAGTCAATTTATCGGCATTGTCGTAGTGGGGATGTTTACCGCTGGCTTTAGCTTCGCCATCTGGTTAGTTCTCGAACTTGGTATGGGTCTCCGGGTGAGCAAAGAAGAAGAACTAGAGGGCCTCGACATTGGCGAACATGGTATGGAAGCGTACCACCGCTTCTTCCGGGAGTAATCTCAGCACCTCCTTTCCTTAGGGATTTACCCTCTGCCTTCGGCACCTCCCTCTAGGGAGAATCTTAGGAGGCTCTCTAGCATAACCAACAAAATCTCCTTTAGAGGGGATTTTTTTTTGCATAAAAAACACCCTAGGTTTTAGGGTGCAGAAACAAAAGCTCAGTCGGCAATATTTTCGTTTTTTAAAAAATTGTTTTACTGAAAATTAGCGTTTTTGATGTTGCGCAAAGGAAATGTAATTGTGCTCAGCGTCGTAGAGGTGACATTGCTCGGTGATTGCTTTCATCAACTCCCAAGAAAATTTGGTTTCGTAGAGATATTCGCCCCAATTTGCCTTGATACTGGCGTAGGCTTTGCGGAGATTATAGGAGGGAATGCCAGTGGAAAGATGGTGAGGCACATGGACATTAATGTCGTGGCAAAGGACTTCGACCCACTTGGGATAGTCACAGTGGACAGTCCCAGAGAGTTGGGCGATCGCCTCATTCCATTTGTCCCGGTAGCTAAAGGGAATTTCCGGTACAGTGTGGTGCACGAGGGTGAAGGTGCTCATCCAAAAATGGTAGCCAAGCCAGGGCATCAGCCAGAATTTCACAACGCCCCAAACACCGAGGGTGTAGAACATCACCGGAAAGGCGATCGCCCCAGCGATAATCACAAATAAGGCCGAAAAGCGCACCTGTTCCCGTTGTTTTCCTTCAAAGGCGAACCAATTGAAGTGGAGTTTCAGTTGGTGGATGACCGAAGCAGTCCACCACAGTTTGCCCCGGATCGCTCGATAGACAGCTTTGATAAAAGCTGGGCATTCATCATAGAGCTCAGGGGTAAAGGGTGCCCAGGCATTGTCCTCATCCATGTTGTTGGTGTAGCGGTGGTGATGGTTGTGGAGAATGCGCCAGGCATGGAAAGGATAGATGAGGGGTAAAAAGGCAAGGTGGCCGACTAAATTATTGACCCAATTTTTGCGGGAAAAGGAGCGGTGCCCACAATCATGGCCAATCACAAAAAAACCCGTTAGGGCGGTTCCAGTTAAAAACCAAACGGGTAACAGTAAATACCAAGGGGCGATCGCCAAGAGGGCATAACAACCCACCACCGCCGCCACACTTAACAGCACCCTAGACCAAGCTTTTAGCGGATTTATTTCGTAGACGGAACGGGGCAATGTATCGAGAATATCCCGTAGCCGTAGATTTGGATGCTTTTCTAAAAGAGTTGTGGCACTAGGGCGCACAGTAACTGATGTCATTGATATTGTTTGCGAAATGTAACATGGTTTCTAAAGGTTATACCACGATCACTATGCAAGCGTTTTTTTTCGATTACCGGGTTTGGCTCTTGGCGAGTCTCCATTGTTTCATGGGTGTGATGGCGGCATTGGTCTCTTGGCGTAAGGGTTACAGCTTCCGGCGTTGGCTGGGTTGGGGCCTCTTGGGGGGAACGCCAACCCTTATTTTTGCCCTAGGGCGATCGCCTCATAATTCCCCCACCGATCCTGAGAAAAGTCCACCAGGCCGTCCCCTTTAGCAGCCTAAAATTTTCACTTTTATTTCATATTTACAAAACATCCCCGATAAATCCTGATAAACTAAGCCATGGTTTTAAGCGAGATTTTTCCCAAGTAATATGACGGCCAGTCACCCCCCCAAACAGGAAAGACCCTGGAGCATTTGGACTGTTTTCGGCTCCACTTTTTTGACGATTTTCATTGCAGAAATGGGGGACAAAACCCAGTTGGCCACCCTTTTGATTTCGGCCCAAGCAGCTTCTCCCTGGGTGGTCTTTTTGGGGGCCGCCCTTGCCCTCGTGAGTACGAGCTTGTTGGGCGTGATCATCGGCTACTGGCTCGCCCGGAAGCTGGCCCCCGATATTTTGGATATGTTTGTTGGCGTGCTGCTGCTCGTGATTGCGGGTCTACTGATCGTGGATATGCTGGCAGTCTAATGCATTTCCCTAGGCAATAATTTCTGTTTTTTTTGATTAACGTGATTCACCCATAAAATTTCCTAGCCCATGGTAGATATCGATTGGCAATTACTGAGTCTTACTTTTATTACCGTCTTTCTGGCAGAGATTGGTGACAAGAGTCAACTGGCGGCGATCGCCCTGGGGGGCAGTTCCAAATCACCCATTGCTGTATTTTTCGGCTCTGTGACGGCTTTGATTATCACCAGCCTCTTGGGGGTCATTGCCGGGGGAGCCTTCGCTGCTTTTATTCCCGCCCAGATTCTTAAGGGTTTAGCGGCCATCGGTTTTGCGACCCTGGCCGTGCGATTACTGTGGCACCCAGCCCCAGCGGATGAAGATTAAGCGGCAATTTCTCTAGTGCTCAGATCGACGGGAGAAAAAAGAATCTTCTACACTAGAAGGGCAGATTTTTACGCCCTTGCGTTGGGTTCTCCATGGTTGCCACCGTCAGCTTAGATGCCGTTCTCCACAAACACCGGATTCGTCCCACGATCCAAGCGCTCCAGTCAGAAATTGTCCAGTGGCGTCGCCAGATCCACCAGAAACCAGAATTAGCGTTTCGGGAAAATCTGACAGCAGAATTTATTGCTCACAAGCTCACGGCATGGGGCATTCCCCACCAAACTGGCATTGCTGAAACGGGCATTGTCGCCCTCATCGAAGGTCATCAAAAGGGGAAAGTGCTGGGCATTCGCGCCGATATGGATGCCCTACCAATCCAAGAAGAAAATGAGGTGGATTACCGCTCTCAACATCCGGGAGTGATGCACGCCTGCGGTCATGATGGCCATGTGGCGATCGCCTTAGGAACGGCGAAATATCTCCAGGAAAACCGCGACAGTTTCCGGGGAGCCGTGAAAATTATTTTCCAGCCCGCTGAGGAAAGTCCCGGCGGCGCAAAACCGATGATCCAGGCGGGAGTGCTCCATAACCCTGACGTAGATGCGATTATTGGTCTGCACCTGTGGAACAATCTCCCCCTCGGCACCGTGGGCGTGCGGCCAGGGGCGTTGATGGCGGCAGTTGAAAGCTTTGAGCTGCGGGTGCAAGGAAAAGGAGGCCACGGCGCTCTCCCCCACCAAACCGTCGATGCGATCGTGGTCGCGGCGCAAATTGTTGGGGCACTGCAAACCCTTGTGTCCCGGATCGTTAATCCCCTCGATGCGGCGGTGGTTACGGTGGGCGAATTTAAAGCAGGCCACGCGATGAACGTGATCGCCGACTATGCGGACCTCAAGGGCACCATTCGCTACTTCAATCCCCAACTGGAAAAAACCATTGGCGATCGCCTTGAAACTATCGTTAACGGCATTTGCCAGAGCTATGGGGCCAGCTACAAATTAGACCATGTGCATCTTTATCCACCGACGATCAACGATCCCGCCATGGCCGAGTTGGTGCGTTCCGTTGCCGAAGCTACCATCGAAACGCCCCTAGGGGTCATGCCCGAATGCCAAACCATGGGCAGCGAAGATATGTCCTTTTTCCTGCGGGAAGTGCCCGGTTGTTATTTTTTCCTCGGTTCGGCGAATCCGTATTTTGATCTGGCTTATCCCCACCATCACCCCCGCTTTAACTTCGATGAAACAGCCCTGGGAATGGGGGTCGAAATGTTTGTCCGTTGTGTCGAAAAATTTTTAGCTTAACCCCATGCAACTCCACGCCAACTTACAAGAGCGAGTCGTCCTCGATACCAACGCTTTACCCTGGCAGGCTTCACCAATAGCCGGGGTCGAACGGCGGATGTTAGACCGGGATGGGGCCGAAGTTGCCCGTGCCACCTCCTTGGTGCGCTATGCCCCCGACAGCTATTTTGCAGAACATACCCACGGCGGTGGCGAAGAATTTTTTGTTCTCGAAGGTACCTTTGCCGATGAACATGGGGAATATCCCCCCGGTACCTATGTGCGTAATCCTGTCGGTTCTAGCCACCGTCCCCACAGCAAAACGGGCTGCACGATTTTCGTAAAGCTCTGGCAAATGGATCCAGCGGATCAAACTTTTGTCCGGATAAATACTCAAGTACAGCCCTGGGTACCCGGCTTGGTGAAAGGTCTCTCGGTGCTGCCATTGCATAATTTCCAGGGGGAAAATGTTGCCCTGGTGCGGTGGGAGCCGGACACTTATTTCCAAACCCATCGCCATTGGGGTGGTGAGGAAATCTTTGTCCTCGAAGGCACCTTTGAAGATGAGCAGGGCCGCTACCCCGCAGGCAGTTGGTTGCGCAATCCCCCCGATAGTATTCATACTCCCTTTAGTCGGGAAGGTTGCCTAATCTATGTAAAAACGGGCCATTTGTAAGACATTCATCAAATACCAGGGGCTTTTTGCGTTCCCGTGGGATCTCGCTTTGAAAATCTGTGCTAAAACCCAACATAGGTGCAGACACGATTATTGAGTGGCGCTAACCCATAAAACCATAGGTAGATTGCCCCGGAGCCGTATGACTTTTTTCTGGCAGAATGATGACCTAGCTACGGGTCAAGGGATCAACTTTGAGCAGCCGATTTTTCTAGATGGTCAGATGCCTCTCACCGAGGCGATCGCCCTGATGATGGGTCAGGAAAAAGATTCTCCCCAAAGTTGTTTGATCATTACGGAGGGGGAACAAATGGTGGGAATTTTAACAGAGCGGGATTTGGTGCGCTTATCCCTCTCCCCGAAGGCGCTCCACCAAACCTTAGTACGGGAAATTATGACCAGCCCGGTGGTGACCATCGCGCAGAAAAATTTAATCGACGTTTTTTCGGCCTATAACTTGATGCGACGGCACCAGATCCGCCATTTGCCCGTCGTGGATGAACAGCAGCGTGTAATTGGGGTTACAACCCTCAGCCTCTTGCGGCAGGCACTGCATTTGGGATATTTTCTCCGGTTTCGGGAAGTGCGGGAGGTGATGTCTGGCCAAGTGATTTCCGCTCCCCCAGAAATCTCCGTCCTCGAAGTCGCACAGATGATGGCAAGGCGGCGAATTAGCTGCGTGGTGGTGGCCATCGAATCAGGGTATTTCATCAAGCCCATCGGCATCGTCACAGAACGGGATATCGTTAAACTCCAAGGCTCTGGTGTTGATTTAGAAGCCTTGAGCGCTGGGGAAGTGATGAGTGCGCCCCTCATTCAGTTACATCCTGGGGATTCCTTGGCGATCGCCCAAGAAAAACTCCAACGGCACCAGGTGCGACGGATCGTTGTCACCGGAAAAAAAGGGGAACTACAGGGCATTTTGACAGAAAGCAATCTCTCCCAAATTCTCGATCCCCTGGAATTATTTGGGATGTTAGAAATTTTGCAGCATCGGGTCAGACAACTCAGTGAAGACCGCGATCGCCTCTTACCTTATAAAAATCTCCATCTCCAGGAGGCCCTCAAAAATGGCGAATTTTTACTTTATTACCAACCCCAACTCAACACCGCAAGCCAACGGATCATTGGGGCGGAAGTGTTGGTGCGCTGGCAATCGCCGGAACAGGGTTTGGTGTCACCGGGGGAATTTATCCCCCTCGCGGAAATGACGGGCTTTATTGTGCCCCTGGGAGAATGGATCCTGAGGGCAGCCTGTACCCAAGCCGTTCAATGGCAACAACGGGGCCTACCCCCCTTACAAATTTCGGTCAACCTTTCGAGTAAGCAACTACAAAGCCCCCAACTGGTTCCTTGTCTCAAGGCAATTTTGGCGGAAACGGGTCTTGCGGCCCGCTGGCTGAAACTGGAGCTGACCGAGAGCGCCCTGGTGGAAAATGTCGATTTTACGATGGCCCAATTTCGGCTGATTAAAGAACTAGGGGTGGCGATCGCCATTGATGATTTTGGGACGGGCTATGCTTCCCTGGGATATCTACAGCATTTCCCCTTCGATACCCTTAAAATTGACCGCTGCTTTGTGGAAAATATCCACCAAAATCCCAAAAATGCCGCCATCACTAAAGCATTGATCAACATGGCCAAACAGCTTAACTTTTCGGTCATCGCCGAAGGAGTAGAAACGGCTGAAGAAATGGAATTTCTGCGCCAACACGACTGCCATACATTCCAGGGCTTTTTCCTCAGTCGCCCCCTGCCGACGGCGGCCTTCGAAGCATTTTTAGAAAACTATCCAGTCTAGAACTCCGAAACATTACGAAACCCAGTCGTCGTTGCCCGTTCCTCCAAGGAAACGGTTATGCTGAAATTGCGAAATATCCGCCCCGGTCTGCGGGGTTCGCCCCCAGTGATTCACGTCCTATCGAGAAATAGCCATGATGCAAGTCGGACTGCAAGCGCTCCTCAGTGATGCCCATTTGGATGCCACCCAGGCCCAAAGTCAACGGCAACTCTCCCTCTCCATTGGGGCGATCGCCAGTGATTTTCAAGACGCTACTCTGCCCCTCAATCTCTGTTTAGTGCTCGATCATAGCGGTTCGATGGCTGGGCAACCCCTCCGCACGGTCAAGGAAGCAGCCTTAGAATTGGTCGATCAACTGCGGGAAGGCGATCGCCTCTCGGTGATTGCCTTTGATCACAAAGCGAAGGTAATTGTCCCCAATCAAGATGTCACGGACAAAGCCCACATCAAAGCCCAGATCAATCGCCTTGAGGCCGCCGGGGGCACCTGCATTGACGATGGCATTAAGCTTGGGTTACAAGAACTGGCCAATAGCCCCGGCAAACGCGCCGCCCAGGTGTTTATGCTCACCGATGGCGAAAATGAACATGGGGATAATGGCCGCTGTTTGGAAATTGCCGCCGTCGCTGCCGAACATGGCGTCACCCTCAGTAGCCTCGGTTTTGGCGAAAATTGGAACCAGGATGTTCTCGAAAAAATCGCCGATGCCGCCAATGGCAGCCTGGCTTATATTGAAACCCCCAATCAGGCCCTCGCAGAATTTGAACGACTCCTCCAACGAGCCCAATCGGTCGGTTTAACCAATGCTCAACTGCTCTTACAACTGTCCCCTGGCAGTCGTTTAGCAGACCTCAAGCCCCTCGCCCAGGTGGCCCCCGAAACCATTGAGTTGCCCGTGATCAAAGAAGGCGATTTCTATGGTGTCCGCCTTGGGGATCTCTTAACGGAAGCGCCTCGGATCATTTTGGCCAATCTCTACATCGACCAACTGCCCCCCGGCAACCAAACCATTGCCCAGGCCCAAGTCCGCTACGATGACCCGGCCACAGGTCAAACCCGGCTTATTTCAGAGGCCGTTCCGATCACCGTAGATGTCCAAGAAAACTATCAACCGGCTCCGAATCCTGTGGTGCAGCAGTCGATTCTCGCCCTCGCCAAATACCGACAAACCCAACTAGCCGAAGATAAGCTCAAGGCCGGCGATCGCCAAGGGGCTGCAACCCTCCTCCAAACCGCAGCGAAAACGGCGATTCAATTGGGCGATACCAATGCGGCCACTGTCCTCCAGCAAAATGCGACCCAACTCCAAGGGGGTCAGGATCTCTCCGAAGGCGATCGCAAACGCACCCGCATCGCCGCAAAGACAATGATCCAGCCTTAATTTTTAGGAAACAATCCTACGCGTCAAATTCCACCTGAAGCGTTGTCTCCTCAAAGGTGACCAGATCTCCGTGGCGTAATTTCCGTTTGCGGCGGGTTTCCGTTTCTCCATTGACCTCCACGAAGCCCCCCTGGATGACCATTTTGGCCTGGCCCCCCGTCGCCACAAGGTTCATAATCTTCAGAAATTGATCAAGCTGAATTGTGGGGTCGTCGGTAGGTGTTTGGGTCATGGGGATTAGACGAAAACAAAAAACTAGAGGGTTTCGGCAAAGAGGATTTGCACCTCCTGCCATGCCGCTTGGGCAGCCTGTTCATTGTAACTGGCGCGGCGATCGCAAAAGAAGCCATGATCCGCCCCTTCATAGCGAAAAATTTGGTGATCGACTTGATTCGTTTTTAAAGCCGTCTCGATCTGATCCACCTGGGCCACAGGGATAGAAGCATCGGCCATCCCAAAAAAGCCATAGAGTTTGCCTTGGATCTCAGGGGTGTAGTCGAGGGTTGTCTTTGTCGGTTCCCCAGGACACCAAGTGGTAATCCCAGCACCATAAAAAGACGCTGTTGCCTTAATCTCCGGCAGAGTCGCCCCCAAATAAGTCACATGGCCCCCAAAGCAAAAACCAATACTACCGATGCCCGTGGGCTTCACCTGGGGCAGACCATAAAGATAATCAATGGTTGCCTGGAGATCACTAAGCAGTTCTGTGGCCTTAGTTTGTTCCTTGTATTGTCGTCCTACTCTCACATTCTCTGGGGTATAACCCGCTTCAAATCCAGGAGCCAACCGTTGATAAATCGCCGGGGCGATCGCCACATAACCCAAGCGAGCAATGCGGTCAGTGACCTCGCGAATGTGGGCATTGACCCCAAAAATTTCCTGCACCACAATCACAGCGGGCAGGGGTTCTGCACTAACTGGATAGCTCAAGTAAGCGGCAATCTGGAGATCACCATTGGGAATTTGCACCGTTTCTGTTTGGAGTGGGGGCATCACAAAAGCACTGAATAAATAACTTCGCCGTTTCCATTTTAGAAGGTATGCCCTTGGCGATCGCCTTGACCAGGGCCACAAAAAAAGAGGGAGTATTTCTCCCTCTCAGACTCTCAGATAAATGTATTGGAACTTAAAGGCTAGATATTCCGCTCTAACGCTTCGGTAGGAAGGCCATCGGGTTCACTGCTCCCTGACCCTTCGGATGAATCTCAAAGTGGAGGTGCGGGCCAGTACTGAAGCCAGTGCTACCCATGGCGGCAATTTGTTGACCTTGTTTGACCTGTTGGCCTTTGCGCACCATGATCCGGCTGTTGTGGGCATATAGCGTTACACTGCCATCACCGTGGCGGATCTTGACGAGGTTACCGTAACCACCAGAGTTCCAGCCGGCTGTAATCACTTCACCATTAGCCGCCGCAAAAATCGGGGTGCCTGTGGGGGCAGCGATATCAATTCCTCGGTGCATCCGACCCCAACGGGGGCCATAACCGGAGGTAAAGGTTCCTTTCGCCGGCCAAATATAGCCATTGAAGATTTCAGCGCCTGGTAAATATTCATCGGGAGAGGCCAGGGGCGGTAGATCCGGGCTCACGGTTTCACCAACAGATAGGCGCAGAAGAGCGTTGTAATTGGCAACGTTGCCAGGAGAAGCTGCGGCAATTTCCTGGGGGGCTTCGGGAACCTCTACTGTGCGGGCGGCAGCAGCAGAAGCTTCAGGTTGTCCCTGCCATTCTGGGTTAATCACTACTGGAGTCGGTGCCGCAGCGCGTTCATTACTGGTGAATTCGACATTGGGAGCCGGAACCTTGAGGGCAATGGGCGCTGATTGCTGTTGATATTCCCGACGTAGCCGCGCGATGTCGGTTTTGAGCTTTTCTACGGCGGCTTCTGTCGTGATTCGGTCACTTTCCGCTGCTACTGCAGAATTAGTCTCTACCTGCAATTTGGGCTGCGGCAGGGAAACTGCATTCGCTAGGGTTGCACTGTTGCGATTCACGCCTTGGGTTACCTCCATTTGGGGAACAAGGGCCACAAATTCTTTTTGGGGCTGGGGTTGTTGGGCGCGGGCCGGAATCGTCAGTCTTTGGTTGACGTAGATTACGTTGGGATTGAGCAGCTTGTTGGCGGCAATCAATTCACGCCCTGAGATGCCATAACGACGGGCGATCGCATATAAAGTTTCCCCAGGACGAACCACATGGGTTTTGGGCACAGCGTTGGTGTTTGCGGCGACCAATACTTCTGCCGGAGCGGCGGCCTTCTCTTGGGGACGTACCAGCGGCGTCGAGGCATTGCTTTGGGCCGGAGGAATAGTCAGAGTGACAGAGCGGGCCTGTTCTGTTTTTTCTTCTTTTTTCGCTTCCAATACCAATTCCGGGGTCGGGGATTGGAGCTGGGGGGGTTCCGGTAAACGTTGTGGGCTGGAGACTGCGTTGTTGGCAATCAAGGTTTCCGGTGTGGGCTCTGCCTTAGCTGTGGGCGCACTGAAGTCCTGGGGTTTCGGCACAGGAATTGTAACGACGCCCTTGGGGGCAGTGGTGGGAGCCTGGGGGGTCAAAGCAGTGGAGCTAACCAAGGTTTCCGGTTGAGGCGCCTCTGTTTTTGCCTCAAAAATCACCTTTTTCACAGGCTGACTCTTTAGGGCTTGAATACTTTCGACGAGTTTGTCTTGTTCGGCGCGTAACGTAGCGGTAGGTGCGTCGGCCTCAAGGCGGGCAGAATCGGCATCCATGAGGGCTTGGGAAGGAAGCTCAAGGGCGGCAACTTCGACGCTGGGCTTAGGGAGCGTGGGTTGCTCGCTGGAGGCGATCGCCGGAGAGTCAATCTCATAACGGGCGATCGGCTGTTGGGAAGGGGCCGGAATTTTTAGTGCTTGCCCGACCACTAGAGTACTTTCGACAGTGAGATCGTTTAGAGTGGCGATCGCCTCGGGGGCAACGCCATACCGTTGAGCAATGGACCAAAACGTATCAGCTTCAGCAACGATGTGCTTGATGGCGGGTAGTTCAGGCTCAACCCTACTGACAGAATTTGAACTTACAGCAGCGACGAGTTGGGGGGATTCGACCTCCGGAGCCGTTGCTAAAGTAACTGGAGCAGGAATCATAAATGTTTCTCCTTGGGAAAAAAGACGGTCTGTTTGTGAATTGGGCAAAGTCGTTGCTTCCGTGACTAACACCGGGATATCGGTGGTGAAAATTCTGGCAGCCCCTAATGTGAGGACAAAGAATTTAAGAAGTGAGGCACGTTTTCCGGAGGGCCAACAGTACTCCAAGGGGAGTGGGCTTATGGGAAAACAGATGCTTGGTTCGACTTTACTGACGTTGCCAAAGCTGCAGTACCTTCAGGGGATACAATGCGATGCTTTTGGGAGACGCCCTTCAAAAACAACCTCCTACTTGTGTCGAGCAGTGGTTTCATTTTGCTTCAACTGAAACAATTGAAGTAATAATTCTACCGACTTCTCGTGATTGAGATCACTTGAATTGGACATTTGATGAATGTCTAGGAAAGGTTACCCTGGTTTCTTCTTTTTAACAAGTCTGCGTTGATATATTTTGATTTTTCTGGAGGAAAAACACTGGAATCAATGGGTAGTCCAGGATACAGAATAAGGGCAATTTCAGTTAATATTTTGTTTCCCTTTTCCCCGCTGGCGATCGCCTAGCATATTTTTTAGATTTTGACAGCTTCTATATCCCAGACGCTTATTAAACAAGCTTTTCAGACTTTTCAAACGTGCATCTAGTGATAGTATTTTTGTTTTAAAAGAGTAAAATCTCCACTCATTCAGGGGAGATCCGTTAATGTTTTCGGCGCACTACGAGAGGGCGGTGATAGAAATATCTTATCGGGGAAAACTAAAGCCCTAATTGACGCCGCACTTCAAAGAGACCCACCGCTGCACTCACGGAAAGATTAAGGCTCCGAACATGGGTCTTATTGATAGGAATAGTAAGGGTTGCATCGCAGCGTTGGAGCAGTTCTGGCGGGAGGCCTTGGGTTTCACTGCCAAATAGCAACCAGTCATCATCTTGGTAGGTGAATTCTGTGTATTGGCTGGTGCCCCGGACGCTATAGCCCAGGAGACGCCCCCCTCTGGTAGCCTGGGCCTGGAGGAAATGTTCGAGGTCGGGATAGAAGGTGAGTTTGACATGGGGCCAGTAATCTAGACCGGCGCGTTTTAGGTGGCGATCGCCAATTTCAAAACCCAAGGGGCCGACGAGGTACAATTCCGTATCAGTAGCAGCACAGGTGCGGGCAATATTGCCTGTATTGGGGGGGATTTGGGGATGAACAAGAACCAGTTGGGGCATCAGCTCGGATTAATAAAAAAAGTCTTACAGACAGTTAAAGATACCCATTCAAGCGCCTAGGCCACAAGGGCAGCCGGTTCACATAAATATTGGGCTAATTCTTGATCGAGGGTTTCAGCTTCGGCGATCGCCTTTTGGATGATCATCTCTAAAGGTTGACCTTGGTGATGGGCCTGGAGCCACCGTTGGGCCTGGTTCCCTTCCCGGAGTAACTTTTGTAGGGGACTTAGAAAACAAGCAAATCCCGCCTGTTTCGCAAAGGGATAGACCTCTGTATAAATTTCTTGGATCCAATCTACCGCTTGGATCGGTTGGCCCGTCCGCCAGTGATTGAGGGTCGCGTCTAGGCTAGATTGGGCTGCCAACTGCTCATTGGCATCGGTAATTTCCAAGAGCCGGGCCGGGTTGAGTTGACTCGATTTGAGGGGGTCGAGGTGGGGCTGGGCCAAAAGCTGTTGGATTCTTGCTTCCACAAAGGCCACAATGGCCAACAATTGCAGGGGATGAATCACCAAATCACAAATTCTCAGTTCCAAACGGTTCAAGGAATAGGGACGGCGATCGCCATTGGGGCGCACCGAAGACCACAAATGTCGGACATTTTGCATCGTGCCCAGACGGAGTTGCTCATTAGTCCAATCAATAAAATGTTGATGGCTGGTAAAGAGGGGCACCTGGGCCGGGGTTTTTGGGAAAACTTGCCAGCGGCGGGAATGGGAACCCGTCACGCGACCATCTAAAAACGGCGAGGCCGCACTTAAGGCCAGGATCAAGGGGGCTTCGAGGCGCATTAACCGACAGGCCCGCATCAAAATTTCTGGATCTTCAATGCCAATATTAATGTGGACACTGGCCGTCACCACATCGGTGCCATAGGTCTTTTCAATATAGGCATGGTAGGGATTTTGAGGATCCGAACGAAAGAAGCGGCTCGCATCGCCCAAGGAGAGGGTACTGCCAGGAATGAGGGTGTAGTTTCCCAGGGTTTTTAAGAACTGACGCAGTTGAAGTCGGGGCTGCAGAATTGCACAGAGCAAACTTTCATAGCTGCAACAGGGGGGCGTGGTGTATTCTACGTTGCGATTATCGGGTTCCCGCACAAAGCCTTCGAGGGCCTTTACCACCTGATCGGAGAGGCCGATAATTTCTCCGGCGGGGGTGCCTGTGTAGATTTCAATCTCTAAACCTTTTGATAGCAGCAAAATGTATCCTCAAATCCTGGCCATGGGGGATGAATCATGGAGATTCTCCAGCAATACACTATTTTATGCTGCCCTTCTCGCTCCTTGTGCGAAAATTTCTGCCTGACGCTGGGGAATTTTGAGTTAATATACTCACTTCCTCAATAAACGCCATTTTTAAAATTGCTTTAGATCAGCCATGAGCCAATGTACAGTCCAGGATAAAACGGCCAACACCTTACCCCTAGACACCCGGGTGAAGTATCTTTCGATCCAAGCGGAATTGGAATTATTGTTCCAGCAAATTCGTTCTAATCCCCAGAAGCAGGATCAAGCCTAGGGAAAGAGGGAGTCATGGCCCCAACGAACAACCATGACTCCTTTTTTTGGGATAAAAAATCGTAAGGGCGATCGCCTTGTCAAGGAAAAAATTAAGTATTTCTTTAGAAAGAGCAATTAAAGATACAGAAAAAAAAATTGCCCGTGTTAACCTGGGGTACCTTATGGCTCCTCCGCCATTTCCCTTAAATATTATTTTCTCCCCTGAATCACTCCTCCATGGCAAATTCCATGACCCCTAGCACTCCCGTCGGCAAAGTTTACCTTGTTGGGGCAGGCCCCGGTGATCCTGGCCTCTTTACCCTCAAGGGCAAAACTCTCCTCGAAATGGCTGATGTTGTTGTTTATGATGCCCTGGTCAGTGAGCCCATTTTGGCGATGATCAATCCCCAGGCAGAGCGAATTCATGCCGGGAAACGCCGGGGCAGACATTCACTCCCCCAGGAAGAAACCACAAAAATTTTGATCGAAAAAGCCCAGGAATTTGCCATTGTGGTGCGTTTGAAAGGGGGCGATCCCTTCGTTTTTGGGCGAGGCGGCGAAGAAATGGCCGACCTCCAAGCGGCAAATATTCCCGTAGAAATTGTTCCTGGAATCACCTCTGGCATTGCTGCTCCTGCCTACTGTGGCATTCCCCTCACCAGCCGTGGGTATAGTTGTTCAGCCACCTTTGTCACAGGCCACGAAGCTGCTGGTAAGTATCAACCCCAGGTCAACTGGCAGGCGATCGCCCAGGGTTCTGAGACCCTCGTGATCTACATGGGCATCCATAATCTGCCCCAAATTATTCCCCAGCTCCTCGCAGGGGGCTTAACCACAGACACTCCTATTGCTCTAATTCGTTGGGGAACGCGCCCTGATCAAGAAGAACTTCTGGGTAATCTTGGGGACATTGTCCAAAAAGTCGAAACAACGGGCTTTTCTGCGCCGGCGATCGCCATTGTTGGTCGCGTGGTAGAACTCCATCCCCAGTACGACACCCTGTTACATACGACAGATTAAATCCCCTGATTTTTGGGAGAATTTCACATTCTCACTGTAGTCCACGGGGCAATCGATTACCGCTGGCACATCCTGGGCCAAAGCTTCTTTTAAGGTCGGCACAAGGTCGGCGGCGGCAGTAATCCGATAACCCTTGAGACCCATACTTTCGGCAAATTGTACGAAATCAGGGTTGCCAAACTCCACAAAGGCTGGTGCGCCGAACTGGTTAATCTGCTTCCAGCCAATCAAGCCATAGCCACCGTCATTAAAAATTAGGGTGACAAAGTTTGCCCCAATGCGCAGAGCGGTTTCGAGTTCTTGGCAGTTCATCATAAATCCCCCATCTCCCGTGACGGCCACCACATTTTTTTCTGGGTGAACTAGTTTGGCCGCTACGGCACCGGGAATCGCAATGCCCATCGCCGCAAAACCATTGGAAATCAGGCAAGTGTTGGGGCGATCGCAATGGTAATGGCGGGCCATCCACATTTTGTGGGCGCCCACATCGGAAATGACGATATCTCCTGGGGTCATCACTTGACGGAGATCGTAGATAATTTTTTGGGGCTTGACCGGAAAACTAGTATCGGTGCCGTGGCGTTCATAATCCTCCCGAATCTCTGCCCGGACATTGAGAAATTTTGGCGCAGTTTTGCCCTCGCGGTCGGTGCGTTTACGAATCTCTGTTAAGGCATCGCCAATGTCGCCGACAACTTCTGTGAGGGGAATATAACTACTGTCAATTTCAGCGGCCACTTCACCAATGTGAATAATCGGGGTTTGACCGTCTGGGTTCCAACGCTTCGGGGAATATTCGATCAAATCATAGCCCACCGCAATCACCAAATCGCTTTGTTCAAAGGCGCAGGTGACAAAATCCCGTTGTTGGAGCCCTACCGTCCACAGGGATAAGGGATGGGTGTAGGGAATTGCCCCTTTGCCCATAAAGGTGTTGACCACAGGGATATTGAGATGAGTCGCAAAATCAGTGAGGGCTTCGGCGGCATCGGCACGAATAATGCCATTGCCCACCAGGATTAAAGGACTCTTAGCATGGGCGATCGCCTCGGCGGCGCGGTTTAAGCTCCGGCTCGCAGCATAGATTTTTTCGCGACCGTCCCGCCGGAGGGGCTGACCTTCCACGGGCATCGCCGCAATATTTTCGGGGAGATCAATGTGCACCGCCCCTGGTTTTTCCTGTTGGGCAATTTTAAAGGCGCGACGCACCACCTCTGGGGTCGTGTTTGGCCGGACAATTTGTTTATTCCACTTGGTCACGGGGGCAAACATCGCCACT
Source organism: Sphingobacterium thalpophilum (assembly GCA_943371005.1). GTDB lineage: Bacteria > Cyanobacteriota > Cyanobacteriia > Cyanobacteriales > MRBY01 > MRBY01. Next base: position 57,324 of record CALRTB020000017.1, read on the forward strand.
AGATCGAGATATTGGTGGGATTCAATGTGCATCCGGTCGGTACCCACCTGCCCTGTAATCGCAATCAAAGGGGCCCCGTCTAGGTTCGCATCGGCAACCCCGGTCATTAAATTCGTGGCCCCCGGCCCTAGGGTAGACAGGCAGACCCCCGCTTTCCCGGTTAAACGACCATACACATCGGCCATAAAAGCAGCACCCTGTTCATGGCGGACGGTGATAAAGCGAATAGAAGACTCCTTGAGGGCTTCGAGGATGTGGAGATTTTCTTCCCCCGGCAGGCCGAAAATATACTCTACCCCTTCATTTTCTAAGCATCGGATCAATAGTTCTGCAGTATTCACGGGGCCTCCTCAAGCACCAAAATCGTTAGGATAAAACCGGGGGATTATTTCAGCCACACCGTTTTGGCATTCACAAAGGTGCGAATCCCGGCGAGGCCCAATTCTCGCCCATAGCCAGAGCGCTTAGTCCCGCCAAAGGGGAGGCGTGGATCAGATTTCACCATGCCATTAATAAAGACGGCCCCAGCGTCGAGATCCCGGATAAAGCGTTTTTGTTCTGCTGGGTCATTTGTCCAGGCACTGGCCCCTAAACCAAAGGGAATATCATTGGCGAGGGCGATCGCCTGATCAAGATCTTTAACCGTAAACACCATCGCCACCGGTGCAAACAGTTCCTCCCGGAGAATCTTCGCTCCTGGGGGAATCTCCGTCAAAATGGTCGGCGGATAAAAATGACCGGCGCGATCGAGGGGTTGCCCACCGAGCAAAACCTTGGCACCAGCGGCCACAGCTTGATCTACTTGGCGGCTGATGTCCTGCAAAATGCTCTCCGTTGCCAGGGGGCCGATATCCGTCTCTGGTTCCATGGGATTGCCGATCTTGAGACTGGCAAATTTGAGGTGGAGTTTTTCGAGAAATTCGGCGGCGATCGCCTCGTGGAGAATAAACCGTTTTGCCGCAATGCAAGATTGGCCATTATTCATGGTGCGGGCCACGGTGCCCACAGCCACAGCCTCATCGAGATCCGCCGACGGAAAGACCACAAAGGGATCACTGCCACCAAGTTCCAAGAGCGTCGGTTTAATTTCTTGGCCCGCGAGACTGGCTAAACTCGCCCCAGCGGGTTCGCTCCCCGTTAAGGTGGCGGCCTTCACCCGGGGATCTTTGATGACCTGCTCTACCTGGGCTGCGCCAATTAACAAGGTTTGAAACACCCCTTCCGGAAACCCCGCCGCCTCTAAAATCGCTTCCACGGCGAGGGCGCACTGGGGCACATTGGACGCATGCTTTAACACCGCCACATTCCCCGCCATTAAGGCTGGGGCGGCAAAGCGAAAGACTTGCCAGAAGGGAAAATTCCACGGCATTACTGCAAGCAGGAGTCCCAAGGGCTGATAGCAAACATAACTTTCTGTGGCCTGGGTTTCTGTGTATTCGTTGGCCAAAAACTGTTCGCCGTGTTCGGCATAGTAACGACATACCAAAGCGCATTTTTCGGCTTCGGCGATCGCACTTTTATGGGTTTTTCCCATTTCCGTGGTGATAATTTCGGCAAATTTACTGGCATCCCGCTCGAGGATCGCCGCCGCATTTTCGAGCCACTGTCGCCGTTGGCTAAAACTGGTGCGCCGATATGCTTGAAATGCATCCTGGGCCTTGGCTAATTTTGCGTCAATTTCTGCTGGGGTCAGGGCTTTAAAACGCTGACAGATTTCTCCGGTTGTGGGATTGATCGTGGCGATCGCCATAACTCTCTCCTTTGCCGCTGCGGGCTTGAGGCCTCCACTCTTCTCAGTGTAAGCGGGAATTTTGGCAATTTTTGGCGAGACAGATAAACCTAAACAATCCGTGACATACGTCCAACACAGATTTCCTTATGCAAGGGAGTTTTTAAAGGCAGCAAATTTAGCCCGGAGCCCTAGAGGCGTGTTTCTAAATATTGCGCGATCATCAGTTCTTGGCCTGCACGGGAAGTAATGGTTTGGCGGGTGCGGTGCTTATCCCCAACAAATTTGATTTCTTCTTCAAAACTGGCGCCGTCATAGGCGGTCTGGAGTCGCATAACGTGGGGTTGAATCAATTCAAATTCGGCCACAATCGGTGCAGTGGTCGAAAAACCACGGTCGCGGTACATGAACTGATCCCGAATCCCAAAGATCGTTTCTCCTTTTAGGGGTTTGCGTTGCACATTGGTGTAGGTGCTTTCCCAGGTTACTTTCGCCCCACATTGAAAGGCTTGATCAGGGGATAATTTGTGGGCGATCGCCAAGGGTTTCAGGTGGGGGTGCTCGGCGGGCAAAAAGACGACTTCGATTTCTGAAATGGCCTCCAGGGGCTCCTGGTCACTGTTGAGGGTGTAGTAGCGGCGCTGGGAATGCCACCGACCGGCGGAGCGCTGAAAAAAGGCGGTGCTGGCACTGGGCGAAGTCGCAAGTAAATTCATGGGCGAAGAGCTTCGAGAGCTGCTGCAAATGTCAATGCTTAGTTTATATATTGTTACATTCTATGGTGATTCTGGGCAAGGCAAGGGCGATCGCCTTACCCAGCAGAGACCCTACTTTACGTACTGCCACTGATTGCGAATGAGGGAAAGAAAGGTGGCATACCCCGCAGAGGTAGACGGAAAATCAGGTTTGTAAAATTCCGGAAACTCCGTATAGGGACGCCAGGGGTCAAAGGCTTTTAACCTAAGATGTAGTACCCCTTCAGACGCACCACCGTTGGGACTCCAGGTCATTTGGCCAGCTGCTTGCATGGTTTTTTACTCCTTAATTGAAATAGTCAATGAGTATTTATAACTATTTATTTTGGAGAAATGACCCAGAGTTTCCGTGGGATTTGTTACGGGATCGGGGAGAAATATGCGCAAGTGTTAACTTTTTGTAATATTTTCACCCAAGTTGGCGATCGCCTTTTTCTTTTCTCTGAGAAATTAATTTGGCTTAAATCGATTCCTCCGTAAGCTGGGCCATGATTGCAGCAGGAGCCTGGGTGGTATCCAGGGTTTTAACCAGGGGGCGCTCCTCTGGGGTGAAAGAGTCAAACTGCTCCTGTTGGCTAGTAAGAAGATCTGCCGTTGCATCGGAAATATCGTTGGTGCGGGTTGTTAACCGTTGAGCTAAAACCGGCAATGGTGCTTGGCAGTGGAAGATTTCTAAGGGAATATCTTGGTCGGCACAGGCTTTAACCACATTTTTACGGTAGACAAGTTTGTCATACTTGGCATCGAGAATCACCGTAAAACCCTGTTTGGCGAGTAGTAAACCCAGCTCCTGTAGACGGGTGTAAGTTTGCTCATTCATCGCTTCACTGTAAAGGCTGTCATCCCCTTTCGTCTCTAAAGCTAGACCCGCTAAATGTTTGCGCACGGCATCAGAGCGTAGTTGAATCCCATTCCATTGACGGGCCGCCGCGCGAGCCACCGTTGATTTGCCAGCACCGGACAAGCCGCACATCACAATTACTTTTCCCTGAGGGCGTTGGGTATAGCGCCAGGCTAAGTCGTAGTAATCGGAAGCGGTGGCAGCGGCCTGGATTTTTGCTTCTGGGGCGATCGCCGGATCATCTAAAAGAAACGACGTCACCTTTGCGCGCACATAGGCCTGGCGACTCAGATATAGGGGTAAAACCTGAAGCCCTTCCCAATCTCCGGTACGTTCGGCATAGGTATTGAGAAAAGCATTACCCAGTTCCCTAGCGCCCCGAGCGTCCAGATCCATCACCGTGAAAGCCACGTCATACATGGTATCCACGAACCGAAAAGGCTCATTGAATTCAATGCGGTCAAACAATTGAATCTGATCCTGCCAAAAACAAATATTGCGCAGGTGCAGATCGCCATGGCATTCTTTGATTTTTTCTTCGCGGCGGCGTTTGGTAAAAATTTCCTCCCGGCTAGCAAAGAAATTGTCTGTAAATTGCTTGGTTTGCTCGAAGCGATCCTGGGTCTGGACGGTGCCAATATATTTAGCTGTTTGGGCGTAGTTTTCATCAATGGCCTGACGGATTTTGGCAATTTCTCCAAAGCCGAGGATGTAATCATTAGTAGTCGCCTGTTGGTGGAAATCAGCGACGGCTTTTCCCAGTTGCACCATGTGATCTTCGGTGAGAGTGCCTGCAGTAAACATCTCACTCAACAGATTCTCCTGGGGGAATTGACGCATTTTCACGGCATATTCCACCACTTCCCCTGCCCCGTCAAAGGCGTAGGTTTGGCCGTCGTAGGTAATGGGCAGCACTTCTAAGTACAGATCAGCAGCCAGGGCGCGATTTAACTCCAGCTCCACGCCACAGAAATGTTGACGTTTGTCTAGGGTCGAAAAATCCAGGAAGCCAAAATTAACCGCCTTTTTGATTTTGTAGGCATAGTCCCCGGTCAAAAACACATAGGACACATGGGTTTGCACTAAGGCGATCGCCCCTTGGGTCGGGTGGGGATACATCGCAGGCTGTTGTAGCGCTTCAATCAAGGCCGAGATCGAATGGGACATCTAAAAATTTCACCGTAGAAGATATTGAGGTTTATTGTGCCATCTTGCTTCGGTTCCCTCTGTCCACAGTCTGGTCAAATTTCATTTTGTCTAAATTAATTTAGTATTTTTATGAAGCAGTGCTTGGTTAAAGTTGAATTTGAATCGTTTGCAAAGTAGGTGCTGACAGGGCCTCAAAAAAGTCCTTAAATGAAAAGCACAGATCCTAAGACAGAACATAGAGGCGTTGAGGATGAAAATCGGTGTCCCCAAGGAAATCAAAGACCAAGAATTTCGGGTTGGTTTATCACCGAGCAGTGTGCAAGTCCTCGCCAGTGCCGGTCATCATATTTTTGTCGAGGTAGGGGCGGGCCTTGGTTCTGGGTTTACGGATGCGGAATACCAACAGGCCGGAGCCGAAATAGTTACCACGGCAGCGATCGCCTGGGAGCAAGACCTGGTCGTCAAAGTTAAAGAACCGCTCCCCTCAGAATATGATTTGTTGCGGCCTGGACAAATTCTATTTACCTATCTCCATTTGGCAGCCGACCGCCAGCTCACAGAACATTTAATGCAATCGGGCGTGACGGCGATCGCCTATGAAACGGTCACTGATAGTAAGGGGAATTTACCGCTGCTTGCGCCGATGAGTGTCATTGCTGGACGCTTGGCGGTGCAGTTTGGGGCCCGCTATCTCGAAAAACAGCAAGGGGGCAAAGGTGTTTTACTGGGGGGCGTCCCTGGCGTTGGACCGGGTCGGGTGATGATTCTTGGTGGGGGCACCGTTGGCACCGAAGCGGCAAAAATGGCCATGGGTCTTGGGGCTCAGGTACAGATCCTCGACATTAATGTGGATCGCCTCAGTTATTTAGAAACGCTCTTTGGCTCCCGGGTGGAGCTACTCTACAACACACCGACCCAAATTCAACGCTGGTTACCCCTCGCCGATCTAGTGATTGGGGCAGTGCTTTTACCGGGCAAACGCGCACCGATTTTAGTATCCCGCGCCGCCGTTAAACAGATGAAACAGGGATCTGTGATTATCGATGTGGCTGTAGACCAAGGGGGCTGTATCGAAACCCTCCGACCCACCAGCCACAGCGCTCCCACTTATTTAGAGGAAGGAGTGGTACATTTTGGGGTGCCAAATATGCCGGGAGCCGTACCCTGGACGGCAACCCAAGCCCTCAATAACAGCACTTTGCCCTATGTTCTTCAACTGGCTAATCAAGGTCTGGGAGCCATTAAACAAAATCCGGCGATCGCCCAGGGGTTAAATATTGCCGAGCGGCGTTTGGTACATCCTTCGGTGCGAGAAGTTTTTCCCGATTTAGCCGGCTAAATGTTTCGGGGGATTGCTAAATCAGATTTGCCAAGAGGTCTGTAATTTCCCCTTGTACATCTCGGCGGTTGTCATCGTAAATCATCAAGGTATTGAGATCCGCGTGACGAGAAAACTTTTGTACCTTACGCACGTCTCCATTGGTTGCATCAAGGGCGGCTGTAATCCCAGAGTGACGAATGCGGTGGGGCGATAATAATTTTGTGACGCCGGCGGCCTTGGCTGTCTTCCGGACTAACTGGTAAATGGCAGTCCCCGTGAGACGGTGGCCCAGGTGGGCACGATCAAGGGCAATAAACAATGGCTGAATTTTACTTTTAGATCCAGGGCGGACGGCTAACCAAGCTTTGAGGGCCGTAATTGTCGCTGCAGAGAGAGTCACCCACTGTTTTTGGCGACCTTTTCCCTTGCCTAAAATTGCTAGCGATCGCCGTTCGAGATCTAAATCTTCTAAATTGGTTTGGACAATTTCATTCCGTCGCAGCGCATTATCCCAGAGCAACCTCAAAATAGCGTAATCACGCTTGCCCTTAATGGTCTTCTGGTTGGGGATTTTCAAAATTTGTCGATAAACAGTTTGTGAAATCCCGGTAGTATCTCGATAGCGACTGACCTTTTCTCCTTTAATGCCACCGAGGGTGTAGCGACATTGCCCTAATTGATTCGCTAAACGAACCAATGCTTTGAGGGCCGCGAGACGACGGTTAATTGTAGCTTCCTTGAGGCAACGGACATCCCGTAAATGATTTTTGTAGCGCAATACGAGGGCAAGGGCTTGGGGCTGCTCTAGATTTAGAAAGGCTTCGACCAAAAGCGGCGTGGCTTCATTGGCATCGGCCACAAACCGAAAAAAATCACGAATATCTTTTTTGTAAGCCCGCCAGGTATGGGGAGATTTTTGGTTTTCAAGGAGTTGGCTCAGGATATCAGGATTGTCCGCAGGGACAGAAAAAGGGCCAAGGCTAGCCAGGGATGTTTCCATAATCGGCGATCGCTTAAATCTTGAATTTAACTACATTTTAGCTGTTTAGCTTACGATAATTATAGTTTTCGTAAGCTTATTTTAATTGCATTTATCAATGGCCCCTACCCCACCCCAACTATCTAAATTGAGACTGAGTAGAGGCGTTTTAGGAAGAAGGGCGACGGTCAAAGAGTAGCCACCAGGCCACACCAAAAAATGGCACAAAACGCAGTGTTTGCCAGACGCTATCCTTGGCGGTGAGATCGCCCATGAGAAAAATTTGAATAAACCAAAAACAGAGGAGATCTACCATAAAGGCAACGGTGAGGCGGCTATCCCCCAGGCGCAAGAGAAAGTAATCAAGGCGATCACCGAGGAGACGAAATTCAGGACGAGCCAGACCAAACCAACCAATGGTAATAATCCCAACGCAGATTCCCACCCAGGCGAAAAGACGAGTAAACCAGGGTTTAGGCAAGAAAGGTTGAGGGGAAATAGAGCGCCGGAGTGCCATATAGGGCAGCAAAAAAACATTGGTGAGAAACATCCCTAAGCCCCAGAAAGCGAAGTATGGCAAATGTTGACCCTTGCGATCGCCCGCCATGACTGGCAGAAAAAGCCACATCCAAGCGATGGCAAAATTAAAGAGAGCTTCATCTACGGGATTGAGCACCGGGGCCAAAGGCGATCGCCAACCCAGAGAATTTAAAATCGGCAGCACAAAAAAGAAATTGAGCGATTCTTGTTTTACCTCGGTCAATGTCACCGGTTGTAGTTGCCACAAAGGTTCGCCGCCGAAGGGAAAATGACTCGGAGCAAGGAGTAAAGAACCCACATAAAGCAGCCAAAAACCCCAAAAAAAGTTTAATTTTAGATTCATTACCATCAAGATATTACTTTTTCTGTTTCACCCTAGAATACTGGTGCAGGCATCGCTATGGTCGGAGGTAATGGTTCGATATTGGAGATAATTCGCTGCAATTAAAGAATCCTTTCTTTCTGTCTCGTACGCCCCAAAAGCTCGTTAGGATCAAAACGGAAAATTTAATCCTTATATTGAGCTTCAGTAAGTAAAAATTCTTATGCCTACATTACAAGATTTTTTTCAGATCAATCATTTAACCAGTAACGATTATTGTGTTTTTGGGGTCGCCAGTTGTTTTGTTCGGGAGGAAGGCGAAACCCAGGCGGTTTCCATCCTAGAACCGATTCCTTCGGCCGCCCTTGAAGCACTACTTAAGGGAATTCCCACCTCCTATCGGGTCGCCCAAGCTTTGCCCCTTGGGGATGTTATCCAAGCGGATCAAATCACTTTGCCCACAGCCCTAGGCGATCGCCTCCAAATTCCCGATGACTTTTTAGAACGCACCGCTGCCGCCGCCCGCACCTACAAGCGCCGCCCCGAAGCCCAAGGCCACATTCCCCTAGGGACACTCCACGAGGAGTTCAACCATTCCACCGCGAAAAAGCGCGTCCTCAATCAGGTTAATATCGTCAACACAGAGGACAATGTGAAACAACATGCCCATACCCACAAAGTTCTCTAGATGAATTTATTGGCCGAACAAAAACTTCCATTATGCTGAAACTCTATGGTGGGGCGCGTAGCCGTGCCTCAATTGTGCGTTGGTACCTCGAAGAGCTCGGTGCTGACTATGAATTTGTCCTCCTCGATATGCAGGCGGGCGAACACAAGCAACCAGATTTCCTGGCCCTAAATCCCTTTGGGAAAGTGCCTGTCTTAACCGATGGCGAGGTCACTCTGTTTGAATCCGGTGCTATTTTGCTTTACCTTGCGGAAAAATTTGGTCACCTCGGTACTTCCCCGGCAGATAAGGCGATCGCCTACCAATGGGTGTTATTTGCCAACTCGACCTTTGCCATGGGACTCACCCCGGCTGAAAATCGCAATGAAGTCATGGCCCGTTACTTGCAGCCGCTGAATGATATTTTGCAAAACACGGCTTTTCTCTTAGGGGAAGCGTTTACGGTGGCGGATGTGGCCATCGGTTCGATCCTCGCTTACATTCCTTTGATGTTCCAAGATGTGGATCTCAGCGCTTACCCAGCCCTCCAAGCTTATTTAAAACGATTAGGCGATCGCCCCGCTTTCCAAAAAGCGATTATGAATCGCGGTTAATTCTCGTTACATTTAGTTACAAAAAACAAAAAAGCATCCTTTCGGGGATGCTTAATCAATTTCTTTTTTAAATAATTCAAAAATGGTGTTTATTTGAAGCCCACTGCCGCTTGCCATACAAATGCCAACAGCAAGAAGAACAAAGGAATTAGAGGCAAAACATCCACGAGGGGATCGAAAATTGAGTAGGCCTCAGGTAATTTCGCAAGTAATAATGCCGCTTCCATATATTTCCTTGTTGAACTGATTTTTCTTATGGTTTGCAGTCAATCCTAGCATGAGTTGGTTCGGGTTCTAGCCATTCGCCGAATTCTTCCACGAAGCGATCGCCAAGGATTGATTCACGAATTCTCACGGTAAATTGAATCAATTCTGTAACGTTATGTAAAGAAAGTAGCATGTAGGCTAACATTTCTTTCGCCTTAATTAAATGGTGCAAATAGGCCCGCGTAAAATTCTGGCATGTATAACAAGGGCAACTTTCATCCAGGGGGCGAAAATCTTCTTTAAATTGAGCATTTTTTAAATTCCAGCGATCGCCTTGTACCAGAGCTGCACCATGGCGACCCAACCGCGTGGGAATCACACAATCAAACACATCAATCCCAGCGGCGATCGCCTGGGCCATTTCCCGGTAGGTGCCCACCCCCATCAAATAACGGATCTTATTTTTCGGGAGGAGCGGCGCTGTATGCTGCACCACTTTGCGAATATTTTCTGGCGATTCCCCCACACTGACCCCCCCAATGGCATAGCCTGGTAGGTCTAATTTCGTTAAATCTGCCACCGCTTGGGAGCGTAAATCCAAGAAAATGCCCCCCTGGACAATCCCAAATAACGCCTGATCCTCCCGTTCATGGGCCACAATACAGCGCTCGAGCCAACGATAGGTTCGGGCCGTTGCCGCTGCCACTGCCTCCCGACCGGCATCCCCCGGCGGACATTCATCAAAGGCCATGATCACATCGGCTCCCAGGGCATTTTGAATCTGAATCGACCGCTCTGGGGTCATGTCAATTAAGCGTCCATCCTTCGGCGACCGGAAGACCACCCCGTCCTCACGAATCTTGCGCATTTCACTGAGACTAAAGACCTGGAATCCCCCAGAATCCGTAAGGATTGGCCCATCCCAAGCCATAAACCGATGGAGTCCCCCGGCTTTCTGGACAATCTCCTCCCCTGGTTGCAAATGGAGGTGATAAGTATTCGACAAGACCATCTGGGCCTGGGCCTGGACTAAATGATCCGGCGTGATGCCTTTCACATTCGCAAGGGTGCCCACGGGCATAAATCGGGGCGTTTCCACCATTCCGTGGGGCGTATGAAACACGCCGACCCGGGCATTTGTATGGCAACATTCCTTATGCAGCGAAAAATGAAAATGGCTCACAGATGACTTTCCGATGATCAACAAAAAATAAAAACGGAGGCCGAAGCCCCCGCTTATTCTACCGAGTTCAGGAAACAGAACCTAGAAATTAAAATTTTCATCGTCATCCAGATGGACATCCCAGCGGGCCGATAAAACCTGAGTCACCATTTCTTCTAGGGTGCTTTCGGGGACTGCCTTCGGGTTAAAAGGATTGGCATGGGGATTTTCTGCTACTTCCAAACGTAAAACGCGATTGTCCTGCACAAGCTCAAAATAAGTCTTACCCGCTTCAGCCTGTTTAAGGGCAAGGTAATCGAAGCTGTGCAAATTCAAATATAAAGACTGGTTAACCACTAAAGTGGCCTGTTGTTCGTCATCAAAAACTTCCACAATCCAACCTTCGCCCTGTTTTTTGACTTCGCCATCAAGGTAATGGGAATAGCGGACCCACGCGAGATCTTGGAGCAGACGTTTCATGTCACATTTGTTGACAAGAATACCGGTAGAGACCACGCAAGGAGCGGGCAAGGAAGTGGGATGACATTGATGACTCATGGGAATTGACTAAGGGTAAACAAAAAATATGACAGACTGAAGGTAAATCATCCATAACACTGCTGAGACATGACAAGCAAACGAGCGCCATCACATTAGGATGAGCTTATGCGATTGTCATTTTACTTGTACAAAAGCTAGCACCCAAGGGCAAAGACTGTGGTGTTACAGTATTGTCTTGGTGTTATGGCGGAGGATGTTTATTAACGGTTTCCAATGCCTCGCCATAATCTTAACTTAAGGTTTGAATTTTGACATCTGAAAACCTGCAATCCATCTAATTTCAATCATCTCAATCGGCTTATGGTTCATTTTTTATCAGGTTTGGTGCAGCTATGGCGATCGCTCTTGGGGGCGATTCTTTTTTATACGATGTTACCGCTGCCCAAGGGAGTGAAACCTAGCTTTAGCCGCATTGCCCGCTGGTGTCCTTGGGTTGGTTTAATGATTGGAGGAATACTACAGGGAGTGTTTTGGGGCTTAGACAGTTTAAATGTTTCCTCGTTACTCAGGAGTGCGATTTTAATTGCCCTTTGGTTGGGTCTTACGGGGGGCTTACATTTAGATGGGGCGATGGATACAGCCGATGGTCTAGCGGTGACAGAACCACAACGTCGTTTGACAGTGATGGCCGATAGCGTCTCTGGGGCATTTGGGGTGATGACCGGGATCTTAATTGTGTTGCTCAAGGTCACGGCCCTCGAAAGTTTCGGGTTAGAGACTGGGTATTTTTTGGTGGTGATACCGGCTTGGGGGCGTTGGTCTCAGGTGGTGGCGATCGCCTTTTATCCCTATCTAAAAGCCGAAGGCAAAGGGGCATTCCACAAACAGCAGTTCCAGTTATATCCAGATTTGTGCTGGAGTATCTGCCCTATGTTTTTGTTTTTACTCTTGAGTTATTTTGTCCTGCCGCTTAGCCAATGGTTGAGTATTTTACTCGGCAGTCTTTGGTTTATGGCAGTGGCGATCGCCGTCAGTGCTTGGTTTGGCCAGAAATTTCAGGGCCATACAGGCGATACCTACGGTGCCACTGTGGAATGGACCGAAGTCGCCTGTCTCATTAGCACTGCTTTATTCACGAATGGGTTGTAGGCGCGTTACCTTGAGCGAAAAATCACCATTGCCTGTTTCCCCAAAGGCCCGTACCCGCACAATGTAGCGTCCCGTTTCATTGATTCGCACGAATAGTAATGAATTCGTTGAACCATCAGCGGCATCGTCATTTTCGGCAATCGTTGAACCATCCGCTGCCAGTAGCAACACAATCGTATCAAAGTCATCCGAAAGCAAATCAATGGCGACTTGATCACCCTCCTGGAGGATAATCGCATAATCCCTGGCAAATCCCCCTTCCCCAGTGGGGATATCCTGATCCGAAAGCCGCTGATTAATCTCCTGACCAGAGCGAATTCCAAGGGGTCGATACATCATCTCGTTGGCGATCGCTTGATTTGTCTGCCCTAAAATACTAAACAATCCGAATATACAACCCCAGTAAATCCGATTCATTCAAATACCTATCAATTTATTGACTTACTCTTCATACTCTACAACACTACCCAACGAAGCAATGCCGCTTTACTTACGAAGAAAAAATAAAGCTCTCAGACTGCATGTGAGTTGAGAGCTTTGATTAGTATATAGAGTTGAAGAATAAAATATTCAGTTTTTCATAAGAGAGAGAAGCTTGGCATTGAGCTATTTTCCCGGTAGGCTACCCCACAGGTATCGTCGCCGCTATAGCGTTTCACATCTGA
>CALRTB020000018.1:0-59201 GCA_943371005.1 Sphingobacterium thalpophilum
GCTCAGGTTAATTTAGCCTGGGCAAGGGGTCAGGAACTGGCCTCTTCAGTCGCGGAGCCGCCAAGCTCTACCGATTGCGGAAGCATGAGGCAACTTGGGGCGATGAAACGACGGAAACTCCATGCCTCTTAGGCTGGAGTAGTTCATTATCCCAATTAATTCTTGGGTTGTTCAAAGGATTTTTTTGCTTGATGCTTCATCAGTAAAAAATAGAACAATGATTTTAGACCCTGTTATGACAATGGCTAATTTTAATGCCTCAAAAGGGAAACCTCCTGACAACTATCCGGCGGGCACGGAAATATTTCATGAAGGCGAATCAGGAACGATAATGTACGGAATTATTCGGGGCGATGTGAATATTTCCGTCGATGGGAAAACATTTGAGACTCTGCATGCTGGAGATGTTTTCGGCATTGGCGCTATTGTTCATGCCGACCATCTTAGAAGCTCAACAGCAGTTGCCAAAACAGACTGTGAAATCGTTACCTTTGATCAAGAACATTTTCTTTTTGCGTCCCAAGAAATGCCAGTGTTTGCTTTGGAAGTCATGAAAAAATATACAGATCGACTGCGTTTTATTCGATGCTGATTTATATTGAATTATGAAATTTATTTACGGATCTTTGGAAAGTTAAAATATTATAATCGCCAACAAAAAAACCTCCAGTTCTCAACAAATTTACTTGGTCAATTCTTGAATCTCATTTAATACACAGCATTTTTAGGTCTAGTGAGGTAAAGAAACAATTCCTCAAAGCAATGATTCGCAGGGGTTTTAAAAAAGTTGAGTTGCGTCACTCAAAAGATAAACGTTGTATCACGTCTCTAGCTCAAGTGGAATGCAAGCAAATATCTGTCAAATCCCCCTTAAAAAGCATCATCAACTTTAAGACTTTATCAGGAGTAAGTTTTTTTAATTGCAGTCTATCGGTTCTATGAAAGCATTATTGGTAATGTCTCTGATTATTTTTGTTTAGTTCCTCTTAAGAGCTACCATGCCAAGGAACAAAGAGAATACGACTAATTCAGCAGAAAATAAGACGATTAATATAGAACAATCAAAATAGTTATTTGTCTCTATAATAAAGCTCGATAGATCTATGAATCAATCACAGGCTATAAACCCACTTAGTAGATCAACAAATCCTCACTATCTACTCGAAAGACTGAAGAAACTTTATGAAACGGTCGAAATAGAAGGAGAAGAAATTTTTAATCAGTGGAGTTTACAAAATAATTCATCTCCCTTTATCGTCAGTGCCCGCAATTTAGCTCACTATCTCGCGTTTCGGCGTCAAGATTTGCGTAGTCTACAGGCTGACTTGATGCCTTGGGGATTATCTTCCCTTGGCCGGATGGAAAGTCGAGTCTTAGAAAATCTCAAAGCCGTTATCTATACTTTAGAGCTTATTTGTCAGGCTTCTAGAGACGATGAGCACTCATATACACCGACAGATGATTTTTTTCAGGGAGATATTCTGCTTCGGAAAAATGTAGAAGCTTTATTCGGTGCTATTTCCCTTAAAACACCGGGATCACAACGACGAGTCAAAATTATGGTGACTCTGCCAACGGCCGCCGCAACAGATTATGCCATGGTGCATGATTTGCTGAAACGAGGGACCAACTGTGTACGTATCAATTGTGCTCATGATGAGCCGAGCATCTGGACTCAGATGATTCATAACGTTCGTCAAGCCGCCCATGAATTAGGCGTTACTTGTCCGGTGATGATGGATCTTAGTGGTCCCAAGATTCGCACGGGTATGGTGATCAAGCCACCGAACCAGAAACGGGTTTTTAAAGGGGATTTGATTTTTCTATCTCGAAATACTGTTTTGTATTCAGAAAACTTTGATGACCATCCTATTAATTCACAAGAATATCCAATTTTTCAAATTACTTGTACAGTCCCTGAGATTTTAGATTTAATATCTTTAAAGACACCTGTTTATATTCATGATGGAAAAATTCGTACTACTGTCATTAATGATGATTATCGTCTGAACAACGGCGAGACAGGTCTTTTATTGAAAGTAACCCATGCTAGTCCTAAGGGGGCCAAACTACGGGCAGAGAAAGGTCTAAACTTTCCCCAGACCATTTTGCCCCTATCTCCCCTGACGCCGAAGGATCTAGCAGATCTTGACTTCGTTGCTGCTGAAGCGGATATTGTGGGTTATTCTTTTGTGCAATGTTCAGAGGACTTGCAGTATCTGCAACAAGAATTGACAAAACGCTGTTCCGATCCAGAGCGTTTACCCGCAATTGTGGCCAAAATTGAAACGGCGATCGCCGTCAAAAACTTGCCCGATTTAATTGTGCAAACAGCCACAAAACATACCTTTGGTGTGATGATTGCGCGGGGAGATTTAGCCGTCGAAATTGGCTATCAACGTCTAGCGGAGATCCAAGAAGAAATATTGTGGATTTGCGAGTCGGCCCATATCCCCGTTATTTGGGCCACTCAGGTTCTCGAAAGTCTTGTGAAAAATGGTGCCCCCTCCCGTGGCGAAATGACTGATGCCGCCATGGCAGAGAGGGCTGAATGTGTCATGCTCAATAAAGGTCCCTTTATTGCAGAAGCAGTCAGTATTCTTGATGATGTATTAACACGCATGGAAACCCACCAATTTAAGAAGGTTGCACAATTGAGAGCATTATCTTCCTGGTAAAGAGGGCGATGTTCGTTCAGTTGGCTAATCCAGCCCCCCAATAAATAACAAAATCTAATCACAAGACCCAAAAATTCTGAGGTTTTCCTTTACCTTAATCCATAGATACAAGAGTATAGTTTATCTAAATTGCATAGTCTAAAAACAATACTAGATACACTGGAGCTCAGTCACCATGGATCAAAACTGGATTGCCTTTCTCATTACTGCCGATGTTATGGCCTTTTTACTTATTTTGGGATTGCGGACGTGGCTCTTGCCAGAAGAAAAATAGACCTTTCAGAGAGCTTTCGTCCAACAGCGCAAAAAGAAATCCTCCAGAGTATGGAGGATTTCTTTTCATGAACTTAGACTTTAGTGCGGCACGTTACTTCTGGAATTTGTTCCGGAGAAAAATAGCTGTCCCATTCATCGCTAGTAACACCACCATCAGCACAATGATCCCTGCCGCTGCGACGGTGTGGAACTCTTCTTGGGGGCGAGAAACCCAGTTAAAGATTTGAATGGGCAGTGCCGTAAATGGCGTTTGTAGCCCCTCTAGGGACAGAGAAGGCAAGAAAGCGATAAAGGTTAAAGCCCCTAGGGTAATTAGTGGGGCTGTTTCACCGATTGCACGGGAGAGGGCCAAAATTGTCCCGGTTAAAATCCCCGGCAAGGCGAGAGGGAAAATTTGCTCGCGTACCACTTGCCATTTTGTCGCTCCTAGGGCTAGACCGGCCTGCCTGAGGCTATCGGGTACAGCCTTGAGGGCCTCACGGGTTGCGACGATCACAATGGGCAAGATCAAGAGACTAAGGGTTAAAGCACCGGCTAAAACACTGCGTCCCCCTGTAATGGGAGAGAGGAGTCGGACAAAAACCTGTAGCCCCAAAAGACCATAAATGATCGAAGGCACGGCGGCAAGATTGTTGATGTTGACTTCAATGATCTTCGTGAAAGTATTCTCAACAGAAAATTCCTCCAGGAAGATCCCTGCACCGACACCGATGGGAAAGGTGATTAGCGCAGTCAAAACCATCAACCAAATTGTCCCGACGAGGGCAGATTTCAAGCCGGCATCTTCGGGGCGTCGGGAAGGAAAAGCATTTAACAATGTCCAATCGAGGCGCGGCAGGCCATCTAGAAAGACATCAATCAAGAGAATAGCCAGCACCACAATGCTTAGAATGACAGCGATCCAACTGAGAGCTTGAAATGCAGTGTCCCAGCGGTAACGGGTTTTAAGACGGGTATTGAACAGGGCGTTCGTGTTTTGAGAATCGGGAGTATTCATTCGTATTTCTGTCTATAGCGACGCACAACCCAGTAACTGAGGATGTTTAGGGTCAGGGTGATCAGGAACAGGGATAAACCGACGGCATAGATGGTCTTAAAGGCCAAGCTACCAGCCGGGGCATCCCCAAGACTGACTTGGACAATAAATGCCGTCATGGTGGCGACGGGCACCGTAGGATTGAGGGTTAGGGTCGGGTTTAAACCGGCGGCAATGGTTACAATCATCGTTTCCCCGACGGCCCGAGAAACAGCCAAGATAAAGGAAGAAACGATCCCAGACAAGGCGGCGGGTAAGACGACATTGACGATGGTTTCTCGTTTAG
This sequence comes from Sphingobacterium thalpophilum, assembly GCA_943371005.1. GTDB lineage: Bacteria > Cyanobacteriota > Cyanobacteriia > Cyanobacteriales > MRBY01 > MRBY01. The sequence continues at coordinate 4,277 of CALRTB020000018.1, forward strand.
TCGACCCGAGTGCATAGGACCCTTGACGTAGGCTATCGGGCACGGCATAAATTGCATCTTCACTAAGGGAGGCAACCAGGGGCAAAATTGAAATACCCAATACTAAACCGGCACTCAAAGCGTTGAAGGGGGACAGTCCTGGAATAATCGCTTGCAGGGCCGGAGTGACTAACAGTAGGGCGAAATAACCATAAACAACAGAGGGCACCCCCGCCAGAATTTCGAGAGCAGGCTTGAGCCACTGACGAATTTTAGGGGAGGCATATTCACTCAGACAAATGGCTGCCAACAGACCCAACGGCAAGGCCACGGAAATGGCGATCGTCGTGGTCATAAATGTGGCACAAACCAGCACAAAAATACCGAACTTAGGATCTGTAAACAAGGGTGTCCAGCGGGTATCCGTGAGGAAAGTAAAAAGGGAAACCTCCTCAAAAAAGCCCGCCGCATCGACGACCAATGTGATGACAATGCCAAATGTGGTCAACACTGACACTAGGGCAAATAAGCCAAAAAGCCCCACGATTAAACGTTGGCTCCATTTACTAAACGTTCGGTCTGGCCGCCAGAGCCCCGCATCAACGAGGGGGGGGAAAGGACTAGTTGTCATAATTTTTATTACTTATGATTTATCACCTGTACCACCACCACAGCGGCAGTATTTATTTAAAGCATAAAGGGAGTCGGGCTTTTTCGGACTGAGTCCGCCCCACTCCCTGTGTGAAATCTAGAAATAAACTCTAGAGAACTTCACCGAGACGAACACCGACAGTAGAACCACCATCAAAGATCGAACCAGTCGTGCGAGCCGCAAGGCGTTCTTGGGCCTTCGCATAAATTTCAGAATTCAGAGCAACATAGCCAACTTCAGAAACGAGGGAAGAATTCGCCTCATCAGTGTAGAAATCCATGAACGCTTGAACCTGGGGCTTATCCAAAGATGCGGTGCTGACATAGACGAAGATCGGCCGAGCCAAAGGCTGGTAAGTAGAATCATCTACAGTCGCAACACTGGGAGCCACACAACCTTCACCATTGCTGGGGTCGCCATCATCGATTGCCGCCGCTTGCAAGCTATCAGCATTTTCTTCGTAATAAGCTAAACCGAAGTAACCAATGGCGTTGGGATCGTTGATCACCCCTTGAACAACAACGTTGTCATCTTCACTGGCGGTGTAATCACCACGGCTAGCCCCTTCTTCACCATTGATGGCGTCGGTAAAGTAGTCGAAGGTACCAGAATCAGTTCCCGGCCCATAGAGGTCGAGGGGACGATCGGGGAAGCCTTCCCGAACTTGGTTCCAGTTAGTAATTGTGCCTTCAGACTCAGGCGACCAAATGGTGGCCAACTCTTCGGTGGTTAAGCAAGTTGCCCAGTCGTTTTCGGGGCTAAGAACCACGGAGATTGCGTCGTAGGCAACGGGAATTTCTACATATTCAATGCCAGCCTGTTCACAAGCTTCAATTTCTTCGGCTTTGATCGGACGGGAAGCATTAGAGATATCGGTTTCGCCAGCGCAAAACTTAGAAAAACCACCACCAGTGCCGGAAACCCCAACGGTTACGCGGGTATCGGGATTTGCGGTCTGGAATTCCTCTGCCATGGCTTCGGTAATCGGGAAGACAGTACTAGAGCCATCGATAAGAATATCGCCAGACAAACCAGACGCACTATCTGCAGGAGCATCAGTTGTGCCAGTGCCTTCGGTCGGGGTTTGGGTAGTGTTACAAGCTGCAAGCGCAGCGGTGAGGGTGAGGCCAGCAAGACCCAAAGATAAGGTGCGGAGGCGAGTAGCGCTCTGTTTCATAGTTTCCTCTGTTGTGTACTGTGCAATTAAGCGTAAGTGAGCGATGTATTAAAACTTTTTAGCGAGATTGAGGCTTTCAGACATTGACTGCTAGTCAGAGATTAAGATTAGAGCAATGTTTCTAGGCTTAAACTCCCTGAAGCTCTGATGAATTTGTAAATCTGTGAAATAAAGATATTGAGATTTACAAAACTTTTCAAGATGTTTATACCATAACTACAGAAAATCAATGCAGAATTATGTTTGTTTTTTCTCTCCTCTCTCCAAAAAGTGCACCAGCCTTAAGTAGAGTTTTCAGAGAGGTTAAATGAAGGTTAATTTTTGCAAAAGTCAAGGTAAATTCAATGGGGTATTTTGGCTGAATATCAAGATAAACCAAGCTATTACCTAGTTTTATTTGCTTGACCTGCCTACAAATCTTAGGCGATATCTAAGGCATTATAGGCAACCTTAAACTGTTGATGGTTCAGAAGGAAACCTTTTCTGAAGGACTTACGTTAATTGTGGCAAAACCAGTTTGCGATAGCATTATTTTAGCAATCCTAAAAAGGTTTTTATGTCCGAAAAAAATGGTTTCATTTTTGACAAAAAGTAATGTACTTTTTCTGAAATATTGTACTTTCGGATTTCACAAAAAGTTTTAGGCCAGAGATAGTGGCAGTGAGAGGAATTTCCAATGGTGATTCACTACAAGTTTGTTGATGAATTAATCAATTGTCTTTTTGGCGATCGCCTTTTGGCCTAGAGATGAGCCGACGTTGGCTAAATCCCCAGAGTTTTAGAAAAAATAGCGTTGAGAAAAGTTTGCCCGGTAAGGTTTTGGGTAGCTTTTGGGTGGCGATCGCTAAAAAAATGAAAAAGTCTGCGATACTGGTATCCGGTCAATTGTCAGAAGAGAAAAATTATGGCAGGTAGCGAAGTCAAAGCCGACTATTGGATTAACGAGTACATTACGCCCTGGGATATTTATAGCCACGGGATTACCAAGATTTTGGCCTATAAACAAACCCAATTTCAGGAGATGGCGATCGTTGAAAGCGGTGCCTATGGAAAAGCCCTGGTGCTGGATGGAAAATGGCAGTCCTGTACCGGCGATGAATTTCTCTACCACGAACCCCTTGTCCATCCGGCGATGATTGCCCATGGTGCCCCGAAAAAGGTATTGATCCTCGGTGCTGGGGAAGGTGCAACCGTGCGGGAAGTGCTGCGTTGGCAGTCCGTCGAAAAGGTGATGATGGTGGATATCGATGGTGAAGTGGTGGAAGCCTGTAAGGAATTTTTACCGGAGATGCACCAGGGGGTCTTTGATGATCCGCGCCTCGACCTACGCATTGAAGATGCCTTTAAGATTTTAGAAACCACCACCGAAAAGTGGGATGTAATCATCTCTGACTTGTCTGATCCCATCGAAGAAGGCCCTTCCTTTAAGCTCTTTACCAAGGAATATTTCACCCAACTAAAGGATGTGCTCGCGCCCGGTGGCGTTGTGGCGGTGCAGGCAGGCCCTACGGCTCCGGCAAATTTGCGGCTCCATGCGCGGTTGGTGAATACTCTCAAGGCAGTTTATGCCAACGTTTCCTCCTATTCGACACCCATTTCGAGCTACGGCTCCCCTTGGGGGTTTGCAATCTGTACCGATGGGGATTTGAACCTGCGTCCCGACCCAGAAGCAGTGGATCAACTTTTAGCCGAACAAACCACTGGTGGCTTCAAGATTATCGACGGTTTAACGTTGTTGGGAATGCTGCAAACTTTCCGCCATGTCCGTGAGGCGATCGCCACCCATACCGAAGTTTTTACACTAGCGGAACCGCCGAAGTTCTTCGGGAAGGGCCACAAAGCTCTGTAGAGACATTTTCTTTTTGAAATCTCTCTAGTTTCCCTTAATAGTCAACCCCTCTAACTCCCCTCAAGGGGAGAAGGTTTTTTAGAGGGTCTTTTTTTTGAAGATGATTTTTGGGCGGCACGGGCCATAATCCAAGCGAGCACTGCGAGGAAGAGAATACCCCACAGGCCGCCGAGGGGATTACCATCAACCCCTGTCAACCAGGAAGAAACACCTTCTTTGTATTGGATCAAACCGCCCACATTAAAAATGTAGTAGCCCCAGACCAGGCCCCCATGGAGACCGATGGATTTACCGAGGCGTCCAAACCGCGATCGCTTCGCCCAGACCAGAGTTAACCCCAGCAGCACCAACCCCGGAAATACCGGCAACGTCCGCAGCATCTCCGGGAAAGGTTTCAGGAAATGTAAGACCGCAAAGGCGATCGCACTACCCCAAAGCACTGTTTTCGAGTCATAATCCCGCTCTAGTTCATCGTAAACCCAGCCCCGAAAGACCAATTCCTCCGCTAGGGCGACCCCCAGACCGCTCAAGGCTCCTTCGATCACGATGCGAATCAAAGCCGTTGTGGGCGGAATAATGTCGATAAACCCCAACACATCTTCAAAAATCAGCAAAGCCCAGGTGAACCCCAGCCCATAGGCCAAGCCTGTAACCAAATCCACGCCATTAGACCGTTGCCAGACCAAACCATAGCGGCGGAAAGGTTGCGTTTCTCCGTGGACTCGTTTCACCCAGAAGGGCAGGTAAAACAAAAATTCCACAAACAGCAATCCCATGGTGAGGATGGTGGTGAGGTTCTCGTCGGCGCGAAAAATTAGATATAACGGTGCCGCCAGGGGAAGCCAAATCAGCCCTAGGCCCAAGAAAAAAAGGCCCAGCCGTAGGGGTGCTGGGGTTGTTTTACAGAGATGCCAAAATCGTTTCAAGGGAAAAAGTCGTTGAGGTTTGCCACCTTCTATTTAATCTGTTTCTGGCCAATAATCTGGCGATCGCCTTCCCTAAAAGCAAGAAATAGCTTTATTCGTCCGGCTCGATGGTGCTGGTGAGGCCGTGCATTTTTAACGTTTCGCAATAAAATTCTGCATGTTCCTGCACACAGGTGATCACCAGGGCGATGCCATTGGTGTGGGCTTCCATCATGATGCTGACCGCCTGGGGTTGGGTCAGACCGGCCACCGTTTGCATCAAGGTTTGCACCACGTGTTCCATGGAGTTGAAATCGTCGTTATGGAGCAGTACCCGGTAGCGGGGGGCTGGTTTACGGATGGTCGAAGTGGAACGTTGTTCGATCACACCGGTAGACATGATGAATAAACCTCCTGGGGGCTATGGCTTGAACAAGAAAAAAATTAGTTAGTTTTTACCGCTTTGGCAAATGTTGAGGGCTTGCTACAGGGTGCGGCGTTAGAAGACAAACTGTCGCTTAGGTTATAACACAAATTTCAGACAAACCTCAGCTGGCGATCGCCCCAGAACCCCCCGGAAGAAAACGATACAATGGCAGTAGTTAACATTTATTTACAAAAAAGTCCCGATGAGTGCGACCGTTTCCCCCCATGTTCTAGCCGAAAATCCCCCCAGTCAGTTTTGGCGGTGGCGGGGCTACGATATCCACTATGTCCAGGCCGGCACCAGCCAAGGAAAACCTCCCTTACTCCTCGTCCATGGTTTTGGGGCTTCCACAGACCACTGGCGCAAAAACATCACGGTGCTGCAACAGGATTTTTCGGTGTGGGCGATTGATTTACTCGGCTTCGGGCGATCGCCAAAGGCTCCCGTTGTTTATAGTGGTGCCCTCTGGCGGGATCAACTGCGGGATTTTATCAACGAAGTGATTGGTGAACCAGCCGTGTTAGCCGGAAATTCCCTCGGGGGTTATGCGTCTCTTTGTACGGCAGCCCAATGTCCAGAGGTGGCCAAGGGTTTAATTCTCCTCAACAGTGCTGGCCCTTTTAGTGATCAAGTTAAGGCCCAACCTTCACCCTGGAAAAAAGCCCTCCGTAAGGTTCTGTTTAGTCCCCTTTCGACCCAGCTTATTTTTCAATACACTAAACGGCGCGCCACCATCCGCAAAACCCTCCAGAAGGTCTATGTTAACCAAGAGGCTGTGACTGAACGTTTGATCGACGAAATCCAACGCCCTTCCAATGATCCAGGGGCGGCGAAAGTTTTTGCGGCGGTTTTTAACACCCCAGAAGGCGCCAAAGTCGATCATCTCCTGGAAGAACTGGATCGACCGTTACTGATGATTTGGGGCGAAAAGGATCCCTGGATTCGGGCACGGGAGCGGGGGGCAAAGTTTAAACAGCACTGTCCCAACCTCACGGAACATTACCTAGAGTCCGGCCATTGTCCCCATGACGATACGCCGGAACTGGTCAATCCTTTAATTCGCGATTGGCTCCACCAAACTTTTTAGGAAATTCAAGAAACTTTGTGCAATGACCATGGCGACCACGTTTAATCTTTCACCCCTAATTCGCATCACCCTGCTGAGTCTCTATGTTTCGCTCACCGTCCCAATTCCATTTTTAGCGGATGTCACCCAAGCCCCTGTTTCGCCAGCGCTCCTGTGGGTCGGTTTAGGGTTGGGGGCGATTTTTCTTTACGGTGCCCTCAGTGAAAAGGTCTGCCTAGATGAGACGGGGATTACGGTCACCTATCCGGTCTGGTTCCGCTGGCTGACCCGTAAGGGCTGGTCATTACCCTGGGAAAATATTGCGCAACTGAAAATGCGTACCACGGGCCAAGGGGGCTTAGTCTATTATTTCGTCACCCCAGAACGTGATCGCGCTTATCTGTTACCAATGCGGGTGGCGGGTTTTGCAAAGATGGTGGGCCTGATTGAAGCACAAACCAATATTGATACTAGCGATGTGCGGCCCCTGTCTCAGCCGTGGATGTACATGATTTTGCTGGGATTTACGTTGTTGCTGTTTCTCGTGGATGGTTGGGCGATCGCCACGGCCCTGACTTTGTCTTAAACTGCCGACATTGTCTTCAGTCTTGAGTTTCAGATCCGGAATTTCCCTCTAATGTGGAAACAAAGTTATCTGCAAGGGGAGAAAAAAACATGGCGCGAGTCAAACCTTACCTGTTTTGTTTGGCGATTGGGTGTTGGTTGAGTGCGGCCCCAGGGGCGATCGCCGATTCAGAACCCGGCTGGGAATCCTGGCGACCCAACGAAACAGAAGACGACAATTGGTCGTTTAGTGCTGGGTTTTCTAATCTGGAGCTGGGGGGATATATGGACTACGAATATACCTGCACCCAAGCCGCCACAGCAGCAGGGCAAGCACCCGTTTTTGAATATCGCTTAAATAGTTTAGTCAAGGCTATCGGCACAGGTCAGGTGCAATATCGCTGTCTCGTCAATGATCAAGTCGTGGCCCAGCACACCAGTACAGCCACCTTAAACGATCAACCCTCCCGCGGTTGTTTAACCGTCCAGAGTGATGTGGGGACAGGCCTCAATATTAGACAGGAACCCACTGTCTCCGCCCCGGTTTTGGGTTTCCTCCGCAACGGTAGCCAGATTACAGTGACAGGGACGCCCGCCTATCTCAGCGAAGACGCCACCGGACGTACTTGGCTCTATATTCCATTCCAACAAGATTACGCCTGGACATCCCTCGTCGCCCAAGCGGGAGGCCACATTAATTACCGTTTTTGTGATTAATCAGGCCCAACATTTTGCTCTAGGATTCCCCAGGCGATCGCCACGACTTCCCCTCCCATAACACGCTAAAATCAGGATTCTGTTCCGGGACTTGGGCGACGAGCGCGTATGTATTTGCACACCCTGCACCTCCGTAATTTTCGCAACTACCACCACCAGCACGTTGATTTTTCCGCCCAAAAGACCATCTTGATCGGCAACAATGCCCAGGGAAAGTCCAACCTCCTCGAAGCCGTCGAACTACTCGCCAGCCTTAAAACCCACCGCACCAGCCGGGACGCTGATCTCGTAAACCAGGGAGAGGCGATCGCCAGCATCCAAGCCCAAATTCAGCGCGGTTACGGCACCGTTGATTTTGATATCTTGCTGCGCCGCCAAGGGGGACGTACCCTCAAGCTCAATGGCGAAACCCTCCGCCGCCAACTCGATGGCCTCGGTACCCTGAACGCAGTGGAATTTTCCTGCCTTGATTTAGACCTTGTGCGCGGTGGCCCCGACTGTCGTCGCCAATGGATTGATAATCTTTTGATCCAGCTAGAACCCGTCTATGCCCGGATTTTGCAGGAGTATCAACAGGTGCTCAAGCAACGCAATGCCCTCTTGCGAACAGCGAAAAAACTCCACCGAAACCAGGCGGCGATCCCCGCTGATTTAACCCAACAGTTGGCCCTCTGGGATCTCCAGTTAGCGGCCACAGGTTCGCGGGTCACCCGCAGGCGATCGCGGGGGTTGCTCAGACTAATGCCCCTGGCCCAAGCTTGGCACCGTGATATTAGTAGCCAAACCGAAACCCTAGAAATCACATACTGTCCCAATATTCCCTGGCAACAAGATGACCCCCACCATGTGCAACAAGCCTGTCTCGATAAGATAGAACAACGCCGCCAAGCAGAACAACACCAGGGCAGCAGCATGGTTGGCCCCCACCGGGATGAAATCGAATTTTCTATTAATGGCACCCCCGCCCGTTTCTATGGCTCCCAGGGGCAGCAACGCACCTTGGTTTTAGCGCTCAAACTCGCCGAACTGCAACTGATTGAGACGATCATTGGGGAACCGCCCCTGTTGCTCTTGGATGATGTCCTGGCCGAGCTTGATCCTTCCCGCCAAAATCAACTGCTAGATACCATTCAAACCCGTTTCCAGACCCTCATTACGACGACCCATCTCAATTCTTTTGGGGCAGACTGGCTGAAGCATTCGCAAATTTTGACCGTGAACCAAGGCTCCTTGCAACCCTATGCCCGTCCCCTATCGGAAACCTACGGCCCTTGAGGTGGATTGGCGCCCCGCGACAGATGACAATCCTGAAATTCGATCATAATGTAAGGATATTTGCTCTTTTTGGTGTGAGCTGACCTATGATTGCTAATCCTTCTAGTTCTCCGAGCTTCGATAACGTTACGCCCCTGCCCCGGAGTGGCGCTTCGGTGCCTCTGTCTGTCTATCAACAACTCGCTGAAAAACTCCGGGAAACCCAAGCGGAGATGACGGCACTCCAGCAGGAAAATCAGCAGTTGCGGGTTCATAACCGTAAGTTATACAACCAGATGCATCAGGTGGTGCAATCCACGGAACGCCTCAAGGAAATGGTCAACCGCCATGATTTTGGCATTGAGCCACTGCCACTGGTCACGGCCCCCCACCATCCCCCGCAAGGGAAGGCGATTTCCCATGGGGTCACTGCTCTGCCGACGCCAGAACCAATGCGGCAGTTTACGACGGTTCCCCCGGAGCAGTTTGAGAGTGGGACAGATTTTGATGCGGGAGTAAGTGCTTGGGTGCTCTTGGTAGCGGCGATCGCCATGATTTTGACAGCATTTGGGGCAGGATACATGGTAGTTTTACCTCTGCTGAACAATAACAACGCCCCATCCCGATAAGCTGGGACTGGTACTTTTTTCTAGACATAATGGCAACAATTCAAGCTTTACGAGGAACGAAGGATATTTTTGCGCCGGAGATTGCCTACTGGCAACAGGTGGAAGCGGTGGTGCGCGATTGCCTCGGCCGGGCGATGTACCAGGAGATCCGCACACCCATTTTTGAGCAGACCAGCTTGTTTGAGCGGGGGATCGGCGAGGCGACGGATGTGGTCAGTAAGGAAATGTATTCTTTTACGGATCGGGGCGATCGCCCGATTACCCTCCGACCTGAAGGGACAGCAGGGGCAGTCCGGGCCTATATCGAGCGAAAATTGTTTGCCCAGGGTGGTGTGCAGCGGCTGTGGTATACGGGGCCGATGTTCCGCTACGAAAGACCCCAAGCGGGCCGCCAACGGCAATTTCATCAAGTGGGGGTCGAGGTGCTTGGCAGTGCGGATCCCCGCGCCGATGTGGAAGTGATGGCGATCGCCACGGAAATTTTGCAGCAACTAGGCCTCAAAAATCTAAGCTTGCAACTGAACTCTGTGGGCAATGGCGGCGATCGCCAACGGTATCGTGAAGCCCTGGTGGATTATTTGCTCCCTTTTAAGACCGATTTAGACGCAGATTCCCAGGAACGGCTCGAGCGCAACCCCCTGCGCATTTTGGATAGCAAAGATCAAAAAACCCAAGAAATTGCCCAAAACGCCCCCAGTATTCTGGATTATCTGGGTGACGACTCGAAAAAACATTTCGACCAAGTGCAAGCCTCCCTCACGGCCCTGGGCATTGACTATGTGTTAAACCCCTGCCTGGTGCGCGGCCTAGACTACTACACCCATACCGCTTTTGAAATCCAATCCAGTGACCTCGGTGCCCAGGCAACGGTTTGTGGGGGCGGTCGCTACGATGGCCTTGTGGCGGAATTGGGTGGCCCTGAGACCCCGGCAGTGGGTTGGGCCATTGGCTTAGAGCGTTTGGTGATCCTGCTACAACAATTGGGAGAAGCCCCTAGCCCCCAACTTGATTTTTACCTCGTTTCTAAAGGGGAGCAGGCCGAAGCCACCGCTGTGATTCTGGCCCATAAGTTGCGTTTTGCTGGGTTCTCGGTAGAGCTAGATCTCAGTGGTAGTGCCTTTGGGAAGCAATTTAAACGGGCCGACCGCAGTGGAGCGATCGCCTGTTTGGTGCTCGGAGACGAAGAGGCCGCCAACCAGCAGGTACAACTTAAATGGCTCCAGACCAAGGCCCAAGAAACCCTGGCCCAAGCAGATCTGCTGGGAAATCTTGCGCAGTGGCGTCAAAAAATCCAGCAAGCAAAACATTAAAACCCCAGAGGAGGCGTCGATGGTGCACTGGCAATTTCTGCTACAAAAAAAAGGCGATCGCAATTGGGATATCCTCCAAACCGAGACCCTGAATCTAGCGCCTGGGGAATATCGTCTGGCCGCCCGCGGCGATGCCCAAGCAGAAATCCACTGTGAAATCAGCTTTCCCCAAGGGCAAAGGGAGCAGCGCACAGATGTCACCACCGACCAGGGCCTATTCGCAATCATGCCCCTGCGGCACCTCGGAAGCGGAGCATGGGTGATTACCTGCCGGAGCCTTGATGTGGCCAACCCCTGGGAAAAACGCCTCATACTCCGGGTCACTCAGCCCATATTTCAGCCGTTGCCGTTGCCCCCAAATCCCAATGTTTTTTCCTTTGAAACAACGTTTTCCTTGGCGGACAGTCACCCAAATACAGCGGCTCATCCTGCCCAGAAAACCAGCGACGATGCCCCCCCTCAACTAGAGGAAACCGAATCAACGCCGGTGACAGATTTTGTGACCGATACGGATCAAAGCACAGCGGAGAATGAAACCCTAGAAGAATTAGCAGGAGTCGATGATTCCTCCACTCCGTTAGAAGCACCAGAAGAATTTGGATTACCAGAGGCTCCAGAACCCAGTGAAGAGGAACGCTCCGCTGCCCTCCTGGAAGATTCCCTCGCGGCATTAGATGAGCTACTCAAGGAAGAGCTAGAACCGATTTGGGCAGAAATGGACCAAGAGGCCCAGGCCCAGATTGCTGCGGCACCACCCGCGCCCCCGACCTTGGATATTCCGCCGACTCCACTTCCCTATCAGATTGTCCTAGAACAAACCGTTTATCCTTTGGACAAAACCCAAGCATTAGAACTCCGGGGAGAAATTCAACCCAATCCAGCCATTGGTGAGAGTCAGCAAATTTCTGAGCCTGGTACCCTAACGTTTACCCTCCGGGATCCCCAAACGGCGACAGTGGTGACAACTTTAACGGCGGCGATCGCCCTTGAAGATTTCCCCTGTGCTTTTAGCCAAACCATTACCCTCGATGGGCCTCTGACAACGCTGCTCTTAGTCGGCGAAATTACTTTACACACAGGGACAGAGACATTACTCGCCCAACAACCCTTTAGCCTCATGGCGGATTACGGGACGATCGCCAACCAACTCAAGGCAGATGCTGCCCCAAAACCAGACTCCCCAGAGCCAACTACGTCGCCTTCCAAACCCCTTAAGCTCCCCAACCCTGAGGTCGCCCCCGCCAGTCCTCAGCCCCAAGGCCATCAAACCCCGACCATTCTGCCCCCCAAGCTCAAAACCAAAGGCCAGAAGTCATCCACTGGCCTGCAGTTGCCCAACTTTGCCTCCAAGGCCGCTATTCCTGATGTTACCCAGCCAGACCCGACCGTTGAAGCACCGATAAGCCCCGCAGATCAGCCTGTAGAAGCTTTAGAGAAACCGCCCCTAGAGGATGAGACTCCCCAGACAGCGGCACCAGAGACAGACCCAGACACCGCCGCGCAAGATTCTACGCCACCTGCTGCTGAAGTCTCAGAAACGGCTCCAGCAGAGGATTTGGATTGGAATTCACGGTTTTTTACCCGATTAAATGCCCTGGCCGTGAATGGGGAAGATTCCACCTGGTTAATGCCGGAACCGGAACCGGAGCCACCGACAGCCTCCCCTGAAGTAACCCCAGAAATAGAGAACCCAACGCCGACGCCATCACCCCGCTTGGAAATCGTTGTTGATAGCCTCTGGGATGAGGAACTTGCAGCCTCCGACCCGGAAGAGAAACCGGAACAATCCCCGGAGATAGCCTCTGAATTCCCTGAGTCGGAAATGCCCGCAGCGCAAGCTGACGTGGCACCATTACCAGTCCCAGAACCCCAGCTTCACCTTGATAAAACAACCTATCAGGTGGCAGATTTAGCGGTTGTTGAGCTGAGTTTACCCGCCGGAAGCGATCGCCTCCATGGGCAGCTCTGGCTCCAGGATCGCCAAACGCGGGAACTTTTAGCGGGACCATTCCAACTAATGACCTTTACCCCAGGCCCCGAAGGACGGCTTTACTGTCGCCAAGTGGTTTCGATTCCCCGTGGTGCTTTGGCGTTAAGGTTTGAGGCGATCGCCCTTGATCCCCACTCCCACCAAGAAAGCCGCAAAGTAAGCCAAGATTGTCAGGTGTTGCTAACTGCTACTGCTGACGGAGACTGGCCCGCCCTCGAATCCGGAGAATCCTGGTGATGTTACCCTTGGGCAAAGAATTGTCTTCCTAAATCGGCCCGGCACAACGGAGAATTTCCATGAAAAAACCCATCCTCATCATTGCTAGCTCAATTTTGGCCCTCGGTATGGTGGGGACTGGGGCCTTGCTGGCGGCGGAAAACTGGTTAGGCCAGCGCCTTGAAACGGAACTCGAAAGCGAACTCACCGAAACCACCGGCATTGAGGCAGCGGTGGGTCAAACTGAAGTGCAACTCCTCCAACGTCGGGTGAGGTTCCACGACTTGGCCTTTGCCAATGTGCCGGGCTTTTCTGGGACAAATCTGTTGGTAATTCGTCAGATCGAACTGCAAGAACCCCAACTGCAAGGAAAACCACTCCAGGTGGCGATCGCCAACCTTGAAGGGGTCACGGTCAACATTGAAGGGGATCTGAATGACTTACCGGATCCACGTCTTGTGGGTGCCCTCCCCAATGTCAACATCGCCCAACTAATCGAACAGCTAGAGCCACAAATCCAAACCACCACCACCGCCGCTGGTCAGCCCACCACAACATTTACGGTGGATCAATTAGCCGTGCAAAATATCCAGGTGAATTTAAACCTCACGGTGCCCTGGCAAGAGCAGGCGATCGCCCGACAGATTACCGTGCCTGATGTCAGCCTCACGGAGGTGACCAATCTCAATATTGGCGACAAATTAGGAGAAAGTCTGGGGGCTGCCCTCACGGAAGAATTATCTTTGTTTTTCTTTGAAGAAATTTTGCCCGGCTCTTTTCAATATGCCCAGGAATCTTTACCAGAGAACCTAGACCTCTCTGGGTTTGAACTGCCAGACACAATCGAGATCCCGTCCCCCCAGCGTCCCTAGGATGATCTTAGGGAACAATTGCGGTGCGTTTGAATTCTTCCTTTGCAACGGGGTGGTGTGACCCTCGAAAATTTTGGCTATCCTTAAAGCTGCGAAGGGCGATCGCCACGATTACTATTGCAAGTTATTTTTGTCATTGTTTTAAATGTGAGTATTTTATGGATCAGCGGCCACCATCAAAGGGAACTTACCCCAAAAAAATTGCCCAGGCCCGGCAGCAACCTTGGCAAAACCGTCTCCAGGCCTTTGGTCTCGCCCTTGGTTTGGGTGGCCTCTCCCTTGGTCTCAATCCCCTCACAGCCCAGGCCCAGCTTAGTAATCAGTTAGACGAATATTGCCGCCTCAATGCCGGGGCGATCGCTGCGAAAGATCAACGCCGTGCCGCCGCGATCCAAGGTGATCGTAGTGCCCAAGCCCAATACCAAGCGCTCCTACAACAACACAAAGATCAACTGCAGCGCTGCCGTCAAACCTATTGGCCACGACACCAAGCCATGTGGCTCCGCATCTATCCCTGCGACACGAAAGCTGGCATGATCGAGCGGATTCTCGACGATATTGTCAACAAAGGCTACGACCAGCTCTATCTCGAAGTTTTTGCCGATAGCCAAGCCCTATTGCCCAAAAACCAGAACAATACCCCCTGGCCGTCCCGCATCCAGACCCCCGGCCTCGAAAATCGCGATGTGATGGCCGAAATTATCGAAAAAGGTCGGGCCCGTGGGCTAAAGGTTTATGCTTGGCTATTTGGGATGAACTATGGCTATGTCTACGGAAATCGGGGCGATCGCCAAAGTGCCATGGCCCGTAATGGGTACGGTGAGACCAGCCTCGACTTTGTCCAAGACGGTGCCCAAGCCTTCGCGGATCCCTACAATGCGATCGCCCAGGCCGACTATAAAAATCTTGTTAATCAGATGCTCCAGCGGCAACCCGACGGCATCCTATTCGATTACATCCGCTACCCTCGGGGGACTGGTGCCCGTTCTGTGGCCGCTTCCGTAGCGGATCTGTGGATCTATAGCCCCGCCTCAGCCCAAGCCCTCTATGACCGTGCCGAAAATCGCCAGGGTCTAACCCTCATCGAAAAATATCTCCGCCAAGGCAACATTACCGTCGGGGATGTGGCAGCAGTTTTGGCCCAATACCCCGAAGAAGGAACCCCCCGGTGGCAGGGTCGAAAAATCCTGGGGGATGAATCCGAACTAGAAATTAATGCCCTCCATCAACGCCTTGTGGCCGAACTTTGGCATCTCACCGTCAGCCACGCCGCCCAAGGGGTCGTAGATTTTGTCAACAGCGCTGCAGCCCAGGCCCAAAGTCGCAATATTCCTGCGGGAGCCGTATTTTTTCCGGGGGGCAATCAACCCGTCGGTCAACGGGGTTTTGATTCTCGTCTCCAACCCTGGGATAAATTTCCCGGTTCCATGGAGTGGCATCCCATGGCCTATTCTGTCTGTGGCAGCACCAGTTGCATCGTTGATGAAATTAACCGGGTGCGTCAGTTTGCGCCGCCAGGGACAAAGATTATTCCGGCCTTGGCTGGGGATTGGAACCGCGCCCAGGATAATCGCCCTTCCCTCAAGGATCAAATGGCCGCGATCAAAGCCAGTTTTCCAGACATTACCCAGGTGAGTCATTTCGCCTACTCTTGGCAGGAGCCGCAATTTGATAATGACCGCAAATTCTGTCGCGTTTAGAATGCTGCGGGAATCGGCTCGGTGACAAGGTACTTAGAGATTCATTGCATTGGTGTCATTAACGATTCAAGGACACTCCACAATAGAATCTAGTCATCGGTAGCCAATTATTTTTCCCAATCTTTTCTCTGTGATGGTTTTGTCGTCATTATCTCGTTTGTCTTCCCGTTTTTTGATGCATCAACCGGTACCTTGGTGGAAGCACGTAGTGGTGGCGATCGCCTATTGTGTGACGGCCTTGTTTTCCCACAGTTTTACGGTTTACCCAGAAACGGGTTCGACGCCCATTTGGATTCCGGGGGGGCTGGCGGTGGGCCTCCTGGTCGTGTGGGGGATGCCCATGTGGTTGGGGGTTTTGGGGGGGATTTTGGTCGCAGAAATCGTCATTTATCAAGCCTGGCTCAGTGTCCCCAATTTGTTGATGACCCTCAGCATCACGGCGATCGCCACCACCGGCAAAGTGTTGGCGGCCCATTGGTTGCAACACCGTAACCAACACCGGTATTTTCTCGACCGTCCGGAGACGACCCAAAATTTCATTCTCTACAGTTGCATCTTGAGCCATCTCCCTGTGGCGATCGCCTGTGCCCTCATCGTTTGTCTGGCAGGCAAAGCTCCTTGGGCCCTTTACCCCGAAATTGCTGGAACTTGGTTTCTCAGCGATAGCTTTGGCATTCTCATCTTTGCTCCCCTGATCATTGCCACCAACCATGGCTACCGCGAATTTATCCATTACCTCAAAAAATATTGGTTAGCCGCCCTCACCCTCGCCGCCCTCACCCTCGGCGTTAGTCACCTGGTGATCAACGGCTACCACGGAGAATATCTCCTCGCCCCTCTCCTGGTGTGGACAACCTTTCAGTTTAAAGAAGTCGGTGCTACCCTCCTGATGGTGATGATCGTCTTGATGGCTGCCGTCAGTACCGTCCAGGGCTATGGCACCTTTGTGGGGGAGTCAATGCGCAATTCCCTGCTGCTCTCGCAATTTTTTATTGCCTGCATCGGCCTCATGACGTTGATGTTGATTGCAGTGCTGAACGAAAAAAAGCAGGCCAAAGCCGATCTCAAGGCCATGAATCAAACCCTGACCGGCCAAAATCAGCGCCTCGAAGAGCTGGCAACCCAGAAAGAATTGGCACACCAACAGCGGGAAAATCTTCTGGTTAAATATAACCAAGCCCTCAAACGACAGCTGAACCTCATCCAGGCCAAGGAAGCCGCAGAAATGGCCGCCCAGGAAAAGAGCGAATTTCTCGCCAACATGAGCCATGAGATTCGCACGCCCCTAAATGGAGTGATCGGCATGGCCCAATTACTCCTCACCATGGATCTCAAGGACGATCAAGCAGAATTGGTCGCCATTATTGAAGACAGTGGCAAAACCCTACTCAATATCATCAACGATACCCTTGATTTTCTCCGCATTGAGTCGGGTAGTCTCCGTTTAGAAGCCCGTTATTTTTCTTTTCAGGAACTGTTGAAATCGGTCTTTACTCTCCTGAAAGTGCAGGCAGACCAAAAGGACAAGGACATTGACCTGCAATATCGTGTGGCAGACTCGATTCCAAATATTTTGGTAGGGGATGAGCTACGGTTGCGACAAATTCTATTTAACCTGTTGGGTAATGCCCTCAAGTTTACGGAAACGGGCTCTGTGCAATTAATTATCAGAAGCCATGCGGTGCTGTCTCCGAGCGATCCCCCAATGGAGGAACTGAGTTTTCAAATTTTAGATACGGGCATTGGCATTCAGGTTGAGCAACTCAATCAACTGTTTCAACCCTTTATCCAGGCCGATGCCTCTATTAGTCGTCGCTATGGGGGCAGTGGTTTGGGGTTGGCGATCGCCAAACGTCTGGTGAATCTCATGGGCGGCAAAATTTGGGTTGAGAGCAATGGTGAAATCGCCGGCGACCCACCGCCAGAATGGTTTACGCCTGGTGCATTTGACCCCCAGAGTTACGGGGCTTCTTTTTACTTTACGTTTTTGAGCCATCCCGTCTCGGAGCTAAATAATGCTCTCGACCGAAATTGAACGCACACAACAATTACGCCGAGTGGAGCAGAGGCGCAGCGCCCAGAAGTTTTTGGGTATAGGGGTGTTGGGGATTCTTAAAAATGTCGGCGGTCTGGCCTAATTCAACGATTTTGCCCTGGTTCATCACTGCAATGCGATCGCACAAAAATTTCGCCACCCACAGATCATGGGTAATAAACAGATAGGTCAAGTTAAACTCCGCCTTGAGGGCTTGCATCAGATCTAAAACCTGGGCCTGGATACTCGCATCCAGCATACTGACGGGTTCATCACAGATCACGAGGCGCGGCTCGGTAATCAAAGCCCTAGCAATGCCCACCCGTTGCTGTTGTCCCCCAGACAGTTGCCGGGGATAGCGGGCGTAATATTCTTCGGCAGGCGTTAAACCGACCTTTTCCAGCATTTGCAAGACCTTTTCTTTGACAGCTGGCCCCGTCGCTAACTGGTGGATGTGGAGCGGATCGCCGATATTTTCCCCCACGGTCATCAGGGGATTGAGGGAGGCATGGGGATCTTGAAAGATCATCTGGAGGTGCCGCCGTTCCGGTCGCATTTGCCCTACCGACAATTGGTTTAATTCTTTCCCTTCAAAGATGACTCTGCCCCCGGTGGGTTTAATCAGTTGCAAAATCGTCCGGGAGAGGGTGGATTTACCGCAGCCAGATTCCCCCACTAAGCCCAAAATTTCCCCTTCATAAATATCAAGGTTAATCCCATCGACGGCACGGATCACCTGGGTTTTTTGGCCTGTGATTAGCCGTTGGAACAGGTTGCTCTCAAGGGTGTAATGTTGCTCTAAATTTTCCAGGGAGAGGATCGGTTGCTTTTCTGGATTTAGGGAAATTGCTTGATCGCTGTGGAGGTGGAGGGCAGCTTCCAGGAGGGATTGGGTGTAGGGATGCTGGGGATCATTGAAAATTTGCTTAACGGGGCCAGTTTCGACGATTTGACCTTGGTGCATGACGGCGATGTCTGTGCAATATTCGGCGACCATGGCGAGGTCGTGGGAAATGAGCAACAAGCCCATCTCCCGCTCGGCACAGAGGCGGGTCAGTTCCTGGAGGATTTCGTTGGCGACGGTGACATCCAGGCTAGTGGTTGGTTCGTCGGCGATGATGAATTTGGGATCCAGCAGTAGGGCAAGGGCGATCGCCACCCGTTGACGCATACCCCCGCTAAATTCGTGGGGATATTGATTCCAGCGGTTTTCGGGAATGCGGACAGCGGCGAGGGTTTCCAGGGCTTTTTGCTTGGCGGCTTGGGCGCTGAGGTCGGGGCGATGGCAGCGGAGGGTTTCAAGGCAGTGGTTGCCGATGGTCATGAGAGGATCCAGTCGGGTCATCGGGTCTTGGAAAATCAGTCCCACCACTTCGCCCCGGTAGTGGCGCAGGGCTTCCCCCGTTAAATTCAGAATTGGTTTGGCTTGGAAAGTAGCATTGCCAGTCACCTGGGAACCCCTCGGCAGCAGTTGCAGCAGGGCGCGGCCAATGGTGGATTTCCCGCAGCCAGATTCTCCCACGAGGCCGAGGCGATCGCCTTGATTCACCTGAAAAGACACCCCAGCAACGGCCCACTGTAAAGCTTGACCCTGGGCGGGATAGGCGATGTGCAGATCTTGAACCTGAAGCAAAGGAGGGGTCATGACGAACTTACCAAGGAACACTGACCCTCTGATTTTAAGGGGATTTCTGGCCTTGCCGAGCATTTTTCCAGATAAACAGTATATTTTTAGAGACTCTTCCAATGGCTACTATGCGATCGCTTTATTTCCTTGTCCCCGGTGTCAGTAAAAAATTTGCCAGCGGTGGCCTCTTTGCCGAAATCAAGACCTACGAACTGGCCCAACAACTGCAATCGGCCCATTTAGTCACCTACCGAGAAAAATCCCCAGATCATCTCTATTTGCCGGAACTACTGCCCCAGGTGCGCCCCCAGGAGGCTATTTTTGTGGTCAGTTGGGGCTTTGATATTCCGCGCTTGGTCAAACAACTGCGATCGCATCCGGTGGTCTACCATGCCCACAGTACGGGCTATGGGTTTCAGCTCCCCAGTCGCATTCCCATTTGGGCGGTAAGTCGCAATTCCCTCGGTTATTGGGGGCAAAAGGCACCGAATAATCCTTTGTTCTATTTGCCCAATCAAATTTCCCCAGCGTTCGAAAACTGGCACCAAGAGCGGGACATTGATGTGTTGGTGCAAACCCGCAAAACTTCCAGCTATGTGCTTCAGCAACTGGTGCCCTACCTCCAGCAGCGGTGTCGAGTGGAAGTCGTCAATTCCTTCGTCCCGGACCTTGCGGCCCTCTTTAATCGCAGTAAAATTTATCTCTATGATTCGGCGGAATATTGGCTCAATAATGCGGTGAGTGAAGGCTTCGGCTTGCCCCCCCTAGAGGCGATCGCCTGTGGTTGTCAGGTCTTTAGTAGCGTCAACGGCGCCCTAGCGGATTATTTAGATCCAGGTTTTAATTGCCAGAAAATTAGCACCTATTGCGTCGAATACGATGGCGATCGCCTTTTAGCGGCCCTCAACAATCCCCCAGCGGCCACCAATACCCAGGCCCTGTTGCAGGAATACCGCACCGAAACAATCCTGCTCCGGTTTGCCACCATTCTCCATGAGGTCAATCATTTCTTTGATTACCAAGGCCAATATCCAGGCAATATCCAACTCCAGCGACAACATCCCCTCCTGGTACGCCTCCGACTCGCCCTCCGTCAACAGCTTGCCCGGTGGCGCACCTAATCTCATTTCATTTTTTTAATATCCTAAACGTTTCTTTGTAACCTTGATCGGCCATGACCATCGCCAGAACTATTTGCCTCGGCTTTCTCGGAGCTATTTTATTAGGGACGCTGCTTTTGATGTTGCCCTTTGCCACCGCCTCCGGGGAATGGAATAGCCCCCTCGTCGCCCTATTTACATCGACATCCGCCATCTGTGTCACGGGGTTAATCGTGGTGGATACAGGAACAGCCTTTTCCAACTTTGGCCAGGGGGTCATTCTCCTCTTGATCCAACTGGGAGGGCTGGGCTACATGACCCTCTCGACATTTCTCATGCTGCTGCTGGGGCGTCGGTTTGATTTGGCTCAAAAATTTGCCATTAAAGAATCCTTTGACCAACCCTATAACCAAGGGACACGCAACCTCATTCGCTCGATTATCGCCACGACTCTGATTGGGGAACTGACAGGGATTTTCCTCCTGTTTGGGCGGTTTAGTCGGGATTTTGATCCCGGTGAAGGGCTATGGTTAGCCATTTTTCACAGCATCAGCGCTTGGAATAATGCGGGCTTCAGTTTATTTGCTGATAGTTTAGTGAGCTATCAAGGTTCCCTTTTGGTGAATGGAGCGATCTCTGGTCTGATTATTTTTGGCGGCATTGGTTATGAGGCGATTATCGAAATGTATCTGTGGTTGCGGCACCGGCTCCAGCGCAAAAGCCGACGCTTCGCATTTTCGTTGAATTTTTCAGTGGTCACCTCCACCACTCTCTGGCTCTTGGGTCTGGGGACGGCGGCTTTTCTGTTTGTGGAATGGGCCAACCCAACCACCTTTGCTGGGATGAGTTGGGGTGATAAAGCGATCGCCGCTTGGTTTCAGTCGGTGACGACCCGCACTGCTGGGTTTAATAGTATTGACATCGGCAAAATGAGCACCGCTGGGCTGTTTATCACCATGGGTCTGATGTTCATTGGGGCAAGTCCCAGTGGTACTGGGGGCGGGATCAAAACGACCACCATTAACATCCTCGCCAACTGCACCAAATCCGTGCTCTATGGTCACACCCGTGTCACGGTCTTTAACCGTGAAATTGCCCAGAGCATCGTTTTTAAGGCGATCGCCGTCGTTTTTGGTTCCGCCACCGTGATCACTATTTCTACGGCCATCATTTCCATCAGCAACCCTGAGATTGAATTAATTGCGATTTTGTTTGAAGTGATTTCTGCCTTTGCCACCGTTGGCTTATCGACGGGGATCACCGCCAGCCTCTCCGCCGTCGGTCAAATTACCCTCATTGCCACCATGTACTGTGGTCGGGTCGGGGTTCTACTGCTGATGTCTGCCATTGTCGGAGAAATTACCCCACGCCGCATTAACTATCCCGAAGAAAATTTATTGGTGGGTTGAGCCGCAGCACCTTCCCCTATTGCCGGAGGAATCTCCCAAGACTTCACCAGCGCTTGGAATTCTAGTACGATCATCGGTTAAGATGCGGCGATCGCCCCCACAGCATTTTGAACCTTTCGCAATCACATTAGCCACTAGCTAACGACCATTTGGGTTTTGGAGTAAAACAAACGGTGAATTTACGGAATTGGAATTTTCTCTTTCAGGGTTTTCGGCAGGAAGAAAGTCGTCAGTTTGCGGTCATTGGCCTCGGACGATTTGGTCGCGCCGTCTGCACAAAATTACACAACATGGGCTACGAAGTCCTTGGCACCGATATCAACCCTAAATTAGTCGCCCAGGTGGTCTCTGAAAAACTCGTTTCCCACGCGATGCAGTTGGATTCCACAGAGGTAATGGCCCTGCGCCAGGCGGGCATTTTTGAGTTTGACACGGTCATTGTGGCCATTGGTAACTACCTCCAAGAAAGCATTGTCACGACCTTAAACGTGAAAGAAGGGGGCGTCGAACATGTGGTTGCCAAGGCGTCCTCGGAGGTACACGGTAAACTCCTGAAGCGGGTGGGGGCCGACCGCATTGTTTATCCAGAATATGAAGCGGGGGCCGCCCTCGCCATGACCCTGACGAAACCCTCGATTCTCGACCGCTTTGACATTGACGAAGAGCACAGTATCGTCGAGATTAAAATTCCAGAGGTGTTCCACGGTAAAACCCTAGCAGAACTGTCCCTCCGGGCGAACTATGGGGTGAATGTATTGGCAGTGGGCAATGAAGAGCATTTTGAGATTAACCCTGGGCCAGAACATCGCCTGGATAAGGGGTTGATGATGATGGTGATCGGCACCAATGAAGCGATTCACCGCCTACCGTTGTCCTAGTTGCCCCATGACCAAGCCCTATCAAAGGATTCCCATCGCAACCAGTGACGATCCCCTGGTGCCGATCCCCGCAGATCTTTTTTCTCTGGTGACGCCCCACCCCTACATGGCTTTAGGAGCTGATTATGAAGGGCGATCGCCTTATTCTTTGCGCCGCCGAGTCCTCGAAAAGCTCACCCAAGCCCAGGCTTTTTTGCGGGCCGCCCATCCAGAGTTACAAATTCAGATCTTCGATGCCTACCGACCGATCACGGTGCAGCAATTTATGGTGGACTATACCTTTGCCCAGTTAAAAGGCGATCGCCCCCTAACTCCCCCAGAAACAACCCAGATTTGGGAGCAGGTGTTGCAATTTTGGGCCGTGCCGAGCACCGATCCAGCGACACCGCCCCCCCACAGTACCGGCGCGGCTTTGGATGTGCGTTTGGTGAACCTTGCCCAAGAACCTTTGCCGATGGGGGGAGAAATTGACGACATTGGCGATCGCTCCTACCCCGATTTCTATGCCGCTGCCACCACGCCCCTAGAGCGGCAGTACCATCAAAATCGGCAACTGCTTAGACAAGCTATGGAACAGGCAGGTTTCGTGATTCATCCCAACGAATGGTGGCATTTTTCCTATGGGGATCAGCTCTGGGCCTGGCAAACCCAAAGGGCGATCGCCCACTACGGTAGAATTTAAAACACAATTTTTCTGATAAATAATGGCGCGCAAACCCTGGTTAGAAATTCCCTTTGCGATCTTTTCTTTTGGTTTTTACAAGGTTAATAAATTTATTATTGGTAATCTTTATACTCTGTACTTGATCGTTAATAAAAAGAACGCCAAAGAATGGCGCATTATTGGGGAAAAATCCCTCCAGAAATTCCTGAGTTTGCCCGTTTTAATGACCAAAGCGCCCCGGTGGAATACCCACGCCATTATTGGCACCCTGGGGCCACTCTCCGTAAAACAAGAACTCACCATTAACCTCGAAACCATTCGTCAATCCACGGCAGCTTGGGTGGGTTGCATCTATGACTTTCCGGGCTATCGCACGGTGTTGAATTTCACGCAACTCACCGATGATCCCAGCCAAACAGAACTCAAGATTTCCTTACCCAAAGGCAAATATACCGTTGGTTTACGTTACTACCATCCCAAGGTGAATCCTCGCTTTCCGACGGTGAAAACAGACCTAGATCTAACTGTGCCGACTTTGGTTGTTTCGCCCCAAAACAATGATTTTTATCAAACCCTGGCCCAGAAAACAAACCTTTATTTCCGTCTGCTTCACTACTACATTTTTACGCTGTTTAAATTTCGCGATGTTTTACCCGCCGCCTTTGTAAAAGGAGAATTCCTCCCCGTTGGGGCCACCGACACTCAATTTTTCTACGGTGCTTTAGAAGCAGCAGAACGTCTAGAAATTGCCATCCAAGACCCCTGGCTGCAGACCTTTGATTTTTATCTCACCTTCTATAACCGCGCCAGTTTTCCCCTGCGTTGGCAAAAAATCACCGAAAATATGATCTGTGATCCCCTTGGAGAAAAGGGCTATTACCTAATTCGGATGCGCCCCCAGTCTAAGGATGCAGCCCAGGCCTTGGCCCAAATTAGTAGCCAAGAAATACAAATCAGCCCAACCCAAAAACAGCTTTTAATTCATTAAAGAAAATCTTTTTTTAACAACGCAATTTCCTAAGAATAATGGTGCAATTCAACTTCTTCCAACAATGGTATCCCGTTGCCCTTCTCGAAGATTTAGACCCCGCTGTCCCCAAGGCGATCACGATCCTGGGGAAACGCTTGGTGGTTTGGAAACCGCGCCATAAGACAACCTATTCAATTTTCTTAGACCAATGTCCCCATCGTCTCGCCCCCCTCAGTGAAGGCCGAATCGATGAAACAAGCGATCGCCTAATGTGCAGTTACCACGGTTGGGAATTTGATCATGTCGGTCATTGTCAAAAAATCCCCCAGGCCAACCAGCCCGATTTAATCGAGAAACAAGGAGCTAATTTCTGCGCCACAGCATTACCAACCCAGACAAAACAGGATCTATTGTGGGTCTGGCTAGATCCACAAACGCCCGATTTAGCCCAGCAACAGCCGTTACCTCTATCGCCAAATGTGGATGCAGAAAAAGGGTTTGTGTGGTCAACCTACGCTCGGGAGGTGGATTATGACTGGGCGACTTTAGTAGAAAATATCGTCGATCCTAGCCATGTTCCTTTCGCCCACCATGGCCTCCAGGGCAGGCGGTCTATGGCCAAACCCCTCACTTTTGAAATTACCGACACCACACCAACCCAAATTAATGCCAAGATCACCGCTGGCTTTCCGACCAACATCACCGTTAAGCTTCCCTGTTTAGTGGAGTATGAAATTCCCCTAGGGCCAGAAAAACAGGTGGGCTTAGTGACCTATTGTGTGCCCGTTTCTCCGGGAAAGTCTCGGCTGATTGTGCTGTTTCCCCGGAACTTCGCTAAAAAAGTAGGCGGCCTGATGCCCCGTTGGTGGGAACACTTAACGCTGCGCCATCGGGTGATCGATAGCGACATGATTATTTTGCAAAATCAAGAATATTTTCGTCAGCAGCACCCCGAATCCTGGCAAACTGCCTATAAAATGCCGACGGCTGCGGATCGCTTGGTGATTGAATTTCGTCGTTGGTTTGATCGCTATGCCCAAGGGCAGTTGCCCTGGGAAGCGGTCGGGATCCAGCCGCAACCCGTGCTGCTCCATACCGATCGCCGCCAGGTATTAGATCGCTATCAGCAGCACACTATCCATTGCTCGAGTTGTCGTCGCGCTTTGCAAACAACCCGGCGGGCCAAGGGACTTTTGGTGGGATTAGACATTGTGACGGTGGTGATCACGGCATTGTTACCGAATAGCCTGCGCCTCAAGGGGGGTTTGGGTTTGATCACGTTTGGGGCCATTTGTGGGGCGATCGCCACAGCCTTACATTACAAATTAGAACCGAAATTTTATTTTGTAGATTATCGGCACCCCGATCACAAATAGCCATGTTCCTGGAGGAAATCGAGGCCAATATCGGGAGCCTTTTGTTCCCGTTGGTAACTGACAAATCGCTGGACATATTTTGCGAGGATATCCACTTCTAGATTCACCCAACTGCCCGGCTTGAGGTAGGCCAAATTGGTTTCGGCGTAGGTATGGGGAATCACCGCCACCTTAAACCACTGCCCCAGGCGATCGCATTCGGCCACCGTTAGGCTAATGCCATTGACCGCAATGCTCCCTTTAGACACCAGACAAGGGGAAATATTCATATCCCAGGTCGCTTGGTAATCGGGGAGCGCCGTAAACCACAGTTCCCAAGCACGGGC
Source organism: Sphingobacterium thalpophilum (assembly GCA_943371005.1). Classification (GTDB taxonomy): domain Bacteria; phylum Cyanobacteriota; class Cyanobacteriia; order Cyanobacteriales; family MRBY01; genus MRBY01. Next base: position 29,969 of record CALRTB020000018.1, read on the forward strand.
GGTTTCAATCACTTTTTCTAAAGCGCCAATGGTATCCACGTGGCCCGACACAAAATGGCCACCGATCTTGCTGCCCACCCGCAGGGAAGTTTCAATATTGACCCAATTGGAACGGGAAACAGCATCGCCGAGGATCGTGCGTTTCAGGGTTTCGGGGGAGGCGGTGGCAACAAATCCCTGTTCGGCAATGGTTTCGACGGTCAGACAAACACCGTCTACGGCCACACTATCACCGAGGGCCAGATCCGACATCACTTGACCCGCGCCGTGGCCCTGGATATCGATGGCAAAGCGATCGCCACCGAGGGCTTTAACGGTACCAAGGGCTTGAATCAATCCAGTAAACACAGGGCGTGATGCGATCGCAGTAAAAGGGCCATTCGATTGTAGCGGGAATTGACCGAAAATCAGGCCCAACATCGTCCCAGAATATCGAAGCTGTAGGATACTAGTTAGTAAGGGAATCAAATATTGCTCCCGTTTCTATCCCTACGCCGAGGCCCAGATCCATGATTGAAATGCACGTTGCTGGCATTGCCCTTGATGCCATTACTCGGAGCCCGATCATTCTCCTGAAGGATGCCTCGGAACGGCGTGCCTTACCGATTTACATTGCCCAGGATCAGGCCCGCTCGATTATGAATGTTTTGGAGCAAAAAACACCACCCCGGCCCCTCACCCATGATCTCTTTACGGATCTATTGGAAGCGTGGGATCTCACCCTCGATAAAATAATCATCCACGCCCTCGAAGAACACACTTTCTATGCGGTGCTCTGTACCTCCCAGGGGGAAGAAACCCAAGAAATTGACTGCCGCCCCAGTGATGCGATCGCCATTGCCCTACGCACCGAAAGTCCGATTTGGGTCGTCGAAGAAGTGATTTCTGAGGCTTCGATTCCCGTGGACCGCGATGCCGATGAAGAAGAACGGCAAGCCTTCCGTGCCTTTGTCGATCAGATTAGCCCCGAAGATTTAATCCGCCACAGCCAATCCGCCAATCCAGAAGAAAGCTAAGGCATTTGGGGGTTAAGGCCGGATGACGATTTTTGTCTACAGCTACAGTGACCCACTCCTGGATGCCGCCCCGGAACCGGAACTTTGGGGTGTTGAGGTTGATCGCATTTATAGCGATTGGGGCCAACGGCAGCAGCTCACCCAGTTACTGACGGATCTCGACACAGGCGATCGCCCCGACTATCTACTATTACGTCGCCTCGATGAATTGGGGGAGAACCTCAGCGAGATTGGCGATCGCCTCCAGCACATCGAAAGATATGGCGTGGGGATCATCGCCACCGAACAGGATTACCAAAGCGATCAACCGCTGGATCAAAAAGCCCTCGGTCAACTCTTTCAAACCATTGGCGATCGCCTCAGACAACAAAAAATTCAGCGGGGCCATGCGAAAAATCGCCGCCAATTTCTGCCGCCCCCAGGCAAAGCTCCCTACGGTTACAAACGGGGCCAAGACCGTTACCTCATCGACCGCAGTACCGCCCCCGTGGTCAAAGATTTTTGTGAACATTTCCTCCTATTTGGTTCCCTGCGGGGAGCCGTGCGCCATCTAGAACAACGCTTCGGGAAAAAAATTGCCGTATCCACCGGACGCAACTGGTTAAGTAATCCCGTCTATCGGGGTCAACTCCATTACTGTGACGGCACAACCATTCCCAAAACCCACGCGGCGCTCCTCACCGACAACGAAGCCGCCCAAATTGATCGCCTCCTGCGCCGTAATCGTCCCCTCGCCCCCCGCAGTGCCAGTGCCCCCCGGTGTTTAGCAGGGTTGGTGCAATGTCAAACCTGTGGCAGTGCCCTCACCATTAGCCATGTCAGTCGGCGCAATCACCCCAAAACCTATTTATATCTGCGTCCCCTGGCCTGTCCCGAACAGCCAAAATGCCGGGCGATCGCCTACGACAACGTTTTCCGGGCCACCGTGCAAAAGATTTGCCAAGAGTTCCCCGCCATTGCCCAGCAATACCAAGGCCCCTCTCTGGATCAGCAACAGGGCCAGATTCAACAAGGAATTCAGCAAAAGGAAACTCTCATTGCCGCCCTCCCGGATCTCACCGCCCAGGGCATTTTTGACCCTGACACCGCCGCTCAACGTCGCTACGTGCTGCGTAGTGAAATCAGCCACCTGCAAAGCCAACTCAACCAACTGCCCCCCGCCAACCTAGGGGCGATCGCCAAAACCATCACCCTCGAATCCTTTTGGTATGACCTATCCGAGGCTGAGCGGCGCTTTTACCTGCGGGAATTTATCGAACAAATCCAACTCCACCGTACCAGCCGCGACGATTGGCAAATCCAGCTAAAATTCATTTTTTCGACCAGTTTCCGATAAACTGATGAATGATTTAACTAAACCTTTATCAGTACAGCAATAATTGGCATGGAAATCGGGCAAAAAGTACAAATCTACCGTTTGCGGGATCGTGTTGGTAAAGATCTCGCCGATAAACTCGGTAAAGTAGGCACCATCACAGACTTTCGCGTCACCGACGGTAGCGGCATTGGGGCGATCGTGACCTTCGATGACAAAACCGCCACTTGGTTTTTTGGGGATGAGCTGCGTCCTGCGTCCTAGGACACATCGTTTAATCTCTAAGGGTTAATTCCTCGCCCCTTGGGGCGTGATAAAATAAACATGGTTCGCAGCCCACCAGTTGAGAGTGAAAGTCAGGCATTGCCGGGGCCTCCAAAGTCTGGGAATTGTACAGAAGTTTTTCTGTTGTGCTCAATCTGTACCCAGGGACTCTGGGGAAGGGAAACAGCCTATCAAGTCGGTCTGTCGGGGGTCTACGACCTAGATAAGTGGCGTGGGGTAGGAACACTCAATCGTGAGGTTGGGATGCCCCGTCCGCTTGCGGCGGGGAAGATGTCACTAAATCCTTCCATTAGACCACCGAGGCGTCTCCCGTGGGGGGACGTTTTTTGTCGGTGTACTAAAGCCAAAATTTCACCATAAACTCAGAATAATTTACCCAACGCCTGAAACTTTTTTGCGGCACAATGGTCATCAAAGACGATCTATGCGCAACTCCATTGCCGATAAGCTAATGAAAAAACCTGCTCTACTAACTCTCATCTGTGGTTTTAGTGTCGCGATCGCCAGTGTGCCCGCCGCGCCTAGCCAGGCCCAAACTGCCAACGATCTCGAAGGAAACTATCAACAAAGCGAAAATTCCTCCCTCTATGGCAACACGGACGGCTTCAATCCCTACGATTTGATCCACATGATGCGCCTAGGCAATAAGGATCCAGAACAATTCCGTGAGAGCACAGACTCTAACATTAACAATGCGGCCGCTGATTATCGCTCCCGACTGCAGGAATATTGGCGTCAGAAAAAACAAGCCGAAACCTCCGCTGTTAATGGCACCCCAGAGGAAAGCTCGATCATCACCCCCACAGAAACTTTCGAATAAGACCGGCTTCTGTGGCCTCCGCCCATGGCAGTTTCGTTACCCATAGATCGATGCTTTGTGAGAACTCTGAATCGTCTATGGGGTTTTTGTTGGGGAAAGTTTTCAGCTGACGATTATCTTTTCATTGCGGCGATCGCCAATCCCCAGGCCACTAACTCTACAATGCGATAAAGCAGACTCGATACTCATAAAACTCATAAAGTTCATATTCGCCATGTCATGGGTCAAAGCCTTGGCCCAGTCACAGCCTCAGGAGGAATACCATTTTGAAACGAATGGATGCGGGAGAATTATTAGAACGCTATGCGGCCGGAGAACGGGATTTCCGGGAAGTAGACCTCGAAGGGGCGTTCTTGGGGGGCGGCAACTTTGATAGGATCAATCTCCGGGAAAGCCATTTGTCCCAGATTGTATTCACGGGGGCATCCCTCAAACAGGCGAATTTCCGGGAGGCAGATCTCACCAATAGCAACCTCCAAGCGAATCTCAGCGAAGCAAATTTAATCTCTTGTGACCTGACCGACGCGAACTTGACCACAGCGCAATTGACCTATGGGGGACTCCGGGCGGCCAATTTAACCAACGCTCAACTTGTCTCAGCGGATCTCAGTTGTGCCACCCTCAACGAGGCGGTTTTGCGGGAAGCCAATCTCACCAACGCAATCTTAACGGATGCATTCATTGGGCGGGCGAACTTGACCCAGGCAAACTTGGAAGGGGCAAACCTCGCCAATGCAAACCTGACGAGTACCATCTTGATCGGTGCCAATTTAAAGGGAGCCAACCTTTCCCACGCGATTATGCACGGGGTCAATGCCACCGGGGCGATCGCCGACCATGCAGACTTTAGCCAAGCAAAACTCAATAGCGCTAACTTCACCAACGTTAAACTGCGCCATGCGGTACTCCGGAAGGTACAAATGGCCTGGACGACCATGCGCGGGGCCGATCTCAGTGATGCCCAACTCTTCCGCAGTAAACTCTATTGGTCAAATTTTACCAGTGCGAACCTTAGCCGGGCTGTGTTGTTGGATGCGACGGTGGATCAGGTAAATTTCCACAACGCAATTTTTGATGGGACAATTCTCCCTGAAGGTCTTGATGTGGTGAATAAGTGAAATTTGCGGGGATTGACTTTGGCTGGACTTCTGGTGCTAGCGGCCTATGTTGTTTAGAACTTGGGCAACAACAGCTCACAATTCAACACTTTGGGCTAATCCTTGATCCCGGTGAAATTGTGGCTTGGGTCGCCCAACTGCTCCCGCAGGAAACAATGGGTCTGGTGGCAGTGGATGCGCCGACGATTATCCCCAATGAAACGGGAACGCGTCTTCCGGATCGCCTCACTCACAAATATTTCGGTAAGTACCATGCGGGCTGTTATCCAGCGAATTTAAACCGTCCCTTTGCGCCCCGCACCACCCAATTGGGCTTTGATCTTGAGAATCTTGGCTTTGACCATGCCCCAGAAATAGAGCCCCAAAAACTAGGCCGCTACCAGATTGAGGTGTTTCCCCACCCGGCGATGGTGCGTCTATTTCAGCTTGAGCGAATTATTAAATACAAAAAAGGGAAATTAGGCGATCGCCGCCAGGAATTACTGCGCTTGGTAGGCCTCATTGAAACGGTATTGACGACCCTAGAGCCACAACTGACCCTGAATGATCTCTGGACAGATTTAATCGCCCCCATCGCCACGGCCAAAGGTAGCGACCTTAAGGAAATCGAAGACCGCATCGATGCCCTCGTTTGTGCCTATGTGGGGGCCTACTGGTGGTACTGGGGCGCAGCAAAAAACCAAACCCTCGGCGATCGCCACTCCGGTTACATTATCGTCCCAGCACCTGTTACGATGGGTGATCAGCAATCATAAATTGTGAATTTTTAAAATAAAAAATTACGTTCCCTTACAAAAGTTTCTATTGATATGACAGTAACGGCTGACGCTCCTCCCCAAGAAAAAGTAAAACGTCGTGTGGTGTTCCCCTTTACGGCGGTAATCGGCCAAGATGAAATGAAACTGGCCCTCAAACTCAACATCATTGACCCCAAAATCGGCGGCGTGATGATCATGGGCGATCGCGGCACCGGAAAATCCACCACCATCCGCGCTTTAGCCGATCTCCTACCCGAAATCGAAGTCGTCGCTAATGATCCCTTTAACAGCGATCCCCAAAATCCCGAACTCATGGGCGATGAAGTACGGCAAAAACTCGAAAACAACGAACCCATCGAGATCGCCCGCAAAAAAGTCCCCATGATTGACCTGCCCCTTGGCGCGACGGAAGACCGGGTCTGTGGCACCATCGACATCGAAAAAGCTCTTTCTGAAGGGGTGAAAGCTTTTGAACCCGGCCTGTTGGCGAAAGCAAACCGGGGTGTCCTTTATGTGGACGAAGTTAACCTCCTTGATGACCACCTCGTAGACGTGCTCCTCGACTCTGCCGCTGGCGGTTGGAATACCGTTGAACGGGAAGGGATTTCTATTCGTCACCCTGCCAGTTTTGTCCTTGTGGGTTCCGGGAACCCCGAAGAAGGGGAACTACGCCCCCAACTCCTCGACCGCTTCGGGATGCACGCCGAGATCCGCACCGAACGCAATCCTGAACAGCGCGTTGAAATTGTGGAACGTCGTTCGGCTTTCGACCAAAACCCCACAGACTTTTTGCAGCAGTACGACGCCGAACAAAGAGCAGAACAAGAACGCCTCGTCCGTGCCCAAGAACTGTTGCCCCAAGTCACCATTGACCGGGAACTGAAGGTAAAAATTTCCGAAGTTTGCTCTGAAGCCGACGTGGATGGTCTGCGGGGTGATATCGTCACCAACCGTGCCGCTAAAGCCCTCGCCGCCTATGAAGGTCGCACCGAAGTGACCGTAGATGATATTCGCCGGGTCGTCACCCTCTGTCTGCGGCACCGTCTGCGGAAAGATCCCCTCGAATCCATTGATTCTGGCTACAAAGTGCAAAAAATTGTCGCCCGTGTCTTTGGCCTAGAAGACGACGAGTAAAGCATTTTTTCATTGCATAACATGGCATTCTTAGGGCTGGAGAAATTCTCTCCAGCTTTTTTGTTCGCTAGTTATCGTGGTTGCCGAGCAGTTGATGGCGTAATTTTTTGATTTGATCCCGCAGGAGAGCAGCCTGTTCGAATTCGAGATTTTTGGCGGCGTCCTTCATTTCTTCTTCTAGCTGTTTGATCACCTCGGGGATTTTTTCGAGGGGCACTGCTTCGGCGTGTTCTACAACCTGTTGCAATTGTTGGGTATTGAGACGGCGGGAAATATCGAGGAAAGATAAAATCGCGTTTTCGTCTCGTTTTTTGATCGGTTGGGGGGTGATGTTGTGTTTTTTGTTGTACTCGATTTGGATTGCCCGGCGACGTTCGGTTTCGGCGATCGCCTTTGCCATGCTATCGGTGAGGTTATCGGCGTAGAGAATCGCTTGACCCCGCACATGACGGGCAGCCCGACCAATGGTTTGGATTAGGGAACGTTCCGCCCGCAGGAACCCTTCCTTGTCGGCATCCATGATCGCCACGAGGGAAACTTCTGGTAAATCGAGTCCTTCCCGCAGTAAATTCACGCCAATTAACACATCAAATTCCCCTTTGCGGAGGGCTTGCAAAATTTCGATGCGTTCAATGGATTTAATTTCAGAATGGAGATATTGCACCGCTACCCCTTGGTCACTGAAATAATCCGTTAAATCCTCCGCCATGCGTTTGGTTAGAGTGGTAATTAAGACCCGTTCTTTTAGTTTTTCTCGCTGACGAATTTCCCCTAACAGATCATCCACTTGCCCTTCAGTCGGACGCACATCAATTTCTGGATCGACAACGCCTGTCGGACGGATGACTTGTTCAATTACCCGTGCTTCTGATTGTTCAATTTCCCAATTGCCGGGGGTCGCCGAAACAAACACACATTGATTGACTTTTTGCCAAAATTCTTCAGACTTTAAAGGACGATTATCGGCGGCACTGGGTAAGCGAAAGCCATGGTCAATTAAGACTTTTTTGCGGGCTTGATCGCCGTTATACATGCCGCGAATTTGGGGCACGGTGACATGGGATTCATCGACCACTAACAGCCAATCTTCAGGGAAATAATCAATTAAGCATTCCGGGGGGGAACCTGCTTCCCGACCAGCCAAAAAACGAGAGTAATTTTCGACACCATTGCAGTAACCAACTTCCTGTAGAAGTTCTAAATCATAACTGGTGCGTTGCTTTAACCGTTGGGCTTCGAGGAGTTTATTTTCTGCTTCTAAAAAGGTGAGTTGTTGCTCTAATTCAGTTTTAATTTGTTCGCAGGCGATCGCCAACTGTTCTTGGGGCGTGACAAAGTGACGCGCTGGATAAATATTAATCTGCTCAAGACTTTGTAAAATTTCTCCAGTGGTGGGATCTAACAGACGAATCGCATCAATTTCATCGCCGAAAAATTCCACCCGAATCACCCGATCCTCATAGGCAGGCACAATTTCTAAAATATCCCCTTTCACCCGAAAATTGCCGCGACTTAAATCCGTATCATTACGGTTATATTGCACGGTCACAAGTTGCCGCAGTACCGCCCGTTGATCCAGTTCTTCACCTACTTTTAGGGAAAGAGCCGCCTTTAAATATTCGCTCGGAATTCCTAACCCGTAAATACAACTAATCGACGCAACCACAATCACATCTTTGCGTTCAAACAGCGATCGCGTGGCGGAGTGGCGCAACATATCAATCTCATCATTGATCGAAGCGGTTTTTTCAATATAAGTATCGGTGACGGGAATGTAGGCTTCCGGTTGGTAGTAGTCGTAATAACTAATGAAATATTCCACGGCGTTGTAGGGAAAAAACTGCCGTAACTCGTTACAAAGCTGGGCTGCGAGGGTTTTGTTATGGGCTAACACCAGAGTCGGTTTCTGCATCTGGGCGATCACCGCCGCCATCGTAAAGGTTTTGCCTGTGCCCGTCGCCCCCAATAGGGTCTGATATTTGGCTTGGGATTCTAAGGATTGCACCAATTTGGCGATCGCCTGGGGTTGATCGCCGGTGGGGGTAAAAGGGGCGTGGAGACGAAACAAAACATTACTCCCGTTAGACATAACTTAATTTAATGGGATACTTTAGAAACAATGTTGCGAATTTATGACAAAGTGTGTCTAAGATCAGCAAGGAATCTTTGTCCCATCATTTGGGATAATTGAAGTAAAGTAACGACAAAATTCTTAAAACATAATCCTACTTAAAATTTTGATTCAGTAGGTGTTGGCTCAGATACCTCAAGGAGAAATCCCATGACCACCGAAAATTCGACTCCCACGAACGATAGCACAACTAAAAGTCCCACCCGTTCCCGTAGCACGGCGAAAAAAGACGAGGTGGTTGCCCTCTCTGTGAAAGAGCCTGCCAAATTAGGCCTTCCCAATAATCGCCCGATTGAACCGAGCCACCTCAAGGTGATGCATACTTACCGTTCCTCTGGTGCGGATCGCCCGGTGACCGCTGGCACGATGGAAATTTCTAGCACGATGACCGTTTCTGGGAATCGCCCAATTATGGCCAGCCATCTCCATGTCAGCGACACCATTGTGATTATGGGAAATCGCCCTGTGGCCCCCAATGAAACCGATGATATGGCCACTTTGATCGGCTACCTCGACTAATTCTCAAAAGTGGCGATCGCCAAACCATTTCCCCTATTACCTAGGGGTTTTTTTGTGGAAATTTTTTTAACGGAGATGCTTAACCATGGGGTAGTTGATGAGAGTTTGTTGGCGACGGGTCACCTGCTGTGCTGGCAGAGATCGAAAACCGAGAGCTTCAAAAAAAGGTTTCGCGGTAATGCTGGCTTCGACGGTTAATGTGGCGAGTTGCAGCCGTTCTGCTTGGGCGAGCAGTGTTTGATAGAGTTGGCGACCAATGCCCCGCCGTTGGTGGTCTTTATGGCAATAGAAACAGCCAATGTGACCCGCGGGCGAAAGTTCCGCAAACCCAAGGATTTGTTTATCCTCTTCGGCAACATAGGTAAAGCAAGCGTGACAACAGGTTTCCCAATCACGGAAATACAGGTCCTCCGGCGCCCAGGCTCGCAGTTGGGCCGGGGAGTAGTCTTGAGCATTGACGGTATGGACGGTGTCATGAAACAGTTGGGCGATCGCCGGAATATCCTGAGTTTGAAACGGACGAATCGTAACCATAAAAACCCTTGAGACATTTTGGAGAAATGGAAAAATTCTTAGAATTACTGCCGACTAAGCTCCCTCAGTATTGATCAGAAAGCCCGTCTCTCTTCCAGCAAATCCCAAGAAACATTAGATAAAATTGCAGAAAGCCCTTAACCGAAACTATTGATGAATAATCTGCAATACATTTGCGATGATACTGGACAGACCCTTGCTGTTGTCGTACCGATCCAAGTTTGGCAAGACCTCATGGCAGACAATGAAACCGCTTATCTTTTGAGTAGTGACGCCATGAAACAAAGGCTATTCGCCGCCAAAAATCGCACTACTGGTATTTCCCTCGACGCAGCCCGTGAAAAACTTGGAATTTGATCCCCATGCCTTTGAAGACTTAGCCTGGTGGGTCGATAAAGATCGTAAGAAAGCCCGAAAAATCATCAAACTTATCCAAGAAATTCAGCGAAATCCTTTCACTGGTACAGGCAAGCCCGAACCCCTCAAACATGAACTTGCAGGTTGTTGGTCTCGTCGCATTGACCAAGAACACCGCCTTGTTTACGAAGTCTTCGACGACAAAATCAGAATTCTTGCCTGTCGCTTTCACTACGACTGATAAATTAAAATTGTCGCCGACTGAAAATAAAGATGGCGATCGCCTGGAGCAGAATTACATAGACAATGCCATAAATTGCGCTCAGGAGTAGAGTTTGGCCATCGGGAACCACCCCATAAACCACCTCGTTGCGGAAATTTAGGCGCGATAAATCCGGCAGAACCTTATAGAGATTTTCGGTGAGCCATTGAACGCCCGCATTTTGACTCAATTCCCCCAACCTCACTAGGTCAGTGCTGAAATGGCCCATGAGATAAATCCCAAAGGAAAATAAAGTTGCCAAGAGGGAACTGGTAAATACCCCAAAGGCGATCGCCACGGCAATGATCAGCATCAGCTCAATCAATAAATAACCAAGGGAAAGAGAAATTGGCCCCAGCGGCACCGTTGACCCTTGCCACAGCAGCGGCATCATACTTTGTGACCAGGCCAAGAGCGCGAAATAAATAATCCCCATGGCAACTAGCATCACCGCCACCACCGCTGACAGCCCTAAATGTTTCCCCACAATCAGTTCGGCGCGACTAATGGGTTTAGGAATTAGCACCAGGATCGTTCGCTTTTCAATTTCTTTGTTGACCAAGCCTGTGCCCACAAAAACAGCCACCAGCACACTGAGAATGCCGATCATCCCTAGGCCAAAGTCCACGACGATCTTCGCCCCTGCTGTCGCCGACACATCCGGTAAAATTCGTACCGCCAGGGCAAACACAAGGCCATAAAAACCCAAAAAATATAAAATGCGATCACGGATCACTTCTCGGAAACAATTACTGGCGATCGCCCAAATGCGCTTAAGATTCATCGCTTTTCTCAACAGGACAAGCATCAAGGAAACAGCATATCAAGATTTTTTCATCCCGCAGCGAAAATGCCTCGACAAACAACCCGAAATAGTGATTTTTTAACGATTTAATAAAAAAGGCTGCATCCTTTCTCAGCCATGGGTGAGAATGCCAGAGTATCTCTACTGACGAAACTGCCCCCTCCCCATGAGCCATCCCCACGCTGCCCAACTCCAAACCCTCATGGCCCAAGCCAATGTGAGCGATGTCATTCAACTGGCGGCCTATTCGCGGGTCGCGGCGCGGCAAATTTACCGACTGCAAGCAGGTCTCATTCACAGCATCCCCGTCGAAGCAGTGGTTAAATTGGCTCAATATTTTGATCAATCGGTGGATGAGTTTCTGGCTCTGTTTCTGCCCACAGGGATTCAGCCATTAGAATTTACCCCCAAAACAACCCAAGCGACTGGCGTTGACCCCGCTGAACTCGAAGCGCTCCAGGCAGAGGGCGATCGCCTCCGCAGCCAACTAGAGACCCAGGCTATTAATCACGCCGAGGAAATCGAGCAACTCCAACATCATCTCCAAGCCCAGCAGCAGGAATATACCGATAAAATCGACCACCTCCAGCAACAATTAGTCGCCCAAGCCGAAGCCCAGGCCCAGCAAGAAGAAACCCTCAAGGCCGAATATGCCCGCCTAGAAACCCAACTCGACACCCAACAAGCCCAAAACGAGCAACGCTGGCAACAGGAAGCCCTGGATATCCTCGAAGCCTGGCTGTTGCAATGGTCTGCCGCCGCCAAGGCTGCCCAAGATAATGCCCAGTTCCCCGCCAGAACCCTTGTGGCCCTTACGCAACCCTTTGAGCAACTCCTCGCGAGTTGGGACGTGACTCCCATCGGCACCGTCGGCGAAATTGTGGACTATGACCCCCAAGAGCATCAATTGGTGAAAAATCACGGTGATGTCGGCCCAGGGGATGCGGTGATGATTCAAAATGCGGGCTACCGCCAAGGCGATCGCCTTTTACATCGCGCCAAGGTGATCCACCCCGAAGCCGTTAAAGCCTAGGAATTCACTGCGCTATACAGAAGTAGGGAATTGTTCTTGGAGATTTCTAACGTAATCCCGGAAGCGATGGAGATCGGCTTGGATCGTTGATTCCACGACCCGACCTAAAAAGAGATTATCCATTACTTGTCCCAAAATACCGGGGATATCGTAGGCAATGCTGAGGCGAACAATGGTTTTGCCGTGGCGATCATAGAAACGAATCGCCCCCCGATTTGGCAGGCCATCAATGGATTCCCACTGGATAATTTGATGCTCGACGACTTTTACAATGCGGGAAAGCCAGGTAAATTCGAAGGAGCCACTGGCTAATTTCCAGCGGGACAGATCCGGATCGTCCTTAAGGATCGCCACAGAATCGATCCATTTCATCCACTGGGGCATTTGTTCGAGATCTGACCAGAGTTCCCAAACGAGATCGATGGGGGCGTCAACTTCTACCTGTACGCTGTGCTCTAGCCAACCTGACATAAAACTTCATAAAACCAAACATCCCCCTCACTGTAACAGAATTCCTCGGTGAATTGGTACCGCTTCTGGAGGGGGAAATGGCCGCTAGTCCTTGGGGAGTTCGTACTGGGCAACGATCTTTTTCGCAAACTCCGGCACATGGGCCTCTAGCTTACCTGGGTAATTGCGGCGGGTATAAAGATAGTTCCGCGTAAAGTGAGAATCAATGGAAAATTTGGCGTATTCTAAGCCCTTCGGCCCAATTTTTTCGATCACAACCCCCATCAGTTTCGCCGCCCACATTGGTAGCGTTACACCTTTATCATAAGCAGGAATACTATTCTGCACAGCGGCCCGGCGATCGCCCTTAGAACTAACCGGTTGCGTTTCAATTTGATCGGCAACGAGATCAAACATTTCCTGGCCCGTTTCGTTGCGCACGACCATCCACTGCCAACCGAAGGGGGCACCCATGTAACCCACCACGAGGTCTGCCAAACCGTTGGTATAGTCGAAACAACTCATACAGGACGGCGCAAACACATCCTTCAATTGATTGGTTTTTAGACCAAAGAAGGGGACTGTTTCCGTAGAACCATCCTCATGCTTAAAATGCACCTTAAAGTCCTGCATAAACTCGTAGTAAACCACCGTTTCCGGGGAGCGACTGGTGGTATCAAGGAATTTTTGTAGGCCTGCGCGGGTGACATTATCCACACAGGGCAAACCCAAAACATAGAGTTTTTCAAGGCCCAATTTATCCTGCACCGCCCGCAAAGCTTGGATTTGGCAACCTACACCAATCACCAATAGTTTTTTGAACCCACCCTGTTCAATCTGCTCTAGGATCGTCAAATTTGGCGAAAGAGTTGGCTTATTGACCCGGGCGGCGAGGATTTCTGCTGGGGTAGTAGCAATAATCGGCATCGGCTGAAAACGGTCATCCGGGGAACTCTGCACACAAACGACCCCTTCTACCAGTTTTTCTTCGAGCATTTTACAGGCGAGGGAACTGACAATCCCCGTCCACTGCGCCCCTTCGATGGGTTCCGTTTTCCGGGCGGCGACCATTTTTTGATGCACGCCAAAATACATTTCCTGCTCTTGGTCTAGATCCCGCTTACGGCCATGAACCTTGGTTTCGAGCTTGTCAAACTGCTGATTGAGAAAAGCACAGGCTTCTTTGACATAGTGGATAAAATGGGTGTCACAGAGGCCGCAGTCACTACACAGGGCCTTGGCCGGACGGACACTCCCCCGGGGTAAACCTTTCGCTTTCTTGTGGGCAGGAATTTGGGCAGTCATGGGCAGCAGAGTCGATCAAAGAACAGTATTTGTCAGCGTAATGGAAAGGATTACCGGAAAGGGAGCTTTTGTGACGAACTGTAACGCGATCGCCGTCAGGATGATCGAGGACAAAAGATCAAGCGGATGACCATGGAGATTCAAACCAAGTCAATTATTAACAACTTGACCGAGGCGACAGTAACCTGTGAGGGCTTCTGGGAAAAGGCGATCGCCCCCAATCCAGATTTAGCCATTCAACGGGCGATACAACGGCTTTTGGGACAACTCAACCAAGCCTTGACCTTGGTGGACTGTTTTGAATTGGTGCCAGAAAATCAATTGTCTGTACACAAGGAAAGTATTGCGGCTCTTGGGGGTTTAGCTGATCACTACTTTCTTAGCGAAACACCGGGTTTATCTAATTCCTTGGGGTGGGGGCCAAAGGGTATCGAGTTGCGCGGTCAAGTCAAAATCACCCAAACGCAGGTAAGGCGAGTGCAACAGTTTATCGAGACAGCCCGCTACAATATTGCCCTTCATAATTGTGAACATTTCGCCAACTACATTCTCTACGGTTTACCCCTGTCTTCCCAGCAAACCACTTGGCACAAAGGTCTCAGTGCAACGATCATCGCTCAACTCCAGCCCAAGCAAACCATCACCGAGAATATTTTGGCGGATATCAATCGGCAGTTTAAACATCGTCTCCAGGTTGAACGGGCGAAACGAGCCAAACAAAAGATTTATCAATTTTGCCAAACTCACCAGATTGCACTAGAGCCTGAGGCGATCGCCTCCGTCGGCATCGAAGCAGAGTCGTTTTTGTCTATTCATAGACATTCTGGCGATGACCCACACGAATGATTTCAATAATCAGTGCGTTTTTTAGGACAGAATAAATAATGCGGTATTTGCCTTTGCGGATACGATAAGTTGAAGACATCGCAGCCATTTTTTTGCAGCCACTAGGATAGGGATTATCTGCTAAAGATTCGACGACTGCAATGATTTCTGGAATAATCTGAGGCTGAATTTTTCGGAGTTCTTTTTTAGCGGAAGCTTTCCAGCTAATTCGGTAGGAGTCCATCAGCTTTTAATTCTTCGATAAATACTTGATGTTCTGTGGTTCCTTCCTGTTGCCGCTGAATGACGATAGCAAGATCTTCAAGTTCTTCGAGGAGTGCTTCAAATTCTCGGATGGGTAAAATGACTTCTGTTTGTTTCCCGCTTGAATCTGTGACATATTTCGGATGCAAATCTGCAATATTCATAATCATTACAGGGGTTGGAAACGGATATTTCAGCATCGTAACATCAAATCCACTGGGTGCCGCCCATGCCGAAAGCTCGCTGGGACTGGACAAAATCCTGAGAGAAATTCAAGAGTGCCCGTTGGCCGACTGCCGTTTCAAAAACAGTGGAAATCACAATATCTGGCTGGTGAGCTTGGCAAAATTCTTTTAACCGGGACGGAAAACCGGCGATCGCCAATTTGATCACAAAGACACCGCGCCAACCTTGGCCATAACAATGTTCTAAAGAAGCAAGCTGGGAAACGGATTCGTCTAGGGCGATTTGGGTTTGAAATGCTGCGTTTAGCTGTAATAGGTCAGAAAAATGCTCTGGGGCTAGGGGCTGCTCGATAAATTCTAGCTTTGCTTGGGATTCTCCCCAATCTAGCCAATATTTCGCTTGTTCTCGGTTTAAACCACCATTGGCATCGAGGCGCAACCGACCATCGGCGGGCAGGGTTTCCAGGATCTGTTGACAGAGAGCAATTTCTGTTGCGGGTGTATCCAGGGCAATTTTAAGTTTAAAGGTGCGAAATCCCTTTTTGAGAAAGTGTTCCAGGTCGTGAAAAAGGGTGGGCGATCGCCGGATTAACTGACAAAATCTTGTGGGATGTAAAGCTCCTAAATTTTCGGTACTCGCAAGATTAAGTTGGGCCGTTTCAAAACCGAATTGACAGGCTGGCAGGGTATCGGGAATTGCCGCAATTTGCTCGCTGGTAATTTTTCCTCCAAAGGCCGCACAAAAGGCGATCGCCTCCTCTAGGGTTTCTGTTCCAAACCACGGCAGAGGGGCAATTTCCCCCTGAGTAGTCCGTTCCATTTCGTCTCGTAGAGAAAGCAGAATCCCCTGCCGTACAGTCCACAAACCATGGTGGGTACGGAGAGGCGTTTTGAAGGGGCGGCGATAGGGGGCGAAGCGAAACTGGTAATTCACCTAGGCCACTCGCTGCACCGCAGGCAGGTTCTCCAGGAAGGTCAAAGGCCGACTCATATTCGCCGCAAACCCTAGAATATTTTGGTCGAAGTGTTCATATTGCAGCGTGCCATCGGCAGCAAAGAGGAATGTCGCTCCCCGTTGGGTCATGTACTGGGCGTCGGGTACATAGGTAGACCAATTACCGAGGACTTCGGCCATATTCCGCAGGCGCAAAGTTGCCAATTCTAAGGGCCGCTGAAAGCCTTTCCCCCCAGCCGCCGCAAAAAATTTTCCCTTTAGGGCTGGTAAAGGGGCTGCTTTAACCACTTCATCATCGGCAAACAGTTGGGGCGCTTGTTTATCCCCTGTATAACCCCGCAAAACTTCCTTGAGGGTACCTGGGCTGCCAATGCCAGCACACATCAGCATCAGATTCACCCAGGCATTTTGCCCTGCTTTGAGTCCGGGGATTTTCCAGGTTAAACCGCGATATAGGCCCAGTTCCTGATGAATGGTTGCATTGGGATCGATAAATAATTTTTCTGCAGGAAAACCCGTATAGTCACAAAATTTTTGACCGGAACGGCGATCGCCAATGCCCACGGCCACATAATCTATCCCGCGACAGAGATCGGCCTCTTTTTGGAGCCACCAAGCATACTCAAGACTGTCAAAGTCGCCGAGTTGGGATAGGATCAGCACCATGAGGGGTCGAGTCAAACCGGATGGGATTAACGGTGTCAGCTGACCATCACTCACCCGTTGCCGTTCTGTGTGTTGAAAAAACTGAAGATAATCCACGGTTATTGGGAAACATTTAGGATAGAGAACAAGGGTTGCTATGGAGCCATAGCCTCGCCTTCGTCAAGATAAACAGATTTCGTTTAAAAATGCTACAGTGCCTGTCGCCCTATGGTTGCTTCTCATTACAATATCGCGGTTTTATCAACGGATATTAACGTTTACCAACGGCTTCAAACGCTTTTGGTAGAGGAGCAGGCTAAAGATTTTCAACTGGTTTGGCTTGATTTGACGGCGGCATCTGCGCTGCAAAGTTTGGGCCGCCATGATCTTTATCTCAGTGATGCACCGCTGACTTATTTAGTTGACCATGCCGAGGTGGTGCAACGGTGGCCTTGGATTGGGTTGACCGATGAGGCAGCACTCCAGGATGAAATGCTGCGCCTTGGGGTTTTAGATTGTTTTTTGTGGTCTGAGCTGACGGGGCCGCTTTTAGTACATACCTTGCGGGTTGCCCTACGGATGATATTGGGCCGGACTCAGGGGACACTCTCGGCAGCACCTTTAGGAGATTTCCAGGGCGATCGCCTCCAAACGTTGATTCAAAATATTCCGGGCACGGTGTACCGATGTTTAAATACGGCGGAATGGCACGGGATCTATTTCAGCGAAACCATTGAGCAATTGGTTGGGTATCCTGCAGCTGATTTTTTACCGGGGGGCGATCGCCACTATGCCAGCCTCATCCACCCCAATGATCAGGCCTTTGTGCGCCAGATCGTTGAGCGTAAAGTGCAGGAGAGAAAACCTTTTGCCCTTGAATACCGCCTCAAACATCGTGATGGCACGGTTAGATGGGTTGATGAACGGGGACAAGGGGTTTTTGATGACCAGGGAAATCTGCTTTGGCTCGATGGGGTAATCATTGATATTTCCGAGAAAAAGGCGATCGCCTTCGAATTAAACCAACAGGCCATCCACTACTACGAAAAAACGCCGGCGATGTTGCATTCGATGGATGCGACGGGACAAATTCTTGCGGTTAGTGATCGTTGGTTGGAGGTGCTGGGTTATGAGCGTCGGCAAGTCATTGGCTGCAATGTGACTGATTTTTTGACGCCGGTCTCCCGCCAGAAAGCAGAACAAATCCTCCTGCCCACTCTGACCACCCAAGGCTCTGTGGAAGATGATGCCTATCAGTTCATCAAGAAAAATGGCGACATTTTAGAAGTGGAATTGGCGGCTGTCTGTGAGCAAACAAACCATCATTCGCGACTATTAGTGGTCTTGACGGATGTGACCGCCCGGAATCACCTGGCCCAACAGGTTAACCGCTACCAAACCCACCTCGAAAGCCTCATTGAGCAGCGCACCCAAGCCCTCGCCGCCAGCCAAGCCCGCCTTGCCCAAGCCCAGGCGATCGCCCATATTGGCGTTTGGGAATGGGATATTTGTGCCGATCAAACCTACTGGTCTCCAGAAACATTTCAGATCTTTGGCTTTGCCCCTGGTGAAATTCAACCCAATGCGGAAACCTTTTTTGAGCGGGTGCACCCCGACGACCGCGATCGCCTCAAGGCCAATATTGAAAATATCTTTATTGGTCAACATCTACCCAGTTCTGAATATCGCATTATTACTCCCGCCGGCGAAGTGCGTTATCTCAAGGATTACCACGAACTGACCCGGGACGAGCAGGGACAACCCATTTTCCTAGGGGGGGCCGTGCAAGACATTACACCAATGCAGCAGACCCTCAATGCATTGCAAAAAAGTGAAACCCGCTTCCGGGAACTGGTAGAACATATTGACGAGGCTTTTTGGATTAATTCCCCTGACCCCACCGAAGTGATCTACATCAGTCCGAACTACGAAAAAATTTGGGGTCGTAGCTGCCAAAGCCTGCTGGATGATGGCAGTTCTTGGGTAGAGGCAGTACACCCAGACCACCAAGGACAAATCCAACGGGCGATCGCCCAGATGCAGCAGGGCCAAAATTTCGACGAAGAATATCGCATTATCCGTCCCGATGGGGTCGTGCGTTGGATCGATGCCCGTTCTTTTAAAATCTATGACCCAAATACCAAGGAACTGCTCCGCCATGTGGGGGTAATGACCGATGTCACCGAACGCAAAGAAGCAGAACTG
This sequence comes from Sphingobacterium thalpophilum, assembly GCA_943371005.1. GTDB lineage: Bacteria > Cyanobacteriota > Cyanobacteriia > Cyanobacteriales > MRBY01 > MRBY01. The sequence continues at coordinate 48,890 of CALRTB020000018.1, forward strand.
AAACTACAGGCCCAAGAAGCGCGCTTACGGACAATCTTCGACCAAGCCACCCTGGGGATCGTGCAAATTGACCGGACGGATCATTTCTCGCTAATCAACCAAGCCTTTTGTCAGATCTGTGGCTACAGTGAAGCAGAATTACAGGAACTCACCTGGCAAGAACTCACCCATCCAGAAGATATTTGTATCTGTCAAGAAGCGCGGGCGACGCTCGACCACCGTAAAGCCACGAGTGTTGTTTTAGAAAAACGCTATCGTCACCGCCAAGGGCATTTTATTTGGGTCAAGGTGATCTGCTCCTATATCTATGATGACCAAGGCCAACCAGAATATCTTTTAACCATTATCGAAGACATCACTGAATATAAACAGGCGGCGATCGCCCTTGTCGAAAGCCAGCATCGCTACCAAAAAATGGTCGATGGCATTCCAGCGATCATCTACCAATATTCGCCCCAACGGGGTGGTTTGTTTTATTCCTCCCAGGTGCAACAGATCCTTGGCTATGACGTGCAATATTTGCTAGACCACCCGGCAGTCTGGCACCAATCGATCCACCCAGAAGATGTCGTTGATGTCGATCAAGTCCTCCAGACCTTACAGGCCGGCAAAAACTTTGAGCTGGAATATCGAATCCGGGATGCCGCCGGCAATTGGCGCTGGTTCTATGACTGTTCTTTTAATATCCACGCAGTCAACGGTGGTGATCTTGTCATTGATGGTTTTGCCCTAGATATTACAGAGCGGAAAAACTTTGATAAGGTGCTCCGCCATCGTCTGAAGCTTGAAACCATGCTGGCCGATATTTCCCACATGATGGTGGTAGAAGCGGATCTTGATTTGGAGGCGTTATTGGCTCGACTGGGTCAAACCTTCCAAGCAGATCGAATGTCGATTATGCTCGGTCAGTCCGATCACACCACCGTCGAACGCCTTGTTGCTTGGAGTGCTGCTCCCCATCTGTGGTTAAAAGATTTACAAAAAATTGATCTAAGTCCCTATCCGTGGTGGTTAGATCATTGGCAGAAACAAGAAATAATTTTGCTCAATCGAAAAATCTCCCTACCGCCAACGGCGATCGCTGAACAGGAATTTTTAGATCACCTAGGGGTTAAGGCGGTGTTATGGATCCCGATCCAGGATGCAGAAGGAAAACCCTGGGGCTACATTGAGTGTTCTTCGACAGCGGTGGATCATCTGCTGTGGTCAAAGGAAGATGCGGATATTTTGGCGATCGCCGGCAACTTAATTTATAACTATCACCAACGGCAGCAGGCCAATAAGCAACTCGAACTGGCGAAGGAATTGGCTGAGGCCGCAAACCATGCCAAAAACCAGTTCCTCACGAGCATGAGCCATGAACTGAGAACGCCCCTGAATGCAGTCCTAGGCTTTACTCAAATTATGGAGCGATCGCCTGACCTATCGACGGAACACCAAGAATATCTGACGATCATTCATCGGTCGGGGAAGCATCTCCTTGCCTTGCTCAACGATATTCTCAACCTGGCGAAGTTTGAAAAGGGCATCCTCCAACTGAACCCCAATTTGTTTAATCTCCACGATCTCCTGGATGACCTCGCCCAAATGTATGCCCTGGAAATCCAGCACAAAAATATCCAGCTTGATATCCATTGGGATGAGCAGGTGCCCCGTTATATCAACGCCGACCAAGCAAAACTCCATTCTGTGCTGCTCCACCTCCTGAATAATGCCCTCAAATTTACCGACAGTGGCTGCGTTCAACTGGCCGTAAAAACCCTGGCGCAAAATCCCCTCCGTCTCCAGTTCAGCGTTACAGATACGGGGATCGGCATTGCCGAAACAGATTTCACCAAACTCTTTGATAATTTTGTGAAATTAGAGGCTGGCGATCGCATGGGTCGAGGCAGTGGTTTAGGCTTGGCCCTCAGCCAAAAATTTGTCAACCTCATGGGCGGTGAAATCGTTGTCAGTAGCCAGCCTGGGGTCGGTTCTTGTTTTTCCTTTGAACTCACGAGTGCGACCCCGACCAACCCGATGCACCTGGCCCTCTATCCTCCCCAAGCACGGGACGAACAACTGCCGGCCCTAACACCAGAGGCATTACAAAAATTTTCCCCGGAATGGTTAAAGGCCTTTCACCAAGCTGCCCTCGCCGCCCGGGCCCAGCACCTCAAGGCCCTCATTGACCAACTGCCACCCCAGGCAACGGCGATCGCCCGGGCCTTAGAAATCCTAGTGCAAAAATTCGCCTTTGATACCCTCGCCAAACTCAGCCAACAAAGAACCCCCAATGACTTTTCTTCATCAAAGGGGGAGACCGGGAGTTAGCCTAAAAATTACCGTAAAATTACTGTGATTTAGCCCTCACTATCTTTTGGTTTTGGTCGAGGTACGGGTCTCGCTCTGGCAGTTGCCCCATGGCTGTCACTGACAGGATGATCACCGACGGGTCTGGGCTTACTTTTGTCACGGTTAAAGGGTTTCCCTCCGGGCTTGGTGCCCTTACGGCGGCTGCTAATGTAGCCAATATCTTCGCAAGTTTGGATCATCAGGACATTGTCGAGGAGCTTCGCCTGGAGATCATAGAAATGGTTAACGGGACGATCCGGCAGAGCACCGATCAGTTGAATCTTGAAAAACTTGGGTTTGTCCCCTTGCTTCTTCGGGGATTGGCGGATTTTAACGATGACTTTTTTGGATTCGGCGTCATAGAAAACCACTTGACCACGAATGGAAAAATAGCCGTCTTCGACTTGGTCACTGGTGGGAATGGACTCCGTGAGGGCCTCTGGATCATCAAGGTTTTCGGGCTCCCAAATGCCGAGAATCTGGAGGTGGAGATGGTTGTCATCCTGGCGGGTGCGGGGATAGACAACCCAGACGTGCTCTTGGTCGAGGTCAATGTGATTTTTGATGAGGCTAATCACTCGACCCAATAAAACGGCTTCAATGTCGCCATCTGCCGTGGCGATCGCCCCCTTACTGATTTGCTCTGGATCTTCGGGGGTATATTTACCGCGCACAATGCCAATGGCCCGATATTGACGGGGATGGCTGGCGGGAGGAATGGGATGTTGCCGTAGTTTTTGGGAGGTCGTCTGTTCCTCATGGGGATTCGGCGCTGGTGGAGACGATAGATGATGGTTAGATTCAGACACGGGCTTATCCAATGCTTTCTAGGTGGGCTAACAAAAAATACAGATCGTTTTCGATACCAGATAGTCAACTATCAGACATCAACATCATCGGTAGGCGATCGCCATCACGATAAAAATTAGCATTCTGCCTTCGATCATATAGGACAGATGAAGACGTTTAGCGCCTGCCTATTGTACTCAATGGGGTGTCAGAGGTGATAAATCAGTAAAATTTAGATAAAATTTTGCCAACCTTCTGACTTTTCCGGTTTTTTAAGTCTGGTTTTTATCCCCTTAGTTTTCCCCACTATCTATAGCCATGGCGAGTCACATCATCGAAAAATACTATCGTCCCCGTCCCTGGGTCTATGGTCTTTCTGGGCTTCTGTTTCTGCTGGCAGGGGGGCTCTTGGTGATGCCACGCTTTGACCAGTGGATGGTGGCCCGGCAAACGGCAGCGGCGGCCAAGGTGCAACCCGAAACAACCCCTGATCCGGCGATCACCCTCCTCGAAAAAGACCAACAAAGTTATGAAATCTGGTTAGAGAAAGAACCCAATAACGAAAAAGCCCTCCGGGGTCTGTTGGATACCAGCCTCAAGCTCAATGATTTAGAAAAAACGGCCACTGCCCTGGATGGTCTAGCACAAATCCACAGCGATAATCCCGATTACCTCGTCCTGCTGGGTCAGGTCAAACAGGAGGCCAAGGATTACGAAGGGGCCGCCGCGACTTACAAAAAGGTGCTGTTGACAGATCCCACCCACATCAACGCTCTCCAGGGCATGGTTGATCTGCTCCTGGTACAAAATCGGCCAGAGGGGGCAATCGAACTGCTCCAAACCACCCTCAAGGACATGGGGCAATTAACGGAAGAAGAAACCATTGAAATCGACCCAGAAAAGGTGACGTCCATCCAACTGATGTTGGGGCAAATTTACGTCGCCCAAAAACGCTTCGGGGAGGCGATCGCCATCTATGACCAAGCCGCCACGGTGAACAAAACAGACTTTCGGCCAGTCCTCGCCAAGGCCATGGTCTTAAAAAATCAAGGGAACGAAGCCGCCGCCAAACCCTTTTTCATGACAGCAATTAACCTTGCGCCTGCCACCTACAAAGACCAAATTAAGGAAATGGCCGTGCTCAGTGCCGCAGATCTCAAGGCCCTCGAAGCCGTACCCACCGAAACCGACTCAGAAGCAGAGGCAACAGAATAATTTCCCTGGGGCGATCGCCTATAATTGCGGTTTGAAATTCTTTTCCCCGAATCCATGTCCGACGCCCCCCAAACCCGCCTGGCCCAACTGCGATCGCAACTGCAAAAAGCGGCCTACGCTTACTATGTTCTCGATGCGCCATTCATGGAGGATGCCGTTTATGACCAGCTTTATCGGGAACTGGTGGCCCTGGAAACGGAACATCCCCAACTCATTACCCCCGACAGCCCCACTCAACGGATCGGCGATCAGCCCGCCACCCAATTCACCAGCGTCAAGCACAATATCCCCCTCTACAGCCTGGAAAATGCCTTTGACTTTGGGGAGCTTACCCAGTGGGAACAGCGGTGGCAGCGGGCTTTAGCCGGAGAAATCCCCAGTCATTCCGGTTATGTGTGCGAACTCAAAATCGATGGTTCGGCGATCGCCTTAACCTACGAAAACGGTGTTTTAGTGCGGGGGGCCACCCGGGGCGACGGTGTAACAGGCGAAGAAATCACCCAAAATCTGCGCACCATTCGCACCATTCCTTTGCGTTTAAATCTCGATAATCCGCCTCCTTTAGTGGAAGTGCGAGGAGAAGCATTTTTGCCTTTAGATACCTTTGAAAAAATTAACCAGGAGCGAGAACAAGCGGGCGAAAATCTATTTGCCAATCCAAGAAATGCCGCCGCCGGTACTTTACGACAACTTGATTCTCGCATCGTTGCCGCGCGCAAGTTAGACTTTTTTGCCTACACCCTCCACCTCCCAGACTCTAGCAATTCTCCCCAACTAAACAGCCAATGGGAAGCCCTAGAATTTCTAAAAAAAATGGGTTTTCGGGTCAATCCAAACCGCGAACTTTGTCCCGATTTAACGGCTGTAAAAAGCTATTTTGAAAGATGGGATGAAGGCCGGAAAAAACTGTCTTACCTGACCGATGGGGTGGTCGTTAAACTAAATGACTTTTCCCTGCAAGCTGAGTTGGGCTTCACCCAAAAATTTCCCCGCTGGGCGATCGCCCTAAAATATGCCGCCGAGGAAGCCCCCACCATCGTCAAAGACATTATTGTCAATGTGGGGAGAACGGGGGCTGTTACCCCCATGGCCGTCATGGAACCGGTGCAATTAGCAGGGACAACGGTACAACGGGCCACCCTCCATAACGAAGACCGTATTAAAGAATTAGACATCAGAATCGGTGATACGGTTGTTATTCGCAAAGCAGGAGAAATTATCCCGGAAGTTTTACGAGTTTTAGTTGATTTACGCCCAGAAGCGACTATTCCCTATCAATTTCCTTGCCATTGCCCCGAATGCAACTCAGTCCTGGTGCGCCCCTCTGGAGAAGCCGTTGCCCGCTGCGTTAACAGCTCTTGCCCAGCGATTTTGCGAGGTTCCCTCGTCCATTGGGCTGGCCGCGACGCCCTTGATATCCAGGGTTTAGGCGAAAAAAATGTGATTCTTTTAATCGAGCATGGTCTGGTGCAATCCATCGCCGATATCTATGACTTAACCAGCGAACAATTACAATCTCTCCCGCGCCTGGGGCAAAAGTCAGCGGCAAATTTAATCCAGGCGATCGCCCACTCAAAAAATCAAGATTATGCCCGTGTTTTGTATGGTCTAGGTATCCGCTTTGTGGGGAAAGTGAATGCAGAAATTTTGGCGCAAAACTTTCCGACTTTAGAACAACTCCAAAAAGCCACCTTTGCTCAATTACAAGGGGTTTATGGCATTGGCGAAGAAATTGCCCAGTCCGTCGTCGATTGGTTCCGGGTTGAGGCCAATCAACAATTGATCGAGAAACTGAAAAAAGCTGGCTTGACTTTTTCCCAAACCCAGACTACACAAACCGAAATCAACCATCAGATTGCCGGTAAAATCTTTGTGATCACAGGTACCTTACCCACCCTCAAACGCACCGAAGCCGCCGAAAAAATCAAAGCTGCTGGCGGAAAAGTGACGGGTTCTATTAGTAAAAATACCGATTATCTTGTGGCTGGTGAAAATGCCGGATCTAAATTAGACAAAGCCCGTCAATTGGGGGTTCAAGAACTGAATGAAAGTCAGCTTTTAGATTTGTTGGCATAGAAAAAATCTTTTTAATATGACGCAATCTCAACCACTAATTATTGCTTTAGCACTATGTCAAAGAATCTATAGTGTTTAAATTAGGATATGCCTTGGATATAAAAACATTTGCACTAAAAAACATCAAGAAATTTAACGAAACCGCGCTTTTACCCCCCGGAAATCCTTGCTATTATTCAGAAAACTCCCCCTAAGGTGCTGAAACCATGACTTATCCTAATTTTCCTGACGAAATCCCCTGGACAGAAGAAGCAAAAACCAAATACAAAAATATTCCTTTCTATGCCCGCTCCCAGGCGCGACAAACCATCGAGGAGCTTGCCCGTGAAGAGGAAGTCGAAGAAATTACGGCAGAACTGGTGATGCGCGCGCAACAAAAATTCGGGAAATAAGTCTAAAGCTAGATTATGGTGGTGGCGATCGCCAAAAAAATTCCTAGATTTGGGGGGCAACCCGTGCGAATTCTTTACTCTGTCCCGGATACGGTGCGTCCATGATTTTTGATGCGTCAAACTTAGGCTATTGGGTACTCCTGGGGAGTGGTGTCCTGCTGTATTTGTTTGTCATTTTCTCTGGGGGTGGGGACGATGACCTTGATATGGATGCCGATTTTGATGCAGACATTGACGCCGATATGGATTTAGAGGCAGAGGTTGATGGCGATCTCGATGGGGAAGCCGAGGTCGAGGGAGAAGGGTTTGGCCTCTGGTCGGTGTTGTCTTGGTTTGGCTTTGGGCAAGCGCCATTGATGTTGCTGTTGGCCACGGATCTGAGTCTGTGGGGGCTGCTGGGTTGGATGTTCAATGTGGGCCTGAGGACGCCGACGGGATTTTTAGGGATTGCAGTCTTTTTTTGCAGTGGGGCGATCGCCTTTTGGGTCGGGAAACTCTTGGCTTACCCTCTGGGAAAAGTATTTGCCTCCTTTGGGGAAGATGTCAGCAGCGATCGCCTGATTGGTTGCTTGGGAATAGTCTCTTCTAAAAATCTCCCCCACTATGTCGCGGGCAAAATTGGCCAGGCGGATGTGTACGATTCGGCTCGGAACCTGATGACTGTTCCGGCGAGTTTACCCCACTGGGCTGAGGTGGTTCCCCGCCGGGGCGACAAAATTTTGATCGTTGATCGCACTGAACATAGTTATCTGGCGATCGCCAAGGACAGTTCCGACGAAGACCGCTGGCTCGCTGAGGTCAAACAGCTTCCCCAATGATCTTTTCCCCTTTTGCCCTAGGATAATGCCAGGCCAAATTGCACCTTGTGGAGAGTGAGCACCGATGCCGATCGAAATTATTGTGATCGTCGCCGCTTTAATTATTTCTTGGTTAGTTTTTACTGCGTTTATCAAAATTGTGAAAACCAGCGTGCAAACCGCTGTGACCATTGCGGCCATTGTGCTTGTGTTGCAACTGGTCTTCGGGATTCAGTCGGGGCAGGTGATTACACAGATTATTGAACTCCCCCGCATCATCTGGGAATTTTTCAGTAACCGTTAAGGCGTGGCCATTACAGATCTTTTACTAGCGGTACTGTTCAATTAAGGCCGCCAGACGGTCGAGCACCTGCTTAATTTCCGCATCGGTCTTGTGTTCTAAGCCCATGGCCACCATCAATAGGCCCATTTCCACCGCATCATTTAGGCCCAGAGCGAGATCAACGGCTTCGGTGGCTTCGAGGACATCATGGAATTTTTCTGGGTGATCAACGGTTAGGTCAACGTAGATAGCAGCAGGGTTTTTGCGGGGATCGTCTTGTTTTTCTTCCACGCGAGAGATGCGATTGGCCCGTGCTGTCACGCTGGTCACATTACTGGTGAGAGTGATGTCACCCGTGGTGATTTCTTTGGTAAATAGTTTGTTTGTCATGGTACAAACCCCTCGGCGATCGCCAACGATAATTTAGAACAACATCGGCTACTTTTAGCTTAGCTCGCTCCTTTAGGAGAAAGCCGGAAATTGTACATATCTTGAGCTTGATGGAGCTTTATAGCCTAAACCGAACTTTATGACAATTCCAACCAGCGGCTTCTGTCCCAAAGGCGATCGCCTCCCCCGTAAACCCCCGTAAAAACATTGCCAAAATTTGAACAACCCCTTGTAAAATAGCTAGGTTGTATTCTGCGGCACATCTCGTGATTGAACGTTATACCCTCCCCGAAATGGGGAATCTCTGGACAAATGAAGCAAAACTCAAGGCCTGGCTGAAAGTCGAAGTTGCCGTCTGTGAAGCGCAAGCAGAGTTAGGGTATATCCCCACAGAAGCCGTAGAAGAAATCAAAGCCAAAGCCCAGTTTGACGAAGCGCGGGTTTTAGAAATTGAGAAAGAAGTACGCCATGATGTGATCGCCTTTCTCACCAATGTCAATGAATATGTCGGCGATGCGGGACGCTACATTCACCTCGGCATGACCAGTTCTGACGTCCTAGATACGGCCCTCGCCCTGCAGATGGTGGATAGCCTCGACCTGATCTTGACCTGCGTTGAAGAACTGATCCAAGCGATTCGTTACCAAGCCCAGCAACACCGCTACACCGTGATGGTGGGTCGCTCCCACGGTATCCACGCCGAACCGATGACCTTTGGTTTTAAGCTGGCGGGTTGGCTGGCGGAAATGCTCCGGAACCGCGATCGCCTAGTGGCCGTGCGCAAAGAAATTGCCGTCGGTCAAATCTCTGGGGCTGTGGGTACCTATGCCAACATTGAACCCCGGGTTGAAGCCTTAGCTTGTCAAAAACTCGGCCTTGATCCGGATACTGCTTCTACCCAGGTCATTTCTCGCGATCGCCATGCCAACTACATGAACCAATTGGCTGTGTTGGCCGCCAGCATCGAACGCTTTGCCGTAGAAATCCGTAACCTCCAACGCACCGACGTTTTAGAAGTCGAAGAATATTTCTCCAAGGGTCAAAAAGGCTCCTCGGCGATGCCCCACAAGCGCAACCCAATCCGTTCTGAACGTTTAACCGGGATGGCGCGTCTAGTACGGGGTAATGCCATGGCCGCCCTCGAAAATGTTGCCCTCTGGCATGAACGGGATATTTCCCACAGTTCCGTCGAGCGAGTTGCCGTGCCCGATAGCTGCATTCTCGTGCACTTTATGCTGCGGGAAACCATTAGCCTCGTGAAGAATCTGTTGGTGTATCCCGAAAACATGAAGCGCAATATGAACGTCTACGGCGGCGTGATCTTCAGTCAGCGGGTACTGTTGGCCCTCGTCGAGAAAGGCTTAACCCGTGAGGATGCCTACCGCCTTGTGCAAGGTTGTGCTCACACTGCTTGGAACACCGAGGGAGGAAACTTCCGCGCCAATGTCGAGCAGGATGCCGAAATCACCCAACACCTCTCTGCCACAGAGATTGAAGCCTGCTTCGATCCGCAATTTCAACTGCGTCACCTCGATCAGGTCTACCAACGCCTCGGTATCTAAATCTTTCATTTAACTTTTGAGGGGCTCGGGGAGCGATAAGTCCCGCGCTGTAATTTTAATTCAGCGTCGGGATACACGGACATCCCGTGTCGATTGAGGGGTTCGATGCCCCGAAAATCGATATACTAGCTATTGTTTCTAACAGAAAGCGTAAACCTGTTAGAATGTAATCATGTTGAACTTGACCTACAGCTACCGAATCTATCCAAGTCTTGACCAAGAAGCTCAAATGCTTGACTGGTTGGAGCAATGCCGTCGTGTGTATAACTACGCATTGGCAGAGCGCAAGGACTGGATCAATTCGCGTCAGTGCCCGGTCAACGCTCAAAAGATTGGTTTCTAAAGCCGCATCAATATTGGCCATTTTTTCGAGGGCCGAGCGCAGGATTAATTTGTTTTCTTCGACGAGAATTTCCCCCGTTAAAGGGTGAATAATATTTTGATTGGCGCGGGTGCCAACGAGGGATTTGAGCT
>CALRTB020000019.1:0-55170 GCA_943371005.1 Sphingobacterium thalpophilum
TCCAAAAGGGGCTCATTTATTGATTCAAGTCAGGACAAAGGTACTCAATCAAGAATGGAAGAATATCGTTCATCAATGGTATTCAAATTCAGATCAGGATGCTGCAATACATATGGCTGCTTAATTCCCCCGTTTTTAATCACTCTCCAGTAGGGCCAAACCCGTCTTTTCTCCGGAAACCGGTTTGATAATTTCAAAGACAGGGGGACAGTTTGCATTCTCCTGCTGCTTCTGTGCCGTTTGCCGTTGTAATTTCGCCTGGGTTTGGAGACGTTTTAGAACCGTTGGTTGGATCCCTTTGATCGATATCTGCTCGGCTTCGGCAAGGGCGGTCATTGTTGTGATCCCCGCCTGATTTAGTTTTTTGATTTGTCCCTTCGTAATATTGGCCACTTGAAACAGGTGATCTCGTTCCAGCAGCAGTTGTTCAGCATAGTGACTCCAGTCTCCCCAGTGGCGGGAGTCAGCGGGATCTGGGGGTTGCTCAGGGGAAAATTCCGCTTGAAACTCCAGAAATGAGTCTCTTAGGGCTTGGTAATAGTAGTAGTAATCTTTTGTTGGAAACTGTTCTTTTTTGCCATTCCCTAAGGCAACGGTCAGTTGAGCGGGTCTAATGCCCTGAATAGCGCCCAACATTTCGGCATAGCAGCAGAGCTGCATCAGAAAGCTCGGTTTAACGTGGCTGGCTAGTTTGGTATCCCAAACTTCGTAGTGATAATCTCCCAGTTGACTCGCTCCGGGCACTTTAACTAGGAAGTCACTGAATCCAAGGAATGGTGCAGACGCTAGGGCAGCTTGGATAATCACATCAACACCAGCGGCGATCGCTTTACGGGTGTGAGTCTGTTTCTCTGCGAGAGATTGCCCTGCAATCTTGATAACAGTACGGCCCGCTTCACGAAATTCTGTTTCGAGGGCAGCTTCAACGGCATAGCCTTTTTCCCGCAGAATACCCATCAGGGGATCTTCTGGATCTTTGGCTGGTGCTTGCTCAGGATATTCCAAACTAAATCGGTCTAACCAAGCGGCAAAGGGACTCTCCATGAAGCGGGTTAAATCGGAAGGAGAGTAGAAGTATTGACCGTTTACTTTCTGCATAATTCTTCCTGGGACGACAAATCTTAACTCACTGACTTTCTTGCTGTAGGCAGCCTAGATCCTTTTTTGAGAGCACAATCAAAACAGTACATTTGAATTTATGCTTCCTCTCGATAATAGGCAATCTTTTGTTCTAGGCGCTCCAGTGCTTCCGTGAGGGAATAGTAGACCTCGGCTTCATCAACATTGTCATCTTGGAACATAATCTCGCCGGCAAACCGTTCTGGATGCTTGAAATAGACAATCAGCTTTAGTTGGTAGTCAAGATTCCACCAAAGGAAAACGGGGAGTAACTCCTCATCGGGGACATAAAAGCCAAAGGTATCCAGGGCTTCGTCGGCGACATCCTCACCAATAACATCGGCATCAGCAAAGGCAATCGTTGTCTCGGACAGTTGGCGGGATAGGGCGAATAACTGATCTAGCGCCTGCCAATCGGTTTCAGTAGCCTCCTGAGTTAATGCGTGCCACTGGGTTTCATCGGGGTCGAGGAGCGGCAAAAAGAAGGGTAGCACCCGATGACTGGAAAAGTTCTTCCCGGATTGGCTTTGGGTAATCACCATTTCTAAGTACCAACCCCGACGCTCCTCTCGAAAGAGAATCTTGATCTCAAATTTGTCTTCACTCTCTTCGGTCTCCCAATCAATGATTTTGACGGGTTCACCGTAAACAGTCTGGCAAATTTCGGCAAGTTGGAGCGTTTCAGTCATGGCGATCGCCTTGGATGGGGTGTTGAAAAGTGTACTTTTATTATTCAACACTCCGAGAGAACCTTTGAACAGAATTTTGTGCTCTTCTGACTGACCTATAGAAGATCCCAAAGTTGACTTAATACTTTGCGATACTCTTCCTGATTTTCTTCAACAACTGCGACTGTCCATTCTGGAGTATTCAAAACACGACTGGTTAAAGGAAAAGTTACAGTCTTAGATTTAAAGTACTTATCCTTCTTTTCATCAAATGAGAAGTTTTGGGCCTCTGAGTTTTTCTTCTTCGAGAGGAGTACAAGGTTCCCTAAACGGTGCACCCAGTTTTGATGATCTTCATTAGACCAATTATCCCAGCAACCTTCTTTTGGGTTTTGAGGTAGGACGTGTTCAATAGTGATCTGTTTAACGTCAAAGCTGGGGCTGAAGTTACCCTCTGCCAACTCCGAATCAAGTCGGAGCAAAACATACTTTCGGATTTGGGAAGACAGATATAGTTCACCATCTAAGATTTTGATGATATCTTTTTTATCTACCTCTGTAACCGCTTTATCTACTGCTTCAATCGCTTGATCTAGTCCGTGATCGATCCCTTCTAAAACCCGTTTATAAGTCTGAGCTCTCTCATTAATATTACGCCGGAGGATCATCAAACTTGCAGCGAGACGTTCTAAAGCTTTGAAAAAAGTATAGATATCCTCAGCTTTATTGGGATAGTTGACCAAAAAATGAATAGCAGGCGGAATCCAGTCAGAGTTATCAATACGGCCTAACCAGGCGAAGAGTTGATTTACTTTTTTTTCTAGATCTTTATTGTCTGCACTAAATAAGCCTCGATTAATAATCTCAAACTTATCAGAGTAGGGCTTTAAATCTTCATCGATAAACTGCTCAGGTGATTCAATAGGCTTAATGCGTTCTCGATATTCAGAGATGATGTTCTTTCGAGGTCTTTCTTTTAATTTAATTCGATGGATATGAGTGAAGAGCATATTAAAATCTTCTCGACCTAGATCGCTTTCCTCGCCGTCCCAAATTTTGCGATATTGTTCCCGTTTTTGAGAATCTTTAATTGCTCCAAGAATTTCAGCTTTGAGAATATCACAAGGCTCAAGATCTAAACCACGAGTATTTAGCGTCGAAAAAATACGGTACGCCGTATCAAAATCTTGAGTAGATACAACAACTAAATAGCAATACTTAATAATACTATCGAAAAGATGAATAATCCATTGAGCAAGTTTAATGTTTTGAGGGCATTGCTGCTTAATCTGACTTATAAAAGTAATAGCATTTTCACGAATAAGTCTTTGACTGTCAGTTTCAAAACCTGTATCCTTTCCGAGGAGATCATCTAAAGCCCAGGTATTCCTAACATATTTATTAAAAAAGAATTCATCTTGTTCTCTTAGTTTTAACCCAATCAGTTCTTGCCGACGAGATTTTTTGTATAAAATCTCAGAAATTTCTTGCTTAACTTCTTCTTCTTCAACTGGCAGTAAATGTCTTAAAACTGAGAATAAAAGAGTTAAAGAAGTTAAACGTTGCTGTCCATCAACAACTTCAGACTGAGGTGAATTAGTCGACGGCTTGATTACAACAATACTCCCTAAAAAATATTCTTGTGGCTCTTCTTCTCCATAAGGAAATGCGGAAATGATGTCATTAATTAAATCTGATGCTTGCTCTTCTTTCCAGGCATAAGGACGCTGATAAGTCGGAATCTCAAACTGATAAGAAGAAAGATTAAAAATATTAGCTAAATTCTTCTGAATTGCTTCGATAGACATTGTTTTCTTTTAAAAATCAATAAATTTAGGAGTTTACTAAATAACAAAAAATTATTATTCTTGTTCGGCAAGAAATTCGTCAATTGCTTCACGAATTTCATCAGTACAGTTGGGGTGTTCAAGAATATTTGAGCATACTGACTCTTTTTCATCAGCATCCCAATCTTCTGCTATTTCGTATAAATTAGTGGCAATTTCTTGAAGAATTTCAGTTGGTGTAGATGAATTAGTAGAAAAATTCTCTATTAACTCTAGGGTAAGACTTTCTGGATCATCAAAAATACCATTGTCATATATCGCACTTAGGATAGACGGCTGAGAAGCGTGTTCTGATAATTGCAATATTGCTACTTCTTCAATGCCATTATCAACGTATCCACCACTAAAGAAATAGATGATGTCACAAAAGAAACGAGTTTGAAGTTCATTAAAGTCATGACCTCCCCAAGTCGCATAATATGCACTATCCCAAGTATATGCAGCAGCACCAGGGATTAAGTCAATGACGTTATCAACTTCTGATGCCTCTACTTGACAGTCAGAGGGGATAGCAACCGCTTTGTGAGCATATTGTTTATTGCTTTCGTCTTGGGCGATAAGCTGATGAGCTCGTGCATATAAAGCAAAAAAGTTTTCTTCTTCTACAATGCCATGATATAAATTGACTTCTACATCGAAGAGGGTGGCTTCTTCTGATAGTGCAGCTGTCGTAAACAATTCATAACCAACTGCTTCATAAAATTTAAAAAATTCTTCTGGAGATTGCCAGTCCGATTTAGCGATCCGAGTGAGAAGATCATCAATCTTATCCACTAGCATAATATCAGTATCATTATCGTCACTAGCGCAAAGATTTTGTAGCTGCTCAAGGGCAAATTCAGCGGTCAAAGGTTCTTGAAACATTTTAGAGACTCCAAAAAATAAAAAAGCAAAGGGAAAAGGAAGGTCGATTACTAAAACTATATGTCTTTTTTAGAAAGAATTCGATGTAGTTTTTCTGGGCTTAAAGGGGCTAAAGTTTTAACCCAACTCGGTTCATCAATTTCTATGGGGTCAGTATGCTCCCATTTCACAGGTAAACGGTTTCGGAGTGGTCCCTCTTCTACCCAAAAGCTTTCGCCTGTGACTGTACCAATACCGAGAATTTTTTTAGTTCCTTGATTGGCAATAATTTGATCACCGGGTTTGATGTCGTTCACAAATTTCCAAATTTGGTAGACGCCATGGGTCTTAATTTGAGTTTCCTGTAGGTCGTAAGTCTGCATTGCCCGTTTTGCAAAGTCTTCCCAGCTCAAGCCACGAATGTCACCCATATCATCCCAGCCAATGCCAATACATTTTTTTGCTTGAAATTCGGCCCACAGAACAGCACCTTCTCCAGGGGCCACTTTCCAGATATTGCCCTGACTTTGCCATAGCTCTTGAAACTTCTCATCACTAAGTGGAATCAAAGTTTTACGCCAGCCGGGTTCATCTACCGCATATTCCTGAGTATCCGCCCATTCAACGGGAAACCGATGACGGTTGCTGCCATCTTTGACCCAAAATAATTCACCTGTAATAGTTCCGATACCAATAATGCGTCGAGTTCCTCGATTAGCAATAATGCGATCGCCGACTTTGATCTCATGGACAAATCGCCAGAGTTGATAAACGCCCTGACTTTTGAGGGACTCTTCGGCCAGACCATAAGCATCTTGGCAGCGACGCACAAACTCTTCCCAAGGCACTCCCCGGATATAACCAAGGTCATCCCAACCAAGGCCGATAAAACCATGGTCTCGACATTCTTCCCACTGATAGGCGTTTTCCCCAGGCGCAATTTTCCAAATGTTCATGGTTTTAGATCTTATTTTGTAGATTGTGCTTGACTACTAGGGTTTTCATTTTAGAGATTATTCAGGTAATTCAATCTGGGTATTTTCATCAGTGATAATCCCTTCAAGATTTGCATCACTTAAATCGGCATCAGTGAGATCTGCACCCGATAGATCTGCACCACTTAAATCAGCATCACTTAGATCCGCACCTGTTAAGTTAGCACCGGATAAATCAGCCTTAGATAAATTAGAATCACTTAGATCAACATCACTCAGATCCGCATTACTGAAATTAACGCCTGTCAAATTTTTACCAGATAGTCGACCATCTTCTTTCCATTCACCCAAGATCGTAGAAAGATAATATTTTTCATCAGTAATATCACGACAACAATTGAGTAATCCTGTTAAAACAGATGGCTCAACGTAGTGATATAGATCAAAAGGTTCATCACCAAAATCTGGATCTGTTATTAGCGATAAAAGAGCATCTAGTAAATATTTGAGCTCTCTTAATAAAATTTGAAAATTATTTTGATGAGCTATTTTTGCAGTTTCAATTATTCCCTTAGCTACAAAAGCAACATGGATTGATAGATCGCATAAATCTAGCTCTAGATCAAACTTCTGATCGCCAATCTCGATAATAAGACAATTAAAAACTGAATATAAAAAATCAAAAACACCACTTTCTACCCATTCATTAACGTCAGCCTCAGTTCCTAAAGAATGGCTTTTCCAGGGATAATGTCGCCAAGAACGATAATTACCCCAATCTACTAGTGGATCTAAAAATTCGTAACCACCACTAGAAGATCTATCTGCTGCAAGATATGTATAGGGGATAACATCATATACATGAATGTCATCACCAAATAGTTCTTGAAACTGATCATCATCTAATTTTTTTCTAGTCTCAGCCCAGAGATCTCGTAGTCTTAAAATAAAATATGACTTAAAAGGCTCACCGTTTAATTTTAATTCATTCTCAACTAAGAAAACCGCAATTTTTTGATGTAGTTCAATTTTTTCTTCTTCAGTTAGAGAGTCTGGATTAATAAAAATAGGGGCTACTTCTCGAGCATTTTGCAAGCTTTCATTATCATATTCAGCATCTGTCAAATTAGTATTTTTTAAATTGGTGCCGCTCAGATTAGCACCTGTTAAATCAGCATCGCTCAAATTGGCACCCTCTAGATCTGCATCGCTCAGATTAGCATCTGTTAAATCAGCTCTTCTTAAATTGGCACCCTCTAGATCTGCATCGCTCAGATTAGCACTCTCTAGATCCGCATCACTCAAATCAACACTGCTAAAGTCGATACCGACTAGCTCAAGATCACACAGCTCAATTCCTGTCAAATCGACGACTTGATCTTGATTTTCAGCTCTCCATTGATTCCAGGCATCAACATCTTCATTTTCCAAAAAATCTACAGGGATTTTGTTACTCATGATTTTTATTTTTAATTTATTCTTAATAAAATATTCAGATCATGGAGTATTTTACATTCTCAACAATTGAGTTCAGTTAAATACTCCATGAATTAACAAAAAGTTAACCTTGCTTTTGTTGTGACAAAGCATCAGCAAGTTTTTGCCAACTCCTAGCACGAATTCCAAAATGGTCTTTTGCTGCTGAAAAGGAATCAAAATTACGCTGAAGCCATTCCACGGTGTAAACACCCTGTTTGGCTAATTCATCGTCTTTTTGCTGTTGGGCTGCTTCAGCCGCTTCTTCTTGGGCTAAACAATCTGGATTCAGGCGATAGGTCATACCCAACTTGCCGCCTTTGCCCTGCTTCACCTCAAAATCAAAAATACGGTGAGCTTGAGCCCCCTTTCCTTGGAACTGTCCATAAATGCGGAAAGGCTCATCTTCTACTTGAATTGATAGCAGCTCAAATTCTGGCCCATACATTTGGGTGAGTTGCTGGACAATAATCGGGCGAATTTCCTGATCGACTAAATCTTCGTCATTGTCGGGAACATACTCATCCTCTGGTTTTTTAGCGGGTGCTGGCCCCCGACCCATACCGAGAGCTACTTCTACTTCCTCAAGACGAGCTAGAATTTCCGCTGATTTGGGGGCAATCCCACGCAGGGTATTGAGGGGATAACGCTCTTCACTGCCATCTGCTTTCAACACAGCAAAGGCCAGATTATCTTCATCATTGAAATAGAGTCGAGCAATGACTTGATCTGGATGCTTACGGTAATGGATATCGCAAAAGTCTGGCTGGTCATGCATTTCTAGTAGATTGCCGTCCCTGCCAGCCCGTTCTAGTACCCGTTTTAAGGCATTAAAGGCATCCAGCTCTTTCTGGGTCGTGACAATCTCACCAATTTGGGACGGTACGGCTTGCAAACTACCTGTCTTCTCAATCGCCGCAATATCAACATCCGTCGAACGTCCCACCTTAGCGGAATCAGATAAATCCCCTTCATCCCCCAGAACTTCAATGGCCTTTGCAAATCCCTCCACCCGTAGGGCATGGTCGCGAATATCAATCAGCGCTTGGCGCATCTCTGTGGCGCTACCAAAACGATCTTGGGGTCGTAAGGCGATCGCCTCCTGGAGCCATTCCAACAAGGGCTTTTCAAGATAGTCATCCGCCCAATCGAGGTCATATTGCAACGTTTCAAAGTCAGGCTCAAGGGTATGGGGTGGCCGACCAGTCGTCAGGAGGAGAAAGACCATCCCCACCGCAAACAAGTCACTCTGGAACAGCGCTTTACCCATTTGTTGTTCGATGGGCATGTAGCCAGGGGTGCCGGCCATGGTCCCTGTCGCCAGCTCCACACCGGTTTCTGTTTGCTTAATCAAACCAAAGTCGATCAGGACAGGTTTACCATCGCCTTCCCGGAGAATAATATTGTCTGGTTTGATGTCACGGTGGATGAGACCTTGGTTATGGAGATGTTGGACCACTTCCAGGATTTCCATCGTTAGTTTGATGGCATAGGCGTTGGACATCAGATGTCCCTGTTTCGCCATTTCGACGAAGACAGATTGCAGGGATTTACCCTTGACCTGTTCCTGGATGAGGAAGAAATTCCCTTGCTCATCGAAATAATCAAATAGAGTCGGGATTTGCCCATGGCCGCTACCCACCTGCTGCAGCGCTGCGGCTTCCCGCTCAAAACGCTCGATAAGCTCTTTGTCTACCGTGCGATCGCCCTCTAGTTTTTGCAGCTTGGCAACGTAGGTATTTTTAATGTTTTTACTTTCATCGCTCACGATGTAGGTGGCGCCAAAGCCCCCTTCCCCCAGCTTGGATTCAATGCGATATTTCCCACCAATCACAACGCCAGGCACCAGAGCCCCAATCGGTCGCACTTGTTGCGAAGCAGCAGACTGCTGACCATATTTTTGGCGATAATATGCCGCCTTGCTCTGGTCGGCGCTCATGCGATAGGTCAAGCGCCTTGTATCCATTTCATAGTCACAGATGACATTTTCATCTTCATCGAGGCCAACAAATTGACCATAGACCCGAAATGGATCTGGCTGAATATGGGTTGAAAGCACCTTAAAGTTTTCAGTGCCCGACATTGCCGCAATTTGCTGATGGAGTACATTCTTGATGTCTTCTGGGACTTCCGATGTCGGTGGCTCTGGTCGTTTTTTGGGGGGTGGTGGTGGAGTCGCCCCGGCAGAATTGGATGGTCGAGGCATAGGCTGGGGTTGTTGTTTTTCCCGGGTGGTCTCATAGACTACGGCTGCACCACCTGTGACAACGCCAAGACCAATGAAACCAGGAAGCTGACTCGCTACACCCCCTAAACAGAAAAAAGCGCCTAGCCCTACCCCAACTTGAGCCAAAGTACTAAATCCTTCTTTACGGTTACTCACAGGAGCAGGCTGCACACCAAGCTGAGAGGCGATCGCCTTCTGAGAATTGCCGACAACCGCGGCTCTGCTGAAGTGACGATTCCAGAAGACTTGGGTCGCAAGAATACGGATGACCTGATGACTGAGCATACTGACAACAAACACATTCTCTTTATCAGGATCATTGTCAAAATCAAAAGGCCAACCAGATGTATGGTGAGCCACAAGACCAGTTCCTTCTGCACCATAGGCTAATGATGCCTTCTCTAAAAATGGCAAAGTGATGGTGTTGAATAACTTAATCTCTGTGGGCTGAGGTTGATTAGTCGAGATATATTTTTCGAGCTCATCGGCCCAACGATTGGCCATCTCGACAACCTGCGTACCTTTATCGTTTGCTTTGATCGCTCTAAAGGTATCCAGAATCTTCTCCCGTGAGTAGAAGGTATAGTTTTCTCCTTGAATATCCCGGACACAATCTGGATATTCATCGGAAGAAAGCTTAATCAAAAAACCTGGGAAGTTTTGGATAATGTTGGCCATTGCTATTCTAGGGAGGATTTAGATGGTGAAAATGCCGCTTTAAAGTGAGTTAAATCGCGTCATTTGGAATATTAGGGTTGTTTCTTACCATATTTGGCAGAACGGCTACGGTTCAGATGGTACTTTTCCGCCATCGCTCGCTTACGGGACATCTGGCGATCGCCTATCTCAAAATCCTCCGCTAAATCTTTTAAATTAGATAGTTCCTCCATCAGGGGAGCCGAAGCGGGCATCGCCTCTAACATCACCGCCGATTGCTGCAAAGATTGCACCGCTCCAGTCATGTCACCCCGGTCTAAACAGTCAATTGCCTCCTGCCGCGCCCTCGCTGCCATGAGTAGTGCGACCTGTTCCTGGACTTCCTGATTAGCAGGGAAATCACTGAGTTGCTCTGGACTGACCACCTGTAACTGGAGAACGGCCTCTTGGGTGCAAGTTTGCTGATTGTCGGTATCCTCCCACTGCAATGTGACCTTGAACACATCCGTCACTGCCGAGAGAGCCGGCAAGCGTAACCGCACCACCACTTTCAGGGGATTAGCCACAGTCAAGTTAGGTAGTTTAATCGCCCCAGATTCCTCCCGTTCTAAATCATTGAGCACTTCTTTCACCGTTGTACCGGCTTGGGGGTCTAGCTTTAATGTCACCGCACGACCGAGGGTTGTTGCCAATCCCTGTAGTTCCGTCTCAAAGATCTGCGGTAAATCCTCCGATGAGGCAATGTGAAAGAAATTGCCATCCCCACTGCGGGCGATCGCCTCAAGGAGATCTTCGTCATAATCCCGGCCTACCCCCAGGGCAGAGGTCGTAATCCCTGTTTTCATTAGCCCATGGACATCACTGGCGATCACATCGGGGTTGGTTTCCCCCACGTTCGCCAAGCCATCTGATAGGAGGATTACACGATTCAAATGGTCATGGTTGAGATATTCACTCACTTGGATACCCCCCTGCACCCAACCGTCATGGAGGGCGGTGGAACTACCGGAACGAATCAGCTTCACTGTTTCCAGCAGCTTCTGTTTATCCGTGGCCAGGGTGCTAGGGATTTTTGTTTCTACTTGGGTATCAAACAATGTCAAACTCAGGCGATCGCTCGGGAGCAGTTGTTGAATGGCGTAGGTGATGGCCTGTTTGGCGTAGTCTAATTTATCGCCGTGCATTGACCCAGACTTATCCAGTACAAACCCCAGATTTAAAGGGGGTCGAGCATTTTCATCGATCTCCACCGTCGGTGGCTCGATCTTAATCAATACATCTAATGTCACAGAACGATCCTTGGCGATCGCCCCATGCATCGGGATCAAGGTAATGGTCGGCGTCTTCATTTTGGTACCTTACTGAATTGGAATATTGCTTGTAACTTGCGGGAAATTAATTGGCACAAATTCGCTAACTCTTGGGACGTGGCCGGCGGCATAAAATCATGGCGGATATGGATTTCTAAACCGGGTAAGACCTTCACCCGTCGCCAATCCGCTACTGCTGTCTCCTCAGACTGTCCCCACGAATAATCCTGGGTTTCTGCAACACTCCTTTGGGGAGCCTGGAATGTTTGCAAATCTTGGGAAGTTGTCTTAGGAAAACTGACCTTGCCCTCCTGCCGGGCTTTTACCTTACTCAAGAAGGCCAAAGCTGGATTAAGAGTTTCTGCTTTGAGCTGAACACCCCCCTGCAATAACGCCTCTAACTCCGGATTGCTTTTTGCCCCGGTAATCGGCTGTATCGAGGAGATACTGTAACCCTCACTCAACAGACGACGGATCAAGAGCAGTTGCAGCAGATGGCGGTATAGATAACGGGCTTCCCGACCCTCCTTTTCTGGCTTATCTAAAACCCCTTTCGTCGTATAGAAACGCACCAGACGCGGATTGATTGGCTCTTGGGAGCGATCATTGACCGGATTACTTGCGAGGTATTGAGGCAATAATTCGTTAGTCACCTCCACGAAAGTATCAATATCCCATGAGGGATGCGCCTGGGAGAGTTCAAGTAAGGTGTTCATAGCTCAACAGTAACTATCGCAATTAAAAATGTCAACATTATTTCTCTTCGTTTTCGAAAGTGGGTTTTGTAGCGAGCAGGACTTTACTCCTATAGCAGCCATACTAATCATATAGCATAGACTTTAGCCAAAACCGCCAAAAGCTCTATTTACAGTGCTTTTGCCATCAGTACCAAAAGATTACAAAAAAAAGTGTTGACATTGACTGGGATTACCCTTACTATGTGTTTCATCAACAATTTTTTGTTTTTTCCGCGACACATTCATCCTAACTTTTCGGAATTTATTACCTATGGCTATTGAACTCCACAACTTTATTTGGTCTGAAGAACGCCTCGTTCAGGTCGAAACTCAACCCCACCACATTGCCGGTGTGCTCGCTGAGGTAAATCGCGTCATCCGTGAAAACAACCTCGACTGGGAGGATGTCTATTCTGCTTACTACGACTGTGAGGCCGATGGCACCACCACCTTCTATGAAGCGGAAAGCGCCGAGGCTGGCAGTCCAGGAATTTGGACTTACATGGTCTATGAGTGTGCAGAAGGGGAAGAGGAGGTCATCACTAAAGCTGATCTCGACACCCTCCAACCTGCCTTAAAATTACAACAATCGTTTCAACAAGAGCATTACAGCACCCTAGCAGAACGAATGCAGGACGGTGGACTTCCCACTGTCATTTCTTCTACTGAAAACACCCAGGACTAAATGCCAGTCTTGATAAAGCTCTAAATTTCCTCAATTTTTCTACCTTTCACCCCAATTACTTGTTTTAACTATGACTGACCTCATCCAAGAAGCCCAATCCCCCGAAACTACTCACGAACGTCTCCTCGAAATCGCCGAGGAAGCTTCTGAAGATGTTGAGACGCTCCTTGAGATTTTTCGCAATCCCAACTGTGCGGACTTTGAAGAAGTTCTCGAAGTGTTAGATGAGGATGTCGCCGATAGCCTGATAGAGGCTATTCGAGAAAAATTAGAGGAGAATATTGAAGCGGCTAGTGAAGAAGAAGATGCTGATATTCAGCTTTTAGTGGCGGCATTTAGCAATGCTCACTGCTCTACCATTGAAGAAATTCTTGAAGACATTTTAGAAGGCAATGACATTCAGTTAATGGACGCTGGTGGGGATGTAGGACAAGAACTAAAACAAACTCTCATACAGACCTTAAAACAAAATCAATTTGAACGCTTCCAATCAATATTAAAAGCGACCAGCTTGGAAGATTATCATAGTAGTCTCCAATGGAGTATAGCAGCTAATTGGGTTATAGAAGATCCCATAGAAATTCTACACGAATTAATTAGATTAAATGATGGCGACGAATCACGAATCTGGTATTCCGGGAATGGAGGTGAAATAGCCGGACACTACAATATCCGCAATGCAATAGCCAATAATCAAGCTGTCCCCAAGGAAATTCTTACTACAATTTCTTCCCCAGGATGGTTTACTTGGATGGCTAAAGAGGCCTCTGAAAACCAAGATTATGATAACTTAATGGATTCTTATTCAGTTTCAGAATTAATAGAATCTATTGCCAAAAACCCTAATTCTACCAACGAAATCCTATGTAATTTAATTGATTGTTTACAAGACTTAACAGAGAATCGCACAAGCCATGGTTTAAATCACCGATTAGAAGAATCATATACACAATCAACCATTACCACGATCATAAATCATCCATCATTCAATCAAAATTCGGCAGACAAGATTGCAAATCTCGATTTTATCTCAGAAGAGAATATAGCTCTAATAGTAGAGAAAGGCTTTAATTCTTCTGAAAAAGCTGAAGAATAGCAAATTAAAGATCTAGAGTCTCAATCATTCACTCTGTCTACCTTTCACCCTAATTACTTGTTTTAACTATGACTGACCTCATCCAAGAAGCCCAATCCCCCGAAACAACCAATGAACGACTCCTCGAAATCGCGGAAGAAGCCTCTGATGACGTTGAAATACTCCTTGAGATTTTCTGCAATCGAAACTGTGAAAACTTTGAAGAAGTTCTCGAAGTGTTAGATGAGGATGTCGCCGGTGAACTGATAGAGACTATTCGAGAAAAATTAGAGGAGAATATTGAAGCGGCTAGTGAAGAAGAAGATACTGATAGTCAGCTTTTAGTGGCGGCCTTTAGCAATGCTCACTGCTCTACCATTGAAGAAATTCTTGAAGATATTTTGGATGAACTAGGGGATCGTAGTTTCGATATAGCACAAGAGCTGAAACAAATCCTGAACAGATTAGTAAACAAAAAACAATTTCATCGTTTAGAATCAATCATAAGTGTAACCAGTTGGGAAAAAGATCATGGAATTCACCAGGATTTAGCTAATGAATGGATAAAGGATGATCCGGTAGAAATTATAAAGCTATTAATTGAGCATAATGATGATAACGAAGAAGGAGATGCTTTTGTTCGTATCGCTATTGCTAATAATAAAGCCGTTCCTGCAGAATGTCTTCAAATGCTAGCTGATCCCAGTTGTATGTGTTTTGCAAGAGAGGAATATCAAGACTCTGCCTGGGATGATCTTGAACTAGAATTATTATGCGCAATAATTCAAAATCCAAATACTGACTCTGCAGTACTTTCAAAAGCACTTGAGTGCTTAAAAAGTATAATTCGGCAAGAAACATTAATACCTGATGACGAGAAATTAAATATCCTCAATAAAACTACAAAATTAATTATTGATCATTCAATATGTAACTCTCAATTCATGGAAGAAATTATTGATTTTTCCATAGAGCTAGTCGATGATGAATTTGTAACAACTTCATTTTTTAACCTCTTATTATTAGAGGACTCCAATCTTCTGCAGAATCTACCGGAGCACAGTCTACTCAAACTATTGGCACAACCTAACTTAGAAATAGAGTTAGTCCAGGCATTAACTCAGCATCCCAATCCTAAGGTTCAGACCAAAGCGGCTGAATACCTTGCTGAGTAAACAACCCACAATCCTTTTCTTTCTTATTGCTTATTTAGCTTTTACATTTTGCCATTAACTAGAATACCTAAACCCATGACTGACCTCATCCAAGAAGCTCAATCCCCTGAAACAACCAATGAACGTCTCCTCGAAATCGCCGAGGAAGCCTCTGATGATATTGAGACACTCCTAGAGATTTTTCGCAATCCCAACTGTGAAGACTTTGAAGAAATCCTTGAAGTGTTAGATGAAGATGTCAGAAAGGAACTCGCTGAGTCCTGGACAGAAGACGATCCTGTTCAGCTTCTAGAGTCACTCGTTGAACTTTCTGAAGTAGATACGGATGATGAAATACGGATTGCTATTTTAGAAAATCAACTGACCCCCCTGAATATTCTGGAATTGTTGATTGAAGACCTCGAGTTCGTCGGGTGTGATTTTTTCTACGATGTAATAGAGCACCCAAATTGTTCTGAGGAATTAGGTGATAGGGTCGAAATGGGATTAATTGATGTCTTTGATGACGGCACTAGGCTCGAAATGTTATCTGAAGGTACCGGCTCTGGGGGCTTTACATTTAAATATATTCTAGAGTCGAATATTACCCATGACGAACCCATTAGTAGTGGCGATTTAGCTATATTTTTTGCAGATCCTAACATCATTCCTTCAAGAATTGATGTACTTATTGATGGCCTTGAATGTGGCGATATATGTCTTGATGAAACTTCTGATATTTTAGCAGCAGTCGCTAGTAATCCTAGTACATCCGAAAACTTACTGGCAAGAATTATTGACTTTTTCTATAACAAAGAAATTGAGTTACAAACAGAAGAAATTTTAGAATTATCTATTGAAATTATCGGCAATCCCAATTCTTCCGAACAATTATTAGATAAAATCATTGATTTTCTTAGCAAAAATGAACCAGAATTACTCGATGAATTAGATTTAGAAAAGGAGGACTTAGAGTCTATAGCTATCTCTCTCGGAGAGCATAAGGATGTTTCTATTGATTGTTTAGAGAAATTATTTCTGAGCGCTCTAAAGTTTGGTATGGCACAATCTCTTATCCTAGCTATCTCTACCAATCCGAATGCTTCCGAGGCTTTATTGAAAACTATTTGGTTTGATTCTTCTGAATATGGAGATCCAGTCGCCATTCGAGAGACCATCCTCAAGCATCCAAATTGGCCGACAGCGCTCGACAGTCTTTCTACTGAACTGAATATTATAGACCTCTACCCCACTGTCTCGACTGACCTGATTACCGAAGCTCAAGCCACAACAAACTCACCCGAAAGACTGAGGGAACTGGCGGAAGAACCTGCTCTTGCTTTCTATCTGGCTGCGAACCCGGCAACCCCTGGCGATCTTCTGAGACATTGGGCGACCACTGGGATGAAATCCATCCGAAAACGTTGCGCCTTAAATCCCAATACACCAAAGGAAACGTTGCGGGAACTTGCTAAATATTTTCCCGAAGAATTTATCCAAAACCCCGTCTTTAACTTGTTATGGGTTGAGGACCCTCAGCTTTTGACTAACTTGTCCGAAGATGGTCTTACGAGACTACTCGCTAATCCTGACTTAGAACTAGATATCATGCATGCTTTAGCTCAACATGAGAATCCAGAGATTGCGATCGCCGCTAAGTGCCATGTTCAAAGTACTCTTGCAATTGACGAAACTTGGGAGACAACCCTTTTACAGAAGCGTCTTAACTCTAATACTCTCTTCGATGTATATACGGAAATATTACCAAACCCCAGTTGTCCCATCGAACTTCTACAACAGCTTGCCTCTGACGAAAGAGACTATGTGCGTGAAGATGTAGCGAAACATCCAAAATGTCCTCCGGAGCTATTTCAACAACTGGCAACCGATCATCGTTCTCTCATACGCAGGTATGTGGCAGGAAATCTCAACTCCCCTACTGAACTACTCCAACAGCTTGCCACTGATGAAGATGAATGGGTACGGAAGGATACTGTACAAAATCCTAACTGCCCACTACAAGCACTGCGGCAACTCGCAAATGACAATGAATCACATGTTAGATGGTGTGTAGCAGGTAACGCTAACTGTCCTGGCGAACTCCTTCAACAGCTTGTCCATAATGAAGATAAATGGGAAATGAAAAAAGCAGTCCTAGAACATCCAAACTGTCCTGTCGAAACCCTGCAAAAATTTGCTACTGATTCTGATGAAAATGTACGCTGGTTAGTAGCAAGAAACCCAAATTGTCCGGTTGAACTCCTCCAACAGCTAGCTGTTGATGAAGACGAAGATATACGTAAAGAAGTAGCTAGAAATCCTAATTGTCCTATCAAAACTCTAGAACAGTTGGCCACTGATGAAGATAAATATGTGCGCAAAGCAGTAGCAGGAAACCCCAATTGTCCCATCGAAACTCTGCAACAGCTAGCCTCTGACGAGGGTCAATCAGCACTCAAAGAAGATATTGCAGAAAATCCTAATTCTCCTACCAAACTCCTCCAACAGCTGGCTGTTGATGAAGACAAAGATATACGTGAAGCAGTAGCTAGAAATCCTAATTGCCCTATCAAAACTCTAGAACAGTTGGCCACTGATGAAGATAAATATGTGCGCAAAGCAGTAGCAAGAAACCCCAATTGTCCTATCGAAACTCTGCAACAGCTAACCTATGATGAGACTCAATCAGCACTCAAAGAAGATATTGCCAAAAATCCCAGCTGTTCTGTCGAATTACTTCATTATTTTTCCATTGACAATAGCTCTTTTGTCCGCAGAGCAGTTGCGAAGAATCCGAATTGTTCTGTTGAATTACTCCAAAAGCTCGCCTCTGATGAAGATGAAGATGTACGTAAAGTTTGTTGTGAAGTTGCCCAGCAACCAGACTATCCAATAGAAAAACAACAGGCTATTCTCCAGGGAACATTGACTTTTTTCGCTAGCGGTAACCTCCCTAGCGATCGCCGTCTCTTTGCCCTCCGTTCTCCCCACTGTCCGACGGAACCTCTCATGCGCTGTGCAACTAGCCTTGACTTCCTCGAACGCCGCGCCGTCGCCCAAAACCCCAATACTCCAGCCGAAGTCCTCCAAACTATGGTTGCAACCGATGCAGACCGGGTTGTTCGGCAACATGCCCAGGCTAATTTAGATAGCCGCAACAGCTAACACAGACAAAACACTCATCCCAATGAACGATCAAGAACTCCTCAGCAGATTTATCAAAGTCGAAACCCGGCCCAAAGACACCCAAATCTCCGTATGCCTTATTACCTGGTCAGGCCCCCACACCCCAGAATCCCACTGGCAAGTCGTCACAGTACTCCCTCCTGATACGGATACCCAATCCATTGCTAAAGCCAGCGGAAAAATTCTCCATGACAAACGTTTCTTTCGGGTCTGCGAAGAATGTCAGCAGCGTAACCCAGATGGCTGGATGCACGGTGAGAGTATTTGCCAGGGCTGCGCATCCAAAAAATACGGCATCGTCTATTAATTAGCTTTCAGGTACTCCATGATGATTGATCAATATCACCCTTGTCCTATTTGCAATAAACCCGTGCAACATTGGGACCGTTATCCCCACGCTGTTTGTCATCACTGCAGTAAAAAAGCCTGCGATATCCATGGGCAACCCCTAACTTTCGGCAACATTGGCGCTTGTGGTGGTTTCCGAGCCGTGTACACCAATACCCACACGGAATATCCCAGTCATACCTGTTACATCGAGGGAATCGAATGTCGAGCTGATGAGGCTCGTTTTGGGGGGATCGTCGTTGAAGCCGTAAACCAGCCCATCCGGTTTCATAAATCCAGTAAATTTTATGGCTGTTTCTCCAGCTTTGCCCCCTATGCCATTTTTCTAAAGGGCAAAATCTGGCCATCGGTAGAACATTACTTTCAAGCTCAGAAATTTGCCGATACCCCCCCCGAAGAAGTGATTCGGCAGACGAAGACAGCTCGAGAAGCCGCAAAAATAGGACGCGATCGCCCTCTCCGACAAGATTGGGAAACAGTAAGAGACGGGGTAATGCGGGAGGCTCTCCACGCCAAGTTTACCCAACATCCTGACCTACAGGAAAAACTCCAGATAACTGGCGATCGCCCTTTGATCTTGCACAGAGAGAAAGGCCCCTATTGGAGCGACGGCAACGATGGCACAGGCCATAACCGACTCGGTAAACTTCTGATGGAAATTCGCGATCGCCCCTAGGATGATTAGTTCAACTGAGGACTGAACCAGAGGTTGAGGGCATTAGCCCACCCAGACCCAGCATGATTGTCGAGCCATTGGGCAATTTCCCTGATGGTTTTGAAGCTATGGGCATGAATCAACCCCTCGATGACAGTCCTTGAACCGTAGCAAAGCTCAATAATTGCCGTTTGAACTTTTTCTACCAGTGTAGGCGGTGGATCTGGCTCCGGCTCAATGTCACTAGAATCAATGTCCTGTAATGGATTTACGCTACGTCCATACCCCTGATTATTATTACTTTCAATAGGTATGGACGTGCCGTAAACTTCCTGTACCCACTGGGTTGTAGGATTTAGCTGTAACTCACCATACCGCTCGACATTCCGAGGTAATCTCGCTACTAAATCTGCTTTAGTCAGTGCTAGGTCATCAGTATCCAGACGGTAAACCCGCACCCGTTGATCACCGTCAGCAATTCGCTTAGATTTCGTCCGTAAGCCAAAGATTCTAAGGAGTGCCCCGAAGTAGGCTGATGGGGTGGCAGTTTTCCCGCAGGTCAGCCTAACTCCCATCAAGGCCAATTCATCCCGTCTGCGAGCTAAAATCTCTGCGGCCTCTGTGACGATGGGGTGATCTTTATGCCATTCCTGACCCGATAGAACATGGTCAAGGATTTTGCCAATACCGATATCTTCGAGGGCTTGAACCCTGAGGGTATGGTGAGAAATGTCCTGCTGACAGACCCCACCCCTTTGTTTGTCAATGCTGGCTTGGTCGAGGGCTCGAGCAATTTGAGGGAAAGCTTGCATTTCTAGCTTTTCTAATTCCTTTCGCCTCCGACCTTTGCGGTCTCTGAGAACATCGTCAGCGGTGATGGTTTCAGGGTCAGAGTTTCGCCAATCGGCAAGGTCAAACTTCAGCAGCGATCGCCGTTCTGTTTCCGTCAGCTCGTCTTCCCGATCCCGGTATTGTTTAGCTTGTTCAGAGGTAAGGTTTCCAGCCTTCGCGGTGAGGGCAGCATCATATTGTTTGAAGTTACTGCGGATAGAGGCAACCCCGGCCATGACCGCTTTAATTTCCTCAACTGAGAGCTGACAGGGGTCATAGTTAACGGTTTCTGTATCCCGCTCTAGTCGGGCCAATAGGTCTGCCCGGAGATGAGCTAATGACCAATTCTTTTCGGCCTGGTAGTGGAAATAGGGATCGCCTGGGTCTAACCATCGCCACTCATCATCAAAGCGGCTGGCCTTGGCTTTCGCGAGTCGGGCCTTAAAACAGCCTTCTGGGGTGAGGTGGTTATATTGATGGTTGGTTTCCTCCACCCAGATATAGCGAGGGACATTGAGGCGATAGCGGTCAAGGAACTGCATCAAATCAGCCGCTGGGAGGTGATCTGCAAAACCATAAAGCAGTACCGCATCAAAGGCATCAGCGGTAATGGAAAAGCCCGTGCCGAGGATGGGAGAAACGGCTAACAGTTGAGGTTGATGCTGTCTAAGCCATGCGTTAGGTCTGGCTAAAAAGTCTTGATGCTCATTGGCATTGTCCGCATGGATGGCAATGGCCCCGAAAGCATGGGCGAGGAGTTTTGCATCCGCCTTACGACTACAGAGGACTAAAACCCGTTTTCCATGATTCTGGAGCTGTTCTAGCTTTGCCCACCATTGAGCTTCATGCTCGAAAACGGTATCAACTCGCTGTTTTTTGCTGTGCTCTACTTGCACCACAAAGGGTTTGCGGCCAGTATGTTTTTCAAAGAGCTTTACCTCAAAGTCCGTGAGATCCGCACTGACGCTTAGGGTTTCCTGGGCGCGGATGGCATCCTGCCAGAAGTTGAGGAGATTAGTTTTTCGTTGGCCGTCCCTGCCGTGGGTAGAGGACATCAACAGACTTTTCACCTGTTGGTCAAACTCGTCCATGAAGCACCCCGCTCCCCGGCCTAATAAGTTATTGATGGGTCGGGTCAGGCTCAACCTAGATTCGGAACAGTAAGCGAGGTGGTCGGTAAAGTGGCCATGGCCATCAAATAACTGGCCGTTGTGAATCGTCAGCTCTGTCCGGTAGGTGAAGCCTAATTTGCCACCACCATCGATCGCCAGGGCTTTTCTGTGGAAGGGAGCAATGCCCCGGGGCCAAGCGTTGACATAGCGTCCCGCAAATTCCGTTTTGCCAAGACCTCGTGCTGCTTGGAGGAATACATCCCGAGACTGGTTGGTTAAGTCTCGCAGGGAAATATCACCCCGCTTGAGGGCTTCAAATTGTTCCTGGGAAAGTACCAAGTCAGCGGTGAGCTGGTCACTGGTTTTCAGCCTTTCCTTGGCCTGCCGGCGGGTTTCCTCAAAGGCAAAGAGTTTGAGCCAATCCCAGGGGGATCGCTGTCTGTAGCGACCAAAATATTCATCACAGTCCCCCTTAGACTTATCCCGCCATTGGCCCCAATCCGCAAACTTAATTGCTGGGATCGCCTGAGCGAGTTTGCCATAGCCGGCATAGAGGTTCTTCTTAGCGAGGTTCTGGCTATTGGCATCGGGGAGATGGGTAAACCTTTCTGCCCCACCATAGACCGATAGCAGGCGTTTGAGGGACTGCTCGCCAAAGTTGCCCCCCGCAGCACCGACCAGGATGACCTGGTTATTCTTGCGCCATTCCACTAGGGCACGGACAAGGGATTTGAGAGCACCCTCACAGAATTTAATCTCGCAGGGTTGGTCAGGATTAAAGGCAGGTGATCGCCATACAAAAAGAGGATTCTCGCCCGTTTCCTGGAGGGCATTGCGTCCAGTGAAGATGCCCCAATCATATTTCCTTTGAGTGCGGTCATCTAAGGCTCGTTGGGCACCGCAGAACATCCCAGTCTTTGGGTCTACTGCCGTAATACCATAACCACCCTGGCAGGCGAAAAGCGAATGGCGACTCAGGGCAAAATCAATTTCCTGCTGAGTTAATCCCCGTCGGATTAGGTCTGTATTTTGGGCAGTAGTAAGTTTGGCCTTAAAGCCTAGAATTTCTTGATGGCGATCTTGAATCGTAGGGAGCTGTGCCCGTCGCTTAGCCTGATGTTCTGCCCGGAGGCGTTGAATCTCTAACCGGTGAGTTTCCTGGTCGAAACCTGGGCCATGGTCGGGAGAATATAAACCCCAAATTCCCTGGGATTTATCCTTGCCGTGGTAGTGCCATCCGGGGATATTCCCATCGGGCAAAACCATACAGAGAACTAAGTCAGTTTCGGTGGTGCGGCACTTTCCAGAAGTATTGTTACAGACCGGGCAGGGAGCATTTCGTCGGGTCGGAATGAATTTTCCGCTGAAAAATGTAGTGGAAGTATCGCCAAAAATCCAGTGAGGGGTTAGCATAGAGGTACCTCACTGGTAGGTATCCCCCGCCAATCAAATATTTGAGCGGTAAGACCCCAGAAATGGGGCAAATTGAATACAGTCAAAAAGCCCTTCTTCTCATGCCGACGTCGCCAAACAAAGGATGATTGAGGGGTTTTTTGCTGCTTAGATGGCCTAAGCATCGCTTTTTCTCCTTTTTGGAGTTAGTTATCTGTAATTTTGTACAGGTTTTGAACCTATTAATAAAATTACTATAAATTTCCCACATTGACACATTGTTTTTCTGGAAAGCCTTGCCAGGCTCAGTGCAGGATGAATCTTAACGATCTGAAGCAGCAGGCATTAATCGCAGCAATCATTGGCACTATCCTGATCACCTTAGCTATCTTAGGTTTGCCGAAATCACCCAGACCTACCCCTTCTGCACAGCCGTCAGAGGTCAGGTAGTCAGTTTAGGCAAAATAAATTTCACCAATTGTCATCACAACGATTGAATTAGGGATCCTTTCAAGTTTGATTTTGTGAGGTAACAAAGAAAACTTTTAAAAATTTGGTGTAAGACAAAAATAGCGATCCCTTTTTAAAATTGACTAACAAAAAAAGTCTTGAAAAGGTTTAAGTGGAATCCTTTGTCGTGGGAACCGGATGGGGTATGGAGGCCTGAGAGCCCTATCCACTTACAATCTTGTCATACTTGCTGTGTTCTAAACTTACCCAGATAACCTGGCATTTCTTGGTGTAAGACAAAAATCGGCGATCGCCTTTGTGAGTCAGATCAAGACTGTATTTGGTGTAAGACAAAAATCACTGCCTAGTTACCGGAAGTTCATCACTTGTTCTCGTGGTGTAAGACAAAATTCAAACCAGTCCACCGTTCAATCTCTTGAACAGTCGTTTTACCTTGACGGAAGTCAGTACCACTTGGGGTGTCTTGGGGAAGGAGATAAGCTTCAATAGTATTTCCATACTGAATAATCCGCCAAAAGTAGTCAGGAATATCGTTAGGCTCGTCGGCATTGATGAGGCTGAGGGGCTGATTATCATAGGCAGTGCCAACGATTACATAGACCTCGCCATAGTCCCGTACTAAATCCCGTTCATAGTCTTCTAATTCTTTCCAAGCGCCACGGTTTAGGCTGGCTTTCTGAGGAGTAATGTTGCTGAGGTAGTTCACCTGTTGCCAGTTCTTGCCTCGAAATGAAGCCAAGGGCGCTAGATGTCCCCGGTCATAATTGCCCCACTTGTAAGCTCCCCGGAAGTCTTCGGGTTCCAAAGTCTCAGCTCTGGCGATCGCCGGGTCTGCTTCCCACTCTCTATCTTGATCTGAACTACCTGTAATCGTTTCCCGGTCGAGGCGAAAAGCCACCCAATCGGCGAACTTGGTGCGGTCATTAGAACTGAGGCAATAAATATCGCGCACCACTAGATCATTGCTGGCTGGGGTTCCGGTAGGTAAACCATTAGGAAGATGTACAGGGCAAGGATTATTCTGGGCGATCGTAGGTTGTTCTACTGGAGCTTGTGAAGTAGTATCTTCGTTCTTTTGTAAGCCATAAAATACCAGGCTAGTGAGCAAAAAAACAAAGGGAAAGATTCTACTGAGATATTTCCTCATATCCATGGACGAGTTCTTTTGGAAGGGAGCTGTGCGCTTGTTCAATGTCCCCGATATCGTACAAGCGAACTAAAACAATTTACCAGCATATCATTACAAAAAAGGGGGACAAGCCCCCAGAGAACAACTAACGAGCCACCGGCACCGAAGCAACCCAGACCGGGCCAGAAACGGAACAGACCCCAGGCCGCACCGACACCGGCACACCAACCAAACGGGAAGCACGCCAGCCAAACCGGGCAGCAGCAGCAGGGGAAGCGAACTCAGCCCAGACAACAGAGCCAGAGAACGCCCGGGAAGAACCCCGGACCGACCAACCAACGCAGCCGCAGGACAACGCCAGACCAGAAACCCGACGGAAAGGAACAAGAGAACGAGAGCCGGCAGCACCGACCCAGAAAGAACGACGAAACACGGGCAAAACCCCCAAAAAGAAACAACAACGCGGACAACACCGCACAGGGGTTTCCCCCGCTCAGTAACCTAGGGCGATTCAGTAACGACCAGCGGAAAGCCCGGAGTGCGCGAGAAAAATTCACCCTGGCCGCGCGGAAAGTAACCTAGCCAGCTCACAAATAAGGGTGCCCCTAGAAGTCGCGCCTTAGGCCAGACCTCAGAAGATATTCAGCGCCGCAGCTCGTATAGGCTTTGTAGCGGGTATTGGCGGGGATAATGGAGAACTTTGTGTGGTCAGCGCCGCAGGCACAACTGTCCCCCTTGGGGGGTTACGGGGGACGAGGGGGTGTGGGGGATTACTTCCCCCGTAAGGACTGGGGGAAGAATTATAAAAAGCCTATGAATTATCTCCCAGAGCCGGAGGCCTGGTGGTTAGATATGCTGTCTAAACCCAGAAAAAGTTGAATATTCTATATGCTTTCTGAGCTGGGTGAATAGTCCTTGTCAGCACTGGGGAAGGGCATATAAAATTCCGCATCTTTTTTCTGTACAGAGGATAAAGAACGGATGATGAATCTTCTCAAAACTGGACTCCTGTCCCTCACAGGTCTTTCCCTCGTCGCTACTTCGGCGATCGCCAACCCCACCAAATGGACCAACAGTGGTCGGGAGTACGTTGTCATTCAGGGTCTACCAGCAGGGGAAACCGTTGAGATTTCCCTGAGCAACCAGGATGAAGTGCGTAACACCACTGTCGATGCTTGTGGCTGGATTAAACTCTCTGAAACCAGCACCTACCCCATTCCGACCAGTGTTTCCCTCTCCAGCGATGGCGGTTTAACCTATGGAGCGAGCATTGATTTAACGACCTTGCCCACTTTCCAGCTCACCTGTGACACAACCACCGGCCAAGTCAAATCTGGGGGTAATGTTGTTTCTCCCCCCACCCAAAACTTCATTGATAACCGTGGCCGACGCATCATTGTGGGCCAGACCGTCGGGGAAAGGATCAAGGTTCGCTATGACGGTGTACCGGATGTCGTCAAACGTCGAGCTAATGAGTGCGGCTACGTCCAACTCAGCGACGGTAGAAGCACTGACCTCTCCGCTTTTGTCTACAACGGAACGACCTATAACTTAGCCTCCTTGCCGACCCAAAATCCCCCAGCGACTAAAACGATCGCCGGCCAGAGAGTCTGCTATGCTCCCGTCCCTTAAGGGGGAATGGTGAGTTAAGAATCACCCCTAATTCTCCAAGTTCTTTTAATTCGCCTAGACCTGAGCGATCTCCTAGAGATTGCAGAGGTAAATGTTAAACCCCTAGTTCCCATGGCTAGGGGCTTTATTTTTGGCTTACAAAAAGCTAAAACCCTTCATCCTCATTAAGAACCAAGATTTTCAGAAGTTCGACTTGGGAGCGTAGTTTAGACCACTGCTTAAACACAGCCGCTTTCTTAGCATCCATCGCAGAGAGCTGGGCTAGATAGGTTTCTGAACTGCCTTCCCCGAAGCGGTAGGCCACCTCAATAATCCTCATCCGGTCCGCATCCCGTTTTGCAATCTCCTGGGCAATTTGAAATTCTCGCTTGATGGTATCCAGCTCCAAGACCATGAGGGAAATTTTCTCGCGGAGTTGTTGGGCAGTTTCGGCCCTGGCCCGTTGGAGTTCGGCTACTTTAATTTGCAGATCCCCAATGGCGATCGCCCGTGATTGAGCTTGGGCATTCCCCCCAAACTGATTCTCAAAAAGGTTGACCCCAATGAGGGAAAGGACATTATTAAATAGCCGGACGGGGGCAGCAATATCTCCGATTAAACGCTCTAGGGGACCAGGCCGGGATTGCTGA
This sequence comes from Sphingobacterium thalpophilum, assembly GCA_943371005.1. Lineage (GTDB taxonomy): Bacteria > Cyanobacteriota > Cyanobacteriia > Cyanobacteriales > MRBY01 > MRBY01. The sequence goes on from CALRTB020000019.1 coordinate 26,119, forward strand.
CCATTGTTAATATCCACCGTGGACTGGGCGCTATCTGTTTGGAGGTAATAGCGGAGAACGGGGGAGAGAGTTTCGAGGGCGATCGCCTTCTGGTTACGGGCTTGGGCTTCAGCAATTCTGTTTTCTGCCTCCTCAATGCGGTAATCAATCTCACTGAGAACACGACTGGAAAAAATAGCCTCATTCTGGAGCTGGTTAATACATTGCACCGTCGCCTCGCCACAGGGTAAACCATCCAGCATTTGCTGCCAGACATCATCCGCCATCTGCCGCTCAATCAGCTGATCCAGGTCATTCCCAAGGGGGGCAAGGGGATTCTTTTCGAGTTCAATGGGGGCCGTTTCTTCAGGAAGTTCTTCATCTCCCCATTCGTCATCCCACTCTTCTTCCCAATCCTCTTCATAATCTTCAGCATCACTCTGGGCGAGGAATAAAGGGGTTGTCTGGACTGGGTTCGCTTGTACTGGTGCTAAGGGGGTCAAGGCTAACAGTAACCCGCAAAGTATTGTCAGTCTGTTTCTCTGTTTTAATCCGCGTAATCTTGCCATTGTAAGGACTCCGTACCACTGCTAATTCGGTGAGTTTTTCATTAATGTCAGATAGTTTTGCCCGGAGCTGGGCCAGTTGAAATTCCCGATCCCGGAGCTGTTGGGCATACTCCTGTTTCTGACGGGCATAGGCGATCGCCGCTTGGTTGGCTTCCTCGGCCCTGCGAGCCACCTCGATGGAATGCTGATACTCCTGAAATTCCCGTTGACTCCTCGCTTCCCGCAATTGTGCTTGGGAAAGCTCCAGGTCTGAGCGTGCCCCATCTACCTTTTCTGCGAGTTCCTCCAGTTGCAGCACCCGACGCTGTTTCACGTTCTGAAATTCCGATTGTTTGAACTGGTATTCTGCGAGAGCCTGTTCCGCTTCACTCTGTACCAGCTTTAGTTTCTCAACTTCGTGGGTAACAACCTCCGGTGGGAGATTCTTGAGGGCGGCGATCGCATCAACCTTTCTTTGGGATAACTCCACCTTGCGATTCGCTTGGTCAACTTTGGATTTGTATAGGTTCACATCCGCCTGGGCAGAAATATAAGGATCAATGCTGAGGGCGGAATTATAGTTCCGCTGGGCTTGTCGATACTTCATTTCAGCGGTACTAATCCGGGCTTCTTCTTCGTCAAAGTTCGCCTCTGGCAACGGTTTGATGGGAGCTACGGGTAGAGGCTCCGGTGGCGGCAACAGTTCTGAAGCTTCAATGCGGGCGATCGCCAACTCCGTTTGTTGTTGCTCAAACTCATAGCGACTGCGTTCCTTTGCCCGGTCTGCAATCACATCACCCTTACCGACCAGATCCCCCTCATCTACCTTGAGATCATCTGGGGTGCTAATGGCCAGCTCAATCTGAAGGCGTCGTTGTCCAGTATTGCTACTGATGGGTTGATTAAAGATGCTGCTGTTCTGGGCCATGGTAAAAACCGGCTCGGCGATCGCCACAGACCCAAGCCCCAGCAAAGTTAGACCTAGAGAAATTAAATGACGCTTTAGATAACTCATGTGATGTAAGGTCAATCCGCTTTTGTAAGCCAAAAATAATTAAAGTGCCGGTGTCTTTCGCCAATGGCACTGAGCCAAAACTCCACCATCAGCGTTGTCAGCCATAAATTCCTTAAGGCTTTTCTTTGGGGAGTGGTCGGAAAAGTAAAGCAAACCTTCATCATGGTTTTTGTAAGCCATAAATTCATCGAATCTACTCCAAGCTCGGTGCTGGGGAAACCAGTTTGAACAGCAGGGAACCCACAGCATATTGACCCTGTAAAGCTTGCCCCACCTGCTCAATGGGGGCATAGTTCAAGCTGACAGCACCCCCTTCTCCAATGGCGATCGCCTGGAGTTGATTAGGAGGAGACAGCTTAATAATGTCCTCCGGTGCATCAATGGTGAGGTTCCCAGAAACATAGATGGCATTGTTAGGATTGCTCTGGTACACCTGAGCTAATGCCGCAAACACATCCTCATCATTGAGATAAAGGCTCTGGGTGGTGATGGTGGCTGGCTCCCCGACCTTGGCCGTAATGCGATTGATAATCAGTTCAGCTTCCGTCCGATAGAGTCCGGTTTCGTCCTGAACCACAAGGCGACTGCCATCCTGCCCGACGACAAAAAAGCGGTCATCAACCTGGGAGCGATCGCCGGTCATGACTCCCTTTACCTGGACATAAACATGGTGGTTATTGCCATAGCGGTTGTACAGTTGCATCGCTCCCTCTGGCATCCCCAGAAGCCGATTAAACTGCACCATAATGCCCCCAGCCGACTGGAGATTCAGCGCAAAAATCGTTAGGCCAGTAAAGAAGGCTAAGACCCAATACTCTGCTGTACTGCCTGTTGAGAGTCTGATATTGGGATTAGAGCCATAAACACAGCGGTCAGGATTGGGATAGAAAAGGGCAACACCTTCCTTTGTGCAAGTATCCGCAAGACAGGAAAGTAAATGCCCTAGCCCGCAAGCTAACCCTAGTTTCCAATCATTGAGGGAATAGGCCAAGGGTAATCCGGCGATCGCCAAGACCACGGATAACCAAAGGCAATGGGTGATGGTTCTATGGGGATACCGTTGTTCAATCCAGTTAGCGACAGGATAAAAAATTCTTCCCGGCACACTAGCAGTCGTATCCAGATCAGGAATTTGACTGCCCACAATCGCGAGAGCTAAGACTGTGGGATCAGCCGTCCCCAGGAGTAGAGCAGCACCAGCGGTAGAGATCGCCCCATGGGTCAAACTCATCATGTCAGTAACCTCCCCCCGAATTTATGGCTTACAAAAGGGAGTAAAGTGCCAAACTTCCAAAAGTGGGTGGTGATTTTATGGCTCACAAAAAACATCATTTCCCTAACCTCCGTTTTGGCTTAGCCAAGCCTCGGCCAAGGTACTTAAAACTAATGCCCACCAACATGGCGATCCCACCAAAGATATAAAGACTGCGATCCCCCATCCCCAGGCCAATGAACCGCACAATCCCCAAAGCGGCGAGCATGGCATTCACAAAGGGAGCAATGTCGATATAGTTTCGGTGTTCTCCACCGGTGTCATTGGTCAGACCCAGAGATTCTTCCCTGACCACCTTCTTCGCCAACATTAAATTAGTGCCCGAAAGCTGTTGCAGTCTGGCAAAGGTCTGGGGCGATAAATCCATATCCAGGGCGATCGCCTCCCGGTACATGAGATCGCGGATCTGGTCGATTGAAGGTGCTGTCAGCTCTACTTTCAAGAGCTTCAGAAAAACTTCCTTCTGGGGATCGGCGATCGCCGTACAAGCGAGAACAGCACCTTTCTCCAGCATCAGACCCAGCCAATAGCGAAGGGATGCCGGCCAACGGTCTGCATTATCCGCACAGACTAAACAACCCGCACAATTCTCTAGCACCTCTGTTTTCATCTCCTCCACAGACATCTCCCGTTCCCCAGCAATCTCCCCATCTCGACCATATTTCGGGGCCAGTGTGGGACATTTCAGTTGCTCACAAATTGAACTAATCAGGGGCTTACCGCTGCCGGCATAACTAGCGATCGCCACCTCCCGAAAGTTACTCCTCACCAAAGCAATCAAGCGTTCCAGCACCGTTGTTTTGCCTGACCCACTCTCCCCCAGAATCAGGACCGACGAACCAGATAAAACGATGGTTTGTAGTTTTTCCAGTTCCTGCTGGTGAACCGCTTGAATTAAGCCACTGTTCTTGGGTTCACGTTTTAGGCGGCGAACATTTGACTCTTGGCCAGCTGCACCAGCTTCTTGGCGATCGCCTCTGGGGACTTCGATTTTGGGAGCATCTGACTCCTGGCCTCCTGCACCTTTACCCGTAAATCCTCCGGCAACTCATCTTCATCAATCTGACTGGCCAACTGATACCGGGCGATCGCCATCCCTGCTGCTAATTCCTGGGAAGAGCGAATCAACTCCGCATAGCCCTCGTTTTCCATGGAAACCGTTTCCGCCTGAATTTCTTCCGCGTGCCGTTCCATTTCCGCAGAGTCCGCCACCACGATATGAGCCTGGCCTTTCACTGCCTGTTCCAGCATGGAAAGCTGGTCAGCATCAACCCAAACTCCCTCATCGTCCTTGTGGAATTCCAGGCCCAACTGTTTCTTCAGCTCATAGAACTTACTTTTTCCAATGCCCAATTGCTGGCCTAGTTGCTCCACCAGCTCCTTCGTGGAATTTCCAAAAACAACTTTTTCCATGGTCTATACCGTTCCATCTAAAAAGATGCGGAATTTTATATGCACCCTTTCAAAAAATCAATTTGTTTTCCCAAGCCATATATATGGGTTCTAGGGAAAAAATTTTTTCTGGACTAGGCGACGGAAATTCCACCTTCTCGACGGAGGGTAGCGAGGTGCCTACGGACTTGCCAGACGGAAAGATTGCAGAATTCCGCCAGTTCTGCGACTGTGGCCTCTGGATTTTCCTGGAGATATTCCAGAATGAGCTGACGTTTCCGCGCGCCTCTACGGTGACTCGCCCAGTGTTGGGTAGAAAATTCCATGATCATTTCTGCAACTCGATGCTGCCTTATATATGCTCTATGGATGGAAAATCAACTATTTCCAGCACAAATTACGGAAATCTTTAGATTTTTCCGCAGATTGAGCACTTGAATCTATGGAATTGATTTTTGTCTTACACCAAACTAGACAATAGAAGGCTGATGGAAGCCCATAGGGAATTTTGTCTTACACCAAAGTCCACTACTTCTCCCATCCTGGAATGGGCTTTTTCCCAGTGAATTTTGTCTTACACCACATTTGGGTAGAGCTTGCCTTTATGGATGAAGTCTAAAATGCGTTGCACACCTTGTCGAGCTTGGATAAGTTGGCGCAGAATATTGACTTGACTTGCATGGATGCGCTTTGACTGGGTAGACCACCTTTCAGCATGTTCATCCCATTGTCGCCATTGGTAATACCAGCGGTAGTGATGGGGATAATCAAATGCAAGGTCTTTAGGGACCCGTTCCCCTTGAACCGTGGGATAGGTTTTGCCATAGCGGGTTTCAGTAAAGGGAATTAGACAACCAGAGGCTTTACCCTTGGGTCTGCCCCGTTTTCTGCTGATAGTGCCAGTGGACGAAGTGGAGTGGCATCGCGGCTTGGGGTGGTGTGACGCTTTTGCCAGCAAGTCTTCGGGCATCATTACGCCCTCGTAGCCCATTGGGAACAGTCCAGAAATCTCTGTGAATCTCTGTCCAGTGATGGGTGCGAACAGTGCCCACGGAAAACCCATGTACATCGCCATCGCTTCCGGACTTAACTGATAGCCAGGGGGTACAATCCCTAATTTTTTCAGCTTGTCTTCGAGCTTCGTTTTTCCAGCGTTGCGGGTTGTGCCGTTGCCCGTTGTTAAGGTAGGCAATGACAAAAATCCTTTCCCTCTGGTGACTGGCTCCGAATTCGCTAGCAGCGACTGTAAACCATTCCGTTTGGTATCCCGCCATTCTGCATGCTCCAAGAATTGCTCGAAGACCTCGGTGGATAATTCCCAGAGGTTGCTCCCAGATGAAATATTGCGGTCGGACTTGGCACATAATGCGTAATGGGGTTTTTTGCATATCCCCCCGAAAAGGTATATTCCAGAAAAAAGGCTCACTCATCTGAGGGAATTGGAAGCTATATCAATTGTTGAAGGATAGCTTCTATATCAATGCTTTCAGGGCTTCTATTGAACTCATAGCGACCATAAAAGTTCACATGCTGCCAGGCTACAGGCGAAACCAGACTAAGCTGAGCAATTCTGGATGAGTCACCGAGGAGCTCGCAATGGTTCAGGAGGCGAGAAAGAATAAAAGCATTGTAATAAATCACGCAGTTGGTTAATAAGCGAGCGCAATCACCCCATATTTGCTGCTCATATTCAGTTTTGAAGCGGAGCTTGCCAAAATTAGCATAGGAAACGGCCCTACGTAATTGGTGGTAGCTCTCCCCACGGTTCAATGCCCGTTGAACATGCTGACGCAGAGGGACTGAATCAATATAGTCGAGGAAATATAGACTTTTGATGATGTTGTCATATTCCCATAAAGCCTGACGCGTCTTATTCCGGCGGGCATAGGCACTCAACTTACTGACAATAATGCTTTGAGTCGTAGTCTTAAGGGCCAAAGAAACCATAATCCGTTGAATATTATCCCACTCATCTACAACAAGTTGGGGCTTAAGCTTGCGGATTGGCTTGAGTAAAACATCTCCATATTGACTGGGATGCTGAAACCCATAAAGAGCATTGTTAACCTTGCTATGAATGTCGCGATAACGGGGAGCGAATTGGTAGTTGAATAGGTGCAAGATGGCAAAATTTACTTGGTTAGTGCCATGGGTATCCGTGGAATGGATAGTGGGCTGAACCTCCGTCGTGTTATTGAAAAGGAGGTCAAACACATAATGGCTCTCATGCTCATTTGCGCCGATTATTTTGGCATTGATCGGTATATGGTTGGCAACCAAGGTGTAAGAGACAATCCCCTTCTTCAGGCCAAAATACTTGGGGGAATGACGGGCATTAATCGTCTGAATCTGGCTGTCAAACTTCTGCCCATCACTACTGGAGTGAAGAGCATCATCGATATTATAGTGCCGAAAAATAGGGAGCTCAGCAATGGCATTACTAACAATATCATTGGCCTTTCTCAGGGTTTCTGGACGAAAGAAATTATCCGATGCATTGCTCAAAATATGGTAGCCAATATCGGAAGTATCACCCATACGGCCTAAACCCATATTGGTGCCCCAGGCGATTAAACAAGCAGTGGACACAGAGTCATCCAACTTTTGCTTCCCATAGCGAGCTAAGCGATGTTCAAAGGCCGCAGCATAATGACAGTGCTGGTTGACGAAGTGTAGAACACTACTAAGATCTACCTGCTTAAGCGTACTGAAGAGGGGGTGATTAATCGACTCTGGCAGACTTGGTGAGTGTAATGTCCACTCGGGAGAGGAGCCTAACTTTTTAATCTCAAAATGGGGATTTTCACCACTACTCAGACGTTGATTGACTTCAGCTAAGCGAGATTCTAATTTTTCCTCAAGTTCCGCTAAATGTTTTTGGATAGGTTGTTTGAGGAGCGGTAGCTCCGTTGCTGAAATCCACTCATCTTTTGCCTGCCACTGCTCTCTACTAATCAGGTCATCCTCAAAGCTGCGGAAACGGACACTGTCATGACAGAAAATATCGCCAGAGTCTAAGCCATTACGCAGCAAGCGATAAACCAAAAATTCATAGCGATCTCGCAGAAGGTTATTCCCCTCTGCCCCTGAAGTGTAGAGATACTGCTTGCTGGATTCTGGGATGCACTGCATTGGAAAGGACTCTTCAGAATATTGGCTTAAAGGACGCCCCTTTAGAGCAGCAGTTTTCAAGAATTGAATAGCCTCAAGAATAGATGCTTGACTGGGGGTACTGGCCAGCTCGATGGTTTGCAATATCGGCCGCAGATTACACTTGAATTTGTGAGCGAGGCTATCCACATACTCCCACTGAAACGCGAGCTCATCAAAGCTGGCCTCAGTGGCAATATGCTCGGCGATAAAGGCCAATTTCTGCCGTTCCAAGATCTCAAAAGCTTGCGCTCTAACATCCTCAAAGGTGGTACTTGCAACGATAGTCTCATCAACGAACAGTTTTAAAACTCGACCAGCTTTTTGCAGATCCTGATTATTCCCAATTTGATGCTCATATACTTGCTGTTTGGCTGCGGCCTTGCCGTCTTCAACATAACGCTTGAGCTTGTATATATAGCTATTGATGAGATTATCGTGGGCTCGCTGGTAGCGATGATACACAAAGCATAGTAAATACACATGCACCATGCCTTCAGTAAGTTGTTTGAGACGGTAGACAGAATAGTAAGTCACCAGCGAAGCATAATACTTGATACTTTCTTCGGAGATCGCCAGCTCAGGTAATATCGTTTTGGCGCGATGATAAAGGAGTTGGATTTTCTCACTCCGACTAATTTCCCGCTTCACCTCAGTGAGACCAAAATCCTTGGGTTCTCGCTTCAGTTGGGTGATCTCATATAAGCCAGCTTCATTCTCCATCAAGCGATTTAAGGCTTTGATATCATCCTCGTCTAGATGTGTTTGGGTGATCGCCATCAAGCGATTTTGTTCATAGGTGAGGGCATGGCCGACAACATCCTGCAGATAACTATAGCCAGGCGCAACAATATGCTGCTCCTCCAGCAGATGCATCAGCTCACGAAAAATATAGAAGGGCCTTCCACAAACCCTGACAGCCTGCTGGGCCTTATTTTTCAGTAGGATGCGTTCTGCCTCGCTACAAAGGCGATAGTTGCATAGCTCCAGAATCAGACGCTGCTGTTTGAGTCTTGTGACTTTGGTGGGTTCGAATTCAGTCAGTGTGAATTCCGGGAAATAACGCTCCTGGATATGCGTAGCATCCCCAGCGATCTCCGCAAAGTTGAAGACAAAAAAGAGGTGGCGAGCTTTAAAATATCCTAGCTGTAGAATGCTGTATATTCGGGATTTGAGGCTGTGTAGTTGCTCAATTGCTGCTTGTTCTAGAGGCGATAGCTCGAAGTACTTCCTCTGCTCTTCAGCGGTAAAACGGGGCAGTCCATACAGCTCATCAATCTCATCATTGCCTAATATTTGCAGACGTTTTGCATTAGAAGCGAGTATCTGGGCTGACATATATTTACAGTTGTCGCCTAAGGCTCCTTTATCGTTTATCATGCTCTCAGAAGGTGTACCTTCTGAGACCTACTATTTTCATAGTCTCATTTCATGTCTCTTTATCAAACTCTCGAAAGGTCTTGGGCTTTTTGATAACTGTAGAGGCGATTGATGGCCATTATTGGTTATGCCAGAGTCAGTTCTGTTGGGCAAAGTCTCGATGTTCAACTTGAGAAGTTGAGTCATTGCAATAAGCTCTTCCAGGAAAAGCAAAGTGGCTCTTCCACCAAGCGAGTCCGCTTACAGGCTTGTCTTGAGTATGTGCGCGAAGGGGATACTCTGGTGGTGACCCGCCTAGACCGTTTAGCTCGTTCCACGCTGCACCTCTGTCAGATCGCTGCACAGTTGGAAGAAAAGCAGGTTGCTCTCCAGGTTCTTGACCAGAATATTCACACGGGTGATGCGACTGGAAGATTATTGTTCAATATGTTGGCAGCCATCGCTCAGTTTGAAACGGAAATCCGCGCAGAGCGCCAAATGGATGGCATTCGCAATGCTAAGGCCCGTGGTGTTCAGTTGGGTCGGCAAAAGCGCTTAACTGACCAAGAATGTTCAGAGCTACGACTAAAACGGCAGCAAGGTGTTCTTGTGAAGACTCTCATGGAGGAGTATAAACTCTCGAAAGCCAGTATATATCGCTATCTCAAGGGCACTCAGGTTGCTCAGACAACGGACTGATATTGAGGTTTCTTATTCTGGAATATACCTTTTCGGGGGGATATGCAAAAAAACCCGTAATCCTTCTCGCCAGAGTCCTGATTCCGGGTGATGGAGTCCGGTTTTGCTGCCTGCGTGGGACGTTCCCGTGCAGGGGAAGCCGCAGGTGATGAGGTCAAATTCTTGTTGTTGGGGGTAGTAGGTTCTGATGTCCCGGTGGATTTTGACCTGGGGGAACCGTCGAGAATAGACAGCGATCGCGTCCTCGTCGATATCGCAGTAAGCGGTGGTTTGGATCTCCTTGGAATAGTATTTGGCGATTGCATGGGAGAAGCCCCCAATGCCGCCGAAGAGTTCGCAGTGTCTGAGCATTGTTGTAGGTTGTTCAAGTAGTCGAGCAATGGTGTCCCAGGTTCTGGTGGGAGGGATTTTAGCCATTGCTCAAATCTTTCTTCACCCATGTCTATGCACCCTGAAAAAAAGGGAACCTCCGTAAAGAATATGTATAGGCGTATACAAAAGATACGGAGGTATTATAGGTACACAAATATCCGAAAATCAACACTAAGAGCAACCAGGTACAAGATTTGACTGCCTCAGAAAACATCTGACCCAATAAATGAATTGGAGACTGAGGATTAGACGTCGCCTAATTCCTGCTTGATTTCCTCTAGGTGTAGCGGCCCGCAATCATAATCGTGTGGGCTCAGATTAAATGCAACTATCCGGTGGATTTTGACTTGGGGGAACCGTCGGGGATGGTGGATGCAACCCATTACCCATTCATCAAAATTGAAGTTCCGGCCAGTCATCTCCCCCTCCACCATCGGATTTGTCTTGTGCTGACCGATTTGGCTTGTTTTTGCCAAACCCCTCTAGGGCTTGGGCTTGTTTCTTTTTGAGAATTTCCTTGATGCTCTGAAAACCCTTGGCGATCGCCCCTGATTCACGGCTTTGATACCAAGCGAGTGCCCGGTGGATTTCCTGCACAGAGTTATCTTTCCAAAGGACATACCAACCATGGTGTGATTCTGAATAGTACACTTTTACTATTTCGCCCCGGGCAACTAGATCCCTGACGATACCGTCTTGTTCTTGGGTTAAATTTGGTTTTTTCTGTGCTTCAGCCTGTGGTTCTGATGCCTTTTTAGCAGTGGTCTTGTAGAACTGGTTTTTCAACCAATCGAAATTAGCTGCAATCCACTTGTCAATCATTTGGACAGGTCGGGGTAGTGCAGATGCTCTCTTTTCACAAAATTTCAAAAATTTCTCTCTCTCTTTTTCTGGAAGAGTCTGAATAAGGTCTATATAGTCTTTATAAGTCTTAGGAGGTTCAGAAGCATTGCAATCATTGGGTTTCAGCGATTGATTGTTGTGTGGAGACTTCGCTTGTTGTGTGGAGACTTCATTTGTCGTCTGTACGCGACAGTTGTCGTCCTGAGACTTTATTTGTCGCGTGGGAATTTGCGTAAAATTTTTTGGGTCTTCTGGGGGATTTGTTTTTAGATTGGAGGTTGGGGTGATGGCCTCTTGCACTGATTGAACGGCTTCGGCGATCGCCTCTTTGGTTTTGAGAGCGATCGTCCTGACGGTTTTGAAGCCATGTTCTAACCAGCCCTGTTTTCTGAGGACATTGAGGGCGCTGTTAATTGTGGCGCGGTGTCGCCCTAGTTCTTCGGCAATTTCAGCAACGTTGATTTCTAGGCCATCGCCAAAGGGATCACGGACACGGAGATAAAAGAGTAAATCGCGTTCGGCGGGCTTGAGTTGGAGGGCGGCTCGATATTCAGATTCGGTCAGTTTATAGAATTTTTCAGACGTGGGGGATGCACAAGAAATATTGTTCATGTTAGTATCTATTTAGTATCTAGTATCTATATAAGTTTTATTGCCCTTGTCTCAATGCCGCAAAACATATGGAGACGAGGGTCTTTTAATATTTATACTCAAAGCTAGTGTAGGCTTGCAACTACTAGCGACGAATATTTCAATTCATTACTTCGTTTCAAGCTTGGCAACTTTCGCTTGGATCGCCGCAAAGAGCTCTGGTTGATTGCGAATGACTTCAATGAGGATGCTCCTGAGTAAGGGAGTATTTTTGCTGCCATCTTCTTTCAGTAGCTTTTCAGCAATGTCCACGGGCAATCTGACGCCAAAAACAGAAGGGTGCATTTCTTCATTTTTTTTGAGGTCGCCATATTTTGCACGGGCTACTTCCTGAAATTTTTTAGGGAGAGTGTTTAGTTTTGACATGGCCTTTCCTCTAGTTAACAAGTCTATTCTACTGTTTAGCAGAGTGAATGAGTGGCCCAAAAAGAGCTAAATGCTGCTACGGGGATCATGCACCACAAATGTCTTGGTGTTCTGCCAATGCAATTTCAAGCATTGCTTCGAGAATGCCTTCCTTGAATGCTTGTTTGATTGGGGGTGGGGCGTTACGAATTTGGGGGGTTGCTTGGTGGTCAAGGATAAACCGCTTAAATGCTGTGGGGTCATCATCTAGGCTGAGTTCAGTGAGAGCGGTGCGAGTAAACTCGTGGCCGAGGGCTTTAGCTGTGCTTGTGTCCATATCGCTTGTATCAAGGGGAAACTGGGCGCTTTAGCTTAAGGTTGTGCCCAGGTCAGATTTTTGTAAGGTGCTCATAAATATTCGATGGCGTCACCTGCTATCGAGCAGAGATGTCCATCATCAGAGAGGTATTCTGTATCTCTGCCTTTGGGAAAATGGGTTGTTACCCAGGCGTCAAAAATATCACCGTGGGAATAGCCTCTGTCTTTTTCCCAGAAGCCAACGCCATGGCCTTGGATTGTGAAATATAGATCATTACCAATGCGGCGTAATTGCTCTTTGTCTAATGTGTTCAGGTGGGGATGATTATCTTTGTAGAACTTTTCGCATAGGGTAGTGGCTTCAAACTTCATGGCAGAGTCATAGCCTTTGTAGTCTTCCTGAGAGATGTCGGTATCCTCCCAAAAGTCTGGGTCATCGATAGTGCAGAAGTCGAGGGCTTGAAAATAGCCAGATAGGATATCCGCTAGTTGCTTGTGCTCATGTGTGTCCATGTTTTACCTGTGTGAGTGGGGACAGGCAGTTTGATGACTTACCCAGGTCGAATTTTATCGTTATTGGTAGAGGTATAGTCCTAAACCAAACTTGGCACAGGCTCGCCGGAAGGCCATGGATTCAGCGTTACTCGACGGATCGCCATAGGGGTGTTCAACAACTTCTCCGGTGCGCTTCACCAGTTTTAGGGTTTCGGTGCCAGTGGCTTCGCGGTATATGTTTCCCTCGGCCACAGTGAGGGTTAACCGTCCTGTAAGGAAAAGGCGATCGCCTGTGGTTTCCATCTTCACAATTTCCCACGTCCAGCCAGGGCAATACTTGTCCAAAATCTTCACGGCATTGTGCCAGGGGAGATAGGTAATATTCCGGTCTTTTGTGCCAAGGAGAGCGTCGGGAATAGGGCGGGATAATGTTTCAATGGTTTGTTTCAATGTCCATTCACCGATGCTACTGGGGCGTTGGGTGTGAGGGGTTGTGATGGTGGTCATAGTATTTATTCTTCCAATAAAATTTCTTCTGCTTGTTCAAAAAGTTTGTAGAGTCGAGTGGTGCCAGGTTTACCAAGGGCTTGTTCTACATTCCAGGTGCGGGAATAGTGCTGCTCGATGTAGTTGCGGAGTTTGATAAGCTCCTGGGCCATGGCTTTAGCGTTGGGTTTGTTCATGGGATTTGTCATGCCCTCCACTGAGGAGGGCTAAGTTTACGGCACGTTATTTGATACGAATGGACTGACCTCGTTCGCCAAGGTGGGCGATCGCCTGGGCTGCCTCGTCGCCTGCTTCAATGGCCTCACGGATTGCGGTGGTGTCGGGTTCGATGGTGACTTTTTGGAATTGTTGGGGTAGGTCTTCCACATTGAGATCTTCCCGTAAAATCAGAGGCGCTTTTCCACCGTTTTTGGCAATGGTCACGCGATGCCGTTCTGTGTCCAGGCGTTTGATGTCGAGGGATTGCAGGTGGGTTTGCAGTAAAGTCTTGAGGCGTTTGGCTTTGCTTTCATCATTGCGGGCCAGTTCCTGGATTTGCTTGGCTCGGTCTTTGCGGGCGATCGCTCTCGCTTGTAGCTCCTGGATTAGCTCCACATAGTTATCAACCTTGGTCTTCAAGTCAGCTTGGGAGTCTGCAAGGAAATTAAGGATCGTCTGTTCTTGGTTTTGGTCGTCGGCATTGTCCAGAAGTTCTTCGAGTAGGCGAATGTCTGCGGTGATTTCAAATAAAGTGTTCATGATTTTTCCTGAAAAGTAAATGTTTGGGATAGTGCCCCCAAGGTAGGGGCTAGGCTTTGGGGGGATTATTTGTGCGCCATAAAATAGGCTTCGTCACAGGCTCGGTTGGGTTCGTCCTCGGCCCGGAGTTCGTCTAGGTGCGCTTGGGTCTGTTCCCGTGGGAGTGCGGCGTACTCCATAAAATTCCAGATGATTTTAAATAGTTCACCGTTGGCAATCTCCTGGGCGATCGCCATAGCTTCACAGGCTGGAAAATAATCTGTCCGGCGATCGCCACTGGGGGAAACAAAAATTAGCTTGAGAATTTCAGAATCAATGGTGGCTTCCACGTCTAAAGCCAGGGGTGATAGTTGCTTGTTTGCGGTTTCAAGGGTTTCTAATAAATCGAGCCAGTCTTGATATTTCATGGTTTTATTTCCTGTAAATGTGTCGAGGGTGCTGCCCCCAAAGGTGGGGGCTGGGCTTTGGGGTGATTACTGGCAAGCGAAAACGTAAATTTGATGGTTGGGTGCTTTTACCGAAAAATAATCATTGATGAACCAATCACGGGCAATCGCTTCAAAGTCGATATAGCCCAAGTTCATTCCTGCTGCTTCCCAAGCGTCAAGGGTTTCGCGTTCGTCTAGGCACTCCATGACAAAATCTTTTTCGCTGTCATAGGTGCCGCGATAGTCTTCCTCAAACCGGGCGACAGTATCGGCTACAGAGTCGCCATAGGTGACGGTGCTGTAATAAGCGGCAAAGGCTTCCCCATGTTCGGCGATTGCCTGGGCTAGGGCTGATACAGTTTCAAAGCTTTCCCACTCGCTAAGGCGAATGCCCTCGAAACCTTCATAATCATGAATCGCCCATTCCTCGCAAATGTCGCCAATTTTCCAAGCGGGAGAAGTCTTGAGCATTTCTCGCACTTCTTTGCGGATGTCTTCGGCGTCTTGGTCAGCATCAATCCAAGCACCATGTAAAAAACCGTTGTTGTAGGCCGCAAGGCAAGCGACATAGATCCGAGGGGTATCGGTTAGAGTCAACATAATTTTTAAATTCCTAAAATTCTTGAAAAATTGAAGCGGTGGGGGGACAGTGCCCCCAATGAACTAAAAGGGCAGATCCTCTAAGGGGATAAATGCCGTGCTTTTGGGATGTTGCTTAAAAAGAGCGATCACTGCTTTCCCGTGGTCAACAATAGCCGGGCGATCGCCGCGTCGGATAATCACAACAGGCTCGGCAAAATCAGCGGGGTGGGGGGCTGTGGTCAAGTGGCCGCCCTGAGCATCATGGACGAAATAAAGCATCACTAATCCCTCCCCTAGTAAGGCAACCAGTCAGAAGGAAACAGGTCACAGCAGGGATATTTAATCTCTAAACTGTGCGCCTCAAAATAACTGCAACCATAGGCAAGGTCACGCCATTCATTCTCGATGTCTGCGTTGGTGAGGGGCTGGGAAAACTCCATATCAGACTCAGCGCAAATCTCACCATAGCCAGGAGTAACAGCGGTAAAGCTGAAACGGTAACGGGTATTCCAGCAAACCCGAACCCCTGCCGGAAGTTCTTCGTCTCTAGTCTCGAATTGGTAGCGGCCAATCGTCGTGTTATAGGCCGTCCGGTCAGCCATCTCCGATAGCTGCCGTAAAATATCTAAAGCAGTCATAACTAACCTCGAATTAGTTGTGGTTGTTAGGGCTTGGGGGGAAGGTGGAAGCTCCCTCCTTGCCTGCTTCTATTATAGCCGCAAACCACCTTGTTAACAAGCAAAAACACTCAAATAACCCATAAGAAAAACTGATGTATAAAGCAGGCAATACACCTAGTTAACAAGGTAAAATATAGAGGTAGCTAGTAAAGAGAGAGAACAAGCTATGCTCGCATTCAGCGGCCCTAGAAAACTCACACCACAGGAGACCAAACAAGTGCTAAACCTCCTCCCCGCAAACCCTCCAGCGGTCGGGGTGGGAGACGCTAAAGGATTAGACGCCCTAGTAGCAGAACACTACGCAGAAAAAACAGACCTCACCATCTACCATGTGGAAGGCCGGGAAAGATGGCAGTTCGCCGCTAGAAGTCAGCGGATGATAAACGATGCCACAGCATTAATTGCCTTCCCGAATAAACCCTGCCCGGAAACCTGCACCCCTACAAAACCTTTCAGCGGCCACGGTAGCGGCACATGGGGAACGATCGCCTATGCAATCAAAAGAGGGCTAAAGGTGACAATCTACCCTCTCGACGGTAGCCAAGTGCCGAGCTGGGCAGAACAAAAACAGCTAACTCTGATCTAAACCCGCAGGGGCGCAAGCCCCACGAGCGGCAGGGGGCAACGGCACAAACCAACAGCCCCCAGGCCAGACTACAACCGAACAACCCACAAGAGGACAAAAAAAACACGCTGCGCGCGCCCCTACCCCTCCAACCCACCCCTCTCTCTTTCTTCTAGCGACGTGCCGCCCAAGAAACAAAAAAAGCACGCCACAAACGCCGGGATAGGGACGTAGCTTGCTTAGGCCCCAACGTATAAAAACTGCCCGACAGCCAACGATCGCCGACGTAGGAGGCCAACGTTAATAAACACGGGCTAACGGACTCCGGCGGACTGGTGTTGCTAAAATGCCTTTTCGCGGCAAAGGAAGCGTAGTTACGGAGCGATCAGCGACATCCTTATTTCTAGCCTGTCGCTCCGCCTATACTGACCAGTAACCTTGGTGGGTTTAACAAGTAACTGTCCCGTTGGCGGTAAGTAACCTTTGGGAACAGGACTATCTGGGTCACTTGGATTTGGTGGGGTGGGCAGTGGGCGATTACAAGGCAATAACCTGAATGGGGACAGGTAAAGCGGCAGTATGCGGCTTTTCAAATAATCAAAGACAACCGTCATCGGCGCATCTACGCGGACGACTCCTTATTTCCTGTCCCCCGACCTCAAACCAGAGGACTATGGCCACGGTTTTTGTGCGCCAAAAAATAACCTTTGGCGATCGCCAATCGTTGTACGTCATAAATTATTCCTTTATTTCTGTATTTAAAGATTTCCGCATTTAAAGAAATCATGCTCTACAATAGCCAGTAAAATCGCACTTCTGTATTTCAGCATTTCTGTAAACACGATGATTATTAGTGTGCAAAATCAAAAAGGAGGGGTGGGTAAATCAACTCTCAGTGTTCATGTTGCTTTTGAATTGGCGAAGCAAAGAAAAACATTGTTAATCGATACCGACCCCCAAGGCAGCTCTAGGGATTGGGCCGCTATCCGAGAATCGGAACCACCTTTTCCTGTGGTAGGCATGGATCGCCCAACCATTCATCGGGATATTTCTAAGTTCACAGCAGACTATAACCACATCGTTATTGATGGGCCACCAAGGGTATCTGAGCTGGCGAGGAGTGGCATTATTTGCGCGGATCTTATTTTGATTCCCGTTCAGCCCTCTCCCTATGATGTTTGGGCAGCAGAGGAAACAGTTAAATTACTTCAAGAAGCTTCTGTGTACAAGGAAAATCTTAAAGGCGTATTTGTGGTTAATCGTAAAATCGTAAATACGTCTATCGGTCGTGAAGTGAATCAAGCCCTTGCAGAGTATGGGATTCCTGTTCTGAAGACCCACGTTTGTCAACGGGTAAGTTTTGCGGATAGTGCCTCCAGTGGTTCAGTGGTTCAGGAAGTTGATCCGACTGGAAAAGCAGCCAATGAGATCCGATTGTTAGTCAAGGAGATTTTGAATTATGCCTAAGCGTTCTGGGATTCCCCGTAAACCCTCGGAGAATAATTCGACAAACTCAGCAGTAGATACTTGGGTGCAGGAACGGGTTCAGGAACCGACGTCGGTAGAAAAAATGAAGCGCTTAACTATTGATGTGCCTGAGTCCTTACATCGTCAGCTAAAGCTTAAGTCTGTAGCAGAGGGGAAAACCATGGCAGATTTGGTGCGTGGTTGGATCGAAGAAAAGGTTCAGTAGTCGCGGTACATTCTTCGGGGACAGCGTAGCTGCCCGCCAGCTTTCCTATCCAACACTTCAACTAATTCGAGGCTTCTATGGCTGCATCAATCATCTTTCGTTGCGATCACTGCAGTACGGAAATAACAGCATGGTCTGACGGTAATCCTTATTACATCAACGCTGAAGGGAAAAAGGAATATGCCTATCATCCCGATCATAAACGTTTAAAGCGGTGTATTGGCAACGATATTCCCTACTTTTGCTTGAGTTGTGGCCATGAGTTCTTGTTTGATAATTGCAACCCGATTGATATTTGTCCCCATTGTCAATCAGGGCAAATCGTTGATATTTATGATGAACTTTGGAGCAAGCCCTGTCCATATTGTAAAAACGGCGTATTTCGAGGATCCCCCGGAGCTATTTCCTAAGGCATAAAAGGTTTTGGCGGAGGCGATCGCCTATTCAGGCGACTCGAAAGAATTTCAGACTATAGGGCAATTAGTTACACCTTCTTAGCGTGCAATATGTTCCCTTTTATGACGTAACCCCTAGAACCCCTATTCTTTCGTTAAAATGGCCTAAAAAGGTCGATCCTCAAAACCCCTTCTATGTAACGCTTTCAGGCGATATTTTTTCTGTAACCGATACTTTCTGTTTAAATGCGTCCTCTGGTCCTTAGCGTACGATTTTTTCCGTTTTATGGCGTGACCCCGTTTTGGTTTAAATGCCCCCTCTAGTCCTAATTGGTGGTTTTAAAAAGTCATCATCCAACAATCCGTCTCCCAAGCCATCACAACATTGGCAGGCAGCAGAACTATTGGGCAAATCATTCTCCACACAAGCTTCACAGCACTCCCATCGGGGTCCTCCTGGCGTTAGGCCATTAGGACCAAGAGCATCGACAATAATTTTATTGATCTCTAGCGATGATAAACCCTGTTTTTGTAATTGGTTCACTAAAACTATGGCTGTCTGTCTAGAGGCTTGGCAAGAAAGCTGACGGTAAAAAAGTCGATCATTAGTATTGATATCCTCGGCGATAGTCGGAATTGCAGTAACAGCTGATATTGCGATGAATGCAAATGAAATTGAATTAGAAATTATTTTCATAATTGAAAGACTCAATGCCTGTAATTTTATCTATATCTAAAGTATATCTGGGACATTTGGTTTAAATACAGAGTGCAAGTCGCGTGTTTTTTTAATGACTGCTAGAAACCAGTAAAAGTTTCACATATACTGCAGGTACAGCGTAAAATGCTTACGTGGCAGACTTTTGGGGATATTCTGCAAACATCTCTGTATTCAGTTCTAGTTTATCCATTTAGGGGTCACGCCATAGAAAGGAAATATTGCACCCTAAGAAATTTTGACGAGGCTAAAACCTTTGCTATAAAAGGGTTTGCTGTTTCATAAACCTTCGTTTTTAAAACTGACCTTGTCCTAAAAAAGTGGACAAGTGAGTTAGGCGGTTAGCAGACCATCCACCACAACCCGATGGCCTTAAGCTAAATTTTACTGCTGGGCTTCATTTCATAGGTCATGCCACTGGCGATCGCCAATTTCCTCGATCAGCTTTGGGATAATCCGCATTTCATTGAACAGGCTTTGGCTCGGCAGGAAAATCGGGGGTAACGTGAGTTCGGGTTAAGCTGAACTCACGTTACTTAAAAACAAACGGTTGGACAAAAGTCTCCACATTACAGAAAAAACTCCCCTAGACTAGACATGGGAAAAGTAAATGGGTTAAATCCAACCCCCCTTTTACCGAACTCATGTTAGACGAAATATTTTTGAAGCATGACACGCATTCGAAACCATTTAACTGTCTCCACCATATTTTGTTCGATTCTGGTCACAATCACCTCTACATCCGTAACTGTCGCCCGGGAGGTTCGTACGTATGGGTATGGAACCGTTATAGATGTGCCAGCAACCATGACCATAGACGTTAACGGGGAGGTGAACAAGTCGGAGACGAGGGACATACAAGTCCTGTTCATCAGGGATAAGAATCCAGACGCCATAGGCATCCAAATCAATAATCTCGGCCTCACTGGCTCGTTCCTAATGCGTCAAGGTGGCTTTACCATCCGTGGGAGCAACGATGAGGGCCTCAATAACTACGACGAAATGAGGGCAGCATTCTATGGGCCACAACTCGACTTTGATGGTGATGGATGGCCAGATCAGATCTTCATCCGCTCCGGTGGAGGTGGCGTGATCAATAGTTGGGGACCCCAGCACCTGGAGATGACGTTCAGTTTCCCCGGAGTCGCCCAGGTGCCTTCGCCTAGGGGGGTGACCCAAGACCGCAACGTCAATGTCCAGGCTATTGTGCGTGCAGCCTGGGAAGATGGCCCTTCAATTGATCTCGGGGAGTCCTCAGTTAGTTCCGAACTTGATACCATACTCGATGCCACCGACCCTCCAGACCCCCCCACAAAACCATCAGGCGAGGGTCAGCTTCAGTTCCGGAGCGGCGATGAAGTGTTGCAGAACATGGACACGCAGGTGGTCATCCGTGGACGTAGGCCGCTTCAGCTCGACCTTGAATTGGTTGACTCCGAGGGGCCACAGAGCGGCGGACTTTTGTTGAAATTCCCTGGCGAAGGACAGCCAGCCCCTGGAACCTATGTCGTGGCTGCTCAAAAAGCGATCGCAGGGCGGATACAGCTAACACTTTCTCCGTTAGAAAAGCATACGCTTGAAGGTGCCGGCATCGTCACAATCAGAAATGAGGGGGATCGTACCATGGGGGAAATTTCGTTACCCTTGTTCCAGGTAACTGGCCAATTTGAGTTGGATATTTAACGTCAGTTCGGGTTAAGCCAATTCTTGGAAGTATTGCCCTGACTGCCATGGAGGTTTTTTCGTCAGTCATACTGAGGGATTTGGGGCTGCCATACTTCAAAAAAATCACTTGTAGGGGTGTAAAAACACGCATCGCGAGTCTGATAACATTCCCGAATGTATTTGATCTATAAGGCTTGTAGCCTATTGTCAGCCATCTTTCTCATCCAAAACTCACGTGGGGGTAGGGAGCTGGGGCAATCGCTGTTCAGTTTTGGGAGTCATTCTGTTTTGTGGACTGAGTATTCCATTGGCGATCGCCTATAACCCTTATTTTTTCGTTAAAATGCCCGAAAAAGGTCGATCCTCAAAACACCTTCTATGTAACGCTTTCAGACGATATTTTTTCTATAACCGATACTTTCTGTTTAAATGCGCCCTCTGATCCCATGAGGGTGATCGCCTAAATTTTTAGTTCAGCTTGAATTTGATCAAGCCCTTCCCGAACCTGATTCAGGTTAAACATTTGATATTGCCACTGACCAAAGCGACCATCAGCATTAACTGCTTTCACCCAGCGTTGGGCAGCGGCGGCCTTTTCTTCAGTTCCTTCGTAAACATAACCTTTAGTTTCGAGAATTAAATGCTGGGTTTTTGGGGTATTAAGTCGAATGATGAAGTCTGGGTAATAATCCCGCTCTGAATTGTTATAGAAGTACGGAATACTTAGCCCAAGGTGATCATTTTTGACAAAGGCTTCGGTGATTGGGTGATTATCAATAATGTAAGCTGTAGCCTGTTCCCATTGACTGGTATCTGCCACCACGCTATTCACGTGGGACTTCACAACATCGTAAACAGGCTTACTTGTCCAGAAATTAACGTCATCAGTAGAACCGTTATCCCGATGTCTTTCGAGTTTTGGGAGTTCTGGGGTTTCTCCTTCATCAGTATCAGGACGAATCATGGCATTGAGATTTTCGATCACCCAACCAAAATAAGGGGATAGGCAAACGTCTATTTTTTCAGCAGGTTTAATGGCAGTTACTTTTTCCTGGAGGTAGTGATCACAGATGCGATAGAGCTGAGGAAATAACACATGGGCTGGGGCTTCGCAGTCTGGATTATCGGGGCGGCAATAGGTATGGGTGAGAGACTTGGCTAATTCAAAAACGAGCTGCTGTTGTCGTTTTCCTTTGCGATAGGGATTTAAGTCCAGGGTTGTGAGATCACCGGGCTTTTGATGGTTGGTCGGCCTTGATTATTCACCACTGCTGCTTTCATCTGGACTTCAGGCGGTATTTTGTGGGGGTCAATCTTGAGCGGGGCGATCGCCTCCCAATCGACAGTGACTCGACTTTTAACGCTTTGGGTATAGCCTTCGACTCTAGGAAACTCAATTCGATATTGAGATTTACCTGGCACAGCATAAATATGGCGACGTTTTTCGGGTTTTCGTTTTTTCCCTTGGGGGTTTGCTTTGAAAGGAATCACCTCAAAGGGAACACCAAAAATTTTCGAGGTTTCTTCAGCAAATTTTCCATCATCCTGCAATTCATATTCCCGACGACGTAAAGCACGACCAACCACCTGTTCACACAGCAATTGCGACATGAAGGGGCGAATTCCCATCACATGGGTGACTGTTCGACAATCCCAGCCTTCTGTGAGCATTCCTACAGAGATGACACAGCGAATATCTTTTCCGGGTGGATGTAGTGGTTTACCGAGCTTGATGGCTAAGTCTTGAAAGTCGTCCGGATAGAGCGATCGCCCCTGGTCATCTTTGGGCCAATCGGTTTGGCCAACGGTGTCGAGGGTAAAGCGTAACCACTTTGATTCGGCTGATTTGGCGTTACCAGATTCAAGTTCTTCGACCACCTTGGAATCGACCCGGATGGTGTGAGTTTCCGTCTCAGTATTGCGGAGGGATTTTAGGCTACAGGACGGCAGATAACCGGGTTGAATATCTTCGGCAATCCATTCATAAACCACCTTCGCAATCTTGGTATTTTTGCAGACGATGATAAATACAGGCGGACGCGGATCATCGGGTGTCTCTAGCCATTCTTGCCTGACTTCTTCCCATTCCCCACCGAGTAGCTCTAAGGGTTTGATCGCGTGTTGTAAGACCAGCTCAGGTTTAGGACTTTTTCCTGTTTTGCCCTTTTTGACCTTCTCGACCTGTTTCATGATCCATTTCCAGATATTGAAATAGGCGATTTCAGAGATTTCCTTACCACTGGGGTCGCGGACAGGCAACTGAGGAATTTTAACTAAGCCCGATTCAATCGCATCCATCAAGCTAAAATCACTCACTACCCACGGGAAAGGCTTATTACTATCTTGGGATGCTGCATGGAGAAAGTACGGAGTGGCGGAAAGATCGATACAGAGATTGATGCCGCGATATCGGTGGATTCGGTCTAAGCCTTCTACCCAAATAGTTGACTCCTTTTGATCATAATCAGCCGCTTCATCGTCATCCTCGTCTGAGGTATCAGAGGTAATTCGATAGGCATGGTGGGCTTCATCATTGAGCACTAGGATATTGGCTTTGCTGCCGATTTCTTTTGTCAAAATCCGACGAATCCAAGCCGTATCACTTTCAAGGTAACGAGTCGTTTCAACGGTGGCCTTTTTTAAATGTCCCTGTTTGTCATACTCTTCACCTTTATCGGCTACCTTGAGTTGTCCTGTCAGTTTCTGTTGGCGATAGGTTTCTAGATTTAAGTAGCGCACACCCCGCGCTGTGGTGTTCTTCTTCCCAATTTTGACAATCTCAGTTGTTTTCGTTTTCACGCCCACTTTGACGACTTTAGCTGGATCACTGCCTGCTGTAGCGGGTTGCCGCTTCTCGAAAATGTGCCAATTGGTAATTAAAATTTTGCCCTGTCTCAGTTTGTCCATATAGTGTGCTGGTACTAGGTCACGGGTACGGTACAAACTCGCTTCTCCATTGGCGGGGTCTAGTTCCGATAACCGACTACGGATCGTCACGTTCGGGCAAACAATAAGCACCACATCGGAGAATTTTTTATTTTGGCGATCGCCGACCTTATTGAGTACAGACCAAGCCGTTAACATCCCCATGACGGTGGTTTTACCGGAACCTGTCGCCATCTTGCAGGCATAACGGGTAAAGGCTTTGAGGGTTTGGTCTACAGGATGATCGAGGGGAATATTAATCCCTTGCAGCAAATCAAATCGGGCTTCGGTCAAAAAGATGATCGTCTCGGCGGCTTCCCGTTGGGTAAAAAATAACCGCTGCCCTCGATCCGGTCGGTTCCAATGGTGCAGCAAATCGAGGGTAGTGCGGGTCACACCGGGATAACCTTCATCACGCCAGCGTTTCACCCGTTGCCGTAGGAGATTTACCAAGGTCATCTCATAGCCGGGGGCAAATTCATCCGGTGTCGAGGGCTTCAGAACCCCACCTAAATCCCATTCGGTTTTGTTGTCGCGGGGTGGGTAAACAATGGCAGGACGACGACCTGATCGTAATTCGGGTTCATAACCTTCGCGAATAAACCAATATTGCTGGGGTTCTTCAAAGGGATTATTCAGAATTGGTTGGTTTACTTCGTAGGTCATCTTGGCTTAGTCCCAAATACGCTTAACACTGTATAAATCGAAGGCGGTATCTTTACTTAAAATGGCGATATCTTCGGTAATGGCTTGGGCTATTAATAAACGGTCAAAGGGATCTTTATGGTGAAAGTCGAGACTTGAGATTAGTTTTAGGTGTTTTAGGTCAATGGGTAAAAGCTTAAAGTCTGAGTATTGAATTTTTTCTTGGATATAGTCTGATGCTGTTTTACCCAAATCGAGTTTATTTTTACTCTGCTTAATTGCCATTTCCCAAGTGCTAGCAATACTTAAGAGTTTTGTATTTTCTTGATTTTCGATTAAGTCTTTGACATTATCTGTGATATTAGGATGACCGCCAAAAAACCAGAGAATAGTATGGGTATCAAGCAGTAGCTGCATTACATATACTCCGCAAACTCTTCTAAGGGATCATCAAAATCATCAGCGATTTGGATTTTATCTTTATCGGAACCAAATAAGGCAGGACGATTTTTGAGTTTGCTTATTGCTGAAATTTTTATAACTTCATTATCGCTTTTCTTGATGAGAATTTCTTCTCCAGAAAAAGCTTTTTCTAAAAGAACAGAAATCTGTGAAATGGCTTGTTTTAGGGTTAAAGCTTCCATTTTTATAACTCCTTAACGACTAATAATTCATTACCTCGATCATCAATAACTTTGACGGCGATCTTCTTTTTGTCTCCAAGGTCAAAGGGGGCGCTTTTGGTTCCGGCTAGGTGTTCCCAGACTTCATCTTCATAGGTTCCTTTGAGGGCTTTCTTTAGGCCATCCCAGGCGCTGGTTCTGGGGAAAAAGGCTTGTCTCACATAGAAGCATAAATCGTTGTAGTTGGTGTCTAGGAACCATGCAGGGACGTTCTTACCGGGTTCTGAATCTACTTCCATTGTGACAGGATCGAAGACATCTAAACCGAGTAATTCGACTTGGTATTTTCCGTCTTCAGTTTTGTGGATTTTGATTTCTGGTAAGCCACAGACGCTAAAGATTTGGGAGCTTCTCATGTTTTTGAGTAGATCGCCCATCAGTAAATCCGGTGTGGCTTGGATATAGGTGGCAGGAATCCCCATGATGTCTTGACAATTTTCGACGAATTGACGGGCATTGGCAGTGATACCGAAGCCAATCACGAATAGGTAAGCGTAGTTTTTTAGATGGGCTTCCTGGGCAGCTCGGTAGACTGTCGCCTCTGGGATTGCGCCATTCTCGGAACCAAAGATAAAGGCGACGGGTTTTAGAGTCTCTGTACCGTCTTCGCTTAGTTCACTGGCTTTGACCATTGCTTCGGCGGCGAGATTCTGAGATTTTGCAGGCTGGCGGACTTGGGAGAGGTTGATCGTTCGATTGCCGGAAATTCTCAGGACTGGGGATTGTTGCAATATCCTGATCATGCGGTCTTCGTAGCTGCCGCTGCTATCGATAACTATCGCCTCTGTTTCGGGTTTAGATCCCCCCCTAGCCCCCCCTTCAGAAGTGGGGGAATCATCGTCGTCCATGTCGGTTGGTGGAGGGATTGTGCCTTCGATGGTAAAGGGGCTACAAACTCGCACAATGCTGTTATCTTCTTCGGGACGATCAACTAAGACTTCTGTGGCGGGGGGTTCGTCGTTGGCAATGCTTTTTAGGGTGATGTGGGGGACGATGCCGCCAATTTCTTCGCCTTTGCGGTTCTGTTTACGCTTATAAACGAAGCCACTGGCAGGGCTGTTATGGTCTTGAAGTTGATACCAAGGAAAAGTCGCGGTTAAAAGTCTTTGACGGGCGAGGGCGAGGGGAACACGGCTAACATCACAGGTAATCCAGCGTCTGCCCCATTGTTCAGCAACGTAAGCGGTTGTACCACTCCCACAGGTTAAATCCATGACTAAATCACCCGGATCTGTAGTCATTAATAAGCAACGCTGAACTGCTTTTGGATTTGTTTGAACTACATAAATTTTGCCGTCTTTTCTGCTTTGAATACCGCCAACATCTGTCCATATATTATTCAAAAAAGATGCGGGGAAATCATCTAAATATCTAACATAATTTAATGAATTTTTTGATGCAATTATTCGGTGTTTTTTTGCAAGTCTATCTAAGCCATCTTTATTTGTCTTCCAGCCTCCAAAATATGTTTTCCCTTCAAATTCATAAGGAACACTGGGACTAGATTGTGATGTCATTCCACTTAAACGATAGATTTTCGAGTGTTCAGGAATTAATGAAGGTTTTTCTCTTTCTAAAGCTGAGAGATTTCTTCTTTCTCCTTTTTCAAGTTCTACATAAATATATTTACCACTGCTATCAGTTGATAAGTTTTTTTCTACATAAAGTTGATGATATTTTAAATTTGCTTTATCTTTTGCGTACCATATTAAATAATCTCCAACAGATGCCAAAGTCAAAGTTCCAATTGCAGAACCACCTGCACCAGTTGTTTTATTGAAAGTAATAACACTAACAAAATTTTCTGCTCCAAATATTTCATCCATGATTTCCCGCACATGATGCACATTCTCATCAGAAATCTGGACAAAAACACTGCCACTATCCGTCAACAATTCCCGCGCTAAAGTGAGGCGATCTCGCAGATAAGTTAAATAAGAATGTAACCCTAATTCCCACGTATCCCGATAAGCCTGCACCATTTCCGGCTCACGGGTAAACGACTCATCATCATTGTGTTTCACATCCCGTTTCCGGACAAACGGCTGAAAATTAGACCCAAACTTCACCCCATAGGGCGGGTCAATATAAATCATCTGCACCTTACCCGCCATCCCCTCATACTCAATCAGGGAATTCATCACCACCAACGAATCCCCCAAAATCATCCGATTCACCCAGCGATCGCGATGCTCATAGGCTTTCAGGATTTGGTCAGCGATACTCCATTGCGGATCATTAAACAAATTCAGTTCAAGCTGATCCGGAGCCGATTTATGCTCCTTCAGGGTTTCAATAATTGCCCTAGTCGATAATCGCTCATGGACAAATAATGGCAAGGTCGGAACCTGAAACGAATCCCGTTCAGCCTTACCCGTCCAATTCAAAAACGGCTGACCCAATTTCTTTAACCGCATCGCCAAGGATTGAGCCTCTTCGAGGGTTTCCGCCTCCAGAATTTGCTTAATTAAAGCCTCAGCCTGTTCCCGTGCCGGATTCTCATCCCACTGCATCTCAGGGGCTAAGGACGAATCATAACGATAGGTCGCAGGGGGCTTACGCTTCTTAAATTGCTTCTCTGTGCCGATATCAGGACGAGAGGGGTGATCCTCTGAATGGTTATAATTTTTCGCCTGCTTCGTCCGTTTCGGCATGATCGCTCAGTTTTTTTGTAATGCTCTTAGACAAATCTTACACGAGCTATTATCAAATCTGGTGTATGGAAAAGAATTAAGCAGCGTCCTGTCGTTGAGATAATGGGGTTGTTTTGTGAATTTTCAATCCATCCTGAAATTGAACTCCTTCAATGACATCGGCAAGATATTTGAAGCCTCGAATGCACAACCACTGCTTCTGAGCACTCTGCATTATTTTTTTGGGAACAGAGGACAGGCGATCGCCTGCCTTCAAACCTTTACAGAGCAATGATCCCCGGCGATAGAGTTAATTTAAGAGTAGACAAAAAGTGGCCTAAGCTTACGATAATTTGCGGCTATTTTTCTTGAAAGCTATACAGAACAATAGTTTCAGCGATTTTGTTTGGCTTACGATAATGCGTGTTAAAGCACTCTTACCTACTTGACGCTCTATATTCGATAATCCACTTCTCTCATTCGTTTTCTGCGTCAATGGCGATCGCCTTTCTGGGTTGCTCTGTAATCCAAGTGTTCCTTCAATGACCCCAGAAAATAAATCAGCAAAATTAAGGGTGTCGCCCAAGGTGAGAGGAAGTGGGCAAGGTTAGCGCAGCTGAACCCTACCAGGAAGATGGCAAAGGGTGCTGAAAAACGACTTACCCCTTCAGCCCAGCTAAAGGCTAGAAAGATGATCAGTGAGCCAAGAGTCCCGACCAGGAAATGCACTAAGACTTCAAGCATGATTAGATCTAGATAATTTCCTTCGGCCTATGGACATTGCCTAAAGTTAGAGCATTGAAAAAGTTCACTAGCTTGAGCTGTTCCACACGGGAGACCGAGGTTTGGCGGAGGGTTGGTTGACCCACAATAATCGCGAGGGTCTGGGCGCGAGAAATCGCCACATTCAAGCGGTTGCGGTCAAACAAAAAGTCAATGCCACGGGGTGATTCATTGGCATCACTGGCACACATACTAAGAAAGACAATTGGTGCTTCCTGGCCTTGGAATTTATCAACGCTACCCACTTTCGCACGCTCGCCAAGGGCTTGGCTTAGTTTTTGCACTTGATGATTGTAGGGCGCGACAAACAGCATATCGTCCCAGTCAATGGGCCGCTGTGGTTGCTCTAGCTGACCGGTATAGAAGGTGCGTCCCAGCAGCGACTGAACAAGGCTTTGAATGGTTGCAATTTCCTCCGGTGAAGCCTGACTATTACCCTGATGTTCTACCGGGACGAAGATAATACCGGCTTCTTTTTGAGAAATATCAATGTCGTCATTGGAGACAAGGCTAAGACGACGTAGATCGTTGTCCTGATGGGCATCTAATTCGCCGTCATAGATATGTTCACTAATCACATGATTGATGTGGGGATGCATCCGATAGGTCGTCCCTAAAAATACGCCCTGGTCAGCCTGAATCGTTGCTTGCTCTCCCAGGAGATAGTCGAGGCAGGAAAGGCCACTATCTGCCGGATGGGAGGCTTGGGAGGGTTGTCCCAACTGCATTTGGTCACCCATTAAAACGAGGTTTTTTGCACTCCGACCCATGGCGACAAGATTGGCCACAGATACTTGGCCTGCTTCATCAATGAAAAGGTAATCGGAGAGTGATTAAAACTGGGGGAAACTATATGAGGCAAGGATTCCAAGAGCCATTAAACATCTAATTCTTGGTTGAGATATCGATACACACTGGCTTTTGAGAGATGATATTCTGCCATCAAAGTTTTGATGAGTTCACCCCCTTGTCG
>CALRTB020000020.1:0-44130 GCA_943371005.1 Sphingobacterium thalpophilum
GTGTCTTGAAAAGTTTCTGTTGCTTCTGGTGATGGCAACGAAATCAGATTATCTTTGTCCATGGGTGTATCCTTGTTGGTTTTTGCTTAATTCAGCAGGATACGCTTTTTCTTTCCTCTCCTCCATACACCAGAAATAAACATAACTCAGATAAATTTGATGGGATTCAGTTTCTTAACATTACAACTGGTTTGCTTTTAGGCGGAATTTTTGAAGTAGTTGACGAGGATGGTGTTCAAGATTCATTAAATACAGCAAAAGAACTCTTCGAACAGGGTAAGCTCACTTCTGGTTTAAATACGAAAGCAACATCTCAAGAATTAAGAGAGCTTGGTTTACGTTTGGATAAAAGTCTTTTATATGCTGATTTTAATACTAATATCGCACAAACATGAGAGTGATCTGAATTTTGTGTAGAGAGAGAATTAGAGAGTAAAACGTTCTGGAAAAAGGATAGAGAAATGAGATAGAGCGGCTTTCCAGTCTCGAAGAGGACGCTTCCATTTCTGAGCAATATTTCTCATTGCTAAATACATTAACTTAAATACGGACTCTTCATCAGGAAATACGGCTTTTGTTTTAATTACTTTACGCAGGGAACGATTCAAAGATTCAATGGCATTAGTGGTGTAAATGACCTTCCGAATCTCCATCGGATAATCGAAGATGGGAATGATATTTTCCCAATGCCTGAGCCAGATTTGGCTGATGACAGGATATGTGGCATCCCACTTGTCAGCAAAAGCATCAAGGGCATCTTCCGCCTCCCCTAAGCTCGCCGCCTGATAGATGGGCTTTAAATCTGCGGCTACAGCTTTGGCATCCTTCCAAGGGACATAACGTAGACAATTGCGGATGAGATGGACAATGCATAATTGCACTTGGGTTTGGGGATAGACAGACTCAATCGCTTGGGGAAATCCTTTTAGTCCATCGCAGCAGGCAATCAAAATATCCTTCACCCCTCGATTTTTGAGTTCGGTGAGGATGCCTAACCAAAATTTTGCCCCCTCAGACTCCGCCTCTCCAATCCATAAACCGAGCAGATGTTTATCCCCCTCCCGATTAATCGCTAAGGCGACATACACCGCTCTCTTGCTCACCCGACCCGATACCTTGATATTCACATAGAGGGCATCCAGGTACACAATCGGGTACACCTCATCCAGGGGACGGGATTGCCATGCTTTTACTTCCTCCAATACCGAGTCTGTCACTTCGCTAATCACTGCTGCTGATACCCTCGCGCCATATAGTTCTTCCAATTGGGCACTGATATCTCTGATGCTCATTCCCCTGGCATACAGACTCAGAATTTTTTCATCCAAGCCTGCGATGCGTCGTTGGTGTTTTGGCACTAGCACTGGTTCAAAGCTGCCATTCCTGTCTCGTGGAATCGATAACTCCATCTCTCCATGCTCTGATTGCACGTTTTTCTTGGAGTGACCATTGCGGCTATTGCGTTGTTCTTCCTCTCCTTGATTGAGCAGGTGGTGATTCAGTTCTCCGGCTAAGGCTCGCTCGATTAGCCGCTTGCTCAGTTGCTTGAGCAGACCTGATTCTCCCAAGATGGCTTCTGGTGTTTGATGTTCCTCCAGGAGTTCATCCAATAGGCTATCGACACGATTGCTTTCTTTTTTCTTCCGAGGCATAAGGGTTTCTCCTGTTCTGATTGGATTTTAGTTCCCTTACACAAAATTCTGTTCAGTCTCAAGAGAACTTCTATACTCTCTTTCTGCATCAAGACCGAGGAAAATTCTATTCGACCATCTTCCTAAATGTGGGGGCTCATCCCTTAACGAATATCTTCAAGCGCACTACCCAAAAAGAAAAATTTTTGCGATAAATGGTCTCAACCCTACTGCATCAGTTGATGATTTCAAAAATCTATCCCAACACAAGAGGCATGGGTATGACCTCGTTAGAGGTCACTTAGCTCATGATCTACTTGATTACGTACATCCTGAATGCCTGAAAATCACTGTATTCCGGGAACCTATTGACCGTATAATCTCACACTATTACTTTGCTAAACGCAGCCCAGAACACTACTTATATTCAAAAATTCATAGCTCAAAGATAAGTCTGGAAGATTACGCAACTTCTGGCTTAAGCAGTGAACTGCGAAACTGGTATACGACTCATTTTTCTGGTCTAACAGCGGATGACGCTGAGCGAAACCCAGAGGAAGCCATTACAAAAGCTTTTAATGTAGTCCTGGAACGATATGATATCGTCGGGTTCTTAGATGACTTTTCATCATTTACTGAAGCTCTTCGCACACAAGCAAATTTGAGGTATGAATATCAAAATACAAAAGTTAACGTAACACAAGATAGACCAAGTAAAAATGACATAGAACAGTCTGTAATCATGAAGATTCAACAAGTAAACCATCTTGATATTGCTCTCTATAAAAAAATCAGGGATGCAATCGGCTAACATCGCAAATGCACCATAAAGCGACAAAACCAAGAATCATTGGCCTCACGGGGGGCATTGCGACGGGGAAAAGTACGGTAACGGCTTACCTAGAGCAGTAATATCACCTCCCGATTTTTGATGCAGATATTTTTGCTCGCCAGGCGATCGCCAAAAATCGCCAAAATGAAAAACAATTAGCATATCGTTTTTTTCTTGGATAGATTAATGGAAGAGGACGGCATTCTGGCTGAGGTTAACTACTAATGCTCCAGTTGGCACAAATGGTTTAACTAACAGCAATGTGACTACTACTAGTTCCGATGTCAAGAAAGGAGTTAACTAGGGAAACTGGCTTACTATAATTGGAATTCTCTTGACAATGGTTGCTATACCTCTCTCAATGAGTGTAAGCAGTACATTTAACGAAGAGTTTAAGGAATGGTTCAGCCGAATTTTTCCTTCCAAGGTTGAACAGCAACCTGTACCCAAAAGCGAATAAGTTAACCACTGCAAGAATGTACTATGCAAATTACGGTCAATTTACCACCCGATCTTGAGCAAGACCTGCTCCGTCAAGCAGAGCACTCTAGTGTTCCTTTGCAGACCTTGATTCTGCAAGCCTTACGTCAGATGATTCAACCAATACCTGTTTCCGCTTCTCAGTGGCCAGAATCTATTTTGTCCTATGACGGCATCCCTGATTTCCCCCCGTTTGAGTCCTATCGTGACGAACTCCTTCCCCCCTCTGAGTCGGAGCTGTTCTGATGCGATATCTACTGGATACTTGCGTCATCAGTGACTTCATCAAGGGTGAAGCTGGCACCCAAGTCAGACTCAAACAAACCCCACCTGTTGACATTGCTATTTCGGCAGTGACAGTCATGGAGCTACGCTACGGATTGGTACTCAATCCTCAACGTGCTCAGAAGATTGAACCAACAATAGCTTTTTGTCTTCCGTAACAATTCTTCCTTTCAGCACCGTAGAAGCTGAGCAGGCATCTCATATTCGTGCTGTTCTTAAATCTCAAGGGCGGCCAATTGGTGCTTACGATGTCTTGATTGCAGCTACTGCGCTTCAACATAACTTCCTCATGATCACAGCAAACCAAAGAGAATTTGATCGAGTCCCTGGTCTACAGACTGAGAATTGGCGACAGCCCTAGAAACCTGGGTAAACAAACGCAGACTAACTTGGCCGTGGTGCTGACAGAAAATGAAAATATCTGAAATATTCAAAGACGAACCCAAACAATGGGGATTCCGAGGGGATCCATATCTTTGGCGTGAGTTGAAGCAAAGACTGGATAACGTTGATATGCCAGACACACCCGAACAACTCAAAAGCATCATCGAGAAGGAATACGAAGTAGCGACAGGTCACTCCATAAATCATAGAAAACATTTCACCGTCGAAAGATTTATGCATGGCGGCATGTCTAGCGGCGGGATAAGCCCTGAATTTTGGCATGACTGCGGAATTCCACTGTTGGTGAAACGTCATGTCGTGCCATAAAGTGACAAAACCAAGAATCATTGGTCTGACGGGGGGTATCGCGACGGGAAAGAGTACAGTAACGACTTACCTGGCCCAACGTTATCAGCTCCCCATTCTTGATGCCGATGTTTATGCTCGTGAGGCGATCGCCCCTCCCTCGGCAATCTTGACGCAAATTTTCACCCGCTATGGTGTGAGAATTCAAAACGCCGATGGTTCCCTCAATCGCCAGGCTTTAGGGGACATTGTCTTTAACGATCCCGACGAAAAACAGTGGCTTGAAACGCAAATTCATCCCTATGTACACCAGCGTTTCCGTGAAGCCTTGGCAACAATTCAGGAGACACAAGCCACGATAATTTGCGCGATCCCACTGTTGTTTGAGGCGCAGTTAACGGATTTTGTCACAGAAATTTGGGTGGTTGCCTGTACCCCTGAGCAGCAGTTAGCAAGACTCCAGCAGCGTAACCAGCTAAGCGTTGCCCAGGCCCAAGCGCGGATCGCCAGCCAGATGCCCCTCACTGAAAAAATCAAACGGGCTGATGTGGTGCTTGATAATTCTTTGGATCTTGCAACACTCCATCACCAAGTTGATCGAGCCCTCAAAGGAAGTTGCTAGAATGAGCGGTGCAATCATTTTAAGGTAGTTGCGATGACCATTTGGGTAAATGAACAAATTGATCCGACTGGCATTCTTCAAGCTTGTATCGCTTGTCAAAATGAAGAAGCCGCGAAGGATTGCCATGAGCAATGGAAACAAAAACTCGCCACGGATAAAACAACCATCGGCTGGGAAGCCAAGATTCGCACCGTTGATTCTTGGGATGATGTGCCCGTCAATGCCCTAAAACTGAGTTTTTAAAATGTATTTCAAAGGCGATCGCCCCGGATTAATCGTTAAAAAATTCTTTGCTGTGACCCTCACCGAAAAGCCATGAGCCCAAAACAACGGATGCGCTGGAGTTGGTGGAAGGATGCACCGCGTAATGTCAGTGAAAATGAATATGCCAAATTTGAACTCTTGGTGCT
This sequence comes from Sphingobacterium thalpophilum, assembly GCA_943371005.1. GTDB lineage: Bacteria > Cyanobacteriota > Cyanobacteriia > Cyanobacteriales > MRBY01 > MRBY01. Next base: position 4,951 of record CALRTB020000020.1, read on the forward strand.
GGGGGCGATCGCCAGTGGTGGTTTAGCAGTGATTTCTTTGGTGATGGGGCTAACGGGACAAGCTCTCAAAACGTCTCAAGAACTCGCCCAAGTAGAACAGCTTTCGATACAGGCTGCCAGCGAAGCCACGATCAATCGCGATCTCATCAAACTCGAAGGCTACCTTGTGGCGGACAATCCCCCGACGATGCCCGATGATCCCGCCCTACAGATCATTCAGGGCAAAATTGCGCTTACAGCCCGCAATGGCCCCAGTGCTGCCGAAGAAACAATCCAAAAGGTTCTATTTACTTGGGAAGCCGCCGTTGAGCAGGTTTTTTTGAGCGATGGGGAAACACGCATTCCCTTGGCGATCGCCCTGGAGCAATTTCCCTTGCCGGCGGCGCAACCGGAGCCTGACCAGCGCCCCAAGATTGAACGCACCGGAGAATCGGCCCGCCTAAGTAAACCCAAGGCTATTATCTACGCCGATCAAACCTTTCCCCTCACTGCCGCAGACTGGGGCAGGCTTGATTACATTACGACGGATTTAGATCGTCGCGTCCTGCCCCACGGTCAAACGGTAACGGTGGTGGCGGCCCTGCGGGATCAACAATTGGTCGATCCCCTGGGAGGCCGTTTAAAAATTGCCCTCGGCACCGAAGCAGACATTCGCCGCACTGGGGAACGCTTTAGTCGGATTCTGACGGTGATTTGGCTTCCCTTGGCGATCGCCAGTTACCTCTGCGGCAAAAAAGCGACCCAACTCAACCAAGAATTCCTCGAACGCTCCCAGCAATAACCAAGGCCATCGGTCAATCCTGAGAAAGTACGCTAAGTTGAATAGGAGCTGTTGTTTATCTTTCCAGACACATGGCAAACCAGAGTCCCCCCAATTTGGCGATCGCCTATGTCCATTTCTATGTAGATGATCTGGAGCATTGGCAAACCTGGTTTCAAACCAAATTTCAGCTCAAAATCACCGATCCCCAAGCGGCTTTTCCGTTTTTACCCGGGAACACCATTCAACTCAGTGGCCCAGAGTTAACCCTGATGCTCTCGGCGCCCCAAACTTCTTCAGATCCCGTCGCCCAATATTTAACCCATCATCCCTGTGGTGTTGCGGATGTTGCCTTTTATCTTGATCAAAAAACCTTTTTTCAGCCAATCAATACTGGCCAACCTGTTACTGTGTTACGCAATAATGTGGGATTTCAACATACGCTTATTTATCGAGACACAGTTCCCAAAACAAATGCCCAAATCGATCATTTAGTGCTCAATGTTCCGGTAGGCAAACTCCAGGAAACAGTCCAGTGGTACGAAGATAAATTTGGGTTTAACCGCCAACAAACCTTTACGATCAAAACCAATTATTCAGGCCTCGCTTCCCAAGTCCTTTCCCATCCCAGCGGAATCCAGTTACCCATTAACCAACCGGGGGACTGCTACGAAAATCGCGAAACGGCACAGCGATCCCAGATCCAAGAATTCATTGAGTTTAACCGTGGTGCGGGGATTCAACATATCGCCCTAAAGTACAAAAATTTACCGGATCAAATCCATCACTTTCGTCAAACAAATGTGACATTTCTCGATGTTCCTGACACCTATTACAAAAATCTTTGTCACCGTTATCCCCACCTAGAAACATTACCCCATTGGCCCCAAATTCAGCAGGAAAAAATCCTTGTGGATGTGGTGCGATCGCCCAAGGAAATGCTTTTGCAAATTTTTACCCAGCCCATTTTTAAAGAGCCGACATTTTTTTGGGAATTTATTGAACGCAAACAAGAGGCCCAGGGGTTTGGCGAAGGGAATTTTCAAGCGTTATTTGAAGCCATTGAACAGGCCCAACGGCAACGGCTGGTTTCCCCCCGTCCATAAATACCCAGCAATAAGACTAAGCTGCTTCGGGATGTTCGATAATGCCGCCCCCCAGCACCCGATCACCGTCATAGAGCACGGCCGCTTGACCAGGGGTGATCCCAAATTGGGGTTCTTCAAAAACGAGTCTAAGGCGATCGCCCTCCAACGGAATCACCGTCACAGGCACTGCACCACTGCGATAACGCACCTGCACCTCCGCGTGAATAGGGGTCGTAATGCCTGGGAGCGCTAACCAATTCATACGCTGTACCGTACATTCAGAGCGACCAGCGCGATCGCGGGTACTCACCACCACCCGATTCATCACATTATCCAGCTTCACCACATAGAGGGGTTCTGGGGCGGCAATGCCTAGACCTTTGCGTTGGCCAATGGTGTAGTGATGGATTCCTGTATGGTGTCCCAGCACTTTCCCATCAAGATCGACGATCTCTCCTTCCCGCTGTTCGATGTATTTATCTAGAAAGGTTTTCATCGAGCCGTGGGCTTCAATGAGACAAAGGTCTTGGCTTTCTGGCTTTTTCGCCGTCGAAAGCTGCATTTCCGCCGCAATTTTCCGAGTTTCGCCCTTGGTCATTTCCCCCAAAGGAAACAGCGTCCCCGCCAGCATTTCCTGGGTGAGGTCATAGAGAAAATAGGATTGATCCTTATGGCGATCCACCGCCCGCAATAGTTCATAGCGTCTGGTTTGATCGTTATAACGAATTCTGGCATAGTGGCCCGTCGCAATCTGATCAATGCCTAATTCTGCCTTGGCCCATTGCAACATTGGCCCAAATTTCACCATCCGATTGCATTGGGAGCAGGGTAAAGGCGTCACCCCCGCTTCATACCCAGACACAACATAGTCAACAATGTATTTCTGGAACAAATCGCGGCTATCTACGATGTGGTGGGGAATGCCCAATTGCTCACAAATATCCGCCGCATCGACCATCCCCTCGGAGCAGCATTGACCTTTGCCTTTCATGAGCCAGAGGGTCACCCCCTCGACGGTATAGCCCTGGCGGTGGAGAATCCCTGCGGTGACGGAACTGTCTACGCCCCCTGATAACCCAACTGCAACTTTACCCATGGCCTTGTCTAATCTCAATATCCTTTTTGGTGAATTGCCTACAACTAGATAAATGCACTGCCTGATGTGCCTAGCGATTTACCATTGTACTGGTATCCCCTCGCTGCTGGGCTGTGTCGTCCCCAAGGATTCGCTGAACTTGTTGAGCGTTTAGGGAATGACTTCCGTTGTGACCTGTTTTTGGGCTGACCCTGTCACGACGACTTGATTCCGTCCGAAGTTACCCACCGCGCGATCACCATTGAGTTTGACCCGTGGGTTGGTCTGCTCATAAACCACATCACCCACGGCCACCACTTCCTCGGCGGTGAGATTCCAATCCACTTGGTTGGCCTTGAGGGAGGTGGGGGGATCTTCGCCCGTTCCCCTAACCGCACCGCTGAGTTGTGCCTGTTGGGTCTTGAGATTGTAGCGTCCTTGGTTAGCCCGGAACTGGACTTGTTCGGCGGTTTGGGTGAGTTGTACAGAATCTTCGCCCGTAATCACCCCCGCTTGGATATCCCAGGTGGCGGCCCCACTGGCAAACTGAATCTCTGGGTCAAGGCTATTTAACAAGACATTGCCCCTGACAATAATTTTCTGGGCTTTGAGTTGGGCTTCACCTTGCTCTGCCCGGAGGCGATCGGTAATGGTTTCTGCGGTGTAGCGTTGGACAGTGAGGCCCTCGGCAGCGGTGATTTTATCTTCGGCCACGAGCCAATTAAGCTTGCTGCCTTGGAGTTGGAGGGGCGGTTCCACAATGACCACCTCGACGGTATCGGTCAATTCTAAGTCCTGGCGATCAATGAAATATTTACCCTGTTTGGCGCTGAGTTTACCGTTGGGATATTTCGCTTGGAGGCCAGTGGTGATCTGGAGGATGAAATTGGCGGGTTCCCACTCGGCTTTTTCTGTTTCAAAGACGGCTCCCTGGCGATTATCCGTGACCAAAACCCCTGACTCGAGAATAATGCGATCGCCATCGTTAATCACCTGACCCTTATTGGCCTGGAGACTGAGGATCACTTCCCCGTCTTGATAAAGATTTCCCACGAGCTTGGTGAGGGTGGCCGCTTTACGATCTTGGCTATAGATGGCTTCTTCGGCCTGGATTTTCCAGAGAATGTTTCCCTCCGCATCGGATTGCTCGAGGAGGGCATCTTTGACGATGAGACGATTTTCAGAATTTTGGCTTTGGGGTTCTGTCTCTGTGGCCGGGGGGGCATTGCGACAGGCCGTTATTCCCCCAAGATTCCCCAAAAGGAGTAGTGCTAGAGCGAATATTTTGGGCGATCGCCCCCGTTCCCATCGACACAAACGCACCATCACCTTTACTTACTCATGACTGGGTAACTCAATTGTGCCACCACCGCGATCTTCCATGAGTCTCGGTTCCGAAAAATGACCCCGATGGAGCTTTTGGATATCCGTCTGGATTTGTTCTAGATCGATGTAGCGGTCTGCCACATTGATCAAACTGTCGCTAGTCATGGATCGTAGGCTCACCACCTCAACCCGTGCCCCCCGATAGCTGACCGCATCTACGGCATAGGCAAGATCTCCGTCACCGCTGACGAGTACCGCCGTATCATAGGAGCCCACAAGGGCCATCATATCTACCGCAATTTCCACGTCTAAATTGGCTTTTTTCGAACCATCCGGCAGTTGCACCAGATCCTTAGCAATGACCCGATAACCATTGCGGCGCATCCACAACAAAAAGCCTTGCTGTTTTTCATTGGCCCGGTCGACACCTGTGTAAAAAAAAGACCGCAGTAGCCGTGACCCGCCCGTTAAACGATAAAGAAGTTTGCTGTAGTCAATTTCGATGCCTAATTGCAGCGCTGCATAAAATAAATTAGAACCATCGATAAAGATCGCAACACGACCTCGATTTTCAAGTACCTGTTCAGGCGAGAAAACCGGATCGCTACCAAAGTGATCCAGCATTGTGATTATGCCTCTTGAGATTTTATTAAAACGAAAATATTTATGAAACAGTTTTTATAAAAAAATAGATGCCCCATTGTAAAAAAGGGAAACCCAATAACTAAGCTTACTGAGAAAGCTGGAACTTCGTCAAAACTTTTATCATTCCCTCGGTTTTGGGGATTATTTTAAACGGAGGCTTCGGGGGCTTCGAGGCGGGCAAAGATAGGCTGGGCTTTCGTTAGAGTCCGTTCAGACCAAGGCAGACCCCAGCGGCTATGGCTGGCAAAGGGAGCCAGATTAACAAGGTCATCAGAGTTATTAAAGTCGCCGGGAAAGCCTAATTGACGATAGATTTGATTGCTGAGATTGGGGATCACCGGAGACAGTAAATAGGCCGCCAGACGCACTGACTCTAGGATCGTCAACAGAATCTCTTCGACTTGGGCTTGTTCACCGGCTTTAAATAAGGCCCAGGGGGCGCGGTCATCGATGTATTTGTTGCTGGCTTGGATCAAGGCCAATATCTGCTGACAGGCGGCGGCAAAATTGAGATTGTCATAGGCGGCACCAGTGCGATCGCCAAGGGTTTCCCCGAGGGCCTTGAGGGGGTGGTCAGCGGGAATAGTGCCGAGATCTAAGTTCGGAATTTCACTTTTGCAGTATTTTTTCAGCATCCCCAGGGTGCGGTTCAACAAATTCCCCAGGTCGTTGGCTAGGTCAGCGTTAACCACGTTTACAAAGCGAGTTTCGTTAAAATCTCCATCTTTCCCCAGTTCCACCTCCTTCAGGAAGTAGTAGCGCAGGGCATCGGAACCGTACTGATTCACCAGGGCAATGGGGTCGATGGTATTGCCGAGGCTTTTGCCCATCTTGAGGCCATTTTTCGTGAGAAAGCCGTGGCCAAAGACCTTATCCGGTAAGGGCAAGTTAGCTGACATAAGCATCGCTGGCCAGTAAACCGCATGGAAGCGCAGAATGTCTTTACCAATCAGGTGAAGGTTGATCGGCCACCACTTTTTCAGGGCATTTTCGAGGCTGACTTCCTCCCCTTCCTCTAGCAGGGCCGTGACATAACCCAACAACGCATCAAACCAGACATAGATCGTGTGATTATCGTCGGTGGGCACCGGAAAGCCCCAGTCGAGATTAACGCGGGAAATCGAAAAATCCTGCAGTCCCTGCTTTACAAAGTTAATCACTTCGTTGCGACGGCTGGCGGGCTGGATGAAATCGGGATTGTCGCTGTAGAGGGCTTCGAGTTGGGCTTGGTATTTAGACAGACGGAAAAAGTAATTTTCTTCGTCCCGCCACTCGGCCTGTTTGTTGGTGTGGATCGCGCAGTGGTGGTCTTCGATGAGGTCTTTTTCTTCTTTAAATTCTTCGCAGGCGACGCAATACCAACCCTGCTGCTGGGCGAGGTAAATATCGCCGTTGTCCCAGACCCGCTGGAAAAATTCGGCAACAATTTTCGCGTGGTTGGGAGCGGTGGTGCGGCTAAAGCGGTCGTATTGAATGTTGTAGTGTTGCCAAAGATCCTTGAAGCTACCGATGATTTCGTCGCAGTGCACCTGGGGATCAACGCCTTTTTCTTGAGCAGTGCGCTGGATTTTTTGGCCATGTTCGTCGGTGCCTGTGATAAAAAGCACGTCATCCCCTTTAAGGCGATGAAACCGGGCGATCGCATCGGCCACCATCGTTGTGTAGGCACTGCCAATGTGGGGCACGTCATTGACGTAATAGAGGGGAGTTGTCAGGGCAAAACGAACGGGAGAAGTCATACAGGGGCGATCGCCTAGGAATAAATTCAATACAAATTTTTGTCGCTACTGTTTTAAACCAAGGGCAAGACAGCAGGCACATTCGCCCTATTTTACAAGGTTCTCGCCCGGCTCCCAATGAAAATTTTTCTGGGATCGTCGTTCCCTAGAAATCCGTCGGGGCCACTTGCCGGTAGATATAACGGACGATCCAACTCGCGAGGAAGCCCAACAGAGCATAGATCACAATCGCAATGAGGAGATTCACATCAAAAATATTCGCGCCGAGGGTCGCATCGGTGCGTTCTACCGGGCTAATGAATAGGGTTGAGAAAGGTGAAACAAAAGGCCCCGAAAGGGCGTAAATAAATTAAATAAATTTAGCAAAGGTATTTTCTGGGTTAGCGCCAAATAGCCGTAGGAAAAACCGCAAGACTAACAGCACTTCTAGTAAACCAACAAGGATGTAAATGCTATTTTCAATGCGCCTAAATAAAACCCTTTTGCGAATCGCATCCACTTTTTGCTGTTCTTGACGTAGCCTCGCCACTTCATTGGTAGAACTATCATCATCGGGCTGAGGATTGGGGTTTGGGTACTGATTCATAGCTGGACTGTCCCTGATCAACATGTATCACCCTACGATCTTAGGCATACCGAGGGGGGCTTAGATGTTAAGAAACATCAAGTAAGCCCAGGGCAAATAATGCCAAGGATTATCGCTGATCCCGTTTGTTGAGAGGCGTTTGACTCGGAAATTGATTCAGATACCGGCGGGTTAGCGCTAGGCTTTTCTGCCAGCAGATTTTAGATATTCAGTGTTGACGCCAGATTCCCGGACGAGGGCTAATTTTCCAGTTCGTGCCACTTCGATAATGCCGAATTTTTCGAGCATTTGGAGGATGGCGACCATTTTGCCGGGGTCACCCACCACTTGCACCGTGACAGTTCTGTCAGAAATATCAACGATCCGCGCCCGGAAAACCTGTACCAATTGCATCACTTCGGAGCGTTGGCTCGCATCAGCATTAACCTTGACCAACATTAGTTCCCGTTCCACACAGGGCTTGGCGGTGACATCATTTACTTCCCGCACGTGGATGAGTTTGTCGAGTTGGGCAGAGACCTGTTCAATTTCTTTTTCGTCACAGGGAACGACCATGGTAATCCGAGAAATACCCTCTTTTTCGGCGGGGCCAACGGCGAGGCTTTCGATGTTAAAACCGCGACGGGCAAAGAGTCCGGCAATCCGGGTGAGGACTCCGGCTTCGTCTTCAACAAGAACTGAGAGGGTGTGTTTCATCATGGTCTGGGGATTGGGGCGGCGCTGCGTACTTTAAAACCAAGGGGATATATTACTATAGCTCGCTGGCACCTTCTAGCCATTGGGAAAATAATTCATAGATTAGGGCCGGGGCTTCATCGTGGGGGCAGTGGCCAAGACCGGGCAAAATCTTTAGGGTGATCCGGGGATTGACGGCGGCCAGTTGGGGGGCGATCGCCACGGGGACAAAGCGGTCCTGTTCACCCCAGAGCAGCAACATCGGACAAGGAATTTTCGCGAAAACCTCGGCCATTGGTGGCGCAAAGCCGGGCTGACCGACCCGGCGACTCAGGGCAATAAATGCGGCCTCGGCCTTTTCATCGCCAGTGGGAGCTTGCACGATCGCTAGTAACTCAGCATCAATTTCTGACCAGGAAGGATAGGCCAATTTCAACCAATTGTTGAGCACAAAGGGACGGCGCGCCACCCGGAAAATGATCCCCAAAAGCCAGGGTTGCATCGCGCTACGCTCTAGCCCATTGACAATCGGGCGCAGGGGTTTGGGTAACATCGCTTGGCGTTGGGCCACATCCGGCACACTCATCAGGGCGATCGCCTCGACCCGATTTTGGGGATTTTGACCCAGGTTGGCACAAACCAAAGATCCAAGGGAATTGCCCAATAAAATAACCGGACGCCGCACCACGAGGTTTAAAAAGTCCCTCAATTGCGCTGTCCAGAGGGGGACGCCAAAATCCGCACGGCCTTTCCGCGAACCCCCAAACCCTAATAAATCTAGGGCATAAACATCACGATCCTGGGCGAGTAAGGGCATCAAATGACGCCAATGTTCTAGAGCTGCCCCAAATCCGTGGAGTAGGACAATGGGCGATCGCCCCTGATTTTCTGGAACCGTGCGCCAAAAACTGTAACGAATCTGCCAGCCCCGCCAAATCCAGCATCGCTGTGCCCCGATCCGTTGTGACCAAGGTTGAAGCGCCATTGCAGCATTTATTTCCCTAGGGTGTTGGGCGATCGCCATAACCTAAATAGATCATCCTCTCTCGAAAAATCATCACAAATTGTCCCTAAAATCTGCCCCAGGACGTAACGAAAAGTCCGCCAATGAGTAAAATGGGCATAGTTCTCAATTTTTTATTGATCGTATAAACCTACCTACAAATCGTAACAACATTCAACGCATAGCCTGTGAAAGATAAAAGACGCGTAAAACGTGACCTCCCAAAAATTAACGAAAGAATTCGTTTTCCAAACATCAGAGTAATCAGTGGCGACGGGGAGCAGCTCGGTATCATGACCCCCGCAGAGGCCCTGGCGATCGCCGAAGAAGAAGACCTCGACCTTGTCCTTGTCAGCGAAACCGCTAAGCCGCCAGTATGCCGGATTATGGACTATGGGAAGTACAAATTCGAGCAGGAAAAACGCGCCCGAGAAGCCAAGAAAAAGCAGCATAATGCGGATCTCAAAGAGGTCAAAATGCGTTACAAAATTGAGGAACATGACTACCAAGTCCGGGTAAATAGTGCCCAACGCTTCCTCAAATCAGGGGATAAAGTCAAAGCAACGATCACCTTCCGGGGCCGGGAAATTCAACACTCCAACCTCGCCCAAAAACTCCTAGATCGCATGGCCAAAGACCTCGAAGAAGTCGGTGAAATTCAACAGCGACCCAAACGAGAAGGGCGTAACATGATGATGATCCTCGCCCCGAAAAAATCCAGCTAGGCGCGATTGAGGCGGCCAACATGACAATTTAGCTATTCATCGCTGGGGAGTAAGTTGTGCTTGCGGGCAAAGGCTACTCCCCAATGCTGTTTCTGTAACGTTTAACATGAAGTCAAATCATGGCCTGTTGCCGCTCAAGATATCCTAAAACACCCAGACTGTTTTTCAATTACGGTTTCTCCCCCACAAGCTTAGGTTAAGCTTCGCGGGTCACCCCCATTCTTTCCAGAAGGCCCCTGTGACCATGGTTGTTTGTCCCCAATGTACCCAAGAAAACCCGCCAGAAAATCGTTTCTGTCAGTATTGTGGGAGCTCCTTGACAAGGCCCTGTCCCCACTGCGAAACGCCTGTGCGGTTACAGCAGGAACAATGTGAATCATGCCAAGGGTGGATCAATCGGCCCCTCACCGCCTTGATCTTGGGTGGCGAAGCTGAATCTTGCCAAACACGCGAAACCCTTGATGAAGCCGGTCGTTATCGCCTGGGCGATCGCCCAACGGTACGGGCCGAGACATTTCCTTGGCTGGCGGTAATTGATACGGCCCCGGAAACTCCAACAATTCTAGAGACTGTCCTCCAAGAGCTAGAGACCATAGATCCCGCACAACTCGCTGATCCAGACCTCTGGCAAGATAAAGGAATTCCGGCGATCGCCCGCCACTACCTCAGCCTGCAAGATAGTTCTACCGCTGTGCCGACACTCCAAGAAGCGTGGATTCAGCCAGATTATCAAGTGCTGCTGTTTGCCCCAAAGCAACACCTCACCCCTTTAGAAATCTACTGCCAAGCACAAACTCCCCTCTACGAACAACTGCTGCAATGGTGTTTTCAGATGGTGCAGCTATGGCGAGAGTTGGTGCCCCTCCACTGTTGCCAAACCCTCCTTGAGCCGACAAACTTATACCTCGACGAAGATCAAAGCCTCGTGGTGCGACAGCTCCTCAAGGACGACCCAGAGCATCTGCCCGCGCTGCAGTTACTGCCCCAACTGTGGCAAGATTTGTTTCACTTATCTGCACAACCAGAGTGGCAACCCCTCTATGAACTGACTGAAACGGCTCAAATTAGTGGTTTAGATACCGTCTCCCGCTTGAAAAAAGCCCTCCGGGCCTTGGCCCCAGAAGATCCGGGAGATTTTTATGGTGCAACGGAGGGAGAGTTAGAGGCCATCGAATTACAACCAGAAGATTTAACAACCCTGGATGATGTGTTGTCATCGGCTGATTTAGGCCCAGAGGATCTCGCCGAAACCCTTGATGGGGAAGCAGCAACGGCCAACTCCGAAGCAGCAGCAGAGGACTCGCCCCAGGTGGAAAGTTCTGGAGGGAGCATTGCGTCAGGGGACTTTGAACCGTTGGATTTCCCAGAGGAAGAGGATGCTTCAACGGTGGTCTTACCGATGAATTTGGTGAGTTTAGAGGATGCAGGCTGCACGGATATTGGTCAGGAGCGGGATCACAATGAGGACTATTTTGGCCTGCGTACTCGCATCGAAAAGCAGGAAAATCTCTTGGGTAAGCAAATTCAAGGGCGTGGCTTTTATGTGGTCTGTGATGGTATGGGCGGCCATGCAGCGGGGGAAGTGGCGAGTGCCCTTTCTGTGGAAACAATCCAGGCGTTTTTCCAGGAGCATTGGCAAGACACATTACCAGATGAGGCGATGATCCGTCAGGCCATTTGGGACACCAATGAAGCGGTTTACAATATCAATCTGAAAAATTCCCGCTCCGGTAGCGGGCGTATGGGCACGACCTTGGTTTTGATGTTGGTGCAGGATAATCGGGTGGCGATCGCCCATGTGGGAGACAGTCGTGTTTATCGCATCAGTCGCAAAGGAAACCTCGAACAACTCACCGTTGACCATGAAGTGGGTCAGCGGGAATTACATCGGGGCGTCACCCCAGAGATTGCCTATGGTAGACCCGATGCCTATCAGCTGACCCAGGCCATTGGCCCCCGGGAAAATAGCTTTGTGGATCCGGATATTAATTTTTTTCAGATAAACGAAGATAGTCTATTTTTGCTCTGTTCCGACGGCTTATCGGACAATGATTTAATTGAAGCGACCTGGGAAGAAATGCTCCTACCCTTACTAAGTGTCCGGGCCAACCTAGATGAAGGGGTGCATCGCTTAATTGCCCTGGCTAATGAACGCAATGGTCATGATAATATTACGGCGGTGCTCGTGCGGTTACGGGTGCGTCCTAATATTGGGGCCTCAGATTTTTAGGCACCATGATTTCAGTGATTATTCCTGTTTTAAATGAGGCAACTGGCATTGTCCCTTGTTTAGAAACGTTGCTCCGGGTGCCAGACCCTTTGGAGATTATCGTTGTGGATGGGGGCAGCCAGGATCAAACCTGCGATCGCGTGCGTCAGTTGCCGGTGATCCTCTGTCAAACCACTGGGGGGCGCGGCAAACAAATGAATCGAGGCGCGGCGATCGCCCAGGGGGATATTTTGCTGTTTCTCCATAGCGATACCCAATTACCCCAGGACTTTCCCGCCCTTGTAACAGAGACCTTGGCCGATCCCCAGGTGGTCGCCGGGGCCTTTCCCCTAGGGATTGCGGATTCCCGGTGGCGATTTCGTGGCTTAGAAAAGTTGGTGCAGTGGCGATCGCAATTTTTCGCTTTACCCTACGGTGACCAAGGGATTTTTCTGCGACGTCAAGACTTTGAAGCGTTGGGGGGTTATGCCGAAATTCCCATCATGGAAGACTATGAACTGATGCAACGGCTCAGAAAACGGGGCAAGATTCGCCTGACCCGTCAACCCGTACAAACCTCGGCCCGGAGATGGCAGCAACTGGGTTTGTGGCGCACCACCTGGATTAATCAAAAAATGCTCCTCGGTTACCATCTCGGCATTGATCCAGAGATTCTCCGCCAATGGTACCGCCAACAAGTCCGCAACTAAATCCTATGCCTCTATGCCTGGGGCTTGTTGAGATTGTCGAGCTGTTCCCGGAGGCGATCGCAAAAACCATACAGTTCATCCAGCGCATTGAGGGGGGCCGGATTAATTTGGCTCCGCAGATAGATATGGCGCAATTTCCGTTCTAGGCGTTGGGCCGCTTCAATGGCCTCTTGCCCCAGTTCATCCATCTGCTGCTGTTGATAAAACGCCAGTGCTTGGCCCCGTAAGACTTGCAAAGTGCCCTCTTCACCATATTGTCCCGGCATTACCCGCAGGCGCAGCAAAATCCGCTCACCCTGATAGTACTGCTCCATTTCCACCTTTTTTGGTCGGTCAATGGGCCCTGGAGGCAGGTGGGCCAGGTGCTTAAATTCGTCGAGGATGCCGTGGAATGTTTCCTGGGGAATGCCAGATAACGACCCCTTCATCAAACCGCTCTCACTGAGAAAAATACGGCCTGATCGGGCATGGTTTTCAAAATATAGGCGACCAATGCCCTCCGTTAAAATGCGACCCAGCAGTTCTTGGTACAGTTGTGAGGCGGGTAAATGGTTGAGTTCTTCGAGGGGAGTATTGAGATACTGCGGTGAAATTTGTAATTCCCCTGCATCGGCCGCAGCAGCAGATGGTGGCGCTTGTAACTGCACCGGCCCCTTGGGGATGACCACCGCAGGTACATGCCGAAAAAATTCAGACAGTTCATTATTGACCGGCATCTGCAGGGCCGTGGCCTCCCCGGAAAATACAGCAGTGTCTTGATCCGCATCATTAGAAGCGGACGGCGGCATTGGTGGCGGCCCATTCTCCATGACTAAGGTTGCCCGTTCTGAGATCGGGGGTGTGGCGGTTTTGGGGTTAGGAACTGGGGGGGTCTTGGATTGGGGCGGAGATTTTTGCTTGCTTTGATGGTAGTTGAGGTAAGAAGACAGAATCAGTTGGTAGGTTTTGAGATCGAGCTTTTGGGCTTTGAGCTGTAGTCCGCCGCGACTGAGCAGTTTGTTGACGATCGCCGCGACACTTGAGCGTTGGGGATCTACAATCCCCAGGGTGAGACAGCGATCTTGGAGGGTGAGGGGAAGAATTTCGTGATTACGACAAAGATTTAGGGGCAAATAGCGATCAATCAGCTGAAAGGTTTGCTGTAAGTCGAGATTAGACCAAGTAAAGGGCTCAATGGCAATGGGCAAGGGGGCTGGCATATTGGCGTCGGGGGAGACAAAAACGGTTTTTAACGGCGGAAATCTTAAATGGCAGAAATTTTAAAACCCAGGACTAGCACCACTAAAGCTCAGGAAATAGTCCGGAATGCCCTCTAGTGTAACCCCTTGGCCTAAGGGCCAGGGATGATCCCGGAGAGAAGCTTTACAGAATTTTAGGCGATCGCCAACTTTGTCAAAACTTTCGGGCAGTCTTTACGTTTCGCAACCTCTGGATGTCATGAACTGGCGATGACAACACCGGATCTCAGGGCGGCATTGTTACTCCCTAGAGCGATCCCCGAAACATATCGCAGCAAAAAAGGCGATCGCCACGCTAATCACTCCACTCCCGTTACTAAAGTTCATCTGCCCATACCCTTCGTAAAAGAAGAAAATTTTTCGTAACTTTATACTTCTTTGAGCTGCCTCAGCCGACCCAAATTCACTGCCTAGAATGGGGCCGTAACCAACCTACCCAGTTCTATCCAGTTGGACTGACGCACAAATATATGGCTTCTCTCAATCTCGCAATCAATGGTTTTGGCCGTATCGGTCGCCTCGTTTTCCGTGCTGCCCTCCACAATCCCAATCTCAATTTTGTTTGCATTAATGATCTAATTTCCCCGGAAAAGATTGCCTATCTCCTCAAATATGACTCCACCCATGGTCGTTTTCCCGGCACCATCGAAGCCACCGCCGATGGTATTTATGTCGATGGCCGGTTTATCCGCTGCACGATGGTCAAAGACCCCAGCATGTTGCCCTGGGAAGAACTCAATGTTGACTATGTAATTGAATCTACTGGGTGTTTCCGGGATTTTGTCGGCGTCTCCAAGCACCTAGAAGCCGGAGCAAAACGGGTGATTATTTCTGCGCCCACCAGCGAACCCCAGCGCATTCCCACCTTTGTAGTCGGCGTGAACCACCACGATTATTCCCCAGCCTATGACCGCATTGTGTCCAACGCTAGCTGTACGACCAATTGCCTCGCTCCCATTGCCAAGGTGATCCACGACAACTTCGGCCTTGCAGAGGGGTTGATGACGACAATCCATGCGATGACAGCGACCCAGCCCACCGTTGATGGCGCCAACGCAAAAGATAACCGGAGTGGTCGTGGTGCTGGCCAAAATATTATTCCCGCTTCCACTGGTGCCGCGAAGGCGGTGACCTTGGTTTTACCGGAGTTGGCTGGACGTTTAACCGGGATGGCGATGCGGGTACCGACCCCCGATGTTTCCGTGGTTGATCTAACTTTCCGCACCGAAAAACCCACTTCCTACGGAGAAATTTGTGCGGCGATGCGTGAGGCGGCCAATGGTGAACTCAAGGGCGTTTTGGCCTACACCGAGGATGATGTGGTTTCTACAGACTTCACTAGTGATCCCCATTCGAGCATTTTCGATGCCGGAGCCGGAATGGCGCTGAATGAGCACTTTTTTAAGGTAGTAGCCTGGTATGACAATGAGTGGGGCTATGCTAATCGCGTTGTGGATTTGCTCCTGAATATGGCGGCCAAAGAAAAAGAAACAGAAATGGCGATCGCCGCTTAAAGGAACCTCGGTCAAGATCTTCAGAAACACAAAATCCCCCTGCATCGACAAGGGGATTTTCAGCGTGGTTTTACCTCAAACCTCAATGTATCTAACCAGCCTGGTGACGATCCAACTGGTCTAAATCCAAGTCTAAAGCGGCAATATCTGCATTATTACCAATCACCGATTTCATCCCCTCTAGGGTCGACATCATGTTGCGGGGGTCGAGGAACATCACCTTACTACTGCCGCTACTGCCGATAGTTTGACCCATTTCGAGGTATTGCTGAGCCAAAATGAACTGCAATGCTTCACTGGCAGCAGGATTGGTTTTGAGCTGCTGGGCGACGATTTGCATCGCTTGGGCAGAAGCCTGGGCGCGCATGACTTCCTCCTGGCGTTTCGCCTCAGCCCGCATAATAATCGCTTCTTTTTCTGCTTCTGCCTGGAGAATGGCCGCTTTTTTCTGGGATTCGGCCTCTAACACCTGGGACTCAGCACGACCCTGGGCGGAGTTAACCGCAGATTCCCGTTCCCCTTCAGAGGTGAGGATCGCTGCGCGTTTTTTCCGTTCAGCAGCCATTTGCAGTTCCATAGAATCTTGCACTGCCTTAGAGGGTACAATATCGCGCAGCTCGACCCGGGTAACTTTTACGCCCCAGGGGTCAGTGGAAATATCCAATTCCCGCAGCAAGAGCTCGTTGATTTCTGTGCGCGCCGTGAAGGTTTCATCGAGTTCTAGTTTGCCCATTTCCGAGCGGATTTGGGTGAGAACTAAATTCACCATTGCCGATTGGAGATTTTCTACCTTGTAATAGGCTTTGTACATATCGACAATGCGCCAATAGACCACCGCATCAACGCTAATGGAAACGTTGTCACGGGTGATGCAAGATTGGGGGGGAACATCTAAAACTTTTTCCCGGACGGTCTCGCGATAAACAATTTTGTCGATAAAAGGGGTGACGAAATTCAAACCCGGTTCCAGGGTTTTTTTGTAGCTACCGAGGCTTTCGACTAAATATTGATTTTTTTCATTGACGATCTTGACGGAACCAAAAACAGCGGAACCACCCAGGGCCAAAATAATAAATACTAAAGGGTTCATTGGAATCTGCCTCAATGGTTGTTGGGTAAATGTAAGCAGGATTTGTTTCAGACTAGCGCAGGTCGTTTATCTTGATGGGCTTCTGTTGTGGAAAAGTTACCTGGGCTGGGGAGGTGAAACCAGGGCATAAAAAAAGAGAATCAGCGCTTGGCTCATTCTCTGGAACCTGGATTATGGGGAAAAGGGGTGGTTATTGGGCGAAACCGGAATTGTATTCGTTAAAGGATTGAATCGGTTTTTTGAGGTTCTCGCCTTCCCGGAGGGGCAAGTCAAAGAGTTTACGGAAGGTATTATCGATGTCGTTAAAGTCGCTTTGGCCGATTTCATCGAAAATCACTTTGCCCTTGGCATCGAGAATCACCGTTTGGGGAATTTTCCCGCTGTAGTAGTAACCGACTTCATCTTTGCTGTAGCGTTTTTTCTGGGGAATTGAGTCGATCGCCACGGGGATAATGCTGATGACTTTTTCGTAGTAGGACTGGATTTCGGAGACAATGGGAGCAAAACGCTTGCTATCGCTGCTGTCGTCGGCATAGAACACCAACATGGCGGGGAGTTCCCGTTCTCGGGTTTCCTGGAGGGAGAGGCGGGGTGGAACAAGAGAACCATTCCCGGCATAGAGGACGAAAACATTGCCATCGTAGCGATCATCATTGAGGCTCGCCCAGGCGGGGGTGACACATAGGGATAGCGTTGTTATGAGGATAACGAGGAGGCTAAGGAGAATGTGTTTGGGAGAAAGGTGCCGGGCTTGCATCATGGAATTTTTGTTTTAACTTAAAGGGTTATGAACTTGGCTGGCGTCACTATGGTGAATTATCGCATTAGCCTAGGGGCATGGGTAGGGCGATCGCCAGAAAACCTAAGAAGAAATACTTATCGGTACTTGGGGGTTAGATTGCAGCGGTGCAGCAGAGAGAAAGTTTGAGATGAAAGAACAGCAACAGGCCTTATTTTTTCGGCAGTTGGGGGCAACCCTCAAAGCAGGCATGGGATTGGGGCAGGCGGTGGCCCTGGCCATAGGAGAAATTCCTCGGCGGCAACGGGAACCTTGGCAGGGAGTGATTTTGCAATTGGAGCGGGGCCATAGTCTCCGGGAAAGTTGGCGACCGGTGCGATCGCAGTTTTCGGCCTGGGCGATCGCCCTCCTGGAGATTGCGGAAACCAGTGGAGCTTTGGTGAGCGTTTGCCGGGATGTGTCGGATACGCTGGTGGAAATGGCAGAGCGACGGCGCTTAATCCGAGGAATGCTCCTGCGGGGGCTGGTTATGGTCTGGTCTTGGGTGATGGTTATCTATCTGCTGCTGGGGGGTTCACTGCTGGCGGGAAGTTTCGGGACGACGGCATTGACCACGGCGATTGCCTTGATGATTTTTTTGTACGGGGCCATTACTTGGGAACCGCTGCGGTTGGGCCTACGGCGGGTGCCACCCCTGCGGAATATTACCCGGCTGCAAATGCTCATCCATCTCGGTTATCTCCAGTTGCCCCTTGACTGTGGGTTACCCCTAACGGCGGCGATCGCCTGGTTAGCCGAGGGATTTCCGGATCCAGATCTCCAAGCTATTTGCCAGCGCATTGAACCCCAGGTGCGCCGGGGCACAGATTTAACAACGGCGATCGCCCCCTATTTTTCGCCGATGGTGCGCCAAATCATCCGCTCCGGGGAAACGGCTGGCACCTTGCCCCTCAGCTTTAGTCAAATTCGTCAATATTACCAACGGGAACTGTCCCGCCGTTTTACGTTGTTGCGGGTGCAAATTTTGCTGTTAAGTTTGTTGAGTTTTGGGATGTTTGTGGCGCTGTTGGGGGCCGATGTGATTCAGTCGATGATGCAGCAGTTCGAGGCTTTTTAACCTTCTCGCAAGCATTAAGCAGAGGTCTGCAAAAGTTTCAGTTTCATGGCCAGGTAATTAGGAACCATAAGACTGTTGCAAGGCTTCCACTATGCGACTGAGGCCAACGGAATTAGAAGCTTTAAACAAAAGGCGATCGCCGGGTTGCATATTTTCCTGTAAATGCGCAATTAAACTCCCGTGGTCGGAGAAACAAAAACTCGGTACCTCTGGAGCACCCTGGGCGATCGCCTGGGCTTCGGGGTCATCCACCAACACATAGAGCTGATCGAGACCGAGGGCCTGGGCTTTCTCGCCTACCTGGATATGGAGCGCCTCGGAAAATTCCCCCAGTTCCTTCATCGTCCCCAGCACCGCAATGTGGCGATCACCGGGGGTTTGTTGCAGCAGATCGAGGGCCGCCAACATCGACTCTAGCCCCGCATTGTAGGTTTCATCTAACAGCACAATGTCATTGGGAAGCACAATGCGCTGCGATCGCCCCTTGGGCATGGCCAGGGAAATTGCTGACGTGAGACCTTGCCAACCAAAACCCAGCACTTGCATCACGCCCAGGGCCGCCAGGTAATTAAGGGCATTATGTTGACCGGCGAGGGGCACCGGGAACACTTGATCTGCTACTTTGACCTGATCCGGCGCGACGTATTCCCCCTTTAGCTCTCCCTGGCTAAAGCCATAGCTGAGGGTTTCCCCCGACCAGACCGTCGCCGCCGTGGTCATCAGCAACTCA
The DNA here is from genome assembly GCA_943371005.1 of Sphingobacterium thalpophilum. Taxonomy (GTDB): domain Bacteria; phylum Cyanobacteriota; class Cyanobacteriia; order Cyanobacteriales; family MRBY01; genus MRBY01. The sequence continues at coordinate 23,920 of CALRTB020000020.1, forward strand.
TTATCCGCATTGAGAATCGCCACGCTATCCTTGGGCATAAATTCGAGGAGTTCACATTTTGCCTTGGCGATCGCCTCCCGTGAACCGAGGCGACCGATGTGGGCTGTCCCGACATTGGTAATAATCCCAATGGTTGGCTGGGCAATTTCTGCGAGTCGAGCAATTTCCCCTGGCCCCCGCATCGCCATTTCAATCACGGCAAAGTCATGGTCTGGGGTCAGGTTTAACAAGGTCTTGGGCACGCCGATTTCATTATTAAAATTGGCCTCGGTTTTGAGAACTTTCCCCTGGGTACCTAAAACTCCTGCAATGAGTTCCTTCGTGCTAGTTTTCCCCACAGAACCCGTAATCCCAATCACCGGAATGTTGACCTGTTGTCGCCACCAGGCACCCAAATCCTGGTAGGCCCGCAGGGTATCGTTGACAATCCACTGGGGCAAATCCGTCTCTAGGGGCCGACTGGTAATGAGGGCGATCGCCCCGGCCTGGTGCGCTTGGTCAACATAATCGTGGCCATCAAATTTTTCGCCCACGAGGGCCACAAACACATTGCCCGGTCGCAAATCTCTGGTGTCTGTCGAAATACCTGTGGCGGGTTCAGAGGGGATCTGCTGGGGCGATCGCCGTAAATTTTCCCCCAAGATTGCCGTCAACTGAGACAACATCAACACAATCCCCATGACTTGAGTAACCCCACAAGAAACTTTCCTAGGCAATCTTACGGGATTTTGGGTCGCCCCTAGTGATATTTGTCACCATCATGGCGGCGGCGATCGCCTACATTATAAAGAGGTGTCCTGTGACAAAATTAGCAGCCAAATCCCAGAGGCCCAGTAAACTCAGAGAAAACAGTCTAAGCCAATCCCGACGGTACCCAAACCCTTTTGTAAAAACGTTCCCTTGATCTTTACCAAGAAAACACAAAAGCCCGCGCCTCTTCCTCGCAATTGCCACTTAAGATAGAAAAAAATCAGTCCCTCTTAAATCTAATAGCCGCCCTCTGTCGTCCCTCGCCTTGTAATCAGCTTACCCCTTACCCAGTTCCCCGATTAGCGTGACGAAAGTAACTCCCATCGCCTCTTATCTCCGGCAAACCAACTCCGCCGAACAAGAGCTGTATGACTATTTGATGCACGCCGTCCAGAGCCACACCCCCGATGAGCTGCTCCAGGAATTTAAGCAATTTCTCCTTGAAGGACGCCAAGCGCCGACCCCCGAACTGCACCAGGCCCTCATCACCATCCTCAAAACTCCCGGCGTCGAAGAAGATTTTAAATTCATTCTGAACCGCTGCTGCCACATCATTATCAACCGCTGGCAGATCCACCCCCAGCTTCAAAAATCCATTCCTCGCTTGGTTGAGCTGTTTGAATCGATCCCGCCACCGAGCCTTTCTACACCCCGCCTCACAAAATTACATCGCCAATTAGTGGCGGACTTTAGCGCCTCCGACCAATATCTCACCCTGCAACGGTTAGCGCGAGTGGTAGAAGACGACGATAGTAAAAAGAAATTTACCTGGAATGATCAAAGCGTTTCGGTGGGCCAACTCATCCAACGCTATCCCTATCTGTACGAACATTGCCTGCTCAGCGAAGATAGCAGCTTTGAGCACCAGCAGACCGTCCGCCAGGTGCAAGCGAGGATTCAGCGGGCCTTTGAGTTAGACCTTTCGAAATATGTCATGTATCAAGTGCGTTTGGCCCAGTTAGCCCGCCGCAAACATTCGATTCAAGATGCCAAACAAATGCTCCAGGGGGTGCAAAATCCCACCCTATTAACGGAACGCGAGTTAGGCACTGCCCTGAAGTATTTCGTGGGAAAACCGGAGCGGGGCCATAGCTACCGGGACTTGTCTCAATATTTTTTACGCCGGACAACGGAAATTCTCTCCTATGAAGACTTTAAGCACGAGCTATTTAGCTACTTGATTTCCAGCGTCGATCAAAAGTATGGCAAGTTGCAGTTTAACCAAAAGCTCTACCAAAAGCTGCAAACCATGTTGCCGAACTACGATCACCAGAAACCCAACGAGTTGTTGATGATGCGCACGGCCAGTCAATTGCTGAATTTTCTTATCGTGGAGAGTCCCCAGCGTCCAGAACATTATGTGTTTGTGGATATGATTACGAACCTTGGCCCGACGGTGACAGTGGCGTTGCTCTTAAAGCTAGTGCTGATGTGCGGTAAAGCGAAACCCCACCTCGAAAGACGTTTTTCAATTTTATTTAGTCACTACGAATCCCAATCCCAAGAGGGGGTGCCTTGGTTGATCAAATCCCTGGAAAACCTCCATATTGCTCTTAGTGTGCATTTTGGGGATGCGGATGTGTCCTTCCTCAAGCAAATTATGTAAAGGGAATGAGGCCCGTTATTTGCGGTGTTTGAGGGATTTTTCTGGGGTTTGGGGATGCTGCACGACCAGGACAGAACAGGGGGCATGGTGGAGCACGTAGCTGCTGACACTACCCAAAAAGACTTCCCCTAGACCCGTTAAACCCCGACGTCCGAGGATGATGAGGTCAGTTTGTTGGTCTTTGGCGATCGCACAAATGGCTTCGCTCGGATCACCGATTTGTTGGTGGATGGTGGTTGAAATTTTCTTGCGACGGGCTTTGTGGGCGAGATTTTGGAGCCAATGATCAACGTTGTTGAGGTGCTGCTGGAATTGTTCTTCTTGGAGGGCGATCGCCGTTGAATCAATCATGCCCCCGTAGGCCGCGAGGGAGCCGATTTCTGGCATGGCTACGGGTTGGGGCTGGACGCAATGAAAAATGGTGAGGGCTGCTTGGAACTTTTCGGCGAAATTGAGGGCCTGGGCAAAGATGCTGGGATCTTCGGTGCGATAGTCGAGGGCGACGAGGATTTTTTGGATCGCCGTCGTCTGCAGTTCTTGAGTAGCAGCTTGGGTAGATGGGGTCGGTAACATAGCAACGTCCTCCGACAGTGACAATAAAAGCAGTGCCTTTCTACTTCCAGTGTGTCATTTCATCGGGAAAATCCCGGCGCTTTGAGAGAAAAATTTATGTTGTCGCCTGGGGGAAAATGGCCAGCGATCGCAGTCGATTGAGGGCCGCTACCAGTTCAAATTTACGAAAATAGCTCAAATCAGCCTGGGGATATTCACTGAGAATATCAAGCCCTTCTGCTTCGATGTCGCCTAAAACCCGGTTCAAAATTTCTGTGAGGGTGAGATTGTCCTGGCCATAACGATCACGACCGTAGAGGATACCAAGGGCGATCGCCCGCAATTGTGTCGTTTCAACTAACTGTTCCACAGCGCTGAGGTCAATGTCTTCGGTGCCAAACCCAAGGCTACTGGTATCCCGCACTTTGATGGTGACGGCCCGTTTTCCCCGACTGGCATCAATACTCTCGGCGGCGGGAATGCGGGGGGTAATGGTGCCAAATTGTGCGCCCCCTTCTAGGAGTCTTTCGGTTTTGTGGCTGGCCGCAATTTGTTTAGCGGTGGCGGTGACATCCTGGGGTTGAAAGTTATCCATAGCGATCACCGTATCGGCCACATCGAAATAATCGCCACTGCCTCCCATCACAAGGATCGTTGAAACCCCGTGATCTTGGTAGAGTTGGCGCACCTTATCCACAAAGGGGGTAATTGGTTCTTTGTCCTTGTGGATGAGCTGTTGCATGCGGCGATCGCGGATCATAAAGTTCGTGGCGGATGTGTCCTCATCTAGCAGTAAAGCCGTTGCTCCCACTTCTAACGCTTCGATAATGTTGGTGGCTTGGGAGGTACTACCGCTGGCATTATTGCTCGAAAAAGTCTGGGTCGATTGGCCCTGGGGTAACTGGTTAATAAACGGCGAAATATCAACACTGGCAATGCTGCGTCCGTCTTCGGCGCGAATTTTTACGGCGTTAGCATCGGTGATCACCCATTCCCGCCCATCCCCCGGCAAATGGTTATATACTCCCAATTCAATCCCTTTGAGTAGCGTTGATTTGCCATGGTAACCGCCCCCAACGATGAGGGTAATCCCCTGTTTAATGCCCATTCCTGTGATTGGGCCATGGTTCGGGCAGTCAAAGCTTACTGTCAGTTCTGGGGGACTCTGGAAGGGAATCACATTTTCTGTTAAAGGATGGGCATCGACACCGCTCTGTCTGGGTAAAATCGCCCCATTGGCAATAAAGGCAACAAGACCCCGTTTCACCAGCTCACTGCGGATCCAGTCGGCATCTTCGCTGGTTTCGATGTGGGTTTTTAGGGTAGTGGCGTTGAGATTCTCAAAAAGTAAGGATTTTTGGACAATCTGGGGCAGGTCATAGCACAGCATTTCCTCCGCTTGGCGACCCAAAATTGATCGCCCCTTAGCGGGTAAGCCTACCCAAAAGCGCACTTCCAAGTCCTGGTCATCAATAAACACAGCGGTACGTTCTAATATTTCCTGGGCGGGTTCTACCCCTTGGATCAAGCCGCTTTTGCCGGTTCCCCGGAAGCCACTAAAGTCTTTGGCCACTTGATAAAACTGGCGAGTGAGGTAATCCCGTAGGGCAATTTCGCGACTGAGGCTATTGTAGAGGGCTGGGGGAAATTGGGCGATCGCCTGGGGAACAATTACACTGCACTGGGTAGGTGCCGCAAAGGGATCTCCCTGGACATAGTCGATGATCAGTGTGAAGTCTGGGAAGCTGTACTCCCCTTTTATCTGTTTGTAGGCCTTATATCCCCGGCTGTCGAGTGCAAACAGGAGCGCGGAAAGATCGGCTTGGCTTTTCATAGATCAACTGGCAAACGCATTAGAATCGAGTGGCGGAGAAACGGATAACATTTTTTCCAGATTACACTTTAGCGCCGATGCAACCCAAATTTTCTCCCGAAAAATTGTCCTTTTCTCTGGCCAAAACACGCTACAGTAAACGTGATTCTTGTAATTGTTTTTTCGTGTTATCACTGCATCCATGCGCTATTGGTTGATCAAATCAGAACCCAGTGAATATAGTTTGGCGGATCTGGCGGCCGACGGGACAGAACTGTGGGATGGGGTGCGGAACTATCAAGCGCGCAATTTTTTACAACAAATGGAAAAAGGCGATCGCCTTTTTTTTTACCACTCCAACACCAAACCCCCTGGCATTGTCGGTTTAGCCACTGTCACCCAAACGAATCTGGTTGATCCGAGCCAATTTGATCCAGAGAGCAAATATTTCGACCCCAAGGCAACGCCAGAAAAACCCCGGTGGTACACCGTCGAAGTGGGCTACCAGGAAACCTTTGCCGAAATCATTACCCTAGATCAACTCAAAGCAAGCTTTACTCCCGAAGAATTTGCCGTGGTGCGGCGGGGTAATCGCCTTTCTGTGATGCCCGTTCCTGAAACAATTGCTGAACGACTCCTGGCGATGGTGTCTTAGATAAACCCTGTTTGTAGCCATAAAATAGCCATAAAATAAGGTAAAAGGTGATTCCCAAACCTTTTACCCGTGAAAACCTTAAATTTTGTCTTGCTGGAAGTGACGCCAGATTTAATTCTGGGCTTGGACTTGCAGGAGATGCACAGAGCCTGCCGGAATTTCGACGATCCGGAGGTCATCGGGGGAACCCATGCCAGAGAGAATCCCCACCGCAGCTCCGAGGAAACCAAATTGTTGTTGGGTACCAATACTTGTGCCAGCAGCCCCAGCCAAGGAGGTCGTCAGGTTACCCCAAACGGCACTATTTTGCTTGGCCATTTCTTGGGCGGTGCGCTGGGTGACGGTGCGGCCGGGAATCATCGTGCTGCTTTGGGCCTGGATATTGACCACTTGGCCGTTGACAATAATCGAATCAGCCACCAGAATCGCGCCATCTTTATGGGGTTTAACCCGTAGGGTAATGGGGGTATTGGCCGGGGCAAGCAGTTCTCCAGAAGCACTCCGGAGGTCTTGGAACAAAGGCAGGGTCAGGGGATAGTCATCTTTCTGGCCGACATCGACAACGACGGCGCTGGGAAAATTCACCAAAATGGCACTGGCGGGGCTAAGTTTCGCCATGAGGGAAGTGGGGGCAGCAGGAGTGACGGGAGGCGTTGCAAGGGTCGTTGGAGTAGGGGACTGATGATTGGGGGAAGAGTTACTAGGTGCCACAGCAACGGTTTGGGTCGCTGGGTCGTTGGTGCTGCCAGTGCGGGCTTCGAGGCCAGCAAGGCGGGCTTTGAGTTGTTGGAGTTGGACTTCGAGGGAAGGCTCGGCGATCGCCCCTTGGGGATTTGCAAAGGCGGGGGCCGGCGTGCCCATCACCAAAAGGGACAAAAAGGGAATCGTCGCAGACTTAAGGAGGCGTTGGCAGAAAGGAGATTGAAACAACATGGCAGGTTCTTCCAGTAAAAAGATCGGCTTCGAGGGGTGCGGGAGAATCATCACCTTGACTCGATGCTGGGTAGTAGTTACTGGCTTGGGGAACTGATGCAGTTTTTCGGCTAAATGCCCCTATTGGTAACGGATGGTGAAGTTGTTATCGACGGGTAAAGCTTCGTAGGGATAGCAACTGGGGAACGGCTCAAATCGCTGTTCCAGGGTGCGCACATGACTCAGGGCCGCTTGGTCGATAATGTTGGCTCCGCTAGATTGGGCCACTTGGAGATTTTGGACGCGACCATCTTTGGTGAGTAGATAGCTAACTTCGGTGCGCCAGACTCCAGGAGACGGAGGATAAGGCGGCCGCCAGGTATTGCCCATGCTAGCTTTGAGGTTTGCTAGATAAAAATCCACCTCAGCCTGGCAGGTTAAACTCAAATCGGTCGTGTCTGGGGTATCGGTGGCGGCCGTATTTTGATTTAGATCCCGGAACGCGATCAGGTGATTATTGATGTCCTGGGAAACGGGGGCAGGTAATTGGGACTCGCGCCAAATCTCAGGGTTTAAAAATTCTTGTAAGTCTGGGGAATTGGCGATCGCCTCGGTGGGATTAAAAGGCTCCACTTGATCTTGACCGCCACCCAAATTGAAATAACGCTCACCACTACGGAGGCGCAGACCCTCTGGATATTGGTCTGAGATGATTAAAATTTCTCCCTGGAGCGTCTCGATCGCCTGGAGATTATCATCAACCACGGCCCTGAGCAAAATTGGATCATTGCCGAGGGGTTGGATAGTGAGGGAGGCCTCTTTATTTTCTGGGGGATCTTGGGGCAGTTGCTTGCTGGCAGCGCCGAGTTTCTGCTGTTGTTTAGGGGCCGCTGCACTCCGTCCTGGACTGAGATGGACGCCATATTTACAGCCGCGATTATTACCCTGACGCCAACTAAGGGTTACTTTGCCGCCGACAATAACACAGGGGAAGCGGTACTCGGTTTGTTGTTGGTCTGGCCCCGCTTGTAACAGGAGGCCATCATAACTTTGGCCACCGCCCACGAACGCCAGGCGCGCCAGGGAGCGGTTGTTGCCGGGGACAATCAAAGCTTGACTTTGGTTAGTGAGACGATTCCCCACCTGGGCTGGGTTGGGGCGTTGGTTGCCATTTTGGAGCAATAGGCGATCGCCCTGGAGAGAAGCAATTTGACTGGCATTGGGGGTGCTGGCCTGGAGGAAGGGGGTAAAACCCAGAAGCCCCAGAAGCGCAACATTCAATAACGTAATGGGCTTAAACATGGTTTTTTAGTAGAACGAAGGACTATCGGGATAAATTTCCGGGGATGAATTTGGATTTTCGGGGGGGAGATCGTTGGGATTGTTTTCAGGTTCGGGATCAGTCGGTAAATCCGGTAAGGCAAACTGACACCGCTCAAACTCACGAATAAAGTCCTCGGCCCGTTGCTGGAGTCGCGTCAGTTGTGGCCCCTCAGGAGCATTGACATCGTTCAGCCAACTGGCCTCCGGTTGCGCCAAAAAGGCATAGGGGTTGTTGGTAAAGTCCCAGGCCCCCGGCATGATCGTTTGGGCTTCCTGGAGAAAACTTTGGAGAGCGGTGAAGTAGTTTTCACAAAAACCCCCATTATTTGTCCCAGAGGTATTTCCGGTCGGCGGTTGTCGGACGGGGGGACGGGTCGGCCAGCCGGAGTTGGAGGTGGTCGGAGCATTGGCAAGGGCTTCTTCTTGGGGAATCCAACTGCTGGGATCTAAAAATTCCTGCAATTCGGGGGAATTGAGAATGGCCATTGCATTGATCGGTTCCACCTGGGGACTGGCATTGGGGTTGGTGCCATCGAGGCTGTAGCGTTGGCCGGGTTGGAGGGTAAAACCACTGGGATGGGCGGCTGAAGTAAGGGTGATTTTCCCAACCAGGGCATCCACAATTTGGCGATCGCCAAGGGTACGGGCCTGGAGGATCACTTCGTTGCTGTCCTTGGGTTGGATAACAATCCCTTCCATACCTTTCGTCGAAGCTTTTTCTTTTTCCGTCTGTTTTAAACCTTTGTTATTGTTGCGGTTGGGGCTGAGATAAATCCCTTCTTCACAACCGCGATTGTTCCCCTGACGCCAACTGAGGGTGACTTTGCCTCGGCTCACAACACAGGGAAATTGATAATGGGTCTGCTGGAGATCGGGGCCAGCTTGCACCGCTAAACCGGCATAATTTTGACCGCCACCCACAAAGGACAACCGCGCTAGGGAGTAGTTATTGCCCGGCACAAGGAGGGTTTGACTGCGATTTTCCAGGCGATCGCCCACCCGGGCAAAGTTGGGGCGTTGATTCCCCCGTTGAACCATCAAATAGTTGCCTCGCACCGAGACAATTTGACTGGCCTGGGGCAGGGTTGCCACGGCGAGGGGAGCGAGTCCTAAACAGCAGAGACTGGCGAGGAGGGCAATTTTAGGGGGCGTCATTTCTTTCTTTCCTCCGTGATTGTATTATTCATAGGGGTCGGCAGCGGCTGGGGCCACTTGACATTGTTGTAGTTGCGCGGCGATCGCCTGGTAATCGCCCACAAAAATCGTTTCCGTTAACGTTCTTCCTTGGAGGGGCGCACAGGTCGGGGCCGCATAAAAGGAGCGATCGCCGTAGAAACCACATTGTTGATCAGTATGGTCACGCCAGAGGGTTTCAATCCGTTGCAAAAGGTCGCAGGGCAGTTGGCTCGCCTCGCTGCTGTGGTTAATTTCTCCGTCCTGGTTGCGGTCGGCGTATACTCCCTGGGGACGTAAAAGGAGGCCATAAGTTTCCTGGAGCGCCCCGGGCGTGTACTGGTTTTCGTAGTCCAAAAGGTTAGTTTCGGGTTTAAGGCTACCAAATTCTCCCTGGGCGAGGCTGGTTTCTAGGGCGGGCAGTTTTTCGCTTTGGATCACCGCCACTAATTGGGCTTCTGTTTGGCTAGCGAGGCTTTGTAGTTGCTGCTGTTGAGCCGCCGCTAAATCAGGCCGCTCCTGGAGCTTGGCGATTTCCTGCAAAATTTTCTGATAATAGGCGATCGCCAAATCAAAGTCCCCCGTTTGTTGGCGCCGTTGGGCAATGGTGAGGAAACGAGGTAAATCCCGCAGCAATGCCGGGGTCGTCGCCGCACTATTGATCGAAACCGTCTCGATAATCCGTAGAGAACGCTGCCGTTCCCACCAGGTCCAGCCCCCGGCCAAACTCAGCAACATCAAGGCCACAGAGGAAAGCACCGCCAGTTTTTGGGCACTCCGCCGAATTTTGCGTTCCTGGTCTAGTTCCCGCTGTTGGCGCAGGGCGATCGCTGTTTCCTCTTGGGTGCGCAAATCCAGCCCCAGATTAATAAAAAACCGTTGGGCATCACTGAGGCGATCGGGACTTTTATCCAGCCAAAATTCTGCTTCCACCAAGGGCGCTTGGCGCAATAGATAACCGTCGCTGTTATTGTGGCTTTCCCACTGTTCAATGGCATTATTTAAACGGGTCTGCCACCGCAGGAAATCAGCATTATCGGCAATCCAGCCCTGGAGGCGATGCCAATGGCGAATCAGGGCTTCATGGACAATCTCCACCGTTTCTGTGCCCCGGATTGGGTCGCGGTTCGTGGTCAAAAGCCGTTCCGTCGCCAACTGCAATGCCAGGGGCCATTCTTTCACCTCCGTTTTCGGCAGAATGCGTCGGGTAGCCTCGGCTCCTTCCCGCACCTGGATCAGTTGTAAAAAGAGGGCTTGTACCTGGGGCCGTTGGCTGGGGGAAATCTTGCCATAAACCTGCTCGGCATAGTCCCGGAGGGCGGCGGTAATTCCCCCCAGGTTTTCGTAAGCGGCATGGGTGAGCCAACCCTTTTCCTGGTGGGGCCACAGTTGGGTCAAGGCAAATTCCAACAGGGGTAAATTGCCTGCCTGATCCTGAACTGTTGTGATGATTTTGTCGACTAAACCCGGCTCAAAACGGACACCCATTAAAGCAGCCGGTTGGGCGATCGCCGCCTGGAGATCTTCTACAGATAGGGGTAAGAGAAATTCTGGTTCATGCCGTTGCCAAAGTTTCCCCAGGCCGGGATGTTCCAGCACTGGCCCGAGACAATCCGCCCGCAGAGTCAGCAACACCACAAACTGGGGCGCTTCTTCAATGGCGGTTACCAACAAATCTAAAAATTGCCGTTGAATGTCTGGGCTATTGAGGGTAAACAGTTCCTCAAATTGATCAATGATGAGCAGTCTACGGGTTTGTCCTGGTTGAACTTGCTGAATTTGGCCTAACGTAGTCCCTAGGCTTTGGGGATCTTTTTGAAAAGTACTGCATAAATCTATTTCTGAAAGATTAGGCTGCCACATCGCCACAGCATGGGCCAACCTTGCCACAGGATCATTTTCCGGACGCATCACCTGGATCGCCCAATCGTACCGGGCATCCTGCCGCAACCGAGGCACAATTCCAGCAAAAACGAGGGACGATTTACCACTCCCAGACGCGCCGACCAACGGTAACAGTGGTTGGGTTTGGAGCCGTTCTATCAACTGATCCCGTAGACTTTCCCGCCCAAAATAAACCGCCGCATCCTGCTCCTGGAAGGTATTTAAACCACGATAGGGACAGGGAGGCAAACCACCGAGTTGCAACCAAGTGGGGGGCAATAAAGCGCTATTTTGGCAAATGATTGGCAACCAAGCCGCCCCAGGATAATCATTTTCTAACCCTTGCAACTGGCGACGAGCCTGTTTCACCGCCTGATAAAGGGGCAATTGGGCGATCGCATAACCTTCGAGAAAATGCTGGAAAAAGTCCTGGGCGACGCGATTTGGCACGGGTTCGCGCATGACGATGGTCACTGGAATCTGTAAATTTCCCAGGCTGTTAGCTAAACCCAACCCATCGCAGGAATTGAAAATTGCCAACTGCAAACCCCGTTCCACAGCAGTACGGAGGGCTTCTTGCAAATGTTCTAGGGTCAAGCTACGGTGCTCTGGCCCATCATGGAGATAAAGGCGGCCCGTTTGCTGTTCCGTCTGGCTATGGCCCGCAAAAAACAAAATATCCCAACCCTGCTCATCCCAGAGGGCCGCATCAAATTCCTGGCGGGAGGGTTGCGCGAGAAATTGCACCTCCGCATCGGGAATGGCTGACAGTTGTTCCTGTTCGCCGGCGAGGTCAATGCCCTGGCTACTACCGAGGATCGCCAAAATCCGTACCCGTTGCCGCTTTTTCTGGGGGGTAATTTCTTTTAAACGGTGGAACTGGGGCTGACTGAGGGCCACTTCCGCCAGGGGATAATCCACCAAAAATTGCCAACCCTGCCAAGGTAAATGGTGCAGGTGCGGGTCGTCCGTCTGCAAGATCAGCCGCAGGGGCATTTCTGGGGAAAGATTAGACCGTAACGCCTGGACAATGGGCGTAAATCCAGGACTGAGGAGCCATTCATTCAGTTGCCGTTGGAGCCGCTGGGATAAATCTTCAAAGCTAACCTGGGACACATGGGTAACGGCGTCTTCTTCGATCTCAAAATCATCGTCGTCTTCATCAAAGCTGCGTATTCCCTCGGCTTGTTGTCGTCCCAGTTGGAGCCGCTGGGCGAGGGCGAGGTAAACCGTTTGCCACTGTTGCAGACTATTGAGCAGGTCTGGAAAAGGCGGGAGCTGTCCGACGAATTGCTGGGGCAAGGGAACATCCATCTCCCAAAGTTGCGCGGTAACCATCGGAAAGCCTTCGGTGAGGCTGCCCCGACCAAAGGCAAGGGAAATGGTCACGCTGGCGTCGGTGAGCCAATTAAATTTCAAAGGTTTCGTTGACGGTGCAACCATCGCCGCTGACCTCCACTTGGAATACTTTACCGGGAACACCCTTAAAGGGTTTGAGTTGAATGTAGCTATCCTGTTGGCGACTGGTGATCGTTTGTAGCACCTTGCCGGATTTGGATTTGAGGGCAATGCTTAGATTTGCCGGGAGATATTCTGCCTCGAAGGGGAGGAGTCGCGCCTGGATACGAACTTTATCGTCTTCGTCGGTGGGGGCGAGGGTGACGAGCAAAACGACTTGCTGATTGCCTAGACTTAGACCGAGATCGAGAAGCTTCCCGGCTTGGATATCTTCACTCAAGTTTCGGGTCGCAAAGGCGAGCTGGGCTTCGGGCATCATGAGTTGATCCAGGGCTTGCCAACCTTGGTCGAGGAGCCCGTCAAACCAGTTGCCGAGTTTGGTAGCAGTTTCGGTGACTTGGGCTTTCAGTTCCGCGAAGACATTCACAGGGAGAGGAATGGCGGCGGGGGAAAGGTAACGGCAGTCGGCGAGGAAGTGATTCAGTTCTGCATCGAAGTGGTCAAGTGTTAAGTAGTAATGACCGTTTCGCTTGGGAGAATTTTGTAGGCGATCGCCCCGGCTGATTCCTCTGAGAATGACGGTTTCTGCTTCTTCATCCACTTCGACAATGCCGTAGAAATGGGCGGCGAGTTCCGGCTGTTCAAGATAGTCTTGGGGCCAGAGCACCTGTTCGTCGAGGTAATCGCTTTGGGCCAGGAGACAAACTTTAAAATCCCCCACCGTCACATAGGCCACCTGAGAGAGATGAGTGAGATCTCGCTGGCGACGTTTTTCCGGGAGGCGATCGCCAAGCCAATTTTCAAAGGCCACTAACCCCAGCCCGTTTAGATAGGCTTGCCACTGGTCGGCTTCTGGCAAATTTCCATCGGGCCAGGTTTGGACGAGGGCATAGTCAAGCTCGCTGAGGGTCATTTCTTCGGGGATCAGTAGGCGGAATTCAGATTGGGTGAACATTTTGGGGCTCCTCGGCGTCAAGCAAGATTAGGGGTTAGTTTGGGGCGGCATTCGTCAAGTAATGCTTTAGTTTTTGGGCGTAGGCACTGTCAAAGCGACGGTTCTTGCCACTGCGGATTTCGGCGGCGGCCTCCGTAAACAGTTCTTGGTCTACAAATTGTTCTAGTTGCTGGCAAAGGGAACTTAGGTAGTTTGGGTCGGGTTCTGGGCCAGTTAGTCCTTTTTGGCGGGCGAGATCGAGGAGTTTGGCGAGTAATTTTTCCGTGGTTTGGCGGCGCACTTGGTTCAACAAATCGCCGGGGTTGAGGATGCGGCGGGCTTGATCCCAGCTGCTCATGCCCAGTTGGGGCGCAATCTCCGCGAGGGATTGGGCCTGGATGTAGTAAAGAGAAAGACCTTGCAAATACTGATCGGCAAAGGGTTTGTAGCGTTTGCTTTTGGCGAGTTTTTGTTGTTTCTGCTTGAGGTTGTCCTGTAGGCTCTCATCAAAGGCGATCGCCAATTGGTTGTGCAGAAATTGGATCAGCTCCCGTTGCTCGAGGTTCCCTTCGTCGAGGCTTTCGTGGGGGAGATCCCGCCTGGGGGCATAGTCGCCACTATCGGCGTCGTAGGTTTCTAAACTTTCCCGCGATCGCCAAATATCATATTGCCGCAACTGTTCGGCGAGGCGATGCAAATCTCCCAAGAGTAATTTGGGGGCGCGGCTCGGATAACCCTGGTCAACGCAGTAGGCATCCATTTCCAAAAGTTGCGCTTCCGTGGGGGTCTGGCATTTGGTGCGCTGTTTGGTTTGTTGGCGGCGATCGCGGCGATACACGGCATGGAAAGCTTTGAGTAAACTTTGATCCGCAGGGGCTAACTGCTCAAACTGACTTTTGCGGGCTCGGTTTAAAAGCGCCCAATCAGTGAGATGTTGAAAACCAAATTCTGCGAGAAAAGCGCGAATCTCCGGGTGTTGTTTCGTTTTCAAAAAAGCCCAATTTTTCAAACTGAGCTTATTTTCCCGTTGGGCGCCATAGGAGCGTAAAATTTCCACCGCAAAAATTTGGAACTGGCAGGGACTAAGCTGGGCCGCTTCGTTGAGTTGGACTTGATTGCTGTCTGTAGCCTCGTCGATCAAAATTAACCTCTGGCCGTCGTCGTGGAGCACCAGGGGCAAAAGGTCTTGGTAAGTAAAATTTTGTTGGGCACTAAATAAACTCGCGAGGCGTTGGCAACTTTGGAGAATCGGTTGGGACACATAACACCGTAAACACAATCCCGCTAATGCCTGGCGGTGTGGTTCCCCTTGGGTCGCTTGAAAGACCTGGAGGAGCTGTTCTGGTAAAGAATTAGCCGAAAAAGTTGTGGTCTCTAACCAGGTTTGGGCCGTTGGGAGTGGTGCCCAGTGATATCCTTGGCGGTGCTGGAGACTGATGCGATATAAATGCCAGTACTGCTTCGGATAACTCATGATCTCCCCTTGGGTTTCCCATTCAAGCAAAAATGCATAGCGGTGTTTTTGTAAGTACCATTATCTTGCCGCTATACATCTTAATTGAGCTTTTTCTTAATAACCGGTTACCAAGCCAACATATTGCCGAGGAGTCCCTGGCGCAAATTAGAGTCATTGACATAGCGTACGTTTTCTAATTGTTGGTAGGTGGCATAACGGTGGGCTTCTGCTTGGATGACGGCAGAGCAATCCTTGGCACTCATTGAACCGATGGTTTGCATGCCCCAGCCTGTATTTTGGGCATCGATATGTTGGCTGGTCGTACTGTCTGGGGTGCTGGTGCTGTCTGTCACCGTTGCCTCGTTATGGAAACTATTCACCTGGGTCATGTCTTCCATTTCCTGGGTATTACAGAATTCTTTGGCATCTTCTACGCTTAGCCAGGGTTGATAGTCGTCGGCGATCGCCCCAGGGACAAAACTAAGGGGCAGTAGCATTGTTAAACCAAAAACAGCGAGGTTGCGAGTTGTATTAAACATGGTTGGTTTCTCCGGGGGCGAGTAAAAAGTAAGCGGTCAATTTAAGGGTTAATGGGTAATCCCAGGGACTCCAGGAAATTTGGATCGTGGGCGGGACTGTAGATATCAATGGGAACACTAATTTGGGTGCCAATGGTCGGACTTTGGATGCCATAGGGAGCCAGGGGACTTGCGCCATTGCCATCAACAAAGTGACTACTGGTGCGTTGTTGGGTGGTGTTACCAGAACCAACATAAAGCTGGCTGCTCGTGTTGGTCGTGGTGTTGCCCCAGCAGGGTTGGTTGCCTGTGCCCATAAAGACTTGGTTGCTTTGGTTAGCTGGAGTGTGGGAGCCGTGGATTGCCACTTGGAGGGACACATCGGTCATCACGCAGGCTGCCTGGGCAGGCATATTAATGGAAGTAACGGGTACAAGCAGGGAAGGGGTAAAGATAATCCAGAAGGGAGAACCAGCAAAGAGAATTTTCATTGATTTGACCTCGGTGAAGGGACTAGGGGAGGAACAGGGCAGCTATGGGAGTTCGGTTAAACCACTGCCCTGGTATCGGTCTTAGAAAGAAAAGATGGAGCTTTGGTTTTGGAAGCTGTTCTGGAAACTGCTGTTATTGACGTTGTTGCCGAAGCCAATCCCAGCACCGGTCTGGCTTGCACCCACCTGGGCAACGCTGGCATTATTGCCGAATCCAAGGACACCGGATTGTTGTTGAGTGCTGGATTGACCGAGGGTGTTGTTGACATTGTTGAAAAAGCCATCAGCCACGGCAGTTTGAGAACCGACGATTGTGGACTGGGCACCGTTGTCACCACCACTGAAGAAACCGCTCTGATTTTGGAAATTAGATTGGCCCATACCATTAGAGGTGGAGTTACCCACACCGACGGCGGCACTGGTTTGATTAGAAATCATCGTGCTGCTAGCAACATTGTCAGCTTTAGCGGGTTGGGCGAGGCTGAGAACACCGAGAGCGAGGAGAGCACCAGCAGTAGCCAGTTTGAGGGATTGGGGACGGGAGAAAGCGAAAGTAGTCATTTGTTTTACCTGGTTGGATTGATTGTGTGTTGCCAGGTGATAGTGACCAGAAATTTTGCTTATGCAGTTTTTTTCTTCCGCCCCAGAAAATTTTCTAGAAAAGTTCAGCGGCGATCGCCTTTAGGGGAGAGTCCGTCGTGATCGGTTTTTTCTCAGAAGGCACAAGGGTAAAGTTGGGTTCGAGGAGCGCATCATCCACCCAGCCAGAAAAATAATCCACGGTGGTGCTATCCAGGTCGAGGGCAAAGAGGGTCAAATCCCCCCGCAATGCATTGAGATCCTGTACACCTTCGGGGTTATAGCCTTGCTCACTAATGCCTACTGGCCCCAGGCCCACCTGTTGCCCCATCACTTCATCAAAACTCCGCACAAAGCGATCGCCTGCCCAATGCCATTCTTCGCCAGGCCAATAGAGGCGGTCTTCCCAGGGGAGTAAGTCGGTTGTGTCTGGTTCACTATCCCACTGAAAAGCCCCCTCCGGTACCGTCACCCGAAAGCCCATGGGATAAGCGACTTCAAAGCGTCCCTTCTTCGGCTGTTCGTGGGCAATGCCAAAGGGAACGGTACTCGCCCACCAGAGCACTTCGACCGTTTCTGCGGTTAGGGTGGTACTGGGGGTTTCTGCTAGCAGACTACGGTAGACGGGTAAACCTGATTCTGGCACCTGGGCCTCTAGGGCAAAGCGCCAACAATTCCACGCCTCCCACTGGTCAATATTGCGCCACTGAATCTGACAAATGCCGTTCCCCGTCGCCGCCCAAAGCAGATCGCCTTCGCCATGGAGTTGGGTGGGAATAGCCCCGATCAAGGGACTATTGTGAATCGTATAAAACGAGATCTCGCCGTCACGCCAATCTTGATTAAATCTGTAGGCCACCAAGCCCCGCGCTGGAATAAGCGGAGAGCCTTCGGCGGCATATTTTGTTCCCAGCCAGAGAATGGTTTGATCATCGCTAGTCGTGGCCTGGAGGTCGGTAATTTGGGTGGCAATCAACTCGTCGGGTTGCTGTAGTTCGAGGCTTCCGGTGCTTGGCTCATAACGAATCAGGGTGCTCAAACCACTAAACCCTTCCCCTTGCTCTGAGGAAACCGCAAAAAATAATCCTTCTGCCACGGGAATGGCCGCTGTCACTGTGGGAATTCCGAGTTCATAGCCAATGCCACTGGCCCGCAACTGTTCGAGGGTATAAAGATCTAAGGCGATCGCCTCGGTTTCCCCTGGGGGAATGAGTTCAAAAATCGCCTTTTGGGGGGAATTCTCAAAATCTAAAAAAGGATTGGGCCGCAAGAGGACGCGATATTGATAGGTGTCTCCTGCTAGATCAACCGTTTGAAAAGCGGGATCTTCCCCCGCTAAAAGTAACTCCTGATCCTGGGCGGTGTTGGAAGTGGTGTCTGGGGTCGGCGGCAGCATCGCCCAACTTTGGGTTTCCCGACAAAAAACCAATTGATGGTGCCGAGTTTGTACCGTCACAGTATCTGAATCCGCTTGAATATCCCACGCCGTAAAATCAAACTGATCCGCCACTGACAGATCCGCTTGAATGGTTAACCGCTGGGCCGCTGCATCGGTACTGGGACAGTTGGCTGAAGAAGACGCCGCCGTTATGTCCCCCGGTTGTTGCTCCACACTAATGGATTGTCCGTTACAGGCACCAAGGCAAATTAACCCAACCCAAATCCAAGGCGATCGCCCCAAAGAATTTTGTCTCGTCCATAAACTCTGCCGCATCACCTTTACCAACTCCTTGAAACCTGTGAAATAAAGTCCCCCGCCGTTCTTGCCTGGTAAAGTTTGCCAGGGGAAAGCTTGTGACTTATTTTGATAAGGATTTCTTGTTTATTCCTTTACCTAATCCCAATTCTGAGCCGAATCTAACCATGGCGCAAATCCGCATCGACCCCCTGGCGATCCAACTCCAAACCCTCGAAACCGAAACTCTCCTCAAGGCGCTCCTGCGGGCCAAGGTTCACCTCGATGCCATCTGCGGCGGCAAAGGCTATTGCGGTACCTGTGTTGTTCATGTGGTTAGTGGCGCGACCCAACTCAGCCCCGTAACGGCCGAGGAACAAACGATCCTCAACAACCTCAAAAAATCTAGCGACACCCATCGCCTCAGCTGCCAAGCCTATGTGCGTGACGGAGAAACCGTTGTTTGTGACTTGCCACCCCGCACCCTCACAAAATTACAACAAATCCTGGATCGTCTGAAAAATCGCTATGCCCCGAAAGATATCCGTCACCCCCGCACTGGCGAACTACTCGTCAAACAGGGAGGCATTGTCACCCAGGATATTCTAGAACGCCTGTTGAGTGCCTGAAGTTTTCCCTTACGGGATGCCGGAAAAGCCTTCCTTGGTCTCCGAACTATTTTGCTAATGAAGTGCCCCATGTTGGGGATCTAGGGACGGCTGAACGACATTAGCCACTCCTCAGACATCCTTTTAAGCAAGATATAAATTTTTATTAAGGAAAAATTAAGTTTTATTGATTGATTATCAGCCTCACTGTGGGGCTTGAATTTCCATGCTATGTTTGGTTTCCATAACAAAGTCTCAGTCTTATAACTCTTGTTTTTTAAGGGGTTTCCTGAATATCGTCCAAAATCCAGGACTTTCAAAGGATTCTAGTCTCCTTTGAGAACGTGTAATGAATTAACTTGGTTTTTGGCCATGTTAACCAAACAAATACGGACTTAGACGTTTGAATTGCTTGGTTCCAGTGGTGCCCCACCAAAAATCAGACTTGGGCCTTGACGATGTTTTTGCCGATGACAATTTGTTGAGTTTTGTATCGTCATCTAATTGTTCCGAACTGCCGCCTATGGTTGGTACATCTACTTTGCACAACCAGATCATTCTGATCGCGGAAATGAATGAGCGTGTTTACAAGCCGATTGCCACGCAACTAACACGCGCCGGAGCCGTCGTTTGCGTCTCTGAAACTAGGCAGGCTTTACTCAAGGAGTGTGACCGTCGTCACCCCCAGTTACTGTTGTTGGGCACGCTCCCCCACACCAACAGTCTTGATTTATTTCGGCAATGTCGGGATTTTTGGCAGGATTTACCCGTTGTACTCCTCGCCCACCAACCTCTAGTGAATGACTACTTCCGTGATTGGGCGCTGAAACAAGGAGTGCGGGCGGTACTCAGCAGCTATGTTCAACATCTAGCCCAATTGCAGGCTACGGTACAGGATATTTTGTTTCCTCTGTTGGAGCCTGTTGCCACCACAGCGAAACGTACCATGCCCCCCGCCCCAATCCCAGTGGTCACAAGTCCAGCCGGGGCCACCGATATTTCCCGGGCAAGGGCCATCATTGCTTTGAATCAAATTAGTGAATTTAGTCAAAAGTATTTTGGGAATCTTGCCATTGGTAATTATTGGCGGAAGGCCCAGCAAGCGCTCCAGTCAGAGCATCCCCTTTTGGGCTTTTGGGTGGTGGATCACTGGGGCAGTTTTGATCCAGAGCAAGGGGCGATCGCCTCTCGTGAACCGCACCTCAGCCAAGCCGAACTCCAGAGCCTCAAAGCATGGGTGGCGGCCTTTACCCAAGAGTGCGAACGCATTGTTGTAGACTTTGCTCAGTTGCTCCGTCAATATGCCCTCAGCGAAGCTGATTGTCGCTTTCTCCTTTAATTTTTTTACCCCCCCAATCCCCCGTGAATAAAATCTCAATCCAACCTCTCGATAAAACCGTTCCCGTCCAGGGCCAAGAGACCTTGCTTGATGTGCTGCTCCGGGAAGACATGAGTGTGATGCAGGCCTGTGGTGCCCAAGGGCGTTGTGCCACTTGTCATATTTACGTCAAATCCGGGGGGGAAGCCCTCAGCCCGATGAATGATCAAGAACGACTAACCCTCAGTTTTATTGCCACCGCCCAAGCCAATTCTCGCCTGGCTTGCCAAACCAAAATCCGTGGCGATGGGGCCGTTATCGAAGTGCCCAGGGGCATGTATATCGGTTCCATGGGCGAGCTCAAATCCCTCGTTGGCACCCGCGCCAATCAAAATATTATTCACCCTTTAACGGGGGAAATTCTCGTCGAAGAAAACAAATTAATCCTGCGCTCGGCCCTCGAAAAAATGGCCAATATTGATGCGGCTTTAGAAACCAATCTTTTG
>CALRTB020000021.1:0-40070 GCA_943371005.1 Sphingobacterium thalpophilum
CGCGGTCTTGCCTTTGTAGCCGATGGACAGTCGGTGATACTGCCTGCTGAGGAAGGTTGCCTGGGAACCCCGGTGAAGCAGGAAGCCCCAACCGCGAGGAAGGGAAGCCCGCGCTCTCCCCGCTAGGGTGAGCGTCGGGAGGATGTCACATCAATTTCAGTACAAGTAGATTAACGATTAAGGTGATCACTCTCCGCTCCATTATCCTCAGCTAAACTAAAATCACTCCCCTCCCCATTACTCCCAATAAAAAAATGAACTACCAAGAAATCATCACCCTAGAACCCGGAAAACGCAGCGGTAAACCCTGTATCCGAGGCATGCGTATCACCGTCTATGATGTCCTGTCATACCTAGCTTCTGGCATGACCCCCCAAGAAATCCTCCAAGATTTTCCCTATCTGACCGAACAAGATATCCTCGCCTGTCTGAGCTACGCCGCTGATCGGGAGCAAAGAACCATTACGATTGCAGCATGAAGCTACTCTTCGACCACAACCTTTCACCTCGATTAGTAAATCGCCTCAGTGATCTATATCCTGATGCCCAGCATGTGTATCTCCTTGGTATGGATCAAAGCGATGACCAAACTATCTAGGAATATGCCGCACAAAATGACCTGATCATTGTTACCCGAGACTCTGACTATAACGATATCAGCTTAGTGCGAGGCTTTCCGCCAAAAGTCATTTGGATTCGCCGTGGTAATTGCTCCACCGCCGCAATTGAACAAATCCTACGATCGGCAAATACCGAAATCGAGAAATTTTATCAGACCCTCTCAGCAGGTGTAATGATGCTTTACTAAGCCTCAAGCTAGGTATGGTAATAGTATATTTTACTGTCAGTCTTCGGGTAGTGGAGAGAACCTTTGGCTGGTTTTACTGGTGCCGCCGTTTAAGTCGAGACTATGAATGTAATACGAGGAGTGCGGAGGCTTGGATATATCTAGCATCCATTCGCATCCTTCTGAGGCGCTTGGCGTAATCCTTACAATATTTTCTCAGACATCCTCTCATCTACTTTGCTACGCTGCTTGAATGGATAAAGTCGAGCTTAGTTTGGGATTATGATGATTTGAAAATTATATAAAAAATCTTTTTGGGCTAATGTAGATTAATTTCTCTAAGAAGAATTTATGATTGCTTTTTCTAAAGAAGGCCAGAATGATTCTTTGAGCCTAATTCTAGCAAAAACTACATTTTCAAAAAAATCCTGATCATTAAACCTGATTTTATTTTTAAGCTATCTTAAAATGCTTTTATGACTGATCAGTGTTAAACAGAAGAAAATATTATTATTGTTTTAGCTGATTTAGGTTAAAAACTCTATATGGTGAAAAATCATAAAAATTTGTACGATACTAAAATAATATAGATATTTAAATCTGTAATTTATCTGTTCATCAACAGGGTAATGATCGTGGGAAAAAAGATAAATAAAATCACATCTTGGCTTTTCAGTCTAAGCTTGGGATTGTTTCCCATCACGGCTTTGGGCACATCATCACAGGCCGCTGAAAAAATTTATTTCATCTACAGCCCACTGATGGAATCTTTAGATGTTGATTCTCTCAAAAATTTTGCTGAAACGGGTAATGTTCCCCTCGACCTAAAATTTTACTTAGATATTGTGGGAGCCGATGCAGAAGAACGCCAATTACTCCAAACGGCTCTCACCCGGCAAATTGAAATTGATCCAGTTTTGTTGGCCCGTAGTTTAAAAACCGATGAAGGAGAAAGATTATTAGAATCTTTTGGCCAAGTGGTAAATATTCGTGGAGGACGCAATGGAAAGTATGCATTGCGGGGAGCAATTATTAAATCTGCCTTTGAGGAAGATGGCCTGACGTTATTAAATGTGCTTGATAATTTGGGTGTTGATGTTCAGGTTGATCTAGAAAAAGTATTTGGCTTTGCTAAAAATGTCTCAACAATCTTGGCGGGAACAGAACGGTTTATTGATGAAGTTGCACAATTAGCGAAGCAGGAAGCAAAGTTTGCGGCTGTGGCTGATTATGGTCAGCGGCCTGATTTGAGAAAGATGGGAATATTTGAGGTGGAGATGGAGACTTGGCAGTTGACGGATCAAACACGCGATCGCCAATTTTATGCCCAGATCTATCGTCCCCAAAAGCCTCTAGGGGAGAAAGTGCCCGTTATTCTGATTTCCCATGGGCTGGCCTCTGCTCCCGAAAAGCATCGTAATTTGGCGCAACATTTAGCCAGTTATGGATTTGTGGTGGCGGTACCGCAACATCCGGGGAGTGATTTAACTTATCTGGAGGAATTTGCGGCGGGTTACCAGCGCCAGGTGTCTGATTTGCAAGAATTTGTGAATCGCCCCCTGGATATTAGCTTTACGTTGGATGAATTGGAGCGGCGCAATGGGGCCGAGTTTGGGGGACGGCTGGATTTAGAAAATGTGGGTATCTATGGCCATTCCTATGGGGGCTATACAGCCTTGGCTGTGGCCGGGGCTTTTCCGACGCCCAATTTTGATCAGTTAAATGAGGATTGTGCGGCGGAGTGGGGCATTTTTAATAATGCGTTGTTGTTGCAATGTCGGGCGTTACAGCTTTCTCCAGAGGATTACAATTTTCGTGATCAACGAATTCAGGCGGTAATTGCAGCAAATCCGGTCAATGCGAGTATTTTTGGGGAAGCGGCGTTGGGTCAAATTGAGATTCCCATTGCGGTGGTGGCGGGGAGTTATGATCCGGCGACGCCCTTTATTTTTGAGCAAGTGCGTTCGTTTCCTTGGATTCGCAGTGAGCAAAAATATTTGATCCTAGAGGAGGGTCAGGCCCATGTGGATATTTCGCGGCTTGATCTGGGGATCACGAGTTTGCTCGATCGCATTCCCCGGTTGAATCTGCCGAGCCCCCAACTGTTGAATGATTATAGTGAGGCGATCGCCCTTGCATTTTTCCAGGTCTACACGGCCGAGGATGACCAGTACCGCGCCTATTTAGATCCAGCCTATGGGCAGTATCTCAGCCAAAACGAGGAATTTAAAACGTTCATGATTACCCAAGATTCGCTGCCGGATTTGGAAGCGGCGATCGCCGAATTTAAGCAAGAAAATCAGATCGATATCAATTAGAATTTGAGCTTGCTTCAATGATGATCACTGGCAAAGCACTTTTCTCTAAAATCGCTTGGGATACCGAACCGATGAGCAAGTTATTCGGCAGGTAATGGTTGCGTTTACCCATAATAATTTCGCTCACTTGATGGGTGTGGGCAATGTCGATGATTGTTGCTGGGACTGGCCCAGGAACCGCAATAAATTGATAACGAATATCTGCAAGGTTACGGCGGGTCTGTTGTCGTAGTTGCTGTAACGCAGCCGGATTATCGGTGCGAATCACATGGAGAACAATCACCTCCGCATCGCTACGGCGGGCTAATTCGGCGGTTTTGATTAAAATCTGTTGGGCCAGGGGCGATGTATCCACGGCAGCCAGGAGTACAGTGCGGCGACTCACGGAAACTTTGGTTGGGTCAATGTCGCCCCGTTCTAGGAGTTTGGGGGCAAAGGTGGGAATCGCCCAGGCACCGAGGGGAGCCGTCACCAGAATAGAAAGGGCTGATAAAGCGAGGATAATTTCACCCCCGGCAACGCCCTGGCTCAGGGGGATTGCCCCAAT
The DNA here is from genome assembly GCA_943371005.1 of Sphingobacterium thalpophilum. GTDB lineage: Bacteria > Cyanobacteriota > Cyanobacteriia > Cyanobacteriales > MRBY01 > MRBY01. The sequence goes on from CALRTB020000021.1 coordinate 3,653, forward strand.
GGCCGCTTGCACAGTTGCTTTGGCAGAGTTACCAGGCAGCAAAAAAAGCCGCTCTCGCCCAGTCCAGTTACTCCCAAGGGTCGAGAGATACCAGCCGAGCGATCGCCCCCCCAAAGTACCCACTCCCAAGACCAATAGACCCACCCAGAATGTATCGCCGAGGACGCTCAGTTGAATGCTGGCCCCTAATAAAACAAAGAGAATGATCTGGGCGATCGCCCACAAACTATCAAAACTCCCCCGCAGACGACGGGCCAGGGGCGTATCCAACTCAATTAAGAAAAAACCCGTCCCCATCACCGCCAGATAACCAGAGAAAATCGGTAGATATTCCGCCCCAATGACCAAGAGTAGGGCTAAACCAGCGGCGATTAACCCGTCTTGCACCGCATTATCTGTCCAGTTTTGTCGGGCTAACAAAGAAACCAGCAGACGCGCCGTCACCCAACCGATGACAACGCCGAGGCTAATTTGAATCACAATTTGCAGCGGCAGCAATTGTAAGGGACTCAGGCTTAAACCCCCGATTAACGTTATCCCCGTCTCCGTGGTTTGGGTGAGAAAGGCCAGCAGCAGACTAAACACCAATAACAACAACACATCGGACAGGGCACTCCCCGTCAAAATTGCGTCGGGAATTCCCTTTTTGACACCCCAGCCGAGACTCTTCAGCCGCAGCATCCCTGGTACGATCACTGCCGGTGATTCAGCCCCCAGTACACACCCCAGCAACAGCCCCGTCGCCCAATCAAATTGGAAAAGTTGCACCGCAATCAGCATAATGGCGATCGCCTCACAGGCGGCCGGCAAAAAACCGAGGCGGAGGGCCACACTACCCTGTTGGGCCAATTTATCCCGGTCGAGGCCCAGACCCGCTTTCATCAAGATCACCATCACCGCCATCGTCCGCAGATCAGCGGCGATCGCCAAAGTTTCTGGGGCGATGACATTCCCCACCTGGGGGCCAAGGACAATGCCGACGAGCACCATCCCCACGAGGGCAGGAATTTTCAAACGTTGGGCGATCTGCCCCCCAAAAAAACCGAGCAAAAGAATCCAGATAATACTTTCTAACATGGGATCACGTTGTCATTAGGGTGGTTAATCAACGTGACTTGTAGCGAAAAAAATCAGTGCAGCCCAGATCAAAATAGCCCTACTGCTTCACCACAAGTCGGAAGCGTAGGAGCCATTAGCCGAGGTGCAATGAAAAAAAATCCTGGGCGGTTTCGGTGAGCTCCATCACCATCGCCCAATTTATATCACAAAAACGGTGTCAAGGGCGATCGCCTTTTTGCCCTTGATAACATCAACCATAAAAATGCGATTCATTTTTCTCTAAAAGATTCTCGATAGAAACATAGTTTCCCAGGGTAAAAAAATTGATCTTGCGTTGAGTAAAAGATTAAATAAATCCTAAATAGAAGTTGTTTTTTGATGCACAAAAAATCAATACAAATGTTGATTTTCTTAATTACAAGCTATTTAAGCTGTTTTTGTTTGTGATCCCCAAATTAATTAAGTATTTGTGCCCATTGTCATATTTTTTTAAACAATACTATAACTAAATAGAGATTAAAGAATTAAAAGCCGAGAAAAATATTCTCACGGGAAGGACATTATGGGTCAGCTTTTTGAGGCGCTTAAACAAGATATTTTGTACGAACATGGCATGAATGCCTGTTTAAATTGTGGGGTTTGTACAGCGGTTTGTCCGGCGGCAGAATTCTATGAATATTCCCCCCGGGAAGTGATGAACACGGTGCAATCGGAAGATGATGAACTCATTGAAGCGTTATTAAAATCCGACCAAATTTGGTACTGTGGCCAATGTTTTTCTTGCAAAACCCGTTGTCCCCGGGGAAACAGTGCGGCTTCGGTGATCTTGGCCCTGCGGCGATTGTCGGTGCGCCTTGGTTATTTTGCAGAATCGGAAAAAGGACGTCAGCAACTGATCGCTAAGCGGGTTTTTGGGCAGAATATGCTCGACCGAGGCTACACTCTGCTGGCGAAAAATATTACGCCAGAGCACTTCCCTGAGCTAGGGGAAAACTGGGAATACTACTACGAACATATGGCAGAAATGCGGGAATGGTGGGGTGTGCCCATGGATTTAGAAAATAGTCCGGGTTCCCACCGGCAAATCCCGACGGCAGACCTCGATGAACTGCGGGCCATCTACGAAAAAACCGGGGCGATCGCCTTGATGGATGCAGTGGAGGCGGGGATGGAAAAGAAATTAGGCAATAAATCAGAAGTCGAGAAATATTGGCAAACCTGGCTAGAAACCGGAGACAGTCGCGACTATCCCCTACCAGAGGCAGATTAGTCTCACTTTTTACTGATTTTCACTGAATTTAGAATTTAGGAACTAATACCAATGAAATTTACTGGTCGTGTTAAAGCTTGGGAAAGACATCAAAAGGCAGTACCCACCGTCGATGATCCCGATGGGCAAAAATGGGGCTGTTTCCGCAGTTGTTTCCTCCAGAGCGCTGCCCCTTACACCGAGGGGATCGCCTACAAAATTTTAAAGAACGATTTGGGCATTGAACTTCATGAAGCCGCGGGGCATACCTCCTGTGGGGCGATTGGATACCACGGGGATGTGGCTAATTTAGAAACGCAAATGGTGGTGGCCGCCCGTAATTTTTCCCTGGCGCACCATGAGTTGGGAGTTGATAAGCTGTTTTCTTTTTGTGTGACTTCTTTTGCCAACTACACCGAGGTGATCAAACTCTGGGAGGAAGAACCAGCCCTGCGGGAATATACCGCTAAAACTCTCAAGGAAACCACGGGTCGCGACTTCTGGGTGCCCCATGTCTCTGGCGATCGCCCTTCGGTGGTCCATGCTTCCGATGTATTTTTTGCCAACCGCCACAAGCTCGCCGCCAAGTTGAAATATACCCTCAAAGGAATTAAGGCGACGGATCACGTTGGGTGTCACTACGCGAAAATTTTCCCCGAAGAAGCCATGGGGGGCGCCGAATTTCCCCAGGTGTTAGTGGGACTGCTAGAAGCCTTTGGGGCCGACATTGTGGACTATCCCGAACGGCGGCACTGCTGTGGCATGGGTTTCCGACAATGTGCTTTCCCCGAAAACCGCGACTACACTGCCGGGTCGGTGTACAAAAAAATGAAAAGCCTCAAGGCCGCCCACCCCGATTGCAAACTGATCCTGACCAACTGTCCCGGTTGCACCGTCTTTTTAGACGCAGAGCAGGGCACAATCCGGGAAGTGCTCGAAGAAGATTTTGGAGTCTGTGTCCTTGACTATGCCCAGTTGACGGGGTTGCTGTTGGGTTATGACCCCTTTAAGGATTGTGGTTTAAACGCGAAGGCTGTAGCCATTGAACCCCTCTTAGATGCCATCGGCATTCCCTACGACCGCTCAAAAACCCCTGAGGAACGGCGGCGTCCTTTCTAAAACGATGTCTTTTTTTTTAACGCTTCGATAATCCAGCAAGATTCCATAAACGGGAGAGCGACAGATGATGAAACAACAGACGGTTGTGATAATTGGGGGCGGTGTGGCCGGAATGGCGGCGGCAGGCAAACTCCAGCGGTTTGGGTTCCAGGTAATCCTCGTGGAAAAGGCGCCAGAGCTAGGGGGTCACGTCAAAAATTGGTTTAAGGTCTTTCCGGATTTTACAGATGCGGCAGACATTTTAGACAATCTTCGGGCCGACTTAAGGGGGGTACGGATTCTTACGGAAACCACCGTCGAAAGAATTACTGGGGAAGTTCCCCACTACCAAGTCCACCTCTCCACCGGGGAGGCGATCGCCACCAATGCCATTTTAGTGAGTACCGGATTTCACCATTTCGATGCTTCTTTTAAAGAAGAATATGGCTACGGCATTTACGACAACGTGATTACATCGGTGGAACTCGACGCCATGCTCAAGGAGCAACGGTTACGCACAGTTCAGGGCAAAGTCCCTAAAAAAATCGCCATCATCCACTGTGTCGGCTCCCGGGATCAAAAAGTCAACAATAACTATTGTTCACGGGTTTGTTGCACCAATGGCATCAAAGACGCCATCGAAATCAAGCAACTGATCCCCGATTGCAGCGTTTATAACCTCTATATGGATATCCGCGTTTTTGGCCGGGGTTACGAAGAACTCTATCGCACCTCCCAGGAAAAATATGGCATTCAGTTTATTCGCGGTCGCCTTTCTGAAGCTAGTGAAAATAATGACAGTACCCTCCATCTGCGAGTGGAAGATACCCTAATCGGCAAACCGATGAAGCTCACGGTGGATTTGGTGGTGCTGCTCGTCGGGATGGAAGGCAATACGGACTTGGTGGATGTGGCAGGGCTAGAGGTCGGTTGCGATCGCTTTTATGTGACCGCGAATCAGCAATATAGCAATAATGCTTCCCCCAGACCGGGAATTTTTCTCGCCGGTACTGCGACAGGGCCGAAGGCGATTGTTGAATCGATCACCGATGGTCGATCTGCCGCCGCCGAAATCCTTGGCTTTTTAGCCCAGCAGGCCGCTATCCCTCATTCTCAATCTGCGGAAGCTAGCCTTTCTGCCCGTTAAACATCAGCATTAGCTAAATAAAAGACGATGGTCACAACAAAAAAGAAAAAATGTTTTTTTGGCATCAAAAAGGATCGGCAAGTGGATGGCGATCGCATGAATAGTCAATTGCAACGGCAGGTGGCCGCCGAGGGGGGTAAAGCCGCACTGATTAATGCATGCATGCAGTGCGGTACTTGTACTGGGGGCTGTCCCAATGCCGCCCAGATGGATCTCCCGCCCCGCAGTTTAGTGCTAATGGTGCAACGGGGAGAATGGGAAAAGGTAATGCAAAGTAATACCCTCTGGCTCTGTACCTCCTGCCATACCTGCACGTCCCGCTGTCCTCGCGGTGTTCGCCCCAGTGATGTGATCGAAGCGGTCAAGGCGATCGCCATTCGTGCTGGTATTGAAAACGACTCCACTCGCTTTAACCAAATTTTTGTCGAACAAATCCAAAAACGAGGCATCCTCTTTGAACCAGAACTAATGTATGCCTATGGTGGCCTCCAGGCGATGGTTGACCAGGCCCCCCTAGGAATCCGACTGGCCCTCAAAGGCAAACTGTCTCCCTTCCCTGCCCAGGTGAAACATCCCCGTGCCTTCCAAAAGGCGATCGCCCAGGCCAAAACCCAAGCCCCAGAACCATCAAAAACGTAAACACCATGAAATTTTCCTACTATCCTGGCTGTAGCCTTCATACCTCCGCCAAAGAATTCGACCTCTCCACCAAAGTCGTCCTCAAGGCCCTCGGCATTGACCTCGAAGAACTCAAAGACTGGTCCTGCTGCGGTGGTTCCGTCGCCGGTGGCGTAAACCGTCAAGTGGGCATGGCCCTCGCCGCCCGTAACGTCGTCCTCGCCCAGCAGCAACAACAGGATTTACTTGCTTCCTGTGCTGGTTGTTATAACAAATCTGCCAAAGCGGCCCGCGCCCTCGCTGAACCCGAAGAACGGGAACAAATTGAACCGATTCTCCAGCAGATGGGCCTCGATATTCCGACCCAACCGATCAAGGTGCGGAGTGTCGTCGATGTCCTCGCCAACGATGTGGATCTTACCCCGGCCATTAAACGCCCCCTCACTGGTCTCAAGGTGGCCTGTTACTACGGCTGTCTCTTGACCCGCCCCGAAGATCTGACCGGTTGGGACTCCCCCGTGAACCCGATGGCCATGGATCGCCTTGCCCAGACCTGTGGCGCAGAGGTGCTCGATTTCCGGGCGAAAACAAAATGCTGCGGCGGCCCGATTTTAGTGCCTCAGCCAGAAACAGCCTACCGGTTAACCAAAAATATTTTGGATGAAGCCCAATCGCTTGGTGCAGATTGCCTTGTTCTCGCTTGTCCATTGTGTTCAACAAACTTAGAACTCCGTCAACCGGACATTGAGAGAGCCTACAATGTAAATTACAAGCTACCCATTTTGTACATTACCGAACTTATTGGCTTGGCCCTGGGCATTGCCCCCCGTAAATTAGGCTTGGACAAACATCTAGTTTCAACCCGACCTGTCCTCGCTAAACTCACCGCACACGCTTAAATTGAATGGCTCACATTGTTGTAATCGGCGCTGGCATTGGTGGTCTCCCGACGGCCTATGAATTGAGGCAATTGTTGGCCACTGACCACACCGTTACCCTCATTTCTGATACGCCCTACTTCACCTTTATTCCTTCCCTGCCCTGGGTAGCCCTGGGCCTGAAAAGATTGGATCAGGTGCAATTGCCCTTGCCAGAGTTGGCCCATCGCCATGGTCTGCATTGGATACAGGGATCCGTGCAACAGATCAATCCCCAGGAAAAATATGTCTCGGTGGGGCCAGAAGCAAAACGGATTGACTACGACTATGTGGTGGTTGCGCCGGGAGCCGCTTTAGATCTTGATGCTTTACCAGGTCTCGGCCCTGAAACAGGTTTTACCCAGTCGGTTTGTAACCCTCACCATGCACTGCTTGCCCACGAAGCTTGGGAAAAATTCATCCAGAATCCAGGCCCTTTGGTTGTGGGGGCGGCACCGGGGGCGAGTTGTTTTGGCCCGGCCTATGAGTTTGCGCTGTTGGCAGATTGGCAGTTACGGCGCTTGGGCTTGCGGGAGCAGGTACCGATCACTTTGGTCACTTCAGAACCCTACGTTGGTCATTTGGGGATTGGGGGTATGGCCCACTCGCGGGAGTTGGTGGAGAAGGTTTTACAGCAACAGGATATTGTCACCCGCGCCAATGCAGAGATTATTGCCATTAAACCGGATGTGATTTGTTTGGCGGATGGGGAACAGCTACCGTTTACCTACAGTATGGTTTTGCCGTCGTTCCAGGGGCCGACTTTTTTGCGGAACTGTCCGGCGATCGCCAATCCCCAGGGGTTTATTCCTGTCTTGCCCACCTATCAACATCCAGAGTTTGATTCTGTTTATGCGGCTGGGGTAATCGTCGAACTAACGCCCCATGAAGCCACGCCGATCCCCACGGGTTTACCAAAAACGGGACAGATGACGGAGGCGATGGGGATGGCCGCCGCCCACAATATTGCCCGCCAGTTTAACCCCAATCTGGGCGTTCCGGTAACGCCAACTCTCGCAGCAATTTGCATGAGTGATTTTGGCGATCGCGGCATTATTTTCATCGCAGATCCAGTACAGCGGGAGTTAGGCATGGTCAAACGTCGCCGCTGTGTCGCCCTCGAAGGACGGTGGGTAAGTTGGAGTAAAACCCTATTTGAACTATTTTTCCTCACGAAAATACGTTGGGGCCTAGCGATACCTTGGTTTGAAAAACTGGGCCTCAAGGCATTGGGATTGCAGCTTGTGCGTCCCCTTCCCCCAGACCTAGACTAAGTGCAGCAAAGGTCGTCTTTGTGACATGCTCCCGACGCTGAATCAAAGATTACAGCTTGGGGCTTCCCGTCTAGGAGCTAAAGCTGGGAGAATCGAGAGATGAACTACTCCAGCCTAAGAGGCATGGAGTTTCCGTCGTTTCATCGCCCCAAGTTGCCTCATGCTTCCGCAATCGGTAGAGCTTGGCGGCTCCGCGACTAAAGAGGCAAGTCCCTTGCCCCTTGCCCAGGCTAAATTAACCTGAGCTGCATTGATATCTCTATCTTCTACATGGCTACATTTCGGGTTTGAGCAAATATGTACCCTATCTGCCAATGTCTTTGGCGTTAGCTCCCAGCATTTAGCGCAACGCTGTGAGGGCTTTAGTTTCCGGGTAGGAGACTCTACATAGAATCCACCCGTCTCTGCCAGTTTGTACTCCAGGCATTGCCCTATCGAGGCAAATCCCACCGACAAGATAGAACGGTTTAGCCCTGCCTTCTGGCGTTTTTGCTTCTTCCCTTTTCGGGTCATGTTTTTGACGTTTAACTGCTCACCTGCCACTAGGCTATTACTGCTGACTATGCGGCTGGTGGTTTGATGAATCCAGTCCTCCCGTTGATGTGCAACCTTCCGTTGTAACTTTGAGAGCTTCTGCCGTTGGCGTTTCCACCGACGAGATGCTCTTACCTTTTTCGTGCGGTTTGGGGCACGCTTCCGTCTGAGTTGCTTGGATGCTTGCTTAACCTGCTGTTCTCCCTCCTTAATAAAATCTGGCTTGCTGATTTGCTCTCCTGTAGAAAACGTAATCGCCTCTTTGCAGCCTAAATCAATACCGACAGACCCATCCCCAGCTTCCCGCTTGGGTTCACATTTGACCGTGATTGAGGCATACCATTTCCCATGGCGGAAGAATATCGTGCAGGTTGTTGGCTTTCCCCAGGTACGGGCCTTGCCCCTCATTTGCATCCTTCCCACATTGCTCAGCTTTAGATAGCCATGTTGACCTTCTGTTTCTACCTTCCAGCCTGCACCGCAGGGATACGTCCACCCTCCATAGCGTCGAGCTGCCTTGAACTTTGGGTATCCCCCCAATCCCTTAAAAAATCGGTTGAAGGCAAAGTCCACTCGCTTTAACGTTGCCTGTAGGGCATGGGACCCCAGCTCCTTAAATTCTGGCCATACTCTCTTGAACTCCGGCAAACTATTTTGCTGCTCAAAGTAATCCACGGAATGATTGAATTTTTGGTACTGGGTTTTGCGATTAGCTATTGCTGCGTTGTGCAAATTGCAGTGCAAGCGCCGCCAATAATGTAGCTTTTGTTCTTGCTGCTTATTGGGATAGATAAGGTAAGTGATGCGGCGTGTTAGCATGATTGAATTATAACTTACATATAGGTAAATGAAACCTACTCATAGAAAGGGAGCACACTCCGTTTTCTCCATTTACCTTCATCTCGTTTTTGTGACGAAATATCGCCGCAATATTATTGATGAAGCAATGCTGCAAACTATGGCTGAAGTATTCCAACGGGTTTGTACAGCCAATAAATGTAAGGTTATTGAAATCAACGGAGAACCTGACCATGTCCATCTCCTTTTAGATGTCCACCCCAACAACAACATTGCTCAGTTCGTCGCTAGCTTGAAGGGGGCTTCTAGTCGCATTCTCCGCAAGGAATATCGTGACTGCCTCGAACAGGTCTACCGTAAGCCTGTCTTCTGGTCTAGCTCTTATTATGTTTCTTCTGCTGGGGGCGCGCCATTAGAACGAGTTAAGCAGTACATCGCTGACCAAGCGGGGGTTAACTGATTTGGCTACTTCCGTTTCTCTTCAGTAGCCGCGCTATCCTTCCCTACCCTACAGAGGGATAGGGAAGGATAGCGCCCAAGTTCAGGCAACGTTCGAAGGCTGGTTTGTGCCGATTTAGGGAAATAGAACGCAGTTGTGTAAAGGTGGTGCGCAAGTCATCCTCTTGAACAAAGTCTAGAAACCGATCATACATCTCAACATTGTCAATCTCAGCGGCGATCGCCATTCGACAAGCTTCTTGAACCGTTGCGGGAGCATCCACCTGATAGGCAAAAGTATCTTCGGGGATCGGTAGATTGTACTTACGGAACAATTGACTTAAATGTTCTGCGTGGCGCGTTTCTGAGTGAATAATCTTGCTAAAGGGGCGAATTACCCCAAATTTCTCGATGATAGCTTGATACAAGGCCCGGGCGCGGTATTCATCTTGGATGGCTTCAACCATCGCCTGTTGAGTTTCTGGGGCGATCGCCCCCGGTGCCGCTGCGAGTTCCTGGGATGACACTAGAAGGGCGAGACAAAGACCAATGCCTAAATAATGATTGAGGTGGTCTTTCTTACTAGAACAATGCTGATTTTGATGGCGATATTGGTGTCCCATGGAAGATCTCCTATGATTAATTTTAGAAAAGAAGCTGGATTCAGAGCTTACTTATAAAGCCCCCCTGGCCCCAGTTCAAGGAAGATTTTAAGATGATTAACGGGATCAAAATCCCCCAGTTTTCCGGAGCTTTAGTGAGGAGATTTAGGGGGCGGATCAAGACATTGACTAACTTTATAAACAGCCTCTCAAAAAAGTCAGCTTTTAGTTGAGATTTTTATTGCTTAATTCTTTGACATTAAAATAGGTACTAGATGTAAAGTTTATGGATAGATTGAATTTTTCAAAAAAGAAAAAAGCACAGTTTTTATTCGGAAACAAAATTTTCTTTTTTGAGCATGCTTCAACTGTGCTGGACTGTATATCAGAAAGTTCTAAACTTCCCAAAATATTAAACCCACCAAGGTTTTGCGCCAGTACGTGGATCAACTTCTGTCCAAGGGGCAATGCGGACATAATCCCCTTCTAAATAGATATGGGCGAGCCGTAGAGGGAGTGGTGCTGGGCCACGAACCACACGCCCTTCGGCATCATAACGGGAACCATGGCAGGGACATTGAAACTGGTCGTCATTTTCATTCCATGGAAAGGTACAACCAAGGTGAGTACAGTTATCGACAATACCCCAAGGATGTAGGGTGCCGTCTTCTTGAATGGTTAAATAAGTGGGTTCCCCTGCCAACCCGGCGACTAGGGCTCTTGTGCCTGGTGCTTCGGCCAATAATTGGCTTGCTGGAATCAAATTGCCATTAATATCTTTGGCAAGAATTGATCCATCTGCACCCATTTCTTTGGGGGGACTGAAAAATTTTGCGACGGGATAAAGGGCAGGGCCAATGGTACTAGCAACCACTGCGCCTGTGAGAAAGTTTAATAATTGTCGCCGGGAAAGGGAAGGGCTATCTATAGGCAAACTATTTTCCATGGGTGATGCTCCTTTCTTAAATAAAATTTGTTGAATTGTTGAATCAAATAGGTGTTACTGACGGGTATTAATTTTGAGTAAACCGTAGAGCATACAGGAGCCCAGGACTGCACTTAAGGTAAGAACAGTGGCAACGGTCACTAAAGCAGTGCCGAGAACAGAGCCACTGTAAATAAATAAGCCCAAGTAGGCCAAGGTGCTTGCGAGTAAGAGGCGAATGAGGCGATCGCCAGTGCCAACATTGTTAAACATTTTGTTTATCTCCGACCCAAAGGTTGAGTAGTGGAGCTGATGGAGCCAAATCCTTTGCATACATATCAATATTGTTTTTGGCTGACATCCAACTTATCTATCAATATAAAACTAATTAGCTATATAGTCAATGTTTTAGGTTGGTCGGGTTGGCCTCCTCGCCCAGATGGAATCCAGCACAAAATGCCCTAAACCTTATTCTGGCCTGATTTTGGTGGCTAGCTGTGCCTCGCTGGCTTTAATTGAAAAAGATTTCTAGTAGCTTGCTTGACAGGACAAGAATGATCCCTTAAAGTCTCTAAGTTAATGCTAATTAATTGCAACTTCAGGGAGATGTCATCAACCCCATGACATTAGTCAATCGCGGTTAATGTGCCATGGGGTTTTTATTTCAATTAAGTCATCGACAGTTATTTTTCTAAGGTTTTAAGGCGTCCAAAGCCCAGTCAATATTTCTGGGCCATTTATCAATGGACTTTATTTTTGCTATTAAGTTTCAACTATTTAGATCGATGCTTAGGTGTTTTCCGTTTTCAATTCAGGATTATTCTCAACAAAGGGTGGCTTGGACATCTGCTTTACTCGCTGTCCTAGTGGTGATCACCGGTATTGTTGCCCTATGTCAGGGGGCTGTAACCATGAGTTTGGATCAAGTCTGGCAAGCGCTGAGACACCAGGGTGACCCAATGTTTCAAACGATTATTTGGGATTTGCGCTTACCTCGCATTGTGGTGGCCTTGGTGGTGGGAGCCGCTTTGGGTTTATCCGGTGCCCTCCTCCAGGGGTTACTCCGCAATAGCCTCGCCGATCCTTTTATCCTCGGCATCTCGGCGGGGGCCGGTTTGGTGGCGATCGCCTTTATTACCCTCAATGTCCTGGCGATTTGGATTCCTTTGGGTGCCTGGCTGGGGGCTTTGGTCACCGCAGCGGTGGTCTATGGCCTCGGCTATGTGGGCGGCGGCCTGTCGGTAGAACGTCTGGTACTGGCGGGGGTGGCGGTAAGTTCCCTATTTGGGGCAGTCCAAACCACCCTGATCCTCTTAGCGGATGACAGTCGTATCCAAGCGGCTCTCAACTGGTTAATCGGTAGTCTTAACGGTCGCGGTTGGCAGGATTTAAGCTTGGTGGCCCCCTATCTGAGTGTGGCCTTGATTGTCGGCTGTTTATTGGGACGGTCTTTAAATTTGCTGAATCTCGGTGATGATGCGGCGGTGGGTCTAGGGGTTTCCCTGGTGCGATCGCGGTTATTGATTGGGGGCATTGCCAGCTTATTGGCAGCCAGTGCAGTGAGTATTTCTGGCCTTATCGGCTTTGTTGGTTTGGTGGTGCCCCATGGGGTGCGGCTCTTGGTGGGGGCAGATTACCGCTGGATTTTACCCCTCTCGGCCCTGGCTGGGGCGTGGGTCTTAACCTTGGCGGATCTCCTATCTCGCTCTGGGGCAGTGGAATTACCCGTGGGAGCTGTCACAGCCCTGTTGGGATCACCATTATTTATTGCGTTGCTCTATCGGCGAGGTCGGGAGGCTCAAGCATGACATTATCGCAGGCATTAAAGGTACAACCACCGGAACCTTCTCGGTCATCTCTGCTTGAAGGGGAGCATCTATTTGGAGGCTATACCAAAAGATCGGTGGTCCAGGATGTCAACTTAACGGTGCATCCAGGGGAATGGCTGACCATCGTCGGGGGAAATGGATCGGGAAAATCCACCCTACTCCGGCTCCTCAGCCGCATTCTCAAGCCACAACGGGGAGTAGTGCGCTTGGACGGAAAAGCAATTCAGCGGCGATCGCCCCAGGACATTGCCCGCAGTCTGGCGATTTTACCCCAACAATCCCGGATTCCGATGGGCTTAACTGTGCGGCAATTGGTCGGTTTGGGGAGAGCCCCCCACCAAAACTGGTGGCAGTGGGAATACAGCGAGGCGGATCACGTCCAGATCGACCAAGCCCTGGCCCAGACCCAACTGAGTCAGTTTGCTCATCGCCCCGTGGCGCAACTGTCTGGTGGAGAACGTCAACGGGCTTTTCTCGCCTTAGCCCTGGCCCAAAAGCCAAAGATTCTCATTTTGGATGAACCCACAACGTTTCTGGACATCCATTATCAACTGGAACTGTTGGAACTGCTTAAGCAGTTAAACCGCGAGCAAAATTTGACCATTGTCACCGTTCTCCATGAGCTAAATTTGGCGACCCGTTACAGTGATCGCCTGGCCATGATTAAGGACGGCAAACTCTTTGCCCTGGGGACACCCGCTGCGGTGATGACTCCAGAAAATCTACGGTTTGGCTTTGGGGTAGAAGCGGTGACAATACTGACCCCCGTGGGCTTACAAATCTGCGTTTTGGGGCCAGCCTCGGTTTAATTAGGCCGCTGACACTGCTCAAATCTGGTCTTTGTTTCCATCAGATCGTGCTCTACCCATTTCGATTACATCTATTTATACTCATTAACTGATTTATCTATGAAACCTTCTCAACTGCGTTATGGTTTGGCGTTGTGTGGCTTGGTACCCTTCATGTTTTGCGTATCCCCAGGGGAGGCGATCGCCCAAATAAATCCGGAAACAAACTTCTTGGCCCAAGCCCAACCCGTGACCATCACTGGAATCCGCCTCGATCCCCAACCCAACCGCGTAAACATCATTCTCGAAACGGCGGCGGGACAGACTTTAAACTTGCCTGGCTTTATTCAGCGAGACACAGATCTAGTCGCAACCGTAGAACCTGCCATTCTCGTTTTACCGGATGGTCAAAATTGGCAATTTACCGCACCGACCGCTGATATTGCGGCAATTACAGTCGAACAACAGGAAGGCGATCGCCTGGAAATTATTGTCCAGGGTCAAGGGGAATTACCAGCAACGGCTGTTTCCCTCGAAACCATGGCTGCCATTGCGACCAATGAGGACGTGATAAATCCGACGGAAATGCCCCTAGATCTAGACGCGATGCTCGTCGAAGAACTCGAAATTACAGTGTTGGGCACGCGATCGCCGCGCCTTGTGAGTCGTACCCCCGGCTCGATCAGTGTCATTGATGCCGAAGAAATTGACGATAATCTTGTCCAAGATTTGCGGGATCTCGTGCGCTACGAACCCAACGTTTCTGTGGGGAATGACCGTCGCTATGGACTGCAAGATATCAATATTCGCGGCCTAGGGGGCAACCGAGTCCTGATTCTTAATGACGGTATTCGGATTCCGACCCAATTTACCTTTGGCACCCCGGCTCTGGGACGAGATTATGTGGATCTTGATAGCTTACAACGGGTAGAAATTATTCGTGGCCCGGCCTCTGCCCTCTATGGCAGTGATGCCCTCGGTGGTGTGGTTAGTTTCCGAACCATTGAACCCAATGATTTACTCTCTTTAACCGACAAAAATAACTTTACGCGGATCTCCACTGGCTTTGAAACCACCGACAAAAGCCTCAATTATGGTGCAGTGACCGCATTTCGGGCCGGTTCCCTGGAGGCATTAATTGGTTATAACGGCCGCAGTGGCTTTGAGGCCCGCCTCCCCGAAGGCAATGAGTTTGTCGATGACCGCTATGGCGATCGCGATAATTTCCTTGGGAAGTTAAATTTCAACCTCAGTGAAAATTCTACCCTGGCCTTTACCACCGAAATTTTCCGTAGCACCAACGAATTTCAAGTCGCCCCAATTACTGCGGCCCTACTCCAAGGCCCAGGCGGATTTCAAGGATTAGATGAAACCCTAGAAGCCGATTCCTACCGGGAGCGTTATAGTCTTGCCTATCTCTACGATAATCCTGATGGGACTGGCTTTATTGATAATGCAAAACTGCAAGTTTATTACCAAAACTCCGGTGTTGACGAGTTACGAACTCAAAATTTTGAACGAATTGCACCTTTTCCTGCGAATCCAAATGATCGACGACGCTTCCGAAATTTAAGTAATACCTTTACCGACGAGCTGTTTGGTGGTGAGGTACAGCTTCAAAGTAATTTCCGTTGGGGCAATATTGATAACCGTTTAACCTATGGCTTTGATTTATCAAAGACCAATAATGAACGAACCAGAGATGGTCTAGAAACCCGCTTTGATGCCGCTGGTAATGTCACTTCCACGACCAATCAAGTGGGGGCTGATAATTTCCCAGTGAAGGATTTTCCGGATTCAGAAACGACCCGCTTTGGGATCTATCTCCAAAATGAGATGGCCCTTTCGGATACCTTTACTCTCTTACCCGGTCTGCGCTATGACACCTATCGCCTCGATACTACTATTGACGAGCTTTACCAACGCAACAGTCCTGATGCCGAAGCTGCTGACTTTAGTGATTCTGCCCTTTCCCCTAACCTAGGCTTTGTCTGGAAAACCTCCCCAGAAATTGCCCTAGTCGGTCGCTATGCCCGGGGCTTCCGGTCGCCTTTGTATAGTGAAATCAATGCGGGTTTTACGAACTTAACCAGTCCTTTTTTCCGCTATAAAACCTTGGCTAATCCGAATCTGAAGCCGGAAACTAGCGACACCTTCGAGTTGGGGGTGCGTGGTGATTTCCCCCGGGGAAATTTTAGTGTGACGGGCTTTTATAGCTACTACGAAAACTTTATTGAAACCTTTGCCAGTGCTGGGGTTGAATTTATTGATAATGGCCCACCCGTTAATTTATTCCAGTCCCAAAATGTGGGTGCTGCACGCACCTATGGTGTCGAACTGGCTGGGGAATATCGCTTTAGTGATCAACCCCACGGGTTTAGTGTGATTGGTAGTTTGGGTCTCACGGTGGGGGATGACCTAGAAGATGATGAACCCCTTGAAAGTGTAGAACCCCTCAAGGCGGTATTGGGACTGCGATATCGCGCTCAGGAAGATCGATGGGGTACGGATCTCGTTGCCACTTTGGTTGGAGAACCACGACTGCGAGGTGATCGCCCCGCGGGTTCCTACAGTCCAGAAGGGTATGCCGTGGTGGATCTATTGGGCTATTACAACATCAATCCCAATCTCAAGCTGAATGCGGGGATTTTTAACCTGTTTAACAATCAGTATTTTCTTTATTCCGATGTCCGACCCCTTTTGAATTCATCCGAACCTGTCGATATTGCCCGCTATGCCCAACCGGGGATTAGTCTGCGGGCCGGGTTGACGTGGCAATTCTAAGCTTGATGTCACCCTAATTGTCGAGGGCTTAATCGCCATGTTTTTACTCTATCGTTCGCTCTTCGTTTCGCTATTTTTACTCAATTTTGTTGTTTCTTTGTTGGAGATGATCCATGTCTGAAGTGATTACTGCTCAATTTCGCCACGTGATGTTGATGGTCGAAGATGTGGCCGCTGCCGTTGACTTTTTCCATCGGGGTCTGGGGCTACCAATTAAGGCCCAGAGTCCCACCTGGGGGGAAGTGGAAACTAATGGCACCACCATCGCTTTTCACAGTGTTGCAGAACCGCCAAACACGGGCGACAGTCCCATTCTCAGTTTTTGTGTAGCGGATGTATATGGGGCGATCGCCCAACTCGAAGCCCTCGGTGGCAGCCTCGAAGGTCGCGTGCGGGAACCCTCCTTTGGCAAAGTGGCGGCGGTGCGTAGTCCCCAGGGTCAACTGATTAGTCTGCTGCAACCGGTTGCCGTCTCCGCTGTTGCAAAATAATTCCTTCCGCCTCACACCCCACAGTTTTTTTAGTTCTCCCGATTGAGTCAAGATGAAAATGCCCTATTTCAAACGTTGCTTGAGCCTATCTTTGTTGCTGTTGATGGTCGGTTGTGGCCAAGGGCCGTCGAATGTTGCGGATATCGCACCGACTACCCCTGAGATCACCAATGCAGCAACCACCGAACCGGAAACGATCACCAAAATTGTCGCCCTCACTTCCCTGTCGGCGGATATTATTGCCCGCCTCGATGCAGAAAAATTAGTGGGAATTCCGGGGAGTCGGTTACTGGCAAACAACCCCACCTTTGCGGGACTGCCCACAGTCAGCGAAGGCCAAACGCCCCCCAGCCTCGAAAAAATTGTTGCCCTCAAACCGGATTTAGTCGTTGGCGCAACGGGATTCCATGATCAAGTGTTAGCAAGATTGGAGGAGTTGGGCATTCAAACCCTCGCCACCGCTGTCCCCGATTGGCGATCGCTCGAAGAATTAACCCAGACCCTCGCCGAGAAAACCCAAACCGACCCGACGCCCCTACTCCAAAGCTACGCCCAATGCGTGCCCCAAGGTGCTTCTCCGGACGATCCGGCCCTAGTTTTAGTCAGTAATCAGCCAATCCTCGCCCCCAATAAAGAAAGTTGGGCCGGAGATCTTTTGCAACGGTTCCAGCTCAATAACCTGGTGGCCGATCTCCAGGGCGATAGTCCCCAACAGGGTTACGTCACCCTTTCCCCCGAAAAGGTCTTGGCCGCCAACCCCGAAGTATTGATCATGGTGGATGTGGGGGATGATTCGATTAATCAGCTCAAAGCGGCTCCCTTTTGGCAGGATTTAGCAGCAGTGAAAAATGATCGCACTTATACTTTTGATTATTATGGCTTAGTAAATCCAGGAGGCCTTGAGGCAATTCAAAGCACCTGCGAAAAGCTCCAAAGCATCACCTAGGCGCTACCTCCACCCGGCCTTGTTCGTCTCGTAAAAAATCTCAATATTGTGGACTGATTTATCCCATGACTGCTTTAAACGTCACAGATCTCAATGCGCTTTCTTTCCCAGAGGCGATCGCCTTCACGCAAACTTGGCTAGAGGAGGTCGAAGCACAGACATTATCTGATACGGAAATTCTGGCGCAAATGCAGGCGCTGTTGAGTCACCGGGATGGGGTGCGGGGCTTTTTTGTGAGTTATTTAACGGGCAATAGCCCCCTCGCAGATCAGCCCCCAGGGATTTTCCTGGATGGGTTTACCCAGGTGGCAGAACACATTTACGAGATTTTGGTGAAAAATGTGGCGATGTCTACGGCAATGGCGATCGCCCACCGACGCAACGGTGATTTTAACCAGCAGCAGGGTTCGGAACGGGTAAAGACACGTTCTCTAAATCTACTCAAACAACTGGAACAGCGCGGTTTAGTTATTTTTACAAATGAACGATTGCGCCTGCTGCAAACCCTCGAAGCTGGCTCAGGGGATTACCAAGATTTTTTGGAACGTTGGCAGTATGACCCAGAGCAATGTGAAGCAATTCGGCGATCGCTGCAACTCATTTAGGGGATTACAGTTAGCGAAGTCAGGTGAATTTTGATTGAAAACTTTTGTAGAACAAGACTGACCTAAGTCAAAAGAGGCTCTAACCTCGCGAGTACTTCATTAAGAGTGTCAAGAGGAAGTTGTTCCACAATTTTTGCTTTCCTGGCTCGACAGTCCACCGCCCGGATTTGATCGACCAGGATGACGCCTTGGGTTTTGAGATTAGGCGGAAGTTTCACCTCAAATACCCAGCCTTTTTCTTGACTCGTGATTGGACAGATTAGGGTCAGATTAGAAATACGGTTATATTCCTCAGGAGAAATCACGATCGCCGGACGATAACCTGATTGTTCACTACCTGTGCGGGGATTCAGTTCGAGAAAAATAATATCCCCCCGTTTAGGAACCATGCCGTTAATTTTTACCAAGACTCTTCTCCTTGGGCTTCCCCCCAATCCACCTCAGAATGTTGCGCTTCAGGTTTTGCATCCTTGAGTAATTCCGCAAGGCTATATTTTGGTCGAGCAAGGCTCAAAATAATTTGGTTATTTTCCATTGATATCGTCACCTGTTCCCCTTCCTGCCAACCGCATTGCTGGAGCATGGATTGAGGCAAGCGAATACCAAAAGAGTTGCCCCATTTCGTGATTTTTTGGGTGATCATGTGGGGGATCTCCAAACAAAGTGTTTATACATTGAGTATACAACACAATCATTATCAGAGTCGTTAGTGCTAAAGCTGACCTGTTTTCTATGGAGGCGATCGCCTAATATTTCTGATGATCTTTGACGAGGAGGCGATCGCCTTGGGAAATGGGAATACACATCGGCGTGTGGGTGATCGGGTCGGGAATAATTTCCGCTTGCAAGCGAAACACATCCGCCACCATGGTTTGGGTCATCACTTCGCTGGGATGGCCCTGGCTGTAGAGTTTGCCTTCTTTAATCGTGACAAGGTGATCCGCATAGCGGCAGGCTAGATTTAGCTCATGGAGTACCATCACAATGGTTTTGCCCTCCGTGCGGTTGAGATGAAACAGCAGATCTAAAACTTCAATTTGGTGGGCCAAATCCAAGAAAGTTGTCGGTTCATCTAGCAATAAAATGTCGGTATTTTGCGCCAAGGCGATCGCAATCCAAGCCCGCTGCCGTTGACCACCCGACAGAGTATCTAGATCCCGATCCGCAAACTCCTGCATCCCCGTAATTTGCAACGCCTTTTCGACGTAATATTCATCTTCTTTTGACCACTGCTGCCACCAAGTTTGGTGGGGATAGCGACCCTGGGCAACGAGATCCCGCACCGTTAACCCTTCTGGGGCCGTGGGATTTTGGGGGAGAATGCCCAGCCGTTTGGCGATCGCCTGATTAGAATACTTTTGAATTGCCTTGCCATCGAGGTAAATATTGCCCTCCTTCGGGGGTAAAAGTCGCGCCAGACCCCGCAAGAGCGTTGATTTTCCTGAGCCATTTGCCCCGACTAAAATAGTGATTTTTTCAGCGGGAATCGCCAGATTAAACTGCTCGACAATGGTTTTCTTGCCGTAATTTAAGGTGAGTTGCTTCGCGCTCAATTGGCTCATGGTTTAACGTTGTTTGATCAATAAATAAAGAAAATAGGGGGCACCGAGGATCGCGGTAATAATGCCACAGGGCAGTTCCAGGGGAGCAAATAAAACGCGACCGATTAAATCTGCCACCACCACTAAACAGCCTCCCATCAAGGCAGCAGTCGGCAACAATCCTTGGTGAACATTTCCCACCCACTGACGCGCAATGTGGGGTGCGATTAAACCAACGAAACCAATGGCACCCGCCGTCGCCACCGAAGCCCCTGCCAGAGCCGTACTGACTAAGATTAACAATCCCCGTCGCACTTCGATGGAAACTCCTAACCCTTGGGCGAGATCATCACCGAGATGAAAGCCGTTTAATTCTTTACTCATGAGCCAAGCGACGCTACTACCAATCACGATCCACGGCACGAGGGCGATCGCCTGCTCCCAACTGCGCCCATAAACACTACCCGTCAACCAAACCAACGCTTGGGACACTTGATTAATGTTGCCAAAGGTGACGAGCAAATTGGTCAAGGCCGCCGCAATCAAGTTAAAACCGATGCCCACCAAAATGAGCCGCAAGGGTGAACTGCCCCCCTGCCAAGCGATTAGATAAATCAAGAGCGTCACCGCCAAAGCCCCACCAAAGGCCGCGAAGGGCAATACCGCCACAGAAACGCTCGGAAAAATGACGATTAAACTCACCGCCGCCAGGGCCGCACCGCTATTGATACCGATAATGCCCGGTTCCGCCAAAGGGTTGCGGGTTAAGCTCTGGATAATCGTCCCGGCGATCGCCAACCCCACTCCCACCAGCCAAGCCACCAAAATCCGGGGTAAACGCAGGGTCAACAGCACAAAGCTGGCATCACTGTCGCCCGTTAAACCCAGTAACGTCTGGAGAATCTCTAGGGGCGGAATAAAAAATTCCCCCACACCCAAGCTGATGATCATCGCCGCGAGGGTAATCATCATTAAAAAGGCGATCGCCAAGGGCACCCGTCGATCCAACTGCAACGAAAAGGGCAAGAAATTAGGCCGAAAAGTTAGAGGGGTTTTGCTCATCGTTTCACCTTGGCGCGAATCAGGTAAATAAAGAACGGCGCACCAATGAGGGGCATCACCAAGCCAACAGGCAATTCCTGGGGTTGCAAGAGTAACCGTGCCATAATATCCGCCCACAGCAGCAAAATCCCGCCCATCGCCGCCGCATAGGGCAAAATCCAGCGGTATTCCGTCCCTACCAAAAATCGGGTCATGTGCGGCACGATCAACCCCACAAAGCCAATCGGTCCGGCGATCGCCACACTCCCCCCAGCCAACAGCAGCACACAAACCGCCGCCAAGATCTTAATAATGAGGGTATTTTGCCCCAGACCCTGGGCCATATCCTGCCCCAAACTGAGCAGGGTGATTTGTTTACCGAGGCTCAAAGAAAGCAATAAACCCACCACTAAATAGGGCAAAACCTGGAGAAGTAAATCAAGATCGCGACCCGCCACCGAACCCGCCAACCAAAAGCGAATTTGATCCAAAGTTTGTTGACTGACGATTAAAATACCGCTGGTTATGGAAGCGAGAAAAGCCGTAAAAGAAGCCCCCACCAAAGTTAAATTCAAAGGGGAAGCCCCACCCCGACCCAAGGACGCAAAGCCATAGACCAAAACCGCTGTTAGACCTGCCCCCAACAGGGCGAAGCCCGCATAAAGATTCAGGGAATTGCCGCCACCGATTAATGTCGCCAACACCACCGCAAAAGCCGCCCCCGCATTAACTCCAAGGATTGCTGGTGAAGCCAAAGGATTCCCTGTGATCCCCTGCATCAAGCTCCCCGCAACAGCCAAGGCCGAACCGACCACCAGGGCAATGAGCGATCGCGGCAAACGCACCGTCCGAATAATGAGATGTTCCGTTGAGCCATCAAACTGAAAAATTGATCCATAAATTTTGGAAATTGAAATATCCGCTGCACCAAAATTTAAGCTGGCAAGAAAACTAAAAATTAATGCAACAAAGCTGATCAGTAATCCTCCTAAAAGAATGCTAAATCGCGAGGTGAAAAAGCTATTAAAACTCGTTTTTTTGATCACTCGTCTATCGGCATAAATTTGTGTTTGATAAAATCAATATAGGCACTCAAAAACATTTTTATTGCACTAATTCTCCTGCCTGCCAAGTGCCTTCGAGGCGGGTGCCATCGCTGAAGATATACACTCCAGCCCCCTGGTAAAGATCATTTTGAAAATTGCCTTCATAGCGATCGCCATCGGCATATTCACAAACCCCTTCGCCATTGAGCAGATTATCTTCAAATTCGCCTTTGCAGCGATCGCCATTGCTAAAGGTATAGACCCCCTGACCAGTGAATGCCCCAGCAACGAATTCTCCTTCGTATTGGTTCCCGTTGGTAAACTCGTAGCGCCCTTGTCCGGTCATTGCTCCTGCGGCAAATTCCCCTTCGTAGCGACTACCATCACGAAAGATCAACGTTCCTTCCCCGTCGGGCGTACCGTTGGTTAATGTCCCTTCGTAGCGATCGCCATTGCTATATTCACAAAAACCCTGTCCTGTAAGGCTACCGTCAACGATGGTTCCTGAACAGCGATCACCGTTTTGATAGGTGAATGCGCCTTCGCCACTGGGTACTCCAGCAACAAATTCCCCTGTGTAGCTGCCGCCATCCGCAATGGTAAAGGTGCCTTGGCCGTGGGGTTGTCCGGCTTCAAACTCGCCCTCGTAGCGATCGCCATTGGCATATTCCCAGATGCCTTCGCCTTGGATCTGCCCACCTTGGAATTCCCCTTCATAGCGGCCATCCGTCGCAAAAGTGTAGATCCCTTCGCCTTCTTTTTTCCCGGCAACAAATTCGCCTTCGTAGCGATCGCCATTGCCATATTCACAAGTGACCTGGCCCTGGAGTTGACCTTCCACTAGTTCCCCCTCGCATTGGCCACCATTCGGTAAAGAAACCGTCACCGCACTGGCGATCGCCCCTGTAGAGAGAGTACCTAAGGCTGCTAGACCCAAAGAAAAAAATATTTTGTAAATGACCATAATTTAGTTGCAATCTTCCAATGAAATAACGACTGAAAACACAAAAACCGAGCACACTTAACCGCCTGTTTCTGGTGCCGACTGCTGCTGTTGCTGCTGTCTTTGCTGTTCGGCTTCTGCTTGACGCTGACGTTCAGCTTCGGCCTGTCTTTGTCGCTCGGCTTCTGCTTGGCGTTGCTGTTCTTGAGCTGCTTGATTCTGTTGCTGCTCGGCCTGCTGTTCTTGGGCTTGATTTTCCTGTTGTTCCTGTTGTTGGCGAGCCAATTCTGCCTGGCGCTGACGTTCAGCCTCGGCTTGTCTCTGGCGCTCCAGTTCTGCTTGGCGTTGCTCTTCCGCTTCTGCTTGACGCTGTTTGGCCTCCCGTTCAAAGTCAGTACCCGGTTGCGCAAAGTTAATTGCTAAGCGCACCCGTCGTTGTTCACCACTGGGACAACGAATACCTCGAGCTGCAGCAAGGGCCGCCTGATCAAGGGCAGAATAATTACTAGAGCGTAGAATTCTTGCTTGGGCCACACTGCCATTTGTGCCTGTAATTACCTCCACAACAGGTCTTGCTTCAATGCCCCTAGAGGCGAGGGAAGCAGGAAACTGCGGTTGGCCTGGGGCTGAACAACCTGCCCCAGAAGCCACGGGGGCTGCAGGGGGATTATTGCTAGGTCGAGTTGGGGTAGACCGTTGGGCTGCCGTTTGGTTCGCTGGGCTACTGTTGTTGTTTGTCTTGGGATTACCTTGGCGATTTCCATTCTGGAGACCGCTGCGTAGGGCAGCATTATTGGCTGCTGCACTGAGGGGTGCGGAAGAAATACCGGGACTTGTTGGCTTAGAACGGTTTGCTCCGGTTGCCGTGTTCCCAGAGTTTGTGGTGGCATTGCGCTCGGCTCCCGATGCTGCGGCCTGTAGTTGACCCCGCAATGGGTTCGGATTTTCAGGCGATAGGGGAGCAGGGGCATTCTCGGACACCTGAGGTTCCGGTTCGGACGCAGGTTCTTGTGGTTCTGGCGGTGCTTCCTGGGGGCGGACTGTGGGAGCCGCAGCAGTTACCGTTGGTTGCGGCACAGGTAGAGGTAGAGGGCTATTGGCAACGGCACTTGGAGTAGGCACACTTGGATTTGCTGCAGGGGTTGGCGGGGTATCCAGGGGCTCTGGGGGCGTTTCCTCAACGACCTCTGGTTCTTCAGTCGGCGGGGTTTCGGTGACAATAAATTCTAAGGGTGGTTGTTCTGTAGAAACCGTTTCCACCGGAGGTAACCAGCGCAACCCTAACAAAGCCCCTGCGTGGAGGACAACAGAGCCTGTTAACCCGCAGGCCAACCATTTTTTCAGGATTTCCTGTTCATTTTGCCGCTCTTGCTGACAAAAGTCAGACATACTCATGGGGGCTTTCCTTAATATCAGTTGCAAAGTTACTGTAAAGCAACCTACAGCTTATCAGTAATAGGAATTCATTTCAATAAAAGGGGTCTTATTTTGAGCGGTTTGTTGGTTTTTAGGTAATCAGGGAATATTGTTTCGATTCCCAAGGACAGTTGAGATCATAGAGTTTTAAGCTTTTTCCTAGGTGTCAACTGACTGATAAATAACGATTTAAATGACTTTTAAGCTACTTTAAAGTTTTTTCAATAAAAATGAGCCTAAATAGGCTCTTAGAGATGATTAGTGCAAGACAAGAGTCTTCGGTTTCGTTCTCAGAAGATCCAGTTAAAGCTGTTATTCATATCTAAGCCATGGGAAAGGTCATCTCAGATCAAGAATTGGGCATCCCGGCGATCGCATTCTCTGCCCAGTCTTTTTCAATGCCTGCCGTCTGTGCCGCCAACAATTCATCAGTATTAGCTGTTGAAATACCTTGGTTATTGCCCATGTCATAGCCCAAACCAAAAATATGATCTGCTTCATCCATATCCGGTAACACTTCTAGGGAAAGGGGAGCGTAGTTCAGGATCGCAGGCGGCGCAATCACTTGAAAGCCCGAACTTTCCATCAATTCGCCAAGGTGATTTTTCGGGATAATCGCAATAATTTCACCATTGTTAAGACGAATAGCACCCCCGTAATCCAGAGATCGCCCCTTTCAATGGCAACAGGAGAAATACGAAGGCATTCGTTAATACAGCGTTAAAAAAGCTCCTTATCGGGTGCAATCAAACAGTGAAGCATGCATATAACCTTCCTGGGGGCCGCCGAGAGTAAAAGTAACAAAGTACCAATCTGTTGAATTATTAATATTTTCACCCATGACCTTTTCCTCAACTCTTACCTTTGCGTCTCGCGGAAGTTCTTGAACAATCGTGGAATCAGTAGACGGGTCTGTTCGAACGCGGCCTAGACCCCCTTCTGCAGAAACATTAATTGCACACCAGGTTGGTAAATTACTGGGTAGGCGAGATTGAACCGCTGCAGGTACAACCGCATCAGTGTCAATAAAAACGGAATAATCGACCAAAATAGGTAAACCTTGGCCATAGGCCAGATAGCCCTCTAAGCTTTTCGCTAAATCGTAGAGACGTTGATGTTCTGTCACGCGAACACAGCCATGACCATTGGGATCAATAAAGCCGTTATGTTGCAGGGGACCTTCTCCCCAGATGGGGGCATGGAGCGCAAAGCCACGATGGATCTGCATAAAGTTTTGAATCCCCAGGGATGTCCTTTTCTGTAGACCATGGATATTAAAGTGAGCCCCCATCACATCACCAAATTGCTGTTTAGTTTGTCGAGCAAGCTGTACCGTTTCTGGTGCCCAGGAAATAAGTCCCAGTTCAAAAACCACCTCGCCGCCTCCATAATCTCTAGTCACTTTGCCATGCATTCGACCAGCGGCATCCTTATAGAATTTGACATAGTAAATATCTTCTGCTTTTGCGCCCATTTTCTGCAGACGGGCTTGCCAATCGGCTTGGCCTCTAATAATTTCCTTAGGAGACGCTTTGGTTATTGCTGGGAGCGTTGAATTTGGGTATGCGTTTTCCTGGGGCAATCTATGGCGACAACTCGCAAAAACGCATAGACAGCCGCATAGACAGACTAATCCAAACACCCGATAGCTTGTGGCACTCATACCTCTATTTTAAATGCCATCCATGTAACCCAAAATATAGCTTAGGACTTCGGGATTTGTTGGATTAAGCCACACAGTTTGAATCCCTATATTTTCGATTTCTACTCTGCCATTGGGTCGTTTTAGCAACCAATCAGGGTGTTTTTTACCAGAACGTCATTCCTAGGGAGTATTAGGCCAAATTCAAACTTTCAAACCTTGACAGCAAGATTCTTTGGTTATGGACTGGAGGGGCTAGGAAAAAGCAGTTCCGGGGTATGGTTAGGGCAGTTTTTAGATTGGAATCAAACTTTTTCTCGTCCTCTTAAGATAACTGTGTCGTTGAAATGACCCAGCCATAGGTTACAACCGCAAATAGGATCAATCCGTAAACGAATTCCTTTTGGTTACTAAACCACCCTTGCAGCATATTCTTGAAATTACGTAGACTGCGGCGTCGCTCATCTCCCAACTCCCGCATTAGTCTGGCCACTTCCGCATCAACTTCTTGCAGCGAAATTTCACCCTGTTGATACCGTGCTTCCAGGGCATCTAGCTTGCGCCAGTATTCTTGGGTGGCATTGAGGAGATTGGGAAACATAAGTACGTAGACCAGTAACAGTAAGTGAAGGCGATCGCCGTGAAGATTGAGTAAGTTCTAGTTCTTGCAGCGAGGAGTATTTTCCTCGGTTTTTATGGGGCACTAATGCTTTCGCCTTGGCTATATTGTAACGCAATGTTAATTTTCCTGCGTTATGGCTTGACAATTTGGCAAATATAAAGTTCTTGCAAGTATAGATCAAAAAACACCAAGAGACCGCTAAACTTTTGATAAACGGTTATTCCTACCAAAACAGCCTCTGCAAGGATTCACTGCAACCTCTTAAAAACTGCGCCTTACTGAGCAATGGCAGTCGGATTATTTAACGGCTTGGGCCCATTGTCAGCAATCTTGTCTCACCAAAAATTGCCAGGTTGTTCCCTTTAACAATCCCGTAATCAATCGTTCTGAAATTATTGAGATTTGGATTTTCGAACAAAAATACGAAAAAGTCGTTGCAGCGCTATTCCTAGAACACCAACAACAATCACAATTGCCAGTAGCGGCATAAATAGCGCCATTAAAGATAAAACCGCAGCGCTGAGAGCCTCGACAGTTGACACTACTGGATTAGCAACGCCGCCAGTGGCCGTAGTTGAAGCGCCTCGCGTTACCGCCGTAAAAGTTTCAATGGTACCTGCAGTGCTCCCGCCCGCAAGAATTGCCAAAGTCCATTGGAGTAATGGTTCCAGTTCCGTTAACTGCCCTAGGCTTACAGAAGTTAGCAGCGTACCCACAGCGATCGCCAAAGGAATTTCAATCCCATCTAATAAATTGTCAACAACAGGAATGTAGTAAGCAAGCACTTCAGCGATCGTCGCTACTCCAAAAGCAAAAAATGCCGGGTAAGTTCCCAACCAGACCCAATCTTCACCAAGGGATAGATCGCCGAAGAGTGCCATACCACTGAGCATTAGCGGGGGAATAAAAATACGAAAACCAGCAGCAGCACTGAGAGTAACACCAATACAAAGAGCCAGAACAATATTCATAGGTAGCGAAAACTGCGGAACACCTTTATTGTGAACTACCCGATGCCCTTGACATACTTCTCCGTTTTCTTAAAAGCCAAATAAAATTGTAATGAATCCCCATTCCCACCCTCGTTAAACAAAAACAACTAATCAGTGTATGGTCTGTAACATTTACAGTGATTTGTACCCTTGTAACAGTGCTGGGCATACCCATTTATTAAAGATGCTGCCCATAGCATCTATATCATCAAGGTGTCCAACAGTTTTAGCTCGTTGGTTAGCTTTTACACTCGCCTTAATTGCTATTTAACTACCGAACATTACAATTATTCTAGTAAGTCCACTTGCCAATTCAGGCTCTGGATTTGAGTGTCGAGTTCTCGATATTGCTTTGCTACGCCGTCGAGTTTTGTCTGCATTTTGACAACATTGACTGTACTACACATTTTAATTTCTGTACGACTATAACGGTCTTGTAAGTCCGATGCCGCGTCTACTAGCTTATTTAAAGCTTGGTAACGCATAGCCAACATATCGCGTTTTGCAAGGGCATCGGCTAGGGTTAGACCCTCGCCAAAATCTGCCTGAGAGTTAGTACGATTAATACATTGAATTAAAGTTTCTAGTTGGATGAATATTTCATCCAATTGACGTAATAGGTCTTTAGGGTTTTCTGGTGGTTCTTCCCCTTCTTGAACCTTGGCAACCTTAACTAAACGTTGGCGTAGTTGAGAAATTTTTGTTTGACTGTCGGCGCGTAGAATTAATGCTTCGGCAAGTTTCATAATAATTCAAAGTTAAAGTAAGTAAAATTTAAAATTTTGTATATTGGTATTGAACAAAAAGGATAATTGTAGATATTTGCCTCTATACGGAGGTAGCCTGTAAAGATTGCTGTAATTGCAGAGCAGGCTGGAGGGTATCGAGATCTGCTTTAGTGATGACCTCCTCTTCTCCCTCTGCGCATTCATAGACCATGTAAGTCCAGATGCCTGGACTGCCAGCCTCGGCACTTTCCGCTTCATAGAAGGTGGTGGTGCCGTCGGCTTCACAGTCGTAGTAGGCGGAATAGACATCCTCCCAATCAAGGTTGTTTTCACGGATGACGCGATTAACCTCGGTGAGGACACCAGCGATGTGGTGGGGTCGGGTTTCGACCTGAACGAGGCGTTCTTCAGACCAGATGAAATTGTGGAGTTCGAGGGCCATAGGTAATAAATTCCGAAAAGTTACGATGAAGGGTGTAGCGGAGAAATGTAAAACTGTTGATAAAACACATACTAAAGGAAACCCCAGGAAAATGTCAACATTTTTCTTTGTAATGTTTCGTCGATGACAGCAAAAGCTTTGTGAATAGAACTTTTGACGACTTGGGGCAAAGTCTATGCTATATAGTGATTCTGGCTGTTTTAGAGGGTGAATTTCTGTTAGCCCTAAAACCAGTAGAAAAAACAATATTGACATTTTTAGATGTGATAGTTACTGTTGAATTATGAACACCTTACTTGAACTCTCTCAGGCACACTCCTCTTGGGACATCGATACTTTCGTTCAGGTCACCAATGGATTATTACCCCAATACCTTGCGGGGAAGCCAGTCAACGAGCGTTCTGAAAGCGATGTTAATCCGCGCCTGGTTCGTTTCTACACCACTAAAGGGGTTTTAGATAAGCCAGAAAAGGAAGGTCGGGAAGCCCGTTATCTCTACCGTCATCTGCTGCAACTGCTGTTGATCCGGCGTCTGTTGAGTGAGGGTTACAGTATTTCCTCGATGCAGCCAATTATGGGAAACAAGAGTAATGCGGAATTAGAGGGGCTACTACAGGGGGGTGTTCAGATAAAAGCAGAAACGCGCAATCCAGCTCTTGCTTTTTTAAGTAAGGTGAAAGCTCGCCAGGAGAACAAAGTGAGTTTTCCCAAAACAGCAGCCCAAGACTTGCAAACGTTTCAGGCGTCTGAATATGTCCAGTCCGAAGAACTTTCTCAGCTTGAGGGCCAGACAGATCGAGTAACAGTTTCCCATTGGCGACGGGTGGAAATCGTGCCGGGGTTGGAACTCAATATTCGTGAAGATTTTATGCCACCGGTGACCCCCCAGGAACTGACCAATTTATGCCAATTAATTTCGCGAAAACTTCAAGCTATTTTTCAATTTAGGCAGGTATTGAAATGAAGATGTCCACTATTTCTCTAATCCCAATGCATGGGGCGATCGCCAAGGAGCGTTCTGTGACGTTAGATGTACTGATTAAGATCGAGCCGCCGATGGTGGAGATCGATGAAAATGCCCGTCCCCCTTTAAATCTGGGGTTTGTGCTGGATAAGTCTGGGTCCATGCACGGGGATAAATTAGACTATGCCAAACAGGCCATTGCCTATGCCATTCAACAACTGCTCCCGAGCGATCGCCTTAGTTTGACGTTGTTTGATACCCAAGTAGAAACGAAAATTCCTAGTACCTTGGCCACGGATAAACAGAAGTTACTAGAAACAGTGAAGCTGATTCGTTCTGGTAGTTCCACCGCCCTCCATGATGGTTGGGTGCAGGGGGGTATTCAAGTGAGTGAATATCTCAACCATGACCATTTGAATCGTGTAATTCTCCTATCCGATGGCTTGGCAAATGTGGGAGAAACCAATCCAGATGTGATTGCCAGTGATGTCCATGGGCTAATGAAAACAGGGATTACGACCTCTGCTCTAGGGGTAGGTCGGGATTATGACGAAGATCTTCTGGAGGCGATCGCCCGCAGTGGGGATGGCAATTTCTTCCACATTGCTTCACCGGAGGATTTACCGCAAATCTTTGAGACGGAACTGCAAGGACTGGCAACAACCCTTGGCTGTGCAGTGACATTAAAGCTCGAACCCCAGGCCGGCACAACGGTGAAGGCAGTGCTGAATGATTTGGAACGAGAGGAATCCGGGGCGATTAAGCTACCGAACTTGACTGTGGCTAATCCCCTGAAAGTGGTGGTGCGGTTACGTTTACCGGCTCTCTCGGCAGGGACGGATGTGCTCAAGGTCACATTGCAGTGGGAGGACACCGAAAATCAGCAAACTTGCACCCAAGAGGCCGTTCTCCAGTTACAGGTGGTCAGTCCAGAGCAACTCAGTGATTTCCCTGCTAATCAGGAAGTCCAGGAACAGGTGGCACTACTCATGGCAGCGAGGGCGCGGCAAGAGGCAATTGACCGTTTAGACCGGGGTGACATGACTGGGGCGGTGCAATCTTTGCAGCAATCGGCGGTAATGTTAGAGGCGATGCCCGCTTCGGCTCCCCTGATGGAGGAACTATCTAATTTGAAAGATTTGGCGGAGGATTTTGAAATGGGCGATCGCCAGATGTCCCGTAAGCGAGCGATGGCGGAAAAATACCATCTAAACCGTAGCCGTTCTGCTAAATATGGTAGGAGAAAATCAAAATAATAAAGGCGATCATTTTATTTAATTTGGCATTCTCAAATTAAGCTTATCCATAAAAATGTTTTCCTAGCAATGCAAACAACACTCAAGAATCTAACTCAGCCGGTTGAAACCATTGAAGAATTCTGTGAACGCTGGCACATTACAGAATTTGCCCTTTTTGGCTCCGTGTTACGGGATGATTTCTGTTCGGAAAGCGATATTGATGTACTGGTTACTTTTGCGCCTGACTTTCAGCGGAGGTTTAACGAAACCATTCAAATTAAGCAGGAATTAGAAGTTCTATTTGGTCGTAAAGTAGACCTTCTGATTAAAGCGGCGATCGCCCGCAGTAGCAATTGGCTACGGCGTCAAAATATCCTTGAATCTGCTGAGGTGATCTATGCCAAGGGATCTTGAAAGTTTGATTGTTATTCAACAGGCTATTATACAATGAATATCTAAGCAATAAATAAGCTCGGCTTAAGTAAGTTGGGGTAAAAAAGCCGAGGTAGAATCGTCCATGATGCCCTCTCTTGCTGAATGTCTACCTCGGATTTATTAATCGTGGCTACTTAGCAGCTTTTATGAAAATCAAATAATCAATAACTTGTGAAATAAATTTTAATAAAGATTTAAAATGGATAAACCAAAATCACTGGACAATCTTTTCGAGAAAAAAATATTTAGAATACCTGATTATCAGCGAGGATATGCGTGGCAAAAAAGTCAGCTTAAAGACTTTTGGGAAGATCTAGTTAATCTTTCGGATAATCGTTCACATTATACTGGCGTTCTTACTCTAAAAGAAGTTAAAAGCCATGATATTAAGGACACTGATAGTGAATATTGGCTTGTTGAAGATCACTCTTACAAAGTCTATCATCTTGTTGATGGTCAGCAACGTCTGACTACTTTTGTGATTTTTTTACAGGCACTCATTGATGTTATTAAAGAAAAAAATAATCATTCTAACAAGAGTGAAAAGGAAATATACATTACAGATACTCTAAATTTAGAGACTGTAAGCAGTCGATATTTGTTTAAAGCGAAACCGCCAGATAATCTCTACAGAACTTATAAATTTGGTTATACGATTGATAATCCTAGCTATGATTATCTCAAATATAAAATCTTTAACGAAACTGGTGCTGGTTCAATTGAAGAGACATTCTATACGCTCAACTTAAAGAATGCTAAACAGTACTTTTACGAACAGCTTAACAGCCTCTATTTGGATAGTGGCATTAAAGAAATTCAGGGGATTTATAAAAAACTAACCAAGAAATTTTTATTTAATGAATACGTAATCGAAGATGAATTTGATGTATTTGTTGCGTTTGAAACGATGAATAATCGGGGCAAGAAATTGTCAGATTTAGAGCTGCTTAAGAATCGTCTTATTTACTTGACGACACTCTATTCTGATGATGAGCTTGATCCTGCTGGAAGAGCTAGTTTGAGAGATGAAATTAATAACGCTTGGAAAGAAGTTTATCATCAATTAGGACGTAATGAAAAGCGACCCTTAAATGATGATGATTTCTTAAAAGCACATTGGATTATGTATTTTAAATATTCTAAGAAGCGAGGAAATGACTACATTGATTTTTTACTAGACGAACAATTCTCTCCACAGAAAGTCCATAAAAAAATTGAGCATGAGGTTATCCTTGACCTGCCAGAAGAACAGCGAACTGATTTAGAAGCTGATGAAACTGAAAATAATGATTTAGAAGAGCCTTCCGCTATGAAGATAGCATCACTGCGGCCACAGGAAATCAAAGAATACGTCAATAGTCTTAAAGAATCCGCAGTACATTGGTTTAATTCTTATTACCCATATTTGTCAACTAGCTTAACTGATGAAGAAAGGCATGCACTTGATCGATTAAATAGGGTAGGGATTGGATACTTTCGTCCCTTAGTGATGTCTATCCTTAAAAATGCAAAAGATGCAGAAAAAAGAATTGAATTGTTTGATGCAATTGAGCGCTTTATTTTTATTGTGTTTCGCCTATGCCAATCTCGTAGCAATTATCGCAATAGTGAATTTTATAATGCAGCTCGTGAACTTAATCAAGGTATTCTACAGCTCGAAGATATTAAAAGCAAACTGGATAACTCTGCATTATTTTGCTTTGATGAAGATGGAAAATTTGACTCTAAATATTTTTATGACTATTTATATAAGCGGTTTAAAAATGAAGAAAAAAGTGGGTACTATGGCTGGAGTGGTTTAAGATATTTTCTGTATGAATATGAATTAAAATTACTCTCTCATGGTGTACAAAAAAAAGTTACCTGGGATGATTTATTGAGGACTCCTAAGGACAAAATTTCTATTGAACACATATTCCCTCAAAAGCCTACTGAAGATTGGAAACAGAGCTTTTCTAGTGTAGCAGAAGAAAATTACTATTATTACAGCGGTTCACTTGGAAATTTACTGTTACTATCAATGTCGATTAACAGTGCGCTACAAAATCACTCATTTAACGAGAAGAAAAATCCAAAATATAATAATCTAGGAGAAAAAACTCGGAATGGTTATTCTAATGGATCACATTCTGAAATTGAGGTGTCACAACATGAAGATTGGAATCCTAAAACAATCAAAGCCAGAGGGATTAAATTATTAACTTTTATGGAGGAACGTTGGAAAATAAAGTTTAAGGAAGGTACAAAAGAAGAATTACTTTTTCTGCCCGACTAATCCAGTCTATTAAACTTTTAATTGCTATAGTTTTCTTGTCTCATTTTAAAGTTTTCTAAATCCATTTTGAACCATGCAGAACTCTCCCCTAAAGTTAACTTGTGAAATAGCAACTAATTATAATTTGCTAATCGAACATATGGGGAATCCCCTCATTACTTCAGTACAATTAGAAAATCATGGAGAGCTTGCTTTTCATGAGCTAGAGCTAGAAATTAAGTTACTCTCGGAGGAGAATCAGAAGATTTGGAGAGCACCACTGCCGATGTTGCCGGGAGAAGACTCTCAAAAAATTAGCGATACCCATTTTCGCATTGGTCCTAAAATACTCCAAGAAGTAGTAGAAGATGAAGTTTTTTCCTTGCAATTAACCATTAATCAGCAAAAGAAAGCTTTAGCTCAAGTTACTAAAGAATTTAAAATTCAGGCATATAATACTATTAGTTGGTCTCGTTATCCTAGATCTAGTTATGCTTGTTTCATAACACCAAATCATCCAGTTATTGCTCAAATTTTAAAACAAACAAGTAAAAAACTTTTACACCGTAATTTAGATAGTAGCTTAGAAGGATATCAGGGTAAAAGTATACAAAGGGTTTGCGAAATGGTTCTGGCCCTTTATGAAACTTTTGCAGATTTTGATATTTCTTATATTGATCCTCCTGCGGGAAGTTGGAGCGGTGGTCAAAGAATTCGTCTACCAGATCAAGTACTAACTGAAAAATTAGGCACTTGTGCAGATTTGACTCCTTTAGCCGCATCTTGTCTTGAGCAGATGGGGTTATATCCAATTATTATTTTTCGGAAGGGACACGTCTTTCCGGGGGTATTTTTATTAGAAGATATTCCTCAAAGCTTACCAGAAATTATTGATGATGTTGAGCAAATAAAACATCTTGTCGATCAACATGCTCTACTGCTTTTTGATTCATCTACCTATGCAATACAACCCCAGCCAGCTTTTTCAGAAGCTGTTGATAAAGCGAACAATCATTTAAGACAATTTGAATATGCGATTAATGTATATCAAGCAAGACGGAATGGTTTTACTCCTCTCCCAGTACGTATGAATGTGGCCATCGACAATGAAGATGAAGTCTTGTCTATTGCCCAAAAAATCCTGCGAGATGCAGCAAAAAATTTAGCTCGTGGAACTGATAATCCAATCACCTCCCAAGAATCTAAAGCTGAACCCTTAAATACCGTCGTTGCTTCGCGTTTACAAAGCTGGAAAGAAAAACTATTAGATCTTTCATCTCGTAATCGTTTACTACATCTGAGTAATTTAGATTTTAGTCATCTTTATGCTACAGCATTTATTGAAGCAGCTAAAAATTCCTTTGCCATTCTAGCGCAGGTAATTGCTGATGAAAATCCTGAAGTGTCAAT
Organism: Sphingobacterium thalpophilum; assembly: GCA_943371005.1. Classification (GTDB taxonomy): domain Bacteria; phylum Cyanobacteriota; class Cyanobacteriia; order Cyanobacteriales; family MRBY01; genus MRBY01. The sequence continues at coordinate 38,469 of CALRTB020000021.1, forward strand.
ACATATTATTGATATGATTTCGGAACTCAAGACGGATAGCTTGCTATCTAAAAACTTTTGCTTTGAGTATCAATCCGACCCAAACTTTTATTTTTCTACATTACAAGAATTAATACAAATTTCCTTGCCAGAAGCACTTTTAGAAAATGATTTTAGACCGAGAATTATTGAGTCTATTAGAAAAATTAACGAAAAACTTAGAAAAAATCTTAAAAAAAGTAAAGCATCATTTATTGTTCTTCACATCCCTCCAAAATTATTAGGGAACTTAGAAGACTATATTTATAGGGGTCAAAGTTTACAGTTGATACCTGGGGGAGAATATAATTCAGGGCCGGAGGCGATCGCCCTTGCAACTAAAGAGTTAACTCAGGGTTACTGTCAAACTCGTCTAGTACTTGGAGCTGATATTCCTATGCCTGAGTCTTTACTTTTTGAATCAGGTCGTACCCTTGCTAAGGGAGCACGCATTGCAGAAGAGGAAACTGGTGCTAGTCCTTTATATTTAGCATTTGGCTTATTGCAATGGTATGAGGAAAAATCCTCTGTGCCTCGACTAGCTCCTATATTTCTATACCCTATCGAAATTAAAGTTGACTCCAAAAAACGACGAATCAATATTAACCGCACTAAAGGGGAGGCAGTTGGTAATATCACTTTGGTAGAGAAGTTAAAGCGTGATTGTGATATTGATCTTAGCCACTTAGTTAAGTTGCCAGAAGATGAGAATGGAGTTGATCTAGAAGAAGTATTTAATAATATTCGTCAAGCAATCTTAATGAAACCTGGCTGGAAAGTTATTGAAACAGCAGTAATTACTAGCTTTACATTTGGTAAATTCTTACTTTGGAAAGATCTACAAGACAACACAGAACAACTGCTCAACAATAAACTGGTTCATTATATCGCTTCCGCTGGTCGAGAGTCTTTTTCTGATCCTCTCCCAAACTTTGACATAAAAAGTCTTGATCAAGAACCTTATCAGGATTTGCCGTTAGTAGTAGATTCTGATTCTTCACAGTTGGCCGCAGTTTATGCGGCACTTAAGGGAAGGAGCTTTATTCTACAAGGTCCCCCTGGGACAGGTAAATCGCAAACTATTACTAACATCATTGCTGCTTGTATAGCCGCAGGGAAAACTGTCTTGTTTGTAGCAGAAAAGCAAGCTGCTGTAGAAGTTGTTTATCGTCGTTTAACATCCGTAGGCTTAGGCCCCTTCTGTCTTGATCTTCATAGTCAAAGTAACGGCTTAGAGGTATCGGCATCTTTTGATGAAGCTCTACAGCAAAAAAGAGAACAAGAACCAAACTGGAATGACTTTTGTGAGCAACTAGAATCTTTACGTGAACAACTCAGGAAATATACTGATGCCCTTCATCGTTCTCATAAGATTGGTTTTTCATTATTTGATGCTTTAAATGAACAAGTCAAACTTTCGCCCTTACAATCATCACTAACAGGATGTCTGAGAAGGGTATGGCGGATAAAAAAATAGAGATTTAGCCTGTAGGAGTACATAAATCTCTAATCTCAAAAATCATGCCTACATCCTATCCGACAAACCTCACCGATGACCAATGGTCTCTCCTTGAACCCTTACTT
>CALRTB020000022.1:0-39348 GCA_943371005.1 Sphingobacterium thalpophilum
CTTTGGCTGGTTTTACTGGTGCCGCCGTTTGAGTCGAGACTATGAATGTAGTACAAGGAGTGCGGAGGCTTGGATATATCTAGCATCCATTCGCATCCTTCTGAGGCGCTTGGCGTAATCCTTACAATATTTTCTCAGACATCCTCTAAAGTAAGCATTGTGTTCCAAGATGGAGTCTTCCAAATTAAGGGGCTTACCGTCAATAGTCCAACCTGAGTAACCTCGAGTATAGAAAAAATCCAAAATAGCTTTTTTCCCTACTCCTTCGATTCTTAAAATATCTATAAACTCGATAATTATATTACGAGGCCGTGAACTTAGTTCCCAATTCAAGCCTTCTAGAATTGGAAGTTCATAACCTTCAACATCTATTTTCATTAAGTCAATATGTTCGATTTTTGCATTGTTCAAAATATCTTGTAATGTTGTCGCTGAAACCGTATGTTTTTTTGTTAGATTGATTGTGTCAATGGTTTCAATGTAAACCCTTGAAGTTCCAGCATTCTTAGGATTATATTCTTCCATCTCCAAAAGCTGATTTTTCTTATCTAATGCCAAATTGAAAAGTTTTGCAGAAATATTTGGATTCAAATTCAAGTTGCTTTGGAGTTTAACGAAGTTCTTCGCAAAAGGTTCAATTGCATAACAAGCTACATTTGGCAGTGTTCCTAAGCAACAAGTAAAAAGTCCAAAATTTGCTCCGACATCTAAAAATGTGCCTCCTTCTTTTAATAAATGAGTAGCCAATGAAAGCGTACCTCCTTCATAATCTCCCTCAACGAGGATTTGCCAACCAATATAATCTTCAGTGTCAACTATTATTTTAGCCCCAAAAGAGTTTTGAAAACATACCCCTTGGGGACAAATATTTCTTATCGCCCACCGAATAAGCCGTATTTTCATTGGATGATCAGGTAAATGAAGGTACTTTGCGAGTAACTTCACTATTGGATTGGTTGGATTCCATGTGATTTTTTTGTTTTCAAGTAACTCTAGTCTCATGATTTTATTTGACAGTACAGCTTTTGAATGTTTCTGGTAGCTTTCCAAATGATTGTATTCAATAGGATTTGAAACATAATTCTTCCCGAATATTTCAAGTTAGTCTCACCTAAAATTTCAACTTTAGCTTCTGTTTGACTAACACTAGGCAGATTGAATAAATGCACTTCTAAAAAGTATTTGTATAGGCTTATCGAGTTTAAGGGGTATTTTTATTTCAATAAGTTATTCATCTTTTCAGCATTATAGAAAGGAATGAGAATAGACATCAAATCAGACATTGTCTATAAAAATTTTCCATGATTTTCAATGTTAAATTTATTCAGCTTTTTATAACAGTAATCATAAATGGATTCTAATTCAGTCTTCTTCGTTTGTTTGTCTTTATGTGCCTCTGATTTTTTCTTCCAAATACCAAATCTTTGAAGATTTTTGCCAATAAAGATCTTTGTTTTAGACCAAACAGATATATCGGGATTGTATTCATACATCGGATTGGCTCTTTTTCCTTCTAGAATTCGTCGTTTTTGGGGCACATTAGAGGTAACATTGTTGGAATGAAATATTGATATGGCGTTGTAGCCAGTGTAGTAAGCTATATTCGCTCTGAGATAAGAAACTCTCAAGGCAAACTCGTAGTCCATCATTGTAAAACTTACATCATACAAGCCCAGTAAGGAAATACTGTTCTTTCTTAATAAGAGAGAAATATCACAAAAGAAAAAAGATTTGACATCGCCATTCCTCCAACGCAAATACTGATCTGATACACTTTCCTGATTTATATTTCGATAATTAGCCAAATTTGTTCCCAGGGTATTTGAAATACATAAATCAATTTCTGGATGTTCGAGCATATAATTTTTGCAAGCTTGAATCGCCGGAAAACAAAATAAGTCATCATCAATAATTTTCTTAATTAATTGGCCACGAGCCATTAATATCGCTTTATTCCAGCCATGAGCTTGATTTCTGTCAGGTTCAGAAATAAACTGATGAATTTTTCCTTGCTCATATAAGGACTGTAAATATTCCTTTGTTCCATCATTACTGTCCCCATCAACAATGACAATTTCCTCATCATCCCTGATGTTCTCAAAGAGGTATTTTAGATTGATTTTCAGAAAAGGCAGTCTATTTCTCGTACAAAAAATATACGATAACTTATAATCTTTCATAAAGTTAACAACTAAAAGAATTCAATCTGGACAGAGCCAGCTAAATGCCTGACTAACAGGTAACCCTACCATTTTTCAGTAGTAAGCTAAGGCCAGTAACCTTCATCTCGAACCTGTTCAGAGTCAAAACAGGGCGTCTCTGGAAAAATAGACTCATCTAGCCCTGTTTCTCGGATCGCCAAATCCCGACCATCTAACCAAGCTTCCTCCCAAGCCTCCTGCCAGCGACCCTTTAGACCTGGATTTTTGTCCAGCAAACGGTCAATCTTACGCCGTTGTTCCCGAATCGTCGCTCGCCAGGAACTACCTTGACGTTCCGGTTGATATTTCCACTTCAACAGATGACCGATTAAAACCGCTAGACGAGAGTTCAACTGATCGTAATGACGATTGCCCAAATCTGCCAGCTCCTCCGCCAAATTCTCCCAGTCTAAACGTTCTACCTGATGCTGGGCTAAGGCTTGGGCCTGTTCCTTCGTCCAAGTATAAAAATCTTGTTCATAGAGAGATTGATGATGCGCCATTGGAGCCCCTCAACTTCACGCTTCGGTTGATTTTATTTTAATGGGTGACTCACGGGGCGAGCCGTGATTACTCAAGATGAAGCCAACCAAACAGCTCACTAGCAGAAAGTTCTAACAGAGACAAAGATTCTAGAACTGGCAAAATATTTGTTGCAGACTTCATTTCTGGAAACTGCTGGGGTTTAAAAACCAACACCGACTCATCTTCTGGATCGACCAACCAAGCCAACTGAGTCCCGGCTTCGAGACAAACCATGATCTTCTTGATGACCTTATTAGCCGACTGCTCTGGAGATAAAATTTCGATCAGCCAATCTGGATAGGTATCAATGCGATTGGCAATGCGACCCGATGCTGTTTTGGGAAGCCGATCCCAAGTAAAAACACTAATATCCGGCACAAAAGAGCGGCCATTGATATTGCATCTAAGTTCTGTGAGTGCCAAGGCAATTTTGCTGGATTTGCCAACTTCATTAATGCGACTCGATAAAAAAGTCTGGATAATACTATGCTCACCTTGGGGCATGGGTTTTTGTTCAACTTTGCCGTCAATGTATTCACTGGACGGTTTGGTCTCCGGCAGAGCTAAAAATTCTTCTAGGGTTAATGTCGATTTAACTAGGGAAACAGCACTCATAATCTTTAGACCCTCGTCTTAGACCTTGCTCACAAACAATCCGCACCTAGGTCGCCCCCAATGCCCCTAACATCGCTACTGAAAATCAGGCAAGGTAGAGATAGTTTTATTGTAGTGGGTATCCCGTGGGGCGATCGCCTTCCATCTTCTACGCAAATCCAAGGGGGTAAAGCTTCACCAAACTCCACCGCAATTTCTGGTGTGATGTAGATAGTTTAGTATAGCCAGTGAAGAACCGCTAACGCCTCGATTTTACTGAGAATGATCAAGCAACTGGAGTCGGCAATGACAACTTTAGGCATTTTTGCGATCGTTATCTAAGTCTGCCACTGAGTGACTAAAGACAGAAACATGGAATTGTCCCATTGTTTCAAGGAAAGCTTTTTTGCTTAAACCAGCTAGCTCTGCCCCTTGAGCAGCGGTGAGAGTCCCATTTTCATACAATTTAGCGGCGATTAAGACCTTTAGTTCTTGGTCACTTTGTTCAACAGCATCGGGAAAATTAAGCTGTAGGGTACGTTGATTCATTATCTGTATGTCCCCTTTTCTGAGAGCATTTTGGAGATGTTCTCTAATTATAATCAGTGTGTTTAGGCCCTTCAGACCGCACTGAAGGCGATCGCAATCAATAACACCGTCAAGACGGTTGATGGCAATAGGGCCAGAAAGTTTAGCCACATCTCAGACTAGGGAAAGATAATTTCATTTTAACGGGTCACTCACGGGGCGATCGCCCTCAGGAAAATAGGTCGCCATACTCCGCCAGGAGCGCCAAAGCTTCCCTTAAGACTCTTCGGTTTCCCTCGGAGGGGTCAAGCTGGAACTGTATTTCGGCAATACGGCATCGAGTTTCGATTCGAGTTCGGCGAGTTTCGCGTTCTCTTGCTTCAGCTCTCTCATTCTCTGTTCGTGCAAGCTCTTCTTCTCTGCGTCGATCTTCCTCTGCTTCTCGCGCCAATGTTCGTGCGCGATCCTCGCTTCGGCGTTGCTCTGCTTCAGCCAAGCGGTTTGTTTCTCGATTTCGACGGTTCCACTCAACGCCGAAATTAACCAATGTAGCCAGGAGGGCTGCCACAGTGAATCCGTTGCTCCACTGTCGGGGGTTGGCAATGTATCCGAGGAATTCAAAGTCGGTTTGGTCATAGAACCTCAAAAAGGCGATCGCAATCAGTAATACCGTTAAGGTCGTCGATGGCAGTAACGCCAGAAAGTTTAGCCACATCTCAGACTAGGGAAAGATAATTTCATTTTAACGGGTCACTCACGGGGCGATCGCCCTCTAGATGATCATCCGCTGAGGGAAATAACACGACTTAAAACATCCTCGATACTGTAGGGACAATCTTTGGGAAAATCTAAAGTCGTTTCCCGGATTGCGTCGGCCCGCGCCAGCCGATACATTTTCGCGAGAGACACCCCATCATTGAGATAACGGCGCAGACTGGGACTATCCTCAAGATAGAGTTCAATATTACTCCGCTCCCGATCAACCGTATTCCACCAACTACGAGAACGCTTCTGGGGCTGGTAGTCCCACTTGAGCAGGTGATGGAGAATTAAACGCAAACTACTTAAAAGGCGATCGCGTTCCCGCTTTGACAAATCCCGCACCTCTTCTACTAAATTCTCAATATCCAGGGCCGTAAACTCCCCTGCTGCCAGGAGATCAGCCATGGTTTCTGCCCATTGACTAAAGTCTCTTTCATAAAGTTGTTCCATAACAGTACCCAATTATCCATTTCATTAAACAAGGTCAGCCAGGAAATTTACTAGATCGCCCTTACGAAAATAGCTCCCCATATTCGGCGAGGAGAGCTAACGCTTCCCTTAATGCCCGTCGGTTTCCCTCGGAGGGGTCAAGCTGGAACTGTATTTCGGCAATACGGCATCGAGTTTCGATTCGAGTTCGGCGAGTTTCGCGTTCTCTTCTCTCAGCTCTGCGTTGCTCTGCCTCAGTGCTTCGTTGTGCTTCTTGAGCCAAGCGGTTTGTTTCTCGATTTCGACGGTTCCACTCAACGCCGAAATTAGCCAATGTAGCCAGGAGGGCTGCCACAGTGAATCCGTTGCTCCAGCTTCTCGGCTGGGCGATGTATCCGATGAATTCAAAGTCGGTTTGGTCATAGAACCTCAAAAAGGCGATCGCAATCAGTAATACTGTTAAGACGGTCGATGGCAATAGGGCCAGAAAGTTTAGCCACATCTCAGGCAAGATAGAGATAATTTCATTTTAATGGGTGACTCACGGGGCGATCGCCTTTCTAACTCTGCCTATTCAGATTTACTGCGATCGCCTTTCCAGATTTGCCTCTACAAAAATCTGCCATAGGATATCGAACCCTAAAGCTCAACTTCCCGGTCTAGGACATCAAAAACACCATAGCCACAATCACGGGGATAGTCGAGATTAGTCTCTTTGATCGCATTTAAACGGGCGTTGACATAGGTTTTATCAATCCATTGTTGCGTCAGAAAGCGTTTTAGACTGGGGCTATCTTCAAGGTATTGCTGAATATTGTTACGCTCTCGTTCGATGGTGACCTGCCAACTGCGAGACCGCTTTTGAGGCTGATGATCCCACTTTAATAGGTGATGTAAAATCAGCCGAATACTACTGAGGAGGCGATCTCTTTCCCGTTTTGACAAGTCTCGCACCTCCTCTACCAAGTTTTCGATATCTAGTGCTTTAAAATCACCGGCAGCCAATAGATCCGCCATTGTTTCCGCCCATTGGCTATAGTCTCTTTCATAGAGTTGTTTCATGGGAGTATGGGTTTTTCGTTTTAAGCTAAGTCTAGTTCGATTTTGAGAATGTAAAAAAGGCGATCGCCTCCGGTCGGAAATGGAAAAGTTGTCTTGGCTAAGCTTGATAGATAGCATCAAGAACTTAATCTAGAGAAAGGCTAAACCCAGGTAAAACTTTCTCTCCGGACAATTCTGCGGGAAGATTGATTATTTCCATGGGTTGATTTGGACGATATATTTCCACTTGCTGTTGTTGGGGATTGATTAACCAACCTAGTTTTAAACCGGACGCCAGGTACTCTCGCATTTTGCTTTGTAAGGGTTCTAGGCGATCGCTTTTTGACCTCAGTTCAATGACAAAATCAGGGCAAATTGGGGGGAAACTTTCTCGCTCTTCTGGGGTTAGTCGTTCCCACCTTGACAATGAAACCCAAGCAACATCGGGCGAGCGATCGCCACCTTGGGGCAAACTAAAGATTGTCGAAGAACTAAAGACAACGCCGAGTTGACTCTGATGATTCCAGAGAGAAACTTTAAAAATCAGGCTCGCTTCTTGGGCACCGCTTTCACCGCCAACTGGAGACATGATAATGAGTTTTCCTAGGGGATCTCTTTCTAAGATGAGGTCAGGGTTATTTTGACAGAGCTGATAAAATTGCTCTCGACTCAAGGAAACAATTGGCTGAAGATCCAAAACGGTAGCCATAGCAATCCACACTAGAGGGGTAAACTCATTTTAACAACTTCCCCATTCAGGCGATCACCTGTCTCAATTCGCCTTTTTCAGACCCCACAAGATAGAACTTTTTACACTTACTACAGGTTGCCCAAGGGAGGCGATCGCTGCCCCACCAGCAATATCTGATTGGTTAATGTGGAAAACTTTTAGCAATTAAGCTACCTGTAAAAGTTGTGATGAGGGCTTGGGAGTTGGCAACAGTTTATGTTCCAACTGATAAAGTTCTAAATAGCTATCAATAACTTCCTGGCCTCGTCTCGCGGCTTCTTCATAGGTTGCGCCGTGAGTATGAAATTGCTGGAAAGGAAAATCAGGGAGATGAACGAGATAGCAATTATCTTCGTCTGACCAGATAATGACCATGCTGTAATGGGAAGTCATTGCAAATCCTCTAACTTTTTTAGTCTTTGTTTAACTTGTTTTTCTAGATAAATTTTAGCATCGTCACCATCTTTGCCAGCGATTGTAATGGGTAATTCGGGCATTTTTTCATGTACCCAGATTGAGTGACTCCCCTTGCCTGGACGTCTGGCAAATCCAGCTTTTGCAAGCATCGCTTTGAGTTCTCGTACTTTTTTGGGCATGAAAGCAGAATTTTATGAATTTATTACACTTGCTGAAGGTTACTCAGGGTAGGCGATCGCCTTCCATCAGAAATAATTAAGGACTAGCCTATGGCCCTCGGATTTTGTAAAAATAAAATTGTGCTTGTCAAACTTGTTCTATAGCCGATAATAAGTCTGTTTTAGCTGATCGCGGAGAAGCCCCGCGCTGTAATTTTAATTCAGCGTCGGGATGAGGAGCGGTGAGTCGGAGCAAAGCAGAGAGGAACAACTCTAGGGAGGCGCTAGTTTTCTCCTAAGATTCTGATATGATCGAAAAATGCTTAACCTAACTTACGAATACAGAATCTATCCGACGGCCAATCAATCTTTCAAAATGGAGGAATGGCTGGAAACTTGCAAGCGCGTCTATAACTACGCCTTGGCGGAGCGCCGTGATTGGATTCAGTCTCGTAAGTGCCCTATTAATGCTTGCAGTATCCAGCGGGAATTTATTTACCCCATGGATGCGGAAAAACCGACTTATTACAGTCAGAAGCGAAATTTGACCGCTGCGCGAAAAGAGAATCCTTTTCTGCAAAACGTTCATTCTCAAGTGCTTCAAGATGTAATGGGTCGGCTAGAAAAGGCATTTAACGCCCTGTGGAATAGTGGGTTTGGATTCCCACGGTTTAAGAAGCGCTTTCGTAGCTTTAACTTTCCGCAGTTGGGTAAAAATCTAATCGGTGACAATCAAATTAAGTTGCCTGTATTTGGTTGGGTTAAGACTGTGATGCACCGTCCGATCCCTGATGGATTTGAGGCGAAGCAAGCACGGGTGGTTAAACGCGCTTCTGGTTGGTATATCCAGCTAGTTATCCAAAGCGACGTTAAAATCCCAGAGCCTGTCATCGGTGGTCACGCCATCGGAATTGATGTGGGGTTAAATCATTTTGTTGCGACATCAGATAACGAGTTGATTGCGAGGCCCAGATTCTTTGTGGAGGCACAACACAGGCTTAAAGTGCTGAACCGTGCCGTTGCCAGAAAGCAGAAAGGGTCAAAGAACCAGCAAAAAGCTCGTCAACGAGTCGCAAGATTCTATGAACGAATTGCAAACCGACGCAAGGATTTTCACCGCAAGCTCGCCCATCATCTCTGCGAGCAAGCAGGCATGATATTTGCAGAAGAATTGAACCTTAAAGGATTGGCTAAAGGAATACTGGGGAAGCATTGCCTTGATGCTGGTTGGGGACAATTCCTCGATACGCTTAAATGGGTTTGCTTCAAGCGTGGTGTACATTTCCAGAAAGTTGCCGCCCATGGCACTAGCCAGGAATGTCCGTCATGTGGAGTGGCGGTGAAGAAAGACTTATCAATGCGTCGGCATGAATGCCCGGAATGTGGCTACACCACTCATCGCGATGTAGCCAGCGGACAAGTAATTCGCAATCGTGGACTAATCGCGGTTGGACAGACCGTTCAATCCTGTGGAGCTACGCCCAGCAGGGAGGCTTTGAAGCAGGAATTTCTTAAGGCGACTTAAGAAGCCTGCGCTGTACCGTTAGGTCAGCGTCGAGAGTATGTCACAAAAGTCATTGCCCTTGAACAATAGAACTTCGTTACGGATTTTAGCCAGGGCATAAGCAAAGCAGTCTCCAAAGTTCAAGCCGGCGGGATGTCGACCTTTACCATATAGAAGCCAAGCGTCAAAGGCAACCTTTGCTATCTCACTATCGATTGCAATAGTTTCGATGCATGCTAATCGGAGTAATTGTTCCAACTCCTGAACCCCTATTCCCCCCAGTCTCGCGTTGACAACCATCATTGTTTCAAACCAATTTGCTGCTGATATCACTTTCTCTGATGGGGCAGCCAATAATCGAGCATAGGATTCGGCTTCTGGTTCGGCGAGGAGGATACAGATGAGGGCAGAGGTGTCTATGACCATTGGCAAACTTTCCTTTAAATTGGGACGCCATTTTGATCGTAGCCAACAATTTCATCGGCACTCCTTGTATCCAGTTGAGGCAGGGCACTACAGCGACGACTAATCTCCAGAATGGCCGCAAACTTTTCATCTGGACTGATCTCTAAGCGATGGTCACTTGTGTCACGAAGGTTTTCTAGCAAGGTAATCACTTCATCATTGATGGACTGCTGATGCGCTTCGGCTTGCTGTTGTAACCAATTGTATAAATCATTAGGGACACCTTTTAGGGTCAGGGCTTTCATTTTTCCTGGATATATTAGGTTCAATATCTTGATGAATTTATCAGAAGGATGGGTCTAAAACCCCGTCCTTCTAGGACGGCTTTATAGTAAAATTTAAGGATAGTCGCCATAGGGCATTGGGAGACTTTAAACGGACATGGAGGGAAGATAAGACCACTTGTGGCGCATCCCAGCGAAGTGTCAAGGAATCCTCGCTCCTTTAGGACGGGGAGGTATGTCAACTTACTTGCTTCTATTGGTTGCGGCTAGGCGATCGCCTTTTTCAACTCCTAAAAAATAGAACAAATTCATTATGGCTACTGAAAGTGAATCAAGGGAAGCGATCGCTATTTCAGTAGTTTGTCATATTCCCCATGACTACCGATCCAAATCCAAAGATATCCGTCTTCAATTTGGGTGGCGATCGCTCGGTAGTTAGAACCAACCCTTACAGACTATACTTTGCCAACTTTTTTGAAGTGTAACGATGGGTGAGAAGGATTATCTTTCAATAGGCGAAAATTTTTTATCGGCAAGACTGCGAATTTCTGGAGGTAGATCTGCGTAACATTTCCAGAAGCTAGATGCTGTTTTATGTTTCACAGATCAATGCTTTCTCCTGCTTGATGTTCAGCCAGTGCAGCATCAATTAGGAAGTCAAGTTTGCCAGAGTTGGAATCTGATTCTAGTTTTTGATCCCAAATACTTTGATCGAACTCAAGAAACCATTGACGCAATTTTGCAAATGAGTCATAGTCAAGATCTGCGATTTGCTTTTCCAGTAGTTCGATTTGAGTCATGATGATAATTTTTGGGGATTACTTTCTACATATTAACCAACAAATAGCGCGATCGCCTTTTTTAGCTCCCAATAAATAGAACAATTTTACTATATTTACTACAAAGGACTCCGGTGAGGCGATCGCCTTTCATTCGAGTAAATATCGCTATTGCCCAATTTGAGAGATTTGCGACACGCTTAAACTCAGTTCAGGAAAAAGATTTGACCGTAGGGTATCTTGACCCTGAAACAAGGCAAAAGTGTATTCTCCCTCTACTAGATGATAAATAGAAACGGTCGGCTGTTTGGGACTACCAATATAGCGTCTACCACCTAACCCTAAATAGTCCACAATCCAATATTCAGCAATGCCTAACTTTTCGTATTCTCCTAATTTCATTAAATAATCATCTTGCCAGTTGGTACTGACGACCTCAATTGCTAATCGAACGGTTTCTCCCTGGGTAATGGTTGACCGCTTTTTCCACATTGGCTCTTTGTCTTGTATGGCAGCATTATCTAGCACCATCACATCAGGAATATAGGCGGTTTTGTCGGTATCTATCGCTTTAATTAAGCCTTGGCGTGGAATACACAGGGGTAAGCCTAACCGTTTAATTTCAAACCCAATTTCCATTGCCAAAAAACCAGCGACCTGTTCATGGGTTCCGGTAGGCTGCATTTTGACAATCACGCCATTATGTAATTCAAATCGGCCCTCATAACCATCGGGATACCAATCCCAAAATTCCTCTAAGGTCAGTAACTGTGCTTCTTGTGGCAAGTCAATATCAATTTTGTCTTTGATAAACATATTTTTGACCTCGGTATAGAGCACCACAATCTATTTACTACTCTTTCTTATTGTAGGCGATCGCCTTTCTCACTTTGCCTATCCAGATTTACTGCGATCGCCGCTACATTCTCCTTTATGGGTATGGAACATCAAACTAACTCATTCCCAGCATCGCCTAATGGTTTCAAAATCGTTAAGCAAAGAAAATAAGGACTGGACATAATTTTCGGCAGTCCATTGAGATGCTCTTTCTTTACCTCGTTGAATTAGACAATCCCTAAATTTCGAATTGAGCCATAAAGTCTTTATTGCTTCAGCGATTTCTTGTGGATCTTTGGGATTGACTAATAAAGCATCATTCCCCAGTTGTTCTTCAGAACCAGATACCTTAGAAGCGATTACGGGACATCCCAAAGACATTGCTTCTAGAGGAGGCAAGTTATCAGGTCCAAAAAATGACATAAAAGTTAAAGCAAAAGCATTGGTGTAAAGTGAAGCCATATCTTCTTGGGGGACAAAACCGAGAAAGTATACTTGCTTGGATAACTGAAGCTCCTTTATTTTGTCTTGTACATAGCCTAGGTTGCCTTTGTCAGATCCCACTAAAACTAATGGGATCTTGAAGCCATCTTTTTCTTTTAATATTTTTATTGCCAGTAGTAAGTTTATATGATTTTTATGAGGCCAAAATTGAGCTGGATAAAATAGATATTGATTGGGAAGATTATATTTTTTTAGAACCTCATTCTCTTGTTGCTCAGTCTCCATGCCTAGTTGGGGGACAAAAAAAGGAATAACTTTTATTCTTTCGGAGGGGACTTGATAAAACTTTTCGACCTCTGCCTTTCCTATATTGGTTCCTGTAATAATATATGTCGCACGCTTAATAGTTTTTGAATAGGAATTTTCTCTTCCATCCCATTGTCCATCAATACTAACTTCCGGGAAATAAGCTTGCAGGCGGTGCTGTAAATCCCAAACAGGCATTATATAAGGATAATCAACAGTCAAGGTGCCGGGGGTAAAAGATAAAACCACATCTATCTTATTTGATTTTAGAGAATTCAATATATGTTTTTGCGTCCAGTCTTCAATTTCAAACTTACTTCGGGGATGTTTGATTTTTTTTAAAATTCCTTTTGATGTTCCAATAATTTTAGAATTGACTCTCTCTTTAAAAGGACGATAAAGAGATACAAATTGAAGATCTGATGATAATATCCGATCAGGAACTTTTTGATTCCAAGTGTAAATGGTAAATTCATGGCTACTGTCAGTGGCTAACTTTAAAAGTGCTTCCAATAACTGGGACTCAAAAGTATACCCACCACCTGCTTCAGGTATTTGATTGCTAATATATAAAGCTACTTTCATGGAATTCTATTTATTTTTTAATGGCAAAATAAATGCCCCACGTTTCAAGTCCTGCCTCCTGTTTTGTTAGCCATTCTTTACAGTCAATGATTGACATTTTGGTCTCGGCTAGCAGAAATTCTAGTTCGGGTTTAAATAAATAGCGCATGGTATGGGTTTCTTGTAACTCATCAACTGTCCCAGTTTGTTTGTCCTTAATAAACACTTGATAATTAACATCAACTAAGTTCTCATTAGGATAAATAATCGGTTCGGCAATACGCGTGATGGCGATCGCCTCGTCTTCTAGGCGTTTAACCCTAACAGTCGGTTTTTCCGTCAAGACAGCGGGACCATACCACACATCAAAAATACCAACTCCGCCTGGTTGAAGATGCTTTTGGATGGTTTCAAAAGTGTTTTGTAGATCTTGATTGGTTGTTTGATAGCTAACGACATGGAATAAAGAGAGAATGACATCAAATTTTTGGTTTATTTCAAAAGTTCGGACATCTCCTTGGGAAAATTGTAAACGGGAGGCTATTTCTGCGGGAAGCTTAGCGAGACGTTCACCCGCAGTGTTTAACATCTCTGGACTGCGATCAACCCCATGGATTTGATAGCCATAGCCAGCCAGTAATTCCGCATGGCGACCTGTGCCACACCCTAATTCGAGGATTGTTTTGGCTGTAGGGGCATGGGTTTGAATTAAATCATGAATAAACTTTGCTTCGGCGCTATAGTCTTTATCCTGATAAAGCAAGTCGTAGTAGCGGGAGTAATTACCAAAAACAGTCATTGAATTTAATTACCGATTAACTCGGTCAGGATATTTCTGAGGGTCTTGGCTACCGTCGTGATTTGCTCTGTGGTTAAGGCTAAGCCACTGGGGAGATAAAAACCGCGTCGGGCTAAATTCTCTGCTACAGGACAGGCCATGCCCTCAAATAACCCCATTTTACGAAAGACAGGCTGTTCGTGCATGCCCCAGAAAAAAGGACGGGTACCAATTTTGTGTTCTGCTAGCTGTTTCATCACCACTGCTGCATCAACGGGAATTTCTGCTTTGAGGACAATCCCAAATACCCAATAGATATTTTCAGCATAGTCGGTTTTAGCGAGCGGTAATTGAATGCTAGGGATATCTCCTAAAAGTGCTGTATACAGTCGACCGATTTCTCGTTTACGATTGACAAACTCATCTAAACGCTCCAGTTGGGCCACACCTAAAGCGGCTTGGAGGTTACTCATCCGAAAATTCCAACCTAATTCTTCATGGACAAACCGTTTCTGGGGTTGGAAACAGAGGTTGCGCAGGGAGCGACATTTTTCTGCTAGTTGAGGATTATCTGTAACCAGGATCCCTCCTTCCCCGGTTGTCACATGTTTATTGGGATAAAAACTAAAGGTACTAATATCGCCAAAGCTGCCGCAGAGTTTGCCTCGATAGGTCTGGCCGTGCATTTCCGCCGCATCTTCGATCACATACAGTCCGTATTTTTTGGCTAAATTGATAATGTCGTCCATTTCGACGGGTAAACCGTAGATGTGGACAGCCATAATTGCCTTGGTGCGCGGAGTGATTTTTGCCTCGATTGCCTGGGGATCCATGTTCCAAGTTATCGGATCGGAGTCCACCACCACCGGGGTCGCGCCGGCACGGACGATCGCACTGGCACAGGAGATAATTGTAAATGTAGGCAAAATGACTTCATCGCCTTGCCCAATCCCTAAAGCGGCAATGGCGACATCTAAGGCCACGGAACCATTACAAACAGCGATACCATGGGCGCGGTTAACTCTAGCGGAAAATTGCGCCTCTAATTGCTTAACAAATGGGCCTTCGGCAGAAATCCACCCTGTGTCAATGCATTGGGCTAAATATTTTTTTTCGTTGCCATTGAGTAAGGGCTCATTAACGGGAATCATGAAGATAAGGTGATTTTATTGGTTATCTTGAATTATGGCTTGTTTCGCGTCAATCCCCGTAAATCTTGTTTTATCTTGTTCGCCGACGTAGGGGCCTTGTTTGACTTCGATCATTTCGATTTCTTCTAGCACTTCAAAGCCATGCCCCCCCGTCACCAGTAGAATAACGTCCCCTGATTCTAGAACGCGACTTTCTAAATAGTCTTGATGTTCTGTATAAAAGTCGACTCTCAATTTACCTTTCTTAATGAAAAGGACTTCTTGGGTATAGGTCACTTGGCGTGGTACGGGATTATGCACATGGGGTTGAATAATTTTTCCTGTTGGATGGTTCATGTAGGCCAACTGCTGGGAAAGGTCATCAGGGGTAAAAAAGTGAATTCCCGACTCATTGAAGTGATGGGAAATGATAATAGCCAGCAATTTTTCGCTATCAATAATGTTTTCAACTATCATTGTGTAAATGCACCAAATGTTTTTTGGGGTAGAAGCAAATGTCGTGGAATATCCTACTCGCACTTTATCACGCTTATCGGCTACAGTCGGTTTTTCATTTTCATTATCCCATGCCTAAGTGTCCCCCAGAAACCTCTACTTTGAAGGCTGTCAAGAAACCGAATTTTTAAAGAATCAGATTTTTTCAAAGAAAAATTATCTTTCATTAATAAATCCCAAGGAACAATAAAGTTGTTTCCAGAGGTTGGCTTGATATTATTTAGAATATCCAGCATGAGGTCATAAGAATAACCGAAGTCTTCGACAGTAGTTTTTCCAAGACTTTTGATATAGTTTTCTGCAATATGATTCAATTGTGGATCCTGGAAATGTTCAATCCATTGCTCAATGTAATCTGATGTTGGTGAATTATTTTTGTAGATACTTTTATAGTCAATAAAAGATGTATCTTTGAATTTAACTTTGCTTCCATATTGAATCATGCTTTTCTGAAAGTCTATACTCAAAAAACGGCATAATTCCTCAATGGTCTGAAGAGGGTTTTTGACCAGATCTTCATAGTGAACAACTATGATGTTCTGACCAATTGCCTCGACGGCTTGATTAATCAAAAAAGGAGCAGTAAAAATATCATGCCTTCTGTCTTCTGTAAAGATTCCCCTGTAGCCATTCTGTTTGATCAATGAACTCAGAACACTTAAAAGATGTCTCTTTAAAATTATTATTTTAGCAGCAGGAAAAACCCTATTTATTTCAGGAATAATATGATAATATCTCGGCGTCTTATCTAAAAAATATGACTTGTTTATTCCAACTAAAGATTGGCGATATAACTTAAGTGTAGACTCTCTAACCGTATTCAAGTACGTCTCTTTGCCATCTGGTATTCTATCTAAAAAGTCTTGAATAGCCTGGCTTGCAAAATAAGCATTATATTCAGCATTTACTCCCTGAGAACGTGATTCATAAATTTTCGGTAGCATAACCCAAGGTTCTGGTAATGTATGAATTTCAGAATGACTACCTAAAATATGTTGTAGTAATGTTGAGCCAGATCGAGGCTGAGAAATTATGAAGAACAATTCTTCTCCAAGATTAATTTCTTTTTTCATGGTGCTCCCATTGATGTTGAACTGTAATTATTCCTCGAGTGTTATCTAACAAAAAGCCACTTTTATATATATCTTGAGGTACGATGTACATATCTATTACATCTTCAAGTTTCGTTATCCATTCTATTCTTTCTTGAACAAATCCAATGTCAACAATGTAGCGCCCAGAAGTTAAAGGTAAAGAGTCAATAGTTAGCTCTATTATTCCCTCATTATATAGCTTATCTATCTTATAACCGCTTATCGGCATTGTACTTAAACGTATTATTTCTTGTCCATAAAAGTTTTTGATCTGAACTACAAAAGCAGGACTTGTAAAAGAATATTTATTTTTGTAATGTATTATTATTGACAGGGGATCTCCTGTTCTAGCACTTTTTTGAGGAGATTTAGAGTTAGATAATTCAATTTTTGAAAATGAAAATCCATGACTACTGTTGGCTTCACTCAAAACTTCCTGTTTAATTGAATACCAGCTTTGACTTAAATGATCACATGCATCAAAAACTTCTGTAAGATATTCTTGGGTAATATCTTGGACTCTTCCAATATTCTTTAAGTAACCTCTATTCATTAAAATTCCAGAAGAACATAAAGCATTAATTGCTGTCATTTGATGACTTACAAAAAGTACAGTTCTGCCCTCATTTATTGCTACATCCTCCATCTTCCCCAAACACTTCTTCTGAAACTGCGCATCCCCCACCGCCAACACTTCATCAACAACCAAAATCTCCGGCTCCAGGTGCGCCGCTACCGCAAACGCCAAGCGCACATACATCCCCGACGAATAGCGCTTCACCGGCGTATCCAAAAACCGCTCAATTTCCGCAAACGCCACAATCTCATCAAACTTTCGGCGAATCTCCCGCTTACTCATCCCCAGGATCGCCCCATTCAGATAAATATTCTCCCGCCCCGTCAACTCTGGATGAAATCCCGTCCCCACCTCTAACAAACTCGCAACCCGACCCTTAATCGAAACCCGGCCCTCCGTCGGCTCCGTAATCCGGCTCAGAATCTTTAACAGCGTCGATTTTCCTGCCCCATTGCGGCCAATAATCCCAATCCGGTCTCCCCGCTTCACCTCAAAGGACACATCCTTCAGCGCCCAAAACTCCTCAAAATTGGGATTTACCACCCGAGCGCGAGGGTTAAACCGTTTCGCCAGCCCCTTTGCACTGTTCGCGAGCACATCCCGCAGCGCCGTATAGCGTTCCCGCTGTTGCTGGTGACCAATGATGTATTTTTTCCCGAGATTTTCAACCCGAATGACCGTATCCGACATAAATAAAGTTCTTAAAACGCCCCAAGTAGATAGTTTGACATACTCACCGGGCTGAAGCCACGGTGATTCTTGACGCTTCATTGACTGATGCTACCGAAGTAGTCTTACTCTGTCTCTGCGTCCGTTTAGAGTCTCCCAATGCCCTATGGCGACTTGATTCTATATTCTTGGCTGCATTTTCATCTCGGTCGTGTTCAGTGCCACAATTCAGGCATCGAACCGACCGAACTTTTAGATCCAGCTTGCCCCATTTGAAACCGCAATCTGAACAAATTTGGCTTGTGGGTTCCCATCGATTAATGATGTGAAACTCTCTACCGAACTTTTCAGATTTAGCCTCACACAAATCTCTAAATTTTCTCCAACCTTGCAGACTAATGGATCTAGCAAGCTTGCGATTCTTCACCATTCCAGATACGTTCAAGTCTTCCAAAACGATAGTTTGGTTTTCACTAACAATCTTGGTAGATAGCTTGTGCAAGAAATCTTTGCGGATGTCTGCAATTCGATTGTGCTGTTTAGCGATTTGAATTCGAGTTTTGTTTCTCCGGGTTGAGCTTTTCTGCTGACGCGCCAATTTTTTCTGAAGCTTGCGAATTTTACGTTCATGCTTGGAGGAGTTAGGACTCTCAGCTTTAGAGCCGTTAGACATCACAGCAAAAGTCTTGATTCCTAAATCAATTCCGATACTTTGGTTTTTCGTATCGACTTGAACGGGTTCAATTTCTACAACAAAGCTAAGAAAATAGCGGTTAGCGCAGTCTTTAATGACTGTGACTGAGCTAGGTTCTGACGGCAATTCTCTAGACCAAATTGGTTTTAAGTTGCCAATTTTGGCTAAAAACACCTCTCCTTTTTTGATAGAGAATGCTGCTTTAGTGAACGTTGCAGACTGAGCATTAGTCTTTTTCTTGAATCGGGGTTGACCGACCTTTCTACCTTTTCCCTTTCCTTTGAGCGAGTCGAAATAGTTTTTGTAGGCTACTTCCAACTGCTTAAGGGATTGCTGTAAGGGAACAGACGAAACACTATTTAACCATTCTCTTTCAGCCGTCTTTTTAGAAAGCGTGAGAGATTTAGATAGCGCGTTATATCCAGGGTATTTGCTGGACTTGCTGAAAGCTAAAGCATCGTTCCAAACTACCCGTACACAACCAAACAACTGAGCTAGGCTCTGTCTCTGTTGGTCAGTTGGATAGAAACGGTATTGATATCTCGCTTTCATTGCGCGTGCTAAAATTGGCCTGTTGCTTAATTTTAACTTGGTCTACAAGAAATGACAACCAACTTACGCAAGGAAAGAAACAGTATTTCAACTCTTATGATTCACTTGGTCTGTGTGACCAAATACCGTAGGGCTGTATTCACTTCAGAAAGCCTTGCAGTTATTGAAAAATCGTTCAATGCAGTGGCTAAGAAGATGGATTTTCAGATTCTCGAATTTAACGGGGAATCTGACCATACACACGCTCTAATTGAATATCCACCTAAGCTGTCTATCTCTCAAATGGTGAACGCTCTCAAGGGAGTATCCAGCCGTCGATATGGTCAAGCTGGATACCCTAAGCCCTACGGGAAAGATGCTCTTTGGAGTCCTAGCTACTTTGTTAGCTCTGTTGGAGGTGCGCCGATTGAAGTCTTAAAGCAGTACATTAAGGAGCAAGAAAAGCCGTCCTAGAAGGACGGGGTTTTAGACTCATCCTTCTGATAACTTACCCAGTCAGATCCCAGCGATGGTCAGTTTCCATCAATCAGGAAAAAATTCCGGGTCCAGAAGCTCCGCCGCCGAAAATGGACAACTTTCAGGAAAAAGCCCAGCAGACAACTCACTTTTTCTGATCGCCTGACGCTTTGCTTTGAGATAAATCTTATCAATCTCTTGCAGAAAGTAATTGTACAAAGTTTTAGATTTTAGTAATAACTCTAATTCAAACCGAAAATTATCGATTTCTGTCTGCCAACCCTTCCGACAACGCGCCTTTTCCGCATCCCAATATTGGTACAACAACAGATGAATGAGCAACTGCCGTAAGTAGCTGTCTACCTTGCGTCTTTGTTCATTGCCCAAACTGAGAATTTCCTCCTTTAAATGCTCCAAATCAAGCTGATCCAGTTGAGCTTGATCTAGTAGCTGATAAGTTTCCTGGAGCCAAAGACAGTAATCCTGTTCGTAAAGGGCATTGGTCATAAATTTATCAACACCTTCTCGGTGATGGGGTTCGGTTTCTCAATCAAATGATCATCTAGGCGATCGCCTAAAAATGTATCTAACGCCTCTAAAACAAATCTCCATATTCCGTCAACACTGCCAGAGCCGCCCTTAAGGCCCGTCGGTTTCGGTCGGAGGGGTCAAGCTGGAATTGTATTTCGGCAATACGGCATCGAGTTTCAATTCGAGTTCGTGCAATCTGGCGTTTTCTTGCTTGAGCTTCTCGATTTCGCGCCTCTCGTTCCTGAGCCATTCTTCGTTCTCTCTCCTCAGCTCTGCGTTGCTCTTCCTCAGCTCTGCGTTGTACTTCTTCAGCCAAGCGGTTTGTTTCTCGATTTCGACGGTTCCACTCAACGCCGAAATTAGCCAATGTAGCCAGGAGGGCTGCCACAGTGCATCCGTTGCTCCAGCTTCTGGGTTGGGCGATGTATCCGAGGAATTCAAAGTCGGTTTGGTCATAGAACCTCAAAAAGGCGATCGCAATCAGTAATACTGTTAAGACGGTTGATGGCAATAGGGCCAGAAAATTTAGCCACATTTGAATAATGCCTAGATTCTTTCTACTTTAACAACTCCCATTCGGCAAATCTGCAGCGGCGATCACCTAGTAAACCATTACCTTAAATTACGTCCGCAAATGTCCGCTCCATCCGCCGAAAATACCAAATGCCACTCACGAACACCAGCAACACAATCAGTAACGATAGTAAAAATCCAGGAATGTAAATCTGGACATCACCGCCAATAATCGCCCAGCGAAACCCATCAATCACCCCCACCATCGGATTTAGGGAATAAAGAAATCGCCACTGCGGCGGCACAATCCCACTACTAAAACCCACCGGCGACACATACAGGCCAAACTGTACGATAAACGGCACGATATAGCGAAAATCACGGTATTGCACATTCAACGACGCAAACCATAATCCCGCCCCCATTGCTGCCGCAAAGGCGATCGCCACAAAAAACGGTAATGTCACAATCCGCCAACTCGGCACAAAATCGTACCAGGCCATTAAAGCTAGCAAAATACTGCCCGAAATCATAAAGTCCACAAAACTAACCACCACGGCACTCGTCGGAATCACCAACCGTGGAAAGTAGACTTTCGATAAAAGATTCGCATTGGAAATTAAACTACTGCTGCATTCCGACAACGAATTGGCAAAAAACTGCCAGGGCAACATTGCTGAGAAGACCAAAATTGGATAGGGCGCTCCCCCTTCAGACGGCAACTTGGCTAAGTTCCCAAACACCACCGTAAACACCACCATCGTTAAAAATGGTCGAATCAGCGCCCAGGCTACCCCAATCGCCGTTTGCTTATAACGGACTAAAATATCCCGCCACGCCAAAAAGTAAAACAGCTCTCGATAGCGCCAGATATCTTGCCAATATTGCTTTTCTGTCCGTCCCGCTTCAATAACTAAATTAAACTCTGAGGCTTTCACTCGCTCACCCATAACGAATTGGCTTACTTTTTCAAAACATTCTCTAAACGTACAATTATTCTGTCATCAAGGCGATCGCCACTGTTGGAAGATCTCTCCCTGAACCTTTGCCCTTTACCGCTCAACGGCATTTTGCAGCACCTCTAAATATTGCGCTGCAATTCGCCCGGGGGTGAAGTGTTCTTCCAAATACCGACGTCCCGCTTGACCCATGCCCTCCGCCAAGAGGCGATCGCCCGCCAACTGACGAATGAAATCCGCGAGCCCTTGGCCATCCCCATTGGCGATCGCCCGGCCACAATTTGCTTCTTGCACTATATCTTTTAAATAACTCTTGGGCGGACAGACCACGGCGATCGGCCGCCCTGCTGCCAATGCCGAATAGAGCTTGCTCGGTGCTAACAGGCGTTCCATTCCTGGGCTCAAACTCACCAACGATAAATCACAGGCTGTCAAAGAATAGGGCAGTACCTCTTTATCTTGGTAGGGCAACAAGAGGAGGTTTGATAACCCCAACTGTTCACGCCTTTCAATTAACAGCCGCCGCTTGGCACCACTGCCAATACAGACAAACTTAATCGGTTCATCCTTCAGCAAAATCGCCGCTTCGAGGAATGTTTCAACGTCGTGACAACGCCCCATATTGCCGGAATAGAGCACCGTAAAGGGCTGAATCAGTTCGTACCGCAGGGCAAACCAATTTTCTTGCTTGGGGATCGGCACGATCACGTCTGGATTCGCCCAACTGTGAATAACGCTGACTTTCGGCCCTATCTCCGGGCAGAGTTGGGTAATGTGTTGTTTCTTGGCTGGACTTAAGACCACAATGTTCTTGGCCCGTCGCCACACCCGTATATTCATGTTTTGCCAAAATCGCGCTAACCAGTGCTGTTCTGGGATCACGCCAAGCTTAACGGCAATATCAGGATAGAGATCATATAACAAGCAGACATAGGGCACTCGGAAAATCAAGTTCGCAAAGTAACCCACGATGGGTAGAAAGGGAGGGGCCGTTGTAATTAACAGCAGTTCCGTTTTGCGCCCACATCCCGCGAGGTAGAGCACGGTTCGCAATAAAAACAAAATTCCGTTGATCGCTTTGCCCCGAATCCGTTGTGGCCAGAGCTGGGCTGTGCGCGATCGCCTGACCTTCAAGCCAACCTTTTGTTCAATCGATGGTGCATTCGTAGACTGAAAGGCGTACCCTGGTTGCCCGGTAAAGATATCAACCTCTAGTCCTTGCTGGCTCAGGTGCCGCGTCAATTCCTCAATGAGTTGTCCTGTCGGGGCAAAGTCAGGGGGAAAAAAGTGTGTGAGCACCGTTAAGCGGAGTTGTGGCTCATGGTTGGGCTCAGAAAGCCGATTAACAGTTGGTTGAAAAGAATTAGTAGAAACCAAGCGCTTTAGGTAATCAACGAACAACATAGACAAACTTTTTTGAAGGGGAGATAAAGCTAAATACTAGGTAGGCGAAGCAATGAACCCATGAACTCTTGCTCAATCTCCACCTTTAGGCGATCGCCCTACACTACGCACAAATACAAATATCTTGAGGTAACGTTTTCAGTGATTTCCTTGTCCCTGGTCAATCGCTGCGTTTCAAGGCAGCAAGCTTAAGTTGTAAAAAAATAAGCAGACGAATCCTGTAGCTGTTCCACCTTAGAATCCGAACCGACGGAAATGCTGCTAGTGGAAGCAGGACAGAGAAACTGAGATCATATAGACCGTCGAAGTTCACTCCGATGAACTACTCCAGCCTAAGAGGCATGGAGTTTCCGTCGTTTCATCGCCCCAAGTTGCCTCATGCTTCCGCAATCGGTAGAGCTTGGCGGCTCCGCGACTGAAGAGGCCAGTTCCTGACCCCTTGCCCAGGCTAAATTAACCTGAGCTGCATTGATATCTCTATCCTCCCTGTGGCCACAGTTTGGGTTTGAGCAAATATGTACCCTGTCCGCCAATGTCTTTGGCGTTAGCTCCCAACATTTAGCGCAACGCTGAGAGGGCTTAAGCGTCCTTGTCGGGGACTCCACATAAAATCCTCCTGCCTCTGCCAGCTTGTATTCCAGCATTGAACCAATCATGCCGAAGCCAACCGAGAGAATGGAGCGGTTAAGCCCTGTTTTTTGAGCTTTCCGTTTGCTGCCTTTTTTGGCCTTGCGGGTCATGTTTTTGACGTTTAACTGCTCACCTGCAACCAGGCTATTACCGCTGACTATGTTGCTTGTGATTTGATGCAGCCAATCTTCGCGCTGACGGGTAATTTTGCGTTGCCGCATTGATACCTGTCGTCTCGCTTTTTGCCACCGCCGCGATGCTTTAACTCGCTTATTTCGGTTTGGTGCACACTTTCGCCTGAGTTGCTTGGATGCTTGCCTTACAGCAACCTCACCGACTTTGATAAAGCCAGGCTTTGATAGTTGCTCCCCCGTAGAAAGGGTAATCGCTTCTTTGCAACCTAAATCAATACCGACAGACCCATCCCCAGCTTCCCGCTTGGGTTCACATTTGACGGTGATTGAGGCGTACCACTTACCCTGGCGGAAAAATATCGTGCAGGTTGTTGGCTTCCCCCAGGTACGGGCCTTCCCCCTCATTTGCATCCTTCCCACATTGCTCAGCTTGAGATAGCCATGTTGACCTTCCGTTTCTACCTTCCAGCCTGCACCACAAGGATACGTCCACCCCGAATACTTCCGAGACGCCTTGAACCTTGGATATCCCCCCAATCCTTTAAAGAATCGGTTGAATGCAAAATCTACTCGTTTCAAGGTCGCCTGTAGAGCATGGGAACCCAGCTCCTTAAATTCTGGCCATACTTGCTTAAACTCTGGCAGACTATTCTGCTGCTCAAAGTAATCGACTGCATGGTTGAACTTTTGGTACTGGGTTTTACGATTAGCGATTGCTGCGTTGTACAAACTGCAATGTAAACGCCGCCAATAGTGCAGCTTTTTTTGCTGTTGGCGACTTGGATAGAGCCTGTAAGTGATTCGGCGTGTTACCATACTCCTATTGTAGTCTATTGTGCCCACAATGAACAAGTCAGAAATACTAAAAATAAGGCTAACACCAGAGGATCTGGCAAGACTCAAGGCGTTCGCGTCCAACAAGGATGTCAGCATGGCTCAAATTATCAGAGAGTACATAAGGCGATTGCCTAAGCCTGATTGATTTGGCTACTTCCGTTTCTCTTCAGTAGCCGCGCTATCCTTCCCTACCCTAAAGAGGGATAGGGACTGCCGCGCCCAAGTTCATAGGCAATCGCCGTGGAAATGTGAACGATGAATAATTCGGCTAACCAAGCTTCGATGATCAGCCCTGATGCGCTCCCCTGTTTGGTTAAGCCTTCTAGAACAATGTTGGTGTCAATAACGAGGTGTAATGGGGCTTGCTCTGTCATGACACCACTATAGCACCATATTCAGTGTCGTTTAGTTGCATTCGGCGATGGACTAGAGGGCGCATCTCGACAGAAACTTAGGATTATAGAAAAAATATTGCCTGAGAGTCTTGTATAGAGATCGTTTCAAGGCTCGACCTTTTTTACTGATTTTAACGAAAGAATAGTGGTTTCAGTGATCGCTAGTGGGTACTTCTTTATTCAGTAAACGCTGACCTAATTCCTTCACAGAGCCCTCACCATTGATATAGGAATGAAGTGCGCATCATTTGGAGAAAGTTACCCATAACGTTATGGGTAATTCACAAAAGCTTTTTAAACCCAATTCTCAGAACTTACCAAATAAAACACTTTAGCGACTCAGATTGAATAAAAAAATTATCGAAACCGCTCCTGTGAGGCGATCGCCTTTTTTGGTGATTATGGCAACTACCCATAACGTTATGGGTAATTATTTTTCCCTTTTCCCGGAACGAAACAGAGTCCCATGGGAGAGGAATTCCAGGAAGTTTCGTTTTTTATCTCGGCGGGCAGTCACTACCCAAACTAACGTGATGCCTCAGAAATTAGTTCATCAATCTGGGCGAGTAATGCCTGCATCTGATTCCATTTATCAGGATTTTTGTCCCAGAGACGCGCAGCCTTCAGTCGTTTAACCGTTTGATCAATGCGTGACTGGGGCTTTTGTTCTGTGGAATTCGGCTTTAGCTCATTGATACGTTTCCTGATCGCGCTTAAGGAAAGATTTTCTTGAATGACAGCCTCTAATAGGTTTTTTCGTGATTCGGCCTCTTGTAAGCGGGCGATCGCCTCGTGCTCAACGCCTTACGGCATCAATGGTTTGGACACATCGCCGGGGATATAAATCGAAGGGCGCGGTTTTTTCTGTGCTCAACGCCTTACGGCATCAATGGTTTGGACACCCTCAAAAAGATTAGAGCCATTATTAATTGTTTCCTGGTGCTCAACGCCTTACGGCATCAATGGTTTGGACACTTCTATCGTTATCAAACGCAGAGAAGGGGCCGCATAGTGCTCAACGCCTTACGGCATCAATGGTTTGGACACATTGATGATATTGCACCAACTCCCTCAACTTGGAAATAGTGCTCAACGCCTTACGGCATCAATGGTTTGGACACATTATGAGGGGTTCTCTCCTGGGTCTGATGGTGTTGTGCTCAACGCCTTACGGCATCAATGGTTTGGACACGGCGTTACAACCGTTTCAATTTGTGCAGTTTGGGTCGCGTGCTCAACGCCTTACGGCATCAATGGTTTGGACACTTATCGATCTGATTCTGTAGCGGCTTGGTGGCATGTGCTCAACGCCTTACGGCATCAATGGTTTGGACACCAAGGGCAGGATTAGTTAAAAGCGCGTTTGTGGATTGGGGTGCTCAACGCCTTACGGCATCAATGGTTTGGACACTTTCCTAAGGCTCCCGCCAAATATGATGTGGTGATGCAGTGCTCAACGCCTTACGGCATCAATGGTTTGGACACCCCGGTCTGTTGGCGTATGCCGTGGCTTTTATCGCCCGTGCTCAACGCCTTACGGCATCAATGGTTTGGACACCCTGGGAAAGGGGATTATGACTGGCCCGCTTATTGGTGCTCAACGCCTTACGGCATCAATGGTTTGGACACTTCTAATTTTTTCAGGTTCTTGTCGCTGGCAACCTGTGCTCAACGCCTTACGGCATCAATGGTTTGGACACCGGCATCATCACCATCACCCGAAGAAAGGGACTCACCCCGTGCTCAACGCCTTACGGCATCAATGGTTTGGACACAATTGGATCGAAGCTATTCTTTTTGGCGAAATAGACGTGCTCAACGCCTTACGGCATCAATGGTTTGGACACCGTACCAAGGGTGTTGGCAGAAAGTCACGCCCCCGAGTGCTCAACGCCTTACGGCATCAATGGTTTGGACACAAAGGCTTCGGAGTTTGTCGGTGCTTTACTTAGTCGTGCTCAACGCCTTACGGCATCAATGGTTTGGACACCAAAATCAAAAATAAGGAGCTATGGGCTTTTCGGGTGCTCAACGCCTTACGGCATCAATGGTTTGGACACATAACTCTCGACAATTGTATAAAAACAGTTTTGGGGTGCTCAACGCCTTACGGCATCAATGGTTTGGACACAGGCTCTTACGATAAGCCCCAGGCCCGCGACCTTGAGTGCTCAACGCCTTACGGCATCAATGGTTTGGACACCAACTGACGAATTTAGAGTGGACGAATTAGCAAGGTGCTCAACGCCTTACGGCATCAATGGTTTGGACACTTGTCAAAAAATGGGGGCAATCACTTGGACAACCCCGTGCTCAACGCCTTACGGCATCAATGGTTTGGACACCTTTACCAGTACCGAAAAGCCTTTCCAGCGATAGGGGTGTGCTCAACGCCTTACGGCATCAATGGTTTGGACACCAATTTCATCAGTTGTATCGATGTTGTAATCCTCCTGTGCTCAACGCCTTACGGCATCAATGGTTTGGACACCAATGGTTGATCGGAGGGTGTAGCCAATGGTGTATGTGTGCTCAACGCCTTACGGCATCAATGGTTTGGACACGCGCCGAAGCGCAAAGGCTTTCTCTCAGTGGCTAGTGCTCAACGCCTTACGGCATCAATGGTTTGGACACATTGAATTATCAGAAAGCACAGCCTCCCAATAATCAGGTGCTCAACGCCTTACGGCATCAATGGTTTGGACACTTCTGTAAAAAAACCGCTCTCAATCAGGTACTTAAATAGTGCTCAACGCCTTACGGCATCAATGGTTTGGACACTGCCCTCAAAAGTTTCTGAGCTAATTCCACAGCTTGTGCTCAACGCCTTACGGCATCAATGGTTTGGACACTTCCCTTTGCTTTTATCGTCGAAATCGATCCGTTTGAGTGCTCAACGCCTTACGGCATCAATGGTTTGGACACTAGAACTTTCAATGTAAGCTTTTGGTTGCGTTCTTTTAGTGCTCAACGCCTTACGGCATCAATGGTTTGGACACCTCATAGAAGTCATCTAGGGTTTTGGGGGCATCGAAGTGTGCTCAACGCCTTACGGCATCAATGGTTTGGACACAGCGCGTCCTAGAATTTAGTCTGAGCAAGACTTCTGGGTAACTTTTGCAAGGTTCCCAGTAAATCATAGCAAGCTGAAGCTATTTGAAGACAATTTAGCCTGATTCGATGTCCCTGAAAGCAAGTTAGGATAAAGGTTTTCAGAAAAAACAGGGATCTAAGCCGCTGCTGATAAATTGCAAAAGCCCAGTAGCCAAGACTTTGACCAATTTTTGAAAGGCGATCGCCCCAAACAGTCCCCATTGCTTGCAACATTTCAGAGCACCTTAAACGTCTGTTCATCAAAGAGCCAAGTATTCGGACGGTTATATTTGGGTAAATCCTGTACACATTGTTGTGACAAGCGAATAAGTAAAAGATCATCCTCCTTAGTGAGCACTTCCTCTAATTGCCAGCGTAACTTTTCCCGCGATCGCTGGGTGAGCCAACAGCGGAAAATCGAATATTGGATGCGTTCCCCATAACCCTCAAGGAGTTTATAGGCTTTGCGCCAGCGTTTTGGCGAACGGATATCATAACAAACCAGATACCAATGCTTTAGCTCTGCCATCATTACCTCACAACAAGTTGACCAAAAAGACCCGCTTCCCCAGACCACTCTTTTTCCAAAAGACGCACTTCCAACTCAATCAGGCGAGCATAGCTGAGGGAATAGCCAAGCACAGGATGTTTCCAGGATTCTGCTTTACGCCGTTCATAGCACTCGATAAACTTTTTGCGACCCGAATCAGAGAGCCAAACCTGCTGACCCCGAATTGAAAAATCCTCGGTAATATCCCACTGGGAACGATTGATCGAAGCAATAACTACCATATCGACGAGGGGAACCCGGAAAATTTCCATGAGGTCGAGGGCAAGAGGTGATGCTTGGGTACGTGGTTGATGATAAAAACCCAGAGCCGGTTCTAAACCCACGGCGATAATGCTATTCATCACATCCTTGAGCAGAAGACTATAGCCAAAACTGAGGAGGGCGTTAAACCGATCTTTAGGTGGGCGACGATTTCGACCAGAAAAACGCATTTCGTCTAAAACTGCTTCCGTCAGTAAATAGGATAAGGCCCCAAAATAAAGCGCTGCTAAATTTCCCTCAAGACCCAGTAAAGTCGCCAGATTATCAGCATTGTCTACTTGTTTTAACACCCGTTTCATTTGCTCAATGTTGGCTGCTAACTGCGGCGAGGCAATTTTGATAGCCCGTTGGCCACGCATGAGAAACTTTCGTTGTCCTTGACCCCGACACCAGACCAATTTTTTTGCTAGATCGACGCAGAAATCAGGGTTACTAAGAGCGCGATATTGTTGAATGCGCCGTTGAATGCTGCCTTGACGATTGTCGAAGCTGCCCACGTAGCGATCGCTGCCTGAAACCCAGTGAATGCCAACATTATGACTAGCAAGGAAGTGTAGAGCTTGGGTGGAAATTTGCGAAAAACTATGGAGCACCACCTGTGAAACTTGCTGGACAGAGAACTTTTCGACGGTGTTATCGCGCTGGATAATTTTGATTTGTTCACCTGTACGTCCGACCCTAGTTCCTGGTTCGAGAACGTGCAGAATTTGGCGATCGTCATCCTTGGGAAAAAGCCGGATCGGTTGCCATTCTTTGTTATGGGCAAGTCTTGCCTCCTCTGGCAAACAGACAGGAGCAAGGGAACAACGGGCGCAAAGTCGTTCATTGTCAGTAACTGGCGGTCGAAAATCCGCGTCGAGTAATTTTCTCGCATTGGCGATCGCCTCCCTGACCTCAGCCTTAGCCGTCTCATCAAAAGGCACATGGATCAGGACATTATCGGCATGGTAACGAATCCGCCCCTCTGTAATCGGAATCCCTAAAGATACTTCCAGTAAATAGCAATAAGAAATGATTTGGAGGCGATCGCTCTCCCAAGGCAAAGGATTTTTCTGTTCATCCCGTGCCGCTTTTCCCCGTTTATGTTCATAAGGAATCGTCAAACCATTACGAGTCCGCAAAGCATCCACCCGACCCCGAATGCCGAGATCTTCACTTTCAAGATAAAGATCTTCCCATTCCCCTTCCTCCTCCTGCTCAAGATTCACATGGAGTCGCCGCCCCGCAAATACCGCCGCATCTTGGGTATAGAGTCCTTCTACTTCTTCAAGGTAAAAGAGTCGCGGGCAGTAGGCGATCGCATGAAGTCCAGACACCTTGATTATTGGTTTAATTTCTGGAATTACAGTTGTAAACATTTAAAGATCTCCACTATTTTTCATTAGAAAAGAATCATTAAACGCATTATGAAGCGTGATCCCGGCAAAAAACTTACCGCCTAATTTAATCCGTTATACTTAGAGTGGTTGATCCAGGAGGTTTGTAAAATGGTTGCTACTACCGAGACAAAAATCACCCCTGCTGAATACTTAGAATTAGAAAGTCAAACTGAAGAAAAAACAGAACTCATTGAGGGAGAATTATTTCCAATGGGGGGAGCATCCGCAAATCATAATCTATTGACAAGCAAACTTAATGCACTTCTAGTAGTTAATATCGATGAAAATTTTGATATTTATGTGAGTGATATGCGGGTTTTGCTTCAAGAAGTAGAGAGCTATGTTTACCCAGATATTGTTGTTGCGCCAATCCCCTCAGTTTTTGCTGATGATAGACGGATGGAGTTAATTAATCCTTGTTTTATTGCTGAAGTACTTTCTCCTTCTACCGCGAGGTATGACAAAAAAGCAAAATTTGATCTTTATAAAACCTTACCAACTTTACAGGAATATCTCATCTTGCCGCAAACTAATCAAAAAGTAGAATTATATCGTCGCCTCAACGCTAATCAATGGCTTATTACTGAATTTGAGATTGATGACTCAGTTATCCAATTAAAATCTTTAAATATAGAAATTTCTTTTTCAGATCTCTATAAAAAAATAATTTTCTAATCATCAACTAATTGTTCTTTAAGGCGGTCGCAGACCCAGACCTCCTGAGCACCAGCCCCAAAATAAAGTTGCTTTTTGAACTCCATCTCTTCATTCGTGTTGCTCTCAGACCGAACTTCTACACAAATTTCAGGGGCGATCGAGGCGGAGATTTCATCCAAGATAATATTCGCCCGTTCATCGGAAACCCAAGCCACATCCGCAACCTTGACATTATCGGTGGTCCGGATAGCGCATTCTGTGATTACTTCTCCGCCAGTCGTTAGTGACTCTAAAAGATAACCAATCCGACTTTGGTAAAAGCCATGCTTAATCTTGGCAGGACTCATGATAATTTGACCCCACCGATTAAGTTCGATTTTGTAGGGTAGATCCTGTAGTAGCTTGTCATTGCAAATGTCTTGCCATTGCATGGGGGTAGCTCCTATCTAATGCAGAGAGAATTGGGGGTCTTCGCAATTGGGGTTTAGTCCTGCTAGGCGAATAGCCTTATGTCCAGACTGATCGGAAGGTTGTCCTTGCCAAATTTTTTCATGTGCACCATACCAATTCTCTGTGTTGGCATTGAGTTGTAGTGTGACTTCTTCAATGATGCTGACATCGTTGTACCCGCCTTCATAGCCTTTGACCACAACTGGTAAGCTCGGATCGCACAGAGAGAGTTTTTGGATTAGTTCGGCGATGGTCATCAGGTTTTTTTACTCCAGAAGGGACTCAATGCCTTATAGCATCAATGGTTTGTCTTAATCGTAACCCAAGCTTCCTCTCGAAATATTCCTTCGGGGTCAAGAGTAAATCGCTGGAATATTCCCCTTGTTGTTTTCCGGTCGATCCAAATTGGCAGCCCAATCAAGCCACGATTATCTGTCACCAGCCAACGAATAGCACCATCTTCCGGTCGGTAGGAACGAATGCCATTGACCATTGCCCAAGACTCCCCAAGGGACATTCCCCCGAAACGGGTAATTTTGTCTGGAGTGGAAAAGGCGATCGCCACTCGGTCAACAAGTGTAACTTTAGATTTTTCCCCGGAAGAATCTAGCCGCAGGGCAATCTTTAACTCTGTCAATAACTCTTGATGATTTGGTTTAGAAAACTTACTACTGGGATAGGTTCCCATATGAGTTTTACTAAATTTATGGTGACGTTGTTTGCGAACAATGCGAGAAACTGGCGGTGCATCACCAATTAGACCAATCGCAATTTTTATCCCTAGATGAGCCGTTAAATCCTCTTCGCCAACTAGGGATAATAGGAAACCATAGACCGTTGATGGTGGTGGATAGAGATAGGTTTCTTTGTAGTCCCGAGCAAAGCTTCGCGGGAAACTTGTGCAGGGACAATCTAAATAGAATATTTCCATAATTTTTCTAGCTAAAATTTACCAAATAACTTCTAACTGTCCCCACTGCTGAATTAGAGAATCTTTGGAAATCAGAAAAGTTTGGTAAGTTAAACAGGTTGCAACAATGAGTTGATCTGCTGGGTCACTGTGAAAATTTCCGGGCAAACGAGTAGAAAGTACGGAAATTTCAGGGCTGAGGGGTAGCAGCCGAACTTTTGGATGTGCCAATGATAATTTCAACCAATCTTGAACGTCGATGCTCAGTGTCAGGCGATTTTTCGCGACTAACATCGCTATTTCCTAAAAAGAAATACTGGGTATGTCAATGATCGAAGATTCGACGATCGCCGCCGCTGCTTGAGGAGATAACTTAGATGATTCAGTCGCCCACCAAATCCAAGCGCGGGTATCGAGAATGATCATGTTTGGGCATTCCAGCTTACATCGATGGGGCTGAGGATATCCCCTTCAGCAATGACACTATTTCTAAGGGGATTCTCCTGTGACCAAGTTTGAGTCATGCTGTGGTCTGGAATAGTCATTTGTTTTTGTTTCAATCCCAATTGAAAGTAGTGGATGAGTTCATAGACTTGATTCAGTTTATCTTCAGGGATTTCGTGGAGTTCATCGATAATTTTTTGGATTAGCATCGGTTATTCTCCCAACTATGCTTCTAGTTTAGTCTGCAAAGATTCCTTTATAAGGGCGATCGTCTCTTTCACACCACGACAAACATTTACACCTAATTCCTTAAGCTGTTGACCATAGGGCGTATCTGCGATTTCCCCAGCAACAACCAACTCATTAGCAGGAATATCTCCAACCTCTACCAAACGAACCAAGCGAGGACAGCCAATGGATTCACCGACCCGCTCAAAACAGCCCATGATCCAGGGACTCGGATCTTCTGTGACCCGCAGGATGATCGACTCCGGACGGAATTCAAATAGAAAACGGGAATGATTGCCCCCCACATGGCGGATTGTCGGCATGGCATCAAGAAGATAATTCACCCGCTCAATTTTTTTCAGATGTCCCGGCGTAACAGCAAGAGTATATTGATAAGCCGTGCAATGGACTTCCGTTTGGTGGATGGACGTTTTATTTTTTTCGCCACCCTTGGAACCAAAAGCGACATCACCCCAATAGGGATCAAGACTGATCGCCCGACTAATCTCTAAAGCCCCCCGCCGTTTTGTGGTTGCGTTTTCATTGTCCTTGCCTTTCTTGGCATCCATGTACCCAAAAAGGTCATCGTCAATGAATGTTTCTGCATTGAATTTTTCAGTTTGAAACTCGTAAATATCTTTGTCTGGATCAAAACTGCGGTTAGTCTCAGCCCCATGATGGTGCTGAAAATATTCCCGATAAGCCCAGCGGATCGCCTCTGCACTGACCGTGGTGTATTGGTCATGACCACGGGTAATTTTCTGGAGCGTTGATAGAGTACTGCCATCGCCTTCACCTCGATTATTAGCAGCAACAGCAGTGGGGGTAACGATGGTGGCAAAAAGATGTTGAGACATGATTATTTTCCTTAATTTTTCAGTGGTAATTGATAAATGATCTAGAGAGTGACTTCAAAGGGTTCGTTAGTTTCTTCTTCAGAGATGGTTTGATCCAAAATCTCCTCCGGCACTTCCGTTTCACCCTGTTTGTTCTTGCCTTCATAGGTGGCGATCGCCAGTAGTGCAAGATCACGGGCTTGTTTCCATTGGCGATCGCTGTGGAGCCAGAGATAAATTTCAGAACCCGAACCCCTTGCGGCTTTACTCCGAAACTGACTTAAGAAGTCCACAACAGCCGAAGCAAATTCCTGTTGAGTGCTGGGGCGTTGAAAGCGATAGATAACTTTTTTGGTGACTTGGGCGTAATCAAGCTGGCGACCTTGTTTAGTTGCCTGTTCAATTTGTCCCCGCAGAAAGGTGCTAAAACTGCCCTGAATAGCATCAAAAAAGGTTTGTTCTTGGGTCGTAAGTGAATTTTCGATTTTTGTCATATTGACTAATCCTTTACGTTCATATTTGTAGAGAGGTACTTTCTCCTTTTTTCCATTAGGTTGCAAAATTTCTTGTTTTGTCTTTTTCTGGGAAAAAGCAAAGAAGTCTGCATACCAGTAGTCATTAGAAATAAGGTTGTCAGAAATCCAAGGCAGAATATTCGATGTAATTAAGGTTGTTCCACCTTCTTTATTCTTACGGACAACACTGGGGAAAAGTCCCCAAGCCTCCTGATAAAGCTCAAGTAAATCATCGTTAGCATGAACCCGATAAACCTCCTGTTTTAAATAAGATTGATTGCCGTCCCAAGGCTGTTTCCCTAAACGATAAACCTCGCAGTAATCAACTTTAAAATCTTGGGCATCATCAATGAGTTTTTCCTGTAATAAGAACCTCAGAGCAGATTCCCCAGCGCCATTAGCCCTAAATTCACCATAGGGAGTCAACCTAGTGACACTCTTCGCAGCAAAAGCTTTTCTCCGTTTCACCCATGCTTTTAAGTTAGTAACGGAGGGAATCACTAGCCCCGATAAAAATTCCGGTAAGCGGTAATAATGGCAGGCAATTGGCAGAAAAAGTAAGGCTAAATAATTTTCTGGAGATTCCTGGTAGGCTCCGTTGGCAAAATCTTCTACTAGACCCGGTAAATGATGACCTTTCAAAGGAATAGTTTTTTTGAATTTCCCTTTACTACTAAAAGCCTCCTTGAAATCACTTGTGTAATAGCAATCTAACAATTGTCGATAATTAACTTGAATTTCGGGTTGACCTTCATCCACTTGAAAACTGAGAGATTGAGTCTGTTTATCTAAACTTCTTTGTTTACTATGTTGTAAGAAAGTTGTCGTTATACCATCCGTAAAAACATAACGACTTTGCTCATCTAACTTGAGTGCTTTGACATTGAGATAACCATCTTTAATTTGATAGGTGTGCTCTAGCAACCATTGAATCGCTTCCTTATCGGTGCAATCCCAAGTGAGCTTGACCTCATCCTCAGTAACTTCCCATTGCAATGGTGCATCAGTAGGGTCAATGGCAGATAAAGCCAATGCCAAACCCGCGACCCCTGCTCGATGGGGTAAAAGACTATTGGGGTTGAATAAAGAGAGGATCATTTCAGTCATGGTTTATCACTTCCTCGCTGACGTAAATCAAATGCTCCCAGCTCTTTTAAGTAGCCCCATATTTCAGCGGGGGCAATGGGATAAAACTTGTATTTCTCCTTGGGTTTCCAGCCTCGATTAGGAATTGGAACAGTAAATCGGGGAATTTCCTTGGCGGGTAGTTTTTTGATCGTGGGGAGATCCTTCTCTAATAGAGCGGTGACATTATGGCCTCCTTCTCGCAGAGATGCTGGATAAGTTTTCCAATTACCATCGAGCCACACTAAACCCAGTTCTTCATTATCTTGATTTGGTTCTGGAGTGAATGCCTCTAACCATTGCGCTAACTCAGCTTGGCTGACATCTCCCGTAAAATTTTGAACTATTGTTAGCCCATCAGTGAGCTGTTCTTTTTTGTAGGGATACCCTTCCTTTTCATCGGGGTAAAACAGGGCATCAAGGGCATGACCACAGTAGCGACGGTTTAACCGCCCTAATCTTTGAATTAATCCCGCTGGATCGGCAATCTGAGAAACCAGTAAAGTAGCTGATAAATCCAAAGACATCTCAGCAACTTGGGTACAGATCGCGATTACTGGCTTGATCTGATCTGGCTTGAAGGCATCGACGACCGCCCGATGGTGATTGACCCGATCCTGATAGCGATATCGACTATGATAAAGCAAAGCATCTAAGCCTCGTCGTTTGGCTTCTTCATAAATGGCGATCGCCGTATTGACCTGATTACAGACCCAGAGTACTTTTCCCCCAGTTTGTAATTCCTGTTCAACCCGCCCCCAGTCCGGCCGGTCAAGCATATGAAAACGATAACGGGGTTTTTCCTCCAGCTCTTTGGCTCCTTCGATTACTTCAACAGGTTCACCGACAGCCGCTTCTATCGCCGCTTTTTGCCAAGGAAGAACTGAGGCAGACATCAGAAGTACAGGAGCTTTGACCACCTTCAAGAATCTGAGTAATGTGCCGAAAAGTTTGGCATCATAGCAATGGACTTCATCAAAGACAAATGCACCGTTGGCGATCGCCGGAAAACAATAAAGCGGACGACGATTACATTGGAATAAACCAAGGACAGTATCCACAGTACAAACGATAGATTCCGCCCCCCATGCCCGAAAGGATTCGAGTTTTATCGTTGCATCAGAGCCAGATTCGAGGTCATTTTCCTCTCCTGTTTGCATCATTTCCAAATCCACTTGATACCGGGAGTGAAATAATTCTGCCTCAACTTTGCCGTGGACATAATCAATAAAACCTTCGGTACTGGTTCCTGTGGTGGGATAGCAGAAAAAGAGTTTACGACCGAGGGCATGGGTTTTTGCCCAGTTGTATGCGCCCAAGGTTTTGCCAGTGCCACAACCCGCACGGGCGATCGCCACACGACTTTTTACTGCTCCTAATCTTTGCTGAAAGGGCCTTAGTTCATTCCCCTCTAACCGAGATTCGATAACGTGATCGAGCTTGTCTTCGTCAAGGGTGGTTTTTAGTTCATCTTGAATCCATTGCTGGAGTGAAATATTTTCTTTTCCAAGGGCAGAACCAGAACAATCCCCCGCAACCAAGAGAGCTTTGACCACTGCGATAAACACAGGATCACCTTTCCAATCAAAGGTCAGGTATTCTCTAATTTCTCGCTGTTTCGCCTCAATATCTTGCCGAGTCCACTGTAAGGATGGAACTTTAGAGAGTTTGATATTTTTCGGTAAGCCCAGAGTTTTAACTCCATATTTCAGCAAGCCTTTAAATTGAGGGTGATAGGCAATTTTTCCTTCTTGTTTCTGAAGCGCATACATATATATTTGAGCATCTCCACTCTGGCGAATTTCTCCAAAATCTTCAGTACTCCTGCCAGCATGCCCCCCTAACTTGAGGTGATGACCGCCTGCTGCGACTAGAGCGATGAAGAAATCCCCTTTGGCTTGTTGCAACCATTCCTTAAACTCCCAAGCCAACAGCACAGAAGCAATTTCATGGCGTAGCATTTGGGGAGATTGATCAAAGAAACGTTTTGGAGCAGCATCGGGAATTGAAGCCCTAACCATGCCCTGAAAATGATCATTTGCTTTGCCCCAGTCATGGAGATAGGCGGCAAGTCGTGCTGTATTGCGTAAATGGTCAAAGGAACAAGTTAAGCCAAATTGAGTGATCAGGCGATCGCCTAAGGTATCGACCAATGTTGTGACCGCATTCACCACATCGGCAGTATGACCGACCAAACTATAGGAACCTTTCCAATGACCCGGTTCAAAGGATTTTGCGAGGAGACAATCCGGTTTGAGTTTAGGCCGCATCACTTTGTTCCTCCTTTTTCGGATAGAACCAACCGCAACCAAAGTGGCCCCGACCACCTAAGCCAAGACATTGCAACTTAATAGAATCTTCATCGCTTAAACCTTCTACTGTTACGCCAAAACCCATAATATGTTTGCCTTTAATGCGGAGCGATCGCCGAGCTAGATCTCCATCAGTATTACTCTCAATGAATGGCTGTCCCCTGATTTCAAGACGCTCTAAAGCTTTTTGACAAGACTCTAAAAAATATTGGGGGGCAGTTTGGTTATCCCATGCCTCTAATTTGATCACCACTAAGCGGGAGGTGAGAATTGGCGTGGGTTGAATGATCGTTAAGCGAGGCTGGATTAAACGCACCAAATGACCTTGAATGTCTAGGACTTGGTTCTGGAGTGCCCGATACCAAACTTGAGCTTGCTCTGCCGGACACCGTAATCGAAACCGCGATCGCCGTGTCAGACTGATCGTGCCCTGCCTATTGCCCAAGCCTGAAATACTACTGATTAAAACCTTTGGAGCAATTTCAGTATTTTGAGTCGCTTCTAAATCAGACTGTTGCCAACTCTGTTTAATTGCAGAATACAAGCTGTAACCGTGATCCGCAGGTAAAGTTTTACCTCGCAGTTCAAACTGCACTTCGAGATAATCCATTTACTCAAATTCTCCTGTTTCGTTTTGTCGTGCCATTTGTTCCGTTTCCTGTTGCAGCATTTTCACCAGTTCTGGTGGGGACTTGGCGATCGCCCCCCTGCCGTAGCCCAAAATCCAGCGCTTCACATCGTTTAAGCCCGAAGCCGTAAACCGTAGTGTGATCGACCCGTCCCGATGAGTTTTAATGGTTTGGGTTTTATGCCAAATCCGTTCCGTAATATAGGGAGCCGTTTGTTTATCGAAGGCGATCGCCACATCATAGGTTTTGCCGCCCACTTCATACTGAAAACTATTTTTCAATTTCTCCTGTAAATCAAATTCCCGTCGCTCAAAAGTTTTGCCCATCGGTTCGAGCTTACGAATCCGGTCGATCCGAAATTGCCGAACCTCCTCGCGCAAGTGACAATAGCCCCAGACATAGGGATTGCTCGCCCGGTAAATATCCAAAATATAGGGATCGAAAATACGTTCTGATATTTGCTGTCGTTTAGGAGAGTAGTAGCACATCAAAACCGACTGCGATCGCTCGCTTGCTTCAATGAGAGCTTGCCAAATCTCAGGATTTAGTTGAATTTCTCCCCCAACGCGAAAGTGAACCCGTTCCTCTGCTAACTGCCGCAGATTAATCACGCTTTTCTCTGGTAAACGTTCCGCAATCCGAGTAATGGTTTCCCGTAGTTGCCGTTGATAAATAGATCCCGAATAGGACTCCAACATTCTCGCCCCAAGCGTTAAGGCAAAAAGTTCCCCTTGGGTAATGGGAATGCTCGGCAATCGCCAATTAGAGTCGGTATAGTGCCAGCCTTGATTTCTGTCATACCCAAGCGGAGCATCAAAACGATTACGCAAAAAATCAAAATCATTACGAATCGTTCTTTCCGAGACCTCCAGCATCCGAGCAATACTGACTTGAGTCTGTTTTTCTGGACTACGCAGTAAGCGATCAATTTCTAAGAGACGCTCTAATTGACGGGACATGGTGTGGTTCAAAGGACGATATGCCCATCTTAAAAAATAAACCCGGC
The DNA here is from genome assembly GCA_943371005.1 of Sphingobacterium thalpophilum. Taxonomy (GTDB): domain Bacteria; phylum Cyanobacteriota; class Cyanobacteriia; order Cyanobacteriales; family MRBY01; genus MRBY01. The sequence continues at coordinate 38,794 of CALRTB020000022.1, forward strand.
AAAAAAGTTACCGGGTCAAAAAAATATTTATTACGTGACAAAATACTGATTGGCTGACAAAAGTTCACATGAACTCATAGGAATAGAGTTGCAGAATACACTCAAGACTACAAAGCCACTGCTGATGCTATCGATGGGAAGCCATCGCCACATCTCAAGCCAATCGAACAATTCAGCTTACTGATGTTGATACTTCGCATACAGCGTGAGACTGATGTTTTTACGCCCTTAGGAGTTAAAACAATGATCGCCTTAAATGAGTTAAGGGAAAAAAAGCTGCACAAAAAGGATGCCGAGAACAAAGGCGATCGCCATCAGAGCATAGATGGTGAATAAGGATTCGAAGAAGTTGTCAAATTCTCGACGTTTACGCCGCCGAAACGAGATTTTTTGTTCAATCTCAGCCTGTTGAAGCTGTAGACGGTGGTTGCGAATCTTTAAAGCCCGCTCATGCTCCCGACAGAATTCGATTAGGTGTCGGAAGAGCAGTTCTCTGGCAGCACAGATGACTCCCCCGGCAGTACATGCGCCTCCACAATCTCCGGTGAACCCAGC
>CALRTB020000023.1:0-36840 GCA_943371005.1 Sphingobacterium thalpophilum
CAAGGATGTCAGCATGGCTCAAATTATCAGAGAGTACATAAGGCGATTGCCTAAGCCTGATTGATTTGGCTACTTCCGTTTCTCTTCAGTAGCCGCGCTATCCTTCCCTACCCTAAAGAGGGATAGGGACTGCCGCGCCCAAGTTCAAAGTTCCATTCCACGGCACCGGGAGACCTATTTCAGGGTGAAGGCTCGAACAAAATTACTATGGCGAAGTGTTGCTCTGACATTAGCCTATGCAGGGATCGGCCTCAGCACAAGTTATTTCGCCCAGGGTTTAAGTCTATCTTTTCCCTTCTGGCCTGCGGCTGGCTTGGCGATCGCCATTGTTTTGGCCTATGGATACCGTTACCTACCGGCGATCGCCTTGGGGTCAGTGCTGATTGATGGGGTTTTAAGTGATTGGCACCTGCCTCTGGCGTTGACTTTAGCCGCTGGATCGACCTTACAAATAGCCCTCGCTGCCTGGTGTGGTCGTCGCATTTCTGGGGCCACGCCTGCCTTGCGTCATCCCAAAGAGATTCTGCCTTTCTTGATTGTCATGGGGCCAATTTGTAGTCTCCTGGGCAGTAGTGTAGGGGCCTATGCTCAATATTTCTTTGGCGAAATCACCGCTAGCCAAATCCCCTTTGCCGCCTTTACCTGGTGGGCTGGTGATGTCTTGGGGATTATCGTGTTTACTCCGGCAACCCTGATGTTTCTCCCCGTGATGCAGTCTCGGTGGACGGGACGTCGCACAAAGGTACTGTTTCCATCTCTACTGTTGATGATTATGGCGGCGATCGCCTACAACCAAATTTACACCTTTGAAACACAACGGATTCGCCTAGAGTTACAAGATTGTACCCAAAATATGGCGCACCAATTCGAGAAAAATCTGGCCCGCCACACCGAAGCTCTCCGAGGCATTGAAAGTTTTATTCTGTCTAGCGAAACTAGAGTCGAGTGTTTCTTCTCAACCCGCTGTAGGGTAATGGCCGAGGCATTGAAAGTTTTATTCTGTCTAGCGAAACCGTTACAGCCCTTGAATTTCGCACCTTTACCCAATACAGTTTAGACCGCCTACCCGGTTTGTATGCCCTCTCTTGGAATCCCTTTGTCCTCGACCCAGAGCGCCAAGCCTTTGAGACCCAGCAACGGCTCGATCCCTTGATTCCAGATGATTTTCAAATTACCGAGCGGCTCCCCAATGGCGAACTGATCCCGGCCCAACAACGGCCATCCTATGTGGTTGTGCAATTTGTTGAACCCTTTAATCAAGAGCATCAGAGCATCCAAGGCTTTGATATTCAATCGGATCCCCAACGGGCAACGGCCATTATCAAAAGTCTGGAAACCGACCAAGCCTATGCCACAGAACCCCTGACCTTAGTTCAAGACACCAATGGACAACGGAGTATTCTCGTGCTGTTGCCCGTCCATTTCCCTGGGGAACCGGTGCGGGGGTTTGCGGTGGGTGTTTACCGTTTAGACAATCTCTTGGAGGAAGTTTTTTCAGTTGGCACCTGTGCCCAGCAGCAAAATTTACAGGTTGCCTTGCTGTACACCAATGAATCAGGTCAGACCCTCAATCTCGACCAGTTAGATCCACCTAATCCCAATTCCACGGCGATCGCCACCACCGTCGAGCCCATTACCGTACCCATTCGTTACTGGGGGCGCACTTGGCAACTCCAAATTCAGCCCACCGAAGCCTTGATCTGGGCCAAAAAATCCTACACACCTCAATTGGTACTAAGCATTTTCCTGCTCTTGTTGCTCTTTAACGAATCATTCTTGTTATTGGTCACCGCCGAAGAGTTGGCCGAGCGTCGCCAAGCCGTCATTAGCAGCTACCAGGCCAGCCACGATCCGTTAACGGATCTGTTAAATCGGCGCGCCTTCTTTGCCATCTTAGAAAAAGCCCGCAGTGAAGCAAATTCTGGTTTAGCCAGCCATGTGTTGTTATTTTGCGATCTGGATCATTTTAAGCCCGTCAACGATACCGCAGGCCACAATGCTGGCGATGTCCTCCTCCAGGATATTGCCCGTTTGCTCGCCCAACAGGTCCGCGCTGAGGATCAGATTGCCCGGGTGGGAGGTGACGAATTTGCCTTGCTGTTGCGTAATTGCACCCTAGAAAATGGTCTCTCCATTGCAGAGACGTTGGTCAATGTCCTCAAAAACTACACATTTACCTGGCAACAGGAAATCTTCAAGATCACGATCAGCATTGGTCTGATTTTGCTCACGTCAGAATCGGCACCGCTACCTTCAGTGGATGCTTTGATGGCCCAGGCTGATCAAGCTTGTTATCGCGCCAAACGCAGTGGACGTAATCAGGTTTGCCTTGGCTAGGGCTTTGGATGTTGTTGGGTTTAGCAGGGGCGGTTGGGGTTGAGGGCTTCAAACCCAGAAACAATGTCTAAAAGTTCTTCTGTGATCGAATTTTGCCGTTGTTGGCGATAGCTGGCCTGGAGATCACCCAGTCGTTCTTCGATATTTTTTTCAGCAGCTTGCATGGATGCAAGGCGAGCGGCATTTTCGCTGGCGAGGGATTCTACGGTGGCGCGATACAGGCTGAGAAAAAGATATTGGCGGACAACACCTGCAAAGGTTGGTGCCCAGGGGCCATTGAGGAGAGGAAAAGCAGTGGATTGCCAGGGGCGATCGCCCATTTCCTGGAGCCATTGACGGTCCAAGGGTAATAGTTGCCGGGTTACGGGACGGTAGAGGGTATTGGATTGGGATTGATGGTAAATCAAGTGGATCTGGCGAATCGGTGATGTTTCGGCTTCGAAATACCATTGATCGATTAAGCCTAGGAGATTTTGAATAAGACGGGGCGTTCCCGCGAGGGAATTGGGGAGCCGAAAGGTGGTGTGGTGGGGATGGTCTAGGGACTGCAAGTAGGGCAACAGGCGATCGCCGACGGTAGCCAAGGCATAATCAGCAGTTGTGAGGTGCCGTTGTTGACAAGCTTGCAGAGCATAGGTGACAAGCTGTTCGTTAAATTGGCCGCACAGACCGTGGTCAGAGCCAAACAAAATCAGCCCCACTTTTCCTTGTTGATGATTGGTACCCAGGGGCAACGGCTGATCAAGATTTGTTTCTGCAAAACGCCGATGCTGGAGTAGGGCCTGAAAGCCCAGTTCAAGGCTATAGTTATAGTCCTGGAGAGCCGTGCGGGCCTGTTCATATTGCCGAATGCTGACCATGGCCAAGGCTTTCATGGTCCGGACAACGGCCCGGAGATCTTCAATGCTATTGATGGTGTTGCGCAGGGATTCGAGGGTGTGCATTACTTAGGTTTTGATGGCAGCTTGGAGGGTTTCTAAAAGAAGGGTTTGGTCGGCCTCGGTGAGGGGATGGGAATATTGAATGCGCTCCACGAGGTCGGGTAATTCTTGGGCGATCGCCTCGGCTAATTTTTGTTCTACCGCTGGAATGTCTTCTAGGGCCACATGGTCTAATAAACCTTGGGTTACGGCGATCAAAATGGCAATTTGAGCTGCCGCTGTGAGGGGTTGACTTTGGTTTTGTTTGAGCACCTCCCGGATGCGTTTCCCCCGTTGGAGGGTTTGTTTGGTTTGTTCATCCAGTTGCGTCCCAAAACGGGCAAATACTTCCACTTCCTGGAATTGGGCATAGGCGAGGCGCAGCGCCCCAGAAACAGCTTGATAGGCATCCAGTTGGGTTTTTCCACCGACCCGGGACACGGATTTACCCACATCCACCGCCGGAAAGATACTCTTTTGGAACAGTTCCGGTGAGAGATAAATTTGACCGTCGGTAATGGAAATTAAATTGGTTGGGATGTAGGCCGAAAGGTTTTGGGCTTGGGTTTCGATAATGGGTAAAGCTGTCAAGGAGCCACCCCCTAAAGCCGCCGCCAGGTGGGTTGCCCGTTCCAAAAGCCGCGAGTGGAGATAGAAAATATCCCCAGGGTAGGCCTCACGCCCCGGTGGTCGTCGCAGCAAAAGGGAGAGTTCACGGTAGGTGCGGGCGTGGTGGGTCAAGTCATCGTAAACAATCAACACATCGCGCCCCTGTTCCATAAAATATTCTGCCATCGTCGTCGCGCCATAGGGGGTAATGTATTGCAGTCCGAGGGGATCCTGGCCCGCCGCCACAATGACAATGGTATAGTCCATGGCTCCCTGTTCCCGGAGGGTGGCAATCACCTTGGCGATCGCCGCTGACCGTTGGCCAATGGCGCAGTAGATACAAATCACATCCTGGTCTTTTTGGTTGAGGATCGTATCAATGGCAATGGTGGTTTTTCCCGTTTGGCGATCGCCAATGATCAGTTCCCGCTGCCCCCGACCAATGGAAATCAGGGCATCCACCACTTTTAAACCTGTCTGCAAAGGCACCGTTACCGGGGCGCGATCCAAAATTGCGGCGGCTTCTCGTTCGACGGGTTTCCATTCCACCGCCTTGAGAGCACCCCGACCATCCAAAGGCTCCCCCAGCACGGTCAACACTCGCCCCAGCAACACTTCTCCCACGGGCACATCCATCACCCTTTCGGTACGGTAGACCTCATCCCCTGCCTGAAGGGCATGGCTATCTCCTAGCAAAATTACGCCCACTTCATCAGGATCGAGGTTAAAGGCAATCCCCAGCAGCGGTTCACCCCCAGCACTGGAGCGCGAAAAATAAACCAATTCATCGGCCTGGACGTTGGGCAACCCCTTCACTCTGGCGATGCCGGGCCGGACAGATTCCACAACCCCCGTTTCCCGGAATGTCAGTTGGGCCGGAAAGGTTGCCAAGGTTTGCTGAATTTGCTGTAAGGCTTCTGTGTAAGTGCCTTGGAGGGATTGGGCCAGGGGTTCCATGGTAAGCAGTGGGTCAAAGATCAAGGGCATTAACGGGTGGCGATCGCCAGGGTTTGTTCGAGTTGATCGAGATAGGGATCCAGGCCCCAGAGGATTGCTTGGCCAGCCAGTTTCATTTCAATGCCACAGCCCAACTCCGGCACAGTGACGAAGTGAATGGGTATTCCCTCCAGGTTTAAGGTAGTGGCGAGGCTTTGTTTGATTTGCGCTTGGTGGGCCGCGTCCACGGGGAACGTCGTGCGGATGAAGACGGCTTCTGGTGGAGTTTCTGAATTATGAATCTGCTGCCGTTGGGTCGGAGAAAGGTGTTTCAGTTGTTCACAGAAACGCGCCACCATCTGTTGTTCGAGGCTCACATCCGCCAAATCCCGGAGTGCTTGCCGGGCGATCGCCACCACTTGTTGAGTGACCTGTTGCCGGAGCGTATGGAAAAAAGCCCTTTGTTCCTGGTACAGATCCGCTTCCCAGGCTTCCCGTTGCGCTTGGATATCCTGGCGTAGGGTCAGCAGTTGCCGTTGTCGCTCCTCATCCGCTGCTGCCCGTGCTTCCGCTAAAAATGAAGCCCGTTGCGCTTGGAGTGACTGTTGTTCCTGGTGATATTGTTCTAGGGCTTGGTGGGCCTGGGCTTGGAGATCCGTGGCCGTTTGCCATTGTTCCGCCAGTTGGGCCTGACGCTTGGCCATTACCTGCAAAATGGGTTTGTACAAAAGCCAACGCAACAAACCCAGCAAAATGACGAAGTTGAGAATTTGGGCAAACACCGTAAACCAGTTAATTAACACCGTTAACCTCCCTGGTTGAGAAAGTAATTCCAGAATGGATTAACAAACAGCAAAATCATCGACACCACTAAGCAATAAATCGCCGTTGATTCCACCATTGCGAGGCCCACAAATAGGGTGCGGGTAATCATATTGGCCTTATCCGGTTGCTGGGCGATCGCCCCCAAGGCCCGGGCCACGGCCATCCCTTCCCCCAAGGCAGGGCCAATGGAACCAATCGCAATGGTAATGCCGGCGGTCACCATCGCCACCGAGCCGATTAATGCGAGGTCAGTCATGAATTTTTCTCCATGGAAACACTTTGTTTTTTCTCCTGCACCGTTGCGGCAGAAGCAATATAGACCAAGGCCAAAATCGCAAACACATAGGCTTGGATTACCCCAAACACCAGCCCCAATAAATTCATCGCCACGGGCACAAACAGCGGCACCAGGGCTAACAAAATTGCTGCCAAAAGATTCCCACTCATAATATTGCCAAAAAGTCGCACGGCCAGGGCTAAAGTCCGGGAAAATTCACCAATAATTTGGAAGGGCAACATAATCGGCGTCGGCTGGAGATAACTTTTGAGATAGCCTAAAATTCCCCGCTGACGAATCCCATAGATCGGCACAGCCACAAACACGGCGATCGCCAAAGCAGTGGTGGTCGAAAGAGAGCCAGTGGGGGCTTGATAACCAGGGACGACGGTTAATAAATTAGCCGTCAAAATAAATAAGAATAAAGTGCCCACAAAAGCCAGATAGGGTTCTGGTTCCTGTTGGGTGACCTCTGCAATATGTTGATAAATACCATCAACAACGATTTCTAAAAAATTTTGCCAAGGGGGCAGTTTGGGGCGCACCACTAATTTTTTCGTCACCCAAGCTGCTCCCACCACTAATAGAGCCATAGTGAGCCATGTATAAACCAAAGTGGCATTAATTACCACAAACTGATATTGATAAAAAATGATGCTATCCGGTGTGATTTGCATCCCCTCTATTCCTCCAGCAATATTTCCGATAACGAAGTTTGTGGTCGCCAACGATTGATTAAAATAGTCCGCGCTAATAAAAAACCTGCAAGGGCGATTAGTACTCGTTCCCAATGGCCATCAATCATCAAATATAGGGCGACCATGGCTAACATTAACCGCACCACACCGCTGGTAATCATGAGTAAGACTGGATGTTGGGAACGGGTCAATTGTTTAACGGTAAACCACAGTGCCGTAAAGTAAAATAACCCCAGCCCAAAACCGAGGGGAAAAACAAATAAATTGGGCGTTATTTTTTCTAAGAATAGATTCATTGTAATTTTAATTGAGTTTTTAAATTCGTTTTTTAATCGAGTTTAGATTAGCGATTGGATTAGGTGATCGCCTCTGCTATTTTTGTCTTTTTCATAAATAATTAAATAATTAAACCTCATCGATTTTGCTCCCGTTGAATCCACAACCACGCGTTCCAACAACCGAGGATAATCCCTAGAAATAAACCCGTTAACGTCCAGGAATAGGGACTCGGAAAGCGGCGGTCGAGCCAAATCCCCAAAAAGATCCCCAAGAGAGTCGGCCCCATCACCGACCAACCCACCATCCCAAAGACCCCAAATCCTAGCCACAAACTGCGATCGCCTTCCCGTTTGGCCTGGAGTTTGCGTTGGGATTTTTGCTGGATCTGCCGTTCAAAATCTTCCCGATGGCGATCGCCCTCTGGTGTGGTCATAAAGCGCCTCCCAAATCGATAAAGTCCCGCACAATGCTGCTTTCGAGACGCGCTAACATACTCCGTGCCCGTTCTTCTTGCTCATCTAACTGGGTAAATTGCGCTTGCACCGCCTGCTGTAAATCATTGAGGTTATCTCCCCGCACCGCATTGCGCACCGACACCCAAACGGCAGCCCCCTGTTTCACTAAAATGCCTTCATCAATGGCCAGACAATGTTCTTCTCCCGTGCTGGTCTCAAAGATTAAGAGTCCCGCTGGCAAGACCGCCACATAATCCACATGGTTGGGCAATAGACAAAATCCACCGCCACTACCTTCAGCCAGCACTTTTCGCACTGGCTGATCCACCAATAAATCCGTCAAACACAGCACCTTGAGATCCATCTGGGCGATCATGGCCGCTGTACCTCCCCAATGGCCCCAATCATGTAAAGAGCACTTTCGGGTACATCGGCAAATTCATCGTTTAAAATTCGCTCGCAACCCGTTATGGCCGTCTCTAAACTGACCACTCGCCCCGTTTTGTTGGTGAACTGTTCCGTCGAGAAAAAAGGCTGGGTCAGGAAGCGCTCTAACCTGCGAGCGCGGTACACAATGGCGCGATCGCCCGCCGCGAGTTCAGCCATCCCCAACATCGCGATCATGTCCTTAAGTTCCTCGTAGGTGGCAAGGGTTTGGCGCACTGCTAGGGCAATTTCATAGTGACGCCGACCGGCGATCGCTGGCATCAGCATTTTGGAACTCGAACGCAGGGGATCCACCGCCGGATAAAAACCCTCACTGGCTCGCTTACGTGACAACACAATGGACGCCGATAAATGGCCAAAGGTATGCACTGCTGCTGGATCAGTAAAATCATCGGCGGGCACATACACCGCTTGCACCGAGGTAATTGCCCCATTTTTTGTACTGGTAATTCGTTCTTCGAGGGCGGCTAATTCCGTCGCTAGGGTTGGTTGGTAGCCCACCCGCGAGGGCAGTTCCCCCATTAGACCCGACACCTCCTGGCCAGCCTGAATAAAGCGGAAAATATTGTCGATCAAGAGCAATACATCCTGCTGGGCTTCATCCCGGAAATATTCGGCAATGGTCAAGGCCGCATGGCCTACCCGAAACCTTGCCCCAGGCGGTTCATTCATCTGGCCAAACAGCAACACCGTCTGGTCTAGTACCCCTGTCGCCTGCATTTCCCGATAGAGTTCTTCGGCTTCTCGGTTGCGTTCACCAATACCGCAAAATAGGCTGATCCCCTGGTGCTGACTGACCATGTTGTGGATCATCTCGGTGATTAAGACCGTTTTGCCGACCCCTGCTCCCCCGAAAAGACCAGCTTTTCCACCCCGTTCGATGGGGGCGAGGACATCAATCACTTTGATCCCTGTTTCTAGGATTTCTGCTTGGGTTGATTGTTGGGCGAGGGGAATGGCAGCTTGGTGGATTGAGCGATGCTTCACTGCGGTTAGGGGTTTGCCTTGATCGATCGCCTCACCAAAAACGTTAAACATGCGCCCCAGTAAGGCGCGGCCCACGGGCATCATGAGGGGATGGCCGGTATCGGTCACGGTGGCCCCCCGGGCAAGACCGGAGGTGGGGGTCAGGGCGATACCCCGGACGAGGGTAGCATTTAGGTGGGCGACGACTTCAATAATGATTTGACCTTTTTCCCCAGCATTAAGTTGATGGAGATAGCTAGGTAGCCGTTGGGGAAAACACACATCAACGACGCTACCGCGCACGGAAACCACTTTCCCAAGATTGGTGGTAGTTTGCGGCTGGTGGGTCGATGGCATGGGGAGCAATAAATTGGGGCGATCGCCTTTGGGGAGGCTTTTTATCACTCTAGCGAAGATCCCTAGGGCCGCCACAAATATGGAGAATTGCAAACATCAGACAACAGCTTAGAAAGTCAGAAATCAGGGAAATCAACAAATTTTTAAGGTATTTTTCATTTTTCTCAAATTGTTTTCGCTATGCTGAACATAGCTGGGTCTAAATCACAGTTTGGACATAGCGGATCAAATTTCAACGGGAGCGCAGTCAAGCGAATGGCACAGGTCAGTCAGTGGAAAAATATCTTGATCGGGACTGTTGGTGTGCTGCTGGTGGGTTGTGCCTCGGCCAATAATCAGCCCACTTCTGGGCCAGATAGTGCCACAACCCTCGACAGTATTTCCTTTGGTGTTGGCCCCTATTTCCCGACGCCCGACGAGAACCGCCAACAGTTTGAGCCTTTATTTGATGCCCTCGCCGCCGAACTGGATCTCCCCGGAGATGTCACTGTCACCGAAGATTGGATTGGTATCTCTGAAGCCTTACGTTCTGGCACCTTGGATTTGGCTTGGTTGGGGCCTTGGGGATACGTTCTAGCTCACCATAATGATCCTTCCCTAGAGGCGATCGCCACCGTGAAATACCAGGATAAACCGGTTTACTACGGCATTTTGATTGCCCGGGCCGATGCCCCCTTTGACACCCTCGAAGAGGCGATCGCCCTCAGTCAGCAGGGCGAAAAACTGAAGCTCAGCTTGGCAGATGTCGGTTCTACATCCGGTTGGTTAATTCCCCAGGCAGAATTTAAGCGACGCAACATCGATCCAGAAGTCGTGTTTGACTACAGCGAAGGAGCAAGCCATGCGGCCCAGGTGATTGGCGTCAGCACTGGCCAGATCGACATTGCCTCCGATTACAACCGCAATCTCGATGTGATGATTGCCGAAGGACGCATTCAAGCCGATGAAATTAAAATCATTTGGCAGTCTGAACCTTTACCCAACGACCCCATCGTGGTGCGGGGGAACTTCCCAGAGGCCTATAAAAAACAACTCCAACAAAAATTAGTCAATCTCACTCCTGCCGAAGCCGCTACTCTTTTACCAGAGAACTACACGGGTTTTGTCGCTTCCGATGGCAGTAACTACCAACCCATCGAAGCAGCAGGTCTTGCTCTAGAGGTATTGAAGTAGTGACCCTCTTGCAGCAACCCACCAAAGCAAGCGACTTCGCCCAAATCCTACAGCAGGAACGGCGACGCCAGTATAGTCTGTGGCGGTTACTCAGGTCTGGTTTTTGGGGAGTCCTGGGGGTGGCAATTTTGATTATGGCCGTGCGCACCGCCGAGATTGATCCCCAGCAGTTTTGGCAGCGCTTACCAACGGTGGGTCAATGGCTGCAGCAATTATTTCCGCCGGATTTTTCGGAGTTGCCCAATTTTCTGGTGGCTATCTGGGAAACTTTGGCGATCGCCATTGTGGGCACAGGGGCGGCGATGCTGGTGGCTTTACCCCTCGCCCTGTGCGTGGCCCGTAATACAACCCCAAATCGCTGGTTAGCCACGGGTTTACGGAGTTTTTTAAATTTACTGCGGGGCATTGATACGGCGATCTTTGCCCTCTTTTTTGTATCGATTGTCGGTCTTGGCCCCTTTGCTGGGGTGTTAGGGGTCGCCTGTCATACGGCAGGTTCCATGGCCAAACTCTATGGTGAAGTGCTCGAATCAATTCCCCCTGAACCCATCGAAGCCATTGAAGTCACCGGTAGCGATCGCCTGCGCACCTTTGCCTTTGCCGTATTTCCTGAAGCATTACCGGGTTTGGTGGGTATTAGCCTCTACCTCTGGGAGTTTAATGTGCGTTCCTCTGTGATCCTCGGCATCGTCGGGGCCGGCGGCATTGGCTATGAATTGCTGGTTAGCCTCAAGCTACTCGACTTTCCCCGCCTAGCGACAATTTTGATCTTGATTTTGATTATGGTGAGTTTAATTGATGCCTTGAGTGCCTATTTACGCCGTCGCTTACAGTAGCCTTTATAACTTTACAAAGGAAAATTTTCACTTAATTTAATGTAATTGCGACTAATTCACTAATTTTTTCTACTTCACCGTCTTATTTCAAGTATTGTCGCTGTAATTCTTGAATATTGATAGCTATGAACAAAGTTTCGCCCTGGTCACTCCGTCCGATGGTGCAGATCAAGGGTGATAGCCGCACTGAAAAATTCACTCTTACATTTACCTCACAACTAACGCTGGGCTAAAAAATTTATTTTCAAAAAAATTCTATGCTGCAGGTTCACCAACTCACAAAAACCTATTCCCACGGTCAATTCAGCCTTCAGGACATTAGCTTTACCATCGAGCCCCATAGCTTTACTGTCCTCCTTGGCTCTAGTGGTGCGGGCAAAACAAGCCTACTGCGCTGTTTGCCCCAATTGGTACTCCTTGATGCTGGCCAAGTTTATTTTCAAGGTCTCGATCTAACCACCGCATCGCCCCGACAGTTACGCCAAGCCAGGCAAAAAATGGCGATGATTGCCCAACAATTTAACTTGGTGCGACGCCGCACAGCCCTCGAAAATTGCCTGGGAGGACGGTTACCAGAATTACCCCTCTGGCGATGTTTACTGGGGCGCTTTCCTGAAACGATGCTCTGGGAAGCTTTAGCCGCCCTAGAACGGGTACAGCTTCTCGATGTTGCTTTTCAACGGGCAGATCAACTGTCTGGGGGACAAAAACAACGGGTGGCGATCGCCCGCGCCCTGACCCAAAAAGCCCAACTACTCCTAGCCGACGAACCCATTGCTAGCCTTGATCCAGAAACTGCTGCATTGGTACTGCAACTGCTGCGCTCCCTCTGTGATGAAAAACGCCTCACTGTCATTTGTAGCCTCCACCAAGTTCACCTTGCCAAACGCTATGGCGATCGCATTTTGGGGATGCGCGCAGGTCAGATAATTTTGGATGTGCCTGCCACGGCCTTCAACGATGACATCGCCAATACTATCTATCAATAAATTGCTAATTTCTTAAAGGATTGACTGCTCAATCATGTAAAAGCGAAATCATCTTGAAAAATAAGGCTGGATAAGTTTGAAAAAATTTTATGCCAATCCTTAAGCGAGGCGATTGATGTCAAATATTGAATCTTAGTAATTCACAAAAATGTCACAAGCTTTTCTTAAGTTATCGTAACATTTATCTGTAAAAATTTTGCTCATAAAGACTCTCTGACAGAAGCTTAGTAGAGTTCCCAGAGTCTATGGAAGTATGACTTTTTACGCTATAACTAAAGTGAACCCCTCGGAATAGAAAAAAGTCATTTTTGTCATATATTCTATTTTACACTGTATTAATTTGCATTGTTTATCGTTTTTTTAAATTCGTAATTTTGTCGAGAAATTTTGATTGCAGCAACTCATAGTGTGTGATATGATTTTTAGAAATTTAACTTAAGTGAATTTAACTTTGATTTTGGGTGATTATAGGGCAAATCAATAAAAATCTACATTAAAAAATACAGAAAACAAGCTTGCCATTGATCTATAAGAGATCTTAACATTTTTACGACTTTGGTTTTTTCATGACAGGAAATTTTTTAAAATTTAAGTCAAGTCAACTTTTTTTATGCATTTTGTTGGGTCTACTTTTAATATCTTGTACAAGGACTAGAAGTCGTGACCGTTCCAACGAGCTTGATTGTGTCAATAAACCAGAAATTGTAAAAGCACCTTCAATTAATCCTTTCGAAAATGTCAGCATCGACATTGGTATTGATGGGAGTGGTTCGATGGTTGGCTTTGTCAGTCGCTCTGGAACTTTATATACCCAAGCAATTGATTCCCTAAGCACTTTAATTGGTAATCGTAATATTGAGACAAGGTACTGGCGAATCGGTTCATCTCTAGACACGGATACTTCCCAGGCCCAACCGATTACGACAGCGCAATTTTTAGAAGCAAAATTTCCTCAGTTTTATGATTGCAAGGTGACAGGTTCTGATTATCCTTGTGTATCAAGCACTTTACATCAGATTTATGAGCTTGATGGATCTGCGGATTCCAATGAAAACCCAGTAGCCCAGACAGAAGTAACGGAGGAAAGTGAAACCACTACTCCAGAAAAAGTTGTCAAGATTTTGATTACTGATCTAGAGCCTAATCAATCGGCGATCGCCGAATTGTCGAGTCGCGTCAGCCAAGAACTCCAAAAGAATCAAGACTACAAAGCAGTTCTCGTGGGAGTACGAAGTGAATTTAACGGCAATGTCTTCTCTGCCGAAACGGGGCAAGTGGTCATTGGGGACTACTCCACCGATGATACGAATGTCACTGAATCCGGGCGTCCCTTTTATCTGGTGATGACGGGGCCAGAGGGGGCTTTGGACGAAATTATCAATAGTTTTAATAATTTACCTCTAGATGTGAGTGAAGCCTTCCGGGTCACTTCCTTCGCGAGTTCGGACATAGATGTGATCACTTTAGACAAAACATCTGTACCAGATCCTGTCAATGAATGTACGATCCAGCGGGGTAATATTGGCCGTCAACGTCCCCCAAAGGAACAGGCAAATCAATGGCTGATCTTGGAGCAGCGGGGTTGTCAGGGAGAAACTGAAACAGTGGTTGATGTTTGGTCTGAGCCTTCTACATCGCTATTGGGCGCAACAATTCGTCCCGAACAATTAATCACTTCTAATCCGATTTTGAATGTTGAAGCGGTCAATGTCCAAGGCGATCGCCTCAATGTTCAGACTCGCATTAATGCTGGAGAGGGATCACGACGCGGGGAAACGGCTTACTTAACCCTTTCCCAACGGGATTTAGACGAAGCAGTCTGGGCAGATTGGAATTCTACAGCAGCTAACCCCAATGGTGCCAAAACCCAAAATCTCCTGCTCTTTGTCTATGGTCTACGGGAAGCCGTCAAGGGCATGGCCCTCCAAAATACCGATCCGGATACCAGCATAGCGCAAGTCCCCGGCGATGATGCGGTGAAATTTTGTATTGGTATTAACTAAAGTTTATGTCGTTTCTTTTGTAAAAGGTATTTAAATTGTATGTCTGGAAAATCCTTAAAAAGCTGGTTTGCTTTAGCCTTTGCTGTGGCGATCGCCTTAACTTGGAATTTACTTGGAAAATATTATCTTTTTTTCCAACCGATATTACCTCTAAGCGCAACTAATGCAGAAATTGATGATTGGCTTGCTGATATTTTTTGGTTGAATAACATTATCAGTTTAGTTCTAGGATTTTTATTATTAGGCTTTTGGATCTTTAGGGCTTATAACAAACAATTTATCCGTGCGGAATTGGTACTTGCTAAACGCTTGACTTGGTGGCTATCGGCCCTGTTTCATTTCTTTGCTTGTTTACTCATCTTTTTTAGTACTTCTTACTTCTTGGGCTGGCTTGATGAAGGACGATACATGGAATTCTGGTTATGGTATCCTGGCTGTCTTTTGCTGGATACCTTACTGATCTTCTGGTTGCCCTCAGCCCTTGCCACACCGCGCTCCCTAAGAAACATTCCCCCCCTAGCCCTCAAACTCAGAAAATTTTACGGAGGTTAAAAATCATCATGTCAAAAATCTATGCAATTGGTGTTGGTGGCAGTGGTGCTAAATGTATCGAAGCAGTCGCTTTTTTGCACGCCATCGGTGCCTATGGAGACAATTACGAACTCAATGTTTTATTAATCGATGCAGACCCGACCAATGGGAATTTGACCCGCACCCAACAGAACATTACAAAAACCATTAATTGTTATCGACATTTTCAAAAACGTTCCTCCCGCTTTATGGCGGAAAAAATCAAGGATTGGGGAGTTTGGAATCCCCTGGAGCAATCTGTTGGTAGTTCTTTTGAGCAAATGTTAGAACTACGCCCCAATGATCCACTCCGGGGTGTATTTGAGGTGCTTTATGGCCCCAACGAGCGGGTGATGGATTTTGATGTGGGTTTTCGGGGACGTCCTCCAGTTGGCTCGGCAATTTTAGGAACCCTCGGTATTGATGGGGGTTTTCGTGATCGACAAAATCCCCTCGAACGAATGCTTAATGATGTTCAAAATACTGAGGGAGTCACAGGAACATTTATTCATCTTTTTGGCAGTATTTTTGGGGGGACTGGGGCATCTGGGGTGCCAAGCCTCGCAAAGCTGATCGGCGATCGCCTCCGCAATGATATGGGAATGGATGTTGAGATCAATACATCCATCCTGCTACCCTATTTTGATTTTGAAAAGCCCCCTGAAGAAGAAAAAGTCTTTGCAGAGAAACGTTTCTTTAGCCTCAATACCCAAGCAGCACTCAAGTTTTTATACCAACAGAGCCGCAATGAAAAGATTTTTAAGGACATCTATATTATTGGGAATAGTGCTTCTACAAACTACAGTTCAAAAACCGGGGGCGAAGAGCAAAAAAATGATGCCCACTTTGTGGAACTATATGCTGCCCTAGCAATTAAAGATATTATCAAACGTCGCCAAGATGACCTTAGTACCTCTTCTAATGACGGGACCAAAGTCCACTACATCTGTCGCCGCAACCAAGACCATTTAATTTGGGAAGATTTCCCAGACGGTTCTGGTCTGAAAAAAGACCTAGGGGGAGCTGTGCGGGTTGCCTATATGTGGGTGCATAATTTTTCCCTCGAGCTTCAAGCAGCCAGTCGACTTGGCCCAAAACAATTTGCGATTGGTGCACCTTGGTTCCCGCGTTTTTTTGACATTAAAGGTATTAAGACAAGCGCAAATAATAAAAAAGTAGGTGGTGATTTCTTACCCACTATTGCTGATGATGAGCAGATTCAAGCCCTCAAAGCTTTTGATATTTGGGCCGATGCTTTTCTTCTCTGGGCAAAGCAACTTTCCAAGTCTCATCACCGGGGCGATCGCCTGTTCAATCTCAATGATGTCAAGACCAATGCCCAAGAAAAAGTCTACAAAGACAAACTCAGCAAGCTAGTCACTGATCAAGCCGTTAGCCCAGAACAAGAACGGCAAGACTGCGTCGACACTATCAAAAACACCCTAGCAGACCTTGATAACTCTGAAATTCAAGAAGATGGTGTTGTTGGTCTTATCCATACTCTTTTTAAGAACGCCTAATTACTTTTTCTTTTCCCTCAAATTTTTTCTCTAAGTTGTTTAGCTTCCTTTTGCCCAATATTTGCCATGACTCATCCCTGCCTGCCTGCCCTCCTCTCTGACCGTACCTCCATCCCCGCCGTCGAACCGGGTAGATTTAATGAGGTTAACCTCAGCCAAATTAAAAACCTGGCCGATGACCTCGATTTTGAAGCCAGTGACGATGCCGATATTCATTCCATCCCAAGTCCCTGGGCCCGCCCCCTCCAATTTATGGCGGCGATTTCAGACAGAAAATATAAAGCCAGAGCAGGCTTATTGCGTCAATATCGTGGCTTTTTAGCAGCTTTGGCCCTATCGGAATATCTAAATCTTTCGATCAAAGCCCAGGAGATTAACCTAACCAAAGAGGAGCTTCAACGGACAAAACTCACCAAGGCCCTAGTCACCCTTAAGCCCGATGCCGATCAAAGTGTTTTAAGTCGGTCTTTTGGTCAAGCAGATCCCTGGCTAAAGACCTATGTTTTTTATTGCAATGAACATGTGCTGGGGATGACCAGTCCCGCAACCCTTGTTACACCAGCGCCCCATATCAGTAATGCCTTAGGGCAACAAATTCACTGGATCAAAGACAATCGCTTTAGTGATCCCACCCAATCCCTGAGCAGTCGCGAGCGTTATGTGGTGATCGAATGGCTCAAAAATCTCTGTAATGAACTAAACAATGTTTGGGACAGTGGCAATCGAGAACTGATCAACTCCCTAATTCAAGAACTCCAAGATTTTGCTAATGACTTGGGAGGTGGCCAACTATCACCAATCGAAATCAACCAAAATGAAGATGGCTTCGGCATTTTATTGGAACCTGCTCCGCTAAAATATCTCGCACCGATGAAGTTAGCAGAAGAGGGAAGCGCGCCTCGTTCTAACGTACAGATTTTGCCATCAGCGGGTTTTGCTCCAGACCGACCCATTTACCTAATTGATCAAGAGCGTCTCCCCGCCAAGTTAGGCCATCGCCCCGGTGAAATCATTGTCTATGGCACAATTTCTCTGCAGATCTTCAATCCGGTCACCCATGGGCGCGACGATGCCTACTTCCTAACACCTGAAGACTTTTTCCTTGATGAACTGTTTTATATCGAAGGAGAAAACAAGCTACCAGGTACTTGGATCACCGATAAATTAAATGTCTATGACAGTATCGATGCGCAAAACAATCGAGTACGGGGCGCAAAAACACTCCTACTACCACTCAATCCACTGCTAAAACATTATTTTGCTAGCCCTGATCTTGAAAAAGTGACCAGCCTAAGCTTGATCGGCCAGGGATCTGACCGTAGAGTAAAGGTCTCACTCAAGGTGCCCTTGTCTGGCTATGGTAGTAGACCCGTATTTTACGAAGTCTCCAAAGAATTTCCCCTTAAGCCCGAAAATAGCTTATCAGGAGCGATCCCCGTAGTTGGGATGTGGCCCAATGTTCCCGTCGGCAGTTGGAAACAGTTCTTCGTTTTTACAGATGCTTCAGAGAATGTCGAAACAGCATTTTCCCTGGCTCCCCCAACGGTGGGGGCGACATCCTTTTTCCGCAATATGGGGCAACAGGCTCGTTATCAATATTGGGAATGTCCCCAGCACCCCAATATTCTTGAAGCGGTGAGTGCTGATGGTCGTCCCCTGGGAGTACTACCCCTAAGAATTCCCCGAGTCCAATTGGGAGAAACGAGGGAATGGACGGTCGGCGTTGACTTTGGGACATCCTTTACTAATCTGGCTGTCCGTCGCGGCAATGGTGAGCCCCAATGGCTGGATCTCCAAACCCAAATGCTCTCAATTACGGAAGCACCTCTATCGATCCGGGATCGAGCCTACCGAGAAATGTTTGTTCCGGAAACCTTTATCAAGGACGAACGGGAACGACTACCCATGGCGACCTTGTTGACAACGATGGGTTGGACAGAATCCTCCAGCACCGCAATTCCTGAACCCCTTAAGGAAGCTCGGATTTTTGTCCCCCGTTTAGATAAATTTGACTTTAATGTCGAGCACGTTAAAAGCAACATTAAGTGGGATCAAATCCGTTTCCAAGATCCTTTCCTGCGTCATCTTCAGCGACTGGTAGCAGCTCAAGCAGCCCTTGAAGGAGTAACAAGTATTACTTGGGTCGTTTCGTATCCCTCTGCATTCTCTCCCCATGAAGAGCAAATGTACTTTGCGACTTGGAAGCGAACATTACGGGATATGGAACAAATTACGAATCAGCGTCACTTATACGACGAAACAATTCATCGTACTGAAAGTATCGCTTTTGCAGAATATTATCGGAATGTTTGTGCAGGGGTAGAAGATAATCTTCTGAATACCATCTGCGTTGATATTGGTGGTGGTACCTCAGACATTGCGATTTTCCGAGACAGTCAAGTCATTTATCAAACTTCTGTTGCCTATGCAGGGCGAGATATTTATCACCGTTTACTCAAGCTAAACCTGAATGCCATCGGCGATGTGTTTGGTCTTTCTGAGCGTGATGCCCAGAGTTTACAAGAGGTTCTTAAGGGCAATAATTTTAATTCTGCCCTTGATAACTACCTACGTGGTAATGGCCGCAAAATTCTTGAAGGAGGCTATGCGGTCAATGCGAGTAAACAGAAAAATAAGGAATTCCGTACTTTACTCGTTTTTGCGATTGGCGGACTATACCACTATTTAGGACTAGTTCAAAAATACGCCTCTCAAGATAAAAATGATTGTACGGCCACTGTTTTTGTTGGCGGCAATGGTTCTCGTTTCTTAGATTGGCTAACACCTACGGGTGAATACAATAGTAGCTCTGAAATTAACAAAGTTCTATTAGGCGTCATGGAGAAGTCTTCGGAACTTAAGCCCAATCCAAAAAGTGAACCAATCCAACGAACAGTTCACCCCAAGTCAGAAGTATGTGAGGGTTTGATTATTCCCCAGGAAAGTACACTCCAACGTGTCGAACAAAGTAATCCTTTAGTGGGTGAGATTTGCGAAGTTAACGGAAAAGAGTTTTCAGCCCTAGATGTCCTTGATCTTCCTGAAGAATGGGAAAAAATCACCAGCTTTAATGTCATCAGTACCCAAGAACTAGAACGGTATATCCGAAACTTTAATCAAATCATTACTCAGGAGAGAATTGGTAGTATCCAAGCTCTTCCTGGAGTGCAAATCAAAGGCGATCAAGTAATCCCGGCAGACCTTAAAGAAGTGCTCCAGCAAGTCGTGAAAGATACTTGTCAGAAAAAACTCGGTAAAAAAGAAGATTTTGAACTAGAGTCTACATTCCTCTTGCAGTTACGCTGCTTTATGGATATTCTGGCTAGTCGTTGGGCTCGTAATAACGGAGGCAAATAATAATGAAGATGAAAAAGTTTAGATGGTTACTCATTCTTCTACTTGTTACAGGAAACATTGTTTCATGTGGATCAAGAGATCGCACTGAAAATCAGCCTTTTCCTAATGATATTGAGACTCAAGCAAATCTCAGTGATGAGGAAAATAGAGATAGTTTTCCAATGGGTTACGTCATTTTTATCGCTTTACTACTTCTGGCTGGAGGAATTGGATTGTTCTCAATATACATAAAAGTAAACAATCAGGAAAATAATAAATCAAATAAACACACAAAAAATCCAAGGTTAAGATCAATTCCCCACGCATCCTCGCAGCCTTTGCTTTCAAAAACTAGCAAAAAGGCAAATAATATAAGTGGTCATAAATTTCATGATCACTCACCTAAACCAGAGATACATGAATTATTGAAATCACTGGACAAAAAATTAGACACTTTAGTTGACAAACATCTGAAAATAGAAGAACAATTGCAAAAGCTTGAGAAGCAAATTACTTCAATTAGTTCTCAAAACTCTCTTCCATCCTCAAGGTTTTCAGAAAGACAACAATATCCAGCCCAAGATAAAACTAATTATTCAAATTATCCTGTTTATTCACAACCTGCCCCAGTTTTACAGCGAGATCCATATCAGGAGGTCATTACAGCTTTCAATACCAAAGATACAACTTTCTTTCAGCAGAATACCTATTATCTAGCTTTAGATGAAAGTACTATTGGCGGTGAGACCAGTGCAGGAGCGAGGCGAATCGTAAAATTTATTGATATTGACAACCCTAGAGATGCTCTTTGTTTAGCCGTCAATGTCAACTCTGAATATTTATTGATTCCTAATTTCTTTAGTCCATACTATGTAAGTTTAGATCAGTGGTTAGCTGAAAATAATGATATTTTTGATTACCAAGGTCATGGACAAACTGTCGAACTGGTTAGACCTGGCAAAGTCCAGTACTCCCAAAGTGAAAATGGCATCTGGAATCTAATAGAACCCGTAAGATTACAGTTAATTTAAATTGATTTAATGAGTTCAATTTAAAAAAGTATATCTAGATCTAAAGCATAATGAAAAATTTTGGATGGTTACTCATTCTTCTACTTGTTACAGGGAACATTGTTTCATGTGGGCCAGGAGATCGTGCTCAAGGTCAGTCTCAAGATAATTCTGAAACCTCAGCAGGAACCAACGATACTAATAGTTCTGAAACCTTAGCAGGAACCAACGATACTGATAGTTCTGGAATCTCAGCAGAAACCGACGATACTGATAGTTCTGAAAGAGAAGGTAGCAGAAATTTTCCACTAAGTGTTTTTAATCTATTGATTGTTATATTACTTTCAGTTGGAGGGTTTTTAAGATATGCACAATTGAAATCTTGGATTGACACAGAGAGAAGGAAAAGTCGTGATTTTCGTAAGCGCTCGTCTGAAACAATCAATGAGTTAAATCGAAATGTACAAAATTTAGCTTTCCAGACCCAAAGTTTAAAAGAACAATTCAAAGAACTAAAAAAACAAGTTTCTTCTAGCAATTCTAAAAGCTCTTTTCCGTCATCAAGATTTCAAGACAAACAGCAATATCCGGTCAAAGACGAAAGAGATTATTCAAACTATCCTGTTTACAAACAATATGATCCAGTTGCATTGCTAGATCCATATCAGGAGGTCATTACAGCTTTCAATAACCAACATAAAGCTTTTTTTACGGAAAACGAAATAATTTTATTAATACCGAAGCCTCAATATAAAAATACACAGAAAACGGAATTTATTCAAATCAAAGAATTATCTAAGGCTATATTTATTTCCATTCAGATAAATCAGGATTATTTATTGGTTCCTAATTTTATGCTTTCTCGTTATGACCAATTAGAAACAGCTTACACAGGCACCAAAGTTTTCAATAACAATAATTATGAAAAAGGTCTAGCAATAAAAAAATCAGGAACAAATATCTTTGAAGTTTATGGATATGGAGAAGACTTAGTACTCAAAAAGCCTGCTAAAATCCAAAAAATCGACGACAATACATGGCAGCTTGAAAAAACAGGAGTTTATGTTGGTGAAGATGCTGACATCGAAATTTTAACAGAAGCTTTTAATGAACAAGATAATGCTTTTTTTCAAAAACAAGAAATATTTCCCGTCGCTATTAGTCAGGAGTCACTTCAAACTCAGACCAATAAAAACCACGAAATACAGTTCCAACAAGTAGAAAATCACCGCGATGCCGAGTTTATAGTCTTAAAAATTGACCAGCGTTACTTGCTTATACCTGACTTTCTTTCACCTTACTATAGTCAATTGAATTGGTTAGCTATCAGTGGAGAAATTTTTCAATACAATGGTCAGGGTGATCTAGTAACCCTGATCAAACCCGCTGAAGTCAAAGAAGAAAAAGATGGTATTTGGACGCTAATCCAACCCGGTAACTGTAGTCTAATAAAAAGTAGTTAGTTTAGCAGAATTGAAACCAGGCTGATATGTTTAGCATTAGTGATTTTAGCAAAGGATTTTTTCTTCTATTCTATAAGTTGAATCCACGAAAAAGATATTTTAGAAAATAATCATGATTCGCAGAAATTCAGCGGCAGCCCTCGCTATTTTATTAGGTTCCTTTGGTATTCATAAGTTTTACCTAGGAGAAGTTTTCCTTGGGGTTCTTTATCTTTTATTTTTCTGGACTTACATCCCAACAATTATTGGCATAATTGAAGGAATTTATTACTGTTCTCTAAGCGAAGACGAATTTAGACAGAAATTTAATATTCCTACCGTCCAAAATAAAGTTTCTCAATATCTTGCTAATAATAGCTCAGAAAATGCAGCTCTAAAACAGAATAATCAAAAACTAAATTACTTAGAGCAGACCATTCAAAAATTAGAAAAAGAACTCCATACTTTAAAAAGTAAAAATAGAGAATTAAGCTCTATTATCATTAGTCAACAAGATTCTATTGCGGGCATTAAAGAAGCCCAATCTCAAATATTTACCCAGATATCTGGCCAAACATCATTTCAGACACCAGCACAACCCAAAAATATCTTCGACCATTCCATCGAAAACTATTCTGCCCGCACAGTTGTGACTGCTTTTCTCAACAAAGATGAAGCATTCTTCACAGAGCGTGGCATGGTTTTACTCACCCCAATCCCCAAGAAAGAAAGAAAATCAAACTCAAAAGCCAATTTAATGCAGGTTCTGGATATTCCCAAAGCCGCATTTATTACTGTCCAGATCAACCAAGAGCATTTTGCTGTGCCTAATTTTCTATCCCCCCATTATAAAGATCTAGAATCTCTCTATTCAGGTACTAAAATGTTTAAAGTTTATGGTTCTGGGGAAGAACTGGCATTAAAAAAACCAGCCAAGGTAAAACAAACCGATGATAATAGCTGGCAAATTCAAGAATCAGGTTTATATTTTGGCCAAAATGCTGAATTTGAGATGTTAGTAGAAGCCTTTAATGAGAAAAACCAAACGTTCTTTGATAGTGCTTATCCCGTTACTATCAGTCAAAGCACTTTAAGCACACAAATTAATAAAGATGAAATTATCCAGTTTGATCAGGTAGAAACCCACCGTGATGCAGAGTTTATGATTGTTAAATTTGACAAACAATGCTTTTTAGTACCAGACTTTCTTTCTCCTTATTATGGACAATTAACTTGGCTCGATATGGGAAAAGACATTTTTAGATGTGACGGCCAAGGTGCGATTGTAAGCTTGATTAAACCCGCTGAAGTTAAAGGAGAAAAAGACGGTATTTGGACGCTCATTAAACCTGGCAATTGCCGTCTCACGGAAAGTACTTAGTTAGTAGGATTTATCCGCGACTGAGCCTCAGTTTGTGATGCAGAGCTGGCAGGGGACTTGATTTTTGAGTGGACGAGTTGGGCGATCGCCGGGAAAAAAGTTTCATTTTCTGAATAGGCAGGGTGATCAGCGAAAACACTCAGGACATATTTTTGTTGACCATCAGCGCTCTCGATATAAGCAACTTCATGGCGACCTTGACTTGTCCAACCAGCCTTTGAGTAAAGCTTGGTGTCTGGAGGAAGACCTTCACCAAAGAAATGCTGCACCGGATTAAAATAAGTTTTTGGACTTTGCCAATCTTGGCTCAGATCTCGCGCTAACAGTTGCAAAATCTCTGAATTGTCAGTGGGTGAGATTCCTTCTCCGACCGCAATTTCTGCCATTAAACGGGCAGCTTGGTAAGCACTCAAACGATTACGGATCGGTTTAGTCGCATCTTCAGGATTTTCTCGCATTTTTAGATCAAAACCGATGGGTTCCATAATTTCTACATCGGTGATCGGATAGGTTTTTTGGGTAATATTTAAACCTGCATAGCCAGCAGCCTGAAAAAAGCCGTTGAGTTGACCGCGTTGGGCATACCAAGCGCCGAAATTATCAGGAGTTGCGCTGGTTTGGGTTTGGGTCGTGCGGGTCATCGCATCAATGATCCGACTGGTGGCATTGTTGTCAGATTGCTCGACCATGAGCGCAACATCTTCTGCATAGCCAGCGTAGTTTAATAAGCCTTGCTCAACTTGGGCGTAAAAAGCGACTAGCCAAAAGAGTTTAGGGACACTTGCAGGATAGTGAAAGGTATCCGGTCGGTAGCTGGCGATCGCCTGACGATTGAGATCCACGAGCACCACAGATATCGCTTCTAGGGGGAGGTTTTCGGCCTGGGCTAGCCCTTGAATCTCTGTGATAATGCCCTGCAGTTGAGCGCTAGGAGCATAGTTGCGCAGTGGATCTTGGGCATTGTACCAAGCCCGCCAAATTGGTTGTACTAACAGGGTTTCTGGAACGGCGGCGACCTCATTACCCGCTGAGTCTGGGGTAGCTGGAACAGGAAATTCTTCTTGAGATCCAGTTTCGACAGTCTCAGTTGACTCGGTTGTTTGCTGAGTTGGCCCCAGAGAGGCCCGGATCATCCAAACACCACCGACAACAATGGCGATCGCCATACCACCCACCAGAGCCACAAACTGCTGGGGACTCATAGCAACCTGGGATCGAGGACGACGATTTGGTTTTGGCTGAGATGATTTTGGAGCAGGCTGATTCAAACGAGTAAACCTCCACATAACTGAAGAAAAAGCAATAACCGAACTGAATTGAATTAACTTTAGCGACGCCAAAGTACCTCGATGGTGCTGTAGTCAGCGATTTTCCAAGCACCATTCACCCGACGGAGGTTATAGCGCACCAACCGCTGGTCATAGCCGCTAGCATTGCGGTCAATATTGCCATTGGCGTTATAGAGCGTTCGCTGTTCTGTAACAACCACATCGGCGATCGCCTGTTGTCCATCCACAACCTGGAGGTTTCTGACCTCTTCCACCGCCTGATTGGCGAAAGTGTAGTAAGCTCCATTATTCTCAAGCCATTCCACCGAACTCTGTTGACCATCACTGCGGCGGATGTTGTCATTAAAGGCTTTTCCTGTCAAAATCTGCGTGCCACAACTGCGGTTATAGGGATAATCAAACAAATCCTGCTTACAGTTCAGCCAATCAGCGACCATATCTGCTGCCTCTCCCTGGGATATCGCAGCAGGTGGCGGTGATGTTTTTTGGGCTTCCTCGATCCGAAAAATTTGACCTGTTTCTTGGGTCAATTGATTAATAAAACTCTGGGTTTTATCCCGCGAGAGAAAACTTGCCACTTGAATTGTATTATCACCCCGCAAGAAAGCATCGCCACAATAGTTGCTTTTAACCCGCTCTAACGTCGTAGCCTCACCAATCACTCGGTACCAAGTGCTGGCATCACCCAAAGAATCACCACAACTATCCTTATAAGCTAAAGGAGGAAGTGTTTCTGAAGCTTGTCTGGAATTATCAGTAGAGCCAGAATCCGTTTCAGCTTGATTACTTTCTAGGGAAATGATGCCTTCACCATCAGGGCGATTGAGCAATTGCGTACTGAGGACAATCCCCCCTAACAAGAAAGCACCGATTACACTCCCCGTCAAAATTGCTTTTTGCCAATCAGCCATTCCCCTGGCAGTCGGCTGAATTTGACTATGATCGACCGCCGTACCGCTACCTGCCACGGCAACCGTAGGATTGTGGATTGTTTGGGGTTGAGGAGTAGGGGGAACGACTACAGGCGATGGTGTTGCGACTGAAATCTCTGCTTGCAAGGCTGCAATCATCGCCTGGGCATCATTGAAACGGTCTTTGGGCTGGGGTTGAATGGCTTGTTCTAAAACTGTGGCTAAATGTTCATCGGCAACATTATTGCTTTGAAACCAGAGACGCCAGAGAATTTTGCCTGTTACTGGATCATTCGGCAGTTCACCGGGCAACTTTCCGGTCAAAAGATAAATCGCCGTTAAACCGAGACTATACAAATCACTACTGAAAACTGGCCGACCAATACTTTGCTCTGAGGCCATGAAGCCTGGCGTACCAATCACAATTGACTTGCCGTTTTGATCTGAACCAGCTTTTGTCATGTTCATGGTTTCTTTAACGGCACCAAAGTCAATCAATACGGGTTGGCGATCGCCTTTGCGGAGAATGATATTGTCTGGCTTGATGTCTCGGTGTACCAGTCCTTGGCTATGGATAAAATCGAGAACAGGCAAAATCTCCAGGAGCCATTTTTTGACATCAGCGCCCGACCAAGGGCCTTCGTATTGAAGCGCATCCTGTAGGGTGACCCCCTCAATCCATTCTTGAATCAGATAAAACTCCTTTGCTTCTGCGACATAGGCATATAAGCGAGGAATTTGCTCATGATCATCACCCAATTTTTCGAGGAGTACAGCTTCCCGCTCAAAGCGATCCTGCACGAGCTGATGGGCAACGGGATCATTAGCAATGGGTTTGAGACGCTTGATTACACAACGCCTTAGGGATGGCATATGCAAGTCTTCAGCGAGAAATGTATCCCCGAAACCACCCTGGCCTAATTTCTGCAAAATCCGATAACGACCGTCGAGAATTTTTCTTTTCATTTCCCCATGGTGTCAAAATTCAACATCCATCTTACTGGAACTCGACTAAGAAAAAAATTTCTTGCCCTATTTATGGCAAACCTTAACCGAAATTACGCTTAACTCGGCAGCATTAAGGTGTGCTGACAGAAGTCAAAACTATTCCATGGTGAAGGGTCATTTATACCTTGAGATTTAATGTGCAGATCTCGCCTACACCATCGGAAAATTTTTTTGGCGATCGCCGCTGATTAAGCGCCACATTTGTAAAAAGTTAGGGGGAGACCATAACTTTTATCAGTACCCCTAATCTCAAACATCGATGCTGCGAACCTTTCAGGCAACTCAACTCCGATTGGAATCGGGGGAGCAGCAGCCCGTACATTAAAAGCAACGCAATGAACGGATAGTTTAATGGCAAAACACCAATCTTCCCTGATTCATTTATTTATCCGCAAGGGTCGCTGAATGTAGGGTTATCGCCTGTTAAGCGGGAGATGGGGGTTCGATTCCTCTTCCGTTCACCAAGATCTTTTCCTAAATGATTTAGGGCAGGTAGCTCAGTTGGTAGAGCAGATTCTTGCTGCAATTTTTTTACCCCAACGGGTCGCTGCATCAGGGTTATCGGGTCGAAAGTTCGAGTCTTTCCCTGTCCATCCATTTAGGAAAAGGTCAAACCTGGAGACGGTAGCTCAATGGTAGAGCGCAATATTTGCCCCTAGGGGCCGCAGGACTAAAGGTTATCGCTATGGACGAATCTCCCTTTTGTCCGCCGAGATGCGGGTTCGATTCCGGCTCGTCTCCCTTCCCCGCATGGGGTTTTGGTCTAAAGTTGTTATCCCGCAAGAGACGGAGTTGTCATGTCATATCAATTTTTTACATCCCGTCAGCAAACGCCCCAATCGCAGCCAATTCCGGGTCGGGCGACAGAAATGGTGCAGGGGCGAGCTGGTGGTTATCACTTCGATCCGGGGATTTGGGTCATGTTGCGGCGCTGTTTATTAATTGGTACCGCCCAAAATACTTTTTATGCCGATAAACATGAGTTGACGGGTGAGTTTACCCAAGTTGTGCAGCAGTGCGTGGCAGCAGATCCGACACGGGTTGCCCAGGAAATTCTCTATGCCAGTGACGGGCGATCGCTTAACAATAGCGCCCCTTTATATGCATTAACGCTGTTGTCCATGGGGGAGACTCCGGCAGCAAAGCAGGCATTTATGGAAATCTTTCCCCAGGTGGTGCGTACCGGGAGCCATTTCTATGAATGGTTGAGCTATACCAAGGCCCTGCGGGGGTTCGGAAAAGTGGTGCGTGAATGCGGTAAACGTTGGCTCAGTCAGAATGATGTGCAAGCTTTGGCCTATCAACTGCTGAAGTATCAACAACGGCATGGGTTTAGCCATCGGGATGCATTGCGTTTATTCCACGTTAAACCGATGAGTCTTGAGCATCAAAGCTTGTATAACTGGGTCGTTAACGGTTGGGAGCAGTTACCGAAACAGCCCCCTGCAACTGCCCTTGAACAAATTTGGTGGTACGAATGGCTAAAGCGCAACCCCGATCAAACGAAAAAGGCGATCGCCCAAGGCCACCTTACCCACGAAATGGTCGCCCCCATCGGTCAAATGGACGAACAGGCCTGGAAACTGTTGATGCTGGAGATGCCCATTGGTGCCCTATTACGGAATTTGGGTTCCCTAACCGAAATTGGGGTGTTGCGGGTCAATCGTCAGAAAAACCTCAAGCATGTTGCAATGGTTTTAAATGATAAAAAACGCCTACGCAAAGGTCGCATCCATCCCATTGACATCCTCAAAGCCCTAAAGACCTATCAATCTGGGGGCCGATTGGGACGCAGTAAAAAAACCTGGGAGCCTGTACCCCGCATTATCGACATCCTCGAAAAAGCCCTGGAGATGTCCTTTGAAACGACACCTGCCACCGGGAAAACGTTTCTTCATGCGGTGGATGTATCTGGGTCGATGTCCTACTATTCTGTGGGTTCTGTCCATTTAACCTGTGCCGAGATAGCCGCAACCATGGCCCTGGTCACCGCAAAAGCCGAGAAAAATTATGCCATTCGTGGCTTTTCTACCGCGTTTAAAGATCTAGGCATTACCGCCAGCGATAGTTTCCGCACGGCCTTACAAAAAACGAGTGATCAAAATTTCGGTGGCACCGATGCTTCCTCTGTCTACAAATGGGCGCTTAAACATCGCTTTCATGCCGATGTAATTTGCTTCTGGACAGATTGCGAATCCTGGGTGGGCACGCAACCCTGCCAAAAACTGGCGGAATATCGCCGCAAAGTAAACCCCAACGTCAAGGCCATTTATGTGACCCTGGCCCCCTACAAATTGAGTTTGGTTGATCCAAAAGATCCTTTGTCGTGGGATCTAGGGGGATTTGATCCGACGATGCCGCGTTTGATCCAAATGATTACCCAGGGTGATTTGGAATAACCAATTATTTATTTTTTTAGGGAGTATTAAAAGATACTCTCTTTTTTAGTTTTGATGACAAAAAAATCACTAGTTTGGTGCTTCTCCTAAGATGTGTTCAGCTAGATCATTGAGAACTTGATTGGCTGCTAAAATACCACTAGAGCTTGTCCATTCTCCGTCATTAACTTGGTAAACATTACCGTTTTGAACCACTGCAAGATTTTGCCACAGGGGATGATTTTGCCATTGATTTTGAGTGTCTTCACCTCGGTTTTCGGTTTCATTAAAGGTGAAGTAAAACAAATGATCAGCTTCGAGATCCTGAATACTTTCTAGGCCTATTTCAGCGGCAAAGTCATTTTTCTGTTGCACTTCAGGCCGAGATAGGCCGACTTCAGCGACAATTTGACCTGGAAAAGACTGTTCATAATAGATCCTCGCGATCCCTGGCATAAACCGAACGAGGGAAACGGTTGGTGGCTGATCCCCTAATTGTGCTTTGAGGCTAGCAACCCGCTGGTCCCATTGTTCGAGTAGAGTTTGGGCTTCGGCTTCCCGGTCGAGGGCTTTGGCGTAGAGTTTAAAATTATCTTTCCAGGTGGCACCCAGGGTTTCGGAAAAAACGGTCGGGGCGATCGCCTGCAATTTGCCGTAAAGTTGCTCCTGTCGAACTTTAGAACCGATAATCAGATCTGGCTTTAAAGCGACAATACTCTCCAAATTGGGCTGAAATTCATCACCAATGACCGGCACATCTTCTAATTCAGCGCTCAGATACCCATAATAGGGGTCGCCTTGCCAGGACTTGACAGCACCAACAGGCGTTATCCCCAGGGCAACCAACATATCCGTACCTTCGTTGGTGAGTACGACAATCCGTTGGGGTGTGCCGCTAATTTCTGTCGTTCCCATGGCGTGTTCAATGGTGCGAGTCGCCTCGTCGGCAACTTGGGAGACAGGCTCTGGGTTCGTTGGGGGCGATGAATTTTGAGTTGTGGCAAAACAGCCGCTTAAGCTAATACTTACTAGGCAAATTAAGCCAAGAATCTGGGGTCGAAGCATGGGTTTATTGTTTTGATATTGCATGGATTTTAAAAGCTTTTTAAATTTGAAAAAATAGGATGAAAAGGAAAAATAAAATCCTCCTCTCCATCCCAAACTAAGACTCGATTAACTTCTGAAATCTAAGGCGATCGCCCTGAATTTTACCAATCTAAGCTGTAGCTCAAACTGATCGTGCGGCCTCTACCAGCAAATTGACTTCTGCCCCCATAAACCTGGGCAATAATGGGAAAATAATCAGTATTAAAGAGATTTTCAATTCCCAACTGAATTTTGCCAGCACCCGTATCATAGCTACTAATAAAATCAGCAGTTAAGTAACTTTCCACTTCCCCTAAACCAAAGCCATCGCCTTTGGGATCACGGCCCGCTGAATACAGTAATTGCAAGCGATTTTCCCAGCCTGTAATTGGTTCATATTCAACAAAACCTGTAAGCTTGACTGGTGGAATCTGGAAACTAGGCAAACCGCTCTCAAAATCGCCATCATTATTCGCATCTCGTTCCCCTTCGGTATAGGTAAAGGTTCCCCCTAGGGCGAGTTGTTCACTGAGTTGGGTGCGCAGATCAGCTTCAACACCATAGATTCGCTGGGGATCGCGGATTGTTGTAAACGCACTATCAAAGGTGGTGCCTAGGTCTGAGTAGCTATAAAAGCCAGCAATTGAAGCTTGCACATTACCCCAATTTCCCCGGATGCCGAGCTCATAGTTATCAACCCGTTGGGCTTCAGGCCGTAGATTTTCCACACTCCCCCCCGGAGAAGTCCGTAGGGAGCGAGCCACATCTGCAATAGAAAAACCTTGGGCAAAGTTTCCGAAAATATTCACATTGTCATTAAGGGCATACACAGCACCCACATTAAAGAGAGTCGCGTCGTAGTTCAGTTCGCCCCCTGCAACATCATTGCCCGCTAAAGTAGTGAAATCATCCACACTGACATCAATGAATTCTTGGCGAATGCCACCATTGAAGACTAACTGATCGGTCACATTCCAATTCAACTGGGCAAATAAACCAAGATTCTTTTGTTCTGTGGGTGGAGAAAGAAAACCAGTGCCAATGGGATCAAAGACTAGACCAGTGCTCGCTTCAAAAGTGGGTTCATCAAAGAGATCGGCGGGTTGGGCAGATTTTTCGTAAAAATAGTCCACACCCCAAAGTAAACTGAGGCGATCGCCTGCTGCGAGGGGCGTATTAATATCTAAACGACCACCAATTTTTTCGGATTCCACTGCCGATTGCAAGACTTCACCCCCAAAAGTGCTGGAATCATCATCGAATGGATAAAAACGGGTGGAGTAATCTCGATAGTAAAGCTGACTATTTAACTGACTGCCAAAGAGATCATCATTGCTATAGGCTAAACTGACTAATGTATTTTCGGTGCCGGGTTGGTCGGGCAGTACCAAGCCTGGTCTAGCTTCTGCCTTATCGCCACTAGGAAATGGGTTCAAGGCAAAGTCAGAGTCTTGGTCATCGGAGAAATAGTTAAAGCTGAATTGGAGCCGTTGGTTTTCATCGATGTTGTAGCCCAATTTTCCAAACAGATTAATGCTTCTGAGGTCAGCTAACCCCCCTTGGCCTAGCGGATCGGGCGGAATGCGATCGCCATCAGCATCAAAGAAACCACCTGTCTTGGAAATCGAAAAGTCCACAACATAATCAAACTTGTCCTCTGTACCAGACACAGAATGCTGGAAAGAGTAGCCAAAACTATCCTCTGGATTGGTCGTGGAAAATTCAAAGCCGATAGTGCTGCGGGATTCTACTCCGGTGGCGGCTCCTTGCTTAGTAATGATATTGATAATCCCACCAGTCGCACCGTCCCCATAGATTGCGCTAGGGCCACGGACAATTTCAATCCGCTCAATCACGCCCGGATCAATGGTACGCAAATCCCGTTGGGCATTACGGTTTGTGCTCTGGGGTACTCCATCAATTAAGACCGAAATATTACGACCCCGGAGGCTTTGCCCAAAAATACTGGTGGTTTCTGTCGAAGGTGAGAGACCAGGTACTAGCTTCGCCAAAATGCTGGAAAGATCGCGGTTGAGATCCGCTTGACGGGCAATTTCTTCCTGGGAAATCACCGTTACAGACCGGGGTACTGCCGCTTCCTCTGCTTCCGTCCGGGTCGCTGTAACGATTAATTCTAGATTATCGACAAAATTATCAGGTGTTACCTGTACAAGCAAACCAGAGGGTTGAGACAGTACATCAACAAAGGGCGCTGCTGTTTCACCCACAAGAATAATTTCAACGGTATTTTCTGATATTTGTGTAATTTCAATGGCCTCTAGACCAGCTTGGGGCGCAAAATCAGGCAAAATTGCACCATCCGTTAACCGGGCATTTTCGACTTCGAGGATGAGACGATTGCCCTCCAGTCGTTGATTCACTTCAGGGGCGATCGCCTGATCACTATCAAGAAAAACCGTGACACCAGATGCTGTTGTATTGATTTGCACAGCGCTAATAGGTGCTTGGGCCACCACCGCCGGGGCCTGGGCGACCAGCATCCCACTGGCAATACCAAGACTGTAGGTCAACTCTTTCAAGAAACTTTCCTCACACTTATTGCTAAAGACTTGCGTTAGATCAGGAACATTAAGAGATCACCCTAGTCAATGTCAAGTTTTTTATTGCTAATAACTTTTGTTTGAGATTTTCACAGAGCCACCTTTAGCAGTCAAAACCCAGGATAATCAAGCATTAAAAGTATTTTTAAAGATTAAAGCCCTAGAGTAAGGACTTCACTTTTGCTAAAACTTCTGATATACCAGAAAAAATTTATTGAAAATAGTTTGAGTTAGCCCCTAGTCATCTGGGCAGAGGTGCCAGATAATGCTTCTTGGATGCCCTCACACATTTCAACCCATACCACTATGAACATCACAAATTTCTTTGCCGCCGGTGGCATCGTCGCCTACCCCTTGCTTATTTTTTCTCTGGCTGGCGTAGCTTGTATTATCGAACGATCTATATTTTGGTGGCGGATTAATCGTCGGCAGCGTCAAGTCGTCCGGGACGCCCTCGGTTTGTATCGTCAAGATCCGTTCAATGCCATGAAATTCTTGAAGCGCAATGCGGATCTGCCCATTGCCCGGATTTTTTTAGAAGCCCTTGATTTAGAAAATCCCAACAGTGAAGAGTTTCGCCTCGCCCTCGAAAGTGCTACCCAGGCCGAAATTCCGACCTTAAAACGCTTTAATACTGTGTTTGACACAATTATTGCCGTTTCGCCACTCCTGGGATTGTTGGGAACAATCTTAGGATTGATGCAATCTTTTTCGGCGCTCAACATTGGTGATGTGGGCAATACCAACGCCGCCGGGGTAACTGGTGGGATCAGTGAAGCATTGGTTTCTACGGTAATGGGTTTGGTTGTGGCGATCTTTACTTTACTCTTCGCCAATCTCTTTAATGGGTTATATCAACGCAATTTAGCTTTTATCCAAGAATATGGTGGTCAGTTAGAATTGCTCTATCGCCACTTCTATGAAAAGAGTGAAAAAGCAATTATGAACCGCTAATTTCTGCCCGTAAAACAACGCACAATTATTTTTTATCTGTAAGCTATTGATTCAAGCTTAATTCTTTTATTTTAAAATTACTACCATGCGTATTCCCCAGGAAGAACAAAAATCCGCAGGCATTAATATTGTGCCGATGATTGATATTATCTTTTCAATTTTGGCCTATTTTATTATTTCGACCCTCTATTTGACGAAATCTGAGGGCCTACCGGTTAATCTACCTGGGGCAAATACAGCACAACAGCAACCGAGCACTGAAATTACGGTGACCGTAGATGCGGCGGGAGATATTTTTCTGAATGAAGCGCCCGTCGAAATCGCAGCACTCCAGGCTGGTGTCCGGAATCTGATGGTCGAAAATCCAGAAACTTTAGTGATTATCAATGCCGATAAAGCAGTTAGCCATGGATCAGTGATTGAAGTCATGGACGAACTGCGGCAAATTGAAGGAGCAAGATTGGCGATCGCCGCCCAAAAGGAAACAACCCCCATGAGCACTGATTAATCTCGCAATCTTCTAATAAACACACCTGCATTTTAGGCAAAAGCGACACTCCCCTCCCGCCTAGGATCGGCGATCGCCTGTAATTGCTGCTCTTCTTCAGACCACAATGCAGCCTGTACGCCACCAAAATACATTGATAGCGGCGGAAACCCCCGGCGCGGCATCGACAGATTCGACAAAGTCTCAGCCCTTAAATTTTCTTCGTAGGCAATCATCAATTGGTCGTCAAACTCTTCCACATGGAGGCGCGGTCGTCGGATGGCCTCCCTGAGGGAATCGCCATGCACGATAAAGTTGGTCAGTGACTGGGCGATCGCCGTGGTGATCCGCGAGGCACCAGGAGAACCAATTGACAATACAGATCCATTCCGGTGACGCGCAATGGTGGGGGCCATATTCGAAATTAATCTGGTGCCTGGCGCAATGGGTTCACTCTGTTCTCGATGCAGCTCCAACTCACCCAGGGAATTGTTTAACCAAAAATTACGACCGGGAATCACTGCCCCAGAGCCATAACCAACCGATGCCGTCAGCGAACAGGCACAACCTTGATCATCGACCGTAGAAACATGGATCGTAGAAGGTGAACTGCGGTAATGATCGAGCTGATTTGTCCGGGCAAAATGTAGCAGATCCGTGACTGCTTGCCATCGATCTTGGTCAACATTGAGATGTTCAAAACGATAGTTAAGAACGGCCTCTTGGATCGCAGCAATGGTGTCATGATCTAAATTCTGGCGGGTCTGCTGGAGGAGGAGTAAAGCGGCTAAACAAGCACCACCCACTGCGGGGGCCGGGTTAGTGACAATTTCCCAATCACCATAACTAATCCGAATCGGTTCTCTGATGATTGCTTCGTAGTTCGCCAAATCAGCTTGGGTAATGGCACCATGCGATCGCCCCATTTCAGCGATTAATTCCTGGGCTAAAGTCCCTCGATATAAACATTCAGGGCCTTCATCAGCTATGAGATATAGGGTTTTAGCGAGGTCTGGTAAGCGAACAATGTCGCCAGTCTTGAGGTAATCTTTGCCATTGGGATGAACGAGTTGATAACTTTCTGGATGCCAACCAAAAATCGCTGCGTGGGCATGTTCTAAATACATTCCTGAGACACGGGACAGAGGACTACCCTGCTCTACCACTTTAGCCACAGGCGTGATTAATTCTGCCCAAGACAATTGGCCATATTCTGCTGAGGCTTTAGCAATCCCAGCGAACATCCCTGGCACGGCCACCGCACCATAACCAATCCCGGTATAAATGCCGCCGCCATAGTTCAGCAAGGTCTTTTGTAACTCTGGGTAGGGGCGATCGCCAGGAAAATCTTTACCGGGCATCGCCGCATAGGCATCAATGACAACGGGTTCTCGGTCTTGGGGCCAAATTGTGATGAAACCACTCCCGCCCGGTGCCATGACCCCCAATTCGCAACACATGGAAGTTAATGTAGCGGCGAGGGCAGCATCGATGGCGTTACCTCCCTGGGCAATAATCTCTGCGCCGATGTTGGCGGCAAGTTTAGAATCAGCGGCGATCGCGACTTTGGTCATCGTTTTTGATTAGCTATTTTTGATCGAAGGGCACTTTAATTTTTTTCCGTACATCAATTTTCAGCTGAAAATCTAGATCTGTCTTCAAAGCGAGTTCTAAAGCCCAATCACCTAAGGTAAGACCCTTTAGCGCCGCAAACGTTTCTGCAAATACTCACAAGTCCAGCCCCGTTTCACTAGTACTTGCCAGGACACCAGGTGTTGACCATCCCGCACCAGATAATCGCCATCCACCTCTTCGTAATAGCCCAAGCGCCCTAATTTCTTCATCGCCTCAAACCAGTAAAAGAAATTTGCTTTCTCACTGGTGTGATTATTCGCCACCGCATTTTTTACCGCATAGACAAAAAAGCCCGCTGGATTTTTCACATAGTGGTCACGGCGATATTGTCGATAGGCGGCGATCGCCCCTTCAATGATTTCTGCCGCCGTCGTCTTCACCAAACGCACCAGAGAAGGATTCAGTACAATTCCTAGATCATCAAGCCGTTCCAAATGAGCCTTAGCTTGGGAATTCATCACAACATCCACTTCTTCCGTTTGCTGTTTTTCCCCAATGTCCTCAGTTACACCGTTCTCAACTTCTTGAACTGAAAGCTGTTTATCCTTCTCTTTTTGTCTTAATTCCGTTGAAAACCCGATCCTTTTCCCAAAATTAGCAGTTGATTGACTCTCTCCTTGCTCCCCAGGGCCAATAATCACCGGTTTCTTAGCCATCAGCCCATTATCATCATCACCAATTTTTCTTGCTAATTCTACACCTTGGCCCGCCGCTTTTTCTTTCTCTTGGTCTAACTTGTGGGTTTTACCAGTGACTGCATTTCCAGCTTTATGGTTTTTAACATTTTCTCCTTGGCTAGATTGAGTTTTCTCTTCCAGTACCTCAGTCACTTGAGAATCCAAAAAAGAAAATTTTAATTGAACAGCAGAACAGGCTTGATCTGTTGAATCTTTAGTATCTATATAAGAAGGTACGGCAGCATTAGGGTTTGAAGCGCGTTTTTGGGAAGTTTTATTCCTAAACTGGGAAGTTTTGTTCTCGGTTTGGGAAGTTTTATTCCCGGGACGATAGGCGGCGAGTTTGTAGATTTTGCTGTTGTACTGGCGCTGAATATCGACGAGACCAATGTCTGCGAGTTCGGTAATGGCCTGGCGAATCCACTTAAAGCAATAGGGTTTGCGGCGGAAATTGCCGGTCCAGTGGCGGAAAGTATCGAGGTCTGCTT
>CALRTB020000024.1:0-28596 GCA_943371005.1 Sphingobacterium thalpophilum
CGATTTCGACGGTTCCACTCAACGCCGAAATTAGCCAATGTAGCCAGGAGGGCTGCCACAGTGAGTCCGTTGCTCCACTGTCGGGGGTTGGCAATGAGTCCGAGGAATTCAAAGTCGGTTTGGTCATAGAACCTCAAAAAGGCGATCGCGATCAATAACACCGTCAAGACGGTCGATGGCAATAACGCCAGAAAATTTAGCCACATTTACTCAACTTTTCTGCTTTATTTATTTTAACCTCCGTCACTTTTGGGATTAGATAATATCGGCAAAAATACGCTCCATCCGCCGAAAATACCAAACACCACCCGCAAAAATCGCGACCACTAAACCAAAAGACAACAAAAATCCTGGGAGATAAATCTGTGACTCGCCCCCCAAAATTGCCCAGCGAAAACCATCAATGACCGAGACCATCGGGTTGAGAGAATACAGCAATCGCCACTGTTCTGGCACAATGCTACTGCTAAAACCCACAGGGGAAATATACTAACCAAATTGTACGAAAAACGGCACAATGTAGCGAAAATCTCGGTACTGCACATTGAGAGAAGCTAACCATAGTCCTGCCCCCATCGCCGCCATAAAGGCGATCGCCACAAAAACCGGTAACGTTAGAATTCGCCAACTAGGGACAAAGTTATACCAAGCCATCAGCCCCAGCAGGATAAACCCAGAAATGAGAAAGTCCACAAAACTAACGATCACTGCACTGGTCGGCACAATCAACCGGGGAAAATAGACCTTTGCCAAAAGATTGGAGTTGGTGATCAAGCTGTTGCTACATTCGGCAAGAGAACTGGCAAAAAACTGCCAAGGCAACATCGCGGCAAAGACTAGGATCGGGTAAGGTGCTCCCTCAGAGGGGAGCTTCGCTAAATTGCCAAAAACAATCGTAAACACGATCATCGTCAAAAAAGGCCGCAGTAAAGCCCAAAGTACGCCGATCACTGTTTGTTTATACCGCACCAGGATGTCTCGCCAGGCCAAAAAATAAAATAGTTCGCGATATTGCCAAATGTCTTGCCAATATTGTTTTTCCGTTTTGCCCGCTTCAATAACGAGATAGTAATTACGCATCGATCCCCTAGGAAAGGCTGTCTCAATAACCTTGCTGCATTTTACGGGTTTACACAACAATCAGGCGATCGCCCTGCGAGTTTTCATAACGGATGCACGTTATGGGCCTTAACGAATCCTTAATATCGGATTTCTGTAATATGACAGCAGGTTTTACGTTCAAGTTTGGGACTATCAAGAGAATGTAGGCAAGACCCAGGATCTTTGGTAGGCTTAGTATCGCTTTAAAACTCTATGCTTTAACTATACATACTAACTATGCGTACTCATTACTGCGGGGATTTGCGCTCCGAGCACATTGACCAGACCGTAACCCTGTATGGCTGGGTCGATCGCCGTCGGGATCATGGTGGCGTAATTTTTATTGATCTGCGCGATCGCACGGGCATTGTCCAGATTGTCAGTGACCCCCAGCGGACGCCAGATTCCTACAATGATGCCGACGCCAGCCGTAGTGAGTATGTCGTAAAAATTGTCGGGAAAGTCAGTGCCCGCCAAGAAGGGGCAAAAAATCCCAAATTACCCACCGGTGAGGTTGAGATCTACGCTGAAACCATCGAGATCCTGAACGGTGTCAATAAACAGCTGCCGATCCTTGTTTCCAGTAGTGCCGACGGCGATCAGGTCAAAGAAGACCTCCGGCTAAAATATCGCTACCTCGACCTGCGGCGGGAAACCATGGCGAAAAACCTCCAACTGCGCCACACCGTCGTCAAATCGATGCGTCGCTTCCTGGAAGACGATGAAAACTTCATGGAAGTAGAAACGCCAATTTTGACCCGGTCTACCCCTGAAGGAGCGCGGGATTATCTGGTGCCGTCCCGCGTGAACCCAGGCGATTGGTATGCTCTGCCCCAGTCACCCCAACTTTTTAAACAATTGCTAATGGTGGCCGGCTGTGATCGCTACTATCAAATTGCCCGTTGCTTCCGGGACGAAGACCTCCGGGCCGACCGTCAACCAGAATTTACCCAGTTGGATATGGAAATGAGCTTCATGTCCTTCGACGAAATCATTGACCTCAACGAACGCTTAATTTGTCGTATTTTCCAGGATGCCCAGGGCCTTGAACTCGAGCGTCCCTTCCCGCGCATCACCTACGCTGAATCCATGGAAAAATATGGCTGCGATCGCCCCGATACGCGCTTTGGTCTGGAGCTTGTCAATGTCTCCGATATCGTTGCAGACATGGGCTTTAAAGTCTTTTCTGGAGCCGTCAAAAGTGGTGGCCAAGTGAAAGTCTTACCAATTCCTAACGGAAACGATGCCATTTCCAATGTGCGCATCAAGCCCGGTGGTGATCTGTTTAATGCTGCCGTCGAAATGGGGGCCAAAGGACTCGCCTTTATTCGGGTGCGGGAAGACGGGGCGATCGATACCATCGGCGCGATCAAAGACAATCTCAGTGACGCCCAAAAACAAGAACTCCTCCGCCGCACTGGGGCCGAAGCAGGTACTCTCCTACTTTTTGGGGCAGGAGCAACGGATATTGTTAACAAGTCCTTAGACCGGGTGCGACAGTTAGTCGGCGCTGAGATGGGCCTAATTAACGAAAATCAACTCAATTTTGTTTGGGTTACGGATTTTCCGATGTTTGAATATAATAGCGACGAAAAACGCCTCGAAGCCTTACATCACCCTTTCACTGCACCGAATCCAGACGACCTAGCGGATCTAGCGACGGCCCGCGCCCTCGCCTACGACCTGGTGTTAAATGGCATTGAAATCGGCGGCGGCAGTCTACGGATTTACCAACGGGAAGTCCAAGAAAAAGTCTTCCAGACCATTGGTTTGTCAGAAACCGAGGCCCAAGAAAAGTTTGGTTTTCTACTCGAAGCCTTTGAATATGGCACTCCTCCCCATGGCGGGATTGCCTACGGTTTAGACCGTTTGGTGATGCTCATGGCCCAGGAAGATTCCATTCGCGATGTGATTGCCTTCCCGAAAACGCAACAGGCAAGCTGTCTATTGACCGATGCACCGGCAGGGGTTGATCAAAAGCAACTGAAGGAACTCTTTGTTGCCTCTACAGCACCGGAAAAGGACTAGACGATTAACCTTTAAAGACAACCGAAAAATCATTGTTGTTAAAAAAAATAATGGGGGGATGATGGCGCAATTTTTGCGATCGCCCCTCTTTTTTTATGTTTCAAATCGTTTGGGAAAGCGAGGAAATTCTCAGATTCAGGAAAGGGAATGGTCTTTGGGGCCAAACATCATGTGAATTGCCATGGTGGGTTTGCCCCGTTGGTGGTATTTCCCCGCCCAGTGTCGCATGAATTCATGTAGCTCTGTCTGGGCCTGGGACAAGTCAGCGGGGGCAATGTTGAGGGATTCAAAGATCCGCATGACGTTGTGTTGTTGCTTTGTCCAGGCGTGGCTGAGGCGCAAAAAGTGGGCGGCATCTTCGAGGAGGGAATGGGGGGCTTTTGTTGGGCTGTCGGGGCCGCCATAAGTAGGGCTTAAGAGGATGTAATAGGGCATCCCCCAGGGGTTATCGAGGCGCATCACGGTCTCGGCGTGGAGCAAGCGGCGTTTGATATGTTCGGCGAGGGCTTCACTGAGGGGCAAGGAGCGATCGCCTGGGGAGTTTCCTTGGGCCTGTTGGTGCAAAAAAGCAATGAGATCAGCAAATTCGGCGGAGGAGATCCCCTGGGCTGCCGGCAGATCTGGGGGCAGTTTCGCCTCTAGGTAGGTCTGTTGCTCTTCGCTGAGGCGATCGCCCGTTAACCGGGGTTGGGAGCGATGCCAAGGATATTGCCCTAACCAAACCTGGGGTAACTCGGTCAGGTAAGTGGGTTCCTGGAAAGCGGCATGCTGCAACCGTTGGCCCGTCTGGAGGCCCTGCTCAATTTCCTGGACAATGGCTTTCACCCGTTTCGGTTCGATGTGGTGCAGGTGACCAGTCATGCGCAGATTCCCCCCCTGTTCCACATAGGTGGTATAGACCGCACATTTAGCCGCCGTTGCCGCCGCATCCAAAAAAGCACCGTGACGATAACTGCTTTGACGGAGCGCAAAAAAAGCCAAAGATAACAACACCTGATCAAAGGCACTCGGGTTCAGGGCTTGGAGCAGTTCTAACTCCGGTTGTACCATCGACGAAAAAGCCTGAGAGGAATTGGTCAATTTTCAGATTTCCCCAAACGAATCAACTGACGAACGACGAAAATAATTAAATTTCGATGAACCCTTCAGGGGCTAAATTCTACTCGGCTTTTAGGTGATTGGCTGCGCTTTACCTTCTAAAAAGAGAGAAAATCCGACATTTTGCTGAATTGAATTGCCAATTTTTACTGATGGTAATCCCCATAAAAATTGAACTGTCATTAACAGGTTGAATACATCCGCCAATGTGCGCAAAAATCAAAATCATGTTTCCCAAAGACGGCGGCGCGGCTTTCCGTTCAAGCGCTGGTGTGCCTCCTGGAGCAGTTGAGGGATAGGCAGTTGGCTGGGACAACGGGGTAGACAATCGCCACATTCTGTACAGGCATTGCCTTTTTTCCCAGGGAACCAATGGCCCGCATTTTCGAGCATTTGATAGCGGCATTCGCCGTAACTTTGCATATCGTAGGCGATCGCCAAATTCCTGAGGCGGAGGATTTCGGGAATCGCAATTGCTTCAGGGCAGGGTAAGCAAGCGTAACATTGGTGGCATTCTGTCCCCTGGAGGCGTTGGTGTTGGTGCTGGCTCAGGTTTGTGAGGCGCTGTTGTTCCTGGGGGGTGAGGGGCTGATTTTGGTCAACGAGGGGCACCAGAACATCCAATTCGCTGGGATTGGCTGCCCCAAAGCTGAGGGTTGTAATGCGGTGATCGCCTAACAAAAAACGATAGGTGAGTTCTAAAGGCGTGTCCGGTTGGCAGAGGGTCTGGAGGGTTTTTGGGGGGGTAAACAGTTGGCCTCCTTTATCTCCAGGGGAAATGATAAAAATCCCTAAATCCTTTGCCGCAGCGAGGGCGATCGCCTCGGCATGGCGCTGAAAAAAGTAATAGTAATGGAGGTTAACAAATTCAAAATAGCCTGTTTCGATGGTTTTAAGGATCAACGCCAGGGGGCCGTGGGTTGAAAAACCAAGGTGGCGAAATTTGCCTTGCCGTTGCAATTGTTGGAGCGGCTCCAGACCCGTCTCTAAAAACCACTGGAGATGTTCCGGTGTATTGATGCCGTGGATCGCCAAGCAGTCTAAATAATCGGTGCCTAAATTTTCCAAAGAAGCCATGATGGTTCGCTCAATTGCCGCCGCACTACCCTTAGGTAACACCTTGCTGGTGAGAAAAAATTTCGACCGGGGTAGACCCAATTCCCGAAAGGCTTGCCCCAACAGACGCTCACTCGTTCCGTAGCTCGGTGCCGTTTCAAAATGATTAATCCCCAACTGCCAAGCCCGCTGTAGCGTTGCCGTCATGGTTTCGCTGCTATCTAAGGCCCGCATTGTTCCCAGGGAAAAAATCGAGATGTCTAGTTCTGTTTTCCCAAACCGTCGGTAACGCATGGTGATCGTGACTGGCGCAGTGCCTAGTCTTCTTGGATCGCCGCCATCAAGGATTCAGTAATATTGACGCCCCGGCGATCGCCCCGTTGTTGGTAGAGATCCCGCGCCATTTCGAGGGCTTCGAGGGCTTCACGGGAACGACGTCGCCCCTGGAGGGCCACCGCAAAATTGTAAAAGGCCGCCGGATCCGTGGGGGACAATTCCGTCAGGGCGCGGTAGGCAATAAT
The DNA here is from genome assembly GCA_943371005.1 of Sphingobacterium thalpophilum. Classification (GTDB taxonomy): domain Bacteria; phylum Cyanobacteriota; class Cyanobacteriia; order Cyanobacteriales; family MRBY01; genus MRBY01. The sequence goes on from CALRTB020000024.1 coordinate 5,805, forward strand.
CGCATTGATATAATCTTTGGTCTTCATCGCCGCCGACCCGTACAGCGCAAAAGCTTCGCGGGATTGGGGATCGACAAAACTGGCCTGCTCGTAGGCGGCGATCGCCTGGGGGATTAAATTTTGGGTTTCATAGATTTTCCCGACCCGAATTTGCATCCCACTGTCCCGGGTACTGAGGCGGCGGGCTTCTTCCAAGAAGGCGATCGCCTGGTCAGGATCATTGAGACCAAACCAAGTTACCGCTGCCTTAATTCTCAGTTCCGCATCATTGGGCCGTTGGCGCAGCAAATCAGGAAACAGAACCGCCGCTTCTTGGTTGCGTCCCAACTGCAGCAGACTGGTTAAACTATTTTGCAGCGCCATGGTGTTGTTGCTGTCCTTGGCCAAAACCTTACGGTAGGCCACCAGGGCCTGTTCATAGTCTCCGACCCGAAATTGGACAGTCGCTAAACCTAGGCTATAGGCGAGGTTATCCGGTTGCAATTGGGTGGCCCGCTGGTAGGCATTGATCGCACTGCGGTCATCGCCGCTTTGGGCTAGATTGAAACCGAGGCCATTAAAAAACTCCGCATTATCGTCTTCTAATTCCGCTGCCTGGCGATAGGCCGTCACCGCCTCTGCATAATTGCCCAGTTGGGAGAGGGCATAGCCGAGGGCACCATGGATCCGGGCGTTGTTCGCTTCTAGGGTGAGGGCCTGGCGGTACTGCTGGACTGCTTGGGCAAAATTCCTGTTTTTGAGTTGTTCATTTCCCTGTTCGAGGAAGGCATTGAGTTGGGGGTTAGCCCAAGTGACTGAAGGGGACAAGACGCCGAGGGCGATCGCCACACCGCAACCCACTAACCAACGAGAGAAACGAATACCCATAGTGAACGTAACGTTTTTTTTTCAAAATGACGCATCCGATTCTAGCACGCCACTAAATTATGCTGTTGTTTGCTGCTTGTTTCCCGGATTCCCAAGAAAAAAGAGGCTTTTATTTGCCCCTTGTCTCAAGCGATTGTTTGGATCATCAATATTTGCCGCAACAGAAATGACTATTCCTCTTCGGCGGTGTGGTGCTCATCCCCGAAACCCATGGAGCTCATATCGAGATTTTCCCGGACTTTTTGGGTGACGATGGCGGCAACATCGGGATTTTCTTCTAAATACTTCACCGCATTGTCCCGACCCTGGGCAATATTATCTCCTTCGTAGCTGTACCAAGCGCCTTTTCGGGTAATGACGCCTGTTTGTTCTGCGAGGTCTAACATACAGCCCACACTAGAGATCCCTTTGCCAAAGATAATGTCAAATTCGGCAATACGGAACGGTGGCGCAACCTTATTTTTGGCAACCTTGACCTTCGAGCGAATCCCAAATTCCCCTTCTCCTCCTTTCTTGAGGGTTTGAATGCGTCGGATATCGAGGCGCACGGAAGCATAGAATTTGAGGGCGGTTCCCCCGGTGGTCACCTCTGGATTGCCATAACTAATACCAATTTTTTGGCGCAATTGATTGAGAAAAATCACCGTACAACCCGAACGCCCCATATTCCCAGCAATTTTGCGGAGGGCTTTACTCATGAGACGAGCCTGGAGACCCACCTGCACATCGCCCATTTCCCCTTCAATCTCTGCCCTGGGCACCAGAGCCGCCACCGAGTCAATCACAATCAGATCCACAGCTGCCGAACGGACTAATTGATCGGCAATTTCTAGGGCAGATTCACCGTTATCGGGTTGGGCCACCAGCAAATTTTCGATGTCGACCCCCAGGGCCGCCGAATAGGTCGGATCAAGGGCATGTTCTGCATCAATAAAGGCAGCCACACCCCCTGCTTTTTGGACTTCGGCGATCGCATGGAGAGCGACCGTGGTTTTCCCAGAACTTTCCGGGCCATAGATTTCAACGATTCTCCCGCGTGGGAAGCCACCGCCCATTGCCTGATCTAGGGTCAATGCTCCACTGGGGATGGTTTCGACCTTCATCTGGGCGGCATCCCCCAACCGCATAATCGCCCCTTTACCAAAGTTGCGCTCGATTTGGTTGAGCACTAGGTTTAGGGCCTTTTCTTTGTCGGGATTATTGGTGATGGCTGACATGGTTACCTCGATCAACGTGGCGTAATGGGTAAAAGGTGATTGGTTTTCTGAGTTCAATCGTACTTATGGTATCGTAATTTCTCCGGAAAGCTGCCAAAGGATTTTTACAAGCCGACGAAAGGCAGATCCAGGCGATATTTCAGCGGCAAACAACCCCCTACGAAAATGATTATTTTGGTTGCTGAAAGTGGTAGATCGTCTGGGTTTTGACGGGGGCCGCTTGGATAAAGGTTGGGAGCTGGGGCCAGGCCAAAAATTCACGGTCGAGTTGAATTTGTAACCCAGTCATCGGGTCGTCTCCTGTGGCAATCATAAACTCTAATTCCGTGAGATCCTCCCATTGGGCAATGTCGCTGAGGAGGGTGGCGATCGCCTGAAGGTAGGGATGTTGCGTATCGGTGTACCAATCTGCGCGGGCCAATTTAGCCTGGTCGAAGCCTAGATGAACGATTAGCGGCGCATTGGAAAAGACCGCACTAGCCACCGGACGGGCTTCCTCCCGCACCAATAAATGTTGTGCTTGGGTCAGGTGACGGAGCCGTTCTAAATGCTCATAGCGCTGGGTAACATTGTCTTTTCCTTGCCAACGGAGGGCGATGGTGGCGAGGTGGGTTTGCAGGAGCATGTGCCCCAACTTTTGGGCCTTGGTATTGAGATAGCGGGTATTAAAATCATTACTCTCAATCAGAAGCGGTACCCGATCGACCACCTCTAGGCCATAGCCCTTTAGGCCAGCAATTTTGCGGGGATTATTCGTAATCAGGCGAATCGCATGGATGCCAAGATCGTTGAGCATTTGTGCCCCCATGCCGTAGTCCCGCAGATCCGCCGGAAAACCGAGTCGTTCGTTGGCCTCCACCGTATCCAAACCCATATCCTGCAATGAGTAGGCCTTGAGCTTATTAATTAAGCCAATGCCGCGCCCTTCCTGACGCAGATAGACCACTACCCCTTGACCAGCATTTTCGATCATTTTAAGGGCGGCAATGAGTTGCATTCGACAATCACAGCGCAGGGAACCGAGGGCATCCCCCGTCAAACATTCTGAATGGACGCGCACCATCACAGGTTGATCGGCAAAATCCTTGGGATCACCCTTCACAATGGCCACATGTTCTGTGCCATCCATGGTGTTACGGTAGGCATAAATTTCAAATTGACCAAACTCCGTGGGGAGCTTCGTGACAGTCTCACGGTAGACAAAACGGTCATTTTCGAGGCGATAGGAAATCAAGTCGGCAATGCTAATAATTTTGAGGTTAAATTTCCGGGCATATTCGATGAGTTCCGGTAGCCGCGCCATGGAACCATCATTATTTTGGATTTCGCAAATGACCCCTGCTGGGTATAAACCCGCTAAACGGGACAGATCCACCGCGGCTTCGGTGTGGCCTGCACGCTTGAGGACGCCACCGCTCCGGGCCCGGAGGGGAAAAATATGACCGGGACGATTGAGGTCTTCTGGGCGCGAGGTGGGATCAATAGCTACTTGGATCGTCCGGGAACGGTCTTCGGCAGAAATCCCTGTGGTGACCCCCAGGCGCGGATGGGCGTCAATGCTGATCGTAAAGGCGGTTTGGTTGCTGTCGGTATTTTTGTGAACCATCAAAGGCAGATCCAAAGCATCGAGGCGATCGCCTGTCATGGCTAAACAAATTAGTCCCCGCGCTTCCACGGCCATGAAGTTAATCATGTCTGGGGTTGCATGCTGGGCCGAACAAATGATGTCCCCCTCATTTTCACGATTTTCATCGTCTACGACAACGATGGCCCGTCCGGCTTTGATGTCGCCCAATGCCGCTTCAATCGAATCAAACTGCCAAGCTGTATCCACGTATTTTCCGGTCTGCTAAATGTAATGTTTCTTTAATATTTAGTCTCTATTGTAACGTTTTGCCGGGGGCGGTGCGGCCTAGATAATCACTTGGGGATCCTGATGCTTGGGCTGTTTGAGCACGGGTTTTTGCTGGAGAAGTACCGAGAAAGTGACCGTCGATCCGAGGCCTTCTCCCATACTGTAGAAAGAAATTTTGCCACCACAAGCCTCGACCAGTTTCTTGGAAATGGCAAGCCCTAACCCTGTACCGCCATATTTGCGGGTATGGCCACCCCGGACTTGGGAAAAGTTTTGGAAGAGCTTAGATTGCATATCCAGGGCCACGCCAATCCCCGTATCGATCACGCTGATTTTGACCATGCCTGGAAATTGTTGACCGTTGTGGCTAACGGGTTTAAAAACCAATTCAACATTAATGGTGATGCCGCCAGTATTGGTAAATTTGATCGCGTTGCCCACGAGGTTGAGGAGCACCTGAAAAATGCGCTGGTAGTCGGCATAGAGAACAATGTCGTCATGGCTTTCGGGCACCAACATTTCCCAAGTGAGATTTTTGATCTGTAGTTGGGGCCGAGCAAAGTTATTGAGGTTATCGAGCAGTTCTCCTAGGCTAATGGGCTGGAGATCGAGGTCGAGTTTGCCCGATTCAATTTTGGCAATGTCGAGGATGTCGTTGATCAGGTTCAGGAGGTGGAGGGCACTTTCGTGGGCGGCGGCAATGAAATCTAATTCTTCAGCGCGGCTATCGGCCATTTCATCGAGGACTAGGGTCAGAAAACCAATGATGCCGTTGAGGGGGGTGCGGAGTTCATGGGTGGTGTTGGCAAGGAAATCGTTTTTGAGGCGGGCAGCTTCGGTAGCGGCTTGGTGGAGTTGTTCGAGTTCTTGGTACAGGGTGGCGTGGGCGATCGCCGTTCCTAGTTGTTCGGCGAGCTCCTGGGCAAATTCCTGTTCGACTTCCTGCCAAATCCTGGGGCGATCGCACTGTTGCAGACAGATAAAACCATTGACACTACCTTGGTAGAGGGTAGGCAAGATAAGCACCGCTTGACTGTCGGCCAGAGCCGAACAAAGGGTTTTTAGGGATTGGGGAACTTGAGTTTGATAAATTTCTTCGAGGACTGGGCTATCGGGCGATCGCCAACTGGCCCCAAGACAGGAGGGAACCGAGCTGCAACGATATTCTGCTTCGACCTGAAATCGGCTTTGGGTTGCATCGGCGGTCAACAATAAACAACGACTCACCTGTAAAGTTTTACCTAGGCCATTCATCGCCTCTTGACGAATCACCGTCAGGTCAAAGGTATTGCGGATCTTGCGAGCAATGCGACTGAGGGCTTTTTGGGAGGACAGGGGAGAGAGGGAACTGGGGGCAACAGCCTGGGGGAAACCCACCACCAACAGTTGTTCCGCGCTGATGGCAGTGACGAAAAGCTTGAGGGGGAAAGTCTGGTCGGCCCATTGAAAAGTACCGTCTAGGGTTTCGGGGAGGCCCCCCTGACCCACCCGTTGCAGAGCAGTTGTATAGATAGCGTTGTCTACCGTGATCCATTGCTGAAACATTTCTGTTGCCACCATCGCCTGGGGTTGGCAACCAAAGGTTTCTGCCCATTGCCAAAAAAAAGCGGTACAAACCCCCATGTTGTCCTGGAGCCAGATAATTTCTGCGTTGAGGGCTTGCCAATAGGCGAAGTGCTGCCGTTGATCTGCTGGTAGTTGAGGCGGAAAACAACCCATGGAGGCATTGAGTGAATATTGTCGAGATTAAGTCCGGGTATTTGATGACTAGCCCAGGCGATCGCAATGAGATCCGCTGCGCGGTGCGCTTTTGGGAAAATCAAACCCTATTGGGGATTTTATCGGACTTTTTCTTGATGGCTGACAAAGGCCCATTATGACTAACAACTTTGGGGGTAAAGGCCAGCTTAACAACAATATACTTACCTTTCTTAATCGTTCCATTCCCCCTTGGGCGGAACTGGAGGATTGCGCCGAAACCGTCGGGTCAGTTCATCATCGCGGACCCGTTCGCCCCGGAGCCACTGCTTAACGGCAGTTTCGATCACTTTGCTGGGGTCGTTAGTAAGATGTTTGATCTGATCGAGGACTTCTGGATCAATATGGATCGAGATCTGGGTTTTTTCGGGCTGTCGTTGGGGGTCGGTGGGGTGATTTTCCATAGAAATGGCGGCCATTGGATGAGCTACATTCTATCAAAGGGCGTTTGCGTCTCTGTATCAAGGGGCTTGGGTAATTTCCCTAATCGAGGTTGTTATCTTTTGCGCCATCACAAGCTCTCTAAGAGAATGCTAAAGACTTTTAATGTAGGGTCTGCGGAGGCGATCGCCTTTAGTTAAGACCATGATGAAGGATTCATTTGGACAGCCAAAATTGTGACGGTTTCTTGATGGGACTGCCATTTTGTTGCACAAAAACAAGGAACCCCTCTCGTCTGGGGGACATAGAGGGGCATCTAAACTTATTGAGTTATTCAGTAATAACTGGACTGCCGGAGAAATTTAAGCTCGCTCTGGGGCAGTCGTTAGATTATTTAGGCGATCGCCGCAGCCATGGAGGGCACCAAAATTTCTTTGGGGAAACCGCGATCAAATTCGGTCATTTTACATTCCGTTGCCTGTAGCGCCTGCTGGAGGAATTTCATGGCTTCAACGGGTTTGCCGCGACCACAAAAGAAAAGATCAGCCGCAAAGTACCCATATTCGGGCCAGGTATGAATGGCAATGTGGGACTCAGCAAGGGTTGCGGTGGCTGTTACACCGTGGGGACTGAATTGATGGACACAAAGATCAATTAGAGTCGCTTCTCCGGCGGCGATCGCTTCGATCATGGCCCGACGGATACCTTCGGGATCATTGAGGAGGTTCGCAGGGGAACCCCAACCATCCACCACAAGGTGAGTACCCAATTTTTTCATTCTTTTTATCCTTACACTCCGAGTAAAGGGGATAAACTTTGCGTTCATATCACAAAGAAGATCTCAGTTTCAATGATTTTCTGAGGAAAATAAATCCGTATTTTTACCTAAATTTGGATCGGGGAAATTTTCGCACTGCCCCCAAGGGACAATCAGCAACTTGTTATACTGTGCTGATAAAAACCGTTAACGCCAAAACAAACTACTGATGCAGCCCACTGATTCCAGCAAATTCACCGAACAAGCTTGGGATGCGATCGTCAAGTCACAGGAGATCGCCCGTCGCTACAGACACCAAAATCTTGAGGTGGAACATCTACTCTTGTCATTGCTAGAGCAGGAGCAGGAACAGGGATTGGCCCAAACGATTTTGACCCAGACAGGTGTCGATGGGATCAGGCTCCAGCAGCAGTTAGAACGGTTTGCCCAGCAACAGCCCAAACTAATGCGGGGCGATCAGCTCTATCTCGGTCAAGGTTTAGATGTGATGTTAGACCGGGCCGAAGCCTGTCGTAACAGTTGGCAGGATGATTTTATTTCTGTTGAGCATTTGCTGGTGGGCTTTGCGGAGGATGAGCGGATCGGGCGGCGATCGCTGAAAAGTTTCAACCTCGACCCCCAGGATCTCGAACTCAAGATCAAAGCCCTCAAGGGCACCCAAAAAGTCACCGCCCAGAACCAAGAAGAGGGTGGTAGTTCCTATGGTGGTAGCCCCCTGAGTAAATATGGGCGCGATCTCACGGAACAAGCGAAAGATGGCAAACTCGATCCAGTAATTGGGCGGGATGACGAAATTCGGCGAGTGATCCAGGTGCTTTCTCGGCGCTCGAAAAATAATCCGGTTTTGATCGGTGAACCGGGGGTCGGTAAAACGGCGATCGCCGAAGGTTTGGCCCAACGGATTGTGAATGGTGATGTGCCTGAATCTCTCAAAAACCGCCAGTTGATGTCCCTCGATATGGGGTCGTTAATCGCTGGTGCAAAATATCGGGGCGAATTTGAAGCGCGCCTGCGGTCTGTCCTTAAGGAAGTCACCCAATCTGACGGACAAATCATTCTCTTTATCGATGAAGTCCATACCGTTGTCGGCGCAGGTTCTGCCAACGGTTCCATGGATGCGGGGAATCTCCTCAAGCCCATGTTGGCGCGGGGTGAATTACGCTGTATTGGGGCAACGACCCTCGACGAATTCCGCAAACATATTGAAAAAGATCCTGCCCTGGAACGACGTTTCCAGCAGGTACTCGTCCAGCAGCCCACCGTCGAAGATACCGTTTCCATTCTGCGGGGCCTAAAGGAACGCTACGAACTCCACCACGGCGTCAACATTACCGACTCCGCCCTCGTGGCCGCTGCAACCCTTTCTAACCGCTACATCACTGACCGTTTTCTTCCCGATAAGGCGATCGATCTCGTCGACGAAGCTGCCGCAAAACTGAAAATGGAGATCACCTCCAAACCCGTCGAACTCGAAGCGATCGATCGCCGCTTAATGCAACTCCAGATGGAACAACTTTCCCTCAAAGGCGAAGAACAACTCGGCACCACTTCCCCCGCCTATCTCGCCTCTAAGGAACGTTTAGACCGCATTGACGAAGAAATCAAAAGCCTAGAAGTTCAACAAAAGGATCTTTCATCCCAATGGCTTGCCGAGAAAAATCTCATTGACGAAATTAATTCCCTCAAGGAAGAGGAAGAACAACTACGCCTCCAGGTGGAGCAAGCCGAACGGGCCTACGACCTTAACAAAGCGGCTCAGTTGAAATATGGTCGTTTAGAAGGGTTACAGGCAGAACTGAGCGAAAAAGAAGTCAAGCTGCTGGAAATCCAAGCGGCTGGGGATGCCATGTTACGGGAGCAGGTCACGGAAGCCGATATCGCCGAAATTGTTGCCCGTTGGACGGGGATTCCCGTGAATCGTTTGATGGAATCGGAACGGCAAAAACTCCTGCAACTCGAAGGTCATTTACACGAACGGGTAATCGGGCAGCAGGAAGCGGTTGAAGCTGTCTCGGCAGCGATTCGTCGCGCCCGGGCCGGGATGAAAGATCCCAGTCGTCCGATCGGTTCGTTTATGTTTATGGGGCCGACCGGGGTCGGGAAAACAGAATTAGCGCGGGCTTTAGCTGCCTTCCTTTTTGATAGTGAAGAAGCGATGGTACGCATTGATATGTCCGAATACATGGAAAAACATGCGGTATCCCGTTTGATTGGTGCCCCTCCTGGCTATGTGGGCTACGAGGAAGGGGGGCAGCTGTCGGAGGCGGTGCGGCGTCGTCCCTATTCGGTGGTGCTACTGGATGAGGTCGAGAAAGCCCATAAGGATGTGTTTAATATCCTGTTGCAGGTGTTGGATGACGGACGGATCACGGATTCCCAAGGGCGGGTGGTGGATTTTCGCAATACGATCATTGTGATGACGAGCAATATCGGCAGTGAATTTATCCTGAGTTTGTCGGGGGATGATGCGAACTACGACAAAATGCGGGATAAGGTGACAGGATCATTACGGAAAAATTTCCGCCCGGAATTTCTCAACCGCATTGATGAGCTGATTATTTTCCATACCCTGAAGCGGGATGAATTGCGCGAAATCGTCAAACTGCAGATTCACCGAATTGAAAAACTACTGGCGGATCAAAAAATTACCTTATCGCTCACAGATGCAGCCCTCGATCATGTGGTGGAAGCGGGCTATGATCCAACCTTTGGGGCTAGACCCTTAAAACGGGCAATCCAACGGGAACTAGAAAACCCGATCGCCAACCGCATCTTAGAAACAGACTTTATGGAAGGCGATCGCATTTTGGTCGATTGCGTTGATGGTGCTTTGGTTTTTGATCGGCAGCGACCGGAACGGGAAGTCCTAGAGGCCATTCCGGAGACAATGCCAGAGGCGATCGCCGCAGAACTAGAAGAACAACCCCCAGAACCGGAAGAGACATCCATAACAACAGATGCTGAAATTCTTCCTGTCGTCGCACCGGATGAAATTGTGGTCGTAGAAACTGAACCCGATGAATCTGATGACGACTGGGGCGAAGATGAGACGACTGTTCCCTTTGATGCCGAACAACCCGATGACCAATGGTTTGGGACAGATGAGCCGGAGCAAACAACCAATGGCGTAGAATACCCGACCAGAGAAACGAACCCGCCAGCCTATGTTGGTGCTGATTCTGATTCAGAGGAAAATTGGTTAGATTCAATCTAATCAGGCTGTTTGACGATACTGTTTTCTATGCTCCCTCGCGATTTTATTGTTGTCGATACCGAAGGAAAAGACATTCTCCGGGAAATTGCTGTTATCAACCACGAAGGTAAGCTCATTTACGAGGCAATAGTTGAGGGGGCAGTCGGTAACGAAGACCAATATCTCAACCTAAAAACCCTCAATCTCATTCTGGAAGAATTTAGAGAGCTTGCCGAAGGAAAGGCGATCGTCTGCCATAAAGCGGTTCATGACCGTAGCATCATTCAAAAAAGCTATGGTTTTTCAGGGCAGCAAGAACCAAGTTGTACCTGGATTTGCACCTATGATCTTGCGAAGCAAACTTACCCTGACTTAGGATTTTATTCATTAGGGGACTTAAGTCTTCGCCTACACCTCAAGCTATATGGGCAATATTTCTCGGAAGATCACGCCCATGCAGCCCGCTACGATGCTCTTTTTACCTACCAGCTCTACAAGCATATGACGACTCAAACCGACCTCAGACAGTTACTTCAGCCCTATCAGAATCCATTTGGAAGTAGTCGAGTCGATAACCCATTTCAGACCCACCCAGACCTCAAGAGCGTCTCTCAGCAGCAATACGAAGCTCTAAAGTCGGTCTTAGAAGAAATTAAGAATGATCCAAATCGCCAAAGCCGAGGTGTTGTGATCACTGGGGAACCAGGCACAGGTAAAAGTCACTTGATGATGCGCTTGGCCCAAGAACGATTAGAACGGAACCGTTTGTTCTTTATCAACCACCCCAATAATCCAGAGGGAGTTCTATTCCATATTTACAGTCGGGTTTTGGAATCCTTGATTGAGAGAGTAGGGGATACAGAATATACCCAACTTGATCATCTCCTGGCCCATTTCCTATCGAAAATTATCAACCGTCAGAATATTCCACTGCCTAATAGTCAAAGGGAAGCCGAAGTTCTTGAAGCACTGGAAGGAAACCCCTTAGAAGTCTTTGAAAAGCTAGGATCTGAAGATACAAATCGTAAACGGGACTTCTGGGATTATATCGAGAGGAAAGTAGAACAGTGGTGGCAATTTACTTACAATGCTTCAGGATTATCAGCTCAAGTTCTTAGAGGAATTCTCCGGTATTGTCGTTACACTGATCCAAATCGCAAGCTTTGGATTAAACGGTGGTTAGCAGGTTATGAACTTGAACCCCAGGAACTCGAATCAGTAGGCTTGGTAGATGAGAAATGGGATACCCAGACAACCCGAGAAACTTTAGGTCAAGAAGCTTTAGTGGTTTTTGGTAAGCTGTCTCTTTTGGATGAGCCTTTGATAATCGTCTTTGACCAGCTTGAAAGCCTTGCTTATGAAGAAAATGCTAACTTGCTTACGGCCTTTGGTGAAGGTTTTAGGGAACTCTTTACCCATGTGAACAATAGTCTTTTCATCTCGATCATGTTTCCTGAAAGTTGGAGAACATTTCAGGAAAGACTTGATGGTTCCGTAATAGATCGCCAGGGTCAAATTCAACTTACTGTGAATTCCCCAGACCGGGCGACCCTTGAGCGTCTTTTGGAAGTACAACTGGAGGGGCTACCATTTTCAGTTAGCGACATTTTTACCCCTGAAGAGAAAGAAGAAATATTAAATCAGCGAGTCATTCGGAAAGTGATTAACAGAGCCGCTGATTATTATCGGTTTAAACGTGATGGTATTCCGGTACCATCTTTGGTTCTGACCCAGCAACAGCAGACCAATACCCAAATTATCTTTGAGATCTCCCAGGGTCTTTCGCAGGTGAGTAAAACGGTCGAAGAACTTTCAAAAAAACTGAATGCTTTGTTAATTCAAAAGACGGAAGCCGTTACTCCCTCACATCCACCAAGTCCTCAACCAGTTTCTGTCAATGGTTCCCAGGCACCCGTGGTTAACACTGAGGTACATATCCTATATGACTACCTCAAAGCTCAGAAACAGGCTTTAGAAGCAGGTTATCGGAATCATGATAAGAGGATTATTACGACAGGAGAAGACCGCAGTTGCCTCCAGACTGTTCTGACGACGTGCCACAAGCTTTATGGCTTTGACATTGACTGTCTGAAGATCCCGAAGAAGAAGACCCCAGATAATTTGGTCATTATTCAAAAAGATAAACGTTATTGTGTTGCCTTTCTTTATGAAACGGGTACAAGTTTTGCGAGTCGGATGAAGAACATGAACCAGCTCGTGGTAGGCAATCCCGGCACTCATTTCTCTCTATTGCGGGATCCAGAATCACCAGGGGTCAGTGGAAAAGTTGGTCAGGCGGAGCTAGACAAATACAACTACTGCAATCACACAACCTTTGTGGAATTTGGAATGGAATACCGTGTGCCATTAGAACTGTTTGAGAACATGATCATTGACATTCAGAATAGAGACCTAGAGGTCAACCTGAATATGGCGCTTCTAGAGATCTCTAGTTTCATGCCAGACAGTTGGATTGTGCGTCTTCTTAAAGGGGAAAGGCCTTTTTAAGCTCTTTATTTTAAACTATTTTCTAACCTCAAAAGGCTTTTGGAATATTCCAAAAGCCTTTTTTAAAATCATTAAATTATATAAGATTAAGCCGTTTGCAATAGACCACTGTGACGAAGCAAGGGTTCTGTTTGCGGTTCCCGACCCCGGAATTTTTTGAACACTTCCAATGGGTGGAGACTGCCACCTAAACCAAGAACTGTTTCACGGAATTTTTTACCCACATCGGCGATCGCCACCGTATCTTCGAGACCAGCCTCTTCAAACGCTGCAAACGCGTCCGCACTGAGCACTTCCGCCCACTTGTAGCTGTAATAGCCCGCCGCATAACCCCCAGCAAAGATATGGCCAAAGGCACAGAGGAAAGAATCTTCTGGCAATGGCTTCATCACTGTGGTGGTTTCTGCCAGGCGATCGCGCACCTGTTCGGGGGTTTCACCACTGGCCGGATCATATTTTGCGTGCAGCTCAATGTCGAGCAAGCTAAAGTGCAACTGCCGTAACATTGCCGAGCCACTCATATAGGTGCGGGCGGCCAGGAGCTTCTGATAATAATGCTCTGGGAGTGTTTCGCCTGTTTCGTAATGCTTGGCCATCCCGAATAAGGTTTCCCGGTGGTAGCACCAATTTTCCATAAACTGGCTGGGCAACTCCACCGCATCCCACTCGACATTATTAATGCCTGCTGCACCGGGGTAGTCCACATGGGTCAACATATGCTGTAAACCGTGGCCAAACTCATGGAAGAGAGTTTCCACTTCCCCAAAGGTCATGAGGCTGGGCTTACCATCCACGGGAGGCGTCTGGTTACAGATCAAATAAGCCACAGGTAAACGGGTAACGGTGTGACCATTGACCACCATTTTGGCGCGACCCACACAATCATTCATCCAAGCCCCACCGCGTTTTTCTGCTGGACGACTGTAGGGATCGAGGTAAAAACTGGCAATTTGTTCACCAGACTCGTCATTAATTTTGAAATAACGCACATTTTCATGCCATACGGGGGCCTCGCCATCGGCAGCGGTAATTTCGACGGAAAACAAACGTTGCGCGAGATCAAACAAACCAGCTAATACTCGCCCAAGGGAAAAGTAAGGGCGCAATTCTTCGGCATTGAACCCAAATTTTGCTTCCTTTTGTTTCTCAGACCAATAGGCGATATCCCAATGTTTCAACTCCGGTTGTCCCGAAAAAGTCGTGAGTTCAGCCAATTCCTTTTTTGCTGCAGTAAAGCTCACTTGGCGCAACTCTTCCATGAGTTGTTCAACGGCGGCCACATTCGGTGCCATCTTCCGGGCCAGACTCAGTTCAGCGTAATTTTCAAACCCTAAAATTTGGGCCTTCTGTTTACGCAACTCAAGGATGCGATCAATGTGGGGGTGATTATCAAATTCCCCAGAGGAAGCCTTTGAAACCGCCGCTTTATAAACTTTTTCCCGCAGTTCCCGGTTTTCGGCATATTTCAAAAAGGGGAGATAGCTGGGGTAATCGAGGGTGATCACCCAGGGGCCATTTTCTGGGGTGGCGTTTTCGGCTCCTTCGCTGCGGGCGGTTTGGGCAGCGAGGCTCAGGGCACTGTCGGGTAAACCTGCCACATCTTCTTTACTGGTTAGTGTGAGCTTAAAGGCCTTAGTGGCATCAAGAACATTGTTCGAAAATTTTGTCGAGAGATCCGCTAATTCCAATTGGATCGCGTTGAATTTCTCTTTGGTTTCTCCTTCCAGGCTCACCCCAGCGAGTTCGGCTTCCTTGAGGGCGGTTTCGATAATGCGTTGCTGGGCGGGTTCTAGTTTTTCCCATTGGTCGCTTTCGCGGATCGCTTTGTAACCTTCGTAGATGGGGCGACTTTGGCTCCAGCGGTTGATAAATTGCACCACGGCGGGTTGCATTTTTTCGTAGGCGGCGCGCAGTTCTGTACTGTTTTTGACGCTCATCAGATGACCGATCACCCCCCAAGTCCACATCAGTTTTTCTTCGAGCTGGGTGAGGGGTTCGACAAAGTCTGTCCAGGTGGGTTTGAGGTTCGTCTCAAGATCGCTGACCTGTTGCTCTAATTCCGTCAGGAGGGTTGTCACAGCGGGTTCAACGTGTTCTGCCTTGATCTCAGTGAAGGGGGGCAGACTGTGGCCGATGAGGAGGGGATTCTGGGTCATATGCGGTTGATTTTTCTGATGTTTACGCTATTTCCCATTATGACAGCAAGTTTTTGGGGAAGGCAGTGGGGATATCTGGGCACGGTTGGCTGGCTATCCTACGGGATTGTTATGATTTGAAACGAGTGAATTTTATGGGCGGCGATCGCCTTTTGAGCCTGAGGATATGTCGAGCAAAATGTCTGGAATTAATTTTGAAGCGTTTGTGGATACAGAAACGACCCGTTCTTTTGAGTTGCCCGGCGCAAAACCCCATTACAACCCCGACCGTCCGGGACAGGTGGAGCATATTTCTTTGGATTTGGATCTCGACATGACGAGGCGATCGCTCTTTGGGACTTGCACAATTACCCTCGCGCCGGTGCGCTCTGGGGTGACTTCCCTGACCCTCGATGCGGTGGACATGGCCATTGAATCGGTGTGCATCGGCAGCGTCAGTCAACCCTTTGACTATGATGGCGAAACCCTCAATATTCGCTTATTGAAACCCACCACCACGGAAAAAATTGAGTTGGCGATCGCCTACCGTTTAACGGAACCCCAACGGGGCATTTATTTCATTCAACCGGATGAGCATTACCCCGATAAGCCGGTGCAGGTCTGGACTCAAGGGGAAGATGAAGATTCTCGGTTTTGGTTTCCTTGCTTTGACTACCCCGGCCAGCTTGCCACCTCTGAACTAAAAATTCGCGTGGCTAATCCCTATCGGGCCATCTCCAACGGAGAACTGATTGCCACCACAGAGCAGAAGGATAAAACGGAGTACCACTGGTATCAAAAGGAAATTCACCCTTCCTACCTAATCACTTTAGCAGTGGGTGATTTTGCTGAAACAAAAACCGAATGGCAGGGAATCCCCGTCCTTTACTACGTGGAAAAAGGGCGCGAAGCCGATGGCGATCGCAGCATGGGAAAAACCCCCCAGATGATGGATTTTCTCAGTCAAACCTACGGCTACCAATATCCATTCCCGAAATATGCCCAAGTATGCGTCGATGACTTTATCTTCGGCGGTATGGAAAACACCTCCACCACCCTGTTAACGGATCGTTGTTTACTCGATGAGCGGGCGAGCCTCGATGATCAGCGCACCGAAACCCTCGTCTTGCACGAGTTGGCGCACCAATGGTTTGGGGATCTGGTGGTGATTAAACATTGGAGCCACGCTTGGCTTAAAGAAGGCATGGCCACCTATGCTGAGGTGCTCTGGACAGAACATGAATATGGCAAACAAGAGGCGGCCTATTATCTGCTAGAGCAAATGCGCAACTATCTCAGCGAAGACAGCAGCCGTTACCGTCGCCCCATCGTCACCCACGTTTATCGCGCCCCCATTGAACTCTATGATCGCCACCTCTATGAAAAAGGCGCTTGTGTCTACCACATGATTCGCACGGTACTCGGCGATGAATTGTTCTTTAAAGCGATTCAAAATTTTGTCCAAAAACACGCCCATCAGACCGTCGAAACTGTTGATTTACTGAGAGCTATTGAAACATCCACTGGGTTTAACCTGGCTCCACTCTTCGACCAATATGTCTTCCGGGGGGGACATCCAGATTTTGAAGCGTCCTACAGTTGGGACGGGGAGACGGGTTTAGCCAAGCTAACAGTGAAACAGACCCAAGGGAAAAAAGACGAAAAAGCGCTTTTCGATCTGAAAATTCCCATTGCTTTTAACTATCTCGATGGGGAGACGGTTAGCCAAAAGACCTTTACCTTTAGACTCAACGACGCAGAACACACCTTTTATCTTCCCCTCGACCGGAAACCAGATTTTGTCAGCTTTGATGTGGGCAACCATTGGACAAAAACAGTGAAATTGTCCTACCCAATGGCGGAACTAAAAAATCAACTGACCCATGACCCCGATCCCATTTCTCGCATTCATGCTGCAGTGGCGATCGCCAAGGACGGTAACCTCGAAGCCGTTAACGCCCTAAAAACAGCCCTGACTGAAGAAGCATTTTGGGGTGTGCGGGTCGAAATCGCCAAAGCCCTCGGGACGATTCAACTCAACCAAGCGGAAACGGCCTTAATGATTGGTTTACAAGATGGCCATCCCCGTGTGCGCCGGGCCACCCTAGACAGCCTCGGCAAATTTAAAACCGAAAGTAGCTACGAAGCAGTGAAAACCTGTCTATTGGCAGGAGATGCCAGCTACTACACCGAAGCCACCGCCGCCCGTACCCTAGGGGCGATGGTCTCTGTGGGATTAACGGATAAAGCTGGCGAAACCCGTGATCTTCTCAAGCAAATTCTCGAAACCCGTGCAGGTTGGAATGAAGTTGTCCGTGCCGGCGCAATTGGGGGTTTAGCAGCGATGAAAACCGCTCCCGAAGCCGTGGACTTGATCCTGCCCTATACCGAACTAGGCGTGCCGCAACCCCTGCGCCTTGCCGCAATCCGCGCCCTTGGCACCGTTGCCAGTGGTCAAGCCAATGACAAACTCGAAGTGATTCTCAACCGTTTAGAGGCGATCGCCCGCGAAACCTTTTTCCTCACCCAAGTGGCCATTGTGAGCGCCCTTGGCCAGATCGAAAACCCCAAAGCCGTCAGTCTCCTGCAAACCTTGGCCAACCAAGCCCCAGACAAACGGGTTCGTCAGCGGGCCGAGGAAACCGTCACCAGTCTCCAGAAAAAGCTCAGCACCGACAAGGCGATTCAAGGATTGCGCGAAGACCTCGACAAACTGCGAGAAGACAACAAACAACTACAAAGTCGCCTCGCTAAACTCGAAGCCCAGGGCGACCATTAACCGAGTTGCTGAAGCGAACTTTCCGGCGCGATTTTGCGTCGAAAAAACAAGGTAAATCGCTCGGCAATTTGTCAACAACTGGGCGATCGCCCCGATAATTATCCCAAGGCCGGATCAATTGGCGATCGCCCTCTGCCGTTCCACAAAATCTACTTATCAATTCTTTAGACTCCAGATATCCGTGCTACCATCGGTAGTCAAAAAGGTGGCGAGGCAATATCATCCCTCAACATCTGCGGTGGAGGAGTTCAAGGAGTTTCCTAAATCTTATGGCCCAACTACAGTCCAGTCTATCTCCCAATGCGAATCTCAGAATCGGCGTGATTGGCGTAGGCAACATGGGGCAACACCACACCCGTGTCCTGAGCCTCCTCAAAGATGTTGAACTCATTGGCGTCGCGGATCTCAACGTTGAACGGGGTTTAGACCTCGCCAGCAAGTATCGCATCCGTTACTTTGAGGACTACCATGCCCTGCTCCCCCTTGTGGATGCGGTTTGCATTGCTGTTCCCACCAAGCTCCATTACCAAGTGGGCCTAGAGTGCATGGCAGCGGGCAAGCACGTGATGATCGAAAAGCCCATTGCGGCCAGTATCAGTGAAGCCGAAGCCCTTGTGAATGCGGCCGCCGAACATAAAGTGATCCTCCAAGTTGGTCATATCGAACGGTTTAATCCCGCCTTCCAAGAACTGAGCAAAGTACTCAAAACCGAAAAACTCTTGGCGATCGAAGCCCATCGTATGAGTCCCTACTCCCAACGGGCGAATGATGTTTCCGTCGTCTTGGATTTAATGATCCATGACATTGATCTGCTCTTAGAAATGGCCGCTTCTCCGGTGGTACAACTAACGGCCACTGGCTCAAAAAAAGATGATTCTAGTCACTTAGATTATGTGACAGCCACCTTGAATTTCGCTAACGGCATAGTGGCGACCCTCACGGCGAGTAAAGTGACCCACCGCAAAATTCGCACCATCGCCGCCCACTGCCAAAATTCCCTCACTGAAGCCGATTTTCTCAACAACGAGATCGAAATTCACCGCCAAACTACCGCCAATTACACCACCGACTACGGCCAAGTGCTTTATCGTCAGGATGGCTTGATCGAGCAGGTTTACACCAGTAATATCGAACCGCTCCATGCCGAACTAGAGCATTTTGTGCAATGTGTCCGGGGGGGCGAACAACCTTCTGTGGGTGGGGAACAGGCGTTAAAGGCCCTCCGTCTCGCTAGTTTGATTGAACAAAGCGCCCTGGATGGCAAAGTCTGGAAAGAGGCCGATCGCCGTTACCAACACCTCAACAAGCCGAAAACCATCGTCACGCCTTTCCCCGTTTCTTGATATTTTGCGTTTTCGATGCGTGAAGGGGCACAGTTTTCGCTACCCTTAATAGATAAACAATCATCCTTTGACTTTAGCGGGTAAGGAGCCGCTGTACCGACTATGTCTGATCTCAATCGTGGCATCATGAAATTTGACGGCGCAGATAAACCCATTGTCGTTGCTGTTTCTGCTGTTTTAGTTTTAGGGGCGATCGCCGCCCTGGTGATCTGGGGTCTCACAACCGCCTATTCGTTCTAAACTAATCCAGTCACCTCTAGCTCCTACGACACACTTTGAATTTTCTGTTTGCGATCGCCGCTGCTGAATCTAGCAAACCAAGCCCCCTATTGGGGGAAATCTGGCTTGATCTCGCTGTTTTGGTGGTCATGATTTGCCTATCTGCTTTTTTCTCCGGTTCTGAGACCGCCATTACTGCCTTTGACAACCTCAAACTCGAAGGACTAATCAAGCGCCAAGGCGATCCCCAGGGCATCTTCCGCATCGTCCTTAAAAATCGGACGCGATTCATCACAACCCTACTGCTAGGGAACAATCTCGTTAATAACTTCTCCGCGATTCTCACCAGTAACCTCTTCGCGATTTGGTTAGGGAACGCCGGGATCGGGATTGCAACGGCCGTCGTCACCATTGTCGTCCTCATTTTTGCAGAGATTACCCCCAAGTCCCTCGCCATCCTCAACGTGCGTTCGGCCTTTACCTTCGTGGTGCCGCCGATCTATTGGCTGTCACGTATTCTGTCGTCCTTGGGGATCATTTATATCTTTGAAACCATCACTGAGAAAACGATCAAGATCTTTGAAGGCCGCCAAAATAAAAATTCTCCCACCAGCGAAACCCTCACTGAACTGCAACTGATGATTGAAATCCTGGGAGGGAAAGGCAAGCTTGATCTGCAACGCCGCCGCATTTTGGGGAATGCTCTTCTCCTCGATGAAATGATGGTTAAAGATGTCGTCAAGCCGCGCATCGATATGCAAACCATCGCCCACGATGCCACCCTCCAGGAGTTGGTCAACCTTTGCCTCGAAACCGGCTACACCCGCATTCCCGTCCAAGAACAATCCAAAGATCACATCATCGGGATCGTTAACCTGAAGCAAGCCCTCAAGGGTCTCCATTGTCCAGAATCTCCCCAGACTCAAACCCCAGCGATTGTGCGCTCTGTGATGGATACGCCCGTTTATATCCCTGAAACGAAGCGGGTGGCTGATCTCCTCAAAGAAATGCTCCAACAACGCCTCCACATTGCCATTGTCGTTGATGAGTATGGGGGCACAGTGGGCCTTGTCACCCTAGAAGATTTACTCGAAGAGCTGGTGGGTGAAATTTATGATGAGAGCGATTATGCCCCCCGTGAACCGGGTTTACCGAGCCGTTTTTCTGATCGGTAAGCGCTGGGTTGGGAGGCTACCAGAAAAATTTGGCGATCGCCTTGCAATATTTTAATTTTATGCTAGGATTGATAACTGTGAAAACAAAAAACGTGGGTCGGTGCCCGAGTGGTTAATGGGGGCGGACTGTAAATCCGCTGACTATGTCTACGCTGGTTCGAATCCAGCTCGGCCCACCACATTGCCCATATGGCTCAGGGGTAGAGCACTCCCTTGGTAAGGGAGAGGTCACGAGTTCAAATCTCGTTATGGGCTTTCTAAGCAAATTAGTTACAGGCAATCATAGCAAGTATTTTGGCTGGTTCCATTTCGGGTATCTGCCATTGCAACAATCTTTTGTTTTTCTTTAGGATTAATAGGGGCGCACCAGATTTACCCATTGCCCTGCCAAACTGAGTTGTCCTAAGCATCTATGACTGAGAACCAAAAGACCCAACCAGCACCGACCCAGGAAACTACAACGACATCAGAAAAGGTGCTGTGTCCCCATTGCAAACGCACCGCAACCAATGGCATTAAATGTAAGGGCATCTGTGTCGCCGATAGTGATTATTAATCGGTTGCAGCTCAAATAATAAAGGAAATACCGTTTAAACTAATTAGCATTAATAATAGGCCAAAATTTACCCACAATTCTTTTTTATAGGTATTCATCTTTTCCCCAAGAATGCGGGCTGTTTTTTGTTGTAAATAATGGCGCAATTTTAAGGGCAGTTTTTCGTAATACTGGCGGTATTCTAGGGCCGTTAGTAGGACATTCCCAACGTTGTAGAGGGTGATGCCGAGGAGAATCCAGCGGTAAAGGTTATAGAAATTCATCGGTTGAAAAGTCCATATTAGCCGGAGAACCAATCTGGAGTTGATGGCCTAGGGAAAAGAAATAGCAGGTAAAACCCCACTCGATGATGTTCGGTTGTACTGCTTCTATTTTGGAAAAAATCCTTTTAGTATCAATATAACCTAGGGTCAGAAGAGAGCAATACTGTGGTGGATTTAAAGAAACTCGAAGAACTCAACATTCAGCAAACGGTGGCCGGAATTCTCCAGGACTTTAACCCTATTTTTCCGTCTACTTCTTCTTCTGGACAAACCGGGCAGTGGCGAGCGGCGATCACCGCCTTGACGGATTTACTGTTGCGCTCCGGGGGCGAAACCCGTGGTGTCATTTTATCGAGTCCTAGTCCAGTGTTTGATGCGCCCCAAATTACTCGCCACCACCATCACTATGTTTTGACGCCAAAAAATCTCCAAGACATCGCCCTAGGTCATCTACAGTTGCCGGGGGCTGGTTCCAACCAAGGTCTTCGCCACCACAACAATCACATCATTGAGTTTCCAATTCTGCCCAATGATCCCCTGGCTCAGGAACAATTTTGCTTAATTTTGACGGAACAGTTCAATTTTGCGATGGCCCTGTCTCCCCAGGGATTACTTTTTTCGTTTGAAACAGAGGCGATCGCCGCCATTTGGCAGATTTTGCAGTGGCGCATGGCCCTCACGCAACCGTTCCAGTTCCAAGCCCTCGCCCAACTTTGGCCCCGCTTCGCCGAGGTTGTCCCAGACTATCGCCTCGTCTCCCGATTTAGTCAGCTAATGGTGCGATCGCTAACGGTGAATTTGCCCCAGGCAGATCCCCCACTTTCTCCGGAACCCCACCATCCCCCCGAACCAGCCGCCCAAGCCCAACCAGAATTGGAACTATTACAGGCCCTCACCCACGAGATTCGCACGCCTCTGACAACGATTCGCACCATGACCAAGTTGTTGTTAAAAAAGAAAACACAACTGACCCAAGATATCGTCAAACGCATCGAAACCATTGAGCAAGAATGTAATGAGCAGATCCGGCGCATGGAACTTATTTTCCGGGCGGCCGAATTAGAAACCCCATCACACCACCCCAAACAAACCCTGCAACTGGTGCCCATTTCCCTGGAGCAAATTTTCCAGGAAGGAACACCCCGTTGGCAAAAACAGGCCCAACGCCGCAATGTCAACTTAGAGGTGGCGTTGCCGCAATATCTTCCCCAGGTGGTGAGCGATCCAGCGATGCTTGACCAAATGCTATCAGGGCTAATTGAGACCCTAACGCGACGCTTACCCACAGGGGCAGAGGTACAAATCCAAGTCAGCACCGCCGGCAACCAACTCAAGTTAGAAGTTCAGTCCCACGGCCTGGGGCAAAAATGTCTCGAAAAAGCGATTGGTCAGTTGCTCATCTTCCAACCAGAAACGGGCAGCTTAAGCCTGAATTTAGATGTGACAAAAAATCTCTTCCAACAGTTGGGCGGCAAATTAGCGATTCGACGACGGGCTTCCGGAGAAGAGGTCTTTGCCATTTTTTTACCCCTCGGTAATAGCTTCGCCGTGCCCCTCTAGGCCGCGCAACGACATAGTAAGGCTCGAACGAAATGTCCCTGCTAATCAAACACTGACAGGACTTACGCAGAGAAGAAACAAGTAAAGTGGTGAAATGAGATCTTTTAGTCGTTTGGATTACTGCCAATATCTATTGAGCAGCCCAATAAATTACACATTAACGAACCTGGCAGACCATTTAGAAGGCATCAGTCATGACCGGATT
>CALRTB020000025.1:0-28370 GCA_943371005.1 Sphingobacterium thalpophilum
GCTCAGGTTAATTTAGCCTGGGCAAGGGGTCAGGAACTGGCCTCTTCAGTCGCGGAGCCGCCAAGCTCTACCGATTGCGGAAGCATGAGGCAACTTGGGGCGATGAAACGACGGAAACTCCATGCCTCTTAGGCTGGAGTAGTTCATTACCAAGATGTTCTAAGTCGTAAACTATCCCCTACTCGTTGGCAAACCCTAAAACCTGTTCTTGGTCGGTTACTCACCCTCACTAAATTCACCGAAATCCATTTTACATGGCGACCCACTTCCCCCGACCCCGGCGATGATCTGATCATTGACTGTGCCATGAATGCCAATGCGGCGATCGCCACCTCGAACCTCAAAGATTTTCAACGGGCAAAACAATCTCTCGGCTTAACCGTACTGTCCCCCGTCGAACTAGTACTGAAACTCACAGGAGATGAATAAAAATGAGTCGTTTAACCCTACGCCTACCCGAAAGCCTCCATCAACAACTCAGCCATCAAGCCTCCCAAGAAGGCGTATCCCTAAACCAATACATCGTCTATGCCCTAACCCGTCAGGTTTCCCAAAATTACGTTGTGGAACCCGTTCCCGCTGAGACCGTTGAACAGCAAAACACCTCATTCCAAAAACTTCTCAATGATTTGGGTCAGGCGATTCCTGAAGAGGTAAAACTTGCACTAGCCGCAAGGGAAGCCGTAGAGCCAGAAAGCCAATTAAACCCAGAGACCATCACCAAACTCCGCCAGAAGATAAGTAGCAAAGTCTAGACTTTTTGAGTTTATGGCTTACAAAAATAGATTGGCGATCGCCCAGGAAAACAGAGTCGTGTGCCCTGAGTTCATCCTAACCCCGATTTTCCTGCCGAGCTAAAGCCTATTCAATGAAATTTGGATCAGGCAGATAGAAACAATGCCTCCAGTTCCTCAACGCCTTGCAGGAACTTCTCTCTTCGAGCCGACAGACACACTGATTCTGGCATTTGACTACGCGGCCTCAAAAAGTTGGCCACTTCATCCACTGCTCGACAGAACCGATCAGCAGATTCAAAGTCACCAAATCACCAAAGCCCAGAATCGGATAGTATCGGTGCTTGACAGGTCTATGGCTTTGCTCGATGGGGTTAGCAGTACATGGATTAGAGGGCGCATTTGAACAGAAAGTATCGGTTATAGAAAAAATATCGTCTGAAAGCCTTACATAGAAGGTGTTTTGAGGATCGACCTTTTTAGGCCATTTTAACGAAAGAATAGGGGTTCTAGGGGTTACGTCATAAAAGGGGAACATATTGCACGCTAAGAAGGTGTGACTAATGCCCTATAGTCTGAAATTCTTTCGAGTTGCCGAATGAGTAGGCGATCGCCTCACAGGAGTAGTTTAGATAATTTTTTTATTCAATCTGAGTCGCTAAAGTGTTTTATTTGGTAAGTTCTGAGAATTGGGTTTAAAAAGCTTTTGTGAATTACTCATAACGTTATGGGTAACTTTCCCTAGATGATGTGTGCTGGGAGAGAGCCACGGCATTCATATCATTATGAGCTTTGACAGAAACTTTAATTAGGGCAATTTGATTTATGGGCACTATTTACAAGCATTCATCACCTTTTCTTCAGGCAGCTCAGACTCTCTTAAAAGCGGGAAAAGCGAAGGCGATCGCCCCAACGCGACAAACAGCTAAACGCCTGAAACAACAGAGGAAATATTCCCTGGCAACGTTGGCAAAGGAATTGCTGATGGCCCATGGGCTGCGGGTGCTCAATCCCATCGAACAGCATGGTCGTCTCAAGCAGGCGATCGCCGCAACCTTAAACCCGACGGATTTAGAGGGAACAGTCCAAACCTGGCGGGGAGCAATCCAAGAACTTCTCCAGACAAGCCCCAATCTTGATGTCTTAAAAACGCTTGAGACCCCAAAAATCCAGCAGTTACATCAGGTTCTTCAACGGTATCAAGTCCAGCTTCAGACCGCTAAAGCTGTGGATCCTGAGGCCGTCCTTTGGCAGGCGATCGCCCTGAAACCGACCCCCCGAACCCTGGTGATCTACGGTTACCCCGACCCGCGAGCCGATGAAATTGCTTTTATCGAGGCGATTGCTGCGCCCGATAGTGCGCTGTATTTACCTTACGTAGACGACCAGCCCATCTTTTCACCCCAAGCCAAACTCATCAAACGCTTACAAAGGAAAGGTTGGCACCTAGATCATAGTCCGCCAGAGACATTAACTTTGGGCGATCGCCTGAGCCAGAGATTTTTCGATCAAAATACGATCAATTGCGACCCTAAAACCGTTCAAGCTCACCAATATCCCAACTGGGAAGCCGAAGCCAGGGGTACCCTGCGTCAGATAAAAAAATTACTGCAAGAGGGTATTGCTGCGCGAAAAATTGCCATCGTCACAAACGAAGACAACCATTGGGGGCCTCTTTTACTCCATGTTGCTCGGGAATATGAAGTGCCCTTGAGCTTACCGAATCCGATCCCCCTCCAGAAAACCCGTCTCGGCGCTTGGCTCGAGCAACTTTTAATCGTGATTGAAAGTAACTATGCGTTTGAAACCACGGCCCAATGGTTGAGTCATCCCCTTACTCATCCTCTCGGGGTAGAATTTTGGCAGACGGCCCGACGGGAAAAACCCAATAATTTTTCAGGCTGGCAGGCCCTGACTCAGGCGCATTATCAATTAGATCTGACGGTACTCTGTCCCCTAGAACAGACCTCTCCTATTGCATGGATGCAATACCTAAAAGGAATTTTAGATGCATTTGATGTGCGGCGGCGGGCGCTCCCCTGGGCAACGGAAACAGTGGCCTACAAAAAACTCATTGATGGCTTGAATTCTCTTACGGTTTCCCTCGCAGAAACCATGACCTGGCAGATGTTTCAGGCAGAACTCCGCACGAGCTTACAATTGCTGACTACACCGGCCTACCCAATTCGGGGTGGGGTGGGGGTGCATAACCCGCAGAATTTGATTGGGGCTCAGTACGACTATATCTTCTGTATTGATGGGGCTGAAGGGGTAATGCCCCGACCATTGCAGGATGAACCCGTTTTAGATTTTTATACCCGTAAGCAATTATCTAATCACTTACCTATCGAAGGGGCGATCGCCAAGGCCAGGCGAGAACAATTTCAGTTCTATAGTCTGTTGCAGGTGCCCCAAAAACAATTCACCTTTTCCTACAGTACCCTGGGGCAAAGCGAAGGAAAGTACCGTTCTCAAACCGCCTCGATCTATTTTGACAAGCTTGGCCTTCAGCCCGAAAAAATGACGATTCCCATTGCTGCCAGCACCGAAGAAGCCCGCCAGTTTTATTTAACCCAATCCCCAATCCCAGAGGTGCTCCAGTCGGCAACCTTAGACCAGGCGATCGCCGCCCATCGGGTGGAAACACAACGGCTCCAAAGGAGCGAATTAGACGAATACCAAGGCTTTATAGGGGAGTCATTCCCTTGGCGAGATCGTACCTTGAGTGCATCGCAACTATTAACCCTGGGACAATGCCCCTTTCGTTGGTTTGCAGCTAAAGTACTCAAACTTGCTGCCCTCGATGAGCCGGAAACAACCCTAGAGCCGAGTCAGCGGGGAATTCTCTACCATAAGGTACTGGAACTTGCGCTTAAGGCTTACCAAAAGGATCCAAAACTTGATTTGACGGAT
The DNA here is from genome assembly GCA_943371005.1 of Sphingobacterium thalpophilum. Taxonomy (GTDB): domain Bacteria; phylum Cyanobacteriota; class Cyanobacteriia; order Cyanobacteriales; family MRBY01; genus MRBY01. Next base: position 3,648 of record CALRTB020000025.1, read on the forward strand.
TTCGATCAATTACACAAATGGTTTCTTGAGGCGGAAGAGTTTTTAAAATTACCGGAATTACCCGCTTGGGAACGACAGCGCACCGAGCATATCCAGACCCTCCAACGGGCGATCGCCGCCCCAGAATTTTTACCAGAAAGCCGTCGTGTATTTAAGTTAGAAGACAAAATACAGTTTACCTGGCAGGATTTTCGACTTACTGGATATATTGACCGCATTGATCAAATCAGTGGCACAAACGAGTTGGTAATTATGGACTACAAGACCAGTTCTAGTCCTCCCAAGGGGATTCAGGATGAGTCTGGTCTGCTTAAAATTGATCTCCAACTGCCCATCTATGAAGCGGCGGTACAGCACCAATATCCTGAGTTTCAGGTAAAGCAGAATCTTTATTACTCCCTAACCAAAGGGGAAAAACTCAGTTCAAAATTGCCCGATCAAAATGAGCTCGAGGATGCGGGCGATCGCCTTAAAGCTCATCTTGAAACAGGTTTTTATCCCGTGGCCCCAGATCGGAAATATGAAGCTTGTAAATATTGCGATTTCAAAGCAGTGTGCCGCATCAATCAGGAGGAACAGGAATAATGCCTTTAACGGAACAACAGAAAGCTGCTGTTACTTCAACCACTAGCGTTAGCGTGACTGCCGGAGCCGGCACCGGAAAAACCCACATGTTGGCCGCCCGTTATCTCCATCATCTTGAAAAAAATGGTTACTCTCCCCTCCAAGTAGTGGCGATGACTTTTACTGAAAAAGCCGCCACAGAGTTACGGGCACGAATTCGTCAGGCGATCGCCCAAGAACATCCTGACCGATTTGATTGGTTGGCGGAGGTAGAAGCGGCCCAAATTAGTACCTTCCATGCGGTGGCGATGCGGATTTGTCGAGAACATCCCGAAGCGGCGGGGGTACCGGCAACGTTTCAACCCCTCGATGAATGGGAAGGCAGTATTTGGCAAGAAGAACAGTTAAATTTGGCCCTGGCCGAGATGCCGACGGAGCTCTATGGAGATATTCCTTATTCCACCTTTAAAGAAGCGATCGCCGCTCTCCTGGGGGATCCCCTCAGTGCCCACCAAGCCCTAGAAAAAACCATCGCTGATTGGCTCCCTGTCGTTCAACAAAAACAACGAAATATTCTAAAAAATTTGTTGACAAGCGAGACTTGGCAAAATATCAAATTAACTCTGTCACAACATCAAGGGGATGCTAAAGACAAACTCGAAATCCGCCGACAAGAACGATTAGAGTATATGGAAACCATTGAATCCCATCAAGATGAAATAGAACATCTGGATTTCCAGGCTGCTCTCGCTGCATTACAGGTAATTGGTCGAGGACAGGGCAAACTAGGGAGTAAAAAAAACTGGCAGGATGAGTCAATACTTGATTTAATTCGACAAGCAATTAAAAACTTAGCCAACTGCATTAAAGAATTACCCGGCTTGGAGTTGCTGATTTGTAGCTTGTCTGAGGCCGACCAAGATAACGAAAAGCAGGCTAATACCCTCAAAAAAGCCTTTCAGTGGGTAGAACAACGGCTAAAGGAAATCAAACAGCAAGCCAGAGTTTTAGATTTTAACGATCTCGAAATCCACGCTCTGCAAGCCTTAGAAGATGAGTCCGTCAAAAAGTATTACCAAGATCGTTGGCAGGCTTACTTAATTGATGAATTTCAGGATACAAACCCCACCCAAGGGAAATTACTCGAAGCCCTCACGGGAAATAGCATTCTGACCATTGTAGGAGATGATAAGCAGTCAATTTATGGCTTCCGGCGGGCTGATGTGGAAGTCTTCCGGACTTGGCGATCGCAGTTAGAAAGTAGCGTTGACCTGACGACCAGTTTTCGCACACATACCCTATTAGTCGAGAACATTAACACCGTATTTCATCCTGTTCTCGCTGATCTGCATCAAGATCTCTCCTCTGAGCGTCCCGAACCCCACCCAGCCCCCCATTTAGCGTTTTATGTCCTAAAAGAGAAAATGGCGATCGCCGATGCCCGCAAAGTGGAAGCCCAACAGATTGCCCAACTTATCTATGAAATGCTGTCCCAAGAAATGCTCGTCTGGGATAAAGCAACAAGGAAATTAAAGGCGATCGCCCCGAAGGATATTGCCATTCTCTCCCGTACTTGGGATCCCCTGGATATTTACAGTCAAGCCTTGGCCCAATGGCAGATTCCCTTCCTCCAAACCAGCGGCGGCAATCTATTGGACACCCATGAAGCCTTGGATGCCCTGTCGCTGCTTCAGTTTATTGCGAATCCCTACGATGACCTGGCCTTGGTGGCGATCCTGCGGAGTCCCTTCCTCACCCTAAGCGATCGCCTACTTTACCAACTGCATCTCCAAGATAAAGATCAAAAATGGTGGTCTTGCCTCAAAGAGAGTGAGCAGCCGGACATAAAACAACGGGTGAATATCCTGCAACAGCTCCTCCGGCAACGCAATATCCTATCCCCTTCCCAGCTCCTGCAACTGGCAGATAAACTGACGGGCTATTCCGCCGTGATTGCCAATCTCCCCCAGGCCGAGCGTCGCCTCGCCGATTGGCAAGGCTTCTTGGAACTCCTCCGTTCCTTAGAACAGGGGACGGCAGATGTGTTGTCTGTGGTGCGGCGTCTGCAACGTTTCCAGCGCCATGGCGTTAAAATCCCTCGCCCTCCCCTCGAAGCAGAAAATGCCGTTTCCTTAATGACGATCCACGCCGCGAAGGGTTTGGAATGGTCGGTGGTGATTGTGCCAGACCTCACGAGGAAGCTGTCCAATACCAGTCCAGAAATCCTCTTTGACCCAGACTTTGGCGTTGCCCTCAAACAACGGGATGACCAAGGGCAACTCCAGAAATCCGTACTGTTTCAACTGCTGGAAGGGAACCAAAAAGAGCGGGAAACCGCAGAAGCAAAACGTGTGTTGTATGTTGCCCTCACCCGCGCCCGCGATCGCCTAATTTTGACCACTCCCCAAGAGAAAGGTGGTGGTCTAGATCTACTTCGACCGGGCCTAGAGGATTTTCCCACCAAAGACATTTCCCCAGATTTATGTCCCCCAGAAGAACCCTGGCGGAAAGGCGACGAACATTCAAAACCACAACAGCTGCCTCAATTACTCCTAGAACCGGCCCGGAGTAATGGCCTTGAGCTACCGATGACAGCGCTAACCACCTATGCTCGCTGCCCGAAAAAATTCTACTTTGAACACATCATCAGACATCCAGGTTTACGCGAAGGGGAAAGTAATTACGGGGCGGCGATCGGTTCCCTCACCCATACTGCGCTCGAAAAGGACTATAAAACTGTTGAACAATTGGATTTCCATAACCAGGATCCCAAGCTTCCCCCAGAAAAAGTACAGGAGGCCCTCGATCTGGCCAAAGCTTTCTGCACGGAAGCTGTATTTGCGGCTGTCCAAAATGGTGACAAGGAAGTTTCTTTGGAACTCAGTCAAAATAAGTTCATCTTCAATGGCCGGGCAGATCTGGTTGGCGCAGATTTTGTCCTTGATGTTAAAACAGATGCCCAAATGCGCCCAGGGGAACATCGTTTTCAGCTCTGGGCCTATGCCAGAGCAGCAGGAAAACCCCTGGCCCATATTGCCTACCTCCGCCAGCAGCAACTCCATACATTTCACCCAACCGATTTGGAGGATATTGACAAAGAGGCCCATACTCTAATGCAACAGATCGCCCAGCGGGATTACACGCCTAAACCCGACCCTGAGCATTGTTCTTACTGTCCTTACAATCAGATTTGTGAGGCTGGACAACTTGTATTGCAATTAGATGCCATGTAGAGATCACATACAGTAATCTATATTTGGTACACCTAAATCCCACATCAAAGCGGCGATCGCTCAAGGAGTAGAACTATGATCCAATTCCCAGAACGGCTGAATTACGGAGGGCAGGTGTAAAGAAAGAAAAGTCATGCTACTTTTTCAACACTTCAGCAAAGGCGAAACTTGGTGCAGCAAGAACCAACATTGTAGACGGTAGATCACGTATCCTCTCTTCAACAGTGGCATAGTAATCGCAAAAGTTTTCGTTCGGTTCTGCGATGCCAAGGATGACTTGATCTGCATCACGCGAAGACTCATACAAAATCTCATCAAAGGATCGGCCTTCCGCCACCAAGATACAAATTTCTGCATCAATGCGAAGCGTTTGCACCAGTACATTAATATTTTGTTTGGCGGTTGCTGCGGCTGATTGATCCGGCACCACTAGCTTCAAGTAAATTTGAGCGCTACGCCATTCCATACTGTCCCGCAGTAGCTCCGCCAAAATCATCATCAGTGCACCATTGGCATGCAAACCTCCCCACCAAACATCAATTTGATGGTGCTGCTTATTTTGGGGCTGAGATTTCTCTCGATAGATAATCACATTACGCTCAGCGCGATGAAGTGCACGGATAAGCTGGCAATAGCTACTGCGATTTTCTGGGGTTTCATTATTACCAAGGAGCACAGTATCAGGCACGATGGGGCCAAGACCATAAATTTCCACCAGCCGCTCCACGCCGACAAATGGATCCTGTGCCGTTAAAACTCTGACCAATGCCTGTATGTTCCGCTCCTGCAGATAATCATTAATGCTCTTTTCCATTTGCTGTTGCTGACGGATACTGCGGGAATCCATCGGCAAAATACTAGCAATGGTAAACAGGCCTCGATTGCGATTTAACCCATCTGCTAATTCGATTAATCCCCAACGCCGCGTTGGAGCACCAGAAAGAACTAACATATGGGGCCGCCACGTTCTCGGATCGGGGTGATGACCGAGCTGAAATAGGCTTGTTCTCAACAGTATCATCCAGATACCTCGACGGGCATCTCCCCAAGTACTTGTCAGTTCCCGTCGCTGAATCCAAAGAAAAATAGCCGCAACAACTAACCCAGCGATGATGGTCGCCACTGGATTGATTAAAAACATGACTGCTAAACATCCAAGAGCCCCGAGCAGCGAGAAAGACCAATGCACAGCAAATAAGGGGCGAAAAGAAGGACTATCGAGAAACCCTTCAATGCCGGCTGCGATGTTGAGGACTAAGTAGGTTGTTAGAAAAAACATACTCAGCACTGGTGCGATTAAGTTTAAATCGCCTACCATAACGGCTACTGTGACGATCCCTAAGGTGATCGCCGTGCCGATGCGCGGTTCATTATTAGGGCCACTGCCCTTGCCGAGGAAGCTTAACCATCGCGGTAAAACACGGTCTCTTGCCAGGGCTTGCAAAATCCGGGGTGCACCTAAAATACTGCCAATGGCGCTAGATAAGGTAGCGCCCCAAATGCCTAACAGAATCGATGGCCCCCAAAAGGCGATCTGCTGCATGATTAGGGGATTTTCAACTAGCGTACTGGCATCGGCTCGAGTCGCAAGAACAAAAGGCAGAGCCATATAAATCAAATAACCGACACCAACTGCTGCCAATGTACCAGTAGGAATTGACTTTGTTGGTTCTTTGAGATCACCGGACATATTAACCCCGGCCATAATTCCAGTCACGGCTGGGAAAAAGACAGCAAAAACCGTCCAAAAAGATTCACCAGTATCTGTACCCCAAGGTTCTAGCTGAGTCACTTCTAATGGTGAACCAAAGGCTAGAGAAACGAGCGATAGGGCAATGATTGCCATGATAAAATACTGGGCTTTGATGGCAATTTTGGCTGAGGTAATTGCCAGTACTGCCACAAGAATGGTGACGATGAGGGCAATGTAAGTCTCATTGAAGCGACCAAAGGCATTTACAATGCTTTCGGCAAAACCAATGGTATAGAGTGCGACTGACAAAGCTTGGGCAAAGTAGAGGGGAATACCCACGGCTCCTCCAGTCTCGATGCCAAGAGAGCGGCTGATCATAAAATAAGCGCCACCAGTGCGCACGACACGATCAGTGGCGATCGCACAAATTGACAACGTAGTTAGAAAAGTAATGCTCACAGCCATCGTGACGATCAGCCACGTGCCAAAAAGACCAACATTACCAACAACCCAACCAAAGCGGAGGTACATAATTACCCCCAAAATAGTCAACAGTGAAGGGGTAAAGACCCCACCGAAGGTACCTAGCCCTGCTTTTTCTGCTGGCGTCGTAACAGCGGTAGAGCTAGTTTTGAAAGGCATTTTAAAAAAGTTGATGAGTGTTGTTACTGGTAAAAATAGACTGGCTTTCAACAATTCAGAACATTATGAAGCCAAACGGCATTGTGAAATTAAGTCGCTTGACTGACAAGAGTTCTGAAAAGCTTTCTACATGGAAAGTCCAGCAAAAACAGGAGAAAACATTTTAGAGAGAGGACTTATATCCTAAAGGATACTGTGAACAATAACTCTTCGTACCTACCATGGCCTGAAGACTGGCCTACGTCAAGCTGCTCCCTAGCCCCATCAAAGTTCTTTCACGACCTCCGGGCAGTTTTTTCAGGGCTTTGTCTTGGGTGATTGGCAGCGAACGGCTTCTCTCTAGAGAGGTTGATTGAGGATCAAGTTGTTATGGTAGGAGAGTGATTGTTTGCCTGTGCCTGTAAGTTATTTAGGAGTTTATGCTAACTAACCCCTTCACAACAAAAGCTCTCCAAGAGGATCTCCACGATTTTATTGAAACCCTCACCGCTAATACAGGGAAAAACCTGGCGGCGATCGCCAACAATCCCATTTTTAAAACGATTCAGAAAATTTTTGGCTTTGGTTGGCTAGCAGCAGTTGTCGGAGATGTAGATGTGGCAATGGCCCAGGCTGAGATTCAGCGGTTAAAACGCACCTATCCCCACGAAAATCCGACCCAACTCACCCAGCGGGTCATCCAAGCAAAAAGTCTAGAAGCTGCCAAATTGGGGTTTGTGGCCAATCTTTTGCCCCCTTTGGCCCTGGCATTATTCGGCTGGGAGTTGGCAGGTATGACGAAACTACAGGCGGAGATGGTTTATCAAATTTCTGGTCTCCATGGGCTGGATCTCCAGGATCCCCGTCGGCGGGCAGAAACTCTCGCAATTTTTGGCTTGTCCCTTGGCGGAGGGAGTCTGAAAACGGGCTTAAGTTTTCTCGAAATGATTCCCCTGGTGGGTACAGTGGTCGGGGTTTCGAGTAATGGTCTGATGGTGTATTCCCTAGGATTAGCAGCAAGCCAATTTTATCAATTTAAAGTTGAGACTCAATAATTAATCATTTAAGCGATATGCCATTTTCCAGGAAAATCGTATAAATGTCAGCCAGTGCGGAATGCCGAGAAATAGAAGCGATTAGTTCGACAGCAACAAAAAAGGCTGGTTACAGGCATATTATGAATTTGGCTGGCTCCGTTTTTGAGTGGCACAGTCCCTTGGTGATCAATGGCGAACCAGGACAATCAGTACACCTTTACAATCGCATTTCAGGGATGTTGTTAGAGTCGAAAAAATAGATAATTCAAGGGTGTGCCATAGAAGATTCAAGTTAAGGTAATACCACAATGGCTACAGAATTTTGCGCCAGGGCGGGCTAGATGGCCACATTTCGGACAAGCTGAGGCATGGTCAATAGGTGCAGAACCCACTTTAATAACCGCGCCACAGTGGGGACAAAAATGGCTGTTTTGCGACAGCGGATGATGACATTGGACACAGCGCTGATTCACCCTAGTGAGGGGAATGGGATGATCAGGGGCGATCGCCTCTGGAACTTTTTGATCAACAGATTGAGTTCGCGCCATTGTCGCCAATTCCTCAAAGGGCAAAGGGCCATCCTCAACAGTGACATGGCGACGGACAAAGCCACAACTTGGACACCGGGGCGAATCTTCAAACCAGCGACTACGACACTGGGGACATTGGGGCAGTTGTTCTGTGATCGGTGGAAACACTAAATCCCTTGACCCATCGGCATTGGTTTGCCAATAACCCCGGTGGGAAAAATAATTTAACATTGCTTGCCCTTGTTGAGGCCGGAGGCTTAATTCCACAGCCATCAAAAAAGCGCCGATCGCCTGAAACTGATAATCCCGAATTAGAGTTGCAACACTATAGCCACCTGGCAAGGGCTTAAACAATACGGCCGGTTGCTGCTGGGAAAAATCCGGGGGTGGAGAACCCGCCTGGACATAGGCTAGAAGATCCCGTGCTAAATCAGGCACTTGAGCCATGCGTTGAGTTGCATTCCATAACAACGAAGTCGGTTGATAGCCTAAATTGGCGATCGCCGTTGCTAAGGGTAATAACGGATGTTCTTGTGGCGTTACCATACCTCTCGCCCCCAATCATCTTTAACTTTTAAAGCACCGGATTTAACAAGGTTATAAATTTGCTGCCGTTGCTGGGGATTTGCCTTACTGACAAAATCCATGAGCGTTTTCTCCCGTACCCAGGATTTTGGTGGTTGATTTTTTGGTGCCTGTTCTGCGCCCCCCTTCAGTTGATCCCAGACATCTTCAATGCTGGCTAACTCTTTCTTGTAGGCTTCTTTGCTCAGAGCATTGCCCAAACGATTACCAAAGGATTCGGCGTCATTTTCGTTATATTGACCCGCATAAATCACTGGATCAGTTTCTGGCCCTGTATATTTTTGGGCATTAGTCGTCGCGGCGTGGCGGGCCGTGGGATTTTCCATAGGGTTATTCGGATCCCATTGTTGAGCGTGCTTCACCTCGTGGCCGATGGTGGCGATCGCACTCTGAGGATTTTGATAAAGCTGTGAATCGGTATTAAAAACAACTCGCCCTGTGCTCGGATCAAAATGAGCATGAACCATATTGCCATTGGCATCCTTTAGGCCAGAACCGAAATCGACCTGTACTGGCCCTACTCCCAATTTATGGCCACATAAATTCGCAATGTATTGTAGGGTTTGCTGTTTATCCGCATCAGAAAGCTGGTTCCAGCCCGATCTTGTCAATGGGCGGATCTCAGAATCCCCAGTTAACGCCTCAAGACTATCAATAATCAAAGCTGTATCAACAATATCTTCAACATATTGATCATGATCTGTGCTTGGAACTGGGGTACTAAAAATCGTCGCCCAATCATCCCCAGAATCTCCCGTAATTTGAGAAATCGGAATAACAAATAGCGGATTATCTTTGAGGGTGACAAATTTTCCATCGGGCGTTACTTCCCAATCATTGGAATATACTTCCCGCGACCCAATCCATTGATTTACCCGTGGGTCAAAAGGTGCATCCGGATTTACAGGAACCCAACTATTAGGATTATAAAAAGGTGCATTTGGCATCCCAGGTTGCTTCGGTACGCCTGGCCCTTGGCCGGGTGAAGCTGGAAAATTTTGTCCAGGTGGGATGTTCACATTGCGAACGGGATCATTTCTCGTACCGCTTCCAGTAATGTTTTGTTGCCACGGTGGATTGTTTACATCAGGATAATCGCGGAAAGGATCTTCTTTTGTACCCGTACCGTAGATGCCTTGTTTCCAGGGGGGATTATTGGCATCGGGGTAATCACGATAGGGGTCATCCGGTGTTCCACTGCCGTAGATACCTGGGGTTTGCGGTGGATTGTTTACATCAGGATAATCGCGGAAAGGATCTTCTTTTGTCCCCGTGCCGTAGATGCCTTGCTTCCAAGGGGGATTATTGGCATCGGGATAATCACGATAGGGATCATCTGGTGTTCCTGTGCCGTAGATACCTGGGGTTTGCGGTGGATTGTTTACATCAGGATAATCGCGGAAAGGATCTTCTTTTGTACCCGTACCGTAGATACCTTGCTTCCAAGGGGGATTGTTGGCATCAGGATAGTCGCGAAAAGGATCATTCGGCGTGCCAGTGCCATAGATAATTGTGGGAATTGAAGGCAAATTCCCTAAAATCCAGCCTGTCCAAAAACCGCCCGCAGCAGGAAAACCGAGAGTCGCTGTTGTGATGACACAAGGGCCACTGGCCAACCAACGGCCTAGGCTGCCACCGGCTTCTTGCCAGCCGCAGTCATCGGCGAGCACAGGAATGCCATGGGCTAGATAAAATCCAACTAAGCTAAGCGAGAGAAGTAATAAAGTTTGGGCCGATGGCGGTTGATTGCCCCTAAAAAGAAGAACTAGGGCAATGGCGATCGCCCCAAGGAAAAGCAATTGAGGGACACCACCAAAAAACCAGAAGGAAATGGCCGCGATCAGACAGCCCACCGTGATACCGGCCAGGAGTGTTTGTAAAGTGACCTGCGACAAAGCCGGGGGAGATTGATGGCGAAATAGGCGATGGACATCCTGCCAGCCCAACTGAGCCGCAAGCCGGAGGAGGTGTTGGGGTTCACAAACGGCGGCCAGGGCAAACAGGGCGATTTGGATACTCACCAGGAGATTACCTAAGAAGGTACTAAAGGCGATCGCCAAAGCCAGACCCACCCAAGGAAACGGTGTCTGGAATTGGCTGGCCTGTTGCACCACATCTAGGCAAACTTGGGGCAGTTGACCGATCCCCTTAAGATATTTTCCGAGGGTACCTCGAAATAAGTGACCCACCAAAATGCCACTGAATAGCCAAAATAATGTGCCGGGTACAAGCTGATTAGAGAGCACCAAGACGGAACCGAGCCAAGGATTTGTCGTCGGATTAAACCCTTCATTAACACCGACCAACAGGAACGTATGCACCAGCCACATCACACCACAGATAATTGCCCCTGTTACGATTTGGCGGGGTAATGTTTGTAGAAAAGCTTTCAAAAGCCAGCCCAGCAATTGCGCCAGGGTTTGGGGTGCCTGTTGGGTCTGCCCGTTAGGAGAAGCTGCCATGGTTATTGCTCCCCTAAATTGCGTAGATATTGGGCATCGAGTCGCGTAATGCCGTTACGGGTACCGAGCCAGAGATTACCAAATCGATCCTGTACCATTGCCTTCACCTCCTGATCCGCCAGACCATCGGCTTCCGTGAGAATGAGCCATCGCCCCTGGGGATCTAAACGAGTTAAACCGTCATATTCAGAGCCAAACCACAGCACTCCAGTTTGATCTTGGTAGATGGAGCGCACTTTTTCCCCGGCGAGGCCATCTTGTTGTGTAAAAATCTCGGCGATCGCCCAGCCAGTAGTGCTTTGTTCAAGGCGAGCTAGACCACCACGATCAAAAAGACCCATGCCCACCCAGAGATGCCCTGTATCGTCGTTAAATAGGCTTGTAATGTTATTATGGGCCAGCCCATTGGCCGTCGAAAAAAGTTGGCAGGATTTCTTAATACAGTGACTTAGGCCACCCTTGGGAGCCACCGCTGAGCCGAACCACATTCCTCCCTGGACATCTTGATGGATGACGTTCACCATCTGATCCGGTAACCCATCAGCCGGGGTTAAAAAACGCCAATGATTACTTTCTTTGACCGCTGCCCCCTCCCAAGTGCCGACCCAGAGTTGGCCCGCCCGATCCACGTAGAGCGCATTAACCTGATCCTGAAAAAAAGCCTCATCGGATTGATAAGAGTGGCACCCTTGGGCATCGACATAATTTAAACCGTTACCATGGCCAATCCAGAGGGTTCCTTCCCCATCTACCACCAGGGCCCGCACAAACCGTAAAGGGCGATCGCATTGGAGGGGTTCAACGGTGTGGGGAGTAGTAAGAGAAATTTGAAAGACCCCTTCCTGACCCCCGGCCCAGAGATAATCACCTTGGATGATGAGGGCGGAAACTTCCTGGGGGGGACGAATAATTTCCCAGCCCTGTTGTTTAGGTTGTCCCTGCCAGGTTTGGAATAGCGACAAAATCTCCCAGATAAATAGGCCCAAGGTGCTCACAATTGCGCCGAAAAGGAGGAATTTCCACAGTTTTAAGCCATAAGGTTCAGGATATTGCATCGAGTTGTAGCTTTCCTCCCTTTAGCCAAAAAATTTGTCCGCTGAGATATTGGGCTTCGGTCAGATCATGGGTGACATAAATGGCACAGGCGGCGGTCAAGTCGAGGTAGTCGCGGATGTAATGGAGCAGAGTCTGTTTGAGACTGAGATCTAGATTTGTCAGGGGTTCGTCAAAGAGTAAATAGGGGGGATGGGGGGCTAAAACCCGCGCTAGAGAAGCCCGTTTCGCTTCACCCCCGGAAAGTTGGTAGGGATAACGATGGGCCAAGGGGGCGATCGCCAATCCTTCGAGGAGCTGTTGAATGCGTTGTTTTTTTACTGGGGCCTTGAGGTGACCGAGGCCAAAGGCAATATTTTGGGAGATGGTCATGTGGGGCCAGAGGATCGGCGTTTGAAAGACAAAGCCAATGTGCCGTTGGTGGGGGGCAAGGGTTTGGGTTGGAGAACTGACCACCTGACCCGCGAGGGCAATGGTGCCCCCATCAGGTTGATCGAGGCCAGCGATTAAGCGTAACAGAGTCGTTTTACCGCTCCCGGATGGCCCTAAAATCGCCACGGTTTGCCCTGGTTGTACCGTTAGAGCCAAATTATCCAGGATATTATTTCCTTGATAGCTTTTACTGAGATTCTTGACGTGAATCATGGCAGGTCTCTCCCTTGGGCAATGGTTCCCCAACCCCCCAGACCCCAGGCCATCAGCCCACCAACTCCAAAGGCGATCGCCACCAGCACCAGACATAACACCGCCACCGACGCCGCCGCCCCGTAATGCAGATAGTTATAAATCCGGAGCGTGAGGGTGGAATAACCGGGGGGAATCACGATTAAAGTGGCACCCAATTCACCAACGCTGAGGGCAAAGGCCAGACCCGCCGCCGCCAACAACCCTGATAGGAGCAGTGGTAAACGCAACCAGAGCCAAATCCGCCACCGGGGGCCAGGTTCCAAACGTGTAGCCTCCCAGAGGGGTTGGTTTAACTGTTGCAATTGGGCCAGGAGCACCAAACTTGCAAAGGGCGTAAAGCGGGCGAGATGGGCAAATAGCGGCATCAGCGGTGTGCCGTAAATTTCTAAAGGAAGCGGGCGATTCCACAGATCGATCAGACCAATGCCCACTAGGGGTGAGGGTAAAGCCAAGGCCCAAATCACCAGCCCCCAAGTCACTCTCCCCCAACGGTCAGGGCGCTTAAGCAATGGGGCGATCGCCAAGGCTAGGGGTAAAACGGCGATCGCCACCATCAGACCCAAGCCAAAGGTAAAGGTCATTTCCCCGGCCGCAGCTTGGATCGGAGTCAACCACTGGGGTTCCTGGGCTGCCACAACCATCAAATTGACGAGGGGCACGAAAATTTGCAGCACGAAAAAACCTAAAGCAAGATGCTGGAGCCAAACAAACCACCAAGGCCAGCGAGGCGTAATTTCCCATAGATTCGTTTGGGGTGAAAGTTGCATGGTTTGCTGGAGGGGCAGTTGCAGGATGAAGATTATCCCCCAGGCGATCGCCAAGAGAGGCACCGCCAACAGAAACGCCCGGGCCGGTTCATTGCTGGTACTGTATTCCGCGAAAATTTCCAGGGCGTAGGTGCCAATCCCAAACAACGACGGGAGGCTATAGTCCATTAAACTCAACAGAAAAATCAAGCCAAAACTCGCCACAAAACTCGGTAATGCCAGGGGAATGATAATTTGTCCCAGCACCCGCAGATCCGGTACCAACAGTCGCGCCGCCTCAATCGCTTCCCGACTTACCGATGCCAAGCCCAACCAGCTCAGCCCCACCGCCAAGGGTAAAAAGGTCATCACCTCTACCCAACCGCAACTCCACCATCCCTGGAGGGGCACCGTCCCGAAGCCAAATCCCCGCAATCCTTCATTCAGCCACCGTCCCAACGCTGACCAACCGAAGGAGTGGACATAGCTCGGAAAAAATAGGAGCGGCAACAGCCCCCAGCGCCACCGCCAAGCCCAGGCCGTTTGCCACAGATAACAGGCAATTAACCCCCCAAAAACCGTGCTCACCGTCCCCACGGCGATCGCCAATTGCAGACTATGGCCCAACAGTTGCCAGCGGCGCCCCGTCGGTACCAGCAAGGATAACCAGGCGCCATTCCCCCGGCCCATTTCAACGATCACACTGACCATTAAGCTCAACAACGGCCCAAAGACCACCACCACAAATAAACCCAACCCTAGGGTTGTCCATGGATTTAATCTGTGGCGATCGCCTGTCATCAGCGAATAAAAACTTCACTTAAATCTTGCTTCGAAGGCTCCAACTGATCATAAATTGCCTCCAAATCCACCATCATTCCTTGGATACTTTGCCCAGCTAAGCAACCGGACACCGCCGCCCCTGGGTATAACGGTAACTGGCTCCCCCCTAGGGCCATCAACCGCTGTTCCGTTTCTGGACTGACGAGGAAATCAACCAGCACTTTTCCCGGTTCCGGATTTGGCCCCCCTGCCACCAGAGCCACAGTTCCCGTCAAGACAAAAGTGCCCATTTCCCCAGGCCCTTGATCCGGAAACACCAGCGCCACCGGTTCCCCCTTTTCCACGGCGCTACAGGCATCATCGGTATCCGTCAGGCCAATACTCACCTGACCATCGACCACCAGATCCCGCACCACCGAATTTCCATCGACCACCTGCACATTTTTACGTTGCAGATCGCTAAAAAACGTCCGGGCTGGCTCCGGCCCCCAAGCCGCATAAAGGGCCGCCGCATGGGTCGCCGTCGTGCCAAAAAAAGGATAGGCGATCGCCATTTCTGTCCCGGGCCATTGGGCATTGGTTAGATCGGTTAAAGACTGAGGCGCTTCATTCAGGGCCAAACGATCCGTATTGATCAGCAAGACCCTTGCCCGTCCCCCCATCCCCGTCCAATAACCCTCCGGATCACGGTATTGGGAAGGCAGATCCACAGCAATCGGCGACCCATAGGCCGCTAAAACCCCTTCCCTTTGTAACAGCAACGTTTGGGCGAATTCCCCACTCCAAAACACATCCGCCTGGGGCCGCTCTTTTTCCCGTAAGAGACGCTGGGCTAAGCCTGTCGTTTTGGTCGCCTCCACGTCATAGACTGGCAACACATCAATGCCCATTGCTGCTGTAAATTCCGTCAGAATGGGTTCTGCATAGGTGCGATCGACAGAAACATAAACGACAACTTTTTGGCGTTGATTTTCTGGCTGACAAGCAATAATTGCCACAGCAGAAAATAGAGAAAGAGCGAGTATTTTGTAATGCTTTTTAATGGATATCAACACTTCATTAACACCACCAAAAGAAATAAAATCTTTTAATATTTTTAGGCTAGCACCATGTCCAGTTTTCTAAATTAACCTAGAAACAAATCTCAACCCCAATTCCAAGACATATTTAATGCCTTTACAGCAGAGATAATCTGTCCAGAAACTATTCCTTTAAAAGTAACAGAAAATTCTGGACAGAAATTGTTTTTTTAGTGTTTTGCCCTAAAAAGTAGTGATGTTTAAATTATCGTGATCAACTTGAATGTTGTAGCCTGAAGTTGTGCCAGCATGGGAGGTAAAAGTAAAATTAGGGGATTCAATACTGAGATCTTCAAACCACCAAGTCCGGTCTGTTTTTGCTCCTAAATAGGCGACGCCAATATCAACCCCTAACCAGGCCTTGACCTTCATACCAGGAGTAATATTCCAGTTGGCTTGGTAGGTCGGTTCATAAACCTTGAAAAAGGAATTGTTGTTAAACACCAGGGGTTGATAGGTTGCCGGAAATTGTTCCACGGTGTGGGTGCCATTGTTGGGGCCAACGATAGGCGGAAACTGGGCTAACATCTCAAGATCTTGACCGACCATATTCAGCTGAGAACCGAGGTGGAAAGTCGCGCCGACAATGCCGTAGTTTAAAGTCCCTCCGGTGACATCAGGGGACCACACTTCCCCAATGGAGAAACTTTGTCCTGGGGCAGGGGGGGTTATGTTGCCGCCGGAACTCATATAGTCCGTTAGATCTACTCCAACACCCAGCTTTCTATTGTTGCCACAACTCCACACTTCTAGGTCGCATCTGACACCGACGGTACCTTCAACTTCAGCAACGATTTCCTGCCCGTTAAAGATTTGATCACTGGAGATACCTGCTGCTTGGTAGGTGTTGACATTGCCATCGATGGGCGTGAGATCAACGGTGGGTGAAAAAGCCGTTAGTTGGTTATTCGCCACCTGAATTGTCCGGTCAACGGTAAGATCTAGCTGGAGAGGGATCCTTAAACCTAAGCCATAACCAAGGCTGGCATAGGGTTCTACATAGACGCAAACATCCCCAAAGAGTAAATCGATGCAGTCGCCAATGCGGTGTCGCCATTCCCGCCCACTGCCCCAGGTAAAACCATTCACCAGGTAATGGGTTTCTGTATGGCGATCGCCACGGGCCAGTTGCGATAAATCCAGTTGAGGTCGGACGAGGGAAAAATTCGGCCGTTGATTATTGTCACGCATTTCAAAGGGAAGATTCCGGTTTAAGGTCATTGACCCTTGGAGAATGGGTTGATAGAGATTGCTGGTTTCGAGAAAGCTAAAATTAGGTGTTGTAAAGTCAGGATTGGGCTGCGCAAAAGGCACATCCAATAAAGTTTTGTATTGAACCTTGGGCACCATGAGATAGGTTTCTTCGGTAATCCGGCCATTGTTGAGGGCCACCTGGAGCAGTTCGTCGTCTGGGAGAGCACGCAATTGGCTGAGGGTGTAGCCGTTAATGGGGCTAGTGTTCAGTTGATTGAGCTTGCCTCGAATTTCTGTAATTTTGCTGCTGATGTTGTTATTGGTTGGTGCAGGTTGCTGTAGAGTTCTGGGTTTGGTTTGTTGATTAAAGCAAAGAATTCCGAGGTCGGTTAATGCTTCGCCCCGTTGGTCACAGGCAAGGGCACTGCCTTGATATTCAAGCCGCTGCAAAATGATCAGCCGATCAGCAAAATCATAGGCGGCGACAGTGAGTTGGGGATTAGGGTCAATGCCTTGGGTTCTGATGATATTGGCTAACTGGGGTAGGGCAGCAGGGGACTGGAGATAGGGTAAAAAGTCGAGGGTCACCCCATTACTAGCTTGGAACTGCAATTCATGGCGGCGGGCCTGGATATCCTGGAGATTTTGGAACTGGATGGTTCTCAGGGGAGGACGCTCCAGCAGATAGTTATTGAGGACATTCTGGGGTGATTCGCTCAGAGTTTGGGCGATCGCCAAATTATGGATAAAAAGTACGGGGCAGGTAAGGACTAATAACTGCAAGCAAATACCTACCGGTCGATGTTGCCTTTTCATGGAGCCGACCTCCTTCTTGAGAAAATCTCCCTGCGGGTGAGGGAAATCGCTAAGTCCAGTAGAGCAGACCTGAAGTCATCGCCGAGAAAAGCAGCAAACTAAATCTGAGTCAGGATCTCAGGAATTGATAGTGCCTGAAAATTTTTCGGGTTCCACATCAATTATAGATATTGATTATTGCTAAGTGAATTGAGTGTTGAATCTGCTTTACATTTTGCTACTATTCTCAACGTTGAGAACAATGAAATCAAGTTAATTTTTATTGCTTTGTAAATTAAATTATTGGGCCAAAATAAATAGTTGTTCATTTCCCTATAAATCCTTTGATACAATACAAATAAAGGGATTTTAAAAGAAAAAGAAATCATTTTGTTTTCAATCTTAAACAAGCAAATCCCTATTTAAACTTCAAAAAAACTTTCTCTCAACTTTTGACCGTTAATTTGGTCATTCTCCTAATTGCCACGGGAGGAGAAGAAAAATGAAACTTCAACAAGCTGTAAACACGGAACATTTTACAATAGCCATCCCTTTACGGAGCAAGCTGGGGAGACCGTGGAAATTCCCCTAGAAACCTAAGACTTTGATGGCTCATTGATTTTGGTTGATCCTGAAGGGGAGTGGATTGATTTTGTCGATGAATATTGGCAGAGCGACCCGGAAACTTTAATCATGAATCATGCAGCTCCCAGAAACTGGCCAGTACAACATCATTGTCAACAGCCACGAAGCGGGAGAGACGGGCAACTATTCCCTCCCTCTATCTTAATAAATCCGTTGGTTATGCTTCACTTGTTGGAGAGCACTTCTCCGCGGCTGGTTGGACGATTGTGTTAGATCGATTGATGACTTTAGGTTTTTGCTACGTTTGGTTTCATTTTTTAGGGTTGTCTCCAACTACACAGCACTTACAGGAATACAAGCATAGCAGTTAGCATTGGGTGCGCTAATTTTTTCATTCTCATTCTTTGAGGCAAAAAGCAACAATGAATATTCAACAAGTGATAAATTTTAGCCTTAAAACTCTTGTGATCAGTATGGTACTGATTATTCAGGAAATCGTACCAATGACGGCCAGCCCTTTCGACGAAAATCAGAATATTTGTGTTGAATGGGAATGCGATCAGGCCGGCAATTGCCAGAGAATTTCAGTCCCCTGTGGTCAATCCACTGGTCAATCGACTATTAATAGTCCGCCTCAATCTTCTACGTCAACTTATTCTGAATACCAACTTTTTAGCAACAACAATATCTATGGTGTTCTCAATAGTCCGAGGAATACCACACAGTTTTATCTTCCCCAGGCGACACAGCTGACCTATTTTATGAACTACCACTGGAATAGTGGGCGAGGTCAGGCCCCAGGAACAATGTGGTTGACCCACCAGGATGGTACTACCTACGGCCCTTGGCAAGCGACAACAGAACCAGGTCAAGGGGGAGTCCCCAATGCCTACTGGATTGTTCGGCCCAATGTAATCCTCAAGGCTGGTAACTACACTATTGGTGATAGTCATCCCAGTAGCTGGGCGCATAACCAACAGTCGGAATTCCGGGGAATGTCTGTGGTCAAAGGGAGAGCACCGAGTCATTAAAGTGCCTTCGGTAGTTATATTTTTTGCCGCATTTGATCTAACTGCCATGACTACTCTCCTATCGATGTGGCAAGTCCCGGGACGGCAATGAAATTCACTTATTTGCAAACTATCAGGAGAAGAAAAAATGAACAGTCAACAATTTATATCTCTGGGCTGGCGTCCTTTCTTATTCGGTCTCTGTATCGCCGTGCAAGGGATAGTCTTAAGCACTGCCAGTCCTGCCTTTTCTAACTGCAATGATAGAATGCCCTGCATGGAATCTCTCAAGGATGAGATGCAAAATCTTGGGTCAATCTATGTCATTGCTCAGAATCAACAAGAGAGTACACTTTTTAACAACAACAATATCTATGGTGTTCTCAATAGTCCGAGTAATCCAACGCAGTTTTCTCTTTCTAAGACGACGCGGCTGACCTATTTTATGAACTACCACTGGAATAGTGGGCGAGGTCAGGCCCCAGGGACAATGTGGTTGACCCACCAGGATGGTACTACCTACGGCCCTTGGCAAGCGACGACAGAACCAGGTCAAGGGGGAGTCCCCAATGCCTACTGGATTGTTCGGCCCAATGTAATCCTCAAGGCTGGTAACTACACTATTGGTGATAGTCATCCCAGTAGCTGGGCACATAACCAACAATCAGGATCTCGGGGAATGTCCGTCCTTAAGGGGATTGCGACTAGTACTCCTGCTAGGAATGGGAATACTGGTGCGATCGATTGCAGTCAATACCAAGGAATGGAACGTATTCTCTGTGAGCACGAAGTCAATGGAGATAACTATCGGCCATAACTTTCGTCTGAGGTTGTCTATTTCATTAGATTTTAGGCTTGATAATCTCTAATCTCTTCTTCCCGGTGAAATTTGGTCTAGCTCATTATGACTACTCCCCATTTTTGTATGCAATGTGGTGCTGCCCTCAACCCAGGCGATCGCTTTTGTGAGGCATGTGGCAGTGCAACAACGCCAGCTTACCCAGCGGCCCCTCCACCAAGACCCCAGGCGGCCCCACCCAGTCGGTCAAATGGGAACTGGATTTTAGGTTTAGGGATTGTTGTGATTACGGGGCTGGGAATTTTTTTCCTGAAGGATCCGGCTCAATTACTGAAATTTTTAAGACAACCCGAAGGCAGCACACCCCAAACCCAGCCTGTTACGGAAAATCCAACGGCATCTCCCACGGCCCAGGCAGCAGTGACCCTCGATGATTTTGTGGGGGCTTGGATTCCGGCAGAAGGCAATCCAGGGGAAGAAACAGACACCCTTGTGCTCTATCGAGAAAGCGACAAGATCGTGGCGGATATTGAAGGCGATCGCCTCGAACTTTCTAATCTCACCGGTCGGACATTATCAGGTTATGTCTGGAGTGTCTATGAAGACGTACCGACGCCCGTGAATGCCGAACTCAACGAAGACAAGCAACGCATTACCTTTACGGTTAGTCCCCCCAATAGCGAACCGATGGTAGCCGTCGCCCAACGGGTGCAGCCCGGCTCCAGCAACCCACCAACAGCACCGATCACCACACCCTCTACCCCAGAAATCACCGAGGCGATCGCCATTGAACAGGTGGCGAATTTACCGGATGTCAGCGAATGGCAAGCACTTGTGCGTACCGTTGCGCCCCAAAATAGCACTCACATCGAAGTCGTCGAACAAACCCCCACCAATTATTTGGTACATGCTTACGAAACCGTCAATAATCCCGGTGAACCTAGCCACACTGCCACCTACGGCTGGTACGAGGTCGATCGCCAAACGGGAATGGTCCTTGAGATGCTGCCATAAAACTTACTCCGGGGGAGAGTCCTGGATGGTGGTCTGACTGAAATGCTCAAATAAATCATAGGCTGCGCCCCGATAACGCCGAGGAATAGGAATGCGCAGGTTGTAATACTGCATTCCCGCCTGGGAAGGATAGCTCAGTTCAAAACAAAGACAAGGGGCTTGGTTTTCGCTGGCAGGACGAAGGCTCACCTGTTCTAATTGCAGACCCAACTCTCCCCAATGGACAAAGTTACCGCGAAAATAAATGGCACTACTGGCGATCCACACCTCGCCCATGCGATGGCGATCGCGTTTAAACCGCAACCAAGGCAAACCATAGGCCAGTAGACTCACCAAAACGATCAGCCCCACCATCACGAGAAAGACAATAAAACCCGCTTCGGGGTCAAATAGCCAAAAGCCGCCACCAATGAGCAATGCCCAACACGCAACGATGAATACCAAGGGCAATTTTTCGTCAATTTGTTCTTGGCGCTCCCTGTCGAGGTACTGGGCCCATTCCCCTGGTTCATAGGTCCAGTGGGCCAGGAGATTTGTCCCAGCAATGACCCGATCCAAGAGCACTGCATTACGCCAAAACACCAAGAGCGTAACCAAAGCAGAAATGGCGAGAAATAAGGCACCAAAAGTAATGGCAAAGCCCCCATCCATCCCATCTAGCTGAATGAGAGCTGGTAAAAACATTAAGGCGATCGCCCCAGCCAAAACAACACCAGCACTGACTACCACGGGGTAGAGGGGATTGGGAATCGGTTGTGATTTCATTAGGCCGCCTATCAGTCCAGGAAAGTTGTGTATTTCTTGAGACCAAAAGTTTTTCTGAATAGAGTATTTTTGGCCTGTAACTTAACCCCTGATGCTGCTTCTATTCTACTGAAATCTACATTCTGCAGGTAAGCTCAATAGGTAAAAAAACTGAGTAATTAGATGATGCAATCACGCCCTTCACCAAGATTAATTGCCGTACCCCATTCAAGGGAAGGAGAGACAGTATTTTTGAGTCCAAAGCAACTCAATAATCAACTCTTTGGCTCAAAAGAGTTCAGTTCTATGGCCTGCTGATTACCGTACCAAGCGAAGATACAATCTACCGCAGAGGGTGACTAAAACTGCTGTGCCACCGAGAAGTACTATAAAGTCTGTGAGTAAGTCATAGCTTTCTACAGAGCCAACCAACATTAGGTTACGTAGGCCATCAACAAGATAGGTGAGTGGGTTTAGCCGCGAGAGGAGTTGTAACCATGGCAGCATGATCGAAATCGGATAAATGGCGTTACTGGCAAAAGACAGGGGCATCATCATCAGCTGGTCAACTCCCATAACTCGTTCGTGGGTTTGCGCCCAACAAGCCACCGATAGGGACAAAGCGGAAAAAAGAATCGCCCCCAGCATAACGGCGATCGCCAAAACCTAGCCGCCAATCCCGATTCCCACCGTGCCCATCTATTGGGCTTGAACCAGGCCCTAAAAATAATAAGAACTTTTTATGAAGTAAACATTTAGGTGGTCAAACGCCTCAGCATTAAACGGGCCATACAAGCAAAAATGCCTGCTTTAGACATTTCTGGTTAAGGAAAGATGTTTTGCTAAAGAGTTTAGGCGATCGCTACCAAGACAAGGTTTACTACCATTCCGGGAAATAAGTCTGCAGTGCGGGTTGTAATTCTCCAAAAGGCAAAGTTACATCATTCTGAGAGTCCCAGATCTACCATGGCCTATTGCCCTCAAAACATCATCGGGTGGTCAGCAAACAGAGTAGTAAGACCAGTTATATGGAACACTTTAACTGTACTGTGCAATAAAAATGTCACGGTTTATGAGACGTAGTTTAGCCTTCTCTAAATATTTTTTCAATCACATCGAATTACTGTGAAATTTCATCCATCACTACAGTTCATCATTCCTTCTTTAGTACCACCCTTATTCCTAGTTCAGTTGTGTCAGTAGCAAAAGTCGATTGTTAGGATTAGTTATAAAAAATAATTCTGACATAACAAAAGCTAGCTATTATTTAAGAACAAGGAATAAAACCAAAATCAATACGGTAAATGACATCCTCTAAGGTCACATCCACTGTATCAATACCCATGGAGGTAACTTCATCACCGGAGCGGGGTCCCCAAGCACTAATATTAGTGTTAATACCAAAGTTTGTTGTGACCGGTCGCGTACAAGCATTGACCGCTGAAAGAGCAATATCGACATTACGTTCAAAATCACTTTGAAAGCCTGGGCCAAAGTTGCTCCGGTCAACCCACCCCCCACTTGCACCAAAACTAGCAAAGGTATTTAGCGTACTGCGTGCCCCCGATACATTAGGAATATTGGCATAGCCTAAATAGCGAAGATTCACCGGTTGTACCGTATAGCCGCTAGGAACATCAAGCTTCATACGAATGTTGCAAGAAGCCCGCTTAAATTCCCGTCGGGCCGCTTCGGTATACATCTCACTAAAAATAATTGAAACCGAATTGCCATTCACAATCCCGAAAGCACTGCCAGAAGGACAGCCACTACCATTGACAATGACCGGTACACGTTTAAAGGCAAATCCTTCTTCTGCCTTGACCGTTTGAACATTCGCAGTAACTATACCCGATGCAGACAATAGACCTAAAAAAACATGTTCTAGCTTCATTTCAGTTACCTCATTAATGATGCAGTTTCCAATTCATTTTTTTCTAGATCTAAAGTTCTAGATTTCAAGAAAGTCAAAAATTCGCCAAGAGATTTGACGCAGCTATTTATTAACTGTTGATGGTGTATTAATGCTTTCTTCTTTGAAAAGGAATTACAAACTCTGTTAGATTATTTGACTAAGTTACTAATCAATTGTTTCCAAGTTTTAAATTTATTTTACGGGAACAAAATTTAAGATTTTCAGTCTACCCAAGTGCTATTTTTAGAATCATTCTGAATTGCTACTTTCTTTTAATCTAAACTTTGATCTATGTACCTTCCTTTTTTAGAGATATTAATAGACTAGTTATTGTTAAAAATAATCTGATATTTATAAGGCTCCTGCCCCCAGTTTGGGCTTATCCTGTATGACTTTTAAAACACTATCTTGATATAACAACGTTTCAGGCATTTTGTACAAAAAAGTGCTTTTTGTGAAACCCTTGTGTATCAAGACTTGGAGAAAAACCCTACAAGATAAGAGTTTGGGAGAGATTTAGGGGTAATCAGTGAGAGGGTATTGGTCAACTCTCCAAAAAATGAGTCAGCGCCCAAATGCTTGAACCGTAGTGTAGAATATTCGAGAATGATTATCATTTTTTTATTATGTCAATACCCCCACCTCACCCAAAGCCTCCATTAACTTCCGTTGCAGACATACCTACTAAATCCACACCCGCTGCCGAAACGGCAACATATCGGCCCCGGCGACTACGACGGACTACTGCCCTACGCCGCATGGTGCGGGAAACGACCCTGACTGTGAATGATTTTATTTATCCCCTGTTTGTCATGGAGGGTGAAAGAAAAAAAGAAGAAATTCCTTCGATGCCTGGCTGCTTCCGTTATTCTTTGGATGTGCTATTAGCCGAGGTGACGACCGTTTATGACCTGGGCATTGGGGCGATCGCCCTTTTTCCGCTGATCCCTGACGACCAAAAAAACAACATAGGCACCGAAAGCTATAATCCGGCCGGGTTAATTCCTCGAGCTGTCCGGGCGATTAAAAAAGCCTTGCCCAACATGGTCGTTATCACAGACAGGACTTACGCAAAAGAAAAGGGGAGAGTGGGAGAGCGAAGCTGTTGACGAAGAAAATCAGACCATGGTCGCCGGGAAACTTCATAAACGTTTAGACAGCTCTGTACGCCTTGCCGCCTCAGAAAATTCCAGACCTGCAGGGCGCAGTGAATATGATTACGCTGAATCCGTCCTTTTCGACATTGACAGGCTTCGACCCCGGTCAATTGCTTTAATTCTCGGTGAAATTGCTCAATCTTCCAGCGCACCCGACACTCCTCTCGTGTCGCCTGAGTCGAATCTTGAGATAAGTCGTTAGTGACGACATATTCCGTCCGGTGCGGTGACACCGTGACCCGAAATAATTTCACTTTTTTCTCGGCGGGGAAACCCCGAATTTTAATCACTTTCCCCACCTCGATTTCTGCGGCATCCCATCTCAGGGAGTCTACCCGCTGGTAATCGCCTGTCACCCCACTGTCATCCACAGAGCGGTTGCATTTGAGCGGGCAATAGTAAATCTTTTTCAACTCCTCATCAATCAAAGCCATCAG
>CALRTB020000026.1:0-27114 GCA_943371005.1 Sphingobacterium thalpophilum
CTTTGGCTGGTTTTACTGGTGCCGCCGTTTGAGTCGAGACTATGAATGTAGTACAAGGAGTGCGGAGGCTTGGATATATCTAGCATCCATTCGCATCCTTCTGAGGCGCTTGGCGTAATCCTTACAATATTTTCTCAGACATCCTCTAAGACTTCCTCCTGAAATTCAAGTGAGAAACTTGACGGCCAAAGATTTACAATCACAAATTCAAAAAATACAAGATTTTGTCAAAGTAGTCCAGAAAGGAGAAGATTATAATCATAATCCTTGGTCTTTTATTTCCGCAATTAATTGGTCTTTTAGCTTAGACCAGCAATTAGAATCTCAACTGCCAGATTCAAGAGATAAAATAAAACAATTGATGCTATGCATTCAAAACTATTTCCCTGATTTAGCACATAAACTGAATTGGGAAAAATGTTTATCTCTAGCGACGATTGCTGACTTTACTTCTCTGAAAACACTACCTGTACAACTTAGTGAACCTAGTGAGTGGGAAGGCTTTAAACAAACGACTCAAAAGTGGTTGGCAAATGTAGATGAATTGAATCAATGTCAACGTGAATTAAGTCAATGTTGGAAACAAGAGATTTTTAATCAAGATTTAAAAAAGTTAGAGAAAAAGTCTGAATCTTTACTTTCTGCTTTTATCTTAATGCGTTGGATCGGGGGGTTCTTTTTTAGACGTCAGGTTCAACAGTGGTATAAAGGTAAAATACCAGGATTGAAAAAATTATATAAGCAAATTTGTTCTCTCCAAAGTATAGTTCAACTTCGGCAAGAAGTTGATGATGATCGTAAATCCATTGAACAGCACTTAACTAACTGGAATGGAGAAGCAAAGCAACTAACCGCTTTAGTTGACGAGTATCAAACTATATTCTCAAGTTTAGAAAGTTTTCAAGATGAAGATTTATCTTTAGATAATCTCACTCAAATTCAACCAGAGTATTGGACAGCTTTAAAACAAAAAATTGATGCAGTCAAGGAAAATTTTGGTATCCTTCAAAATGCTCTAGAAATTGAAGAGTTTCCTCCCAGTTCTCAACGTCACCCATCTTTTGATGCACTTTTTCAGTGGCTTGAAGATTTGACTAGGAGTCGCAAAAAACTTTATGCTTGGAGCCAATATAGTCAGATAAAAACTGAGTTTATAAATTCTTCTATTGGCTCTATTCTTGAGTGGTTTGAATCTGAAACTGTTCCTTTAGAAGAACTAGCCTCAACGTATAAAGCTGTTGTTCTAAAAGTTTGGTTTCAGGAATGTTTTGATGCTGAGGAAATCCTGCGAAATTTTAATGTTGATCGTCACAATATAACTATTCAAAATTTCCAAAAACTTGAAAAAGATTATCTAGAGTTAAGTCGTCGTTTTGTTAGGGCAAAAGTTTTGTCCCGCGTGCCAAATCTCGACTCTTCATTAAAGGGTTCAGAAGCTGCAGAGCTAATCCGAGAGATAGCAAAAAAACAAAGGCATCTTCCTGTTCGAATATTTTTTCAAAAAATCCCCAATCTTTTGCCGCTTCTAAAACCTTGTCTATTAATGAGCCCAATTTCTGTTGCCCAGTGTTTACCAGCAGATGGCCGTACTTTTGATTTGATTATTTTTGATGAAGCATCTCAAATTGAAACCCATGATGCTATTGGCACAATTGCCCGCGGGAAACAGTTAATTGTTGTGGGAGACAATAAACAAATGCCTCCTAGTAACTTCTTTGGGGGCAATGGCAATACAGACAATACCAAAATACTGTCTGAAGATACTGTTGAAGATTTAGAAAGCATTCTTGATGAAGCAATCGCCTGTAATCTCCCACAACAAATGTTGCAGTGGCATTATCGGAGTCGTCATGAAAGCTTGATTCTTTTTAGTAATCAACACTATTATAATAATAAGCTTAATCTTTTTCCTGCTGCTACACAATCACATTCTAATTTGGGTCTGAAATGGCATCCGACCTCTAATGGATTTTATCAACCTGGAGAGCGAGTTAATAAACAAGAGGCCCATGCTTTAGTTGACTATTTATTTAGTCAGCTCCGTCAATATGAACCTGGGGAACGTAGTTTTGGAATTATTACTTTTAGTTCTCCCCAACAACTCTTAATTGAAAAGCTTATTAGGAAAAAGCTAGATAAAGATAATTCTCTAGAAAAATGGTTTGATGAAAAACTTAACCTTGAATACTGTTTTATAAAAAACTTAGAAACAGTACAGGGGGATGAGCGAGATGAAATTCTTTTTAGTATTTGTTATGCTCCTCAAACTAATGGTAAGCTGTCGATGAATTTTGGTCCCCTTAATCGTCTTGGCGGAGAACGGCGGCTCAATGTAGCGATTACCAGAGCAAGAACAGCTTTGCATGTTTTTTCTACTTTAACTGCTGAGGATATTGATCTAAATCGTACTAATGCCTTGGCTGTACGTCATCTTAAGGAATTTTTAGCTTTAACGGCCCAACTCAATCAAGAATCTGGGGATTCGTTGAGTTCTACTAAAAGTTTTGATAGTGAACTTCATAGACAAGTATATACAGTATTAACAGAAGCTGGCTACGAAGTTGACTGTCAAATTGGTTGTGCCGAATATAGAATTGATTTTGGTATTCGACATCCTAACAAGAAATCTCAGTATATCTTGGGTGTAGAATGCGACGGGACAAGCTATATTGCTGCAGCCACAGTACGGGATAGAGATTGTCTTCGTCAGGCTGTTTTGAAGAATATGGGCTGGCAGATGTACCGAGTCTGGTCTATTGACTGGTTGTTGGATAGAGATGGTTCAGAACGTCGCTTATTACAAGCAGTAGAAAAAGTGATCAAAAATCTTAGACAAGACGAGGATAATTCACCGATTACTACTGACACTTCAAAAGTTTCAACGGCAACGAAAAATCAACTTAGACAAGCTCTTGTAGAATTCACTGAAGCAACTCCTGCAAAAGTATCTAATATTGCTTCTATCTCTTCTTCTCCGCTTCAAGATCCTGCAATTAATATGTCTCTAGGACAGCCTTATCTGATGGCAAGTCTAGATCTAATTTCTGAATCGAGTCAAGAATTTTATGATGAAGCATCAACTCCACTAATTGAAAAATTGTTACTGAAAATTGTTGATGTTGAATCGCCTATTAAATTATCTGAAGCTGCTCAGCGGCTTGGTCAATGTTGGAGTTTTGGGCGTTTTACAAAAAGGGCTCTGAAGCGAGTTCAAGATTTAGTAGAAGTAATGGTTGAGCGTGGTGATGTTTACTTTGAGAATGAGGTTTTGTGGAAAAATTTAGAGCAGTCTCAAAGTTGGCGCGAATTCCGCACTCCTCCTACTGAAGGGAGAATATTAGAGCAAATTCCTAAAATAGAGATTATGAATGCAATGAAAACTATAGTTCTAGCATCTCTTTCAATAACTTCAGAAGACTTACTTCGAGAAACTCTATCTAAACTGACTACTACTAATCGTTTTACAAGCTCTCAACGTGAGATGCTAGAACCTATTCTTAGTGAACTTTTGGCATCTAGTCAGCTCCAGCAAAATGGTGACCGAATTAGTCGTTGAATTCTATATGAGTTAGTGTAGAATTTTGGAATTAATTTATAAAATAATGTAGGCTATGTAATATTTAATTGAATTTTGTCATGACTGAAACGCTCCAACTTGCCGAAATTTGCCAGACTGTCTACGGAGAACCCGTCAAAATCATTGATTGGGAGACCGAAGAAAGTGAAGACAAATCTGAAATCAAGATTTTCTTTCGGGAAGAGCGTCGGGGATGGTACTTAGAAATGGTGATTACCCAAAGCCAATCCGGGAAGAATTTTGCCAGTCATCGGGTGCTGCCTCTCTTTTTGCCGCTCTTAGACCCCGATGAAACCCAGTGGCACGCATTAACTCAAGAGGCTACTGAAACCGATTGGCAGGCCCTAGATCAGTTATTCGCCCTATCCCGCCAACTGTCCGAGACGACGATTGCCTTTGCGGATGCCGATGTTATTGGTGAGGATGTCGCCGACGAAGCCTTGGACACCTTTGGTTTTTATATCCCCGATGAGGAGTTACTCCCCGTTTTCCTTTGGTGGAATCTTGACTACCAACTAAAGCTGATTGTCTATTTCAAGCATCCAGAACGGTTTGCTGGCGAGATTATGTTCCAGGATGACAACGTTGATGAGGCCGAAGTCTATGATTCCCTCACAGAGGCGATCGCCCGCCTAGAACAAAAAATTGCTTACTACCGCGATGAAGCATAGCCAATCATCAACCCTGTGTAATAAATCCTCATTGGCCAATTTCCCAGTTCAAGACGTATTGTTCTTGTTCTCTCATTTCAGGCGATCGCCGATAACTAGATTTTGGACATGCTTGCCAAAGTTCACGTAGATAATTGAGTGCCACCTCGCCACTGCGACCATGCCGCGCTAACCAACATCCCATAACTAGTCCTGTGCGTCCCACGCCACCCCAACAATGGACTTGACAATCCCACTAGAGAGAATGAACTATTTTTGCGATGTGGGATAAATCGATAGGCGCTGGGGAAACCAAATAATCACACCACAGAGACCTGCCAAACCGAGGGCTGCAGCGATCGCCACCAGGGGAATCATTCCTTGGGGCCAATTTTTGACAGCAATGGCCACCCAGGCCCAGACGAATACACCACCATAGACAACATCTCGATGTTTCATCGTCACGGCGATCGCCAAGAGAATTCCTACAATCAACAAACTGACCGTCCAGAAAGCCGCTCCTAAGCCCCAACCCTGCCAACCCAAATAATCCAAAACACAGGCCCCGTTCACGATCGTCGCCACCGTAATCCAAGCGCAATAAATCGAGACCGGCATTTGTATAAACCACTTCACTTTTTTAGGCAGTGGTTTCGGCCCACTTGCTAACCGTCGATAAAGCAAGACCAAAGGCAACAACACGAGGGCAATCAACCCCAGAGACAAGACAAAGCGCTGGTATTGAAAGGCAATCACCCACAGAATTTGCGCCAAACTACTCCAAGCGAGAGCATAACCCAATTTACGGGCGTGGGGTTTTTGTTTTTGGCTGGGCAATGCCTGGTAAATTGCCAGGGAAATTAAACCTAGATAAATCAAGCCCCAAATGGAAAAGGCATAACCTGCGGGCACAATCGGTACCGCTGCAAAATATTGGTCAGAAATCTCGGCAATGGTTAAACCGTCCAGGGGCTTAATATTTGCCAAGACATTGGTCACAAAGGCCGCGGCGATCGCCACAAGATTTAGGGACTGGCGGCGGGTATCACGGTCGAAATTCAACATAGAGTCTATGATCGTCGGTCTCAACAATTCGGCTTCACTCTGATCGTAAACAATTTTTACGCGAGGTTGACTGTTTCTGAGTTGCATTTCTCATGGTTGAGCTTCAGAGATAAATTATCGGTTGTCTAAAACAACAACAATATTTCCTTTTTTATTCTTACCAAAAAAACAATTGTAGAAACTAACGAATTAGGATTTCTCATATTTTTAAAATATTATTTTTGATTAATAATTTACTAGATTTTTTTATAAATAAATAAGGAAGAATATTTATCAAATATCCGATAATATTTATATTTTTTCTGGGTAGTCAATGCATCAGTTTACAAATCCGTTGGAAAAATGCTAGCTTATAGGCCAACTGAGTAAGTCAGCTTAGTTCAAGGTTACAAAGCCTTGAAGCGGGGGAACCACCCGTCAACCCAACCGGGAAGACACCGGGGCTTATTTTCTGAGATATGCAGAAAAGGGACATCTTCCAGTCCTAGCCCGTCAGCTAACCTCGTCAGCATCGGAAGAAGACTGAAGCGCGGCGATCCGTCAATCAGAATTCCTACATAACGACTGTCAGTTACCAATCACTTCCCTCTATTTACTGCGAAAGGGTAGGTAATTTTGCATGGTTTTATTATCAAGTTTGGCCCGTGGGGCCAGAAGGTTTTTGGTACCGTCTTTTTGGCAAGGCCGTTTCCGCAAGGAAGTTTGGCTACCCCTCTATGGTTTTGGAGGCTTGCTACTGCTCTGGTGGGCGATCGCCTTGGTGCGGGGCGAAATGATGCCGACGCCCCTAGAGGCATTGGTCAATAACCTGGATTTTATCCTCCACCCCTTTTATCGACGCGGCCCTGGGGATTTGGGTTTAGGTTGGCTGCTTCTGGCCAGTTTGCGGCGAGTAATCATTGGTTTTGTTTTAGGGGCTTTGGTGGCGATCCCAGTGGGGATCTGGATTGGCCTCTCCCGTAATGCTTGGCTTGCGATTAACCCGATTATTCAAATTCTCAAGCCTGTATCACCCTTAGTTTGGCTACCGATCGCCCTGTCTATTTTTAATGGGGCAGAACCCTCGGCGATTTTTGTCATTTTTATCACCTCCCTCTGGTCAACGATCATCAACACCGCAGAAGGGGTAGCCCAGGTACCGAAGGATTATCTCGAAGTCGCACGAATGTTAGAAATGCCCCGCTGGAAACAACTATGGCGGGTTATTTTGCCGGCGAGTTTACCCTACATTTTCACGGGTCTGCGGATCAGTATGGGAGTCGCCTGGTTGGTCATTGTTGCGGTAGAAATGCTCACAGGGGGCATTGGCATCGGCTTTTTTGTGTGGGATGAATGGAACCGCCTGAATGTGAGTTCAGTATTTTTAGCAGTATTTGTCATCGGGATAACGGGTTTAATCCTAGATTCGGCCCTCGCTTATCTGCAAACGGCCATGACCCATCGTCCGGCCCAACATTAGGAGCATAACTGCAATGAATAGAATGAGTAGACGTTCCTTTGTATTTGGGATGGGGGCGACGGCTTCGGCATTGGTTTATGGTGCCTGTACTACGCCAACGGGTAAAAACAACCAGAGCCGTTTGCCCAATGCCTTGGCAGTTGAGCCATTGGTGCGGCCAGAAAGTTTAGAAAAACCGAATTTAACGGTGGGCTTTGTGCCGGTGAATGATTGTGCGCCCCTGGCGATCGCCTACAGAAAAGGTTTGTTTCAGAAGTACGGTTTAAATGTCCAACTTAGTCGCGAAGCCAGTTGGGCCAATGCCCGTGATGGCTTGATCTTCGGTCGATTGGATGCCTCTCCAGTGGTCTCTGGGGCCGTGACCAACGCGCGGATCGGGGCCGAGGGAGCCAGGGCTTTTCCGTTGGTGGCAGCGATGACCCTCCACCGCCATGGCAATGCCTTGACCATGAACCGACAGCTTTGGGAGGCTGGGGTGAGACCATGGCCGGATTACCAGGGTAATTTGGCTAAATTTGGCCAGGATCTCCGGAGTTTTTGGCAAAAATCTCCCCTCGATGACCGCGCTTGGGGGATTCCTTTGAGTTCTTCGATTTATGAATATTTTGCCCGTTATTTAGTCGCCGCTATTGGTCTTGATCCGATGCGAGAATTGCGATTAGTCATTACGCCACCGCCCCAGATGGTGAGTAATATGCGGATCGGGGCGATGCAAGCCTACATGGTGGCAGAACCATGGAATACCAGGGCGATCGCCAAAAACGAAGGTATTGGGTTTACGTTCATTCAAGGGCGAGATGTGTGGCAGGGTCATCCAGATCGGGTGTTGGCGGTGGCAGAATCTTTCATTGAACAATACCCCAAAACCTACCGCTCCCTCGTCGAAGCCTTGATCGAAGCCTGTCAGTATTGTAGCGACCCCAGTCATCGGCAAGAGGTGGCAAGCATTATCGCCGAACGCGCCTTTACAGGGGCCAATACAACCTACACTCGTCCGGCCATTGTCGGGGATTATGACTACGGTAGCTTTGATGCCCAGCAACGGCTAGAGACCAGTTTAGACACCACGACTTTTTTCGAGCTGCACTCCGAAACCTCGACGGTGCCCCATGATCATTCCACGTTTCTCTGGCAGTCCCAGGGGATTTGGTTAATGACCCAAGCAGCTCGCTGGGGCCAAATTGAAACATTACCGACCGATCTAGAGGCGATCGCCAAGCGAGCCTGGCGCACCGATCTTTATCGAGACATTGCCGCCGAAATGGGGATCAACTGTCCCAGCGAAGATTACAAAGTAGAACCAGCCAGCGCCTTTATCGACCAAAAAGCCTTCGACCCAAGCGATCCGGTTGGTTATCTCAACAGTTTTGAACTGCGAGCCAACCGTCCTCAAATCTATCCTGTCAGTTAAACCCCATTACAAAATTAGCATCCCAAATCTATGACTAGACCCCAATCTTTCCCCTCCCCTGCCGCCATGGAATCTCCCAACGATACTTTTTTAGCCATTGAGCATATTCACAAACAATATCCCAAGGCCGATGGAAGCCAGTTTGTTGTCCTCGAAGATATCAATCTCACCATTGGCGCCCAAGAATATGTTTCTGTCATTGGCCATTCTGGTTGCGGTAAATCGACCCTGCTGCGGATCGTTGCGGGTTTAGAAAAACCCAGCGCCGGCCATGTCACTTTAGAGGGCAAACTAATTCGCCGTCCCGGTGCTGACCGGATGATGGTCTTCCAAGGCTATGCGCTCTTACCTTGGTTAACGGTTCGGGAAAATATCCGCCTGGCCGTGGATGAAGTTCATCAACATCTTTCCAAAGGCGATCGCCGCCACCTCGTTAACGAACATATCCACATGGTCAATCTCACTGCCGCCGCCGACAAATATCCCCACGAACTTTCTGGCGGGATGAAACAACGGGTAGGAGTGGCTAGGGCTTTAGCGACCCGGCCGAAAATGCTCCTCTTGGATGAACCCTTTGGTGCCCTCGATGCCCTGACCCGGCCCAAACTGCAAACCCAAGTCCTCGACATTTGGGAAAACCACCGCCAAGCCGTGATGATGATTACCCATGACGTTGACGAAGCCCTGTTCATGTCTGACAGGATCGTGATGCTGACCAATGGCCCCCAGGCTACAATTGGGCAGGTTTTAACGGTAGATCTCCCCCGACCCCGGCAGATTCACGAACTACGGGAAACCCAAAAATACTATGATCTGCGCAATGAGGCCCTGGATTTTCTCGAACGCTATCAGTAAATAAACCGTTGCTTGGTTCGCCCAGTCAGCATGAAAAAACTTTCTGAAAAACTACACCACTATTTTTTTGAGGAGGAGCGTCCAGAAAAGGTTAGTCTGGCCAATGTTTTCGCCCTCACCGAGGAAAGATTATTTGGTTTTCCCCTCGCCCTCATTGCTTTTTTGAGTATTTTTGCGATCCCCGGCACTTCTTTTATTTTTGGGGTGGCGATGCTGTCGATCACCCTGCAACTATGTCTGGGGCAATCTAAACCTTGGGTGCCCCGGAAAGTCCTCCAAACTTCCTTTTCTCTCCCACAAATTCAACGGTTTATGGGTTATCTCATTCCCTGGCTAAAAAGGGTCGAAAAGATTACGAAACCTCGTCTCACACCCATTTGCCACAGTCTACCGGGACGAATTGTTCTGGGAATTATTTTATCGGCCATGGCTCTATTGGTGGTTTTACCGATTCCGGGAGCGAATACGGTGCCGGCGATCGCCATTTTTTTTGCAGCCCTCGGCCTCCAGGAAGATGATGGGGTTCTAAGCTTGATCGGCATGGCGATCGCCTTGGTTTTTCTTGGGGTGATCATTGGCCTGTTGTGGACGGGGAGCAATATTTTTCAGGTCATTTTTCAATAAAGGTGCCCCTGAGATTGCCCCAGCGATGGGCAAAAAAGCGTTTCCACAGTTCATCAAACCCCAAAATTAAGGGCGGACAAATAATCAACACTAGCCATTGCCAAGGTTCGAGGGGAGCCGTGAAAAAAATCTCCTGGAAAAAAGCGCTTTTCGTAATCAAAATCACCAGCATCCATTCGGTGATAATGCCCACCCAAATCAGCGGATTCGAGAAAAAGCCTAGCCGAAAAATCGAGACAGTTTCAGAGCGACAGGTGAAAACATTACCATTTTGACAAGCGACAATCGCCGCTAGGGTCATGGTAGTGGCTTGGGCATAGATAGCGACGGTGGCCGCATCGGTGCTGTGGCGCAATAAATCTGGGGTGACGGTCTGGAGTTCTCCGAGGCTGTAACCATGGCTCCACCACACAAGAAAAAAACCGAGCATTCCTAAGAGGGCCTCGATGGGACCGAGAAAACAATAGGCCCGAATCAGAAGCGATTGCCCCAACAAATTTTCCGTTTGTTTACGAGGAGGTTGGGTTATCATACCCGGTTCCGCTGCTTCGATCCCTAGGGTTAGCGCCGGAATCATATCTGTCCCCAAATCAATCGCTAGGATCTGCATAATCACCAGGGCTGGCGGAATTTTGAGAGCCACCATCAACAGAAAAGGGGCGACTTCCGGGACATTAGAAGCAAGGATATAGGTAATAAATTTACGGATATTTTGGTAAATGGTACGGCCTTCTTCCACGGCACTGATGATCGTTGCAAAGTTGTCATCGGTGAGTACGATATCTGCTGCTTCTCTGGCGACGTCGGTACCATTTAATCCCATGGCGATGCCAATGTGGGCTGCCCGCAGGGCCGGAGCATCGTTCACGCCATCCCCCGTCACCGCCACTACTTCCCCAATATCTTTGTAAGCTTGCACCAGGCGTAACTTTTGTTCGGGGGCCATCCGCGCAAACACAAGGCCCGAACGGTATTTCAGGATTTGCCGCAGTTGAGCATCGGATAGGTGGCCCATGCCTTCCCCGGTGACGACCCGTACTTGCTGATTAACAATGCCAATTTGTTGGGCGATCGCCTGGGCCGTGAGGCCATAGTCCCCCGTCACCATTGTCACCTTAATCCCAGCGGTATGACATTGGGCGATCGCCTGCTTCACCTCCGGTCGCGGCGGGTCAAACATCGCAATTAAACCAATAAAAATCAAATCCCGCTCCAGATCCTGGGCGCGCAGATCGACCAAATCCCGTTGTCCCCGTCGCGCGGCGACCCCCAGCACCCGGAACCCCTGGGCCGCGAGGCGATCATTGGCTTGGACTACCTCTTCCCATTGTTCATGGCCCAAAGTTTGGATCGCCCCATTGCGCAACACCGCCTGACAATGGCGCAACACTTCCAATGGTGCCCCTTTTGTAAAGGCCATACAGGGCAGTTCGCTTTGCCAAATATCTGATTCTTGCCAATCTAAAACTACGGTCATCAGCCGCCGGCGAGAATCAAAGGGAATTTCCCGCAACCGGGGATATTGTTGTTGTAGATGTTCAAGATTTAAGCCGGCCTTTGCTGCAACAACGATCAAAGCGGCTTCGGTAGGATCCCCAATTTCCTGCCAGCGACTCGGTGTGTCGAGGTGGATCAATTTCGCGTTAGAACAAAGGGCGGCCCCCGTCAGTAAAAGATCTATTTTCCAGCGGGCGGTGAAATCTGCGGCTAAATTCACTGTGCCAGATCCAGGGTCATAACCGGCACCAGTGACTTCGATCAAAAAGGGTTGGATTTCTCCAGGTTGGCCGTGATTAGGAGTTTGTAGAGGTGGTTGGACGGGCAGTTCTGCTTCAGTTAACCAAGGCAACCAGAGGTAATGGACGGTCATTTCATTTTTGGTGAGGGTGCCTGTTTTATCAGTACAGATCACTGTGGTGGCGCTGAGGGTTTCCACCGCCGAAAGACGACGCACCAGGGCATTTTTGCGCACCATCCGCCGGACGCCCATGGCGAGGGCAAGGGTAACGGTGGGTAGCAGCCCTTCTGGCACCAGGGCAACGATAATGCCAATGGCAAAGACGAAACTTTCCCGTAGTTCCATCCCCACCAAAAATTCTGTCAGCAGAAAAACAATCACCCCCATCGTCAGGGCGATCGCCGTAATAATGCGAACGATCTTGCCCACCTGAACTTCGAGGGTGCTGGGTTCTCGTTTCACATTGGTCGTCAGGTGCGCCACATGGCCAAATTCTGTTTGGGCACCGGTACCATAAACCACCGCCATCCCCCGCCCCGATGACACCGTTGCGCCCGCTAAGAGTAAATTAGCAATTTCCGCAGGATTTGTTTTTTCCCGGGTGGGTTGCTCCCCCCGTCGGAGGGGCTGGCCATCACGCACAGACGCCGTTTCTCGCACACGCACCGGATAAGCATTCCGCGCTACAGGCAAAGATTCCCCGGTGATCACCGAAAGATCAAGATATAAACTTTCTGAAGACACCAACCGGGCATCGGCCGAAAGGCGATCGCCTTCTTCAAGTTGCATCACATCCCCCGGTACCAGTTCCACTGCCGGCATCGATTGGAGCGCCCCATCTCGATAAACCTTCACCTGGGCTGGTAATACTTTTTTTAGGGCCGCTAGGGATTTTTCTGCCTGGAACTCCTGCCAAAAACTAAAAATGCCATTCACCCAGATCACAGCCCAGATCGCCCAACCCAGTTCCGGTGTCCCCGACACAAATGCCAAAATTCCTGCTATCCACAATAGCAGAGCCATAAAATGAGTTATTTGATCCAAAAAACGCAACCATAGGGGCCGTTGGGGCGGTTCCGGTAGCGCATTCGGCCCAAATTTTTCTAAACGTTGCTGCGCTGCCTGAGTCGATAAGCCGTCAGGTTGAGATTCCAGGACAGCATAAACATCTTCCGGAGCAAACGTCCAAATATGGATTGATTCCATCACTACGACCCACCAGAAAATACAATTTATTTGATGCTGTCACAACCCATGCTAAAACAAACATCTTTCTCCGTAAGCATCAACGATTCTTTACATCATTACTCACTTGAAAGACTTATCCACACCAATGCATCAGCACGGACTCTTTAAGGAAACTTAAGGGAAAAATTAGTTAAAATTAAAGAAATATTTCACAGAATATTTTAACTACATCTAGAGAACTCTAATGACAGAAGAAATCAGATCGCAAGTCCGGTCTAAATCTGTCGTCTTAATATTCATTTCTATAGCTCATGTTCAAAACTTTAATCAAAAATAGTGCGGCGATCGCCTTTGTACTTTTGGGTTCTATCACCTTTGCTCCTGGGGCAACTTCCCAAACCAGCACAACTCCTTTATTACAGGCTGAAGATTTTCAGGGATTGGTATATTACCAAGACCCAAATACGAGGGGAATGCCCATTAATCTCCCTGGTATTTTCATCGGACTGCCTAGGGAAGCGAGCAGTCAAGGGGGGTGGTTGTTAGATATTCCGAGTAATGATGTGTTTGCACCAAGTTCTTTGGGTGTCAATATTTTTCAATTTGATCAGCAATATTTTTTATTCTTTGACTCCATCGCTAATTTTGACGATGGTAGAGCTTACAGTCGCATCTTGAATGCCATAGAAATTCCCGCTGGTGCCCTCCTGCTGCGTTGTTTAGAAAGTGCGAGCGAAACATCAGAAACCATTGCATTTTTAAATACTGAAGAACAAGCAATTGTTGAAGCCCAAGCCCCCAGTGCCATGGATGGAATTTTAGCTGAATTGCAAAATCCGACGATGCTTTATTCAGTCGATTCTCGTCGTTTGTCCATTGAGGCTATTTCTGGCGAAGGTTTTACGTGCAGAAGTTTTTCGCCTATTTATATAAATCTTGAATAATCACCTATTTTCTCTTGTCTAAAAAGACTGCTTTGCTCCAAGCATTAGAAAATTTTTTCTAGAAATTCAAGCCAAAACTCCCCTCAATCTCCGGCAGTTTGGGGAATTGAGCGATGCTTCACTGGCGTGACCCTGGGAGCGATCGCCTCCCAAAAAACGGCATTTATATAAGTTTTACTTATTTCTGGTCTTTAGAATGCCAAGGCTCAGCCTGTTCACATTTCATTGAATAATAGCTATACTAAAACTCAAGTCCATAGTTTAAATACTATTCTTGACCCAAATCACCAACCCTAAAGGCAAAGTTCTATAAGGTTTTGCCTTTTCCCTCCAAATCCCCCTTTCTGATACCTCAGCTAAATACAGCATTACAAAAAGAAACTATGAACCAATACAAGCATTCTGATTTTTGGATTGTTGCAGCCATTGATTGAATGCCCGACTACGCCCTCAATTTTCGCTACAGTTGTCTGACCCATCACAACCGGGTGTCGTCCATAGTTTTTTACAAGTTTCCTCCATCAAGCTACATTCGTCTCGATCTAGGCAATCGGGGCGATTTTTTTTGCCTGTTTAAGAGCTGATTTATAAAGCTTCCTGACCCCCAGTCTAGGGGAGATTTTTGGTCAATCAATGGGATTACAATCCCCCATTTTGCCGGAACTTTAGTGAGGAAATTTAGACTTCGACGTGAGATTTCGGCATGAGCTCAGTCGAACGGGGCAACTTAAAAAATTCATTTACTTTATAAATGACCTCTTAATTTTACTGGTATTCTCACCGCTGATTTGATTTTTAGAATTCTTCGCCAAAGTGGCCATCTATAAAACAATTTTTGACCAAATCAAATCTGATAAAGTCTAGGGATAATACTTAAAATGAAACGCATCTTGCAAGACTTGATCAACTCAGTTTTCGCCACAACAGATAGGCGGGTGCGCTAAACTCTAAACGTGATAATTTTATGGTAAAGCTCAGGAGATAACATCGATGCCCCAGGCTATTTGGAACGGTGCAGTGGTTGCAGAAAGCGATCGCTGTGAAGTGGTAGAAGGAAACTATTATTTCCCGCCTGACGCCATTAAAACGGAATATTTTAAGCCGAGTAACACCCACACTACTTGTTCTTGGAAGGGTCAGGCCAGCTATTACACCCTGTCCGTAGCCGGGGAAGAAAATAAAGATGCGGCTTGGTATTACCCAGAACCCAAGGAAAAAGCATCAAATATTAAAGGCTATGTGGCGTTTTGGCGTGGCGTAAAAGTCGAGCCTTAAGATCTCTACGGCGATCGCCAATGGGGTGCAGTTGTTTTGGTCAGTGATCTGTATGAGACACTAGAGGCTATGCCAAAGCAAAGTTACGGAAAAATTCCCCAGGGGCGATCGCAAACGCTGCTGTTTAGCTTGCTTGATTTTGCAAACGATGCCCTCGATGCCGACGAAGTTCAATTAGAGCGACTACGGGCAACAATAAAAGTTCATTGGCAATCCCCTCGGCGACTAGTAGTGCAGACGAAATTGCGCCATTTACAAGCTTTAACGGTACTCACCCCAACTCCCCTAACCCTACCCCAACTGAAAACAGCTCTTAAAGATTTGGAAAACTTTTTGGGGATTTTAGAGGATCACCGCACTACGATCCGGGGGTCTGATACTTGGCATTTTTCCTTAAATTTCTGGGGCGATCGCTGGGCGCGAGAAGAAAACCTACAGCAGTTTGAGCAAGCTTGGGCCGCCCGTCGTTCGGGGACATCTGGGCGAAAAACAGAAGATTCTCAGAATAATTCTCAAAGAAATCACGGTGCAATTCACCCAGACTGGCCAAGCTTATGTCGGGAAGCGCTGGACACCCACTTAACCAGTAATCCCCTGACGGCGGGGGATGGCATGGCCTTTGAATTGGCAGATTTGTACGTACCCTTGGGCGTGACCACCGATCATAAAGAAGAAGATCCTCCCAGCTATGACCCCAAAGATTTTTTAGCGCAATATCACCATCTCTCCCATAATCGACTGGCAATTATTGGGGAGCCAGGAGCCGGAAAAACAACTTTTTTGCAACAGTTGGCCCTGGCTTTATCGGCAACTGATGATCTCCCTATCTGGATTCCCCTGGCTGATATGGGGGGGCGATCGCTAGAAACTTATTTGTTTGAAGTTTGGCTAAAGCAGCTTTTTAAGCAATTTACCATTGAGCCAAAAATTCAAACCGAATTTGCTGAACTAATCCAAAACAAGCGGGTCTGGTTATTTTTAGATGCCCTCGATGAAATGGGGGATAATTTCAGCCAAGCGTCATTAAAACTCGACCGAGAACTCCAGGGTTGGTTAGGCAATGCTTCGGTTATTTTGAGTTGTCGCAGTGCGGTGTGGGACACGGGGAAAAATGCCCTCACTGATTTTGTGATCCACCGTTGCCAGGGCTTTAGTGAAGATGCCCAGCTCAAACAAGTGCAACGCTTTATCCAACAGTGGTTTCGGGAGCAACCGCAATTGGGAGATCGCCTCTACGGTGAACTGAACCGCAGTATCCACAGTCGCATCCGTGGGGTTGTGCGCCAGCCGCTATATTTGACGTTGTTATGTCGCACCTGGCAGCTCACCCAAGGTAAATTACCAGGGACAAAAGCCATTTTGTATCGTCAGTTTGTGGAGGCTTTCTATGACTGGAAACAGGATACTTTTCCCACAACCCAGACCCAACGCAAACAACTCAATCAAATTTTAGGGCAATGTGCTTTAAAAGTGCTCCAAAAAAATCCCCCAAAAGCCCGGTTCCGTCAGGCCGAAATTCAACCGTTTTTCGATGCCGTTGATCCTAATTTTTTTACCCTCGCGCTCCAATTGGGGTGGTTAAAGCGGGTCAATCGCTCTGCAACAACGGGGGAAAATGTCTACGCCTTTTACCATTTAACGTTTCAAGAATACTTTGCGGCAACGGCGATCGCCCACTGGGAGATTTTTATCGACGAAGGCGGCGGCTACCCGATATTTTCGTTTGCTTGGCAGGAAACAATTTTGCTGTGGTTGGGGCGCGAAGAAATTGCCGCGAGCGAAAAAGAAGCTTTTCTGCAGGCTCTTTTGCACTGGCAAGACCACTGTGGTGGTTTCTATGGAGTGCGGGCCACCTGTTTTGCGGGGAAGGCTCTGGCCGAGTTCCCAGAATTTTCCCAGGGGCAAGCGGTGATCGATCAACTGGTGCAATGGCGATTTGT
Organism: Sphingobacterium thalpophilum; assembly: GCA_943371005.1. Classification (GTDB taxonomy): domain Bacteria; phylum Cyanobacteriota; class Cyanobacteriia; order Cyanobacteriales; family MRBY01; genus MRBY01. The sequence goes on from CALRTB020000026.1 coordinate 16,727, forward strand.
CACCGCCCAGAGGCAACCCAAATTACCATCACCCATGGTCGAGGAGGCCGGCATTGCACTCTCCAGAAGCGATCGCCAGCGAGTAGTAGCTACCCTCGAACGATTTTTAACAACCCATCCCCATTCCTTTGACCGTTGGCTAGCGGCCCATAGCCTCGGCAAAAACCATGATTTCGGCAATCCAACGGCGATCGCCAGCCTCGAACATCTCCTCACGGAAACCGTAGATCCGAATTTTCAACTCAATCTCTGTCGTAGTTTGGGGGCCATTGCTCCCGATAATCCCCTAGTCGTTGCCAGCCTTATCTGCCTGTTGGCAGTGGAGCAAAAAGCAACCATCCGCCGTAAAGCTGCCCTGCGTCTCGGTAAGCTCCAGCCCAATCATCCCCAGGCGATCACCACTCTCTTAGAGCTTGCGGCAACTTCTCCCCAGGCCTGCGCCACCCTCCAGGAAATTTGTCCAGATCATCCCTCGGTGCAAACAGATACCATTAGTCAAACTTTGCCAGCACGACGACGCACCGCAAAGCGGATCTCGGAGAGATCGCTCCAGCCTAAATCGTCCCGTGAACAGGCCCTGGCTAGCCAAAGTCTCTTAAAAAAATTAAACAAAGAAACCAACCTCGATCAGCGCACAAGGCTGGTTGCCCGTCTTAGCGCTTATGTACCTGACCATCCAGAGATTATTCCCAATCTGCTCACAGCCCTCCGCCAGGCTCGCCGAAAAAGCACCATCAAGTTGGCTGTTGACACCCTCGGTCAGTTAATTGATCTAGAACAACTGCCCCTAGTTTTGCCCCAGGTGAAACACATTTATCAGACAGTTACCCCAAATTCTCCTAATCGGCGTTACTGTTATAAATTGCTCTGGGACTGGTCGAAAACTTTGCCTTACGAAGCCTTCCAACAGGCTTGGTCATCTTGCTAGATTTATCTCTATGGCTCAATCATTATTTTTCGTCGCGTTGTTGTTACCGCCCGACCTAGGGGCGATCGCCTCTGGTTGGCAACATTATTGTGTTGAGCGATTCCAAACTAAAAAAGCCCTCAATTCGCCGCCCCACATCACCCTGCAACCGCCCTTTAAGTTTCCGGTCGAAGACATTGATCATCTCGAAAACGTTCTCCAAACCTTTGCCCAGAACCAAATGAGTTTCCCGGTTCGGTTGACGGGTTTTAATTGCTTTGCGCCGCGCGTGATTTATATCGATGTCCAACTGACTCCCCAACTCCAAGACTGCCAATCCCAATTAAAAACGGCCTTTGGGACACAGTTAAACATTCAGGATCAACGTTATGGCGATCGCCCTTTTTGTCCCCATGTGACCATCGCTTTTAAGGATTTAAGCCGTACTAATTTTGACCGAGCCTGGGCCTTCTTTCGGGAGCGTCCCTTAAACCATCGCTTTACTGTTGGGGGTTTAAGTTTGCTGCAACACAATGGCCGCCATTGGCAAGTTCGGGCAAATTTTCCGTTTCATACCCTGGCCTAGGTATTATAAATTGGCCCCTGTTGCGCCTGATAAAATTGCAAGACCCCCTGGGCAAAAACCAGATCCACTTCTGTTTTCACGATGATACCGCGCTGTTCGAGGGCCGTTTGCCAATTTGGGGGTTTTGGCCCTTCGTCGAAACCAATGGCCTCCGCATCAACGCCCCTAGCTCCGCTGACTACGCGCTTTAAGCCAGACCAATGGATTCCCCCCAGACACATCGCACAGGGTTCGGTACTGGTAACCAACTCCAGGGCAGGCAAATTTGCAGTGCTGAGATTGTATTGGTTAAATTTGCGTTGGGCGATCGCCATCGCCACCATCTCCGCGTGGAGCAGCGATAAATTTTCGCTAGTCACGAGGTTCACCCCTAGGGCGATCAGTTCCCCGGTTTCGATGTTAAAAATCCCGGCCCCGAAAGGCCCGCCTGTTTTTTGAATAATATTTTCCCGGGCGGCCCCCACCACAAAGCGCATTTTTTGGCGATCGCCTGGGGTCGGTTGATATTGGCTGCTGTATGCCTGCAACCATTGGGGCAAACGAAAACAAATTTCTGGCGGTTGATGATACATCGCGCTTTTTACTCCATGTCTTGGGTTAATTTCAGTGGGTCTTCGGAAAGTTAGAAAAAAAGGTAGGTGCGCACCTACCTTTTAGAAACATACCTTTTTTAAGAATTCGACGGTGGTAGTTTGCGCAGTTCTCCGAGGAGTTTTTTCAATTGCCCTTGGACTGGCCCCAGGGTTGGATCCTCACTGTCTGCCAGTTGTTTTGACCATTTCTCGACGGTGGCGATCGCCGACTCCAGCGAAAAGGTAGGTGTACGCCTACCTTTTGGGGCAGAATCATTTAAAATGCGCTGAATCCGATCCTCAGAAAGCCGAAAAACCTTAGCCAGTTCCCGTTTCAAGGATTTTTCTCCCGTCTTGGGTCGGCCCCGTAAGCGTTTATAACCAGCAGTTTCTAGCTTTTTTGCCGCCTCCCGAATTTCTGTCACCGTAAAATTTTTCCGTTGGGTATTTTCTTCAATTTCAATTTGCAGGGCATCCACAGCATCTGCCGCCGCGTCAATATCCACCACCCGCACCGGAATTCCTTCGGGAAATAAACTCGCATATTGATCGGGGTGGGCTAGTTTAATTTGATAAAGGGCCTCCCGACGATGTCCCCCAGCTAGCAAATGGCCATGGCGATCCACCGTCAAAGGAGTAATTAAACCCAGCACCAGGATCGAATCGACCAATTCCTGGACGTGTTTATCATTGAGGGGACGGGCATCTCCCCCCGGACGATCCAAAATATCCTCAAACAACAGGAGCTTTAGATTTTGGTTAACTTCATTTTCATAGGCTTTTTCGGCGGTGAATTCTGCCGTCGCCCGTTGGTTGAGTCGATCAAGATTCAGGGTCGCTTTTTTACGGGCCATTAGTTTAGGTACTCCTGGAGCCACAACCAATAATTTTTAATTTCTGCTGCTGCTTTACCATCCGGATTCCATTCTGTAACAGCACGCCCCTCGGCAACAGAAGCAGGAAAATCGGCACGACTGCGAATCAATGGCCCGACAGGGTAGTAGACGGCGAGCCCCTCGATCAATTCCGTCAAATTAGCCTGGGGATGGGCTTGGTTAATGCAAAAAACCGCTTGGGCTTGGGCCGCCCGGATCGCCGCGAGGGTCGCTCCCAGGGCATCGAGTTCGAGTTGGCCAGGTCGTAACACCACAACACAGAGATCGGCAATTTGGGCAATTTCAATTAAACTCGCTTCGGCACTGGGTTGGGTATCCACAAACAGCCAATCGGTCTGACAACGCTTGAGGGAAACTTGCACGCGACCTGCGGGGACGGTATGGACTAACGGCGGATCATCGGCGCGGCGATCGCCCCAATCAGCGCAACTTGCCTGGGGATCGGTATCAATAATCGTTGATGGCCCAGCAACCACAGCCAAATTCATTGTTAATGTGGATTTGCCGACACCCCCTTTTCGACTGACAATCGCAATTTTTTTCATAGACATTTCCCACAGACAGCAGCAAAATACAGCAATTGATCTAGCTGAAAGTTTAACTCACTTCCACCCAGACCCAGAAGAACCCAGACGATCAAGCTTCCCCGAACAAACTCAATTGACCGAGGGGGAGGGAGCCGTAACGGCGCTGGTGTTGTCGTAAATGGCAGGCAGAGCAAAGGGCAATGAGATTTTCCCGGCGATTGTCTTCAGGGATGTAATTTTTGTGGTGGACGCTTAAGGTTAAAACAGCCCGTAGGTGGCGATCAATGCCTTTGACTTTCACATCCGACGGAATACACACCAGGCCACAGAGTTCACAACGCCAGTCTGCATCCTCTTTTACTTGTAAGGCGATCGCCTGCCAATCATCAGAATATCGAGAAGAATGTTTCATCTAAACCTAGCGCCGCAAGATAATCCTGAAATCGCTACAGTATTAAAAAATTCTGGCCAACATCACAGCGAATACCGTCTGTTTTGTGACCTTATTTTGTGATTTTAAACCCAATTATCAAGAAATCACCAAAAAACCCGATCTCCATTACCCTAAAGCACCATGAAAATCGCCTTCTTTAGCAGCAAACCCTACGATCAAGTCTCTTTTAACAGCACAAACCAACGCTTTCACCATGAACTGGTATTCCTCGAACCACGCCTCACCCCCGATACCGTCAGCCTCGCCACTGGTTTTCCAGGCATTTGTGCTTTTATCAACGATGACTTGGGTGAAGCCGTCCTCAAACAACTCGCCCACAATGGCACTCAATATATTGCCCTACGCTGTGCTGGGTTTAACAATATCAATCTTGAGGTCGCCCGCAAATTAGGCTTGAGCGTTGTCCGGGTGCCCGCCTACTCTCCCTATGCCGTGGCCGAGCATGCCGTAGGACTGATTTTGATGCTCAACCGCAAACTCTATCGCGCCTACAACCGCGTCCGGGACGATAACTTTGCCCTCAATGGCCTCCTAGGTTTTGATCTCCACGGTAAAACAGTCGGGATTATTGGTACCGGGAAAATTGGCGAATGCTTTGCCAAAATTATGCAAGGGTTTGGCTGTCGTTTACTGGCCCACGATCCCCAAGAAAATTCTGTCTGTTTAGATTTGGGTGTCCAATACACAGATTTACCAGATCTGCTCACCCAAGCCGATGTGATTTCCCTCCACTGTCCTTTAGTACCCGACACCTATCACCTGATTAACACCAACTCCCTCGCCCAGATCAAACCCGGTGCCATGCTGATTAATACCAGTCGGGGGGGCTTAATTGATACCAGGGCCGTTATCGAGGCACTGAAAACAGGTCAGTTGGGTTATTTTGGCACCGATGTCTACGAAGAAGAAGAAAATCTCTTTTTTGAAGATCTATCGGATACAGTGATTCAAGATGATACGTTTCAGTTATTACAATCTTTTCCGAATGTAGTGATCACTGCCCACCAAGCCTTTTTCACCCAGGAAGCCTTGGGAAATATTGCAACGACGACCTTAGATAATTTACAGGCACTGGAGAAAGGCAAAGCTTGCACGAATCAGTTATGTCCCTAGAAACTGCGCCAAGAATAGCTCACTTCAAATCAGTCACGGTTTTGTTTAGGGCTTGTCTGGCGATTTTGGTGACATAGACAGTCACAGCAACAGTAGCCACAAAACCAAGAATCCGGATCGACCACTGGGCAATGGGGTTGGCGCTGGTGCTTTCTGTGCCGAGGGTCGCAAGATTTCCGGCCAGGGAGCCAATGTAGACATACATGATGGTGCCAGGGATCATCCCCACAGAGCCGAGGACATAGTCTTTTAGGGAAACGCCCGTGACCCCATAGGCATAGTTAAGCAGATTAAAGGGAAATACAGGTGAGAGACGCGTCAGGAGAACAATCTTCAGGCCTTCCTTGCCCACAGCTTCGTCGATGGCGCGAAATTTCGGGTTGTCGGCGATTTTTTGGCTCACCCATTGGCGGGCCAGATAACGACCCACTAGGAAAGCAGCGATCGCCCCTAGGGTTGCCCCAACAAAGACGTAAATTGACCCTAAAGCGACACCAAAAACCACCCCGGCTCCCAAGGTTAGAATCGACCCCGGCAGAAAGGCCACCGTCGCCACCACATAAAGCACCATAAAGGCGATCGCCCCTAGGGCACCCAGACTATCAATCCATTGCAAGCCCTGGAGTAACCAAGCCTGGGGATCAAATCCTGTGCCAAAAATCCCCTGGACAAAGGTTGATGTTGAACTGGCCGCCGTCGCCATGCCAGCGAAAAATGTTGAGAGTGCAACCACTTCTAAAAGCATACTTACCCCGAATGCACCCAAGGCTAAACCCGTAAAGCTTTTCCAACAAGATAATTTTTTTGGTTGCCGTCGATGCCTAATTTTTTGATTGGTGTCACCCTTTAAGTTAGCAGGTTTCATCAAATTTCCCTCAAGTTAATTATTCTTTTTATCCGGCGATCGCCTCTAATCCACCGTCCAGAGGGTGTCTGCATCCCGCAACAAAAACAGCGTAAAACAAGCCGCCAGCATCGGTAAGGCCGCAAAGAAGAGGAGGTTATTAAAAGGATCAAGATATTGCCGAAAGGAAGCAAAAGTTGACCCGGCATGGAGGAGCAGCACCAAAAAATAACACCGATTTTTTTGGAACCCCGTCACGAAACCCAACACAATGGCCAGTTGCACAATACCGATGAGAAAAATCACCCCGTTACTGAGGCCAGAAATCAGATAAAAATTCTCGAAAACGGCCCTGGCATGGTCTGGATTAACAAATTTATCTAGTGTCCAGACAAACATCACAATAAAAATACTGAGCCGTAACAGCAATAACGACAACGCAAGACGCGGCACCTGTTTCATAATTTTTTTCGTAAACTCATAATGTTTTCAGCAGCGATCGCCAGCAAATATTTTTATTCCGCTTCATTGGCCTTCGCGGCACAGGGATTTGCCTTAGAAGCGCAAGGATTTTCTTTTGCCGCACAAGGATTGGTTTTAGAAGCACAGGGGTTTTCCTTCGCCGCACAAGGGTTTGCTTTAGAGGCACAGGGATCGGCTGTTTCTGTTTTACTCGCACAGGGATTTTTAAACAGTCCAGCGCAAGGGTTTTTGACACCGGAACAGCCGGCGATCGCCCCCAGACTTAGCAAAGAGATTGATACGAGGGTGGCAGCATAGCGAATTTTCATGGTCATTCTCCTGAAATTAATTAGATTGCTGAGTTAAAACCAAAGCTTTGCCGTGGTTCTTGAGCTTGATTAAATCGGCTAAACATGAGGCGCAGATGAGGGGAAACTAGAGAAAACTTAAAAATATTGAGCAATAAAATGTCGAGCAATCTTCAGGAAAAATTCAGACTGCCATCAGCGATCACTCAGGCAAAAATGTCATTGTAGAAAAACAAGCCGTCCCATCTTTTGCATGAATTTATGGCCCCACAAACTTGGTTTATTGATCGCGGCGGCACCCAGGAGCTTTGGCCAGCCACTGAGTTCCCGACATCGAAAACACAACCCTATCGGCTTTATCGTTTCCTGACAGATTTGGAAGATCTGCTAAACCGTGAGCCAGGCGATCGCCAACGTTTACAGGCCCTATACCCTTTAGTGCAGCGTTTGTTGCAGAGTTCAGAATGGCTGCAACTGATCCCCATTGCGCCAGATCCAGACACAGGTTGGGCTGTGGAAATTTTGTATGATGAACCAGATTTTCCGCTCACAGTGCAGCTTGTGGCCTGGGAACCCCGACGGGTCTCGCCGATCCATAACCATGGTTGTTGGGGCTTGGTCGCTCTATTGCAAGGCCAGGAAGAAAATCAATTTTGGCGGCAATCGCCTGGAGATTCGACCCAGTTAGTGGAGGCTGGGAGCTTAGTATTAAATCCTGGGGATTTGGTTTGTTTAATGCCAGACGCGATCCATCGGGTGAAAGCATTGGGCACGACGCCAACCATTAGCTTTAATGTGTATGGGGAGACCGACTATGACCAGCGCTTTGAATTTGATCTCGACCAGGACAGGGCAACAAATTTTTAATCTTTTTTCCGGTAGTAAGCGATGGGGCTAAAAAAACTAAAAAAGGCGATCGCCAAACGCTTGAAATTAGACCATTGGCATTTTTCGACGAGTTCTCTGCAATTTCGCCTCACCTTTGAGCTGGCTGGTTTATCGATCTGTGGCCTCGGCATCGTTGCCATTTGGGCGGGCTGGCAGATGGAACAAAACCTCGTGGCAGCCCACAAACAAACCCTAGATTACATTGCCTCGCGATTCCCGGAACAGTTAGAACTGTATAGCGAAATGGAACCCGTGGAAACCAGTCTGGTACGCACTCTCCAGCGGGTGACGACTGCTGATGTTATGGCTTGGGTGAAAGATCCTGACGGTCAACTGGTGACCCAATCAACGGCGACGGCTGATTTTGTCGCCCAAGTGCCCGATCTGATGACCTTTGAGCAAGGGGCAATGCCCCCCCAAATTGTGCGCGTAGGCGATCGCCAAATTGTCCTTTGCATTAGTTCCCTAGCGATCGCGGGGGAACCCGTAGGCCAACTGTATTTATCCCAGGACATCACCGCCGATCTGCAAAAACTCTATGTCAGTTTGTGGCGGCTGCGCCTGGTCAGTGGAGCAACGCTTATTTTATTAATCGCCGCGATCATACACCGCATTCAAAAAGTCACCCAACCCCTCGCCCAAATGAGTCACATGGCGCAGGCGATTTCTGCGGATGACCTCCAAGGGGCAAAGTTAGAACTCCAGCAAGCGCCCGATGAAATTTTAGGTTTGGCCCAGGTATTTAACGAAATGTTGTCCCGGTTATCGAGTGCCTGGGACAACCAACGGCAGTTTGTCGGTAATGTTTCCCACGAACTCCGTACTCCCCTGACGATTATCGAAGGTTATCTCCAGAGTCTCCTACGTCGCGGCGATGGCCTCAGTGAATATCAACAACAGGCGATCGCCACCGCTGCCACCGAAACAACCCACACCATTCAAATGCTCCAAGATTTGTTGGATTTGGCCAGGGCCGACGGGGGCCATTTATATTTCCGCACCCAGCCCGTCATGCTCAATACATTTCTCGAAGAAGTCAGCGCCATGGGTCAACAGATCAACCAACGCCCCATTCACCTCAAAACGCCCCCAGAAGATGTGGTGATTCGCGCCGATCAAGACCGACTGCAACAGGTGATGTTAAATCTAATTGATAATGCCCTAAAGTATTCTGCCCCTGACCAAGCCATTGAAATTTGCCTCGAAACCGCTTCACCAATGGCCCTAATCCACATCATTGATCAGGGTATTGGCATTGCCTTAGCCCACCAAGCCCGCATTTTTGAACGATTTTATCGGGTGGATGAAACCATGACCCGCTCCCGGGATGGCACGGGTTTAGGTTTGGCGATCGCCAAAAGTCTCATCGAAGGTATGGGCGGCAAAATTAGCCTCCGTTCTCAACCCAACCAGGGCAGTTGCTTTACCCTCAAACTTCCCCTTTGGGATATTCAGTCCGTTTCCACAAGCCACTACTCCGAGCAGGATGGACTACGCCGCCATGGTTAAACTCCAAGCATTTCTCCTTTACAAAGACGTTGATTCTTTCGTTTTCTGCAAATATGCACCACCCCATATTCATTAACTACCCTTACCGACAACTGCCCATTGACCATGAAACCCCATATTTTACTGGCCGAAGATGACCAAAATCTCGCCCAATTTGTTGCCTCTGAATTGCGCCTAGAAGGTTATTTAATCACCGTGTCCCACAACGGCATCGATAGTCTAAATTTAATTCGAGAAAATACCTACGATCTACTGATTTTTGATTGGCTCATGCCGGGCTTATCGGGGCTAGATTTATGTCTACGACTCCGCTCTAGTGGCATTGAAACGCCGATTCTTCTGTTGACCGCAAAAGATGAAATTTCTGATCGGGTTTCTGGGTTAAACGCCGGGGCCGATGACTATGTCACAAAGCCCTTTAGCATTGAAGAATTACTCGCCCGCGTCAATGCCCATCTCCGCCGCGCCCGCCGGGAAGTGGTTGACCAATTAGAATTCGAGGATCTTTCCCTCAATGGTATTACCCGCGAAGTTTACCGCGATCGCCAACTGATCCAACTCACAGCCAAAGAATTTGATTTGTTAGAGTTGCTCATGCGCCATCCACGGCAGGTCTTAACCCGCGAGCAGATCCTCGAAAAAGTTTGGGGTTATGACTTTATGGGAGAATCTAATGTGATTGAAGTTTATATTCGGGCTTTACGGCTGAAGCTCGAAGTAACCAATCCGAAGCGACTCATCCATACAGTGCGCAGCGTAGGCTATGTCTTGAAATAAATTTCTAAGTAATTTCAAGCGTGTAGAATTGCAGTGTAATTGTCGCTATTTTTTTAATCAAGATAATTCCATTCAGTGAATTATTGGTGTATTTAAACCACCAATAATCGCGATATTTTGTTCAATTGTCCTCTCATTACTCACATTTTTTCTTAGTCCCTAAGGCTAATTTACGGCGGATAAGATATCTAAAAAAAGTTTAACGGTGGCTTTTATCGCAACTATCTCAGCGCAAGGATAAATCATTCAAGCACTAAATCTAGTAAAAATAATGTAGTAACTATCGTAAACAGAGACTTCCAAATCTCTTCTTAGGATTAATTTTTATTGAGGCAAGTCTCTCCCTATCGTAGAAGCAAATAGATTAGAAAAAAATCAAACTCTCTGGATTATGACAATGAACTACTCCAGCCTAAGAGGCATGGAGTTTCCGTCGTTTCATCGCCCCAAGTTGCCTCATGCTTCCGCAATCGGTAGAGCTTGGCGGCTCCGCGACTGAAGAGGCCAGTTCCTGACCCCTTGCCCAGGCTAAATTAACCTGAGCT
>CALRTB020000027.1:0-23150 GCA_943371005.1 Sphingobacterium thalpophilum
GGAATCATCAGGACGCCGAACCAACCGACATAGATGCGGTTCTCGGTGCTGGTGATCCACTGACAGAACTTCTCCCACAAGGAAGCGCTGCCGCGCTGTTGTAGTGTAGTAGTCATGTGTTTATGATTGCTATGAAATTATCAAGGTGCTTAACCTTAGTAGCTATATTAGTGAAACTATTGCTTTTTGTAAAGTGTTTTAAGGAAATGTTTTGATTTGCGGAGAGGCCATGCTGGATCTGTCAAGGGTTGATCGCCCGATAGTGGGAGGCGATAGTCATGAAAACGCTGTTATTACCTACAGTCCAGCCTTTACGTTGGTGCCAACTTACGAATGTTTTAACCGCTGTTCATATTGCAATTTTCGCGTTGATCCAGGTCAAGATCGTTGGTTGACCCTAACGACCGCCCAAGCTCACCTGGAAAACCTCCGGGGGCAGGGAGTCCGAGAAATTTTGATTTTGAGTGGAGAGGTGCACCCAGCTTCAGCGCGGCGATCGCCTTTAATCCGGCTAATTTATGATCTGTGTCAGTTGGCTTTAGAGTACGGTTTTATTCCCCACACCAATGCTGGCCCCCTGAGTCGAGCCGAAATGGAATTATTAAGGGATGTAAATGGTTCCATGGGGCTGATGTTGGAACAGATGTGTTCGGATCTCCCCGTCCATCGCCACGCCCCCAGTAAAGATCCCCAGGTGCGGCTACAGCAATTGGTTCTAGCGGGAGAATTGAAAATTCCGTTTACGACGGGGCTGCTATTGGGCATCGGGGAAACCTCCCAGGATTGGCAAGATACATTAGAGGCGATCGCCAAAATTCAGGATCAATATGGTCACATCCAAGAAGTAATCTTGCAGCCCCACCGTCCTGGCCAAACTCAGGATTATTTAGGTGAAGCCTTTTTGTCGGAGCAACTACCAGAGGTCATCCAATTGGCCCGCGACATTTTACCATCGGAGATTGCAATTCAAATTCCGCCTAATCTTGTAGCCGATCCCCAATGGCTCTTAAGTTGTCTCCAGGCTGGGGCAAGAGATCTCGGCGGCCTCGTCCCCAAGGATGAAGTCAACCCCGACTATCCTCATCTCCACCTCGATCAACTGCAACTCCTCCTGGCTGATCAAGGTTGGCAATTACAACCCAGGCTCGCCGTTTATCCGGCCTATGATGCGTGGCTGGCTCCCCAGGTTAAACAGGTCGTTGAATGCCATCGCAAGGAATTAACGGCTCCCAAAACCTTGCTTGAGAAAATTCAGTCTGAAGCACGTTGAGGCCAGGGAATCGTTGAGATTTTAGCTAGTTCTTGGGCTACCTGGGCCGCACCAAACTGGTTGAGGTGGCTCGGATCTGAAAACCACTCATAGCGACCCTGCCACGCTTGTTGATGGACAAAATCAACGAAATCAAGCTTGTCTCGATTGGCCAATTGGCGAAAATACTGCCGAAACTGCCGCTCATAGTCCAAACGTACCGGATCGAGATAATAATCCGTCAGGGGTTGATTTAAGAAAACCAGGTGAATTTGGTGGGAGTCGAGATGACTCAAAAGCTCCAGAAAGGTTTCATGTTGCGTACCCTGGAGGTTAAACGCCGCATAATCCCCGTCATAATTTCCCGTTACCTGGGTGTGGTTTTGGTAGTAGGTTTCTGGTATAAAACGGCGATCGAGGGGCAAAAAACCATCTAAATTAAAACCTTGAGCCTGCTGACCTGATTCAGCAGAAGCCATTGGGGAGGCTGCCTCTGCGGTAGAAGTCCAAGTGTGTAGTGGCACTAATGTTTGAGCAAAAAGACGTTCTTTAAAGAGTTGTCGCTGATCGTAGACCTGGGAAGCTGTACCCAGCCATTGGGTGGCAATTTGTTCTAAATCAGGAAACACAAAAGTGGGGGTTTGACGTTTAGGTAGATCCTGGGACAACAGTTGGGAGAATGTACCGGCTTCAAGGGCTTGAAAACCAGGGGAACGGGTCATCAGTTCGTAGGTTAAATCCTGCCGACCGCTATTAAACGCCCGGGCGCCATCGGCAAGGATAATTAGTTGGGGCAGTTGTTCCGCAGGGAGAATTTGCCGCAGCAGAAGATCAAAAATCTGGACAGTGGCACCATTGATCCCGAAATTAAAAATATCCAGGGGCGGATGGCCTTTTTCGGTGAGGGCCGTTTGTAAGGCCAAAGGATCAAGACCACGCAGGGCACGGGAACTACCAATAATGAGAATGTCGGGCACACCATTTTTGGCGATCCGCTCTTGGTAGAGGGCGAGTTTTTCGTCTAGGAGTGGATTATCAAAGGAAGGATAGGGGCTAGTCAGGGGTGGGGCGATCGCCTTTTGGGCTGTGGTTTGCCAATTGGTGGCTGGTAACTGGGCATCTAAGATTTCCGAACGAGTTGCCGGATCGGCTTGGGACATGGGCACAGATCGGGGTTGAGCCAGCTCCCGCCGGAGCCATTGGCTAGCCAACCAATCGGTTTGGGCGGTGACGACAATGCCTCCAATTAGCCAGAGACAAGCAACTCGCCACCGCCGCTGCAGGGAAAAGGCTCCTTGGCCAGGTTCTCCCTGGTGTAAAACAAGGCCACTGTTATCCGGTGCTGGCTGCCAGAGGCGACTGCGCTGAAGAAGATTACGGGCACACTGGTTGAAGCGTTCTAGGGGAGAGGGACTGGGGACAGTTTCAACGGGGGCAAAGGTCGGTTCCGTTGCTGTCTGGGATGGTGCATTGGCTGGGGCAACGGTGTTGAATTTTAACGATTGCTGCCAGAGGGCTTTGCTTTGGCCCGAACGGCGCCCGTAGACCTTCAGACGAGTAAAGGGGTGGGGTTCTAACCCCCGAAAAAGTGCCGCGATCGCTTTGAGCGTTGCCATTTGGGGCGGACAGGCGATCGCCTCCGTCATGATGTAGAGGGTGTCATCTTTTTGGCGGAGGGTGATATGGATGCCGCCGGTGGCTAAACGTCTTGTTAGATCAGGATTTAGGCAGCGCTGGAGCAAAAACCGCCAAGCCTCTAAATCCCCCTGTTGGGCCAACTGTTGAGGAGAATCATGGTGTGCCCCTTGATCACCACCCGGCAACTGCCATTCACTATGCCAGAGTTCGTCATTTTGAGGGCCTGATTTTGCCCGGATAATGGCGCGATGCAACCCCTGGGGCGCTAGGGTGTCGAGAATATCTTGGATAGTCTTGAGAATGCGGGGCTGGGCTAGGGAAATATTTGGCGCCAGGAGACACCCAAGGGACAGCACAGTATCGGTCACATTCGCCCGAATTGTCAGGGGGTGAGATTGGAAGGCCTGGGTCAAGATCTGGGCGATCGCCTCAGGATCTCCCCATTGGCCCCACTGCCGCAACATGACATCTGGGGGCGTAAGATCAACCCATAGCAGCCATTCGGGTTTTTCTTCCCCACGAATTTGACAGCGAATTGCCCCATCCGGAAAGCCTTTGATTTCCAGTTCCCGGAGCCGTTGAACGAGGGATTCTGTCAGTAAGCCATAGTCAGGGCTGTAGTCACATTCACAGGTGATCCACAGACGCTGCTGCCCTTGGTGGGGGGCTGTATTCGCTAGGGTCTGGGTTTCAACCTGAATACTAATCCCCAACTGACTGAGATTTTGACTTAAATATTGGGCGATCGCCTGGGGATAACCGAGACGGGCCTGGTTTTTTCGATTGAGCTGAAACGTCTCTTGGGTAGGTGATGTGGGCGCTTGTCCCAGGGAAATCAAACTTAACCAGAGGCTTTTTTTCTCCTGGCGGAGGCGTCCATAGACAATGAGGCGGTGAATAGTGACCGCCGGCGTCGGCTCTAGGAGTTGCACGGCGGGAGGTTGACGGCGCATGCTCCGCAAAATCGCTTGGGTGATCTCTTCTTTTTCGGTGGGACAACTGGTTTCACAAAGGATATGGAGCGTATTTCCCCGCAGTCGCACTCGCAACCGTGAATACCCTCCCAGGGGCACCGCCTGACGAATGGCATCCTGGAGCCAGGGCGCTAGATGAAAATGAAGATCTGTGGAGGTTGCAGTTGTCACAGTGGCAAGGAGGCGTTTTTGGGTTGGCCGAGTGGGGGCAATTCACTCCCTAAGATATACGAAAGTCTCCAGAATTGTTCTCGCATAAATAGGCTAGTAGGATAGGGATGGTCTGTCGTGTCTATCGCCCTATGAAAGTTCAGTTACCTGTTCCCCCTAATCTCCTCGTTGGGCTATTGGCCCCAGCCTATCTTTTGACCCACCGTTGGGGGGAAGATTTCGCCCAGACCTTAACGCAGGCAGGAGTTTGGAGTGAAGAAATTTTCCGAGGCGATCGCCTCCCTTCTCTACCCTTTCCCGATGTTGAGCAGTCCGATTCGCCTGAGCCTTCCCCTTAACCGCGAAAAGGCGATCGCCCGTTCCGTGTTCCACCGCACTACCCCGATCGAACCTTAGCCCTTACAATCATCAAGATCTTCTTTCACAGCAGACAGCCCATTTTCCTAGCCCCAAACGTCTAAGTACCATGAACCAAGTCATGCATCCCCCCAGTGCCGAAGCTGAACTTTTGTCCACTTCCCAATCTCTCCTCCGGCAACGCCTCACGCTGGTTGAAGACATTTGGCAGGCGGTGTTGCAGAAAGAATGTGGTCAAAAACTCGTTAAACGGCTCAATCATCTCCGGGCAACCCGGGCCGCCGATGGCCAAAGTCTAAATTTTTCTCCCAGTAATATTTCTGAGCTGATTGAAACCCTAGATCTAGAAGATGCAATCCGGGCAGCGCGGGCCTTTGCCCTCTATTTCCAATTAATTAATAGCGTCGAGCAACATTACGAGCAGCGCGAACAACAACAATTTCGCCGGAACCTCGCCTCTGCCAATGCCAACGAAGCCAACGGCAACAGCGTCCACACAGAAATTGCCCCCACCCAAGCCGGTACCTTTGATTGGTTGTTTCCCCATCTCAAGCACCAAAATATGCCGCCCCAGACGATCCAGCGTCTTCTCAATCAGTTGGATATTCGCCTGGTGTTTACGGCCCACCCCACGGAGATTGTGCGCCATACGATTCGCAATAAACAGCGGCGGATTGCGGGGATCTTGCGGCAACTAGATCAAACTGAAGAAGGGCTGAAAAGTTTGGGGACGAGCGATTCTTGGGAAATCGAAAATATTCAACAACAACTCACCGAAGAAATTCGGCTCTGGTGGCGCACCGATGAACTGCACCAATTCAAGCCCCAGGTGTTAGACGAGGTGGACTATGCGTTGCATTACTTTGAGGAAGTTCTGTTTGATACCCTGCCGGAATTATCGGTACGGCTCCAACAGGCCCTAAAGGCATCTTTCCCGACCCTCAAGGTGCCCACCACCAATTTTTGTAATTTTGGTTCTTGGGTTGGGGGCGATCGCGATGGCAACCCCTCCGTGACTCCCGATGTCACCTGGAAGACGGCCTGCTACCAGCGGGGTTTGGTGCTGGAGCGTTATGTTGCCTCGGTGGAATCCCTTTCGGATGTGTTGAGCTTATCGCTGCATTGGAGTAATGTGCTGCCGGATTTACTAGATTCGTTGGAGCAGGATCAAAATATTTTCCCCGACATCTACGAAACCCTGGCCATTCGCTACCGCCAAGAACCCTATCGCCTGAAGTTGGCTTACATTAAGCGGCGCTTGGAAAATACCCTAGAGCGCAACCGCCGTTTGGCGAATATGCCCGCCTGGGAAAATAAGGTAGAAGCAGCCGATGACAAGGTTTATATCTGTGGTCAGGAGTTTCTCGCCGACTTGAGATTGATCCGCGAAAGCCTGGTGCAAACGGAAATCAACTGCGCGGCTCTGGACAAGCTTATTTGCCAGGTCGAAATTTTTGGCTTTGTGCTCACTCGCCTCGATTTTCGCCAGGAATCCACTAGGCATTCCGATGCGATCGCCGAAATTGTTGACTACCTGGGAGTGTTGCCGAAATCCTACAACGACCTAAGCGACAAGGAAAAAACCGCTTGGCTGGTGCAGGAACTCAAAACCCGCCGTCCTCTAATTCCGAAGGAAATGCACTTTTCGGAAAAAACCGTCGAGACGATCCAAACCCTCCAGGTGCTGCGCCGACTCCAGCAGGAATTTGGCATCGGCATTTGCCAGACCTACATCATTAGTATGACCAACGAAGTCAGTGATGTTTTAGAAGTGCTGCTCTTGGCCCAGGAAGCGGGTTTGTATGACCCCCTCACAGGGATGACCACCATCCGCATTGCGCCCCTCTTTGAGACGGTGGACGACCTGCGCAACGCCCCGGAAATCATGCAGGCCTTGTTTGAAATTCCCCTTTATCGTGCTTGTTTAGCTGGTGGCTACGAACCCCCTGCCGATGGACGCTGTGATGAAACCTTTGGCGATCGCCTAGTGCCCAATCTCCAGGAAATTATGCTCGGCTATTCCGACAGCAACAAAGATTCCGGCTTCCTCAGTAGTAATTGGGAAATCCACAAAGCCCAGAAAAATCTCCAACAGGTGGCCGATCCCTACGGCATTGACCTCCGCATTTTCCACGGTCGGGGCGGTTCCGTCGGTCGGGGGGGTGGCCCTGCCTACGCCGCAATCTTGGCCCAACCGCCGAACACCATTAATGGCCGGATTAAAATCACTGAGCAGGGGGAAGTGCTGGCGTCAAAATATTCCCTCCCAGATTTGGCCCTGTACCACCTCGAAAGCGTTTCTACGGCGGTGATTCAATCGAGTTTGTTGGCCAGTGGTTTTGATGATATTCAGCCCTGGAACCGGATTATGGAAGACCTCTCCCAGCGATCGCGAGCAGCTTACCGGGCGTTAATTTACGAAGAACCAGACTTCCTCGATTTTTTCATGTCCGTGACGCCGATTCCGGAAATTAGCCAACTCCAAATTAGTTCCCGCCCGGCCCGTCGCAAAAAGGGCAATAAAGATTTGAGCAGTCTCCGGGCAATCCCCTGGGTTTTTAGTTGGACCCAAAGCCGCTTCCTTGTTCCCGCTTGGTATGGCGTGGGTACGGCACTCCAGGGCTTTTTTGAAGAAGATCCCGTCGAGAACCTGAAGTTAATGCGCTATTTCTACAGCAAATGGCCCTTTTTCCGGATGGTGATCTCGAAGGTGGAAATGACCCTCTCCAAAGTGGACTTACAAATGGCGAGCCATTATGTCCATGAACTGGCGGAAAAAGAAGATATTCCCCGGTTTGAACGGCTACTGGAGCAGATTTCCCAGGAATACAACCTCACGAAGCGGTTAATCCTCGAAATCACAGAAAATGAAGCGCTCCTCGATGGCGATCGCCCTTTGCAACGTTCTGTTCAACTGAGAAATGGCACCATTGTCCCCCTCGGTTTCTTGCAAGTCTCGCTCCTCAAACGATTAAGGCAATACACCAGGGAAACCCAGGCCAGCATCGTCCACTTCCGCTACAGCAAAGAAGAACTCCTGCGGGGTGCCCTTTTAACCATCAATGGCATCGCCGCTGGCATGCGCAATACCGGTTGATTGCAAACAGATCCGTCAGATACCAAAAAGGGGTTTACCGTGGTAAACCCCTTCAGCTTTAGAGAAAGTGAAAAGCGATTTAGAAAACCTGTTCTACTTCTGCAATTTCCGGAATATTTTCCCGTAAACGCCGTTCGATGCCCATCCGTAGGGTCATGGTTGAACTGGGGCAAGACCCACAAGCGCCCTGGAGACGCAGTTTAACCACGGGGCCATCAATCTCTACCAACTCAACGTTGCCGCCGTCGGCTTTGAGGTAGGGACGCAATTCATCAAGGGTTGCTTCGACGTTTTCGGTCGTGAGTGCTAATGCCATAATTTTTTTGTGAACGAAGGGATCGCCTTCTATTATAAAGTTTCCGTTTTATTCCTTTGCAAAGAAAATGCTCTCCAGTAGACTTTGAGGCGATAATGTTGGCGATCTCAGAGGAATCCGCTACGTGGCGCGCCTGTCGTTGGTTCCACCCAACAGTTGCCCCTAGAACAACAACGGTAGTAGGGTAATTAATTATGCCAAGTCCAAACGACCTTAACCTAATTGACGAAACCTTGGGTGAAAAGCCGCTTCAGGAAAGCACCCCAGACGGAGCAGTGACGGCAGACTCGATGCTCACGATGCTTGCTGCTACCGATAAAACCCAACGCATGATCGCCGCCCGCTACTTTTGTGACCACCGTGATGAGCGAGCCGTAAATCCCCTCATTGAGCTGCTCCAGGGAGACGTTTGTCCCCTCACCCGTGTGAGTGCTGCCTATGCCCTTGGTCGTAATGCCTCAGAAACAGCGGTACCTGCTTTAATTGATGTGCTCGATCAGGATTGGAATGGCTATGTGCGCAAGGGGGTTGTTTGGGCTTTGGGGAACTGTGGCGATCGCCGCTCCGTTGATCCGTTAATCCACGCCCTCCAAAATGACATTTCCGCTGTCCGTCTGTGGGCCGCCAGTAGCCTCGCCCAGGTGGCCAAACTCCAGTACGAAGACATTTCCCGGGCGATTCCGCCCCTCATTCGGGGGTTGCGTCGCGATAAAATGGCCGCCGTCCGCAGTAACTGCGCCTGGTCGTTGGGGCAACTCTGTCGTGAAATGCCCTCCAACGTGATCTACGCCACCGCCGTCGATGCCCTAATTGAAGCCCTCGTTGAAGATGAGGATGTCGGTGTCAAAGAAGATGCCCGGGCCGCGCTGCTACGCATTGGGGATCCCAATGGCCTGCAAATGATCGAAGCGTTAGAATTTGAAGGTTTGATTTAAAAAAACTTTACAAACCTTGCAGTCAAAATTTTCTATGGATCGACCCCTCACAGTAGGTATCAGTGGTGCATCGGGGCTTATCTATGCGGTGCGGACGCTCAAATATTTACTTGAAGCCAACTTTACCGTGGATGTCGTCGCCTCAAAAGCATCTTTTATGGTGTGGCAAGCGGAGAACCAGATCACTATGCCCGCAGATCCCGATCACCAGGCTACCTTTTGGCGTGACCAAGCAGGGGTTCCCGAAAAAGGCATTTTACGCTGTCACCGTTGGGGCGATGTGGGGGCAGGCATTGCCAGTGGTTCCTACCGTACGAGAGGAATGCTGGTGATTCCCTGCAGCATGAGCACCGTCGCCAAAATTGCCAATGGTCTCAGTTCTGATCTCCTCGAACGGGCCGCCGATGTCTCCATCAAAGAAGGTCGCAAGGTGGTGATTGTGCCGAGGGAAACGCCCTTTAGTTTGATCCATTTGCGAAATTTAACTCAACTGGCTGAGGTCGGTGTCAAGATTGTCCCGGCGATTCCAGCTTGGTATCACCAACCGCAAACCATTAATGATTTAGTAGATTTTGTCGTGGCGCGAGCCCTGGATCAGTTTGAGATTGACTGTATTCCCCTGAAACGTTGGAAGGAAGACACAGCCAGCCAAAAATTAGAGCCATGATCTACCCTAGGAATTGTTTATCCTTAGCGGAGCTGTCCCCATGAACACTCGACTGAAGCTGCTAACGACGGCCCTATGGTGGAGTGCCTTGCCTTTGGTGGGTTGTTCGTCCCAATCCGTGTCGATGCCAGATGAAACGACTCAAGCGACTCCTCTGGCCGCAACAACGCCAACCTTAATGAGTCCCCAGGCTGAGGATTTAGCGGTGGACGCCGTGACGGTGACGCCAATTGTTGAAGGTTTAGAACGTCCCTGGGGGGTCGCTTGGTTGCCCAATGGGGATCTGTTGATCACAGAGCGGCCAGGACGCTTGCGCCTCGTGCGGGATGGGGTCTTGGAACCAGAGGCGATCGCCGGGGTTGCAGAAGTCTCCGCCGCTGAGGCCCAACAACTGTTTGCGTCCCGGCAGGGAGGATTATTAGACATTGCGCTTCATCCAGACTTTGCGCAAAATAACTGGGTTTACTTTACCTATGCTTTCGGTACCCAAGATGCAAACCGCACAAGGGTCGCCCGGGCTAAATTTGACGGAGAAAAGTTAACCGATTGGGAAGTAATTTTCCAGGTGGCGCGTACCAAACAAGGGGGACAACACTTCGGCTCCCGACTGACTTGGCTCCCGGATCAAACCCTACTGATTTCCATTGGTGACGGTGGGAATCCGCCCCTGGAGCAGGATGGGGAGTTTATCCGGAACCAAGCCCAAAACCTTGATAGTCACCTGGGGAAGGTAGTCCGCATCAACGATGACGGCTCAATTCCTGACGATAATCCCTTTGTAGATGAACCGGGAGCGTTACCGGAAATTTGGAGTTACGGCCACCGCAATATCCAAGGATTGGCCTTCGATCCCATCACCCAGAGGGTTTGGGCGACGGAACATGGTTCTAGGGGTGGTGATGAGGTGAATTTGATCCAGGGAGATGCGAATTATGGTTGGCCCCAGGTTTCTTTTAGTGTGGAATATTCCACGGGGCGACCCGTGGCCCCCGCAACGACAGCCCCAGGGATTACGGATCCCCAACGGGTTTGGACGCCTTCAATTGCCCCTTCTGGGTTAGCGGTTTACACAGGCGATCGCCTTTCAGATTGGCAGGGAGATTTATTTGCAGGGGGCTTAGTTTCCCGGGATATTCGCCGATTAGAGGTCAATGAACAGGGAAATGTGATCGCCGAGTCACGGATTCCCATTGGCCAACGGGTGCGGGATGTGCGCCAAGGCCCCGACGGTTACCTCTATGTTTTAACGGATGCAAATTCGGGTCAACTGTTGCGTCTAGCGCCCCAGGGTGAAGATTCATAGAAAAACTCCCTTAAGATAAGAGATGCATTATTCGTTTTGAGTTGCCTCCCCCATGTCTTTTGTCGGTCTCCACATCCACAGTGATTACAGTTTGCTCGATGGCGCTTCCCAGATTAAGCCGCTCATTAAACGGGCCGAAGAACTGAAGATGCCGGCGATCGCCTTAACGGATCACGGAGTGATGTACGGGGCGATTGAACTGCTCAAAACCTGTCGCAATAAGCGGATCAAGCCGATCATTGGCAACGAAATGTACGTGATCAACGGCGACATCGAAGACAAAACCCAACGCTTTAAGAAGTACCATCAGGTCGTTCTGGCGAAAAATACCCAGGGCTACAAAAACCTGGTGAAACTGACCACCATCTCCCACCTCAAGGGCTTTCAAGGTAAAGGGATTTTTGCTCGCCCCTGCATTAATAAAGAACTGATCGAAAAGCACCACGAAGGGCTGATTATGACCAGCGCCTGCCTCGGTGGAGAAGTGCCCCAATGTATTCTCAAGGGGGAATACCAGCGGGCGAAGGAAGTGGCACAGTGGTACAAAAATATTTTTGGCGATGACTATTACCTCGAAATCCAAGACCACGGCTCCCAGGAAGACCGCATCGTTAATGTGGAGATCGTCAAAATTGCCCAGGCGCTCGACATTAAAATCATCGCCACCAACGACTCCCATTTCATTTCCTGCTACGACGTGGAGGCCCACGATGCCCTCCTGTGTATCCAAACCGCAAAATTAATCACCGAGGATAAACGCCTCCGCTACAGCGGCACCGAATATCTCAAATCCGCCGACGAGATGCGTAAACTCTTCCGCGACCACCTCGACCCAGAAATCATCGACCAGGCGATCGCCAATACCCTTGAAGTTGCCGCCAAGGTCGAACCCTACAGAATCCTGGGAGAACCCCGCATTCCCGATTACCCCGTCCCCGAGGGCCATACCGCTGATAGTTACCTTGAAGCAGTCACCTGGGACGGACTCCTCAAACGCCTCAAATGCAAAACCCAGGCCGAAGTCGATCCCACCTACAAAGAACGCCTCGAATACGAACTGCAAATGATGCAGCAGATGGGATTTTCCACTTACTTTCTCGTGGTATGGGATTACGTAAAATACGCCAGGGATAACGATATTCCCGTGGGGCCGGGACGGGGTTCTGCGGCCGGTTCCCTTGTCGCCTATTCCCTCGGCATTACGAATATTGACCCGATTCACCATAGCCTGCTGTTTGAGCGTTTCCTTAACCCCGAACGGAAATCCATGCCTGACGTTGATACGGATTTCTGCATCGAGCGGCGGGACGAAATGATCAAATACGTCACCGAAAAATATGGCGAAGATCGGGTGGCGCAAATTATTACCTTTAACCGCATGACCTCCAAAGCTGTGCTCAAGGACGTGGCACGGGTGCTGGATATTCCCTATGGGGAAGCGGACATGATGGCAAAAATGATTCCCGTGGCTCGAGGCAAACCGGCCAAGCTGAAGGTGATGATTTCTGACGATACGCCAGAACCAGAATTTAAACATCGCTATGAAACGGATCCCCAGGTGCGCCGTTGGGTCGATATGGCGATCCGCATCGAGGGGACAAACAAAACCTTTGGTGTCCATGCGGCAGGAGTGGTCATTTCCTCAACACCTTTGGATGAAGCAGTACCGCTCCAGCGCAACAATGAAGGGGCCGTGATTACCCAGTACTACATGGAAGATGTGGAGGCAATGGGGCTGCTGAAAATGGATTTTCTCGGCCTAAAAAACCTCACCACGATCAAAAAAGCAGCGGATTTGATCAAAGAATATCGCCACGTGGAACTGGATCTCGATCAGTTGCCCCTCGACGAACGCAAGGCCCTAGAAATTATCAGTAAAGGCCATACGAAAAAGTTACCGGGTGATATTGATAAAACCCATGATCTGTTTGGTCGAGGCGATCTAGAGGGGATCTTCCAACTGGAATCCGACGGCATGAAAAAAATTGTCCAGGATTTGCGCCCCTCCGGCATTGAGGATATTTCCTCTGTCCTCGCCCTTTACCGGCCTGGCCCCTTGGATGCGGGTTTAATTCCGATTTTTATCAACCGCAAACATGGCGTTGAAAAGATCGAATATCAGCATGAGCTTTTGCAGTCGATTTTGAATGAAACCTATGGGGTCTTGGTTTACCAGGAACAGATTATGAAAATGGCCCAGGATTTGGCGGGCTATTCCCTAGGAGAAGCGGATCTGTTGCGGCGGGCGATGGGGAAAAAGAAAATTGACGAAATGAAAAAACACGAGGCCAAGTTTGTGGAGGGGGCGGCGGCCAATGGGGTTTCGGAGGCGATCGCCAGGGATTTGTTCGACCAGATGGTGAAATTTGCGGAATATTGCCTCGCTGGGGATACACCCGTCGTCACCGTGGAATATGGGGTGTTGCCGATCCAAACCATCGTAGAACAGGAATTGCTCTGCCATGTGTACAGTGTGGATGCTCAAGGATTAATTTACACCCAACCCATTGAACAGTGGCACAACAGAGGCGATCGCCTTTTGTATGAATATGAACTGGAAAATGGCCAAATTATTCGGGCGACTCCAGATCACAAATTCCTGACGACCACGGGGGAAATGCGGGCCATCGACGAAATTTTTGCCCAGAACCTAGACCTCGCTACATGGGCGTTACCCCAATCTGTTCCAGCCCGTGCCCCCCTCAGCTTGCCAGCGGCTAGTTAGGTTTGAGCGCCTGACGATATTCAAAGAGCAACAACGCTCCCACGGCGATCGCAAAGGGCAACAAATAGTACAGACCACGAAAGACAATTAAGGTGGCTAAAATAACTTCCTCCGGCTGGGTCGCTTGGAGAAAAAATAAAATCACCGTTTCAAAAACCCCCAACCCCCCAGGAATCGTACTGATCAAGCCTGCAACCATTGCCAAGACATAAATCCCAAAAAAGACAGGATAAGAGATCGGTATATCAAACAGTGAATAAAGGGCCAAGGCCGCAAAGCCCCAATCCAAACCAAAAATTAAAATCTGTTGCAGCGAAATTTGTAACGAGGGGAATGTGAATTGATGGTTGCGCCACCGCAAGGGTTTTTGCAGCAAAAGATTACCCAGTCCGTATAATCCACTCAGCGCCAAACAAAAAAGTCCCAAACCCCGTAAAGACTGGGCGAATAACGGGAGTTCGATGGCTGTCGGTAGGGGCAAATTAAAGACGGTGAAAATAAAGCCCCCCACAGTGACCAAGCCCACCCACAAACTCAGATTTGTAAAGGCAATCACCTGGGCAATATCGAGTTGAGACACCTGCCACTGGCGATAAAGGCGATATCGCAGCATACTCCCCGACAAAAAAGCGAAACCCACATTTGGGCTAATGGTGTAGGTGATCAAGCCCGCAAAGGCGACTTTATGGGGTGGTAATTGTTTCTTGAGATAACGGAAGGCCAAAAGATCGTAATTGGCGATCGCCCCATAGCTACACAACGTAAACAAGCCGGCGATCGCCAACTGCACTGGAGAGAGATGGCCGATATTTTCCCAGACAAGCCCCCAACTCATTCGCCGCAATTCTTGCCAGACCATCACGATGGCAATACCGCAAATAATCAAGCTTAAGGCCGATAAAAAATGTCGGCCCAAAAACTGTTTGAGTTGATTTGAATGCTTGCCCACAAAGCCCCATCTGAGAAGTTTTTTTAAGGTGGATCATGACTGTTAGCCGGGGTTACCAGCACCCTATCATAGTCTCCGGGGAGGGAAACTCTTCCGATAGAATAAAAGATTGATCAATTAACAAAGGTTGAATTAGTAACAATGAATGTACTCGTGGTGGGTAACGGCGGCAGAGAGCACGCGATCGCCTGGAAACTGCTCCAATCTCCCAACGTCCAGAAAGTCGTTTGTACCCCCGGTAATGGCGGCACCGCTCTGTTAGAAAATTGCCTCAATCTGCCCCTCGCCGTGGATGACTTTGCGGGCATTGCCCAAGCCTGCACCGACCACGACATCGCCTTTGTTGCCGTTGGCCCGGAAGTTCCCCTTTCCCTCGGCCTCGCTGACTTTCTCTCAGAACGCAATATTCCCGTGTTTGGCCCGAAAAAAGATGGCGCAATCATTGAAGCCAGCAAAGCCTGGGCCAAAGACTTGATGAGCGAAGCAGGGGTGCCCACCGCCGCCGCGGGTACCTTCACCGATCCCCAAGCAGCAAAAGACTATATCCAAAGCCAAGGCGCTCCCATCGTCGTCAAAGCCGATAGCCTCGCTGCCGGCAAAGGAGTGATCGTTGCTGAAACCCTCGAAGAAGCCCTAAATGCCGTTGATCGCCTCTGGGCCGAAGGTTACAAAACCTTAGTCGTTGAAGAATTTCTCGTGGGTCAGGAAGTCTCTGTGCTCGCCCTCACCGATGGAAAAACGATTCGCCCCCTGCTGCCTTCCCAAGACCACAAACAAATTGGCGAAGGAGATACCGGCGAAAACACAGGCGGTATGGGCGTTTATGCTCCTACCCCCATTGCGACCCCTGAAATTATGGCCCAGGTGCAAACCGATGTCCTGGAGGCAACCCTTAAAACCTTACAAAATCGCGGCATTGACTACCGGGGGATTCTCTACGCAGGCCTCATGGTTGCACCGAACGGCGATGTCAAAGTGCTGGAATTTAACTGTCGCTTTGGCGACCCAGAAACCCAGGCCGTTTTACCCCTCCTAGAAACGCCCCTCGATGAGATTATGCTCGCCTGCATTAATCAAACCCTTGCCGAACTGTCTCCCCTACAGTGGTATGACGGGAGTACTGTCTGCGTTGTAGCGGCGGCGGCGGGTTATCCTGGCGCCTACGAAAAGGGCAAAATTATCACAGGTATCCAAGAAGCTGAAGCTCTGGGTGCGACAGTTTTCCATGCAGGGACTAAATTAGAAGGAGACACCCTCGTCACCAATGGGGGTCGTGTCCTTGGCATTGTCTGCCGTGGCCACAGTTTTGATCAGGCGATCGCCAACGTATACCAGGCTGTTCCCAAGGTTCAGTTCCCAGGAATGTACTATCGTCGCGACATTGGCCATCGCCTCAAAAAAGCGTAACTTGCAACAAAACGTTACATTGTATTTAATAAAGCAAACTTGATCTGGTAAGTTCACCCCCGAAAACACCTTGCTAACCCTCATCACCAAACTCCGCAATATCCTTTCCCGCTGGTGGTCAGAATTCACATTGCAGACCAAACTGATGGCTGCAGCCACCCTAGCCGTGTCCCTGCTGATGAGTGGCTTTACCTTTTGGGCGGTGAACTCAATCCAGCAAGATGCCCGCCTTAACGACACCCGTTTCGGCAGCGATCTGGGCCTTTTACTCGCCGCGAACGTCGCCCCCCTCGTCGCCGACCACAATCTTTCTGACCTTGCCCTCTTCACCAATCGCTTTTATAACAGCACCGAAAACGTCCGCTACCTCATCTATGCCGACCCCAACGGCAAAATTGTCTACGGTATTCCCTACTCAGAAGCCGAAGTCCAAAACAGTCTCACCATCGAACGGCGCATCACCCCGCCAGACGATTACAATCCCGCCGGATTTTTTCCCGTCGCCAAGCAACATCTGACCCCCAACGGTGAAATCACAGACGTCTTTGTCCCCCTCCATCAAAATGATCAATATCTCGGCATTCTTGTGGTTGGGATCAATCCCAATGCCACCGTTGTTGCCTCCTCTAATCTGACGCGGGATGTCACCCTCGCCGTGTTTGTCTTTATTTGGGTCATGGTCATCCTCGGTGGTGTTTTTAACGCCCTGACCATTACGCGACCGATCAAAGAACTCCTCGATGGCGTGAAAAATATTGCCGCCGGAAATTTTGAGCAACGAATCGATCTTCCCTTTGGTGGAGAACTTGGTGAGCTGATCGTAAACTTCA
Organism: Sphingobacterium thalpophilum; assembly: GCA_943371005.1. Taxonomy (GTDB): domain Bacteria; phylum Cyanobacteriota; class Cyanobacteriia; order Cyanobacteriales; family MRBY01; genus MRBY01. The sequence goes on from CALRTB020000027.1 coordinate 16,619, forward strand.
ACGAAATGGCCGAACGGCTCGCCAGCTACGAAGAACAAAACATTGAAGAACTCACCTCCGAAAAAGCCAAACTCGAAACCCTCGTCACCACCATTGCCGATGGCGCCATCCTCCTCGACACAGACTTAAAAATTATTTTGGCTAACCCAACGGCCCGCAAAATTTTCCACTGGGACGAAAAATCAATCATTGGCACCACGGTTCTTCACCACTTACCCGCTTCTGTCACCACCCAAATTACCCGCCCACTCCACCAAATTGCTGCAGGTGAAAACCTAGATTCAGACTTTCTGATTGAGCACCATGCCGTCCAAGGCAATGCCGAAGAAATTATTCGGGGGAATGAATTCAAAATTACCCTCGAAGATATGGTGGACAATGTGGCAGAAGCTACAACAATTCGGATTTTGCTCACTGAAGTGTTGGATAAGAGCAAAATCAACGTGCGGGGCATTGCGATTACCGTCCAGGACATCACCAAAGAAGCGGAGCTCAATAAAGCCAAGAGCCAATTTATTAGTAACGTTTCCCATGAACTGCGCACCCCACTCTTTAATATCAAGTCCTTTATTGAGACACTCCATGAATATGGGGATGATTTGACGGAACAGCAGCGGCAAGATTTCCTTGAAACCGCCAATAATGAGACCGATCGCCTCACCCGTCTGGTGAATGATGTTTTGGATTTATCGCGCCTTGAATCTTCCCGGGTTTATCGTCTGGATGAGGTGGATATTTCCCAGCCCATTGAGCAGACCCTGAGAACCCACCAACTTAACGCTCGAGATAAAGAAATTACACTAACTCATGAGTTGGCAACTGATCTACCAATGATTCTGGGTCATTATGACCTGCTGTTACAGGTACTGACAAATCTCGTGGGGAATGCGCTCAAATTTACCCAAGCAGGGGGCTGTGTCAGTGTGAGGGCTTATCCTGTCCCCCATGACCCAGAGCGGGTGCGCATTGAAATTTCAGATACAGGGATTGGGATTGACCCTGAGGATCAAGAGGCAATTTTTGATCGTTTCTTTCGGGTAGAAAATCGTGTACATACCCTCGAAGGTACAGGCCTTGGGCTATCAATTGTGAAAAATATCATTGATAAACACAATAGTCGGATTCATCTGATTAGTGAGGTAGGCATTGGCACCACGTTTTGGTTTGAGCTTAATGTTGCCCAAGAGAAGCCAGAGTTACAGTTGCTCGATAATCAGCACCATGTCCAGGATCAATCGATAGAAGTCAGCAGTAGTTAACGGCGTTTTAGAAAAAGCTGAGTGAAGTAGTAAACGCCTTCTTCATTTTTAACGACACCAATGCCCGTAAGATCAAAATCGCCAATGATATTTTTGTGGTGGCCAGGACTGTCGATCCAACCTTCCACAGCGACGGTGGCCAGGTCATCATAGCCTTGGAGGAGCGCGAGATTTTCGGCAACACTAGCGTATTTTAAGGCTTGTTTTTCGAGGCTAGCGGCCCGCTCTTCAAAACCGTCGTGGGAAAAGTTGGCTTCGCCAGAGGCCATTTTGGCACTGTATTTGCGGGACTCATTTGTAATCCGATAGTCCAGGGTTAAAGGTTCTAAGCCCAGACTGATTCGATAGGCGTTGATTTGGGCGTGAATCTGCTGTTCTATGGTTTCGGCATTGGGGAGTTTAACGGGTTGGGAAGTGAGGGGTTTTTCCTGTTGGGCGACTGGCTGATTCGCTGTGGAGGAAATGGTTGGTCGTTCTGTCTGCTCAAAGACGAAACGGGCACCGAAATAAAACAAGATGGGAACCACAAAACGTGACCAACGCTGGTATCTCATGGGGAGAGCCTCTGGGGGAAGTTAGCTCTATTGTAAGAACTCAGGCATTAATCTGAATGGGTTCTTCTTGAAATTGGCGATCGCCATCGAGTTGCCAACTGCGGTAAGTGGTCACTTGCTGATTTTCCACAGAAAGAATGAGGTAGGAATAAATATCCCAGGCGATCGCCCGGTCATATTCAGACGGAATCGGAGGATGGTCAGGGTGAGAATGATAAATGCCGATGATCGCGAGGTCTTGGGTGCGGGCGTATTTTTGGGCCTTCAGAATCGCGGTAGGGGCGATCGCAAAGCGGTCATGGCGCGACTGGGTTTGGGGATTTGGAGGGAGCAATTCCGGCATCCCCTGGCTAAATTCCAGCGTCCAAGTATTTTCCGTAGGCCAGATTTCTTTTACGGTTTTATTTTGCCCCAGTAACAGACCACAACATTCCTCCGGGTAGCAAGTCTGGGCGTGGGTGATTAATTGTTCGATTTGAGAAGGAGTCAAACTTAACATGGTGACCTTGTGGCCTCGCTGCCGAGAAAAAACGCCCAAATCCTTAGAAGATTCAGGCGCAGTTTTTTTGAGGTAATTTAATTGCAGCCTAGAATCCCATCGCTTTGGCAACCGCTGCCATATTTGCGGGAATTCCGGTTTGTCCTTTCGATAGACTGTGGGCGATCGCCGCATCGGGATCCTTCAGGCCATTACCCGTTAAGACACAAACCACCGTTGCCCCTGTTGGCACTTGATCTTTCACTTTCAAAAGCCCGGCCACCGAAGCCGCACTGGCAGGTTCACAGAAAATGCCTTCATTCGCACCAAGCTTGCGATAAGCCTCAATAATTTCTTCATCGGTCACTGCATTAAAAGCTCCTTGGCTAGCGGCCTGCACCCCATGGGCCTTATCCCAGTTGACCGGGTTACCGATCCGAATTGCCGTCGCCAGAGTTTCCGGGTTATGGACAGGTCCTCCCTGGATAAACGGTGCCGAACCCGCCGCTTGGAAGCCCATCATTCGGGGGAGCTTCGTGGCTTTGTTCAATTCATGGTACTCACAAAAGCCCATCCAGTAGGCCGTAATATTCCCTGCATTCCCCACGGGGATACAAAGCCAATCTGGCGCTTCACCAAGGGCATCAACCACTTCAAAGGCTGCGGTTTTTTGACCCTGGAGACGGTAAGGATTTACAGAATTTACCAACGTCACAGGGTAATTCTCTGACATTTGCCGCACAATGCTGAGGGCATTATCAAAGTTACCTTCAATGGCGATCACCTCAGCCCCGTATAACAACGCCTGGGCTAATTTTCCAAGGGCCACATAACCATCGGGAATTAAGACAAATGCCCGTAGACCCGCCCGTCTGGCATAGGCAGCAGCGGCAGCGGAGGTGTTTCCGGTACTCGCACAAATCACAGCTTCAGCCCCTGCTTCCTTGGCTTTGGTAATCGCCATAGTCATGCCCCGGTCTTTAAAGCTCCCTGTGGGATTAAGGCCATCATATTTGGCATAGACTTGCACCCCACGACCAATTTCTGCGGCAATACTGGGAATTGGAATCAGGGGTGTATTGCCTTCGTAGAGGGTCACCACGGGGGTACTGTCGGTTACGGGGAGATATTGGCGATACGCGTTAATCAAGCCCGGCCATTTAGCAGCATGGTGGGTAGGGAAAGGAGCAGAGGTCAGATCGGCTTTAGGAGTACTCAGAACCACAATTGTTCTCTTAAAGTTTAGAAAGTGTAGTCAAATAAACGAAATCTTCTCTAAAGGGTAGCAGTAAGGGGCTATCTGGGCTAGTCACAGGGGCGATCGCCACCGCATTGGTACAGTGATTTTAAGAAAAGATTAACGTAGACTAACTATTTTAAGAGTTTAAGGGCATAGATGGGCGGCCACGGTCACTGCAAATTCTTCTTCAAAGATCTCCTTGTTATAGTTTAAACTCCAGAGTTCTAGTTCGCAGGCGTCATCGCTATGGGTTGGGGTCAGTTTGAGGGTGAGTAGGCGCTGTTTTACATCAAAGTCACACTGAATTTCGGCGATCGCCCCCGCCTGGCGTCGGTCAAGGGCCACTGCAAGCCGCATGATCGCACTCAGTTCACTCACCATCTGTCGGTGTTCTTTGTGGATGAGATTTTGATAATTTTCGTGTTTTTTCTTCGGCTTGCTTTTGCGGTGGTAGCGGGCGAGGTTCGCGACAATCTCCAATTGGGTTTCATTGAAACCGAGGAGTTCTGCATTACGAATTAAATAATAGGAGTGTTTATGGTGGGCCGCATGGCTAATGTAGAGACCACAGTTATGGAGAATCGCCGCCGCCCATAGCATTTCCCTCGCTTCGGTGTCCCATTGGTGCAGGCCCCCCTGGAGTTGGTCAAAAAGACTCAGGGAAAAGTCAGCGGTGCGTTTACTGGCGACCAAATCAACGCGATATTTTTTGGCGATCGCCATCACACTCCGTTCTCGAATCGAACTTTGATATTGCAGGCGACTTTCGATCAAACCATGGGAAAGCATCCAGTCGACGATCACCCCTTCTCGCAATGCCCGTTCACAGAGGGTAATTTTCTTAAGTTCCAACAGATCCATGGCTTCTTGGAGAATGATTGCCCCTGCCAAGATAATTTCTGCCCGCTTATCCGACATTCCTGGTAAGTCTGAGCGTTCCCGACAATTAAGCTCCCGCATCTGTTGAATCAGTTTGCTCAGATCCTGACGCGAGAACGTATAGCCATGGAGGGGGTTCGGCACATTTCCTAAATTGGCCATCGCGTGCATTGCTGCCAAGGTTTCGATGGTGCCAGAGGTGCCAATCATTTGTACCTGCTCCCCCGGTAAGAGATGCTCTTGCAATTCTTCAATGGGACGTTCCAACATCCCTCGAATATAAGCTTGTAGGGCAGCAAATTCTCGGTTACTAATCGGATCGGTATTCACAAAATCTTGGGTTAACCGCACCGCTCCCACCTTCGTACTGCTGAGAAACCGCGCTTCATGGCTTTCCACCAAGCTAATTTCTGTCGAACCGCCCCCAATATCAATCAAGACATGGGGTTGTTGGTTAAAATCCACTGCCGATAGAACGCCAAGGTATATGCGGCGCGCTTCTTCTTGGCCGGAGATTAGATCAACTTCTAACCCTAATTCCGCTTCGATTCGTTGTAAAAATTCTCGACCATTGGGGGCTTCGCGCACGGCGCTGGTTGCCACCGCCACGAGGGAATCTACCTGAAAACTCGTCGCTAGATCTTGACAACGGCGGAGAGCGTTTAAAGAACGATCCATGGCGGCTTCCGTCAAGTTACCCGTGAGGCGATCACGATGGCCAAGGCGCACTGTATCTTTTTCCCGGGCCACAATTGTAAATGCAGGCAGGCTGGGTTGGATTTTGACAATCACCATATGAATTGAGTTGGTGCCGATGTCAATTGCTGCTAGGGTACAGTCCTCCCCTTGGGTGACATTCGCAAATTGAGTGGAATTCGTTTTAAGCTGATAGACGGAAGTAGCCATAGATTTATGTCTGTCATCTTTGCTGACTTCTCTATTATTAAGGATTACCTCCGATTTACTGATTTTTTATGACATCTCTTCGTTGAAATTTTATGGTTTCTGAGCCTACCTGGAAAAAAATTATCTATTTATTACGCTGGGATAAGCCGGCGGGTCGCCTAATTTTAATTATTCCCGCCCTATGGGCTGTCTTCTTAGCGGCCGAGGCCAAGCCTGACTGGAAACTGGTCTTGGTGATTATCCTTGGGGCGATCACAACCAGTGCGGCGGGCTGCGTTGTGAATGATTTATGGGACCGGAATATTGATCCCCAAGTGGAACGCACGAAAATCCGCCCCCTCGCTTCCAAAGCTCTCACGGTCAAAGTGGGGATTATTACGGCGATCGCCTTTTTTCTTTGTGCCGCCGGATTAGCTTTTTATTTTAATCCTTGGACAAATCCCCTGAGTTTTTGGCTGTGTGTCGCAGCAGTTCCAGTAATTATTGCTTACCCTCTGGCAAAACGTTTCTTTCCCGTACCTCAACTTGTTTTGGCGATCGCCTGGGGCTTTGCCGTTCTCATTAGTTGGAGTGCCGTGACCCAAAATTTAAGCGCCGCAACCTGGCTGTTGTGGGGAGCAACGGTCTTCTGGACATTAGGCTTTGACACCATCTACGCCCTCTCCGACCGGGATGACGATTTAAAAATCGGTATTAATTCCAGTGCTATTTTTTTTGGTAAATTTGCCCCTGAAGCCGTAGGGATTTTCTTTGTTTTAACAGCGATTTGTCTTGCTATTTTAGGCAGAACATTGAATATTAATCTATTAACTTACGGCATTGCCTGGGCGATCGCTGTCGGTCTTTGGTTTAAACAATACCTAAAAATTCGCAAACCCAATCTTTCTCGCAAAGCCTACAATCAACTCTTCGAAGAAAACGTCATAATTGGCTTTATTCTACTCAGTGGAATGATCACTAGCTTTATTTTTTAGGCTGCACAATCACTCAAAAAATATCATAAGCTGTCTTTTTCATCATGACAGCTTGACTGTAGTTCTAAAAAAAGAAAAAAATAAAGCTCTCAAACTGCATGTGAGTTGAGAGCTTTGATTAGTATATAGAGTTGAAGAATAAAATATTCAGTTTTTCATAAGAGAGAGAAGCTTGGCATTGAGCTATTTTCCCGGTAGGCTACCCCACAGGTATCGTCGCCGCTATAGCGTTTCACATCTGA
>CALRTB020000028.1:0-22043 GCA_943371005.1 Sphingobacterium thalpophilum
TTCTGGTTTAGGTCTTGGAGGGTTAAGGCAGGGTCAGAATAGTGGTCAATGAAGGTCAATGGACAAAAACTAGACGCAAAAAACGAGGAGGATTTTGACCGATGAACCCTGCCATTCTCAATAAAGTCCGATAAAACAGCACTTCTTGAAAAAAATGACCCTAGCTTGACCTTGGCTGTCACCTCATTTGCCCCTCAGGAGCCTCTCACTTGACCCTAAAAGTCAACTCTCCAGAGACGTTTATCCTCTGGTCAAGCCGAGGAAATTTCCCCACACCTGACGCACCTCTGGAGAGTTTTTTTTGGCGGGTGAAAAATATCCGAATTTTGAGGCGGATTTTCTCTTACCTAAAAACAGAGGAAATTTTAGGTATGTTGACGATCGCCACGATGACTCCGGCAAAAGCAGGCAGCTACTACAAGGAAAATTATTACGCCGAGGCGGAGCAAGTAGAATTTTCGGAATGGTGGGGGAAAGGGGCAGAAGCTCTGGGACTAAGTAGGAAAATCAGTGATGGAAAAGTATTCCAAAATATATTGCAGGGTTTGACAGCAGACGGTCAGAAAAAATTACGAGCAGCTCCACCACAAGGGAAAGAAGCAAGGGCTGGAACTGACCTAACATTTTCCGCCCCGAAGTCTGTATCGATCGCCGCATTGATTGGAGGAGATCAACGACTGATCGAAGCCCACGAAGAAGCCGTCAACCAAATGCTGACTTTGATCGAAACACGATATGCCGAGACGCGAATCAATAAACAAATTACGTCAGTGGATAATCTGTGTGTGGCGAAATTCCTCCATGATACGAACCGTGAGCTAGAACCGAATTTACATACTCATTGTCTGGTGATGAATGTGGCACAGGATGAGGGGGGACAGTGGCGTTCGGGGACAAATAGCAATTTGTATCATCACAAGATTTTATTGGGGAGAATCTACCGGAATGAGTTGGCACAAGCAATCCAAAAATTGGGCTATGAAATTGAGACCAGAGCCGATGGATTGTTTGAGTTGAAAGGTTATACACGAGAGCAGATCGAAGGATTCAGTGATCGCCACCAGCAAATCTTGGCTTATTTGGAAGCGGAGAGATTGGAAGATACGAATGAAAACCGGATTAAAGCTCTATTTGAGACCCGAAAAATCAAACAGCATCATGTAGATCGGCAGTCACTGTTGGCAGAATGGCAAAACACAGCGACAGAACTGAGCATTGAACATCCCACCCCCTGCCCCGGAAATCCGGTTATTGAGAAAAATCTCACAGTCTTGGTTGAGCAGGCAATTCGTCACAGCGAGGAACGAACTGCCATTTTTACTCAGGAAGATCTGGAAACCTTTATCCTGACAGAACCGACGGGTAGAGCTTTTCAAGCAATTGAGTTGGCTATTGATGCCAATCCTCGCTTGATTACAAAAAAGAAAATGAGGAAATACGCAACGGCGCAGAGTTTGGCACGGGAGAAAGCAACGATTACGCTGATGCAGGCAGGTCAGGGACAACTAGAACCTATCCCAATGAAAAAAACCCAATTACCTGAAGTCCTCACCACTTCCCAAGCTGAGGCGGTAAACCATGCCCTTTGTAGCCAAGACCGCGTTATGGGTTGGGTAGGGGTTGCCGGTGCTGGCAAAACTTTTACCCTCCAAACCCTGGTGAATATCGCCAAGGCCCAAGGCATTGAAGTATCTGGTTTCGCCCCCGACGCCAGTAGTGCTGAAGTCCTCGCTGATGAGGTTGGCATTGCTACAGATACCGTGGCCTATCATCTCCTCCAACAGAATGAACCAACCAAAAGACGACAACTGTGGATCATTGATGAAGCTGGGAAATTATCCGCCCAAGAAGCACATCAGTTACTACGGAAATCCCATGAACAGAATGCCCAGGTCTTATTGGTAGGGGATCCTAAACAATTAACCGCCGTCAATGCGGGCGCTCCCTTTAAATCCTTGATTGATAATGGTCTCAGTGCCAGTCACCTCAAAGATTTCCTCCGTCAGAAAGATTCCATCATCGCCAGGGCTGTTCAACTGACCTATCACAACCTCGGCGGTGAGGCGATCGCCTGGTTGCAGAAACATGGCAAAGTCTCTGAAACCCCAGATCTTGAAACACGGGCCGCGCAGATTGCTGCAGCCTATTTGAGACTAGACGAGGCTAAACGAGCTGAAACATTAGTTTTGTCTGGTACCCACCGGGAACGCTTCAGCATTATTCATCAGATTCGCCAAGGCTTAAAACGGGAAGGCGGCATTCAACACACTGAATACCTAACCGAAACCTTGAGCCGCAAGAACATGACTGAGGAGCAAAAGCAACACGCCCGCTTCTATGCTGTCGGCGATGTCCTGATTCCCCTCAAAGACCACAACAGCTTAAAGCATTCTACGCATTACCATGTCACTAAAATTGTGGGTGATGACGTGACTTTGAATGAGTCCATTACCTTAAACATGAAGGGCTTGAAATATCCCCTTAAAACCGAAGTGTTTACCAAAAATCAGTTGCCTATTGCCGTGGGCGATCGCCTGAAGTGGACGAGGAATAACCGCCCCCAGAAACGGACTAATGGCCGGGAGTTTACGATCATCGGCATTGATCCCCTGACCCGCTTAGTCAGCGTTGTTGATGATAAGGAAAGATTGGATCAATTCTCCCTGGATGACTTGAACCACTGTGACCATGCCCTGGTAGGCACCGTCTACTCTAGTCAGGGTAAAACCGCGAAACAAGTCTTCGTCAGTTTTGGCAATGACCCCACCGTCAACCGTGAAAGCGTATTAGTCGCCTTATCCCGTGCCAAATATGATGTCAAAATTTGGACAACCAATGCCCAGAAACTGGGTGAACTAGCGGATATTTCCCATAATCAGCTCAATCCCTCTGAACTCCTTAAGGAGCAAGGCATCAAATTAACGCCACCTCCAGCACCATTACATTTGACAGAAGAACATTGGTTAGAGCGCGTAGAAAAATCAGGCATTGCCCCAGAGGTAGCTGCCCTCAACGCTGAATCATTGGCAGGGATGGATGTCTATGAACGGCTGCTGGAAGACCATTTGGCGACTCTAGGCAGTGGTCAGTATGTCACCCAACCCATGAGGCGGGTGATGGATCAATATGCCACTGTTGCGGAGGGGGGCGTTTGGGCTGATGGCGGCATTGATGCGACTTGTCTCCCAACTCTAAACCCAGGAAACATACCCCCAGAAAAGACCTTTGGGGAATTTAAGGCTGACCATCCTCGCCTTGACTGGCACAAAACCCAGCAAAAAGGCAGTGACCAATACCGTAAATATGAAGCTCCCAGAGGCATTCCAAAGGGCATTATCTTTCCCAGGGTGCCTGAACAACTGGCTGAAAAAATCTATACAAGATACGGTGTCAACCCCAGTACTGAAGAACGAAGGAGCGGTTTTTGGCCCTGTGTTTACTGGTACCCAGAAATTCCTATTATCCCAGTGGAAGGAAAGAAAAAAGCAGAGTCTGTTCTTAGTCAAGGATATGCGGCGATCGCCCTGCCCAGTGTCACGGGGGGATATCGCAGTCGAGAGGATGGTGTGGAATTGCCGAAACGTAGACTCCATCCAGAATTGGCGGTATTCGCAACAAGCGGACGAAAAATCCTGATGGCCTTTGACCAAGACACCAAACAAAGCACCGTGCAAAATGTACGCCGTGATTTAGTACGAACCGGAGAATTATTAGCCGAAGTAGGCTGTAAAGTTTCAGTTTTGAAATGGCAGTCCCACGAAGGCAAAGGCATCGATGATTTGATTGTCAAACAAGGCAAAGAGCGGTTTTTAGACGTATTAAACCATGCCATCCCATTAACTTGGGAAGCCGATCAGCACTATCGCAATGAATATCTCAAACTGAGGAATTATCTGCTCAAAACCCAAGGACAGGGACGGAAGTTGACTGAACTCATGATCGATACGGCGATCTCCTACACGGCCCATCCCCAGGATAGAACCAAAATCCTGCACCAGAGCAACACCCTCGATGCACGGCGAAAGCAAGGGATTCCCGAAGATGTCAAAAGCTATCAAATACAGATAGAACAAGAGTTACAGCGTTTACAATGGAAACTAAATCCCAAGCACAGATTAAACATCTAATCCGTGGGTGATCTCAGCGCTCATAGTCTGATTGGCTGTCAGTAGGCTCTCCCGATCTCCCATTTTCTTTTGCCTGAGTCCCGTTCGCATGGACTCCATTCAAGATTTTGTACTCATTCCTAGAAAGGTAGTTGGGGAAATAGCTGGTACATCAGCACCCTCATAATCTGGGAGATTTCTAGTGATGATCAGTTCTGCGTTGATTGCCTCAGCAGTTTTAATGTTAACAGCATCTTCAAAGTCCTTGAGGTTAGTAGCTAGAGCATCGCGAATAATGGCATCGTTAACCCCAGCGACTTCTATTTTCTGTAGTAGGTGTTTGATACTCTGACGGGTTTCAGTTACCCCCAGGGAACGACGAACAATGTAGAAAATATTGGTGACGGCATGGGCAGCAATATATAAGTTTATCCCTGGGTCGTGGGCGGCAAAGTCTAGGGCTCTGGCAGACTCTATGAAGAAAGGTTCCCGTTTGGTTAGGACATCGATGATGACATCACTATCAAAAAGGATATTTCTCAACTGTATTTTTCCTCTAGATAATCGATGTATAGTTCCGTAGGATCTGTCACAGGTTCGAGCTGAGCAATGCCAATTAGTTGCTGAATCCAAGGGCTCAGGGCATCTGCTGCTTCTGAGGGAGTGGTTGAAATGTCAGCCATTGATGGTGTTGTTTCGTGTGGTTGGAGTTCATCCAACAGGATTCTGACCAGTTGCCATTTGTCAGCATCAGGGAGTTGCCGGACTTGGGTTTGAATATCTTGAAAAGTCATAGCTAGTTCTGGAACTTAGTTTCAATTCAAGGCAACAAGGTCAAGGACTCTAATTTTGTTGGTGATAGCTTCACTAACAATGGGTAATGCAATAACAATCTTTCCTTAGTCTAACTTGACTCGGCTAGTCCATAAAAAGAAATCCCGTGCTGAAGATCATAAACAAATCAGAAATGCCGTAAACATCTAGGGCTGACTCTCAAAGGCGATCGCCTATACCGCGAACCCCCAAGACAAAATCAAAATCTTGCACCAGAGCAACACCCTCGAAGCATGGCGAAAGCAAGGGATTCCCGAAGATGCCAAAACCTATCAAGCCCAGATAGAGCAGGAATTACAGCGTCTACAGCAAAAATTGAAACCATAGTGAAGACAGAAGATGTAAGTAGGGGCAATCTCGTTTCGATTATTTCGTTTATAATATGAAGTTGTAATCTGTGCAAAAAATGCGTGGAAAACATAGGTAAAAAATATGACAATTACCGCCAATGTTTTGGGTACCGTAGTACCAACTCAAGCCGAAACACAGCTTGCAATGGAATCCAGTCATCAATTGTTGATGCTTCTAAAGAATAGAGAATTAGAAGCTCACCCATGCAATTACAGGCTGCATATCCAAATAAGTGAAGGAAACGAAGAGCAGATCGACATTCCTTCAGGTGCTTTTCGCCTATTGCAAGAGATTTTGGTGCAGATGGCGGGTGGCAATGCAGTCACATTGATACCGATCCATGCAGAATTAACAACCCAAGAAGCCGCAGATATCTTGAATGTCTCCCGTCCTTTCTTGATTAAGTTAATCGAGAATCAGGAAATGCCTTATCGAAAAGTAGGAACCCATCGTCGGATTTTGTTTAAAGATGTGATGGATTATAAGCAAAAAATAGATAGTCAAAGGATGCAAGCACTGGATGAGCTAACTCAAGAAGCTCAGGAACTAGGATTGGGATATTGATTGCCAACAATTTTACCGCACTAATCGATGCTTGTGTTCTGTACAAAGCACCTGTAAGAGATCTGCTGATGCGTTTAGCTGTAAAAGATTTGTATCGTGCAAAATGGACAAACGAAATTCATGATGAGTGGATCAGAAATCTGTTGAAAAATAGACCTGACATTGAAAAAAAACGCCTAGAAAGAACAAGAGACTTGATGAATAGTCATATTCGAGATTGTTTAGTAGATGGCTATCAGGAACTGATTGAATCATTAGAGTTGCCAGATAAAGGCGATCGCCACATATTAGCAGCAGCAATTTGTGCAAGAGCAGATGTGATTGTGACTTGTAATGAGTCGGATTTTCCGTCACAAAACATTAAAAAATATGGAATTGAAGTACAAAATCCAGATGTATTTATCAGCCATTTGATAGATTTAGCCCCTTTGGTCGTTTGTGATGTAGTGAGAACATTACGAGAAAGTCTAAAGAATCCGCCCCGTAGTATTAATGATTTACTCGCAGGATATAAAGATCAAGGTTTAACTCGAACAGTACAAGCACTGGAGAAGTATAGCGAATTACTGTAGCAATAAATCTCAGAAACTCTATATTTTAGAAAAATGTCGATCTAACTTATCGAGTAAGGCTAAAGCAAGAGGTAAATTAGCTGTACTAGCTAACACTTCAAACCGAATTTTTGCATTAATTGTACCTAGTTTAATATCAGAAATATTGTCCATAAATATATAAAAATAAATCTTTATTCTTGTGCCAAGATAGCGCATCAATAGAATTTTTGCCAAAAAAAAGGCATCCTCGAAGATGCCAAAGAAATTAACGCTGAAAAGGACATTCAAGGGCGGGAGGAGAACCAAAAGCCATCCGTAGAAAGGAACGATTAAGGACAAAACTCCCCGTTCCCTCGATGACCAGCAGACAGACCCAAAGCCAGCGACCTCGATAGAGGATAAATCCCATAAACGAGATCAGTTTATGAGCAAAATAGATAAGGGCAAATGCTTCCATGATCTATGCCTTCTGAATCTGGGAACGGTGGCTAGGTGGGTGAGTTTCCACTGAAGCCGATTGAGGAAGCAGCTTCTGGGTTTGTCCATAGCGTTCATGGGCTTGTTGGACAAAACTCTGGAGAATGTTCATGTCCTTCGGGGTTGCAGAGGTCGGTGTAATTTTTTGATTGTCAGCCTTGCGGATTAAATTCACGCCACCGTCAGGGGTGATTTGCCAAGAAATATAGCAATACTTGAAAATTGTCTTTGCTTCTGAAGCTATCCTTATTCCTGTAGGACTGCCGTCATATTAACGAAATAAGCACTTTTTCGATAATATAACCTTGGAATTGGTTCAGTATTAACGAAAGCGATAATTATGGCGATCACCAACCGAGCGGGTCAGTATGTGCAACAAGTAGAGGGCTATCGGGCGTTTATTCCGAAGCCATTGCCACCAAGTCCTGAGATTGAGATGGATCAGGAAATGTGGAATTTACTTTCTTTGGCAGATCGGGCATTGGGTCGTCTGGATGGTTCAACGGATGCATTACCGAATCCTGATCTATTTGTTTTTATGTATGTTCGTAAAGAGGCAGTATTATCGAGTCAGATTGAAGGAACTCAGGCTTCTCTGATTGATGTACTGGAGTTTGAATCTCAGACTTTGGATCCGGATAATCCACAGGATGTGGAGGAAGTCGTTAACTATATTGCGGCGGTGAATTACGGTTTGGAGCGTTTACAGTCGTTACCTGTCTCCTTGCGCTTAATTCGAGAAATCCATAAAAAATTGATGCAGGGAGTTCGAGGTGCTGAACGGAGTCCGGGGGAGTTTCGCCGTACTCAGAATTGGATTGGGGCGGGTGGTTGTACGCTTCAAGATGCGAGTTATGTACCGCCGCCACCCCATGAGATGAAGCTGTGTTTGGATAATTTAGAAAAGTTTTTACATGATCCGCGACCTATGCCGCCGTTGCTCAAGATTGGTTTAGCCCATGCGCAGTTCGAGACGATTCATCCGTTTTTGGATGGGAATGGTCGGGCGGGTCGTTTATTGATTACTTTTTTGCTCTGTGAGCAGCAAATCCTCCAGCGACCTTTACTTTATATTTCCTACTATTTTAAGAAGTATCGAACTCGTTATTACGACCTGTTGCAGGGGGTTCGAGATGCAGGGGATTGGGAGAGTTGGTTAAAGTTTTTCCTGCGGGGGATTGCAGAAACGGCAAATGAGGCGGCAAGGACAGCACGGCAGATTGTCCAACTAAAGGAGGAGCACCGTATTTTACTGTTGGAGCGGATGGGGCGAAAGTCGGGGAATGCCATCGCTTTATTAGAAACGCTTTATTTTAAGCCGATCTTCACGGTGGAACATGCCATGGAGGTGACGAGGTTATCCTATCCCAATGCGAATAGATTGGTGAAAGACCTTTGTAATATTGGTTTACTGGAGGAAATCACAGGACAGAAACGGAATAGAGCTTTTTGCTATGCTCCATATCTGGCGGTGTTTAAAGATGGGTAATTGGTTAAGCTAAGTGATTCCCTCGCTAGAACCACTCGTCTCCAGAACCGGACGTGAAACTTTCGCTCCATAGGCTCCTCAATGATTTGGTACTTGTCACGCACACCTCTAGATTCATAGTTAAAAGGGATGAAGGTTGAGGTAATCCTCATCTATACTCTGGAACTGAAAGGAGTCAGCTCACAAGAGGGCTAAATTAAGATTGCGAAAAATGCAGATCAAGCTTATCTAACAGGGCTAAACCCTGAGCCTGATTACCCATTGCAGCTAGTACCTTAAAGCGAGTGTGGGCATCAAACTCAGCGAGAGCAATATTAGAAAATTCTTCCATCAATTTATTTAGGCTAATCCCCCTTGCCTTCGCTAATTCCTTGAGACGAGAGTGTTTATCATCAGGAAGACGAATTGTTAATGTTGCCATCTTATAACCTCCGTATAAACATTTCTGGTGTAAGAATTAATAAATCAGGAAAGAGTAGTTCAGCCCTTTGGAAATCTTTGGTATTCCCCGTAATAATGGCTCGCGCATTGCCGGCGATCGCCAATTCCAGCAAATGATTATCGCCTTCATCCTGTAGATTAGGTCGCCAGAGGTAGTAAATAGAAACCCACTGACAAACCCCCATGAATGCCGCCAATAACGTCTGAATTTCATCAGGAGAGAGAGGGCATCGAGTGAGAACATCTTTGCGGTGAATTACTGATTCGTACTCAGTAAACAAAGCATTGCCCATGAGTGGTAAGCATTGACCCTGAAGACAGCGACGAAGCAGCTCCCGACTCAAGCCAGAAGCACTAATTAAAGCACTGACAAAAACATTGGTATCTAGGACAATGCGAGGAATCATGCCCTAAAGATAGCATATACGCTATCAAATGACCTCCGTAAAAAAACATCCCGAAGGATGTCAAAAACGAAAATTTAGCGTTGTACCGGACATTCAAGGGCGGGAGGAGAGCCAAAAGCCATCCGCATAAAGGAACGATTAAGGACAAAACTCCCCGTTCCCTCGATGACCAGCAGACAGACCCAAAGCCAGCGACCTCGATAGAGAATACATCCCATAAACGAGATCAGTTGGTGGGCGAAATAGATAAGGGCAAATGCTTCCACGATCTATGCCTTCTGAATCTGCGAACGATGGCTAGGTGGGTGATTTTCCACTGAAGCCGATTGAGGAAGCAGTTTCTGGGTTTGTCCATAGCGTTCATGGGCTTGTTGGACAAAACTCTGGAGAATGTTCATGTCCTTCGGGGTTGCAGAGGTCGGTGTAATTTTTTGATTGTCAGCCTTGCGGGTTAAATTCACGCCACCGTCAGGGGTGATTTGCCAAGAAATAGCGTTGGTTTGGAAAGTTTTAGTGCCGTCTTGAGCGACCTCCACCTCGCCAATTTTTTCCATCTGACTGACAACGACCTTGACCGCAGGTTCAACAAAATTTTGCATAAAAACCGTGGCTGCCTGTTGTCCAGTATGGCTAAGGGTTTGATGGATTTGTTGCTTGACCTGGTTGTGGGTTTGCTTAAACTTCTCGGAGGCAGTGACAGAAAACTGATTTGCTAAACCACGCAGTTTATCGGCAACCATATTGCGCTGCTGATTAAACCAGTCACCAACCCGTTGATTCGGAGTATGAACCGGGGGGGGATTAAAGGGACGGCTTTTCACCAAATTATCCAACCGTGCTTGCAACTCATGAAGTTTTTCATTCGTTACATGGAGTTGATTTTGCAGATCATCAAACTGTTCCTGGGAGACAGGCGAGGCACTTTCCGGTTCTGCCACTACCCTAGATGTAGTTTCAGATGAAGATGATACTGTAGCATCAGGCATTCTAGGCACGACAGTTTCAGCTTGGAAATGAGACAGTAAGTTCTTGGCAATTTGTCCTTCTTTACTCTTAAATAAGAGGGTATTCTTCTTGTCAAGAATGCGCACAGAACCGGAATTTTTCTGAGGCGAAAAAGCTTCTCTGAGAGTTTTGGTTTCTTTCGGGGTGAGTTTAGAGCGTTTGCCATTTCCGCCAACAGCACCATCATAAATTTTCTTAGATCCGACTCGAATGGTGATTTCTTGATCATCTTTCATTCCCAATTGAAGGAGCTTTTGAAGAAATTGATCAAGGGCTGAAAGGGTCAGTTGAGTCGCTTCAACGGAACTGTTGGTAATGTCACGGGCAGATTGCTGATCACTAGATTGTTGAATATCCATAGATTCCTCAAAAATAAAGTCAAACAAAAATCGAGACTATTGTTTTAAAGCCTTGAGTAAACAAGACATTTGAGCAGCGGGAGATAATAAAATATCGGGTAATAAACAGCCACCTAAAGTGTCAAGAATGAGTTCGCCATGGACTTGGACATAGCGGGGGATTTCGTCGATGACGAGGACAAAGGTGGAAGTCGTGCGATCGCCAAGAAAGTCAGGATCAATGTAGGCCAGACGACCATCTTGAATCATCAAACAGGTGTCATCTGCACCATTGGCGTAGATCTCAACGAATTCAGGCAGGTAACCGTCAGGCAGGGGTTCAGCGTCCCAACCTTGACCTGTGAGTAAACCGAGGGATTCAGAAAAATCGACCTTGGCGCGAATTGCCTCTGGGAGGTCATCGATGAGCTTTTGGTCAGAATCCATGAGCATGGGAAAGTACCTCAAATAACGAATTAGATAGGGTTTTGAAAACTGAAACAACCTTCTATGGGGTAAGAGAAAAAGGGCGTAAAAATTCGGACAAAGAGTTGAAATTAATTTCAGAATTAAAAAACAGCAGCAATTAAGTCGGCAGTTTCTGGGGCATCGATCGCCCGAAACGCTTGGGCATCTTGGCGGAGCTGATCGAGGTCAATTTCTTTACTGGTAGGTGTTTTCGCTTGGGGAAGATCCGGACAGATCTCTTGATAGGCAGAAATTAGGGCCAAATCTCGTCGTTGAAAATCTCGCTGGGTGAAGTGGGGCAATGCGGTCTTTAAAAACTGCTGTTTGAGGGTTTCCCAGTCGGCAGTGGATGCTTTGAAAGCTTTGAGATCGTGCTCTGGAATGCGAATGGTTTGGATCAGAGGAATGCGGGAACCATTGAGATCGCCGATGCCCCGATTCCAGATAATGGCTTTACCCTGGGGCAGTTGTAGGATTTCGCTAGGGTCAATGATGGCAACAGATTGTTTATGCTCTGTATTACTAGTAGAACTGCCGCTCTTTTGCTGAGATCGCCCCTTGGTATCGTATTCCACATCCCGATTCCCGACCGACTTCGAGTACTTTTCCGCATCCGCAATATCATTTGCCTGAAACACCAATTGCGTCGCACAGGCTTTCAGGAGACGACTCGCCCCATCCTTGCCATAACGCTTTTCCAGGACTTCAGGAAATTGCACCCCAATCGCCATCACCAGACCCGCCGAACGGTGGATGTTGGGCCAGTCTTCCGCCGAGGGGAGGTAGATTTGAGAAATCTCATCCAACCAAAGTAAAAACGGACGTTGACGCGGTTTCAGTAAATTGCGGTTGGTCAGAAGGTGGATCACCGTTGCCAAAATCGGGTTCACAATCTCACCCCGTTCCGCATCACTGCCACAGATCAGGATTTTGCGTTCATCCAAATCCAAGGGAATGGTCGTTTGCCCACAAATGGCAGGTAAAAGATCCGGCATCAATAAGCCGCTCAAGAGATTGGCAAATGTCGCCTTGATACTGCCATAGGTTTCCTCTACCCCAAAGACATCTACCACCGCATCAAAAACCATGCGAATCGCCTCCGGTTGGGCATCCACAATGGCTTGAAGTTGGGGACTGGGCAGGCGGGTTAATGCGCGACACATCACCAGATCTGGGCAGTCCGTTTGTTTCGCTAGCAGCATCACCCCCGCCAAAAAAGAAGTGGTAGCCTCCGTGAAAAAGGGATTAGAACCCCCTTTCAGAGCTTGGGGATTCAAATTCAGATAAAGGACTTTCGCGATTTGTCGTGCCATCGCCGCATCCTCTGGGTGACGGATAAAGTCGAGGACATTGCAGCAGAGAGACTCTGGTTTGCCTGGGGCAAATAAACCGACCTCGTAATTCAACCGCTTGGCATAACCCGCAATTAACGCCGTGGGGGACGGGTCTTCTGACGAGTGGGTGGAATATTTGATATCAAAGTAAAGTCCCGGAATGCCTTGGGCCAGACCCGATAAAAAGAGCGGATTCAATGCCGAAAAACTTTTCCCCGAACCCGCACCACCGAGGACAGAAATCCCAGAAGTACAGTCGCTAAGATAGAGCGTGCGCGAGTCATAGCAAAGATCGATGTGCCATTTTCCTTTGTGGCAATGAAAAACCGACTCTTGCGGTGTACCCACCCAAAGCCCAACATCCGCTCGTTTTGCTGCTTGAACCTGTTTGAGGGTGCGCAATGCGCCATTTTTGACCTGCTGCGACGTGGCGAGTTTACCTTTGCCGAGACTGGCTGATTTGCGGCGATCGCCCTTAAAAGTCATGAACGCCAATAAAACCCCACAACCCAGTAACAGTAAACCGATGGGCGAAAAAATCAATTCGCTCACATAGGCGTTAAGGTCGGGTTGGGGAGTTGGAGAAGGCGGGCGGTTCGTCTGCGGGTTGGACATTATTGGGAATCTCAATGTTTAAATTTTTCAAGGCTTGGTAACGGTCAGAGGGCATATACAAAATTTCGCCGGACTCTCGGGCAAAGGCAGCGAAACCCGCCTCAAATTCTTCCTTGCCCCCTTGAGCCTCGATCTTGCGTTGCCAAAGTTGTTCATTGAGGGCGATCGCCGCTTCGGGATCGATGTATCGACTAAAGGGATAGTCGTTATCACTATGGGGATTGAGGCGACTACAAATGTCATTTTGAACAGTTACCAGAATCTCTTCTGGATGATGTCCATGCCCGTCTGCCGAAGTCACTTGAATCACTTGATATTGTTGGTATTCAGCGAGGACGATGAAAGGTTCAGCGAGGCAACTACTTTGATAGGAGTGATCGCCGGAGTCGGAACGGACTGAGAGCATCACCCCTAAGAAACCCACAAGCATGAGTACACAACAGAAAAGGAAAGAATGCTTTTTAAGAAGATTAGAAATTGACATAGTTACGAGGCTTGAGAGGTTTACCAAAGCGATCGCCGTCACGGACTTCAAAATGGAGATGCGCCCCTGTACTGCCGCCAGTGGAGCCCTCCAAGCCGATCAGTTGACCTTTTTTGACCGTCTGATTCTGGTCTACTTTTTGGGTACTCATGTGGGCATAGCGGGTAAAGAGATTGTTTTGATGCTTGAGGATGACCACATTGCCGTAGCCTGATTCCCAGCCCACATAGGTGGCCATGCCACAGTCCGCTGCTAAGATCGGCGCTCCCATCCCTGCACTGACATCAATGCCCGCATGGAGTCGCCAAGTGCCATAAATCGGGTGGAGACGGTTACCCATCTCGCTAGTGACCACGCCTTTCGAAGGACGCTGCATCTTACCGCCCCCGCAGGAACCGCCAAAAAAACAATCCTTGAGCACTGCCTGGTAATCAGAAGCTTTATAGGCAAGGGTTGTCGTCTGATCTGAGGGTAAATTTAAGGCTGCCCCCATTCCAAAGAAATCAACTTTGGTGGTTGTGATGAATTGTTTTAATTTGGGGATCATCGCCTCCATAGATGGATTGTTACGGGGCAGGAGATAGGCGATCGCATAGGCCGTTTGAGATTCAGTAAGATTGAGCGTTTCCGCCTGTTCCAGTAGGGAGGGCAATCGAGAGGCGACCCCAGAGCGTTGGGCAGGAGGAACTGTTTGGAGTATTTTTTGCAAACAGTCATCGTCACCGTCATCAGAAGACACCGAATCACCGTATTGGGCCTGGGCCGCTTGCAGTTGTGCCTGAACCGAGTCTGGGACGCTCACCTGGGGATTAGGAAGAGCTTGTTGATTATCAAAACCCAGAAAAATGCCATCTTTTTCCCTGGCGTGAAACAATGACCATGGGCCAAAAATAAAGGGCGTACAACCAAGATCCAGCAAACCCTTTTGACAGAACCGGGTAGACAAACCAAATTCTGCTGTCCCCGCAGCTTCATCCGTGTTCATTAGAATGAGCTTAAATTCTGAGCCGAGCATCCGTCCTGTGGGTTCCAAGCTGCCGAACGCTTGACCCAGTAAGCCAGAACCGCCTGGCACCATTTGCCCACCTGTCTCTGAATCGCCGCCTTTGATCCAGCGATCGCCCTGGCGTCCCTGCCCCGAAAGTTCGATGTAGGCGCAGTTTTCCTGTTGGCAAGGATAACGAAACCCAACTTTGGTACTGCCAGAAATGGGTTGAAAGGTCGCATTTGCCTCACCCGCTCCCCACACAATATCCAATGTGGCGATCGCCGAAGGGGATAGAAGGCCCAAATCAGCCAGGGGAATTAGATCCAGACCAGGAATATCCTTAAGAGAAATCCCCTGCCAATTTGTAAATTCTTTGAGGGCTGTCTCTGCCAAACCTGGAATATCTGTCACTGACAAAGCAGATAAATTCGGAATTTGGGAAAGAGGTAGTTGGGCGATCACCGGATTGTTCAGCAACGTACCAATATTTTCCGAGAGTAAGTCCTGTAATCCCCCACTTACCTGACTCGTCACCAAATCCGCTATTGGCGGAACATTGGCTAGAGGTAGATTTTTGATCGTCGGTAATGCCTCAGCCAAAGAACCTAAAGATTGTTGGGTGAAATGGGAAAAAGTTGACAGGGCAATATCTTGTAAATCAAGCTGTGCCAGAGATGTAATCTGAAGCGGTGATAAATCCGCCAACCCAGTCGCCGCCATATCGCCCAGGGTAAAAATCTCCGTCAGGCGATCGCCCGCTTGAATCTGTTTATCGAGGGAATACCCAACCTGCGCCGATAAACCCGTATCAACTTGATAGACAGCACTGGTTTGAATCGGCGGTAAATCAGCCCAACGTAAAGTTTCCAGATTGACCATCGGCGCAGAAGTCGCGGCGCTGCGGGTGCCCCAGCCAAAACTCAGCAGCAATATTAAGACCAGCAAGATCCAAAAAAACGGCAATTTCATAGCCCCACCGCCTCCGGTGAAACCCCCGCATTTTTCAGCACCGATTTCACATGGGTGAGTTGAACATTACTTCTGCGGGCTGCTTGGGAGAGGGTAGAGCCACGCCGTAGACTACGAATCATCGTTTGGTAACGCAGATAAAGTCTACTCCGGTAGGGCGTATCGGGATGGGTTGTTAGCCCTCTGGCGATCGCATTGGCAATCTGATGATGATCTAAAACCTGAGGAGCAGGAGCAGCTCTAGGAGGCTGTACTCTATTGATCGCCAGGGTAATGGGGTTACTTTTTGGTGAATCAAGACGCTGGGCTACCTGGTTTTGCCGTTGCAGGAGGGAAGCAAAAATTTCCTGCTGCTGGTCTAGGGTTTGCAATTGTGCCAAAAATTCTGATTGCTGGGAATCCAAGCTGGCTACGCGGCCATCTAAACGCTCCACCTGATTTTCCAAAGCCGTCAGTCTGGCCTCAACGTCGGCATTATTGGTTTCGGAAACCCCCTCAACTCTGACTAACAGTGGTTCCTGACGAGTGGGATTATTTGGTGAAGATTCACCTTGACCCATGTGGAAAAGCTGGGCGAGGGTGCGGGGATCCAGTTGGAAAGTAGTCGCCGCTTGTTCCATGGCCATGCCTTGGTCAACCTTGGCAATTGCCCCCTGAATTGCCCGATGTAATTCCGAATTTTCTACCAATAACTGTCGCTCAATCGCCAAAGTAACTCCCTGTTGGAGTTGTTGTGCCGCATTCAGAGTTTGAGCCGTTGAAGCTCGCGTAGTGTTAATAGGGTGGGCCGTGACATTGACGATGCTATTGCCTTGGGAACCTGCCACCAGCTTAAAAACATAGAGCGATTCCACTTGATTCGCATCACGGGTAACTAGGCTGAGTTGGGCTTGTCCTGCTTGATTAGCGACCAAATGAAGGATAGACGCCCCCTGTTCGAACGGGCGATCGCCATCGAGTTGAATCAGCGAACCATCATCCAGCCAACCCTTATAGGCCAAAACCCCATCTGGCAAAGTCAAATTGACTCCCTGGTTCACCTTGAGGGCGATAGTGGGAACCTGACGTTGTGCTGCCTCAGCCGAAATCCGTTGGGTTTGGGCGAGAACAGGCTCCCCCCACAGTCCGAAAATCAGCGTCAACACAGAAAGCTTTGCGAAAGATTTCATCGAAAATAACCTTATAAAGAAAGAACAAAAGGAGCGTGAATCGTTAACTGCACAGAGGTATTGGGCTGGATCAATTGCACCGCTGATCCGGCATTCGGTTCGGCCAGCAGTGAATCTGTTAAACCCTTGAGGGCAGCACTGCCAAGGCTCGTCCAATCCTTATTTCCCCCAGCCTTTGTGATGGAAGTGCTTGATTCCGTTTGGAAAAATGTTTCTGAACGACTGATATATTGATCTGCCAGTCCTCGACCCGCCCCCAATAACGCCCGACCAAGGGGAGTCTGCAAAAACCCTTGATCTGTCTTAGCTTGCAAAAGCCGTCCATTCGCAGCCGAAACTGTCATTGTGCCAGCAGGTAGTAAGATAGCTGGGCGATCGCCTTGGAGAATTGCCCGCACCTCCGCCACCAGATATCCATCCATCACCTGGATAATTTCCGCCAGCAGCCGTGAATTCGCAGGCAGGCCCAAAATTGCTTCCGTCGTGTGGATATGGAGAATTGCTTTCTCTGCTGCAATCAGTTGTTGCGTCACCGTGCCAGTGAGGGATTGACCGCCTTCCACTAAAAATTGGCGATCGCCTTGCAGAAAAGATGTTTCCTGCTGCACCAACAAAATCGAATCATCCCGCATCGTTTCCTCAACAGAAGAAGACGATGGCGCAGAACGAGGCCATGAAACCCCAGACTGAACCGAATTTTCCGGCAACGCGCCAAAACTCATCATTTGTTTCGGTGGCGGGGCGGAGGTTGGTAGAGATGCAGTGGGTGTAATCGGAATAGGCGGAACCGCACGCATCGGCGTAGGGGCAGGCGGAATAAAATTTTGCCGTGGTGGTGGACTAGGTACTGTTGAGGAAACCGAAGTCCTTGAATTCATTGGTGGCAGCGGTGCTCGGGCAACTTCTGATTGCTGGGATTGCTCCTGCAATTGACCTGTGAGAACTTGCTGTTTTTGCTGTTCTTCTAAGAGCGCCGCCCGATTTTTGAGGGAACTAAAGGCAATCTCCCCCTCCAATTCCGCAAGCTTAGCCTGGTCGGGATCAACTTCCTCTTCTTCCAGAGCAACATCAGGGGCGATCGCCTCTGGATTAGCATTGCCCAGTTGAATACTATTGCCCTGCGTTAAAACAGCCCCAAGGAGTGCGCAAACCAGCAAAACACCGGAACCAAAAAAGATTGCCTTCAGGTGAGGACGTTTATAAAGAGGTACCTTACCCACTTCAATTTCTAGATCTTCTTGGTAAGCAGGTGGCAGTGATGGAATATCCTCTAACGCAGCCTTAGCATCACGTTCCGATACGTTACTTTGGGAAAAATCAGACGATGAATAATCCGTTGTGAAAGAATCCGGACTCTTTTCAGAAGGGGTTGCCGTTTCAAAATCAAAATTAGCCCAACGTTCCAAGTCTAAGGACTGAAAATTTTCTGACATAATTCATTACTTAATAGATTGCTTAATTTCGTAAGCGTTCAGGCATAGACTCAATCACCAATCCAGCACGTCGTTCTTCCATCACAACCTGCTGAAGATCAGAAATTTGGGGATTGTCAATCGCCTGATCAACAGGAACAAGGGGATCTATCACGCGAACATAAATTTCATGCTCACGCACTACTTGATCGCCTAAATTGTCACCATTCGCGAAAACCATGAGGAGGCCTGTATAGTCAACCTTCCAGAGATCTGCTTCTACCTTGTGAGGTACGCCGATCACCGGAGAAGTCATCGCCGTTTGTGTGGAGGGACGTGAAGTGAAAATATCCTGTGGCGTCAGGAGCGCGATCTGCGTGAGAATATCCTTACGAATTCCATCGCTAAGCCGAAAACCAGCCCGCCAGGTCGCTGTTGTAATTTTCAGTTCACCATTGCCCGTAGAAATCGGCACACCAAGATCAGGCTGAGGTGAACCCAAATCCTCCGGTGCCTCAGGGGGGAGAATGCCACGCCAATCGTAGAGGCTATAGAGAGTCGAAGCCACGAACTGACGAATCGATTCCGGCGTCGGTTCAGCATTGTCCAGGGCAACCACATGACGCGTCAGCCCATCAGCCGTTTCGACTAACCTTGGTGCGGGTTGATTTAGGAGGCTAATCACTGTGCCAATCACACCGAGACTGATCAAGAGATTCAAGCCGCCCAAAACGAGACAAGCAACCACACAGAGGGGCAGAAAATTTTGAGATTTACGAGGGATGAGAGTCATTAGCGTTTCCCCCAACGAACAACCTTGAGACTCGTGGTGAAAGCGGCCCCCGCCGCCGCAAAAACAGCGGAAAAGCCCATACTGCCTGCAAAAAGCGCCAGAAAGGGATTAATTAATCCCCCCAAAAATGGATAGAGCAATCCATGAAAACCAAGGGCCGTACTCTGTTGACTGGCGAGGGCAATCTGGAGAATGGTAAACATCCAAATACTCAACATCCCTGCAAACAGCCCACTGATAAAAATTTGCAGACCACTTTTTGCCGCCGGATAGAGAGAAATAGCAATCCAGAGGGGCGCAGAAGAAGCCCAAACCGCAAGGGCATAGGCCATGATGATGTGAAATGTCCCTGCGACAAAACTGAGAAAACCCGTCACCACCAACTGGGTAAAATCATTGAAAAAGCGACCAACTGGATTCAGAAATGACCAACCCGAAGTAGAGTCAGTCCCCAATTCTGCCGCCGCTGCATCCATTTCTGAATCAACCTCAGCGAGGCATTGCTCCTGTTCTAAACCACTGAGGGAAAAACAAGATTCCCGTTTTTGCTGATAAGTCTGATTAAGACCCTGCTGGAGATTGGCATTCTTAATTAAATCCCGCCCAGCGACCCCGTTGTAGGTTTGGGAAAGGAGATAATTGTTCGCCCCATAGACCAAATTTTTGTAAGCTTGTAGACCCAATAAAGTAAGCTGACCCCCATTGGTAAAGAGCAGAACCACAACCAAGGGGGTATAGATCATCTGCCAGGGAAACTGCTTATAGCTAGAAGCTTGCCACTTATAAACAGCGGCGATCGCCCAGGAGAGAAAACCCACAGCAACAATATAGGAAGTTGCCTGTAGCAAAATCGCAAAATAGGGCGAGTCAAGAGAAAGATAAGTGTCCCAGAGGGTATCGAAGGAACCAGCAAGATCACTAATCCAAATCTGTGAATCAAGGGTGGCATCCCCAGCAATTCCATCGGTACCCGCCGGAAAAGGAACCCCAGACTGGGCAAGAAGCGGAAGGGGACGGCAGCTCAAAACTATCAACAGGCCCAAAAAAGCCCATTGCAAGAGCCAACACAGCCGACAATAAAGCCGGAGCCACACAGAAGGCATCAAACGAAAACAATCGAAACAATGAAGCTGAACAGCATGATAAATTGTTTGATGAAGCGTCAAAAACATAGAAAACTATCTTTACCCCAAGCGGTAAAAATTCAGTAACAATAAAAATGAGAAAAGCAGATTAAAATCATGAAATTAAACAAAGAGGACTTCCCCTTGTACGCCTCAGAAGAGTCAAACAACGAACTAAAAATTGTTGACATAAATTAATCAATGAAAAATTTCGACAATGAATCCAGTCTAGAAAGAACAATAAATGGATCAAGATCAATATTTTCAAAAAGCTCATTTGAGGTAGTTTAGAATGGTTCAAATTACCAATCTGATCCATGAAAAAATCTGGTCTATCCTGAAAATCAAAACATAATTTTTCATTCAACATATTTGGCTTGAATAATTGAAAAGTGAATTTTCCTTTTGATAAACGAGAATAAATGGTGCGAAATCCCAAGCCAAAATCCGACGAAAAATTTGAAGTTAGAAGACAACCAAGATCAATCAGTGGTTGTGAATACTGAAGCGCAAGGCGTTTGAAAGATGCCAGGGGTGAGCGAAAATCTAAAAATTGTCGTAAAGGTTTCCTTGTATTTTTACCCTGCTGACATTGGTCTAAAGTAAGTGTGAGTTGAGGGAAATAAGCCTGAAGGAAATCAAAGTTGATAAAACGATATAAATGCTGAACTAAATCAACATTCACTTTAAAAACCTTTTGAAAGTAATTCCAAGCTCGTTGTGCGCTAGCTTTAGAGAGTTGCAGATAATCAGCCAATTCCAAAATAGATGGCACCTCTCCAGGAATCTGACAGATAAAAGTCAAAATTGACTGTTGACGTTTTGTTAAAAATGGTTCACATAAAGCCTGTAAAAAGTGCCAGTCCAGCTCATCAAAAGAAGGTGGATGAGCATGGGGTAAATAGAGTAGATCCAAGTCCCGGGAAAAAGAATAGGACTGTAGCTTTTGGGCAAAGTGGGGACTGACAGAAATGGGATAAAGATTGCGTGCAGCCCCTGTCCTAACGGCATTTCGAAGATTCCAGTAGGACGTTAATTCAGCCGGATCATCAGTGCGAAGAGCTGTCTCAAAGAAATGGGTAACTGCTTCTTGATAAGCATCTTCAAATCCCCATTGTTTTGCCCAAGCAGTAGAACGACACATCGCAGCAATATCATCAGCATGGGCTTGGAGAAGAAGATCTAGGGCCTGCTGGCGAGTCTGCGGTTGCTTAACATCCTGAAGGAGTTGGCAGGTAGATTCCCAAGAGAGAGAAAGGCACGAAGAATCCGATTTAAGAGCAAAAGAAGACATGAGACATTCCTTGAAATTGCATGGCAACTCAAAGACTTCGCCCATTAATCGAGTATAATGAAAACAGGCAAGTGAAGTACTTGTATTTGATTTGCCGAGATAGAGACTCTTATCCAGAAGTTTTCCAGGCTGTATGGATGGGAGTCTTTGTATTTTTGGATGTAATGGTAATGTAAAGAAAAGATAAAGAAATCAGAATCAAGAAAAACTTTAATCTTTAAAAAATATAAATAAGTATTATGGTCCTCCGTAAAATTGAGTATCAAGCCGAGAATACGAAAAATAGCCCAGATGCGACTTAAGATTCTGACTAAGTAGAATTTAGCGCAAAAAATGTAATTTGGGAATTTTTGTAAAAAAATCGGCCTAATTTGACAACAATAATAAAAAGAAACGATAAAAAATTAAAATTTCATTAAAAAATGAAGGTTAAAAAATATAAAGTGATGTGCAAATATTAGAAATTCTCAGGTAGCACAAGCTAAAAAATTAAAGTTTTTAATCACACACAATTCACATTCTAGATATTTTGATTTCCCGAATATTCCGAATGTAAGTCTAAGATGCTTTATCTAAAAAATGTCAAAAATGCAAGCGCCAAATAAACGAAAAAGTCTTAGACATAGATCTTAAAGAAGGACATTGATTCAAGAAGTTACAGCAATTGAAATGGAACCGATACTGAACTTGGGCGCGGCAGTCCCTATCCCTCTTTAGGGTAGGGAAGGATAGCGCGGCTACTGAAGAGAAACGGAAGTAGCCAAATCAATCAGGCTTAGGCAATCGCCTTATGTACTCTCTGATAATTTGAGCCATGCTGACATCCT
>CALRTB020000029.1:0-17740 GCA_943371005.1 Sphingobacterium thalpophilum
AAGGATGTCAGCATGGCTCAAATTATCAGAGAGTACATAAGGCGATTGCCTAAGCCTGATTGATTTGGCTACTTCCGTTTCTCTTCAGTAGCCGCGCTATCCTTCCCTACCCTAAAGAGGGATAGGGACTGCCGCGCCCAAGTTCAGAAGATTAAAGACTTAAGAGCCTTTGTATCTACTTTGCACTTTCTTCATGGATTCTTCATACTTTAACCCGTCTACGCTAATTAGTCGAGGTCAATTTACGAAGCGGAAATCTTTGACGGCAGTGGAACCCTGACATTTCGATTGGCGACGCGTAAACTCGCCTACTGTAGGGTTGCCTTGAGTCGTGATCACGCCCGTTGCCTGTTGCCACAGGTCAGGGGAGGCTAAGGATAACTGATACTCGCGATCGCATTTGCGGACATGGTACCATTTCGTTTCTTGGCAACACTTACACCAAAAAGCTTCTAACCACTCTCCATCTAAGGGCACAGTCGTTCTCGTCGCAACAAGCAGCAAAGCCTTGCGCCGACTTAAGCCCCGGCTTTGGAGATGATCCGGTCGATCGGCGTAGATTCGGTGTTTCTGACTCACACTATCTAAATAGCACTGGTGAATGGGGCAAAAAATAGCACGGCGCTTGGAACGCTTACGGGGGTGATCGCGGCGTTTGGTTGATGATGGCTTGTCTGAACCTCCATGGTTCAGGAAGGCAGGATGAGAATTCCGGTTTATTGGTTTCATGACGCAGATTGATGTAGACCCAATTGCCGAGATAGATTGATGGCAAACGAAGCGCTAATAGGATAGTGATTGTTTGCCTCCTACCCATGCTACTCACTGACACTATTCTATAAGTGTCCAATTCAGAGATTAGTATCGGCTTGAACAATTAACATTAGCTTGGCTCATCTAATAGTTATACTGACAATCTCAGAATAAGCACCTATAATGTCTGGCGTCTGGATTTAGATTTACTTTTCTTTGTCATCGGTTGCTCACTTTTAAACCTGTACCCTATGGTAGTGGAACTTTACAGTAACTTTACAATAGGATTTAGATAACTTTTTTCTGACGTTGCTGTAGATAGACCCTATGCCGTCATTATTCTGATTCTGGGGTCGTCTGTAGACAGCTGTGTTAGTAGAGTCTGAATCCTTGGATCAGATATAAATTCCAGGAGCCTTGCTCGATGCAATTTTTTATCCTGTTTTGTACATCAGTCCTTATCCTAGTGCCTGGTGGTTTAAGCGCTACCGCTGCTGCCAAGTCTCCC
Source organism: Sphingobacterium thalpophilum (assembly GCA_943371005.1). Lineage (GTDB taxonomy): Bacteria > Cyanobacteriota > Cyanobacteriia > Cyanobacteriales > MRBY01 > MRBY01. The sequence goes on from CALRTB020000029.1 coordinate 1,262, forward strand.
GACAGGTCTGATTTTTCAGGGGAGGGGGCAGTGCAAACGCAAAATCCACAGCGGATGAACCTATCGTCTAGTGCTTTGCCCACAATGGGGGTTGATCGGACTTACATCCTCGGTGTGGGCGACCAGTTAGAGGTTGAGGTCTTTAATGTGCCTGAATACAGCGGCAGTCAACAGGTGTTGGCCGATGGCTCCCTGAATCTCCCGGCCATTGGTAAAGTGCCGGTTGCAGGCCTAACCATTGAAGCAGCAGAAGCGGCGATCGCCACCCGCTACCAGTCAGAATTACGCTACCCCAGAATCACCCTTATCCTGCAGCAACCTCGTTCCTTCCAGGTGACCCTCTCCGGAGAAGTCAATAGTCCTGGTGCCTATACCCTAGATGGAGGTGAGTTTCCCACTCTGGTACAAGCCATCCAAGCTTCAGGGGGCCTCACCTATGCCGCCGATTTACGACAAGTGCAAATTCGCCGCCTCAACCCATCTGGAGCAAGACAAACCGTCGCCGTTGACCTCTGGGAACTGTTACAAAATGGCGATGCGAGCCAAAACATTGCCCTGCGGGATGGAGATGCCGTTTTTGTGCCCGCAATAGAAACGGTGAACTTAACAGAGTCAGCTCAACTCGCGGCGTCTAACCTGATTGGTACCCCTGCGACCCTAGATATTGGTGTTGTTGGCGAAGTGTTTCGTCCGGGTATCTATCGATTAACCGGCAGCGAATCCCAGACTAATCCCACCGTCTCCCAAGCCATCCGGGAAGCCGGTGGGATCAAACCCTCCGCCGATATTCGCAAGATTCAAGTGCGACGTCTCACCCGCAGCGGTACCCCCCAAACCATCGACATTGATTTCTGGGAACTGTTTCAAGCGGGGGATTTAACCCAAGACCTCGCTCTACAACAAGGAGATACCATTTCTATCGCCACGGCTGACACCCTATCCGATGCCGAAGCCGCCCAAATCGTTTCCACTAACCTATCACCCGATAGAATTTTGGTTAACGTGGTAGGCGAAGTCGAGAATCCTGGTAGTGTCCAAGTTCCTGCCAATACGACGTTAAACCAAGCTGTGCTCGCCGCTGGAGGATTTACAGACCGCTCCCGTGAAAATGTGGAATTAATTCGTTTGAATCCCAATGGCACCATTGTCCAGCAGCAGTTCGAAATTGATTTTTCTCAAAGCGTCAATGCCGAATCCAACCCAATCTTGTGGAACAACGATGTCATTATTGTGGATCGGAATGCGACAGCTAGCTTCACAGATGGACTCTCACGCATTTTAAGTCCACTACGAAATCTTTTACCTTTCGGTTTCTTATTTTAAAAAGATGAATTTTTAAAGATGAATTTTTAAATTAAGTTATAAATTAAGCGCGAAACTAACATGGATAAGCAAGACACCAATAACGCTGTTCTCGAGTATCAAAATAACGGCCATAAAAAAAATGGGGCGATCGCCCCAATACCGTATCCCGTTTCTCCCCTCTTACAACCAGCAGACTATGGTGACGACTTCGATCTGCGTCAGTTCTTATCTGTTATTCGGCGTCGGGCATGGTTAATCCTGGGAGTGATAACCGTTGGCATGGGGGCGGTTACTTTTAATACGTTTTCCCAAGAAAAAATATACTTATCGAAGTTTCGTTTATTGGTCGAACCTGTTAATTCCAACAATAGCGTGTCTGACCTAGCCCGGAGCTTGCCCGGAAACTTTGGTAGCGGATCAGGTGAATTAGACTACGCGACGCAAATTCAGGTTTTACGCAGTCCCGAATTGCTGCAAAAAGTGATTCAACCACTGCAGCAACAATATCCGAATCTCAACTACAATACTCTCCTCAGTAATCTCAGTATTAGCCGACCGGGAGAGACAAAAATTCTCGAAGTCAGCTATCAAAATTCCGATCCCGATCAAATTGAAGCGGTGCTAGAACAACTTGCTTCGGTCTATCTGGAGTACAGCTTGGCTGATCGCCAAACCAACGTTAGACAAGGCCTTCAGTTTATCGATGAGCAATTGCCCAACCTCCAACAGGAAGTGGATACCCTGCAGGCAGAGCTTCAGCAATTTCGCCAAGACTATAATTTCACCGAGCCAGGGATTCATTTCAATCAGCTAGCCCAAAAAGCAGCAACATTAGAGCAGCAGCGCTTCCAACTCCAGCAAGAAATGGCCCAAGCCCAAACTCGCCTTCAATCCCTCCAAGGAGACAGTGGGGCCTTAGCCGCCCTCGAAAACTCGCCAGCCTATCAGCAGGTCCTTGGTCAACTGCGATCGATTGAGGCCAACATTGCGAAGGAATCGACACGTTTCCAAGCTGACAGCTTAAATATTCAAGTGTTGAGGGAAGAACGTCAGAATTTACTGCCCATTCTGCAACAGGAGGCCGAACGGGTAGGGGCAACCCAAGTGACAGATGCAGCCAATCAGCTCCGCATCTTGCAAGCTCGGATTCCATCTCTCAATCAAGCCCAAGCTGAAGTCGAGCAATCTTTTCAGAACCTCGCTGTCCTGAATCGGCTATATACCGATCTCCAGCGACGGCTAGGGATTTCAACCGAAGCCTTAACGGAGCTCTTGGCAAGACGCCAAGCGCTACAAGTACAAGCGGCACAAACGGAAATTCCATGGGAAATCATTGAAGATGCCACCCGTCCAAACTTGCCGATCTCGCCTAATATCCAACGGAGCTTGATGCTGGGCTTCATTGCCAGTTCTGTCTTGGGTGTCGGCGCCGCTTTACTACTCGACAAACTCACTGACGTTTACTACTCTCCAGATGATCTCAAGAACCGTACAAAGCTACCATTGTTAGCCAATATTCCCTACGAAGAACAACACGGGATTACTGGGACAGAAGAGTCATCACTGCCACTGATGCTGCGTTTTCAACGTTGGCTAGCCTCTTTTGTCCCAACTTCAACGGCTCGGACATGGCGGAAAATGACCAGTGGGGATCAACCCTATGGCTCTTACGGCTACTATGGTGCATCTGCATTTTCTGAATCCCTACGGGTGCTCCATACCAATCTAAAATTACTGAGTGCCGATCGCCCTTTACGCTCCGTGATTATTGCTTCAGCTTTGCCGGGGGATGGGAAGTCAACGATCGCCTTGAATTTGGCACCAACAGCGGCGATTCTCGGCCAGAAAGTCTTGCTCGTTGATTCTGACATGCGACGTCCCCAGGTCGCTCAGCGTCTCAAGTTAAACAAAAAACAGGGTCTCAGTACGGTAATTACAAACAATAGCAGCGAGACTGAAATCGAAGACTATTTGCAGAAACCGATGCCCTTGGTGGATTTTTCGGTGTTGCCAGCGGGTGATCTGCCCCCAGACCCAGCAAAATTACTCGCGTCTCAAAAGATGAAACATTTGGTTGAGGACTTTGAGCGCACGTTTGACCTCGTTGTCTATGATACGCCGCCGGTACTTGGGCTTGCGGACACTAGTCTTCTGGCTTCCCATGCTGATGGTGTGATTTTAGTGGTCACTTTAAATAAAACTACGCGTTCAGCCGTTTCCCAGGCGATCGCCACCTTTAAGCAAGCCAATATTCCGATTTTAGGTCTCGTTGCCAATAGCCAAACCAAAGGCACATCTAGCAATTCCTACTCCTACTACGGATCCCAGTCCAAAAACGGCTAATCCTCATTTGTGTCCCTAGGCGATCGCCCGTTGACTGTTTGATTGCTACACAAATTTCCTCTCCCACCAGGAGAGGAAATTTGTGTTTTCAGCTTTTTCCGGGGAAAGATTTGGGCGGAAGAAATTTCATCTTTGAAAATTTCATCTTTGAATTAATGATCGCCTACTGCATGACCTAGGCGATCGCGTCATTGTCGATGCCGCCCAGATCCTGCGAGACAGTTTTCGGAGAGCGGATATCCTAGCACGCCTGGGGGGTGACGAATTTACCTGTTTTGCGCCGGTAAATCAGCCAGAAGCACAGCTAATTTGCCAACGACTACAAACGGCGATCGCCACCTTCAACCAACAACAACAGCGCCCCTACCAACTCTCAATCAGCACTGGTTCCGCCAGTTATACCGAGTTTCCAGCCAATGCCTCCCTCCGTACCCTCTTAAAACAGGCCGATGAAAAAATGTATCGAGATAAGCAGCGTCGGAAACAAGGGCGACAATCTGCCTGTGACGACAGCCCTCTTTCCAATACCACAAAACAGAACAGAGATCCGGACTATTTGCCTAAACAATCCCTTAACTTGTAGAATTTAAAGTTCTGGAAGCTAACAGATTTCTATAGAAAAAATTATTCTGTCAATATTATGAGTAAGCGTTTACAGGTAGTCCTTAATCAGGACGTGCGCAAGCTAGGCAACAATGGTGACCTCGTTGAAGTTGCCCCCGGCTATGCCCGTAACTACCTCCTCCCCCAAGGCATTGCCTCCCTCGCCACCCCCGGCATTCTGCGTCAAGTTGAACAGCGCCGCGAAAAAGAACGTCAACGTCTGCTTGCAGAACTCCAGGACGCCGAAGCGCGTAAAGTTGCTCTCAAAACTGTGGGTAAACTGATTATCCGCAAGCAAGTTGGTGAAGAAAATCAAATTTTCGGTACCGTAACAACCCAGGATGTGGCAGACGCCATCAAAGAAAGAGCAGGCCAAGATGTGGATCGTCGTGGCATTACGCTCCCTGAAATTGGCAAAACTGGCAGCTACGAAGCCCAAGTTAAATTACACCCCGAAGTGACCGCAACGGTTCAATTCGACGTGATTGCCCTCTAGAATTGCTCTTCAATCAAAAATTTAGCAAGCGGATCATCATTGATCCGCTTTTTTTGTTGTACTAGGACGATATAACAAAGACCCGGCAAATGTTCCTAGAGGCCGCTGGAGTCTAAGCTCTGGGCTTCTTCGGAGGTGCTGGGAAGGTGCAGGCCACATTCTTGTTTCAGGCCCCGGAAACGGGTATCTCGCTCGCTTTCATCACCAGCCATCAAGGGCCGACTAGAGTGCCAATCCCCTACGGTGACATAGCCTTTATCGAAATAAGGATGGTAGGGAAGATCGTGGGCCATTAGATACTCATAAACATCCTTGGATGTCCAGGTCAAAATCGGGTGGATTTTATACTGCTTGCCCTGTTTTGCGACGTAACCGAGGGTCTTGCGGTGGTCGGTTTGGCCTTTGCGGAGTCCAGCAAGCCAGGCTTTGGCGTTTAATTCTTTGAGGGCCCGTTGCATGGGTTCGACTTTGCGGATGTAATCGTAGCGATTAAAGGCTTCAATATTGTCTTGTTCCCAGAGTTTGCCGTAGAGGGCTTCCATCCGCGCCGGACTGAGGGGCGATTGATAAACTTTGAGGTTGAGGTCGAGGCGATCGCCTAATTCTTCGGCAAAGCGATAGGTGGCGTCTGGTAGATAGCCAGTGTCAATCCAAACGACGGGAATATCCGGGATGACCTGGGTGACGAGGTGGAGCATTACCGCCGACTGAATGCCAAAACTGGTACTCATGATCAGTCCTTCGGGGAAGGTTTGGGAGGCCCACTGGACGACTTCGACGGCATTGGTCTCGCTGAGTTTTTCGTTAACGGCAGCTAAATCAAGATCTGGCATCATCCCACCCATTTGAACGTCTCCCATTGGCATCGGTTGTGCTTGGGGATTGGCGGTTTGCGCGCGGGGGTCGAGGTGGGAAAGATGCAGTTGTGGCATACTTTTACGGGTAAGTAAGGGTGATTTAGTAAATGGTGCGGTTGACTGGGGGCGATCGCCAAAGCATTAAGCCCTTGGGGTCGCTAAAAATCAACGCTTTTAGTCGTTACGTCATGAATGCTGGCAAAGAATTAGCCCCATTGTAGTCGAGAAGTTCCCCAATTCTGCTGTAGATTCCCTGACGATTTAACTGGCCTGGCAGGCTTTCATCTGTTGCCGTTGTTGCCATTTTGCCTCAAAGCGCGATCGCCGTTCTGGAGTCAAGGCCTCAATACAGTAAGGACAAGACACGCCAATCTCATAGTCCGCCGATGTTTTATCCTCCGCATCAATGGGATGGCCACAGGCATAGCACAGTTCATATTGACCCGTTTCTAGGCCATGTTTGACCGTGACCCGCTCATCAAACACAAAGCATTCCCCTTCCCAGAGGCTTTCTTCAACGGGGATTTCTTCGAGATATTTTAAAATGCCGCCCTTGAGATGGTAAACCTCCTGAAACCCCTGGTTTAAAAGGTAGGAAGTCGCCTTTTCACAGCGAATGCCCCCCGTGCAAAACATCGCCACCTTCGCATTTTTCTGGGGGTCTAGATTTTCGGCGACATAATCGGGAAATTCTCGGAAAGATTTGGTGTTGGGGTTAATGGCCCCTTTAAAAGTACCAATGCCCACTTCATAATCATTGCGGGTATCCACGAGGGTCACATCCGGATTTTGGATCAAATCATTCCAATCCTGGGGGTCAATGTAGGTGCCGACGGTATTGTTCGGATCAACATTCGGTTGACCCAGGGTGACGATTTCTTTTTTGAGTTTGACCTTGAGGCGTTTAAAGGGCTGTTTGGGGGCCGTAGAAACTTTGTAAGTTAAATCTGCCAAGCGAGAGTCCTGGCGCAGAAAGTTCACCATGGCATCAAGGGCCGTTTGGGTACCCGCAATGGTGGCGTTAATCCCTTCGTGGGCCAATAGAATGGTGCCAATGATATTTTGTTCGTCGGCGAAGTTGAAAATGGGTTGTTGCCGTTCTTTGTAGTCAGGAAAGTCGAAAAATTTATAAAAGGTGATGACAACAAAGTCTTTCATTTGGTCGGTGCCCTCAAACAGCAGACCCTATTTTAGCCTGTGTTTTTGCGCTTTTGAACTAAAGTGCGGCAGTCTCTGTCTTCTTAGGGTGGGGAAGGATAGCGCGACTGTTGAAGTGTAGCGGAAACAGTCTATCAATGCGAACTTAGAGAACGAATAAATTCCCTGATTACGTCAGTCTTGCTTCTTTGATGTTTTTTGCAGTATTGCTCCAACAGTTGCCATTCGCGATCACTAATTCGGACATTTAGGTTTTTGGTAGTCATATAATGACGTTTGCATTACAGTATGAGCATGCTAACACGCCGCGTCACTTACAAAATTTACCCCAATAGACAGCAGGAAAAGAAGCTGCATTATTGGCGGCGTTTACATTGCAGTTTGTACAACGCAGCAATCGCTAATCGTAAAACCCAGTACCAAAAGTTCAACCATGCAGTCGATTACTTTGAGCAGCAGAATAGTCTGCCAGAGTTTAAGCAAGTATGGCCAGAATTTAAAGAACTGGGTTCCCACGCCCTACAGGCAACCTTGAAAAGAGTGGACTTTGCATTTAACAGATTCTTTAAAGAATTGGGGGGATATCCAAAGTTCAAGGCATCTCGGAGATATTCGGGGTGGACATATCCCTGCGGGGCAGGTTGGCAGGTAGAAACAGACGGTCAGCATGGCTTTCTCAAGTTGAGCCACTTAGGCAGAATGCAAATGAGAGGGAAAGCTCGCACCTGGGGAAAACCAACAACTTGCACAATTTTCTTCCGCCAGGGCAAGTGGTATGCCTCAATCACCGTCAAATGTAAGCCGCAGCGGGAAACAGGTGATGGGTCTGTGGGGATTGACTTGGGCTGCAAGGAAGCGATTACACTCTCCACTGGCGAGCAAATATCAAAGCCTGACTTGATCAAAGTCGGTGAGATTGCCGTAAAGCAAGCCTCGAAGAAACTTCGCCGCCGGCGTGCCCCCAACCGGAATAAGCAGGTTAAGGCATCGCGGCGGTGGCAGAAAGCGAGACGGCAAGTATCAATGCGGCAACGCAAAGTTGCCCGTCAGCGTAAAGACTGGCTGCATCAAATCACGAGCAACATAGTCCGCAGTAATAGCCTAGTTGCTGGTGAGCAGTTAAACATCAAGGGGATGACCCGCAAAGCCAAAAAAGGCAGCAAACGGAAGGCTCAAAAAACAGGGCTTAACCGCTCCATTCTCTCGGTTGGCTTCGGCATGATTGATTCAATGCTGGAATACAAGCTGGCAGAGGCAGGGGGATTTTATGTGGAGTCCCCGACAAGGATGCTTAAGCCCTCTCAGCGTTGCGCTAAATGTTGGGAGCTAACGCCAAAGACATTGGCAGATAGGGTACATATTTGCTCAAACCCAAACTGTGGCCACAGGGAGGATAGAGATATCAATGCAGCTCAGGTTAATTTAGCCTGGGCAAGGGGTCAGGAACTTGCCTCTTTAGTCGCGGAGCCGCCAAGCACTACTGATTGCGGAAGCATGAGGCAACTTGGGGCGATGAAACGACGGAAACTCCATGCCTCTTAGACTGGAGTAGTTCATTTTCCCCACCCATAATCGGAGGGGGAATGATATTCTCATTAATCGTGCTTATTCTAATCGGGTTTCGTCATTGATGGTTTTGGACTCTCCCAAGGAGCGTTTAGCTGAATTTTTACGCCTTTTGCCATTTTCTGTGGCGGAATTGCCAGCGGAGGCTTGTTTGGTGGGGGGTGCCGTGCGAGATGCCCTCTTGCAGCGCCAGAGTGATTATATTGATTTTGATTTTGTCGTTCCCAAAAAAGCAGTGGAAACGGCCCGTGCCATTGCTAAAAAATATCAAGCGGGTTTTGTGGTACTCGATGAGATGCGTCAAATTGCCCGGGTGGTCTTCCGGCAGGGGACGTTGGATTTTGCTCAACAGGAAGGGGAAAGCCTCGAGCGGGATTTGCGGCGGCGGGATTATTGTGTGAATGCGATCGCCTACCATATTCGTTCTGATTGTTTAGTTGATCCCCTCAATGGCCTTGCCGATTTAGAAAATAAGGTGTTACGGATGGTGACGCCGGAAAATTTGGCCGATGATCCCCTGCGATTGTTGCGGGCCTATCGCCAGGCGGCACAGTTGGGGTTTACCTTAGATGCGGCCACCAGGGCACAAATCCGGGAGTTGGCTCCTTTGATTAAAAATATTGCAGCCGAACGAATTCAGCATGAGTTGAATTATTTATTGCACCACCCGAAAGGCGATCGCTGGCTAGAGCTGGCCTTTCAGGATGGCTTGTTGGCGTATTGGTTGCCGGCGGCGGATCAGGCGAGTTTAGACCGTGTGCAACGGTTAACGGCCATTGGTCAAGAATTCGCTGAAATTTACCCTGAATTTGCCACGGAGACAGGATGGCTCGCCCTGGGGAAATTGGCCTGTTTGGTGGGCACCGAACCAGAACAGGCCCAACAGGCGATCGCCCGCTTAAAATATCCCCGGTACGAACTGCGCACCGTTAGCACTGTCATCGAAATGCTTCCCCAACTGTTGGGCAGCCAAGCGCAACCCTTAAGCCTGCGGGAACAATATTTCTTCTTCCAAACGGTTAAAGGGGCCTTTCCCATCCTTGCCCTGGTGGCCCGGAGTTTTGGCCTCAGCGCCGCCATGTTAGCGCCATTATTGCAGCGGTACTTCACCGCCAGCGATCCCGTCGCCCATCCGGTTTCCCTGCTATCGGGGAAAGATCTCATCCGTGAGTTGCATCTTTCTCCCAGCCCTCAAATCGGTCATTTACTCACCGAAATTCAAGTGGCCCATCTCGAAGGAAAAATTCACACCAAAGCCGAAGCCATCGAATGGGGGCGATCGCAACTGCACTAGCCACGAAACACAAAAAAATGCAGCCAAGCATCATTCTGGACTGCACCTTTAGATTATGAAATTGAGACTTCAATAAAAAATTAAGGGGTGATGTAGCCCAGTTCAGTGAGCTTCGTCATCACTTTTTCGATACTTTCTTCGAGTTCTTCGAGGTCAGTGCGGCACTCCACTTCAGGATTGGTGGGCGCTTCATAGGGATCATCAATCCCAGTAAAACCTTTAATTTCACCCGCTCTCGCCCGTTGATAAAGACCTTTAACATCCCGTCGTTCACATTCTTCGAGGGGGGCATTGACGAAAATCTCGACGAAATCACCAATTCGTTGCCGCACTTCTTCGCGAATTTCCCGGTAAGGCGAAATGGCAGAAACAAAGACAATCACGCCGTTGCGGGTAAGTAGGTGGGAAACAAAGCCAATCCGACGAATATTTTCATCACGGTCTTCTTTGCTAAAGCCCAGGCCCTTGGTGAGATTTGTCCGGACAATGTCGCCATCCAGGATTTCTAACTTACACCCAGCCGCTTTTAAACGTTCCGCTAGGGCATGGCTAATGGTGGTTTTCCCTGCACCACTCAGACCGGTGAACCAAACTGTGACGCCACGATGCTCCATGTGACTTTTTTCCCTCAGAAACAAAACATAAACAGTTTAATGGGAGAAGGGTTTTTTTGAAATTTATCTTCCTGCATTGGTTCTTTTCTGAAAAACATCAGCAGCATTTTCAGCGGTTTTTTCTATTGCTACTAAATCTCCTCAAAACTGCCAATTGTGAAAAAAAGCAAGCTTGGGGTTGCGTCCTGGCCAAAGGGCATTAGGATTGTAGAGATATTCCCACGTCTTGAGTATGTGGCGCCAATCTCGACGCTTTACCTTGGACTGATCGCTAATTTCGGCACGGTTAGGTGGCGAGATCCTGATTACAATAAAAGCAATTTTTCTGCCCCCCTCTTGGTGATATGAACGAACTGCGCACAACTTCCTTGGATTCCCTAGAATCTGATTCTTGGTCTGCTGAAGCAGAGGCTAACCGTCTCATGGATGATGTGTTTGCGGATATTGATCAGCTCTTAGGCGATCGCCAACCGCCCCAATCCTTTAGGCGATCGCCAGAACCGGAAGTCAGACCGATGCAATCGGTATTAGTCACCCAGGGAGACCTCATGGGGCCTCCCCCCGAGGAACCCCCCTTTCCACCAGAGGAGATCGACGCAGAACTGGTGGTGAAACGGGGCTGGGGCTATTACACAGAACGACTCTTATTTATTTGTTCCTGTGCCTCTTTGGTGGGCGGTATTCTCTGGTTAGCGGCGAATGATCAGTTAAAAATGCCACAATTTCTCAGCCGTTCTACGCCCCCTGCCACCGAAGCAGTGCCCCCAGAAAACCCGGAGCCAGGGACGGAATTTGCCAACTACATCCAACGGGCCCTCGACAATATTGACCGCCAAGGGGATGCAGCAACACCAGAATCAGAGGCGAACTCGGGGCCACAGGTCATTGAACGCATCTATATTCCGGTCTATCCGCCCAATGCGGGCACTAATGGCAGTGCGAACCTATCCCAAGGTTTAGCTCTCTTGCCGCCGCCCCCCAGTGTGGAACCACCAATGGCGATCGCCCCTCCACCGCCACCAAAACCAAATTCAGCCCCCTTAGCCATCGTGCCGCCCCCTGCGCCCAGTGCCGCAACCCCAACTATCAGTAATGTGCCTGCGCCTCCTGCTGCGCCGAAGATGATGTATAGCCTTGTGGGAGTTCTGGAAGCAGGCGATCGCTCCGAAGCTTTATTCAAAATCAATGGCACCACCCAGCGGTTTCGCCTTGGGGAAGAGTTGGGCAGTGGCAGTTGGAAGCTGATTGGTGCCCAGAGTAACCAAGTCATCCTGGAGCGAGCTGGTCAGACGCGCACCGTTTATGTTGGTCAGGACTTCCCCAGCAATTAAACTGCTAAAGGACATCGTTTTCAGTTTTTGAGGCAGAGATTGTGTTGGCGTTTGGGAATCAACAGCCGATTCGGTTCGGTACAGACGGTTGGCGTGGCATTATTGCGGCGGACTTTACCTTTGAGCGGGTGCAACGGGTGGCGATCGCCACGGCCCATGTTTTAAAAGAAAATTTCGCGGATCAGGCTGACGATAATACGGTGATTGTGGGCTATGACCGTCGGTTCCTCGCGGATGAGTTTGCCCTCGCCGCCGCAGAGGCGATCCAGGGGGCAGGGTTTCGCGTGCTCCTGGCCAATAGCTATGCACCCACCCCGGCCCTCAGTTATGCAGCCCATCACCAAAAGGCTCTGGGGGCGATCGCCTTAACGGCCAGCCATAATCCGGCGGGTTATCTGGGTTTGAAGGTGAAAGGGGCTTTCGGCGGTTCGGTTTCCGAGGAAATTACCGCTCAAATTGAAGCGCGCCTAGAGGCGGACAGTGAACCCCAAGCTTCAACGACGGGCAGCTTAGACTATTTCGACCCGTGGCAGGACTATTGCAGTGGGTTACAGCAACTAGTGGATCTCGAAAAGATTCGTCAGGCGATCGCCAGTGGCCGTTTACAGGTTTTTGCCGATGTAATGTATGGGGCGGCGGCGGGCGGCCTCACCCAACTGCTCAATGGGGCGACCCAAGAAATCCACAGCGAGCCAGATCCTTTATTTGGGGGGCGGCCACCGGAACCTTTAGAAAAGCATTTGTCCCAGCTCCAACGCACAATCCGCACCGCCCATGATCAAAATTCAAACGCAATTCAGGTGGGGTTTGTCTTTGATGGCGATGGCGATCGCATTGCCGCTGTGGCCGGAGATGGTTCGTTTCTCAGTTCCCAAAAGTTAATCCCGATTTTATTGGCCCATTTGTCCCAAAACCGTAAATACCAGGGAGAAGTTGTTAAAACCGTCAGTGGCTCTGATTTAATCCCCCGTTTGAGCAAATACTACGGTTTACCAGTCTTTGAAACACCCATTGGCTACAAATACATCGCCGAACGGATGCAACAGACCCAGGTTCTCCTCGGTGGGGAAGAGTCCGGTGGCATTGGTTATGGTCACCACATTCCCGAACGGGATGCTCTCCTTGCAGCTTTATATTTACTGGAGGCGATCGCCACCTTCGATCAAGACCTCGGAGAGATTTACCATTCTCTGCAAACCAAAGCTGATTTCCATGGAGCTTACGACCGCATTGATCTACATTTGCGGGACTTCTCCAGCCGCGATCGCCTTTTAAAGCTGCTTGCGACTAATCCCCCCAAGGCGATTGCCAACCGTGAGGTGCTTCACTGCGACACCAAAGATGGCTATAAATTCCGCCTCGCCAACCAAAGTTGGTTGTTGATTCGTTTTAGCGGCACTGAACCTGTACTGCGGTTATATAGTGAAGCGGCCAACCCTGAAGCTGTCCAGGAAATCCTGGCCTGGGCGAAAACCTGGGCTGAGGCTGCCGACCAAGTCGAGGGTTAAACTAAGCAGATGGGGAGATGAAATATTTCTCCCTGTTTTGCCCGGGGTAATTGCATGGGTCATCTATTCACATCGCCAAAAACACGATGATTAATCGCTCCCTCGCCATTTATTTCACATTCATTTGCGGCAGTTTTGGGGTCTGCTCAACGCAGGCGATCGCCCAATCCCAGTGCAACGCACCATTAACAGAAATCGTGCCCCAACTCCTAGAAGATCTGCCCAGCTACGGCAATCGGGTGATCCAACGGGCGCGTAATTTAGACCGCACCGAAGATAGTTTTAGTTACATTGTCATTGCTAGCCCAGGCAATTTTAATCCTCTACCCCTCAAAAATCGTCAATATACGCCTACGGTGCCTGACACTACGGAGCAAGTTTTTTTCACTACCCTAGAAACCCAATACAGCGACACCCAAAAAATCAGCTTTGAAAACTACTATTGGTTGTTTCTAACCCCTACAAAAAACGGTTGGGCGATCGCCAATGTGGTTTCTAGTCTTGCCAACCCAGATCCCAGCCAACCGGCCAACCCACCCCGTGATGCTTCCCAAGGTTCCGTTGGCCAAGCCATCAAGCTTTGGCTTCGAGATTTTAATGCAAAATGCCAATAAACTGACTGGATTCATTCAGCATTATATAGCTACTATATGTAATTTCAGAATCTGTGCCAAGCTAAAAAAGCATCTAAAAGCCCCAAAAATTTCTGAAAACAGTATCAGAATATAGGTTTTCTTCTTTAAGGAATAAGACTAACTAAAGCAAAGCCTCTAAACCATCTTTAAAAATGAGTATTCACATCAAGATTTTCAACAAAACTTTACATCTTTATTTTTTTCGATTTCTAAAAACTTTGTTAACATTCTGTAAGCTCTAACCTTTCTTCGATTGACTAGCTCCAAGAGTATAATTTCTTGGTTTTCGCTCCATTGGTTCGAGTTTGCCTAACTATCATGGATAAAAGATTATTCCAATGAAAAACCTTTCTGTAAAGCTTTTAAGTGGAACAGCCACTGTGGCTACTGTTTCCCTGATGGCGATTAATCCTGCTGCTGCAGATACCGTTTCTGGTTCTGTCACTTTCTCCACTGCAGGTGAGGCAATCTCCGCTTATGCCGTTGAGGTTGACAGCCCAGGCAGTCGTTTCAACTCTGCTGAAATTGGTATCGGCTATCGTCCCCTCGATGTTGGCCAGCTATTTAATGTTGGTAACACTTTATATGGCACTCTTCTGCCAACTGGGATTGACAATGGTGATGATGGGGGTACCCCGGCCGTTAATCTCCCTGTTCCTCCGAATGTGCCTGGTGTTAATGGCGGTGTTGACGGAGCCAACGGTATCGGGAGCTTAGCATCCTTCCTTGCCCAAAATAATCTCACGCTCGTCGGTGGTGCCGGTGCAATTCAAAACATCATTGCACAGCTCAACAGTGATGCTAATGGTGGTGTGAATTTAAATGATCTTGATTGGACATTAGCTAGTGGCAACACCATTTGTGCTGGTGAGTTAGTCGATCTAGTACCCACTGAAAATCCTGTCTGTTTTGATGTAGAGGCAGTTGCTCCTCTTACTGTTACCGACGAAGGCTTTGTCGCCGCCAATGTTGAGCTAACTGGTTCCTTTGACCCCACTGTCATTCTGTCTGACGCTCTCAAGTATGCTGAGTTCGTAGCTCAAGATGTGAGAAATTCTTCGATTGTTCTGGCTAGTGGCGTTACGGAAGCACAGCTTACTCTGCTTGCTGATGCTATCCTTCAGTATTCTATTAGTGAAGTCCTTTTAGGTGGTGGTTCTTTAGAACAGGTTATTGCCACTGTCTACGACAATCCCAACCTCACTACCGATACGAAAAACGCAATTTTTCAAGCGTTAGCAGAAGGCGGTTATCTTAATGGCTTATCTACCGTTAATACTGATCTCGAAGCCATTTTTGGTCCTGGTGGTCTCTCTAGTATTGGGATTGCTCCTGGGCTTCTGTCTGCCATTCCCTAAAAGAGTTGCTTGTTTGGTCTTGCTAGAAAATTTTATTTTCTAAAAAGTAAATTCTAAGAAAGAGAGATAACCTGATTGTTGTCTCTTTTTTTTAAAAAGTAAATCGGCTCCGAAATTCAAAATCGAAACCGGTATCAGTCGTCCCAATTCGCCCTTCATAAAAAGATGTGCGGCTTTTTATCGAGTCATAGCGGAGAATCAAGCCTGCTGAAGTACCTTCTGTCCGCTGCCCTAAACCAGAAATCTCATTATCAAAATTTTGCGTATAAATGCCAATTGAAATATTAGGATTGAGCCGCTGTCGTGCTGTTAAACTTGCAAAAAGCTGTTCTCCAACCTCTAAACGATTAATGATGCTTAAACCCGATTGCCAGCCAATTTGTCCATCTAGCAGTCCAACCCAGTTTTGCAGACTTTCCTCTTCATCAACACTAATGCCTTGAGAATAAAATAACGTTGGTCGCAGAGTCCAACCCAGCCCAGGACGCCGTTCACCATATTCATAACCTAAGGTTAAATTAAACTGGCTTTGAGTATCTGCATTAAAACGAAATGTCGGGCCATAGGTTCTGACTCCCATTGCCATCGAGTTTTCATTTAGAATAGGAGTCTCTTGAATCGCGTTTGCAAAACCCTTTAAATAAGCACCAATTGTTGGCTCATTATTATCAATAACTTCTTCTGTGATACCAGGAGCTACTTGACTATTAAACGTAGCCCAGATACCCGCATTTAAATTGTAATACCAAAGATCAGAAGAACCGGCATAAGCTAGCTCAATAGCTGGAACATAAGCAATACCTTCATAAATTGAGGTAAGAGATTGAATTTGATCGATTTGGGCAATATTAACTCGATCAAAAGCAATATCAGAGCTTTTAATTGCATTTGGCAGACTACTAAATTGAGTAGAATCCGTTGAAAGACGCTGTACAAAACGTTGTCCACTAGGAGTTGTTAAAATCACTTCTGTACCAAATGTAGTACGTGGTGTACCAAAAGAAAAACTAGAAGGCTGCACTGCTTCTTCACTCTCTCCTGGCGTTTTAAATAAACGATCTTCCTGGGCAGGAACACTAATAAAAGTAAGTGGCCCAAATTGTGAAATATCAACTTGGGAAAAAAAGGGCTGTCCGGCAGTTGAGCTTAACTGCTGTTCTTCGATCACTTGAACACGACGTGGGAACAATCCGGTACGAAGCTGCCATAATTCTGATGTTTTAGGTGTGATATAACTATCAGAAGTTAATCTTCCCGATGTTTGGAGACTGAACAGAATTTTGTGTAAGGGAACTAAAATCCAATCAGAACAGGAGAAACCCTTATGCCTCGGAAGAAAAAAGAAAGCAATCGTGTCGATAGCCTATTGGATGAACTCCTGGAGGAACATCAAACACCAGAAGCCATCTTG
>CALRTB020000030.1:0-17582 GCA_943371005.1 Sphingobacterium thalpophilum
CGCGGTCTTGCCTTTGTAGCCGATGGACAGTCGGTGATACTGCCTGCTGAGGAAGGTTGCCTGGGAACCCCGGTGAAGCAGGAAGCCCCAACCGCGAGGAAGGGAAGCCCGCGCTCTCCCCGCTAGGGTGAGCGTCGGGAGGATGTCACCTAAGGTCAATTTGGCGATCGCCTTTTTTGAACTAAGATCCAAGAGAGGCGATTTTTTATGAATAAGTATTGATCTGCATGGAAACAAACCCTAACCGCTGAATATGTCGATGTTCAAGATTGATCATCGCCAAGATCGTTAAAAGACCCTACAAATCAGGTGCCCCATGGAATGTAGAGAATGCACGAATCAGAATAAGCTCAATTTTGATTTCACAATGGCCTTTCAACCCATTGTCAACCTAGAAACCCAAACAATTTTTGCCCACGAAGCCCTGGTGCGGGGTTTAAATAATGAGTCAGCTCAGACAATTTTTCAACACATTAATGACAGCAATCGCTACTTATTTGACCAAGCCTGTCGCACCACGGCCATTCGCCTCGCCGCAGAACTTCATATTCCCTGTTTTTTGAGTATTAATTTCTTACCCAATGCCGTTTATGAACCAGAACGCTGCATTCGCACAACCCTAGAAGCCGCTGAAACCTACGGATTTCCCATTGAGCAAATTATTTTTGAGATTACCGAAAGTGAACAAATTACAGATTTAGTTCACCTCCGAAAAATCGTTGAATATTATCGTGCCCGTGGTTTTAAAACAGCCATTGACGACTTCGGTGCCGGCTATGCTGGGTTAAACCTTCTATCAGAAATTCAGACCGATCTGATCAAACTTGACATGGCCTTGATTCGCGGTATTGATCAAGATAAAGTGCGCCAAGCGATCGTCAAAGGTGTGCTGCAAGTTGCAGGGGAACTCTCAAGTCTTGTCATCGCCGAAGGCATCGAAACCCAAGCAGAATTAACCATCCTTCAAGGGCTGGGCATTAACCTCTTCCAAGGCTTTTATTTTGCTAAGCCTGCTTTTCAATCCCTGGCCAAAATTCCGTCAGACAAGTTTGTTAATGTCGTTTAATTTTGGCGATCGCCATGGCTAATACAGATATTCTCCTCAAATGTATTTTTGCAAGTTAGCCATGGCCTTCACAGCTCCGCATTCATATTTTTCCCGAAGTATCTCCCCGACTCTAGACACCCAAAATACTGTGTAAGATAAGAAAGAGTTGTTTTCTAATCGAAAGTAAAAAATATTATGCCCACAGTCAGTAGCCAAGCCCCAGAGGCCAATACCCTAGATGCGAGTAAAAGTGGCCTTCCGGTAACGATCATCACCGGATTTCTCGGTAGCGGCAAAACAACACTCTTAAATCATATCTTGAGCAACCAAGAGGGACTGAAAACCGCTGTCCTCGTGAACGAATTTGGGGAAATCGGGATTGATAATGAGCTGATTGTCACCACCGAAGACAACATGGTGGAACTCAGCAACGGCTGTGTTTGCTGCACGATCAACGAAGATCTTGTGAACGCGGTGCATAAAATCCTCGACCGGGGTGACAAAATTGATTATCTCGTCGTAGAAACAACGGGGCTTGCCGACCCCTTACCTGTGGCCTTGACTTTCTTGGGGACAGAGTTACGGGATTTAACCCGCCTAGATTCGATTGTGACCATGGTGGACTGCGCCAACTTTAGTTTGGATCTATTCAATAGTGAGGCGGCCTACAGCCAAATCGCCTACGGTGACATCATTGTCTTGAATAAAACAGATTTGGTAGATGAGGCGGAAGTGGACGCTTTAGAAGTCAAGATCCGTGACATTAAGGAAGGGGCAAGACTCCTGCGCACCCAAAAATCTGAAGTGCCGTTGCCGTTGCTACTCAGTGTGGGTCTGTTTGAGTCGGATAAATATTTTGATGCAGCGGATACCCATGTGCATCACCACCACAGTCACGATCACCATGATCACGGGCATGACCATCACAACCACGGACATGATCACCACGATCACGACCATGTTTGCACCCCAGAATGCGACCATGACCACGACCATGAACACCACCATCACCACTCCAACCATTTAGAAAATGATGGGTTTACGTCGATTTCCTTCCAAAGTGATCAACCCTTTGCGATCCGTAAGTTTCAATATTTCCTAGACAATCAGTTACCGGTCAATGTGTTCCGGGCGAAGGGAATTCTTTGGTTTGATGAAAGCCCGCTACGCCATGTATTTCACCTCAGTGGAAAGCGGTTTACGATTGATGATTCGGAATGGAAGCCTGGGGAAACGAAAAAAAATCAGCTTGTTCTCATTGGTCAAAACCTCGATGAAGCAACGTTGCGGCAACAGGTAGAAAACTGCTTCTGTATGGCCTCTGAGAACCGTGGCAAAGGTTTTTCATAAATCATTTTCGACAGCATTAACTGTTTAACAGCGAATCTACACAATGCCTGGGGTAAGGAAAGTTAATTTCTTTGCCCTCTTTTTTGTCTGGGCGATCGCCTAGGCGAGAGGATCGAGATTTACCGCTAAGATGGAAGAACTTTGGTTTTTTCGCGCGCTGTTTTTTGGGTTTAATTTTTTATGCGATCGCCCGCTCCTTCCCAGACTGTGACCTTTCCCTTTTGGCTGACCCTCTGCTTACTGCTGAGCCTAGGCAGCGTAGGGGTTTTAGGGACAGTGCCAGCCTTTGGCCAGGGGCGCAAACAAAATGCCGAACAAAAATTACTCCAGCGTAAAGATGCGGATCGTCACTTTGCCCTAGCCCAACAGGCCCACAGGGAAGGAGACATAGAAACGGCTTTGTTCCACTGGCACCAGGCCGAAGCAATTTATCGACAGTTCCGCACTTGGGATCAGCTTAATTTAACCCTCACCGCCTTGGCCGACACCTATCTCACCCAGGCTAATCTCCAGGCAGCAGAAACAGTGCTGCGCCAACAACTCCATTTAGCCCGCGATCGCCAGGACGTACAGACCCAAGTTGCGGTACTCAATCAACTCGGTCATCTCCTCGAAAAACAGGCCCAACCCCAGGTTGCTGCGGCTATTTTTGCCGATGCCCAGGCGATCGCCACGGGATTAACAACAGGCGAAACTGCACTCACCATAAATTAATTGCAGACAAAAAAGTGGCTAGCCATAGATGCTAGCCACTACATCAAGAGTGAGGAAAGGTTTTAGAGCCACTCACCTCGTGAGCGGATTACATAACGACGGTTTCAGAACTAGCCTTCTTGAAACTCTCACCTTTTTTAAAAAGTGAATGTAGTACGAATAGCACCGACAACAATAGTTTCATTCGCATCATTTTGGTTGGGGTTCCAGATGACATAGGCACCGGGAGTAATCATGATGTTGTCGTTTAGATTGTAGCGGTACTGTAATTCAGCGAGGTAAGTCGTATCATCGCAGATGCCACCGGCACATCGATCTACACCATTTAGGTCTCCACTGGTAAGCTTAGGCGGTTGACCAAAGACAAATCCGAGGACGTTGCCATCGCCACCAACGTCAAGCAGAGCAGCATTGACAGCCCAGTTCCAGATTTCTGCACTACCTTCATTGTTGGGATCTTCGATTTGGGCATCGGTGTAGCCCACCCACCCGGCAATGTTGAATTTTTCGCTAACCATCCAGCTTGCTTCAATGCCGAAGTTGTTAGAGGAGACAGCATACGCATTGCCCCAAGGTTCCCTTGCCCAGTCGCTACCAGTGCTACCGGATAGGTCAACGTCACCACCGCTTCTTTGATACTTATTGGTATAAGAGAAAGCCAAGTCAAGACGATCAGCAGGAGAGAAGGCTAGTTGGGCACCAGCAACATAGTTTCCGTTGAAAAGACCATTCTTTTCTTCTGGGCTAGAGGCAATACCATCATCAGCCAAGTAGCCCAAACCGAGGCTAAGACTATCGCTGAAGTCATAGTGGAATGCTACCCCTGCTCCATCAGGGCCACTCTTTGTGGCGGGGTTAAGACGGGCAAAACCGGAGAGAGCACCGTCGGCCTCGCCCTCAAAGTAAGGATTAAATACCGGTAACGCATCATCAATACCGAGACCTAATGGCCCGACAATGGCGGTTCCTTTACGACCGACGGGGAACTCATAGACAACGGTGTCAATAACAACATCATTATCATTCGCTTCCTCAAACCCCAATGCGGCAGTATCAACACCGGTAGCGCCAGCCAATTCAGGAATGTTTCCAGCGGCTAAGGTGACTTCTAGGTTGTCATCGCCGGTGAAGCTAGTGTTAAGAGTCAGATTAACGCGGTTGCTGAAGGTTAACTGGTCATCGAGGCGATCGCCAGAGTCATCGGCTTTCTCGTCACCAAAAGCACCAGCCAGGGCAAAGATAACTTCACCCTCAAGCTTAGTAGTGGTAGAAAACTGGTGATCTTCGAGGAACTCCACTCGCCCTTCGAGATCATCAACGCGGGCACCGAGGGTCGCCAATTCAGCTTCAAATTCATTAACCAAGCGACGCAGCGCAGCGAGGTCTTCGGCGGTCACTTCAGAAGTACCACCTTGAATCATGCGTTCGATCTGCTCCAAACACGCATTTAATCCAGCAGCGAATTCATAACGGCTGAGGGGACGATCGCCGCGATAGGTGCCATCGGGATAACCGACGATGCAATTGTAGTTTTCAACGAGATTGCGCAGGGCATCAAAGGCCCAGTCACTGGGAGCCACATCCCGCAGTTGAAAAACGCTGTTCACTTGACCGAGGGTACGGTCTTGATCCGTTATCGGAGAGGCGATCGCCGCTGTACCGAGACTGCTACCCACCAAGGCACTGGCGCTGAAGATAACAAAACCTTTGGCTAGGGACATTTTTAAATTCTCCACACACACAAAATTTCTAGAAATAGGAATGATAATCGTTTTCGTAAAAGTCCGCAAGGGCGATCGCCTTTTGTATAGTCCCGTTGGCGGGAATGCTAGCGTGGTGATTCCGCATCAACTGGCGAAAAACCGAGGCAGGCCGCGAACATAAAGTAAAAGAAATCAATCATTTTTTTATACCGAGAAAATAAAGTTGTTTTAACGAAACGATCTCGCCCAGCCTCAGGACTCCGCTACGGCGTGATCTAAACTCAGGGTCGCTAAATAATATTGAGCAAGGTCTGGGGTGGCGTGGGGCGGCCTACATTGAGACGGCTCCGGGGCATGGCTATCTTGGCGGAGCTGTTGGGTAATGTCGGTCGTACCGTAGGAGTGGACAATCTTCATGGACTATTTAATGAAAATAATTCTTATTTAAATTAAATAGAGTGTATCGACACTTGGAAGTCTCGTCAATAGTATTGATACTTATTTTCAGTAAATTTTTAGGTGATTCTGTTTACTCACTCCACAGCCGCAGGAGATTCGCCACACTCTTAGAAAGAAGATCAAATTCTGTGGTTTTACCGCTCTGGGCAAACAGGCTGCGACGACTGACATCAAGATCAAACACAATTTCCCGTTTTTGGGCATCCCGAATCCAGCTTTGCACCCAACCCACCACCACTAAGCGCGTCCCTTTTGTCACCACATTTACCCGGTGCAACGAGGTAGAAGGATAGGCGATCGCCGTTCCGGCAGGGAGTTTGTAGCTTTGTTCAGAATCTGCCCCTTCAATGATCAGTTCACCGCCTTCATATTCGTCAGGCTCATTGAGGAACAGAGTAAATGAAACATCCGAGCGCATCCCATTCATCAGGGCATTGTCAGTGTGGCGACCGTAGGCCATGCCGGGGCTGTAACGACTAAACAGCAAAGTATGCACACTTTTGGGGCGGATCGCCGTTTGAAACAGGGCATTGTTCTGGAGGGCTTGGCGCACTTGCTCTTCGAGGAGTTGGGCCGTGGGGGTTGTCTTGGCCAGTTGTTGATTGTCTTTGACCAGTTTGGCGTACCAGCCCGCCGTGAGCTTGCCATCGACAAATTCAGCCTGGGTCAAGGTTGCGGTTATTTTTTCGAGGGCCTCTGGTGTCAACACCTGGGGAATTTTAAAGAACATTGGCGTTACCAAAAAAATCTAAAAAAGCCCCAGCAAAACCGGGGCCACTGTAATGATATTCACAGAACTTTGGGATTAACTGTTACTGGCCGCTTCAATCTCCACAATGCGGCTTAAGACTTCCTGGGGCGTTTTCACAGGAGCCTGGGGCGGTTCTACCGTGGGCCAAGCGGTTTTGAGATCGGCCATGGCGGTGGCGATCGCCTCCCTGGTCTCTGGAGCCAACTGATCAGCAACCTGGTCGTAGAGCATTTCGCTGTGGAGGACGAAACCACGAGAATCCTGGTATTCCACCGCTTCGACGATCTGATTATTGGCGATCGCTGCTGCATATTCTTCCCCGGCCACCTGGAGGAGATTATTTATGACCCCAAGGACAAACTCAGGGGACTGCAATGCTGCTTCACCGAGGGCCGCAAGGGCTGTATCAATGGCCTCGACGGACGCGTCTAGTTGGGTCTGTAATTCGGGAGATTCCGGTGCGGTTTTGATCAAGTCATGGGCACTATTGAGGACATCTTTGAAATCGGTCACACCGCGATCGCCCAATTGACCCTCAATGGCACCATACAATTCTTCTACAGGATGGCCGATGTGTGGTTCTGCCTGTTCATATTCCCCAGCCGCAATTAGTTCCTCAGCCACCATCAAATGACCCAACATCAACGAAAGGGTCGTGGCATAGTCTTCATCAGGGTTACCGGAACTAGCGCCTTCGCCCCCTTCACCACCTTCGCCCCCATGGTCAGCACTATTATGTTCTACGGTTTCTGTTGTTGCAGCATTTTCGCCCCCTTCCCCACCATTGTCTGGAACAGAGGTGCCACAGGCCCCTAAGCTCACCGCCAAACCAAGGGTTAAAAATAACTCAACGGGCTTTACAGATTTCATACTATTAAAAATAATTTGCAAATTGAATATTGCAATACGCTAGAGTTTTTGCTGATCTTTGTCAATAGATGTTTAGGTTTCGGCTGGCAGCACTTCAAAAAAGCCCATGCAGCCATGTTCGGCAATGTAATCCTGGTGGGGATGGAACATATACTTCCCAGGGAAAGGATAGGCAAACTCTAGAATGTGGCGTTCGGCAGTGCCCATGGTGACCACATCACTTTCTTCGTGGGGGGTCGTGGTCATGCCAGTGCGATAGAGCTTAAAAAAGTTGGCGTGGATATGAAAGGTGATCGCCGGATCAAACTCGATCATATTCAAGACATAAAGCCGCACCAGTTGATTTTGCACAATGGGGATGGGGCGATCGCGGAACACATTGGGAATGCCATTGAAAGCATACAGTTCGTTTTTTTCATCGTCATTGATGTCATAGCCTCCCAGCACCAACACCATTTCGTCGGCAGGGGGCCTGGCCTCAGGGGGATCAATAATAAAAAGTCCAAACAAGCCTTTGCCAATGTGGCGGGTCACCGGAGCAATGTGGCAGTGGTAAAGGTGCACCCCATAGGGCATTGCCTCAAATTCATAGATGGTAGTTTGGCCATGGCGCACTGGTTTGACGCCATCCATCGTGTCGGGGTGAGTGCCGTGGAAGTGGAGGGTATGGGAATGCCCATCGGCATTATGAAAAATAATCCGGACGCGATCGCCCGCCGTTGCCCGCAGCGTTGGCCCAGGCACCCGTCGATTAATATTCCAACTCACATATTCAAGGGCGGCATTGAGGTGAATGGTGCTGCTATTGGCTTCTAGGTGAAACTCCCGCACCCGCTGGCCGTTTTCATAACTCACTTCCCCATAGTCAAAATCCCGCAAAATTTGCAGCGGATCAAAGCCATTGCGGCTAATGCTGTCTTGGTCGAAAGTCACCGGGGGAATCTTGACCTCAGCTTGGGCCGTTGTGCTTTTTCTATGCCAACCATAGGTGGCGATCGCCCCTGTCCCTAAACCAATTAACCCACCCCGTAAAATTTGCCGCCGACTCCAACGATGCCCACCCTGATGCTGACTCAAACTCTCCCTCGCTTTATCCGTACTGGCCCCCTCAAATTGTGACCGAGAGCGTTACAAATCTTGTGCTTATCCAGACCCAACAAAAATTTTTTTAGCGTCCCCAAGGGACAACAACTCAGAAGCTTTCCCTAAATCAAAATTCCCTAGACAGAAAGACTCGCAAATGCAAAAAGCCGTTTTTCTAACCCAACGGTGCGCTACAGGGCTCTTTGCTACACCCTTCAGAATGATGATCCTGGAGGAGTTGGGCCGCATATTCTAAACAGGTGCCGCAGTCCATTCCGACCCCCATGACCTTCGATAGCTCTTGCATCGAACAGCTTGGTTGCGTTGCAGCTTGGCGAATCTGCTTCTCAGTGATCCCACGGCAAAGGCAAACGTACATGGTGACCTCAATCAAAATATGTTGGGTTGGAATGTCACTCCCTACTATGCCCCATCTTGGTACCTATTGCAATAGATTCTCATTCTTTTGATTTTCCTTTCGCAAAAAAATTAAATTTTGTGGGCAAAAAATAGCAGCACCCAAAACTGCCCTAAGCTAGACATATCAAAGGTTTTATGACACTTTTAAAGGGTGGCCATTTGGAGTGAAAAAAGGCGCAATGCAAGGCAAATCCAATATCAATACTCAGCTCAATGCAGTTCTCAAGTCGCAGTTGACGGCAATCAATCAGTTCTTTCTCCACGCAAGAATGGCGAAAAATTGGGGTTTGGGGGCATTGAACAATCAGGAATATAAATACTCCATCAAGGCCATGAAGCAGGCCGATAGCCTCATTGAACGGATTTTGTTTTTAGAGGCCTTGCCCAACCTCCAGAGTCTTGGCAAGTTGATGATTGGTGAGGATGTTCCAGAAATGGTGGCCAATGAGCTGGCTACGGCGACAACGATCCGCAATGAGTTACTAGCAGTGATCCAACTGTGTGAAACGGAACAAGACTATGTCAGTCGTGATCTTTTGGGCGAAATTCTCGAAGAAACCGAAGCGCAGATTGACTGGTTTGAGTCCCAGCAGTGGTTGATCGAAAACTCTGGCCTAGAAAACTACTTACAGGCAATGATGTAGATAGAGCGATGGTCTGGGCCATACTACGGCCTACTTTTTATTCACTTAGAGCATTAAAGAAAATTCCGATGAAAGGTAATCAAAAAGTTTTAGAACAACTCCATAAACTGCTACGCAATGAGCTAGCCGCCCGGGATCAGTACTTCACCCATTCCCGGATGTATTTAGACTGGGGCCTGACGAAACTCTATGAACGCATTAACCACGAGATGCAGGACGAGACGGGCCATGCATCCCAATTGATCGAGCGGATTTTGTTCCTCGAAAGCACCCCTGATCTGTCCCAACAGGATGGGTTGAACATTGGTAAAACTGTGCCGGAAATGCTCCGCAATGACCTCGACTATGAGTACAAGGTTATCGGGGATCTGAAGGGGGCGATCGCCGTTTGTGAAACGGAACAAGACTACCAAACCCGCGACATCCTCCGGCAGATGCTGGCCGACACCGAAGAAGACCATGCCCACTGGTTAGAACAGCAGTTGGGGCTGATCGAGAAAATTGGTCTGCAAAATTACCTGCAATCCCAGCTGTAAAAGTAAAAGCTCCCTGGCATTGGGCTAACCAAATGTAAGGCAACAAAAAAAGGAGGTCTTTACCTCCCTCTCTCGCAAGGGGTTTACCATGGTAAACCCCTTTTGTTTTATATCGGCTGAGCGGTCTTAAACGCTTGCGGCGATCGCCCCTTTCCCAGCAGTGACATATTCATAGGATTGGCGCATCTTGAGGCCAACGAGCACTTGGAACAGACCTGTACCGTTATCAGAACCGGGATAGTCCTTATGCTTCAGGAGTAGCTCAGTCATTTCACCGTAATACTTGGTGCCGGTCTTGCTGAGGTGGCTTTCGATGTAAATCATTTCTTCGAGATTATCGAATTTCCCGTCTACTTCCAGGACAGAGACCTCATTGCCGAAGTAATTATCGGGGCCATAGTACATCTTGATGCCGGGATAATTACAGGTGAGCTTCCGGCCACAGGGACGCCAGTTAATGGTAGAACCTTCATCAAAGAGATAGGCTGGTTCGAAGCCAGCAACTCCTTCTTTCTGAACAAGACGCACCCGGAGATATTTACCTTCTTTGTCATCGACAAGCTCAGTGGGCAGCACCTGGATCACCACATCGGCAAATTCCCGTTGGGGTTCGATGTAGGCGCTAAAATCAGGCTTCCGGGCATTAATGGAGGCGAGAACGTCTTCGTAGGTATGGCCGCGCTCTGCCATGTCCCGTTGAATTTTCCACTGAATTTTGACTTCGTCGCTGATGTCAAGATACACGCTAAAATCTACCAATTCCCGCACCCGGGCATCGTAGAGGGGATGTAGCCCTTCGATCACAATTACTTTGTTGGGTTCAATGCGTTCGGGCGGGTCAATTTCGCCGGTCTCGTGGTTGTAGATGGGCTTATCAATGGCCTTTCCGTTCTTTAGATCACGGATTTGCTCTGCCATGAGATCAAAATTATTGGCCTTGGGATTGAGGGCAGTCACCCCAGCTTCTTTGCGGCCTTTGCGGTCAAGGCTGTGGTAGTCATCAAGGCAGATGACCGTCATGAACTCTTCGCCGAACAGATCGGTAAGCCGGCGTAAAAAGGTAGATTTTCCGCAGCCGGAGTCCCCGGCAACACCAATAATAACTACACGGTCTGTCTGACTGGTCATAAATTTCCTCTGGATCTGCAAATTTTATGTTTTAAACTCATCCGTTATCTATGGCGGGAACTCGTGACGAATCGGTTTACTCGCGAGGCTCAGGCGTGTAAATAACCTTAGCTTTGCCACACTGTCACCCCGAAGGCGATCGCCCAGATAAACTCGGTACGAAAATAATTGCTTTTATTAATTTCGCCGCTTATTATACAACGGCACTAACATTTAACCATGGTGCCCCCCCAGAAGCGAGCAAATATGGAGTTTGTTTGCCGTTCATGGGGAAACACAAATTTTCTTGAACCCCTGTTAAGGCCCCGTTTGCGCCCCATGGGTGACGAAAAAATAAAAAGCCACCCCAGAAGGTGACCTCTGCATATTCTTCTTAAGGATGGGCGTTACTGGATTTGAACCAGTGGCATCCTGCTTGTAAGGCAGGCGCTCTACCGCTGAGCTAAACGCCCTTAAGCCTTAACAAATATAACAGGGGATTTTTTAAAATGCAAGGGGGCTAGCAAAAGTTTTTGTGAACTTCCACGTTCAACAGAGCAACTAACGTCGCCAGCGGGCTTTGGGGGTGTCTTGGTTTCGTTTGAAATTTTTACTGGGCTTTCGGGATTTGGACTTAGGGGCCAGACCCAGGGCTTTTTGGTAAATGCGTTCGTTTTCTTGGACAGAGGCTTGCAGATCAACCAGCGGTTTCGGGTAGGTTTCCCCCAAAATAATTTGGCGATCGCCCAACTCTTTTACAGGTAAACGCCAGGGTTGATGGATCTGCTCTCCGGGGAGGGTCGCCAATTCCGGGAGCCAGTGGCGCACATAGTCCCCCTGGGGATCGTAATCCTTAGCCTGTTTGGGAATGTTGAAATAGCGAAAGCCGCGCGCATCGTTCCCCACGCCAGCGGTGTAATTCCAGTTACCCCAGTTGCTGCACACATCGTAGTCAATGAGTTGCGACTCAAACCAAGCCGCCCCCCACCGCCAGTCGATCCCCAGATTTTTCGTCAGGAAACTACCGACATTTTGCCGCCCCCGATTTGACATAAAGCCCGTGTACAGAAGTTCACGCATATTGGCATCGACGAAGGGGATCCCCGTTTGCCCCGTCCGCCACAATTCAAAAGCATCTTGATCCTGTTTCCAGGGAATTGCGACCCCCTGGAGTCCTTCTGGTTGAAAGATTTGGTTGCCGTGTTTGGCGCAGATCCAGCGGAAATAATCCCGCCAGAGCAGCTCAAAAATCAGCCAGTAGGTGGAATTGTTAGCGATCCGTTGATGTTCGTATTCCTCCACCTGGGCGGCAATATAGCGAACCGAGAGACAACCCAGGGCCAGCCAGGGCGAGAATTTTGAGGAGTAATCTGCCCCTAACAAACCATTGCGGGTTTCTTTGTAAATCTTGAGGCGATCGCCTTCCCAAAAATAAGCTTGGAGCCGTTGCAAACCAGCGGTTTCACCTCCTTTGAACGGAAGCACCCCACGGGGATCGGCGGTCTGAGGCGTTAGGCCCAAATCCTGGAGGCTGGGAATCTCGCCAGGGTCAAGAGTATCGGGGAGCGGTGGCAATTGGGTCGGTGTGGGTACCGGAGAGGCGATCGCCGCATACTTTTCCACATCCTTGCGGAATTGAGTAAAAACCTCCGGTATTTCGTTAATACCAAAGGGCAAATCCCCTGGATCATGGAGGGTCGTCCCCCAAAAGGTTTTGACCTGAATCCCCCGTTTTTCTAAAGCTTGGCGGAGTTTCTTTTCGACTTGGGTTTCCTCCGTGGTCACTTCCCGGTGCCAATAAACAGCGTCAATTTCCCACTGGACACAGAGATCGGGAATGAGTTTTTCGGGTTTGCCTTGGCCCACAATCAAATCACAGCCCTTGCCCCGGAGGTTTTGCCTGAGATCCTGGACAGCCTCCCGGAGAAACTGACCCCGAAAAGCACCTGTTTTCGGTAAATCTAGCCAGGTTGTGCCAAACTCCCGTGGGTCGAAGCAGTAGAGGGGAAAAATCTGGGCCTGTTGTGCCAGGGCTGCCTGGAGTGACTGGTGGTCATGGAGCCGGAGGTCGCGGCGATACCAAAGGAGGATCTTGAAAGAGGACATTGTAATCTAACGAACGATAAGGCAGAGGCTCATAAGGTAACGTTAATTGCCACTCGGATTCAATTTGTTAGGGGGTGAGATGATTTTTATGACTTGTAAAAATCACAATCTTTTTCTCAACTATAAATATCATAGTTTTTACTGAAAATTGTTCAAAATGCTTTTCAGATCAGTGGGTAAAATACGATTTAGACAAGAATTAGAAAAGCAATTTATCAGTATTTTGGCGTATATTACGAATCGTTTCCAAATTCCTCTAAGCTTCTCTAGCAGAAGATTTGAGGCAATTTATTCTCTTTTTAGAGGTCAATGGCAAACCCAAATAACAGTCAAAAATCCACATGACTTGTACGATTTTTTGCTAAGATTTAATTTGGGTAATTGATATTATTCTTTTGCTCATCACCCTTGGGGTAAATACTCCAATAAAATTAACTTTTGGTTAAGTCTCGCCACCGCACATTCTCATCATTTTTTAATGATTGTCCGTGGATTCTATGATTGCTCCTCCAATCCTGCCCAACGAAGAATATCGTCTTGCTGCACTACACCGCACCTATCTGCTAGACACCCCCCAGGAAGCGGCCTTCGATCTGATCACGCGGTTGGTGGCCCGGCTCTGCCACACAAAAATTGCGGCAATCTCTTTGGTGGATCGCGATCGCCAATGGTTCAAGTCGCGCCATGGTTTCACCCTCGAAGAAACCCCAAGAATTATTTCGTTTTGTGCCCATGCAATCCAAGGCACTGAGCTGTTTGAAATTCCTGACGCCACCCAGGACGAGCGTTTTTGGGATAATCCCCTCGTGGTTCAAGCACCCAAGATTCGTTTCTATGTGGGGGTGCCTCTGTATACGACTGATGGCTATTTTTTAGGAACTCTCTGCGCAATCGATGATCGTCCCCAACAACTTTCTGACCAGCAGCGCCATCACTTACGGGGCCTAGCGAAACAAGTAGAACGACATATCCATTGGCGCGCAGCGTTTTTGGCCCAGTATCCAGATGCCCAAACGTCAGTTTATCCCAAGGAAGTCGGCCAAGGCCCCCACTGTAGTCTTTCGGTGGTTTAACGTTGTGGCAAATTTGCACAGGGGCGATCGCCTTTTCTGGTTCGTTCAATAGAGAAAATCTTTAAGGGCAGCAATTACCTCCTGGGGATTGCTCAACTGAGGAAAATGTCCCTTAGCGTCAATCCAGTGGAGTTGACTACCGCGAATGGTTCGGTGGAGATATTCGCTCACAGCCCTGGATACAAAAGGATCATTCTCCGCTTGCAAAATTAGCGTTGGGATCTTGAGTTGGCTAACCTCGCGACGGTAATCAGATTGGAGAATCAAAGAAAAAATCAAAAAAGCATAATCGGGCCGTAGCCGGAGGAGCGTCTTTGAAAATTCCGCTGATAGTAACGGCTGCTTCGGGGTATTCATAATCGATGGCGCATATTTACGCACCCATTGGGAATAGTTCTGGGTCATTTCCGCCAATATTTCATCGGCTGTGGCTTGATCAAAACTGCCCACATAATTTTGGTCATGAATATACCGGGGTGAGGCACTAATAAACACTAAACGGGTAATTAGATTGGGGTACTTGAGAGCCACCAGGGTTGCGGTCATACTACTAACCGAATGGGCAACCAGTTGCACTTCCTCAAGATCGAGGGCATCACAGATGTCGATGATGTCCTGGGCATAGCTTTCGAGACGTGTGTGATGTAATGTCTCGTTTTCGTTGGCCTGCGATCGCCCACAGCCCGGCAAATCAAAAAGCACCAAACGATAGTCCGCCGCAAAGGCCGGGGCCACCAGACGCCAACTGGTTTGATCACTCCCAAAGCCATGGGCAAAGAGTAACACTTTGTCTGAAGTGCCATTGCCGAAGATCTGAACATTATGCTTGGTGAGAATATCAGTCGTCATGTCGATTATGTAGGCAGAATCATGGTCGAGCTTTTGCCTCCATCATGCCAAGGAACTCTTCCGGCCGCAGCGCTCAGGGTTCCGCACAACCTCAGTCAATTTAGGCATCGGCCACGGTAAATTTTTCGATAATCTCGCTGCTGGATAGACCCTGTTTAACCCACATTTCCGTCTGTTCAATTTTTGGCGCTAAGCCCACCAGAAAGCTAGCAAATTGTGGCGGATTTGCGCTTAAGGTTGTGGCATCCTTTGGCAAATCCACCGCACAGGCGCGAATCCCTTTTCCGGCCCAGCGGGAAAACCAAGCTGCAATAAAACCTGCTTCCAAGTGATAGGACGGCGCTTGTTCTGGTTTTAGGCCAATTTCTGTACCCAACTGCATCATCGATGCTTCTACCTGTACCTTGATCAAGCCCAAATGACGGTGGGTAAAATCTAAATTTAAGTGCCCAAAACCGTGGGTTTCCCAAATTTGCCGCATCATCACCAAAAACTCTAGGGCATTCATCTGGGGAATTGTACGTTGGTAATATGCTTCAATTTCTGTTTTCAGGCGGTCATAAAAGGCTCCCCCCCACCAGAAACCAAAGGTATAGAGGGCGAAGGGAGTTGCTTCACCTGTTTCTTCCCGTAGGGCTTTGTGGATGCTCCTTAGTAATACTTCCGGTACGGCCAAGAGACGATTGCCGTGGCGGGTTTCTAAAAGGCCCGTTTCTGGTTGAGATTGGATATAGGTGCGGGGGGTAAAGTAATTCCCAGGGACAGGGGAAAAAGTCATGGTTATTCGCTCAGGTATTGGTGGGTGACTTGGAGATAGGGCAGCATCAGTTGGGCGTATGGGGCGGGGAGTTCTTCCTGTACGACTTCTTGGATAATGCGATAGACTGCGCTGTTATATTTTTGATTTTTTAAGGCCCGCATAATATTTTGCATCCAGTACAAGAAGCGATCTTTGAGGAGTTCTTCGTCCTGGAGGAGCATCGCTGTGGCGCAATTTCTCAGGACGGAAATGAGATCCCCTTTACATTTTTTGAGCACCGTCTCCGGGGCCGAGCGCAATAACACTTCGTTTTCGGTTTGGAAACGCTTGAGGGTTTCGTCCACAATTTTTTCTTCTTTGTCTTGGATCAATTGATAGGTGATCCGGCGATCGCCCCAGGATTGGAGAGTTTGATCGACTTGATCAAGGTCTTGGGGTTCGATGTAGGCCCCGTCGGAACGTTCGAGGAGTGTTTCTAATAGGGTGATCATAAAAATTTATCCTGATGAAAAAAGTTGGCAAAATTTACGCTGGAAAAATTCTAGGTTTTTCTCGAAAAGTGGCGGTAAATTGTTTTATTTTTTAATAATCTTGTTTTTAAAAGGAGTTTCAGGCAGCTAATGCCCTAAATGTCGGCGACATCTAACAAATCGTCGAGTAAGTCATAGTCATCGGGGTCAACTTCTAAAAGTGTTTGGCCTTGTTCTTCCCAGGTGAGGAGGGCGACAAGGTCTAAATTTTTGAGGCTATCTACGGCTTCGACATGGTGCAAACCCCGAATAAAAAAGTCGGTATCGGGCTCAGTTTCGACAACGGGCGATCGCCTTTGGGGAGGAGTTTGCAGGGTGGCGGCATATTGATCCAATTCAGAAGGCGGCGCACTCCACTGTAGGGCGAGCAACAGATCATCCCGGGAAAGAAAGGTTGCTTCTTCGAAACCCTTAAGAAAAAAAGGGCCATCCGGTCGCGGCGATCGCCGGACAAGCGTCGGTGCAGAGGGCGCTCCATGGGGGGTGACAGTAGGAGCTGCCGTCGGGGGCTTTAGCTTTTCAAATAGCCCCACAAAGGTCGGAAACCAACGCCGGAGTAAGGAATCTTCTTGTGCCATGAAATTTGTCCTCAATTGTGCCTCTGCTTTACCCACGCCCAACGGCATCAAGTTCTGTTTCTGTTTTGATCGCTTGGAAACGAGCTTCAATGTCCGCCGCCGTTGCCCCGGAGGTGAGCCAAAATTCCGCCGCCTTCACCCGTTTTTCGGAACCAATGAGAAACCGACAAAAATCATTCCCCATGGAATAACACTGAATTTCAGTGCTACTCAAGGCCCGGTCAAAAAAGCTCGAAAAGAACCCCGCAAATAAGCCTGCATAAAGAAAACACACGGGCTTACCGACATCACCGAGGGTTTTCGCCACCGCCGAGTCGAATAGATCAATAAATAAAAATCCTTCCTTAATCGAAGACAAATCCACTTGCCATTTCCCCCAACCCTGGGCCGTCAGGGGCCACCACCAGGTTTCAAGGGCAAACCGGAGCGCCGCATCTTTAAAATACAGGCCAAATTCATTCTGGAACCAAACCTTAAATTGGGCCGCATCTTCGACGCCCCACTCCTGGCCGATCAGGTACATTAACCAACCAGAAGCTTCACCGACTTCATGCTCAAGGCCCTTTTGCAACCCGATAATGAAATCTTCCGTGGTAAGGAGATTCCGTTGGCCATGGCGATCGCTCACGGTGCCTTGGGTAGGATCAAACTGAAAAAAGGTATGACGACTATAGTGGCACGCTTTTTGCCAGGAACGATGGTATGGGAGGGTTTGGGAACGGGCAGAAGAAACCATAGAATCAATAAATCGCAATCACAACAGTTAGGAAGACAAGCTTAAAAAAGCGAGAAAAGCCAAAACTAATCAAAGTAGTTGGCAATATTTGACACAGAAGAGGGTTGGAACACATCCAAAAGATTGGTTTCTAAAGCCGCATCAATATTGGCCATTTTTTCGAGGGCCGAGCGCAGGATTAATTTGTTTTCTTCGACGAGAATTTCCCCCGTTAAAGGGTGAATAATATTTTGATTGGCGCGGGTGCCAACGAGGGATTTGAGCT
>CALRTB020000031.1:0-11790 GCA_943371005.1 Sphingobacterium thalpophilum
GAAGTAAGGGTTCAAGGAGAGACCATTGGTCATCGGTGAGGTTTGTCGGATAGGATGTAGGCATGATTTTTGAGATTAGAGATTTATGTACTCCTACAGGCTAAATCTCTATTTTTTTATCCGCCATACCCTTCTCAGACATCCTGTAATCTACGACTACGGCTACGCTCAGAGTTTATTAAAGCTCGCTGATAGTCAGCTATTTCAATATTAGATTTTACTAGGTTATGATAAATAGTAATGGAGTCAGCAATAATATTCTGTCGTCTCTCTTCATCAAACGCCTGACTTCTCAAAAGCTCTAATGTTTCAATAGATTTTTGATAACAGTCACTCGCCATTAACCAATCTTGCTGTTCAAAAAACAAACCTCCTAAAGATGCATTAATTGCTTGAAATCTCTGAGGAAAAAGTTCCCGTTGACAAATTTCTAGAGCATTTCTAAAGTGGGTGATCGCCAACTGAATATTTTCTTCTTTTGTACCTAAAACTCTTTCTTTATAAAATCCACCGAGATATTGATTAGTCGCAGCCCACTTTTCAGGAAAAGCATTCTTATTACGAATTTCGAGAGCTTTTTTACAATATTCAATAGCAGTCTCAAGGTTTCTCTTGTTATTCCCCTTAATTCTTCTGAAAAATGCAATACCTAAATTACAGCAAATCATTGCCCATTGCTCAGGAGATGTATTATGATTTTGAACACTTAGAGCTTTTTTACAATAGCTAATTGCTTTCTCCAAGTTTTTCTTTTTATCACCCGCAAGCCTCTGCAAATATACAGTACCTAGATTATTATAGGTTCGAGCCCACTTTTCTGGAAATCGACTTTTTATATGAAAGAGTAATGCTTTTTTGAAATAGGCAATTGATTTCTCAAAATTTTCTTCTCGCAATCCTTTTATTCTCTCTGTATAGATAATCCCAAGATTGTTATAGGTCATGCCTCGTAAGTCAGAAGAATAAACTTTCATATCTGACTTCAGTACAGATTCAAAACATTCAATTGCTTTTTCGATATTTTCTTGCTTATCGCCTTTTATTCTAACTTTGTAGGCATTCGCCAAATGATTGACTATGCGTAACCAGTCAGGAGCATTGATATCCTGACCACGTTTACTTCGAACTTCTGAAAAGTATTGAATAGATTGTTCAATATTTTCACTTCGATTTCCTATTATTCTATAAAAATAAGCAAGCCCTAACTGCTCTTTAATATGACAAGTTACTTGAGTACTTAATTCTTTTTTCTGAGTAAAAATTTCAGATAAATGCTGAATTGCATATTCAATATTGTCCTTTTTTTCTCCGGCTATCCGCTCAAGAAAAACTTGACCTAGATAATATTTAACTTCAATATATCGCTGACAATATTCTTTATAAAGATATTGCTTACTACTTTGATATTTTTTTAAAAATTTCAATGATTGTTGAAAACAATATATGGATTGTTCTTGGTTTAAATCTTCATCCTTATAAAAAAGTCCTAGAAGCGTAGATGCAGAAGCTTTTCCCAAAAAATCCTCGCTTTCATACAAGTCAAATAATTTACTGAGATAGTTTAGCCGCTTTTTATGAAGAGTTTTAATTTGAGACTGGATTTCACTACGACTAAGCTTAAATAGATTTTTTCTATTTAAAGAATACGTTCGTGACGATAAGAAAGATTTGTAAACTCTAATAGAATCCTGCAAACATTTTAGAGCCCTTTTACAATTTTCAATATTTTTTTCTGCTTTTCTACCATTAATTTCTCCGTAAATAGTGCCTAATATGAGCTGTATAGAAGCCCATTTTTCTGGATATTTATTTTTAGAATAAAATTTAATGCTATTTTCAAAATAATGTATTATTTCGGTTGGATTTTTTCGGCCAATTAAAACATAGCCCAGCCTCTCATAAACCTTGGCTAAATTTTCTTGATCATCAAGTTCTTGGTAAGAATAAATAGCCTCTCTCAAATTCCTAACTGCTTCCCAAACAAGTTGTTTCTTGAAATAAACAACACCCAGTTTATATTTTGCATCAGCACAAAGTTCAGCAAGGTTATTATATTTGTCTTTTAATGACAAAACTTTCTTGTAATAATCAACTGCTTTATCTAAAGCTTCAGGATCATCTTTGCTTTTAGCTAAATAAGCATCACCCAAAGCTTTAAAAACGTCCGTTTTGACTAAATAATTTTCCTTACTAAGTGAACTAGAAGAATTCTTTTGATAAAAAGATTTAGCTGAATGAAGATAATCAATGGCTAAATCTAAATTACTGATTTTACCTATATCTAATTGCTTTAGGTATAAGCAGCTTAATCTATATTTGACAATCGCTATTTTTTTAGTATCTTTGGTAGACTGCTTTGTATCGCTCATTTCATTTAAAAATTGAAGTGAGCTGTCAAGGTATTGAATGGCGGATTCTATATTTTTATCAGGAAAACCCTTGACTCTTTGATCAAAGCAAATTCCCAACTCATATTCAATTTCCCATGTGTGAACAAGATTATTTTTCTTCGAAATTTCTAGGGCTTTTTTAAAAGTGTAAATCGCTTTTTCAATATTTTCTTTTTTACTTTTTTTTGGGCCATAGTCTCGATAAGCTTTTCCCAGATTTGTCGTAATTATTACCCACTCTTTAGGATGCGATTTTTTCGTGTATATTTCAAGGAGATTTTGATAAGCTTCAATAACTTGAGCCACTTGATTTTTATCTAAAAGCTGGCTACATTCTTCTAATTTTTTCGGAAGAGACTTACCGTTGATAGAAAGAATTTTTACCATGAGCTTTTATATATTTATTCTTAATTCTTTTAAGGATAGTGTTTTTCTCTATTTAAGTAAAGTATTTGTCACAAAAAATTATGGTATTTTGACGCAATCCATGGTTGCTTCTTAAGCATTACGTAGGCTGCGACTCCGGCCAAGCGCTCTACTTCCCGCCGAAAATCCTCACCATGGTGCATATTCAGCGCATGGGCTGCTTCGTGGATTAACGTTTCCAAAGACTCCGGCCCCAAAGGATTACGCCACAGCTCATCGTAGTCTAAAGCCAAAGTTAACACGTTCTCACTGCTCCAGTGGGCGACAAACCGCTGGCGGCCCTCGGGATTTACCGCTACCCTTCCCGTTACCCGTTTCAGAGGAAAGGGATAACTATCCAGCAGCTGCTGACAAAACCACACCGCAAAATCTAAACAGCGATTTACATGGTCGATGCCCCCTTGCCGTTCAATCCAGACTTGCCGAGGATCCCGTTCCGGTAGTGGCTGGGCTGGCACAAATCCACTCGCTGTTGCTTCAGCAGCCTTTTGGACTTCATCCTTTTGGACGATTTCCCGGGCAGTGGGGACTAATTCCTTCAGCATCTCCCGAAAACCACCGCTGGTTTGACTGGTTTTAACAATCTCGATTCCCAACTCCCGGGCATCTTCATCAAATTGACGCGCCCCCATTTTCGGCACGGAACGGGCAATATTCTCCCCAAAGGCTTTAGTAATGATTTGTTGTTTTACTGTCTGGTCACATTTTTTCCCGGCATTACCCACCCAGTCTTGGCGCACCGTCTCAGAATCCATACTTTCTAACAAGATCGGTAAACAGGCCACATGAAGCTTCAGAGGGTAACCCGTCGCCACGGCGTCACGGTTAGGATTCATCGGCACCCGCTGCTGGATATTGCAATGGAATGGCATAGTCCACTCCACTGGCGCTACAGGAATACCCATTTCGTAAATGGTCGGCGTCTCATTCACCTGGGCAGGGATTAAGTGGATTGCAGTTTTACGGCTCGGTTTTTTCCAGCTCTGGGCTTGGTAGTCATACACCTCGGTGGTCAAGGATGTTTCAACGCTATGTTGGACAGGACGTTGGGTGAGGGCAACCCCATTCAGGCGGAACTGGATTTGCTCTGGAATGATAAATTGCTGAAAATAGCCGTCGAGCTTAAGCTTTGTTTCAGGGGGCCAAGCCATCTGCATCTTCACCAAGGTTCCTGGTTGCAAGGGACTGATCCCCTCCCGGGTGATGCGCTCTTGACCATCATAGAGAAATTCAATTTGCTGACCCTGGCTTTGGACAAGGGCATAGTCAGCGACACAGAGGGCTTCTTTAAAACCCCGACCAAAGCGACCCCGCTTTAGATGACTGTCGGTTTTATGGGTTAGATACACAACCCGAAGATCCGATAAGGATTCGATGCCGCTGCCATTATCCCGGCATTCAACAAAAAATTTATTTTGAACATAGCCATAGTTAAGGATAATTTGGCCAGGCTCTCCCTCGGCAATGGAATCCAAGGCGTTTTGTACTAATTCTTTAACGAGATGTTCTGGGGGGCGAGCAGCGTTCATAGCGGCAAAGCCTTCGGTACTGATGGCAAGCCAGCCTTTGGATGATTGGGTCAGCATTGTCTTTCTTGATTTACTTAAATCTAGGTTGTTAATGAAGTTGGTTTAACCAATGGTTGGATGATCTGTAATGCTTTGCTGGTTAGGGCAGTGATTCAGTTGTGGGAGGCAGCAAGAGTTGCTGCAGATAAATTTGTAGTTGAGGAAGGGTGAGATTATTGTTAAAGCTTCCTTTATGGGTCAGGGTCACCCCGCCGGTTTCCTCGGAGACAACAATCCCAATGCAGCTACTCACTTGTTCTGAGATTCCTAGGGCGGCCAGGTGTCTTGTGCCATAGCGCCGGGGCAAGGGCTGACAGGAGAGCGGCAGAAGCGTACCGGCAGCAATTATCGCTTGGCCTCGAATTTGAGTTGCACCATCATGGAGGGGCGAGCTCGGTCTAAAGATACGCACCAAATTCTCTTGGGTTAGAGAAAGTTTTAGCAGCACACCGGGTCTGAGAACATCATGCTCGGTTAGCGGGGTCTGGCGCTCGATGATCATCAAGGCACCAATTTGATGTTGAGATAGGTAATCAATGGTCTGGATTAGGGTCTGAATGGCTGGGTCATGGCTTAAAGGCATATATTCTGGTTTCGGCAAGGTCATCATTCGGAAAAAGCAATTATTCTGCGGCTGTTAAGGTTATATCGACGCTTTTTCTAGGTTTATGCAATTTTTCGAGGTTCAAGTAGGATTATTGCTTTGGGATCCAGGTGATTCACTCTGGCAAAAATAAACGAATTGCATAAATTTGGGTGCAAAGACGATCTAGTGGCATGGGATCGCCTAAATTAACCAAAAAATTTTTCTGGAATTTGCATAAATTTTTGGGCGCTGACGATATTACAGTACACCGAGCGTTTTGGAGGTCTTTTACAGACTTATACCCTTGATCCCCCATCCCCCATAACCCCTTAGTTATCCTAAAACTATGTTCTCCTCCACTGCCAACACTTACTAGTACCCGATGCGATGGACAATCACAACCTCTGCAGCCTCATCCTCGATATTTACCACTGCCATGTCGCCAACAAACCCTATGACAATCAGATAGAAAGCCTGACCTATGGACTAGATCACATACGCCAGCTCAAGGCCTATCTGGGATCTGGATACTTACCCTACTACGAGCAGGCCCTAACCAAGACCATGGAGGATGTCCAAAAAAACATCACTAAATTCTTTACAGTCAAAGCTCAAGTTAATTTCGGTGAACGACGGGCTGACAATCCTGAAGATGTCACAGTGATTTCTAAAGCGTTCATTAGTTGGGTCATGGTCATCCTCAAGCGAGACTGCCAGGATGAACGCCGTAGAATAAAGCGTTGCCAGGCATCCGGCAAAGGAGTCCAAAGCCTTGACACCCCCATCGCTGAAGGGCTGACCCTCCAAGATGTTATTCCCGCTGGTACTAACCCTATGGATAATCTCATTGATGCGGAGACCGCCCGCGAAAACAAACGCAAGCATGATGAACTCCTCGCCCTACTCCCGGAGAAACTAACCTGCCGTTCTAAAAAATATCCCCAATGCCATTGCTATGACATCTTTGTCCGTCAATACTTGCAAGAGCCTAAACAAACTTTTAAAGAAATCGCCCAAGAACTAGGTATGGCCCAGGGGACAATCACCGGTCACTGGTATCGCAAATGTCAGCCTATTCTCGATGAACTGGCTCATCAATATCGTTAACCCCTTATTTTTTATGACTATTTCTCTTTTAGACAAAACAACCGGCCACACAATCTCTTTTAGTGCGGCGCAACAACATTTAGCCCGCCGCTATGGCGCCCAGCAACTCAGTGAGGCCCAAGCCCAAGCAGTTTACCTGGGGACCCTGGCCCGCACCGCTGTTCAGGGGTTTCTCGCAGAGATGCTCCATATCGAGGCCGACCTCAACGGCAGTCACAGTGAAAATCCCCTCCTCCGTCAACTCAACCCCACTTTTGATCTAGAGTTACCGGAGCTTGGCCCCCTGATTTGTCTTCCTGTACAAAGTGAAGCTCTCAACGAGGGCGATCGCCTTTCGTTACCTTTCCACCCGGAACCAGCCCTCGGCTATGTAGTTGTCCTGTTCAGTGAGGATACAACTTCCTGTCGGGTCTATGGCTACCTGCCTGCTGCCGCCCTTGCTGAAGATGCCACTGATTTTTCCCTCAGCCAACTCCAGGACATCGGCCAACTCCAGGACGATCTCTATGGGCTGGAGGAATACCTAGAAATTTTGCCGGAGCTAATGGCCACAGAGGTTTTTGCTTCACCGGCAGATGCCATTGTAATGATGGAACGCCTCAAACATTTACCCGTACACCAGCGAAAAGCGGCATTACTCCAGGCCTATCCCCAACTTAATGACAAGGCAAATCATTTCCTCGCCGTCTGGGGAGATTTTGTCGCCCTCGGGGATTGGTTAAAAGATCAATGGCAGGGGGCTTGGGCTAATCTCCAAGACGAGATCACGGCTCTGACCTACCCCAATCTCACCCTAAATTTTGCGGGTCAAACGCGTTCCAGTACAACTCCTGTGCATCAATCCCTTTGTCAGGGGGTCAGTGTACTTTCCTTGGGGGGCCAGGATTTCCACGTTGTGATTCGTTGCCAACCGCAGGAGGAAAACTTGATGGATGTGGCCGTTGAGATCTCTCCCCAAGAGGGAGAAGCAGGGCTGCCTGTTGGTCTTAGCCTCCGTCTGCTCGATGATACCGACGCGGTCTTGTATGAAGAAAAGGTAACTGAGGGCGATCGCCAATTGAGTCTTGAGCTAGAGGGGGAAGTCGGCGAAGGGTTCCTCCTGGAGTTTGCCTTCGGCAATACCCTAGTCCAAAAATACGTCCAGATTTAACCCATTGGGGAGGTGGCGCGATGCTGCCTCCCGGTCACCTTTCCCACAGAAAAAACCATGACCCAGATTCGCATTTTAGAAGTCTTCCGTTATAACGGTGGCTTAGTTTTTGATGATCCAGAAAAGGGCCTCGATAAGGAAGCTTTTGTTGCCGGAATTGACGGGATGCTCGAAATCCTGATGGCGACCAAGGGCATTACGGAACGGTTTAAGCTTACTTTTTCACCCCAACCTTTTCCGGGTTATGAGCTGTCTTTAGAGTGGCAGCGGCCAGAGTTTGAGGGCAACTGGTACTACTGCGCCGCACTAGAGGCAGAAGGTTGGCTTTGTCCGGCTCTCTATTGTTATTTCGAAACGGCACCCCAAGCCCTCTATGTCCGGGTTGATCCCCTCGCCTAATCACCTATTTTTCCGGGTTATCCCCTCCCATTCATTCAAAATCTTGTTGCAGGAGTCCGCGGCATTATGTCCAAGACAGAGTACGAACAAACCCTCGATGCCAACCTGGATGAGTGGACGATTGATGAGTTGGCTGAGTATCTGGAGGAGAACTGCGAGGAGGCGGAGTTAGATCTAATTTTTCGGGCGATTGAGTTGCTCCAGGAGTATCTATGCAATTCCTTTGAGTTTGCGTCGGAGCTTCACCTCTACGAAACGCTGTTAAGGCTGAGCCAGAAGGAAATCCATGATATTTTTCAGTTGATTTTTAACGACCTGGAACCACCAGAGGAAACGGTCGAGGCGATCAATGCAGCGGTGGCAGGGGAGTTGCCGGAAGTGTCGCCGGATGTGGATGTCGAGGCGGTGCAGCAGTGGCTTATGCTCAAGCTGGCGGTGGTTTTTGAGGTTTTCCGAGTGCCGTTTATTGTGCAAGATTTTGAAGAAGAGAGGATCAAATCACCAGAAGACTGGGCAGAAATTCAGTGGAATTTAGCCTATGACTATTTTGAAAATATTCAGCAAAATAAACAAGAAATCATAGAAAGAGTGATTCACCACTACCAGGAAGCCTTAACCATCCATACAAAAAAAATCTATCCAGAGAATTGGGCGATAATTCAAAATAACCTCGCTGCTGCCTACATCAATCGGATAGAGGGAGAGAAATGGGAAAATCTTGAACTTGCTCTCTTTCATTGCCAAGAAGCCTTAACAATTGATACCAAAGATTGCTATCCAAAAGATTGGGCAAACACACAATACAATCTGGCTGGGGTGTATGCAAATCGAATACAAGGAAAGAAAAGAGAAAATCTTGAACTTGCTGTTTACCACTATCGAGAAGCCTTAACGGTGAGGACAAAAGAAGCCTACCCTGAAGATTGGGCAGTGACCCAGAATAACCTAGCTAATGTTTACAGTAATCGAATAGAAGGGGAGAGACGGGAGAATCTTGAACTCGCTATCTTCCTTTATCAACAAGCCTTAACCGTCAGGACAAAAGAGGCCTTTCCAGAAGATTGGGCAACCACCCAGTATAACCTGGCTATCGCCTACTCAGACCGCATAGAAGGGGAGAGACGGGAGAACCTTGAATGCGCTATCTTCCATTACCAACAAGCCTTAACCGTCAGGACAAAAGATGCCTTTCCAGAAGATTGGGCAACCACCCAGAATAACCTCGCTAATACCTACTCAGACCGCATAGAGGGGGAGAGACGGGAGAACCTCGAACTCGCTATCTTCCAGTACCAACAAGCCTTAACCGTCAGTACAAAAGAGGCCTTTCCAGAAGATTGGGCAATGACCCAGAATAACCTCGC
This sequence comes from Sphingobacterium thalpophilum, assembly GCA_943371005.1. GTDB lineage: Bacteria > Cyanobacteriota > Cyanobacteriia > Cyanobacteriales > MRBY01 > MRBY01. The sequence goes on from CALRTB020000031.1 coordinate 8,991, forward strand.
TCTTGCCTACAGCAACCGGATAGAAGGGGAGAGAAGAGAAAACCTCGAACTCGCTATCTTTCACTCCCAACAAGCCTTAACCGTCAGGATAAAAGAGGCCTTTCCAGAAGATTGGGCAATGACCCAGAATAACCTCGCTCTTGCCTACAGCAACCGGATAGAAGGGGAGAGAAGAGAAAACATTGAACGCGCTATCTATCACTACCAACAAGCCTTCACGATTTATACAAAAGAGGCCTTTCCCGAATATTGGGCAGGGACGCAGAATAACCTCGCTCTTGCCTACAGCAACCGGATAGAGGGGGAGAGACGGGAGAATCTCGAACTCGCCATCTTCCACTGCCAACAAGCCTTAATGGTCAGGACAAAAGAGGCCTTTCCAGAACAATGGGCAATGACCCAGCATAACCTTGCTAGTGCCTACAGTGACCGCATAGAGGGGGAGAGACAGGAGAACCTCGAACGCGCTATCTTCCACTGTCAACAAGCCTTAACCATCAGGACAAAAGAGACCTTTCCCCATGACTGTCTAAACAGTAGCTCTTTCCTAGGTGACTTATACCTACAACAGGAAGACTTGCAAAAAGCCATTGAAGTCTATCAAACAGCGATTGAGTGCATTGAGCTGCTTACTACTTGGGCAACCGACGATGACTATAAACAACAGATTATGGCCGAAAATATTACGGTCTATGACAACATCATCCAAGCCTGCGTTGCCCTAGGCAAATATGACGAAGCGATTGGCTATGCTGAACGGGGTCGCAGTCGTCGCCTGGTGGAACTGATCGCCAGCAATGACCTCTATACCGATGCGAAAATCCCCCCAGAAATTCAGGACTATCTTGCCCGCTACGAAGCCATCGAACGACAACTGCATAACCTCCTGCAAGAAGATTCAAGCGATGGGAGCATTGGCGAACGAGGCTTAGGCCGATTCCGCCAAACCACCCTCACCCCAGAGGAACGGGAAGCCAAAACCGCAGAAATTCAAACTCTACAGGCTGAGAAACAAACCCTCTGGCGTGAAATTCGCTGCTTTGACCCCGTCATCGCCCAACAAATTCAGGTGGAAGCGATCTCCTTCGAAGAAATTGCTGCCCTGCTACCCAACCCCCAGAGCGCGATCCTCAGCATCTACAACACCGGCGCTGAGACCCACATTTTTGTCATTCGCCACCCAGCAACTTCTCCGACAAAATCTGGCTTATTTTCGCTTTTTCAGCAACTGAACAAACCCCGTCCAGTAATCAGCCTCCACAGTTGCCCAGACTTGACCTACCGGAAACTGGAAGAACTGCTCACAGAACAATGGCTAGTCCCCTACCAAGAGAATAGCCAATACTGGTGCCAAGCGATGGGGCAAAACCTGCAAAATATCGCCCAAGCCCTCCAGCTAGAGCAACTGATCCAAGAGCACCTCACCGGCATCCAGGAACTCATCATTATTCCCCACCTGGGTTTTCATCACATTCCCTTTGCCGCCCTTCCCACGGGGGAAGCCATAGCCACCCAAACGGAGCAAACCCTCGACAATACCCGCATCAAGATCAAATCCAAGACCAGGGTACAAACCATCCAAAATCTCCTCCACGAGCAATACCTGGGTGATCTGTTCCAAATCCGGGTGCTGCCCAGTTGCCAGATCCTGAAATATTGCCATGACCGTCCCCCACTACCCCAAACCAATTACGGCATCGTCGAAAATACCCAGGAAGATTTGAAATTCACCCACATCGAAGCCAATCGCCTGAAACAGTTAGAGCCAGTGCTCCCCGAAAATCACCTCAAGGGCAAAGCAGAAGCCACCGTCAGTAATTACCAAGATCTTTTGACACGGGTCGAAAATGTTCACTCCTCCCACCATGCCAAATCAGACCTCAACAATCCGAGGGAATCAGCCCTGGAATTAGGAGATGGTAAGTTCAGTTTGGGGAGCCTAATGCTGAAGCGTTACCCGAACTTGAACCATGTATTCCTGTCCTGCTGTGAAACGAACCTGGGTAAACCGGAGCTGACTGATGATCTGCTGACTCTGGGAACAGGTTTTCTCTGTGCCGGCGCAAGAACAGTTATTTCCTCCCTCTGGGCAGTGGATGACCGAGCAACCGCCATTTTCACCAGCTACTATTACGCAGCCCTAAAGGAAACTCAAAAACCAGCTTTAGCCCTGCAAAAAGCACAACAGCGTTTACGGAAGGCGACAGTAGCAGAAATTTGCCAGGAATTCCCTGAGCTAGAGGAAAGCATGGACTTGAGAAAGCCAGAGAATCGCCCTTATGCAGCACCCTTCTGGTGGGGAGCTTTCATCTGCCAAGGAGTATAAAGCAACAGTCCTGAATCAAAACCAAGCAGTAAAAGCAGTGATTTCTATGCTCTATACCGATCTTTGTATCACTTTGTTACAGAAAATTTTTGTTGCTGGGATGGTGTCTTTGGGTATGATCTCTAGCCCTAGCACCTTTAAACGCCCCAATAATTCTATAGGATCTCCTCCCGTATTGAGAAAAGATCCTGTAGAATTAGATAAATTTAAAAAGATGAGGGTCAGCGAGAAAGCTACGAGCTCCCACCGACCAATCGATAAACTTTTGAACGGGTTTTCGATGGTTATATTGTAGCAGCTTTTTTGCTGATTCTCCAACCCCCCCATCTGGAGAATAAAAAAAATGACTGCCTTTGCCATGATTACCGCCGATAGTGATCGGCTACTGGCCCAAGTTAGCCGCTGCGCCGCCACCCTCTACAACTGGCTTCTACGCAAACGCCCCGCCGGTACAACCTTTGAAGCAGACCTCGA
>CALRTB020000032.1:0-11556 GCA_943371005.1 Sphingobacterium thalpophilum
GTGTCTTGAAAAGTTTCTGTTGCTTCTGGTGATGGCAACGAAATCAGATTATCTTTGTCCATGGGTGTATCCTTGTTGGTTTTTGCTTAATTCAGCAGGATACGCTTTTTCTTTCCTCTCCTCCATACACCAGAAATAAACATAACTCGCCCAAAATGCTCACATCCAAGGCAAACTATCCGAGGCATCCCTAAAACTCTCAGAAATGCTGGAAATTTTGGATGATGAAGCCATACAAGCACTGCTCAAAACTTACCCAGAACGAGATCTACTGCAAGAATTGATGACTAATCTAAACCCGCTAACCCCAACCCACGAAGAGATAAACTTCTAATTGGGATCAGCATGGGTAGATGACTCAAAGGAAGAAGCTAGTAAAATTCTTTGCGGTGGTGCTTGAACAATCCAGAGAATTGCCGTTCTGCGAATCGCAACAACAATATCGGTTTTCGGGTAGTTGCGTCTCCCCAGTACTCTTCATTGCCAGAGTTGGCATATGGGAATCTGTCGAGTGTGCAGAGGAAGAGTCCAGACCTATTCCGGTGATGCTGCTGGTCTTGTTTTAGGTATCCGAAAAGTCTAGAGGTCAGGTAGCCTAGTAGGAGAGTATCCGAAAAGTTACCGGGCTTCACTATGACTAGACAAAAACTAGAAGTCATTCTTCAGCAGGTCAAATCAAAACTAAACGAACTGTATGAAGAACAGCTTGAATCAATTATTTTGTATGGTTCCCAAGCGAGAGGGGAAGCAAAAATGGACTCGGATATCGATATTCTAGTCGTCCTAAAGTCAGCGATAAATCCCTATGCTGAGATTGACAGAACAAGCGAATTTATCAGCCAGTTGTGTCTAGACTATGACGCAGTAATTTCTCGCCACTTTATTTCCGCCGAAGCTTTTACGACTCAAAATTCTCCGTTTCTCCACAATATTAGACAGGAAGGCATTGTGATATGAAACCTGAAACGTAGAAGTTCATCCGAAAAGCCCGCGAAAGCCTCAAGGCATCCCAAATGTTAGCAGCAGGTGAAATGTATAATTTTGCGGGTTCAAGAGCTTACTACACTATGTTTTATATTGCCGAAGCTTTTTTGTGGGAGCAGGACATGGCATTTTCCAGTCATGCTGCTGTGATCGCTGCATTTGGGCGTGATATTGCTCGCAGAGGATTAGTACCAGCAAACTTTCATCGATATTTGATTGATGCCCAGGACAAAAAAACCCAAGGGGATTATTCGATTGAGGATAATGCCAAATTATCTGCGGAGGATGTAACCAAGCTGATTCAGCAAAGTCAAAAGTTTATTGAAGTTGCAGAAGAGAAATTAGTCTGAACCAATGCCAACAAAAATCATCTCGATGAATTGCTTTGTTTGGTGGATAGTTTGTGAGTGGAGAAAATCCGAGAACAAGCATTAGCTGCAATTGAGTTAAAGAAAAAATTATAGTTATGTCAGTTGAGTCCAAGAATTTGGATCCCCCCAAATCCCCCTTATTAAGAGGGACTTGAGATTCTTGATCGTTTCATCACTATTTGAAATGACTGTAGTAGAATTTTTCAATGATAAAAGACGTAGCATTTTGCAGTAGGCTTAATTTTCTAGACAGCTTTAAGCACTGGCCCTGTTCTTTTATTTATGAGGCTTTTTCCCGTCGATAAAAGCGTATTTGTAAACCATCTTTTGGTAATGGTGTTGGAATGACTTGCATCGATAGGTCTTGGTCAGGCAATAATTCCCACTCATAATCACGGGCAAGCATTGATGCCAAAATTTTTGCTTCTAGACGGGCAAATTCTTTACCAATACATTCGCGCATACCGCCACCGAAGGGAATAAAGCCAAACTTTTTCTGTTTATCTGCAAGGCGTTCTGGCGAAAAACGTTCGGGATCAAATGTTTCGTGGTCGGGATATAGGGCTTCATCTTTATGGGTTTGGACAATTTGGTACTGTACAGCCCAACCTTTAGGAATTTGGAAATTTTTGTATTCGAAGGTGTTAATTACCTCCCGGAAGCCACCGCCTACTGGTGGGACAAGACGTAGGACTTCTTTAAAAACTTGATCTAGGTAGGTCATCTGTTGAAGGGTCGCCATATCCAACCCATTATTAATGCCTAATGCGTCTTGTTCTGCACGAATTTTTTCAAAAACGTCGCGGTGTTGTCCGACCAATAATCCAAAGGAAACTAGAGATGAAGTAAGGGTTTCGTGACCAGCAAATAATAGCAGCAGGATTTGATCTTTGAGTTCATCAATCGAAAGGGAATTACCGTCTTCGTCTTTTGCCTGAATCAATAGGTCAAGGGCATCAACTGGTTCGGCATCAGCATTGTAGGTCTTCAGGCGATCGCCAATGATAATTTCTAGCTCACGCAGAAGTTTTTGCCGACATCTTATCGCTTTACCGAAGGCTGTCCAAGGAAGATTAATGGGTAGGGAAAATAATCCTTTAACCCATTCCTCGAACAGGTTTGCTAAGGGTGTTTCCGCACCGCCATCTTTGCCGATGAATAAGGTACTGGCGACATCAAATGTGTACTTGCGGAGTTCGTCATACCAAGCAAACTCTCCTTTTTGCTCCCATTGAGTGAGATAACGCTGGGTAATTTTTTCGATGGTGGGAATATAGCTTTCTAGGGCGCGAGGCTGAAATGCTTGAAAGATAATGCGCCGCCGGGAACTATGAATACCGCCTTCTTGGGTGGCGAGGGAGTCTGCACCGAGGAGAATTCGCGTACTTTTCGGCCAGGTTGCCTTGACGTACTTATTTTCGTTGCGGAATAAAACCTCATTGGCTTCTGCCCCAACCATTACCACCGTAGGCTTTGTGAAAATACTGGTTTTGAAAACGTCGCCATACTTCTCCAATCGCTTTTTTTGAAAATGACGATCTGTCAAAAATTCAATGGTTTCGCCAATGACGGGCAAACCAAATTTTCCGGGAGGTAGAGGCAGTTCATTGGGGGAAGTCATGGGCGATCGCCTAAGGGTCGTATATCAAGCCACTAGGTAAGGTAACAAATTGCCCTGGGGTTGTAAATTGCCGGACAGTCTCATGGGCTTTGTTTATTCTTTAAGCTTACCGACCGGTACTTTCAAGCAAATCCGTTTCCAGATCTGAGATTTCTTCGTGGGGTCATGCCTGAAAATTTATTGCAATCGACAATCCAACCTTAGACTTTACGATAGTCTGTAACCAACTCACTGCCTAATGCACCGCTAGGTAATCGCCATGACTTTCCCGATTCGCCAACTCGATAATCTGGACTACGACGAAGTCGAGCCGCTGCTGGAAGACTACATCAGTGGTGTAATCCAGAGTTTTGTCGACTCTGAAACCGGACAAGAGTACATCAAAACCCATCCTGAAGGAGGCTCCTGGATTGGCACATTTATCGAGATGGCCTATATCTATGGCGGCTATACCCTCTCAAAAATGACCAAGGGTAATGTTCAGGAAGTCATGGAGTATATCTTGCCCCGTAAACTCACCCTGCTGAACCCCAGCGATACGGATGATGCCATTGACGAACTGGTCGCATTTTGGGCTTACCTCCACAAGGTATATAAATTGCGTAGCGCCAATGCCATTATCAAATACCTGCACTCGATTAAAGACCAATTCCCCCAATGGATGTTTGATCCCAAACGGGGAGGAATGGCCAAAAGCTTCATCATGCAGGGTATGGAAGCTGGCTATGACATGACTACCCAAGAAGATTTACAGGCATTTCAAGCAGAGTACAACCGGAACCTATCGAAACAATCTTCATCTCTTCCAGCAGATATGCAGGCTGCTTTCGAGCAACTAGGTCTAGAACTGCCGCAAGCAGGAGAACCGATCAATCCCACAGCACTGATTTCCCAGTTTTTGGGAGCCCTGGCAGAATTAGAACCCGAAGCCCTTGGGGCAATGATATCTGCCCTAGAAGATGATTTTGATGTAGAGCCGATGTCGCTGCCATCTCCAGGGGAAGCCCTAGAGGATATACGGCGTAGCTTGATGCGCGAAAGCTTAGAGATTGGATTTTCCCCCCTCTCAGAAGAAGAAGAAACTATTTTGCACAATCAAGCTATTAGTGAAACCACACCCGGCACGATTGTAAAAGATTTTCAGACGACGCTTGATTTCATCGGCGCGGGAGTTCCTGTCAGCGGCAAACTCAAACACCTATCGGCAAAGTTGGTGGTCGACCTGAATAGCCGTTTAAGCCATCCCATTGAGTCAGATCTAAAGCGCCCTGTGCAGAAGTCTTATCCCAATATTCACGGTCTTTATCTGCTGCTGCGGGCTACCGGCATTGCTGAGATCTCCGCTAAGGGCAAGAAACTACAGATGGTTTTGAATCCTGATGTATATGCTTCATGGCAACAACTCAACCCCACAGAAAAATACTTCACCTTACTGGAAGCCTGGATCGTCCGGGGTCATCCCGAAATGCTGGGTAATGAGCGTTCAGGCCCCATGACCATGGGCGATCGCCTCATCAATAGTTGGCCCAAATTGACTCAAAAAAAATCAGTTACCTTTAAAGACGCCAAAGACTATGACTGGTTCAGTTACTACCCTGGCTTCGAAAATATATTTCTGATGGAAATGTTTGGGCTGCTGAACCTCACCCTCAGCAAACCCTCACCGGGCGAAGGCTGGCGGATGAAGCAGTTACAGCCCAATCCTTGGGGGCATACTTTGGTGAAGGTGATCCACAACGCTTATGTAAATGCCGATCTGCAATGGAACTCCCAGAATGATGCAACCCAACCTTTTGGGGAACTACAACCAACACTGCAGCCTTATTTCCCGGAATGGCAACAAAACCTAGCCATCCTCAGCTATCCCTTCCGACCAGGAAAGCATATTTTTAAAGTTTCTCTCGGTAAATGCTGGCGGCGCATCGCCATGAGTGGAGAAGCCACCCTCGCAGAATTTAGTGGCTACATTCTCGACTCTGTAGGTTTTGACAGTGATCACCTAGATCAGTTTACCTATCAAGCCCCCAATGGCCGTACAGTTCAGGTCACCCACCCCTGGGCCGATGGCGAGATCATCACCAGCGAAGTAAAAATTGGTAGTCTGCCTCTGCATGAGGGCAGCACCATGGAATATCTATTTGATTTTGGTGATTGTTGGAAATTTCAAATTCAGCTAGAGTCTATCGAGCCTCCGGTAACGCCTCAGGGAAGTGCCAAAGTAAAACAAACCGCCAAAACCCGTAAGTCAACCAGGATTTCGCCCATGGGCGAAATCCTTGAAAGGCATGGCAAAGCCCCCGAGCAATATCCTGATTTTGAAGAAGATTGGTAAAGAAGTCGACCGCAGCCTTTTACTAACTTAGGTATCTAGAGATCATCTACTAATGCATTGTTAAATTGCACCTCACGGAGAATTTGATTGGTAGCACGATCTTGTTTCACTTGCTGGGTGCGTTCTGTACGGGCCATGGTTTTGAGAACATTGGCTTGGGCAATATTATTCGCAGCAAGTTGTTGGAGAATCTGCTGATTTTGCTCAACTTGAATCCGGGAAAGCTGGGTCTCATTCGCCATCTGGAGCGTCATACATTTCATCACTGCCTGGGTAATATTTAGGGTTTGGCATTGGTCTGCTAATTCACCGGAGGAGGTGGAGATTTGGGTCGAGGTTGCTGACAATTGTTCGGTATTCTGTTGTCCTTCGGCAGAAAAGATGATCTCACCAAGGGTACTAGAGGTACCAGCGGCGACTTCTGCTTGTCTTAAAATGCCTTCTGCAATGTCATTAATGTCAGTTTGGTTAAGGATGGCATTGTCCCGAATCTCAGCAAAAATACCACTGGGATCCGGGAGTCCTAATGCGCCTGTAATCGCCTCAATCCCTTGGGGTAGGTAGACTTGGAGAAAGTCTTCAACGTGACTTCCCACATAGGTTTCAAAGGCACCAGAAATAATTTGAGTGGTTTGGTTCCAAGTGTTTTTAAGAATGTCCAAAATAGAGGCTTCGCTTTTGGCAGTGGACATCAAGATAATACCTGTGGAGAGGGGAATGATAATGAGTAGCTTTTTGGTGTGATTTTTCATGGTTAGAAATCCTCTAATTGTTTGCCCTGTTGCATACAGGTTTGGAAGTGGGCGCCCCACCGAGCAGCGGCTTCGAGGAGATTGGGGTATTGTTCAAAGAAGCGATCGCGGGCAATAACTTGCTCTTTGTTGTTGGCGAGTAAACCCACGAGAATAGGACTGGCAAAATAACGCCCGTGGGTATAACGGCGATCGCCATCCACGAGCCATTGGGAAGTACCGCGACGGCGATCGGCTTTAAAGGTGCTGGCAACGTTTTCGCTGATAATCGCTTCCGGCGTGCGATGGATGCGTTGGTAATTGTCGATGTCGTCCCCGTTAATCCGTCCAGTAATGCGCAACGATAAATTAGTCCGCATCTTGGCACTGGCGGCATTGGTTTCGATGATGACTGGATCTTGGGTGGTCAAAATCACCGTCAAACCGGATTTTCGCGCCGTTGCCATTTGGACGCCGACATATTTCGCCAGACCCGCATATTCGAGCCAGATGGAAGCCTCATCGATGTAGAAAATAGAGCGAGAACATTGCAGGGCGCGACGTTGGGCAATATTGCAAATCATCAGCCCTAGTACCCGTGCTTTCTTCTCAGAACTCGGTTTGAGGCAGGAAAATTGCAGGTAGGGTGTATGGAAAAAATCAACGCTGGAGGGTCTGGCAATCTGCTTTCCCATTGCCCCCTCAATCCAACTCATCAGGGCGGAACGAATGAAATTAACCGCCTGCCGTTGCCCCTCATCGTCGTTCTGCACCAGCGAATAATCGACCCGTTCGTAAAAATCCTGAAGGGTCGGATAGGCTTGCCATGCCTTTGTGCCAATGCCCTCAGTCTGTGCCGTTTCGATGCGCTTGAGGATATCTGGGTCACGGTAAAAACGGGCGATCGCCGTCGTCAAAATAAACTCAACCTGGGTGGCTAATCCCGAATCCGTGACTCCATCCAGCACCAAAGCCTGCATCATTGCCTCGATGGATTCCACAAACGCATCCCGCCGCTCCCGTTGAATTTGGGGCGAAAAGTGCGATAGATCCGGCAATTCCAGAAGATTAGAGGCTTCACGGGAAGGGTCAAACTCCGTGCCACCGAGAAATTTAATCAGGGCAGAATAAGTGGAGGAAGTTTTCTGAGTTTCCTCCGCCGCAGTTTCAGACGGTACGACTAAATCCATGGAGGTGATTTGCGCCCCTGTGAATGCCGCCTCCACGAGCATATCGCCCACCAAAACTGACTTTCCCGAAGCCGTTCTGCCGTAGACAACCCCATGGCGTGGACTGCCAAATTCATCCTCCAAACTAGCGCGAAAGGGTACGCCCCCCTGAAGGCTAATAAATTCCGTGCCTGTCTCCGCCTGATTGACGATACCCGTCAAATTCACCAAGCCCAACGCCGCTGAAGCATTGATGGAGAGCCGATAATCGCCCGTCACAAAACCCGTACAACGCCACAACAATTCCAGCTTGATCGGCAACGTTTGCAGCCAAATGCGCCAGACATAATCCCGCTCTTGAAATAGGCGAGTCGGACGATTAAAACCCTTCTGAATCAGGGTGAGTTTGTCGCGGAGAATATCCAAATCAGGCGCATAAACGAGGATTGCCACACCCACATAAACCGGATAATCCCCTTGCTGAATCAGCCGTTGCGCCTCCATCGCCTCCTCAGATGTGACCACCGCCGTTTGGTCTGCCTGCCCATTTTTGTTGGAGGTGCGGAGCTGCTGTTTGGTGTAATTTTGCAGGGATTTGCGCATGCCATCCACCGAGGCATAACTGTACTGGGTAATCAGGTCATAATCACTGAGATCCAGTGCAATCAAACAATCCCAGAGCCAACGGTATTTATGCTCCGGTGAGGTGAACTCATCGGGCAAATCCTCAAAACCGAGAATCGCGCAATATTGCTGCCGTGCGGGAAGCCAAAGATGTTCCTGGTGCGCCCGTGGAAAATTGTCATCGGTAAAAAGCTGTGACAACAATGACAAAGGTTCTCCCGTCAGACTTTCACCGGTGCGATTAAACTCCTTAATTTCGGGATGGGGATCATCGAGATCGACAAATAAATAGTAGGGTAATGCCGAATCACCGCCAATTGCCTGGTTGAGCATTTCCCAGAGGCGATCGCCATCATAGAGTTGCGCCTGATCCAGTTTCAGCGTGGCATAGAGGGTTTTCTCAAACTCAATCCCCGCCCGGTAGGCAGACTGAAAGAGAGTGAGTAATGAGTCATATTCCCGCTCATATTCTGCATCCGTGAATAGCGATTCCCAACGACGAATCACTTTCGAGAAAAACTTTTCGATCCCATTGTCGGAATCCACCGCTGACCCATCGACGGTAAAAGTACTATCAATGCGATAAATGATCTGCTTGCGTTGTTTACTGTGGGCGAGATGGCGGCGGGTATTATCCTTATTCAGCCAGAGTAAGTGTGCCGCTGGATTCGGTAAATCTTCCGTTCTGGCATCCTCAAAATGAGAATTCACCTGGGTTGAAAAAGTAAGTTTTTCCTGTTCTGCTAAACCTTTCAGCACCGACAATAAACCCGCCATCGAAGGTTCATGGGCTTCATTGGTGTGGATGCACTGGTAGGAGGCACTAAAGGAAAACTGGGTTAGATCCCCCTGGGTATTGGCGATCGCCCAGATATCATGACCCCCTTTCCGGAGACAAACAATTTTGGCAAGATCCAAAAAATTCTCAATCGCCGGTAAATAATCCGTGGGTATAGAACCCCGTAAAGCCTGAATGGCCGTTGCTAAACCCATTACCGTAATTCCTCCTGAATTGAAACTTGCCGACTCACTGCCGGAGTGGGAGTCCGTTGAAGCCACATCGAATGTCGCCCCCGACCGCGACGCCACCGGGGCGGATGGTGATATTTTGCCGCCGTTCTGGCGGGAGACTGACCCGCAACAATCAGCCAAGTGACGAAAGGCGCACAGGTATAGACCATCACCCAGATAAAATTTGCTTGGCACCAAACCCCAACGACAATAAAGCCGAAAAACAGCGACAAGCCAAACGGGATGATGTGTTCAGGGCTAAAGATAAAGAAATTGGCGCGGCGACGAAAAGACTTATTAACCTTCGTATTTTTCACAGACATGATGCTTAACCCCCACAACCACTGCCCATGATGAGCGGTTCAATTGCCCCAACGACAACAATGGAGACAATTGCGTAAACAATGGTTTTAATCTGCTCTGAGGAATCCTGCTGTTTACGTTTTTCCTGCCAAGCCTCAAAGGCAACGAACGCTAGACCGAGGACGACGCTCCCCCGAATCGCCGTAAAAATTAAGCCCGACAGCACTGTTAAACCCGCAATTTGACTAAAAATACAGGTTTCCATCGCGGTTTGAGTGGCTTGGAGTAAGAACGAATACTCGATCGCCATTACCGGAGGACTGATGCATAAACCCAGCATCGCTAACCCAGTCAGGGCCGCAAGGAATTTAGACCGAGGTTTTAATCGTTGAAATGCCCGTAGCCCTTGGGGAGTGAATAGAAGGGCATAGACACAGAGTGGAATCATTGCCCAAGACGGCTGTCCCGATTTCAGCAATAACAAACTGAGGGGAACGCTGAGGGTTTCCACCAAACGAGTGGGTTTGAGATAAATGGGGTGCGACATAGAAAAAAATTGAATCCTTCAATCCCTAAGAGCAAAGGGCGTTCCAGATTCGGATAAAGTCGCAAAATTATTTTTTTAGAAACTGAAACAAGGGTAATAATCGAAGCTTGAGAGGCTCTAATAACCGAGAAATAGGCATTCGCGGGATTAGACAAAACTTTACAGAATTACCCATAACGTTATGGGTAACTAGCTGGAAAAATAAGCCCCCAACTTTGCACTAACTATAACGCTTCAACCAGCGAGATATCTTTTCGATCTCTCCAACCTGAGGTGCTTGGCCCATAGATATTTCCCGAAACAGCCTGGCAGCCTCCGCCGGCGGTGCATTTAATTCAACACCATTAATTGCTAAAAATGTATAGACAACAATCAAGGCCACTCGCTCATTCGCTTCCACAAAGCAGTGATTTTTGATGAAGGCGTAGGCATACACTGCTGCTAAATCCCGCAGATCTTGGGTCTGGGAATAATGAAAGACGTTTTTCGCTTTATGTAGACTGGCTGTAATTGACCCCGCCGCTAAAATACCCGGCTGCCCCCCCGAAGCTGCAATCACCGCTTGATGGATGCCATAAATGTCTGCGGCACTTAACCAAATCGGTTCTTTCATCGGGCTAACTCAATTAAGGCCTGCTGATATTTCTCGATACCACGCTGGGCAATTTTCATTTTTTGCGCCAAGTCCAAATCCGCTGGTGACTGGCGTCGATGTTTATCCAGGATTTCTTCTAGGGCCATCACCGCCAAAGCCTCAAGGGAAAGGCCGAGGTGGGCGGCAAGGGCCATGGATTGTTCCGCAAGCTTATCAGGTAATTTGATGGTAATTGTCATATTTTTCTACGGTATTGCCAATGTTCAACATATCAAGCGCAGATTTCAGTTAGCAATGACTGCCCTTTAGCGCCGCAAACGTTTCTGCAAATACTCACAAGTCCAGCCCCGTTTCACTAGTACTTGCCAGGACACCAGGTGCTGGCCATCCCGTACTAAGTAATCGCCATCTACCTCTTCGTAATAACCCAAACGCCCCAATTTCTTCATTGCCTCAAACCAATAGAAGAAGTTGGCCTTCTCACTGGTGTGATTATTTGCCACCGCATTTTTTACCGCATAGACAAAAAAGCCCGCTGGATTTTTCACATAGTGGTCACGGCGATATTGTCGATAGGCGGCGATCGCCCCTTCAATGATTTCTGCCGCCGTCGTCTTCACCAACCGCACCAGAGAAGGATTCAGTACAATCCCTAGATCATCAAGCCGTTCCAAATGAGTCTTAGCTTGGGAATTCACCACCGCATCCACCTTTTCCGTCTGTTGATCTTGTGCCCCAGCCGTTGTCTGAAGTGTGCCGTCCTTAACTGCCGAAACCGGAGATTGCTTATCCCTCTCTTTTTCCTGCGAGTCCCTTGATTTTGGTGAAACCCTAATCTTTTGCGTCTCTCGGTTTTTTCCAGAATTGGCGGTTGGTTGGCTTTGGCCTTGCTCCCTAAGCCCGATAACCAGCGGTTTCTCAGCCACCAGCCCACTATCATCCCCATGAATTTTTCTTGTTAATTCTACACTTTGGCCCGCCGCTTTTTCTTTCTCTTGGTCTAACTTGTGGGTTTCATCAGTTACTGCATTTTCAGCTTTATGGTTTTTAATATTTTCTCCTTGGCTAGATTGAGTTTTCTCTTCCAGTACCTCAGTAACTTGAGCATCTAAAAAAGAAAATATGAACTACTCCAGCCTAAGAGGCATGGAGTTTCCGTCGTTTCATCGCCCCAAGTTGCCTCATGCTTCCGCAATCGGTAGAGCTTGGCGGCTCCGCGACTGAAGAGGCCAGTTCCTGACCCCTTGCCCAGGCTAAATTAACCTGAG
>CALRTB020000033.1:0-10989 GCA_943371005.1 Sphingobacterium thalpophilum
ATTACTGTACTTAGGATTGAAAAATCTAACGAAGAGGTGGACCGTACCAATACCCCATTGGAAGAGAGCATTAAGCTATTTTGCTATCGATAATCCAGAGTACTTTCTTCACTAATTTTTCTTGCTTACACAAAATTCTTGACAATCCCCCCCAAAGATTTCCTGCTTCACAGCCAGCCAGCTAGACTGAGTGACCCCAGCCCTCGCCGCATCGACTCCACAGGCATTTTCTATTTGCCGTTGCCCACGGCTACAGATAACTTGTCCACTTGCCACGTCACGGGGTTTGACCGACCCGCAGTTATGGCAGTGATGGATGCGGGTTGAGAGATCTTTGTGAACCTCTACTCCACAATCTGGACACTCCTGAGAGGTGCCCCTAGGGTCCACTTTGCCGTAATACACACCACGCTTAAAGCACACCCAGGGGAGTATCTGATTCACAAATTGGCCCAATCCAGCATCAAGGGTGTGTTTACCCAGCATCCCCTTGGCCATAATGCGGAAGTCCAGATCTTCCACAAAAATCATCTCTGCACTATCGCAGAGGTGATGAGCCAGTTTAAAATGCCAGTCCTTTCGCGTGTCAGCAATGCGTTGATGGACTCTCCCAATTTTCTGCTGAAGTTTGAGCCAGTTGTTGCTTCCCATGCACTTTTTCTTAAGCCGACTTTGCAGCAATTTCAGCTTGCGGTGCAGTTTGTTAAAAAAGCGAGGTCGCTTGATCTGTTCTCCATCAGATGTTGAAAGAAAGTATTCCAAACCGACATCAATCCCAACTGGATAACCGTGAGGCATTACATCGGGGATATCAACGTCAGCCTGAAGGCTTAACATGACGAAATAGCCCGATGCCTTACGAACAATTCGAGCTTGTTTGACCTGGAATAAATCGGGAATTTCCCTTGACCAACGTACCTTCACCAGGCCCAGTTGCGGCAGTTTGATACCCTCTGAGATGATGCAATTTTTGAGCATCTGAGGAAAAACAAAGCTACGCATCCGATTTTGCTTTTTGAATCGAGGGAGTCCAGACCGTTTTAACCGCCATGACTCCCAAGAGGCTTCCAGTTTCCGGATAACTTGCTGAAGCACCTGAGCGTTGACGGTCTTTAATCTAGGAAAGTCGGCCTTAGCTGCTGTTAGTGACTTGCATTGCCGAGCATAACTTGGGAATGGTGCATCTGCTGGAACGATAAACTCCTGCTGAATGGAACACGCATTCACCGGAGACTTGCGAGAATCCAGCCAGTCCTTTCTTTCCCGCAGCGCAAAATTCCAGACATTGCGACACACATCCAAAATGTGCTCAATCTCTGAAACCTGCTCCGCAGTTGGCTCTAGCTTGAATTCCCACGTCATGTTTAGCATACGACCATCATGGCCTAAGAAATGCTTGCTTGTTTCTTAGATTGCCTCAATTACTCCCTTCGGTCGTGCGCTGCCTCACCACCCCCTAACCGCTTCGCGGTATAGGCGGAGCACTGCGACGGATCTTGGTAGACTAGAGGAAGGCCCAAGGGCCTTCTTTTTTTTGTTGAATATCCTAGAAATTGGTGTTGTGATGCATCGTTTAACGTCTGATTTAACGGCCATTGATGCGCTGGAACTGGCCCAGGCCCTCGCTGCAAAGTTGGCGATCGCCCCCAACGATTGGCACAAACTGAAAGGCAACCGTAAAATCCAGGCTCAGCAGCATTTATCGGCGGCCCTGGTTTTTCTGTTAAACGATAACCCCGCCGCCGCCCTACAACATCTCCAACAGGCTCAAGGTTGGTTAGACCGGACAATCTCCGCGCCCCCTTGCCCCGACCATGGCCGTAAAACCGCGTCCTAAAATTCTGACAAATCGCCATTTTGCTCTCGCTCAATAAAGCTTTGCACCTTATGGCGGTAATCTCGCAAGGATTCTTCAACCCACTCCCGGCTTTCACTGTTCACATAGATATGCACCAATGGTTCCCCGGCGTCAGGTAGCACCAGTACCCAGTTATCCGAGACCGGATCAATAATCTTGACGCCATCGATTAGCACCAGGCGATCGCTATCGTGGATTTCTACCAGATGTCGCATTAAAGCCCCCTTCACCCGCCAGGGACAACGCATGGTGTAAGACTTATGGAAAACTATCGGTAATTCTGCTCGAATTTGACCCAGCGATCGCTCTTGGATCGTCAACATCTCAATTAATTTGGCGATCGTAAACATCGCATCGAAACCGGGGTGTAGCTCCGGAAAAATAAAACCCATATCGCCGCTTCCCCCCAGCACCACATGGGGATTATTCCGGCACGCTTCCATGAGGGCAGTGGGGTTGGCTTTGGTGCGAATCACATGGCCATCATGGCGGCGGGCAATTTGCTCCACAGCACTCGACGCATAGATGGGCACAACGACGGAACTGCGTGGACTGGCAGTGAAGAGAATACTCGTCAGCAAGGCCGTGAGGCGCTCCCCATAGATAGCCAGTCCCGATTCATCGACGAGGGTAAGTTGTTCCCCATTGGCCGCAACCTGTACCCCCATGCTGGCGCTCAGAGCTTCTACCACATGGCCCAACTGCAAAAGGAGGGATTCTTTCTCCTGACCCACGGGGGAATTTTGTTTGAGGCTGGCATTGAGCACCACGGCATCGCAGCTAAATTTATTCAAAATAGTCGGTAAAACAGCACCCGACACAGCATAGGCGTAGTCAATGACCACCTTCGAGCCGCTATTCATCAGGGCACCAATATTGAGATGATCTTCGAAGCGCTGGCTGTATTGCTCAATGATTTGCGCCGGACAGGACATTTCGCCAATTTCGGCGATCGCCACCCGTCGTAGATCTTCTTTAAAATAGACCCCCTCAATTTTCTTTTCCTTCGCCTTCGAGATATTGATCCCTTGACGATCGAGAAATTCAATTAGCAAATGATCCGACCGTTCCGGGTGGAGGCGCACATGGATTCCCCCTTCCACGTCTAAAATATTGGCCATTGTCCGGGCAATGGGAATAGCCGTAGCTTGAAGATTTTGCACGCCAATCCCCGCCGACATTAATCCCGCAATCAAGGAACGACTGACCATCCGCGAGACACTGCGCTGATCCCGGGAGACCAGTACCATCGAGCCAATTTTTAAGGTCGAACCGTAGGCCGCCCCCAGTTTGACGGCAAATTCGGGGGTGATGTCAATATTGGCGAGGCCAGAAACTCCCCGTTGACCAAACAGATTCCGTTGGGCCGTACTCCCCCAGATAAGGTTGATATTCACAATCGCCCCGGCTTCGATCCGTTTATTGGGCCAAATTCTCACGCCGGTACCGATGTGAGCTTCTTCTTCCACTGTGGACAATGCCCCCACCACAGCCCCTTCTAAAATGTGGGCGCGGCGATCAACCCGGCTTCCCCGCACCACTGTGCAAGCCCGCAATTGCACTTCTTCTCCCAAGACCACGCCGTTCCAAAGAATTGGCCGTTTGAGATCAGAATCGGCACCGACAGTCACGTTATCGCCAATGACCGTACCGGGTTCAATGTGCACCCTGGCTCCGATGCGACAGTTATCACCGATCATCGCAGGGGGAGAAATAGTCGCACTGTCGTCAATAAAAGTGTTATTACCAATCCAAATCCCTGGCGATCGCTCCTCATAGGAATATTCCACATGGACTTTACGGGCGAGGGCATCATACTGGGCTTTACGGTAGGCATCGAGGTGTCCGACATCGCACCAATAACCATCGGCAATGTAACCATACATCGGTTCCCCCCGGTCGAGGAGTAGGGGAAAGAGATCCTTCGAAAAGTCGCATTCTTCATTTTCCGGAAGATATTTCAGCACCTCCGGCTCAAGGATGTAAGTCCCTGTGTTGACGGTATCAGAGAAAATTTCGCTGGTGGAGGGCTTTTCGAGGAAGCGACTAATTTGCCCGTTTTCTTCGGTAATAACGACGCCAAACTCAACGGGGTTAGGCACACGGGTAAGGACGAGGGTCGCCTTAGAACCTTTTTCGCGGTGGAAGGCGATCGCCGCCGCGAGATCAAAATCGGTAATGCTATCACCACTAATCACGACAAAGGTCTCAGTGAGCAGTTCTTCGACATTTTTGACGCAGCCAGCGGTGCCGAGGGGTTGATCTTCTTCTACGGCATAATGCATTTTGACACCAAACTCGTGACCATCCTGAAAGTAGTCCCGCATGATGTCCGGCACATAATGGAGCGTGGCAATGACTTCGGTAATGCGGTGGCGCTTGAGTAGGTTAATAATGTGCTCGGCAATGGGGCGATTGAGCACTGGCACCATCGGCTTCGGTAAATCACAAGTCAGGGGACGTAGTCTTGTCCCGGCACCGCCAGCCATTAAAACTGCACGCATAAAAAATCTCCGCTGTACCGCAATATCAAAATACACGGCGGACTCAGCCAAAAAATTCCCTGGGCGATGTCGCGATCAAAGAAGTTCCGTGGTTGTCCCGCTGCCTCTCTTACTTTGGCATTGTATTGTGGAGTTCTCAGTTTGACGGCAATGGTTTGCTAACAAGTGACAATCTGTGACATCTTCCCCGCCGCAAGCGGACGGGGCATCCCAACCTCACGATTGAGTATTCCTACCCCGCGCCACTTAAAACAACAAAGCCCCACCAAAGGTGAGGCATTGCTTTCTGATTCGATTTGGTGGCGGGAGGCGGATTTGAACCACCGACCTTCGGGTTATGAGCCCGACGAGCTACCAGACTGCTCTATCCCGCGGCGCTTTTACTAGCATAAACCCCCTAAAGAAAAATGGCAACCCCCCAGGAAAGATTCTTGGAAATATTGGTAGTCTGCACTCGTTAAACAGGCAACGACCAGCTTTTGGTAAAACCATCACCAGGGGAAGGCGATCGCCTAAAATGGGGACGCAGATTTTCTGCTGCTGTGTGATGTTTTGTAATTTTTGGCGTAACCCATGAGCCAAGCTGATCCCCAAGCCTCCCTGAGTCGTCTCAAACAAACCCTAGCCCAATTGCAACAGGTGGTGGCCGACCTGGAAACAAGTACCGCCCAAATTCCAACGGCGGCCCTCGATACCCTAAGCACCGATACAGAAAATCTGATTCGGCAACTGAAACGGGAACAACCAGCAGCAAGCCCAGAAGCGGTTACCCCCGTAGTGGAAGTCCCTGCGAATACTCCTGGGGTTGAAGTACCGACGACCCCAGTGCCCAAGGTTAAACCCCGGCGTGTTGAACCCGTACCCCGTCGGCCTCGGCGACAACCTTGGTGGCAGCAACAAAAACTTTGGCTTGGGGCGGCAACGGCGGCGATCGCCTTTATTTTTCTCTGGAAGTTCACCACCCAAACGCCCCAGATCAGCGAAGAAATTGCCCAATCCCCAGTGACGGAGCCGACAGAAGAAGTCTCTCCTGTTACCCCCAAGCCAGAAACCCCCGCGCCGCAAGTGGCCCCCAAAGTTTCAGAACCGGCCCCAGCCGCCAGCGCAGAACCCCCCAAACCCCTGACCCCGGAACAGCGTTTGATTGCGGCGATCCAGGCTCAGCTAGATGAAGTCACCCAACCCTATGGGGACAACATTGTGCGCACCATCCAAGCCGATTTTGAAACCAATACCCTGCGAATTACCGTGGGTGATGCTTGGTATCTCTTGCGAGAAGGGTTGCAAGATCGTTTGGGCATGGAAGTTTTAGACCTAGCCCAGTTGCTAGATTTTAAGAAGATGGTCGTGGAGGATTTAGCGGGAAACTTCGTGGCGCGGAATCCGGTCGTGGGCGATCGCCTTGTGATTGTGCGGCGCTATCAAGATTTTCAAGGAGAAAGCTGAGCCAGATTTGAGTCGGTGCATTCAACCCATAAACCCGTTAAGATAGGGGCAACAGCGGACTGAATTGGGGACAATACTGACCATGACAGCGGGAATGAGCAAACAAGGCAAAGTATCCATCCGGCCAGTACAGTATCGAGATCTCACGGCGATTGCCAACTTTGCCGCCGCAGCGGATCTAGACGGGGCCTCTCCCCTCGATATGCCCCTTGAAGACCACCTCGAAAATACTAAGAATTTTTACGGCCTTGTTAAGCTACTGAGCTTCTTTCCAAATCCCAACCAGTATAGTTTCCATGGCTATGTGATTGAAGTCGATGGCCAGCTTGTGGGCTTTGTGAAGATCTGCCCCTTCAACTCTTCCCAAAGTACCTGGCGCGTCGAACAGGTGATCATCGACCCCCAGTTCCCCAAATTGCAATACCATGGCTCCGCACGGGATCCCGGTTCGGCCCTGCTCCGGTATTGCTTTGACCATGTCGTGGAAGCCCGTAACTGGGTGTTAGAGGTGAATGTTAACGCCCAACAGACCCTCAGCCTCTACCGTCAAAATGGTTTCCAGCCCCTCGCGAAACTCACCTACTGGGCGATCGCCCCGGAAATTCTCAGCGAATTGGCCCTCCAGGAACCCGCCCTGCCCAATTTGATGCCCGTGGGTAATGCTGATGCCCGCTTGCTGTACCAACTAGATACTGCCTCCATGCCGCCAATGCTCAGGCAGGTCTTTGATCGCCATGTCCAAGACTTTAAGAGTGCGCCCCTCAGCAATTTAATCTGCCGCGTTAAAAATTGGACTCAGCATGTGGATGTGGTCGAAGGGTATGTTTTTGAGCCCCAACGGAAAGCCGCCATTGGTTATTTCGCGGTGCAACTGGCCCACCAAGACCACAAACCCCACCACGGTCGCCTGACGGTGCACCCGGCCTACACCTGGCTCTATCCGGAACTGATGATTAAAATGGCGCAGATCGCTCAGATCCGACCAGAACAACCTCTGTTGACTACCTCTACGGATTATCAGCCGGAACGGGAAGAATTTTTTGAAACGGTGGGTGCAACTCCCAGGGAGCATACACTCTTGATGTCTCGCTCGGTGTGGCACAAAGTACGCGAATCCCAGCCCCTCGAAGCATTACAACTATCAGGGGTCTTACAGGGTTTGCAGCCGATGCGATCGCCGATCCCCAGCCGCATCCATTGGTTTAAAAACCATCCCAGCCTAAAATTGCCAAAGGAATCCCCACAGCGGGATTTCTTCCCGGAAAATTAGGAACAGCAGATGGAACCAGTAGCCGCATTGGGCCTTGATATTGGCCGTAAACGCATTGGGGTGGCTGGATGTGACGGTTTGGGACTGTTGGCGACGGCTTTAACGACCATTCAACGCACCACCCTAGAAGCGGATTTAGCAGCAATTCACCATTGGATTGAACAGCGCCACATTCAAGTTTTGGTGGTGGGTCTGCCCTATGCTATGGATGGCAGCCTAGGGAAACAGGCGAAACAAACCCAAAAGTTTGCCCGTAAATTGGCAGAGGCCTTTAGACTCCCCATTGAATATGTGGACGAACGCTTAACCTCCGTCGAAGCAGAAAACCAACTCAAAGCCGAAAAGCAATATGACCGCCAACAAAAGGGCCTCGTCGATCAGCGGGCAGCCCAAATTATTTTGCAACAGTGGCTGGAAGCAAGGCAGCTTACCTCAACTGCCTAGGTGATGGCATCGGATGATCCCGAAGCAAACAATTCAAAGGCTTTTTGGGAAAATCGCTGGAGGCGATCGCAGACATCTTTAGCGGGTTGATAATTGCCGACCAGTTGCCACTGGGCAATCGTTGAGAGTCGCCAAGCTTCCCCTTGGTGGTTAAAACCCGCCGTTTCAATGCCGATAAAGGTTTGCACTTGATCCAGGGGATCTGTGAAAAAACGAATTTGCACCAACATGCTCCGACTTTGGAAACGGGGACTCCAGCCCGGCAGGTGAAAGCCAATGTCAATGGAATCTGGGTCCATCCATTCACGGGTTTCGGGGTCATTGCGCCAGGGTTTGAGGTCTGCTTTGGCATCGGGAAATTCGGCCCGGAATAAATTTACCACCGAGGCAATTTTCGTCGCCAGCTCAACGCCTAAGGCCCGTTCTGATGCATTCACGTTTAACCTCCTCGGAATCTAGTAGACATATCTCAAGCTTAACGAGTCATGTTCTACGCTAAGGGAGAAAGTCGCGTTTTTTTGAAAATCATTTTACAATCTCTGAAAAACATTTTTCTAAAAACCACCCAAGATAATATAAGTTTTAAGCCTTTTTTATGGCTGTGATTATGAATACAGAAATCCTAGATTTATGCAAAATAGTAAATACAACAAAAATCGTGTCCTTCAAAAACATTTAATAACATTTCCTGAGTAGTGCCAAGCTTATTGTTTTTAGAAGCCCGTCAATCTGTTTTCCTATGATCCAAGCAAAGAAAGTGAAAATCGGTTTTGTGATAGGCAAGTACAAAAGCCTTGAGAATAAGTTCACATATGGCTTAGAGCAACATACTTTTTTCTTGGCTGCTTTGTTTTCTTCGGTTCCTGAATATGAAGTGTCCTATGTTTTAACTGAAGAAAATTGCTTGCAGGAGTCTTTAAAGAACCAAGAAATAGTAGGAGACAGCACACCATTAGTAGAACTTGAATGTCTGAATCCTCAATTAGACAAGCCTATTGTCTACGATATTCTGATTCATACAGAGGCCTATTTACCTGGGGAGTATATCAAAAAAATCAAGCAGCGCTTTTCAACTAAATTCGTCAGCTTATTAGTCGGCATTGTGATGCTAGGCTTAATGGAAGATCTTATTTTTGATATAGAAAATCGCTATATTGGTGCTCTCCCACCTTACGAGCAGGGCCTTATTGATGAAAACTGGATCAGCCCGCATCATGCTTATCACAAAAGTTATGTTGAAACATTGACAAAGGCTCCTGTTACAATTTGTCCATATATATATGAACCTTGGTTTCTAGAGAAGTTTGAGAGTCTGAGAAAAACAGAAAACCCAAATTTTTGTCCCCACTATGTTCCTAACGTCAAAAACAAACATATTGGTATTTTGGAAGCAAATATTGATCTTGTGAAAAATTTAATGATCCCAGCATGTATTGTAGAATCATTATTTATGAGGGAGCCAAAAGTTTTAGGTGAGAAGACAGTTCGTATCTATTCTGCGACACATCTTCATCAGCGCCAAAGCTTTCGACATTTTTTTGATTATTTTCAGAGTAAAAATTTATTTACAGCAGAGCATCGCTATCCAATCGTTGATATTCTCCATTTTGATTGCAATGTTATTATTAGTCACCAACATCTGTGTGAACTAAATTATTTATACTTGGATGCTCTTTATTACAACATTCCTTTGGTTCACAATTCTAGCCTAATGAAAGATTATGGATACTATTATCCTGATTTTGATGTTTACAAAGGAGCAGATGCACTCAAGCTGGCTTTAGAGACCCATGACTCTAATTTAGAGCAATATAGACATCTAGCCAAGCAAGCTCTACATCAATTTAGCATTAGGAATGTCAGTAATATAGAAGTATACAAATCTATTGTAAAGACATTGATCTCCAGGTAAAAGTGATCACTGTAAAGTAAATCCTTTAAGTTGGCATAAGATTGTGTTATTACATTTCCAATTGAGACTATCGATCGGCTTCGGGTGCTTCGCTATTAGGGGCAATCGAAACAGAGAACACATCAATTACAAAATTGCCATCTATAAGTTGATACACAAAATCAAATTCAATCTTTAGTGCAGCTGGGAAGTATCCTTTAACCAGTAAATTATTTTGAGAATCCAAGACTGGTTCCGCTTCAAACACTGGTTCGTAATTTACAATGGCGGAAAAATCAAGATTAGAATTCCTGATTTCAGCAAAAATCTCCTGGAGATCTTCATTACTATTATTGGCTTGAAAAGTGGGAGAGCTCAACTCTCTTAATACTGAATAATTATTGGTTGAATTGGCTTGGTTTAAAGCAATTAGAGAAGATGTGATTAAAGAACGCAGGAAAGTTTTATCATTTTCTGTTGTAATTGCAGGTCGAAATTCTTGCTCTGGAATAGGCTGTGCTCTCAACGGTGAGACAGAAAGACAGAATATAGACAGAGACATCGCTCCTAAAGCGACTATCGGTAAGGTTTGACTTAAAAAATTACGTCTAAAACTATTTTTCATGGACCGAATATTTTTTGGATTCATTTAGGTTCACTATAGCTTGAGTTTGTCTATTTTAGAGGGGAATAAAATACTTGTGATTGGCGATTGATTCACTCACCAAAAAACAGATAAGCCAGCGGCTGCCCCAAAAGTAGATTTATTAATTCCAAAACCGACACCTGTATTGAAAATAATTTGGGGCCCCGGACTATTAGGATCGGTGAACAGGAAGGTTCCACTAGCGGCGATAGATTGTTGGCCTTTAAAAGTACCGATTGCAATCCCAATGCCCTGACTTTTTCCAGCTGGAATGCTCTTAGTCAGACTGGATAAGGCGAGAGCCATTGCGATACCAGAACTATTTTCTTCAATTTCACTGAAAGCTTGACCAATAAGCTCTCTATTTTCTGCAATGCTAGCCGAGTTGGTTGAGATTCTGCTGGTATTTTCCGCAATGTCAACTGTGTTATCAGAGATGTTGCTGGTGTTGCTGGAGATATTGCTGGAGTTCAGACCGATGCCGCTGGTATTGCTGGAAATGTTACTTGAGTTCAGACCAATGCCGCTGATGTTACTCGAGAGTATTCCAATGCTGCTGGTATTGCTGGAAATGTTACTTGAGTTCAGACCAATGCCGCTGGTGTTGCTGGAGATATTGCTGGAGTTGAGGGTGATACCACTGGTGTTGCTGGAGATATTGCTCGAATTCAGGGTAATGCCGCTGGTATTGCTTGAGATGTTGCTCGAATTCAGGGTAATGCCACTGGTGTTGCTGGAAATGTTGCTGGAGTTGAGCCCGATAGAGCTGGTATTGCTTGAGATGTTATCGGTGTTGACTTGAATGCTGCTGGAGTTGAGACCAATGGAGCTGGTATTGCTGGAAATGTTACTCGAATTCAGGGTAATGCCGCTGGTGTTGCTGGAGATGTTGCTGGAGTTGAGACCAATGGAGCTGGTGTTGCTGGAGAT
>CALRTB020000034.1:0-9342 GCA_943371005.1 Sphingobacterium thalpophilum
TTTGGCTGGTTTTACTGGTGCCGCCGTTTGAGTCGAGACTATGAATGTAGTACAAGGAGTGCGGAGGCTTGGATATATCTAGCATCCATTCGCATCCTTCTGAGGCGCTTGGCGTAATCCTTACAATATTTTCTCAGACATCCTCTTAGATAATCCCTCACTTTTTGGCTATTCTCTCCGCTAAGTTCTACATAAAGTGCTTTGATCCGCTTCTCTTTTAACCAGTCTTCTGCACCCTGTAGGGCTGGAATTTCATAGCCTTCCACATCTAAAGCCCATAAATCAATAGTTTGAATGCCTCTAGCCTCCAGTTCAGGGGCTAGTTTTACAATCTTAATAGATTCTCCATCCGTTTCAGAAATTTGGCTTTGGGCGCCATGTTGGTGAGCATCTCCCATGGGACGAAGTTTTAATTGGGTTACCTCTTTCCCCAGACCAGCTCGAATGAGTTCCACAGGTAGTTGGGGATTCTTTTCTAAGCATTCCTGGAGCCAATCTGCAGCTTCCTGCCCAGGCTCGAAGGCAAGAACTTTTCCTTGAGGAACGTATTGAGCGAGGTACATTAACATCTGACCAATACTGGCACCAGAGTCAATGACAATGCCGTTGCTGGGTAGATAATTTTTAGCCCAGTTGAGAAAGGCCGCACCTTCATATTTGCCATACACAATCCAGCGATGGGTTGGATTAGCAAGATCAAGTTTCCAGACTAATCCTGCGCCTGTTTTGACCCAGCAGATTCCCCAAGGGGCGATCGCCTTGCCGAATAATCGTTCACAAATGCCTAGCTTATGGGGAAAGTCTACCGTTTGTATATGCTCCAAACCAAATGGGTAAGATTGAATTGAAATATTTTTCATCTATAATCAACTTCCGATCTATGATCGTGGATTATTTTATTACGAGGCTGGATATCACACTCTATAATATCAGTGGTCATTTGTTAGCCAAGACTTTAAATCTTGTTCCAATAAAAGCTCTAATTCTTTTATTTGAGGAGTAAAAATGCTATTGAGTTTGATTCTTGTCTGTTTTTTCATTGCCGGATACCCTTCTTGATAGAATATCATTTGCAGAAGAACTCTGACTCGGAGTTTATCTTTCAATGATGCAATCTTTTTTACACCGAATTTACGCTTTAATGGCATGTAAATTTGTTGATTCAAAAATTCATATAAAGAAGCATGTAACTTATCCATTATCTGATTTCTGGGGGATACGCCTTTCCTTGTAGAAAAATCGTTATTAGCTAATGATTGCGGAGTGAAATCGGGATCAACATTTAGAAAAGTAAATAAGTCTCTGAGAACAAGCCGTGGAGAACTACAAATCTCATCATAAAGAACAATGTGAAACTGCTCCTTGTCAAAGTGCTGAAACCAGAATCTTAAATGTTTGGCGTAATAACATGTATCTAATAATATCTCTGGAATATATTCTAATGCCTCTTCAAAACTCCATCGGGTACTTGCATCCCATCGGCCAAAATTTTGTCGTCTCAAATGCCAATAAAAAGAATATACTTGTTCCATTGGGTTGCGTAATACGATGACAAATTTAGGATTTGATAGGTGCTCTTTGATACGCTTAGGTGCATGAGGATCTGTAAAATAGTCTACAGAAAATTCTCCTATCGCTTTTTCAGTGCCTGCTGTAGAAAAATGAGCTTCATATTCATCTTTAAATTTTTCTGGCACATATGACGAAGAGAAAAACATTGTCTCTTTAGCGGTAGCCATATATATATCCGGATGTTCTGACAAGCACTTCGCAAGCCAAGTTGTTCCACATTTGGGAGCACCAATACCAAGAAAGTTAGGAAGCATAATTTATCAGTATTTTTTCTGTAGGTTTTTAATACTAAAGGGAAATAATATTCTTGTTGTTGATTTATTGTTTAACTCCAAAAATTAAACATGTTCGGTTTATCACCATTAATTAGCCTACTAATTGACTACATAATTTACGATACAATTGCTCATACTGACTGATGATAGCATCTGCCGAAAAACAATCCTCTACTCTGTTACGGCAATTAAGTCGATCGAGCCTAGAAATATCTTCCACTGCTTGACATCCTTCTTCTATATCATTAATTAAAAAACCATCAATGCCTTGTCGTACAATCTCAGGCAATGCCCCTCTAGGACAGGAAATAACCGGAGTGCCACACGCTAAGGCTTCGGCAAAAACAATACCAAAGGGTTCATCCCATTCAATGGGCACAACCATAGCTAGAGCTTGACCGAGAAGTTCATCTTTTTGTTGATCATTTACCGGGCCAATATATTGAATATTTTCACCATCTATTTGGGGTTTAACTTCTTCATGCCAATATTTGCCAGATTCACCAGTCTCAATATAGTTACCTGCAATAATAAGCTTTTTGTTAGATCTTTTTGCAATTTCGATTGCTGTGTGTGCTCCCTTAATACGTTCAACACGGCTTAAGAAAACCAAAGGGGCATCTGAACAAACTTTAGGTTGAAAGGTGTATTTTTCAATATCTACCCAGTTGTAAATCGTTGTCCAATTTCCACCAGATTGTTGACCAATATCTCGGATGTAATTGCTACATGCTGCAAAGACAAGACTTTCACTAGCTAGTTTTGTAGCCCAATGTGTTGTGTAGTAGGACGGCACTCTCCCATAAGACATTATTTTGGGTAAGGACGAAGATAGACAAGGCAACAAATAAGCCAAACGTGAAAAACTGTGTATTATATCTGGCTGAAAAGTTTTAATTGCTCGCCTTAATGTAGCAGTATTGCGGAATGTATTTAAGATTCCTTGAGACTCTTGTCCCTGCCATGGAAGAAAGTAATCTGCTGGGGAGGTAGATTCTGGATGTGCAACTAAACCAACTTTATGACCACGGGATTTTAAGTTATGTAATAAGGAATCAACCAACCTTTGGACTCCCCCATATAGAAGAGGAGGTACGGGAATTTCCGGATCTGATGTCAGTAAAATACGCATTTTTATAGAATATTTTAATTTATGCTAATTGAGTTTCAACAGTCAAATATTATGAAGAACACTACTTGACGATAAACGATTTTGCCTCTCCCAGCAGAACTTCTCTTGAAAAGCCTTGAGCGCTGAAGATTTTGCTCTATCTAGTCTAGTGCGATCGCCCAATAAACTGTTAATGGCTTGTGCCAGTGCTAAAGAATCTCCGTGAGGGACAATTTCTCCAATATCTGGGGCTTGGGAAAAAACCTCCTGCTGTCCTTCCGTATCTGTGGCAATAACTGCCAAACCTCCTTGTAAATATTGAAAAACTTTATTGGTTATAGTTAAATCCCGACTGGGAATATCTTTTCTTTCCAATGCCAACCCGATATCATGTTCAGCGATGCGAGAAAGCAACTGAGAATTAGGTACGCTGGGATGAATAAAAATAAAATCTTTCCAGTTATCAGGAATTAAAGGCTCTAACCATTGCCGAGAACTTTCGGGATAGTTTCCCCGCAAATGAACTTCTACAGGCGTTTTTATATCAGCCAATGCTTGAAAGAAGATTTCTAAACCTCTCCCCTCCCCGATAGTTTGAGAAAACCAATGTAAAGAGGGAATCTCTGGATTATGACGATCGAGAAATTTGCCATCAATTTGTTCTCTTTCTTTTAGGGGAAAAGTATTATAAATAATGGTAGGCTTAGGGGCTTGATAAGCATTTGCTAGGGCATTTGCCATAACATGAGAAGTAGTTAAGCAATAGGAACATTTATTTATAAGTTCACCTTCAAGGGCTTTTAGTTGTGGAATAGGGCGATTTTTTCTCGCTTCGGGCAATAAATCTTCAGAAAACCAATCTTCAAAGTCAACCCCCACTTGAAACCCCTCTTTTAACAACTGACTACCAACCCATAATCCTCCTTCCGAGTGAACAATCGTTAAATCAGCACGGATTTTACGAGCTGCTTTGAGCATTTTTTTTGTCCCATATCCCAATAAATCAGGGGAGAAAATACCGAGCTTTTGATATAATTCCCTAGCAATCCGCCCTTGCCCGCGAACTAATAAATTATTCCACTTATTAGAGGGTTGAAAGTCGATGATAGGTTTAAATTGCCATTTTTTATTCCTCATTAAGAGGCGATCGCGCTTGATTAACTCAGGATCAGACCAAAAACCCATAACCGTAACATCATAACCAGCATCGGTAAGGGTTTCTGCTTCTTTTTGAGGGCGCGGAGCAGTGCAGATATGGGCACCAATGAGAATCAGAATCTTTGCCATGTTAAACAACTTGTCCAGTCTGAGCTTGCTCTAAAATTTCTAGATATTTTTGAGCGCACCTCTCTAAAGTCAGATTTTCTAAGATATACTCACGGGGGGCAAAATATTGACTATTCAGTTTCTCCAGAAATTCCTCCAACTTATCAGGAAATTCTTGAATATCTTTAAATTTTATCCCACAGCGATCACTCCAATAAGGTACAGACGTTGCTTCTATATAGGGTTGTCCCCACTGAAAACGGTTAGGATCTAAACATTGTCCTTGATCCCAAGCGATAATGGGTACTCCACTGGCAAGACATTCTTGATAAGCAATTCCTTGACTTTCATGCTCACACAAGAAAATCATTGCTCGGCATTGGGCTAAACTAGCTTGATAAGCTTCAGGTTGATAAAAGCCATAACGTAACTCCTGAAAACTTAAGCCTTTTGATTTTAATAATTTATATATAGGCTGTAAAATTTTTTGGGAAGTTAAATCATAATCCCACATAATTTTAATATAAATCAAGAAATCAAAGTTTTTTTGATTTTCCGAAGGTTTCCATTTATAGGTGTCAATACCCACCGGCCAAATTTCACAGCGATTATCACCAAAATATGGTTTATAAACATTGTTTGCCCATTCAGAATGTTGAAGATATTTCACCACAGGATATTCCTCAAACAAATTAGGCCATTCACTCGGGTGAGTCATCAAGCCAATACCTGCCACAATGGGATAAGGATAATTATAACCTTCTAAACAATAACGTCCTCTTCCTAGTACGCCAATATAATCATCTTGGGTAAGTTGATTAAATGGTAAATTCACTTCATATTTAATATTCAATTTATCTAAACCCAAGCAGAGATTGATAAAAACTTTATCGACTCCTCCTGCACGGGGTTTTCCCCGAATGATTCTTCTAATGACAGGGAGAATATGACGATCGCCCTTAATAAAACGATCTTGAGGAGGAGGATTTTTATAGTATAAGCAAATGCGACTCATTTTTTAAGAGATTGATTTTGACTGAGGTTTATATTTTAATGCCAATGCAATAGAAGGTTTTTCTACCGCAATATAGTAAGCATACGCTACGGGGATAGATAAAACAAAAAAGATAAAAACAAAACAATTATTGACTAAAACCATAGATTTAAGGTCAATTAATTTCTCGGTTAAGCTAAAAGCTAGTATAAAAAATAAATTATGAGTTAAGTACAGAGAATAAGATATTTGACCTAAGAAATCTGTTGGTTTAGATCGAAATTTCCAAAACAGAATAGCAATCAATGCAAACAGTCCAAAAATCATTCTTGTACCAGAAATTTGAGATTTACATAAATAAATTAAAACTAAGGAAAGAATCAACATTTGCCGATTATTAATTTTATTGATTTTATATAAAAAAGCAGTAATTCCTAAAAGAAAAGGAGTGCTATAGTTAGCAATGCTGAGAGTTGTTTTTGCAAATGGTAAATAGTGACTGAAGCAGAGAAAAACGATCAAAACTATAACTAAATATTTATTTTGCTTTATTAGAAAAGGATATAGTAATGCAATTAAAATATAGTACTGGAACTCGATCGCTAAAGTCCAAAAAATATTGTCAAACCAAGTTTCATTAAAAAAAGGAACCAAGTAAAATAAATGAAGTACTATTTTTTTTACAGATACTACTAAATGTTCTCCTTCAGCTTGAGGATTAATGACTTTAATTGTTATGAATAATAATAATAATAATAAAGTTACATAATAAGGAGGGTTTAGTCTAGCAATTCGCCTCAACAAAAAATTAGGAAATGCTCGGTAACTATAATTACTTTTCCATAGAGAATAAGGGATAATAAAGCCAGAGATTGCAAAAAAATGATAACTCCATGTTGTCCGTAAGATGCAATCATTGTCAACCAAGACGGCTCTAACCTCATAGAGATATGGACTATGACAACCATTAAGGCGGCAATTCCTCTCAATGTATCAATGACAGCGATATGACTCTTATTTTCTGGAATTTGTCCATTCATAAATTAAAGTTTTCAAGAATTTTTTGCAGACTCGATATGATACTAAGTTTTTCTAAGGTTTTAATTTGGGCTTGTTCTCTCATTTGGCAACGTTTATGGGAATTACCACTCAACTCTTTTATTTTTTCCACCATTTCTTCGGCAGACTTATATGTCTCAATTTCTTCCCCTAAATCGTAAAGCAAATCAAGTCCTTCCGTCCATTCCGTTAAGTAACAAGCCCCTAACATTGGAGCCTCTATATCCCTCATGCGAGAGTAGGTATCAGGATGATTTTGGGGATGACGAAAACTAGGATAACGATTAACTCCTAAAGTAATTTGGCTTTCTTGAGTAATTTTTATATATTGGTTAAAATCGGGTTTATCTCTAACATAAGGCATAAAGATTTCATCGGCTATTTTGGGGATTCTTTTCGCCTCTAACTTTCTTAGCCATGCTCTCATTCCATAATTTTTAATTTGCTGAATTTGATTATTTATGGTGTTTCTAAAATTTGGAGAGAATGATACCTCTGGAGAAGATTCCGATTCAAAGGAAAGATTCTTTAACCATCCTGCCCCCCTAATTTCCAAATTATCAATACCAAGATTGATAACTTCTGCAAATAACCTCTCTCTCTGAATATCCCGTGAACCAATAAAACTTACTCCATAATTTTCTTGATGTTTCCATTGTCGATGTTCAGGAGCAACCCAAACCGGCATAGGAGCATGAATGTAATTAAGACTCGCTTTTTTATACATGGGCAGAGCTTTACACTCAGGAACCCAGTGTAAATCAAAACAATAAAACTGTTTAGGTACATTTATAAATTGCCGGACATTATCACAGAAAAAGTTAACGCAGGGAATGCCTAATTTTTTTATTTCTTCAATAGCATTAGGATCAATTTGGTGAGGAAATAGATAGCTTAAAAATAAGTCTATAGGTTTTTCTTGATGCTTTTTCTTGATTTCGACAATCGTTTTTGTCCAAGTGCAATCGAGCCATTTTTGCAATTGCTCTCGATTCTGATGATAAACTAATCCTTCAGCCCAATCAACTTCATTCGCTTCTAGCCAGTCATAACCTGCTTCTTCTATCCCTTTTTTGAAATAAAACTCCCAGAATTGATAGGCAGGTACTGGGTGATTAGTTAGTGATTGCTGACAACTTAAAAAAATTCTCATTGTTTTTATTCACAATTTATGTTCCACGTTTAAATAAGACATCAGTTTGTGCTAATTGTCTCCCTAATACGGTGTTCACTCCTAAGCTATAAGATAAAAGTTTCTCGATGCAAGATAGGTAATAATGTCATGAAAAAATGCCTGATTTTTATAAAATGGTAAAAAACTCACCTCTACTATTAAAAACTGGGCGTGACTTAAGCATTCTTCTCCACCCTTAAGGGCTTCTAATTCATAACCTTGAATATCAAGTTTAAGGAGATCGGGCAAGGGTAATTGATTTTTTTTACGATAGTCATCTAATGGTACTACCAAAACATCTTCTTCCCCTGACTTAGTTACGCCAAAACAGTTTTCTGTTGCTGAATCTATTTCTAGTAAACTAGAGGCATCGGAAAAACTCGCAACTTGCATTTTTAAAGTGGCATAATTAGAACCCAAAGCAACATTGTGTAAATAGATATGATCTATTTTGTCCGTGTTTTTGTGAAATTCTGCATGGTGCATTGGTAAAGGCTCGAAGCAATGAATCTCGGATTGAGGAAACAAGGCTTTGGCTAGTAATGCCCAAGTACCAACGTTCGCCCCTATGTCATAAATAACTTGAGGAGGATTGTTTTTTGTTAATTCTAGTAACTCCAAGGAGTCAATATGACCTAATTTTAGATGTTTGGCAACGGTATTTTTTAATTTTGCTAATCTCCTCGATCGTTGGGATGCGATCGCTAAACGCTCAATTAATACTCTTGGGTTGTAAAGTAATTCTAGTCTCACGATTTTGTTTGATAGTACAGCTTTTGAATGTTTCTGGCAGCTTTCCAACCCATTGTATTCATAAGTATTTGAAAGATAGTTCCTCCTGAAGGTTTTAAGTTACTTCCACCTAAAGTTTTAACTTTATCTTCCGCTTGACTGACGAAATCAGGATACTCTGGGTAAATTGAATAAATGAACCTCTGAAAAGCATTTGCACAGGCTTGTCGAGTGTAAGGTGTATTCTCCTGTTTTAATAAGTTATTTATTCCTAGTTCTAAAGCTAAAAATGCCGATTCAACATAAGCTACAGTAGTACAACGACTTAAACTATTTTCAAGTCCCGATCGATAGTAACTTTTTGCCCCTCGACAAAACTTTACCCCTTCACTAGCTAACACCACTCGACAAAAATATTCTCCATCATCATTAAGGGATAATCTTTCATCCCAAAAACCTGCCTTATCCGCAATATGGCGAGGTATAAGCCAAGCGTGTAAAGGCATCATCCCTCCTCCATTCCAAGAACAGACAAGCCAATCAACAGGAGATAAGTCATTCCAGACTGGTTCGGGTATAAATAATGTTTCAGAAGGATTTTTATAAAAACGTCCCCATTCACCAGATGCAATACAAGCAAAATTGTCTTCTTTTAAAAGTAACTGAATTTGGAGTTCTATTTTATTTGATGCTAATAAATCATCCGCATCCAAATATTGAATAAAATCTCCTTGAGCTTCTTTTAATGCCCTATTCCTAGCCGATGAAGCGCCTCTATTTTCCTGAGCAATAACTTTTACTTGTGATGATTCATAGCTTCTAGCAATAGATAAGCTGTTATCCGTTGAGCCATCATCAACAATAATAATTTCTTTATTTTGCCAAGTTTGAGCCAGTGCTGATTCAATAGTTTCAGCAATCCACTGTTCAGCGTTATAACAAGGAATGAGAATTGATACTAAGCTATTCATGGATATGGGTAATTTTAATCTTGATAATAACGCATATCTCTAACAGGATGTCTGAGAAGGGTATGGCGGATAAAAAAATAGAGATTTAGCCTGTAGGAGTACATAAATCTCTAATCTCAAAAATCATGCCTACATCCTATCCGACAAACCTCACCGATGACCAATGGTCTCTCCTTGAACCCTTACTT
>CALRTB020000035.1:0-8357 GCA_943371005.1 Sphingobacterium thalpophilum
GGTTGCGCATTCGCGGTTTCAAATATCTGGCCGATGTCATTGAAGGAGTTCAATTTAAAGATGGATTGAAAATTCAAAAAACAACCCCATCATCTCAACAACAGGACGCTGCTTAATTCTTTTCCATACACCAGATTTGACAATAGCTCTTTTGGGCGCGGGTCGCTCTAGCGCAGGCATAATCAAGGCGGGATTGGCAGGATTGCAAGTTGCTCGCCAATTTACTGAGGGCAGTGATGAGTACGGCTTGGTTGAGATCGTGGACATTTTTTTGGGGGTTATTCATGGTGTTTATAGCTTGGGATGGTGGTGAGGTTGTTCGTTAGGTACTGGAATGGGTATGGGTTGTGGCTGTTCTTTGGTGAAGAGTTGCTCGGCGGTGGTCAGGATTTTTTGGAGGTAGGCTTGGGTAGATTGGGGCTGAATGAATAGCTCGATCCTCAATCAAAGTTTTCTGCTCTAAAGCGAATTCTTGACTTGACAGATGCCAACACCATCGAGATACTTCATCGTCAAGGTATCAAAGAGCGGGTAGTGAGCTCCATACAAACCCAGTTTTTCATTTCAATAAGCAAAGTCTGGAAATTTCTTTTTTAGAATAAAATTAAAACCAGGCAAAAAAAGCGATGACATTTCAAGATCTCCAAAACCAAGTACTCCAGCTACCTACCCCCGAAAAATGGCAACTCGTCCAAACACTACTAAATGCGATTCAACAGGACACAAGCATTCCTAACATATCCCAAAAGAATTATCCTCTTCGTGGGTTGCCAATCACCATCAGCGAGGACTTTGACGAACCCATGCCTGAACTCTGGGAGGCATTAACGGAGTGATCCTTCTCGATACCCATGTATGGCTTTGGTTACTGCACAACCCGAACCAACTCTCGGAACCAGCCAAAAACATCGTCACTGAAGCAGAAAACAGCAACAGTATCCTCATCTCTAGCATTTCAGTTTGGGAAATTTCTACCAAACAAAGTCTCAATAAACTGATACTTCCTTTACCTATTGAGCAATGGTTCAAGCTTGCCCAACAACAACCAGGTACAACTATTGAATCTCTTTCACCGCTTGATGCACTCCATAGTGCCAACCTTCCAGGGGAATTTCACAAAGATCCTGCTGATAGAATCCTAGTTGCCATGGCTCGACGTTATGACATTCCACTAATTACTCGTGACCAGAAAATATTGAATTATCCTCATGTCAAAACAATTTGGTAAACCAGCAGAGAAACTACCGAATAATACAGCAGAGCTTTGTCAATTTGCGATGATTTTAAAGAGAGATAAGGCAGCAAATTTAAGGTAAAAACAGGATATTTGTGTACTTTAGCATTGATTTTTGTTCTTTTCGTGATCTTTATTCTGTATTCGTGAATTCCGAATATTCAAGGCTAAAAATTAACTTCTTCTTGGGTTTCTCGGGTTGGAGGGCAAATGGTTTTCCCAAAAATGAAATCCTGCACTAAATCTTGCTCTGGGTGAGCTTTGATCAGTGACTGAATTGCTTCATCATCCAAAATTTCCAGCATTTCGGACAGTTTTAGGGATGCTTCGGATAGTTTGTCTTGGATGTGAGCATTTTGGGCGCGGGTCGCTCTAGCGCAGGCATAATCAAGGCGGGATTGGCAGGATTGCAAGTTGCTCGCCAATTTACTGAGGGCAGTAGTAAGTACAGCTTGGTTGAGATCGTGGACGTTTTTTTGTGGGTTATTCATGGTGTTTATAGCTTGGGATGGTGGTGAGGTTGTTCGTTCGATGCTGGAATAGGTAAGGGCTGTAGCTGTTCTCTGGTGAATAATTGCTCGGCGGTGGTTAAGATTTTTTGAAGGTAGGCTTGGGTAGATTGGGGCTGAATTTTATGAATATCCCGCAGGGCTGGATCTCCCTGTAATAGGGTTGCGGCGAGTTCTTGAAGTTGGAGTCCTTTCTGTAAGCCTCGTTGGGCGACGGTTTGGAGAAAAGTTTCGGGATGTTGGCGGTCTAAGTCCGTTGCCAGTTGCTCGAAGGTAGCGACCCGGCGATCTTCTTGCATGGCGGAGTGGATAGCTTCACTCAGGGGTTGACCAGCTTTGAATTGTTCGGCGATCGCCTGAATTCCTTGTAAATATTGGGCTGTTTTATCGATACAACGGGCGTGAGCATACCACTGCCGCAATGCTGTCATAGACTGCTGAAACGCTTTAAAATCTTTTGTCATCGCCGTCAAAGCTTTGTCCTGTAAAGGTTTTGTCGTTACCTCTTGAATTCGTTGCAAATAGGCTGGGGATTTGGCGATCGCCCTTGCCACCGTCTCCCAATTCTCCGGACTAACAACCAAATCTCTCGGACTAGAGGGGGAACTATTCTGAAGCGGTGGGTCAGATTTTAGAGCAGGCTGTTCCTGTGGATACGCTATTTTTTCAGGAATTTCTAGAGTTTTGGGAGCTGCTGGTGGCTCTACAACAACGATCTCTTCCTCTGGTTCTGGCGCAACATCTTGCTGGCTGGCTTGCATGACTTCCGCCCATCCCTGTGCCAACAGGTTCCCAGAAAATAATTCCGCAAAACGATAGTCCTTATTCCGTAGTTCGCCTCCCGTCAAAGGGTTATAACTCGCCGTTTCTAGCAACGATAAATTACCCCGCTGCCCGATCCGAAATACCATTTCCGCATCGATATAATGGTCTCCATTTAATTCGGCGTAATGGCTCAGATAAAGCTGTTCACCATGCCGTTCAATCACAAAAGGTAAATAACCCCCCTGTTCAAAACGCTGATGGAAACTCTCTTCTGCCAAGACCAACTCTGCAAATCCCGATTCATGGAGAAGTTGGGCGATATGTTTCGCTGCCTGACTCCCCTGTTTTTCTGACGACAAAATGCCTTGGGTTTTAGTCCTTGAAGATGGTCTTGGCGCAACAGATTCAGCAGCTGGTGTTACAGGTACGGGTTCAGCAGACTTGGGCGGTGATGGAATCGGGATCTCAGCGGACGGGGCATTAAAAATTTGCAACTGTTCCGTCACTTCTTGTTTTGCTACCGAGGGCGAAACCGGTTGTAGAGTCGGCAATGATTGCCCGAGATGACCACGCAGTAATTCCTTATAACTCGGATCATGGACAGCTAATTTCACCTCTAGTTCTGTCATTAGGACTTTGACCACTGCCTCTAAATCCTGGGGAAGTACCCGCATTTCCATCCGTCCACCCACGGAATAAAATTCTTCTTGGGCAGCTTGGAGTAGGGATTCATTCAGAAAATATTTCCCGCCACGACTCGTGGCTTCTGGCACTTGCACCACAAAATATTCGGCAGCATCCCCATTTAAACGGGCTTGACCATTGGCTTTAATCGCTAAATCCAACGCCAAGGATTCCACCACACCTCGGTGATGACTCCATTCCGCGAGGAAAAGCCTTACCTGTTCTGGGTTTTCAAACAATACGGGCTGTTGCTGGAGCTGCTCGACGATATCAAAATCTTGGTGCATCAACAGTCCCTGCCGAGTTTGCCCTTGACTATCTGTAAAGTTGACGAACTTACCCTTGGGAAATTTTTCGTAGGCTTTCAGCAAATTGCCGGTAAAGACCTGCATTTCTGTCCGCTGAGCCTGTTGTAGACGGTCAAATTCGCTGTAAATATTACGGTCTGAATCAACTGTATTGAGGGTAATGCTGGAGGCTCGTCCGGTATTGATTTTGGAAAAGGGGATGGAAAGCCGTTTACCTTCAAGGCTAATGATTTGCATCGTCCAGTTGGTCGGAGCACTGGGGCTACCAATCGCCCGACTTTTTTGGGCAATATCCACTACCACCCCGGAGGAAACTTTGACATTCTCCAGACCGAGGCTAAAAAACTGGACGGGTTCTCCCACTGGAAATTGCCCAATAATTTTTTGCACGGCATCCCATTGTTGGTCGAGTTTCTCCTGGGTTTTTTCTAGGGTTTCCGCAGATTTGAGTTGGGATAAGACCCGCTCTCGGTAGGTGGTCATCGCGGTTTGGAGGGCTTGGAGTTTGACCTGACCCTGTTGTTCGGCGATCGCCTGAATAACTTCCAGATCATTCTCGTCAATGGTTTTTACCTTGGGTTGTGCGAGATTTTCCCGCACTATATTGATGATCTGTAGTTGGGACGGTGGCTTATTGATCACCTTGGCATCAACCACTTCCAGCATCACGGCTCCAGTAAACTCGCTAACAACCCTGTCATCTGCTGCCACAACTTCCATCCTGGCAACGGTGCGAGCATCGAGGTCGAGTTTATCCGCTGCGAGGATATTCTCCCCCATCGCCTCTTTTTGTTTAATCAGGGCTTCGGTTTCAGCTTCGATAATGCCGTACAGTTCTTCCTGCTCCACTAAAGGCAAAAGGGGAATGCGCCCTGTAACCTTCTGAATTAAAGCGGTTTCACTGTTCAGACTGCCCCTAGTGGGATAGGAAAGCATTGCATCCAGTTCGGGATTTTCCTCCAACAATTCAGTGATGACTTCCTCCCCGGCGGTATTCATAAAATCAGTCACATTACCCACGCTCAAGGCAGAATCCCGTCCGCCGGTGGTATTGGCATTGAGGGATGCCATTTTTTTCGCCAAGATTGCGCCCAAGCGTTTCTCGGCGGGAACGTCTGCCATCACCAAGGTGAATTTCGGTTCGATAACCTGCCCAAAACGGTTTGCCCGTCCCAACATTTGCATCATCTGGTTAATATCCCGCTCAGCCTGGGCAACAATCATGTGGCGGGGGCGCTGGTCGGTAAATTTCTCGGAAGCATGGAGACTAATCCCTGTCGCGCCACTGCGATTCAAAATGACGACATCGAGCTGTCCACTGTTAAAACGATTGACGATATCCAGTTTGGCTTGGGGACTGGTATCTTTGGCGGAACGCAGGGCATAGGTCATCCCTTCATCGTTGTACTGGAGAATACTGCCGCGTCCCGTAATTTCATCGACGCGATAGCCCGCCTGTGCCAAGCGGTACTTCATGTAATCGATGGAGCTGAGGGGAATTTTGGAAAAATCGGCATTGGCAAGGATTGCCTTGGCTTCTTCAAAGGCGGCGATCGCCTCTTCTCCCAACTGGTCAGCGGTCATCGGCATTCGGGTTCGTTTGCCGAGGTAGTCGGTAATAATGACATCGCGGGAACGTTCAAGATAACGGTTCAGCACATCGCCAAAGGTAATCTCAATGGCTTCCCCTGCCTCGATCCCCTGGTCTTTGGCATAACTGCCGATAAAGCTATCCATGGTATTAGACAGGGCAATTAAGGGTTTTTCGCCTCGCTCTAGGGCGGCGATCGCCTCTTGGACAGTCGCCTCCGCTTTTTGGGCAAGCAATCCCTGTTCAATGGCATTGTGCATGAGGGAAGTAAAATTTACCGACTGCACACTAGCCTGCCCAATCGAATTATCCTCGCTAAGGCTTTTAGCTTCTGCCCTCACCTCTTTCCGCAATTCTTTCATTGCCTGGGTTTTGGTAACATCAAAGCGATCAATAGCCCGCATTACAGCGGAAATATTGTCTGCCACTTCCTGATCCACAGGAACCGTCTTGGCATCGAAACTAATATTGTCAAAACTCCGTTCCCGCCGCAGCATATTGCCTGCACTGACAAACTGGGTTGCCATCATCTGCTGGAGCGGAATTCCCCCTGCTTTTAGGGTATTTTCTAGGCGATACATACTGTCTACCGCATGGATTGCATCGGTTCCTCTAGCATATAAATCCATTACGGCGGGATTTTTAGTGGCAGTAGCGGACATAAACACTGCACCAGCACTGAGATCCACTAATTCCCGCACAAATTCGGCGCGGTTGGGAGCCTGTCCGGCATTCCAGGTTTCAGCTTGACTACCACCAGCTTCGTGGGCTTCATCGAAAATAAAAACCGAACGGTGGACGATTGCCCTCAAGAATTCCCGACGGTAAGGCTCTTGATTACTCACCGTTTGTAGCTGGTTATAGGTGGTGAAGACCGCATCATAACTCCCTAGATCCATACGTTTAGCGAGTTGGAACATTTCCGCTTCCTGACTCGCTTTATCGCCTGTAGTTAGCACGGCTCCATTGTTCAAGGCAAGTCTTTCACCGTTATTAGTGATAAATGGCGTGAGTCCACCGTGACCAATATCTGCCAAATCCTCTAGCATCGCCGCATAAAGATTGGGTTTCTGGGTGACAAACACGGGAATATAACCCTGCCGTTTCGCATCAATGATATTGGCAGCACCAAATCTGCCTTTTCCATTGCCGGTCTGGTCGCCATTGAGGAAAATTTTGCCCTTATCCTTCTGGGAAAAGGCGAGGGCCAGGGCATCAATCTGCTCGGCATACAACACCTCAAACATCGCTGCTTTGGATTCATACCCCAACCTCGTCTGCACAAACTCGTCGAGATTGCCATATTCCGTTTCCAACTGATCCAGGGCTTTTTGGGCTGCTACCGCCATATTGGTGGGGATCAAGGTTTGCGGCGATCTCCCTTGGCTGCGGGGTTGGTAGGGAATATTAAATTCTTCACGCATAATCTGAACTGCATCTATTGCAAAGGTGTCCTGAGTTCCGACAGAAATTGGGAGATTGTCACTGCGTCGTGCTGTGCCATCGCTTCGGGATTCGCTTCTAAACCGGCTAGATTCATGGGAAATTCCACCATTGAGTTGGTCGTCTGCCACCAATCCAGCCATGTTGAATCGAATTCCAGCAGATTCACTGCCCAGTTCATCATCCAGTCGCTGATTTCGTCGGTGTCCTCTTTCTGATAGAGCAAAGGAGCCATTAAAAACGGATTGAGTTGCTGTAATGTCTGCTCCAAATCCTGCTGTAAGTTCTCCATCGGTTTGTTCTGTTCCAAGTGTTGACGGCACATCCATTCCACCCGCACCTTCATTAATTCGAGATATGTTTGCCAGTCGAGGGCTGTTAGGTTGGCTGGAATCCGCACCATGAATAACGCCTGATCCCCCTCCCCTGAGGGAATCCACACTCGGTCGGCTGTTTGGTACTCGCTGTAACTCGGCAATTGGACGGTGCTGAAGATAGTCATCGAGAAATCCTCGTAATTGGTTAAAACTTGTGTAAATTCGGGGCGATTCTACGGCGGGTAAGGGGCGTTCCGATTGACCCCTTCCAGCAATCTGGATGATGTCGATCGCCCAACCTGCCCCCTGTTTTCGGTACAAATCGCCGCTGATGGTGAAGTGATCAATGACATTGTACTGCTGCTGCAAGATATAAAAAAAGCGTCGGGTTTCCAGACTGTTATAGGCTTCCGCCCGTTCCGCTGGGGTGATTTCTGGTTTGCCTCCCAAAATCAAAACTGCTCTGCCATCGTCTTTCATCGCCTGCAACGAATGGAGGGCGATCGCCTGATCAATTTGGCTCGTTGTCCCCATATCGCCAGGGAAGCGAAATCGTTTTCCTTTCACCCGACCAAATGGCGGATTCATAATCACCACATCATGCAGATCTGTGGGTAAATATGAAGTTGCATCATACTCTGTCACCGTAAATCCTTGGCTGCGAAGTTGATTGGCTCGATCAGAATTAAGCTCATTGACAGTACAATTTTTCGGGGCTGCACCCAGCAATAATGCTCCATTTCCCGCCGTCGGTTCATAAATTTTTAGGGTTAAATCAATCCCAGCTAAGTTTGAAGCGATATGAGCAATAGGTAAAACAGTACTATAGGCTTGCTGTCTGACGCTTGTTGATGACCGTACCCCTAAACGCGGTTGGCGATTATACAAATCCACCAGCAAATCAAACGCCTCCAGTGGATTTTTGTCTGTTACTATTTCTCGCGCAGAGATTATTAATGACAATTCCAGCACTTCATCGATGATTTTTGCGGTTTGACTTCCCGGCTCAATACTAATCCCCAATTCCTGTTGAATTGCTTTGCGGGCCGTTGTAATTGAGTTAAATCTACCTCCGTGTCGCCACCAGTTCGTTAAGAAATCTTTCAGTTGTGTCCGTTCTAAAGCTGCTTTCACCACATCTTGACCCCAGACCTGTCGCCATACCCTAACGAACTTTTTTGTCTTGTCGCTGGAATTTAAGTTCTTCTACAGAAATTTTTATATTGGCACTGGTATATCG
Source organism: Sphingobacterium thalpophilum (assembly GCA_943371005.1). Classification (GTDB taxonomy): domain Bacteria; phylum Cyanobacteriota; class Cyanobacteriia; order Cyanobacteriales; family MRBY01; genus MRBY01. Next base: position 8,092 of record CALRTB020000035.1, read on the forward strand.
ACTTCTACCAACTCCAACTTCTATGCCAGTGTTGTGTGGGGTGGTCTCTTTATTGTCTTGAACCTTAGAGTTATTTGTCACTCCGTCAAATTGAATGGATTATTTGTTGGTACTTTTATTATGAACTACTCCAGCCTAAGAGGCATGGAGTTTCCGTCGTTTCATCGCCCCAAGTTGCCTCATGCTTCCGCAATCGGTAGAGCTTGGCGGCTCCGCGACTGAAGAGGCCAGTTCCTGACCCCTTGCCCAGGCTAAATTAACCTGAG
>CALRTB020000036.1:0-8249 GCA_943371005.1 Sphingobacterium thalpophilum
CAAGGATGTCAGCATGGCTCAAATTATCAGAGAGTACATAAGGCGATTGCCTAAGCCTGATTGATTTGGCTACTTCCGTTTCTCTTCAGTAGCCGCGCTATCCTTCCCTACCCTAAAGAGGGATAGGGACTGCCGCGCCCAAGTTCAAAAAATTTGTTTCTACGACCATAATAGCTGGTGGTCTACTTGTGTCCTTAAGCAGCTGCGGCAGCAATGAAGCTAGCAACACCGAAAATACGCCACAAGTTGAAACTTCAGAAGTAGAAGTGACAGAAGAAACGGCAACCCTCTCCCCTGGCATGACTCCCTTCGATTTTCCGACAGTGGGCATCACAGCCGAAGCCGGAGACTATGTGCTGACCCCCACAAATAAGATGTGGACGGCTGCCATAGCGGCGGAAGACCCGACAAACGAAACCTATATTTACTATTCTGCACAGATGTCCGCACCAGGAGAGGTTGAATCAGAAATCGAATCAACGTTTGACGGGATTGTTAAAATGCCGAACTCGATGATTATCCCGATCCCAAAAGGACAAACAGCACAAAAAGGTGACATTGTCCTGACCTGGTGGCAAACTGGCTCCGGGATGCAACGCGCGATAGTCGTGGATGATGCAAACCCCCAAGAACCTGTGGTCATGTATTTGGATTTGGCCTATGACAATCCGGCAACAGACAAAGATAGTGGTAAATCCATCGGTGCAACCGAATATCCACTCGCGCCTGATTCATTCGTGAAAATCACCGACCCGTGGCAAGAAGGCAACATGATTGCGGCAAATGATGGCGAAAGATGGAATTCTGTGCAAATCGTTAAAGTTGCTGGCGAAAAAATATTAACCGTTGGTTTTGCGGGCAGAATGAAAGTCTATGCAAAAGCAGATTGTAAACCTGTACCGCTTGTCCCCGATGTCGAGGCAGGTGATACGGTACAAGCGGTTTTTGCGGGTTCATTTAGAGAACACACTGTGACAAGAGTAGACAAAGAAATCGGTCGCGTCTTTGTGGAGCAGTCGAACGCCGAAGAGGCAATTCCTTACGGACAAGTTGCCTCAACTTTGTGATGGTGCATGGAAATTCCAGACAGCCCCCCTCAGAAAACTCCTCAGACTTGAATTTCAAGGCCAAAACAGCACACACTAGAAGGCGATCGCCTTTGGCGGGATAATTCTTTGAGAGGAAAGATGTTTTCATGCGACCGATCCCGATTCAGCCCGAACCCCACCAAGAGTCCGTCTGGGACTATCCCCGCCCTGCTCGCCTAGAAGATACGGCTAAACATCTCGTCGTTATTTGTAATCAGATCACCATCGCTGAGACCACTGGGGGGAAACGGGTACTCGAAACCAGCCATCCACCGAGCTATTATTTTCCCGCCGCCGATGTCCAGCACCAGTACCTCGTGCCCAACCCGCAACGGGGCATCTGTGAATGGAAAGGTCGCTACGAATACTACGATGTGGTGGTCGGCGATCGCCACCTTAAAGCTGCCGCCTGGCGATTTTTTCAACCGACCCCAGCCTTCCAAGGAATTGAAAATTTCTACGGCTTTAGTGCCAAGGGTATGGATGCCTGCTACGTTAATGGGGAAAAAGTCACGCCCCAAGCAGGTAATTTTTATGGCGGTTGGATTACCGCTGACATTGTCGGCCCCTTTAAAGGAGAAGTGGGCACATGGGGTTGGTAAAGACCTCTCAAAAATTACTTTTACTGTGCCCGCATTATCAAATTACCCATGTTTGCTTCACTCCTTGAGAATTATCAAAAAACGCGATCGCTCACCCTGAAACTGGCCGCCCCCCTCGCCCCAGAAGATCAGGTTGTTCAGCCTGTGCCCTACGTCAGCCCCCCCAAATGGCATCTCGCCCACACCACTTGGTTTTTCGAAACTTTCGTCCTCCAAAAAAACCTCAAAGACTATCAGGCTTATCATCCCCGATATGCCTATCTTTTCAACAGTTACTATGAACAGGCCGGAGAAAGATGGGGGCGATCGCAACGAGGTTTTTTATCACGACCAACCGTCGCCGAGATTGTCGAATACCGTCATGCGGTCGATCAATCCCTCGAAACATTATTACTGGATATCGAAGCGTTTGATATGTCTGAACAGGAAGAAATTTACGCAACTATCACCCTCGGTATTCACCATGAACAGCAACACCAAGAACTGCTGTTATACGACTTAAAATATATTCTCGGTCATAATCCTCTGTTCCCGGCCTATATTTCTAAACCTTCTTTAGAACCTCAACAAGTAACCCATAAGCTGACGTCAACTCCACCACAACATTATTTAGAAATTCCTGAAGGTATCTATAAAATTGGCCATCAAGGCAACTCTTTTTATTTCGATAATGAGCGGGGTAGACATCAAGTTTTTTTGCATCAATATCGTATTCTTGACCGTCTGATTACCTGTGGTGAATACCGAGAATTTATCGAATCTGGTGGCTACCAAGATCCCCAATATTGGCTGATGGAAGGCTGGGAATGGATCCAGACAGAAAACCTCATTGCGCCCCTATATTGGCACTTAGATGAAAACCCACAACAGCAAAATTGGTACCACTACACCTTACATGGCTATGAAGCCCTCGACTGGGACGCCCCGGTGACCCACATTAGTTTCTACGAAGCAGATGCCTTTGCTCGGTGGGCCGGAAAACGTTTACCCACTGAATTTGAGTGGGAAGTAGCCTGCAATTTATACGAACCTGAGATTCCCGAAACCGCTAACTTTTTGGACTACCAGAAACTGCATCCCCAACCCCGAACACAACACAGTAAACAATTTTATGGGGATGTTTGGGAATGGACAAGTAGTCCCTATTGCCCCTATCCATACTATGAAATTCCAGCGGGTGCCCTAGGGGAATATAACGGTAAATTTATGGTGAATCAGATGGTACTCCGGGGTGGCTCCTGTGCGACTTTAAGAGAACATATCCGACCGACATACCGCAACTTTTTTCACCCACAAATGCGTTGGCAATTTTCAGGCTTACGCCTTGCGGAACATTGTTAAGCCCAAGAAAATTTGCCACTTTTTTAATTTTTATTGATTCAAAATGCTATGCTCAGTCAAAATTTAGCCCTTAATCCCTTTGCTTTAGATGTTCACCGGGGCTTGTCCCATTCCCCTAAAAGTTTACCTTGCAAGTATTTTTATGATGCCCGGGGTGATGCTCTATTTCAGCAGATTATGACCTTAGAGGAATATTATTTAACCCGCTGTGAGCGGGAAATCTTTTTAACTCAAAAGCAACCTATTCTCGATTTATTTTATGGCGATCACCAACCATTTACTCTGGTAGAGTTGGGCGCGGGGGATGGCTCAAAAACAAAGATTTTACTTGATTACTTCCTGAGCCGGGCCGTTGATTTTATCTATGCCCCCGTTGATATTTCTGAAAATATTCTGACCCATTTAACAGAAACTATTCAGGCTGATTTACCGAATCTAACCATTGCTCCGATCCAAGGAGACTATTTCCATACTGATTTTCTGGATCATGATTTAAGTCGGCGCAAAATTTTATTGTTTTTGGGTTCAACCATTGGTAACCTTTCAGACCAAGAAACCGATGATTTTTTACAAAATATTACCCGTAACCTCGATCCAGGTGACTTGATCATGTTGGGCTTTGATCTGATGAAAGACCCGCAGATTATCCTCCGAGCTTACGACGATGCCCAGGGAGTCACCCGTGCTTTTAATCTCAATTTACTTGAACGGATTAATCGAGAACTAGAGGGGGATTTTCAGCTCGACAATTTCCAGCATTGTCCTATTTACCATCCCCTAACTGGTGAGGCCCAAAGTTATCTCGTCAGTACTTGCACCCAAACTGTCACCCTCAATAAACTGTCCCAGAGTTATATCTTTGAAGCATGGGAAGCGATTCACATGGAAACCTCCCGGAAATATTCCCGCAAACAGATTAAACAACTGGCAGAGCAGCATCACTTTCAGGTGTTACATACTTTTTTAGATCAACGGGAATATTACGTGAATTCCGTTTGGCAGAAATTAGCGGCTTAATTGGGTCACAGGAATTTAGGACATTACAGACTTCCCACCAGACAACATTTACAAATGTCTCGTTGGGAATCATCATTGCCTTTTAAAAATCTTTTTGCGGGCTTAACGATCAAACAAACTTTTTATGGATTTACATTACTGGTTCATGTTTCCCATCGCGATCGGCATTTCAACGATCGCCATGGCTTCGGGGGTAGAGGGGGCAACGTTTTTTACGCCGTTGTTTATGGTGGCCCTCGGACTGCCGCCCAATGTGGCCATTGGTACGGGATTAATTACGGAGGTGTTTGGTTTTTCGAGTGGGGTGTATGCCTACACACGCCAAAAACTCATTGATTATCAATTGGGGCGGACGTTACTGCTGGTGACCATTCCCACGGCATTATTGGGGACTTGGTTGGCAAAGGCGATTCCGGCGGAGCTTCTCAAGGGGATTTTAGGCGTCGGTCTCTTGGCGATCGCCACCAGTTTCTTTAAACCGTCCCCAGAAGCGATTAACCCCCAATGTTCTGCCCCCGGCGAGATGGATCGATCTTTAACCGCTGCTTCCGGGGAAGTGTTTAGCTATCGTCTCCGCCAAGTCAAGGAAGGTCAAATATTAGCGGGTCTTGGGGCCTTGTTTTTGGGGATGATCTCCACGGGCTTGGGGCAAATGAATGGTTATTTCTTGATTCGGCGGTGTTGTTTACCGAGTCAAGTGGCTGTGGCGACTAGTGTGTTTACCGTCGCCATTACAGCCCTCATTGCATCGGTGGGTCATGTAGTGCAGTTAATCCAGGCTGGCCAGCAAACGTGGTCATTAGTCCTCAGTCTGGTGAGTTTCACGGTGCCTGGGGTATTGATCGGGGCGCAACTCGGTTCTCTGCTGGCCATACGTCTGCCCCAGAAGGTTTTAGAGCGGGGTATGGGATTATTATTTGTGTTGGTCGGGGTCATCATCCTTGGGGAAATTGCCGGCCAGCATCGGTTGGCGATCGCCAATGTTCTGCGGTATTTTGCCTAGAAACAGTTGCCCCCTAATCACCAACAAACCGAGTAGCTTTTGTCGGTCGTGGTGCCTTGATCACCAAAACCCGGAGGGTTTCTGTGCCTTCGTTATACCAACAATGGGGAATGCCCTTTGGACTTTCGATCAAGGTATCTGGGGTTACGGTCTGACGTTCATCGCCCACCTCTACGACCCCAGTGCCCTTGAGGACATAAAAGACCACATCAACAGGGGTCACATGGCGCTTGAGGGACTGGCCAGGTTCTAGGGTAATGACCACCACTACCGCATTGGGTCTGTCATAGAGAGTGCGAGCATCAATACTGCCGCTGGCAGGAGGGGTAACTTCTGAAAGTTTTTGGCTAATCATGGTCGTTTTCTCCATCAAAAAATAGTGTTAACCCAAGCAGGCAGCGAGGTCATGGTCTGGGGTTGTAATTCCCTTGAGATGGTATTTTTCCGACAGCAGCTTGAAAACATTAGGCGAGATAAAAGCGGGTAGCGTCGGGCCCAGCCGGATATTTTTAATACCCAAATGCAGTAGCGTGAGCAATACAGCCACGGCCTTTTGTTCATACCAAGAGAGAATCATCGACAGGGGCAGATCATTGACATCACAGTTAAAGGCTTGGGCAAGGGTGATCGCCACCTGGATCGCGGAATAAGCATCATTACACTGGCCCATATCCATCAAGCGCGGCAAACCAACTACTGTCCCTAAGTCTCGATCAAAAAACCGGAACTTACCACAGGCAAGGGTGAGAACAACGCAATCATCGGGCACCTTTTCAACAAATTCAGTGTAATAGGAACGTCCTGGTTTGGCACCATCACAACCACCCACAAGGAAGAAGTGACGAATCTTACCCGCTTTTATAGCATCAATGACAGTATCAGCCACATTAAGCACGGCATTGCGTGCAAAACCGACCATCACGGAACGGGATTCTGTGGTTTCGGTAAAACCTTCGAGGGCAAGTGCTTTGGCGATCGCCGCACCGTAGTCCGGAATATCCTTGTCAACGGCGGGTAAATAGTTCAGTTCAGGGAAGCCAACGGGGCCAATGGTAAAGAGTTTATCGCTATACACTTCACGGGGAGGCATCAAACAATTTGTTGTGAGGATGATCGCCCCAGGAAACTTGGCAAATTCTTTGGTCTGATTTTGCCAGGCCGTACCGTAATGGCCATAGAGATGGGGATAATGGGCTTTGAGTTTTGGGTAACCATGGGCTGGAAGCAGTTCACCATGGGTATAGACCGTAATTCCAGTATCAGCCGTCTGCTTGAGAATTGCTTCTAACTGGTGAATGTCATGGCCAGATACCAGGAGTGCTTTACCAAGGCGGGGATTCAGGGGGACTGATGTCGGTACCGGGTGGCCATAGGTTTCCGTATGGCCTGCATCCAAAAGAGCCATGGCCCGCAGGTTGATTTCGCCGACCTTTAGGGCGATCGCCAACCAATCATCAAGGCCCAAGTGGTGATCATCTAGGGCCACTAGGGTTTCTTCAATAAATTCATAAATTTGCGGATCTTCTTGTCCCAATTCAGCAGCGTGGAATGTATAGGAACCAACTCCCTTCAGACCATAGACCACCGTTAATTTAAGAGAATATAGATCCACATCACATTTGCCCACTTGACCCAAAAAATTCAAGGCAACCTGCTCCCCCTGGGCCACAAGATCCCCCGTAAAGTTTGGCGTAAATTCGGCGATCGCCGGCCATTGGACTGGCCCATGAGCTTCGACACGATCCTTGAGGTCTTGGCAGAATGCCATGGCTTGTCGCAGATAACCTTCAAAGCGATCTGTACTGAAATTCACATTGGTCATTGTGGCGAATAACGCTTCACAGATAAAAACATCAACGGGTTGGGTCGCTAGGCCACGGGATCTTGCTTGGAGAGTAATCGCCGACAATCCCCGTAAACAATGAACTAAGAGATCTTGTAGAGCATTTACTGCTGGACTTTTGCCGCAGGCACCAAATTGATGACAACCGTCATTGCTAGCGGTCTGTTCGCATTGTTCACAAAACATTTACTTGACTCCATTTGCCAGAAACAATTTCACTCTAAAAAAATCTCCGACGTTATTCCTTGACTTAGGTCAAAGGTCAAAATCGTTCTTCCGTTAAGATCGAACCAACCCCCTTACATCGCCCCATGGAGCAAACTTTTCCTTTTTCTCAACTCTTGACCTTTCTCGGACAGACCCAGACCTTCGCTGGCTTGCCTGAGGATGAGTTGGCACTGGTGTTACAAATTGTCCGGATTCAAATCTACGACAAAGGTGACATTATCTTCTCTGAGGGGGATGAAGCCACTGGATTTTTTATTGTGCGGACGGGTCGGGTCAAGGTGTTTAAGTTTTCCCCCCAGGGACGAGAACAAATTTTAAATATTTTTCGTTCTGGCGATCGCTTTGCAGAAGTGCCGGCCTTTGATGGTGGTTGTTTTCCGGCCTATGCGGCGGTCTTAGAGCCCACAGAACTCCTCTTTTTTCCCCGTCAATTTTTCCTAGATCTCCTTGAACGATACCCCCAGGTGGCCATTCATCTACTCAAAAGTTTTGCGCGCCACCTCCGGCGATTTACGATGTTGGTGGACAATTCCCTCAAAGATGTTCCCGGACGTTTGGCAACTTATCTTTTGGAGTGTAGTGCCGCCCAAGCAGACCCCCACACCATCGAACTTGAGATTACAAAAGGGCAACTCGCCGCTCTTTTGGGGACCATTCCCGAAACCTTATCCCGTGCCTTGCAGAAACTCAGTCGTGATGGTGTAATCACAGTGACGAATCAGATGATTAGCCTTGATGATCGTGAGACCCTAGAACGCTTGGCGATCTGAACTGCTCATTGGAAAGCCAGCGAGAATACATTGGTTTGATTACATTCAGTTACCCATGGGCGATCGCCTCGATATTTTTCTAGTATCCATCAATTGAATACTTAACCATCAATCCAATGAAGGCCAGAGCAAACAGAAAAATAAACACTTAGCTATCCAGTAAGCCATATAATTAATGTCTGTTAGCGTTTCTTTCGTTTTGGCATTGATTATGAACTACTCCAGCCTAAGAGGCATGGAGTTTCCGTCGTTTCATCGCCCCAAGTTGCCTCATGCTTCCGCAATCGGTAGAGCTTGGCGGCTCCGCGACTGAAGAGGCCAGTTCCTGACCCCTTGCCCAGGCTAAATTAACCTGAG
>CALRTB020000037.1:0-7679 GCA_943371005.1 Sphingobacterium thalpophilum
CCGAGGATAGATTCTGGGTCAGGACAATCCTGCAATAATTCATCAATCAGTTCATCAGTCCTACTGGTCTGTTTCTGTTTTTTCATGGTTTACGGTCTCCTTACTGATTTATTGATTTTGACCGCTTACACAAAATAATTTACATACCCCTTTGGGGTGACCCAAGGAATCTCCCAGCAACCCTAACGGGTATGCAGGGAGAGGATGTCAACGAGTGCGACCCTAGACCGTCATAATGTCTTTTTCTTTGATCTTGAGTAGATCCTCAATTTTGGCGGTAAATTCATCCGTTACCTTTTGGATATCATCCTGCAAACTGCGGGACTCATCCTCAGAAATGTCGCTATTTTTTTCCTGTTTACGCACCTCGTCAATGGCATCACGACGGATATTGCGAATCGCCACTTTCCCTTCTTCGGCTAGCTTTCCAGCCGTTTTTACCAATTCTTGACGGCGCTCCTTTGTCAGCGGCGGAATATTTAAGCGGATATTTGTCCCATCATTGTTGGGGGTTAGACCCAGATCGGACATGGAAATTGCCCGTTCCACATCACTCAAACTCCCCCGATCAAAGGGTTGAATCATAATGGTGCTGGAGTCGGGTGTGGAAATACTCGCCAACGATTTTAGGGGAGTTTCTGCACCGTAATATTCCACCGTAATCCGGTCAAGGAGCGTTGCACTGGCTCTCCCGGTTCGGAGGGTGTTAAAAGACCGCTGGGTTGCCTCAATGGTCTTTTGCATATTGTCTCTAAGTTCACTTAACTGCACAGGAACCTCCCACGATTGTTCCAACTGGTTCACCTTTAACGGCACGGACGATGTTGCCTTTTTCAAATAGATTAAACACCATAATCGGGATGTCGTTTTCTTTGCAAAGGGCGATCGCCGTCCCATCCATTACCCTTAAATCATTGGCGAGAACGTGGGCATAGGTCAAGCTTTCGTAGCGTTTTGCCTCAGGATTTTTCGCTGGATCGCTGTCGTACACCCCATCGACTTTGGTGGCTTTGAAGATTACTTCGGCATCAATTTCTGCTGCTCTCAGGGCTGCGGTGGTATCGGTGGTAAAGAAGGGATTCCCGGAGCCTGCGCCAAAAATCACCACGCGACCCTTTTCTAAATGCCGGATGGCCCGTCGCCGGATATAGGGTTCTGCCACCTCTTGCATGGCGATCGCCGTTTGGACGCGGGTCGGAATATCAATCTGTTCGAGGGCATCCTGGAGGGTCATGGCATTCATCACCGTTGCAATCATGCCGATATAATCCGCCGTCGCCCGATCCATTCCCTTGGCTGAAGCTTGTACCCCACGGAAAATATTGCCACCGCCGACCACGATCACAATTTGCACACCGCTGGAGACAACTTCCGCAATTTCTTTGGCGATGTCCGATACGATTTGCGGGTCAATCCCGTAACCGAGATCCCCCATCAGAGCCTCACCACTCAGCTTTAAAAGAACACGTTGGTACGCCATCGGTTGTCCCGTTCCTATCTAACTCGCGTTTTGCCTCCATTAAAATAGCAGCTTTTCGGAAATTGCGGCCCGACCCCAGGAAACTTTGCCCCCTGAAAAAGTATTTTATTTTTTATTACCATTTAGATTATGAAAGTAAATCCAAATCAAAAATCATCACTGGAGCAACGGCAATGGGCGCAGTCACCGCCGCAGATCAATGGCATTGGCAAGAATGGGAAGGGCGACCCTATTTAACCTGTGAACTGCTAGAGCCTTGGCACCATGGCTTCTTTACCCAAGCCTTTGCGCCGGAACTACCAGAAAACCTTGTCAAAATTTTTCACCCTGAAATCCCGGCCTACCGCGTTAAGCAGGTTCATGGGAATACTGTCCTCGCGTCCCATGAGATTAACTGGGAAGGGGAACATTTTTCCCCCGCCGATGGCATTGTCTCCACGGCAGCCCAACAGGCAGTTTTCGTCGCCACAGCGGATTGTACCCCTGCCCTAATTGGCGATCGCCGCACCGGACAAGTCGCTGCCGTCCATGCCGGTTGGCGGGGCACAGCAAAACGAATTATCCCCGAAGCGATTCAAAAATTCCTCGATACCGGTTCCGAAGTAAAAGATTTGCTGGTGGCCCTCGGTCCGGCCATCAGTGGCGAAGTCTACCAAGTCTCCACCGATGTTGCCGTCGAGATGGGAGTCAGTTTAGGCTTGCAGGATCTTGTAGATGATCTCGATGGGATGCTCCTCGCCCTGGAAAATCTGCTGGATTCGCCGATTCTGCCCGATGACGAACATGAAAAAGTGCGCCTTGATGTCCGTCGCGTCAATCAATTACAGCTTGAGCAGTTGGGTTTAGATCTTGAGCAAATGGCGATCGCCCCCCACTGCACCTACCAACAACCCGAACATTTCTTTTCCTATCGCCGCAGCAATCAGAAAAATGTGCAATGGTCAGGGATTGTTTCTCGTTAACCCCAGGCAAAAATTCCCACAAAAAAAGAGAGGCCTTAGCAGTACCTCCCTTCATGTCTAAAATTTGCAATCAATTGTGAAGTTAGCGAAAAAGCTCGTTGAACCCAGGGAAAAATACCCAGTACCCAGAGCTATTTCACCTTACTCGATTGCACTCATGTATTCATCATCTGTTTCGATGTCTTCGCTCTCATCCACTTGATCTTCAACGGTTAGACCAGCCGCTTCTGCCCGGAGCTTTTCGCGATACTTCTCTGCCATTTCCTCGGCCTTTTCAAACACAAGGTCACGGTTCTTGAGCATATCGCCCGGTTCGGGTTCAAGCTGCTTCGTGGACAGGGAGATCCGACCCCGTTCTGCATCGAGATCAATGATCATCACCTTCAGTTCGTCGTTCACTTGGAAGACACTGTGGGGCGTATCAATGTGGTCGTGGGAGATTTCAGAAATGTGGAGCAGGCCGCTGACACCGCCGATATCAATAAACGCACCGTAGGGCTTGATGCCACGGACAGAACCAACAACAACTTCGCCTACCTCTAGGCCGTTCATCTTGCGCTCAACCAGGGCACGACGGTGACTGAGAACGAGGCGATTGCGGTCTTCATCGACTTCGAGGAATTTGAGGGGAAGTTCCTGACCAACTAAATCTTCTTTCGCTTGGCGAGTGCTGATGTGGGAACCGGGGATAAAGCCGCGCAACCCTTCAATCCGTACCAAGGCCCCACCACGGTTGGTGGCAAATACCAAAGAGCGAACAGTCGCATCTTCTGCTTGGAGTTGACGGACACGCTCCCACGCTCTCATGTATTCAATGCGGCGGATGGAGAGGGTAAGCTGACCATCTTCGTTCTCATCGGTGAGAATGAAAAACTCACGGGTTTCGTCAGATTGAAGAACCTCATCGGGAGTATCCACACGGTTAATGGACATCTCCTGGATGGGAATATATGCTGCGGTTTTCGCGCCGATGTCGATCAATGCACCTCTCGGCTCCATACTAAATACGGTGCCGGGAACGATATCTCCAGGGCTGAAGTGATAATCGTATTTGTCTAAGAGAGCGGCAAAATCGTCATGGGTAAAACCAATATCTACTGTAGCTGTGTTCTGACTGACCATGTGTGTTTCTATTCCTAGTGTTTAATCTCCTGAACTTTTGTTGCTGACCTCCAACCGCGATACGTGACCGACCTTTGGGATTTAAGGCACAACCCAAAATGGCTTTTCATGACATATGTTTGGCGGGAGAAATAGTCTAGGGATGGGAAAGCATCGCCTCGACTAGCTTTGGGTAAATTACGGGAGCCTTGGATGTCTTCAAATTAGATGCTTGATGACATCTTGATAAGTAATTTACAGCAGCAAGAAAAACCGTACTACGATAAAGCAGTATGGCAGGGTACATATCTTAAAAATGTAAAAGTTAAATATATTAAGATACAGGATATCAATAGTATCTCAAAAAACGACGTAGATCCATAAGCCCCCAAGCTTATTTTTTAGGATGTCGCTGCGGGGGAACGGGACAAACAAAATGAATCTTGCCTGATCTAGTTAGCGGAGGGGGTTAGGACGGAAGGAGAAGTGAGATCTTCTGCTTCTTCATCTTCATTGAGGGTTTGAATCCAGAGGTTGGCCTGCTCGGCATTATCCTGGAGATGGCTGAGGGTTTCGATAAAGTCATCAACCCCTTGAAACTGCCGGTACACAGAAGCGAAACGTACGTAAGCGACTTCGCTTTCTTGGCGGAGTCGATGGAGCACCAAATCACCAATTTGGGCTGTGGTAATGCTGCGTTTGGGTTTTTGTTGGAGTTGAGCTTCTATTTCTTCGGCGATCGCCTCTAGGGTCGAGGGTAAGACGGTTGTTTTTTCACAAGCCCGTACCATACCTCGCAAAATTTTAGAGCGATCAAAGGCTTCACTTTGCCCGTTGCGCTTGATCACAGAGATGGGCACAAATTCGATCCGCTCGTAGGTGGTGAAACGGTGTTTGCAACTGAGACATTCCCGACGACGGCGAATGCTCGGTCCAGCGCCAGTGGATCTTGACTCTAAAACGCGACTATCAGTATGTTGACAATAGGGGCATTGCATAACGATTGGAACAGAAAAAAATTGGCCGATCTAAGCAAAATACAGCAGCCGTTGATCGGTGCAGCCTAATGATTGGGGGAAAATGGAGAAAGCCTGAACCAAGAAAAAATCTGCCGCAAAAGACAAACTTTTTGCTTTAGTTCAGGGATGATCTTCAAGAGTTGATATGAGAAAATCAAAATCTATTTCTCGATACGGGGGGGCTCACGGAAGGCGATCGCGAAAAAGAGAACCGATAACGCCATCGCTAGCACAATAATGTAAGCAACACTATCCATGTTTTTAAAAAATCCTTGGGTTTTGAACTTTTGCTTCACTTTAACATTTTTTTGTTCGAATCCTCAGTTGGGGTTTTGTTGATAATTGAGATTTTAAGTTTTTTAACGTTTTCCGCCCTGTTTGGGGGAAATATGGGGGCTGGGAAGCTTGGGAAAAAGAGTTTTAAAGGTGATTTGAGGAGCAGCTAGAGGATGACGGAACAAATTTTAGAATTAGAAGTTGAAGCATCAGGGGAACGACTGGATCAATGGTTAGCCCAGCATCTGCCAGAACTGTCACGGTCTCGTTTGCAGCGGTTGATTGAGCAGGGTCAAGTGCAGCTTAATGAGGCCCTTTGCCAAGCGAAAAAGACAAAACTAAAAGTGGGCGATCGCCTAGTACTAAAAATTCCTGCCCCGGCAACCCTAGCCCTCGAACCGGAGGCGATGGATCTCGATATTTTGTTCGAAGATGAGCATTTTTTGATTGTGAATAAACCTGCCGCAATGGTGGTTCATCCGGCACCGGGAAATTATGCAGGTACCCTTGTCCATGGCCTGCTGGCCCACTGCGGCGAGAATTTAGCTGGCATTGGTGGGGTGCAGCGGCCCGGCATTGTCCACCGTTTGGATAAGGACACAACCGGGGCGATCGCCATTGCAAAAACAGACCAGGCCCACCAGAGTTTGCAGGCGCAAATCAAGGCCAAAACCGCGAGGCGCGAATACATGGGCATTGTCTATGGTTGCCCCCGGGACGATGCTGGGACGATTGATGCGCCCATTGCACGGCATAAAGGCGATCGCAAAAAAATGGCCGTCGATGAAACGGGTCGTCCGGCGGTGACCCACTGGGAAATCATGGAACGCCTGGGCAATTATTCACTGCTTTATTACAAGCTCGAAACGGGTCGCACCCACCAGATCCGCGTCCACAGTGCCCACATGGGCAATCCGATCGTGGGCGATCCCCTCTACACCAGTAATAAATTCGATAAGGTCAAGCTCACGGGCCAAGCGCTCCATGCCCGCAAGTTAATCGTCGAACACCCAGTTACTGGGGAAATTATTGAGGCGATCGCCCCCCTACCTGCAGAATTTGAAAAGTTATTGCGATTTTTACGGCAGCGAGCCTAGGGAAGCGCGCCCCGCCACTGGATCACCTGTTCCGCCTGATGCTCCCCGAAACGCCTCTCCGCCGTAATTTCTAAATCCACCACCATTCCGGCCTGGAGATACGCTTGATCCAAAGGCAGATCGCCTAAGCGCAATTGATATTCTGAACCAATTTGCTGCACTGCTTCTGGGGAAAGTCGACCACGATAACGAGTTTCGTAGGTGTAACCCTCTCGAAATTGGGGCGTGGGATTGCGGGTGCGGTAGGTGACAATAAATTGTGTTTCTAACCAATCGCTCCGAGGCCCGAGATCGAGGATGCTGAAGGTCAAATCGCGGCCAGTTCCCCGCAAACCCTGGCGAATTAATTGGGTGGCCTCATCCGCTTGCATTGCCCGCTCGACTTGGATCTGAAAACCATTGCCCTGGGGTTGAACGGTGTAATCTAACCAGGCGGCCCCTGATTGTTGAATGGCCAATTGACGACTTTCTCCCAGACTGAGGCTAAATTGCGCTTGGGTAAAGGCGCTTTGGGGTTGATCGGCGGCCCAAATCAGTTGGATCGGCGCAGTGAAAAGCTCAACATATTCGCGGTAGGTATCGGGAACCTGGGAACCGCTGGCTAATTTGCTACGTAATCCCGTGGGCGATCGCCAAATATTTTTGCTGAGAGTCGTCCCCGATCGTTCCAATGCGGCTAGAGAAATTGTGGTATTGGGATTATCGGTGGGGATGGCGGTTAAATTTTGCACAAGGGTCACAGAGCCAGGAGTTCCATCTCTGCCGGAGTTTCCATCAGGGGCATTGCGGCCATTGCGACCGGGGGTGCAGTAATAGCGTTGTTGGGTACATTGCTCTTCTTTTCTGGGTTTTTCTTCGGGATTATTGCTGGATACTTCTTCTAGACTGCAAGTTTCGACGACCCAAGACGAATAGGGGCAACCACAGCCTTGACCCCCATAACCGCCTCGCCCTTCCAGCCCGCCTTGACCGCCGCGATTGTCGATAAAAATCAGACTGAGATCCTGGGGCTGTTGATAGAAAATGGTCACATCAGCGCCATTGCCGCCAGCACCACCGTTACCGCCTCGACCGCCATCGCCCCCATCGGCTCCTCGGAGATTATGTTCTGGTCTCTGCCAAAAGGTAGAACAGCGGGCCGCTTCGCCATATTCGCCGTCGGTGCCTGGTTCGCCATCGCTGCCTTTTAGGTTAAATGTGCGGGCGGTGCCATCGACAAAGATCGTTTGCGTCTGGGCACTGCTACCGGGGCGACCATCCCGACCAGGGCGGCCATCCCGACCCGTTTGCCCCCACGAGAAAGAATTGTTGTAGTAGGGATAATGCTGGGAAACCCCAGGGACGATCGCCACGATCATGATTCCCCCAATCATGAGACTACCCAGTCCGACCCAATGACGCCAATTCATCACATTTTGCCTTTGAATTCAATGCACCCTGATGTCTTTCCTCGACGCAGAAACAAGCTGCTAGTTTCTTGTTGATACGGCAGTCTTCTAGGCTATAGGCGATCGTATGATATCGCATGGTTTTGGACAGATTTTTTTGTATAACACTCCATATTTAGCTGTTTATGGAGAAATTTTTCATATATTCAGGACTTACGCAGAGAAGAAACAAGTAAAGTGGTGAAATGAGATCTTTTAGTCGTTTGGATTACTGCCAATATCTATTGAGCAGCCCAATAAATTACACATTAACGAACCTGGCAGACCATTTAGAAGGCATCAGTCATGACCGGATT
>CALRTB020000038.1:0-5333 GCA_943371005.1 Sphingobacterium thalpophilum
GCTGGGTTCACCGGAGATTGTGGAGGCGCATGTACTGCCGGGGGAGTCATCTGTGCTGCCAGAGAACTGCTCTTCCGACACCTAATCGAATTCTGTCGGGAGCATGAGCGGGCTTTAAAGATTCGCAACCACCGTCTACAGCTTCAACAAGCTGAGATTGAACAAAAAATCTCTTTTAGACGACGTAAACGTCGGGAATTTGACAACTTCTGCGAATCCTTATTCACCATCTATGTTCTGATGGCGATCGCCTTTGCTCTCGGCTTTCTGGTAGAGCGACTTTTCTTCTCCTAATCTAGGACAGGCGATCATCCCCTGGGAGTCAGGGGATGATCTTCTTTTTTATAGTTCTGGGGGTGCGACAAAAGTTGGCAATCTCCCTTGCCTCTGGATTTGGATGACTAAAAGGCTCCTTGATAAGTAGAAATACTGAGTTTTGAATTTAGGCCTTAGAGGGTCAGAATAGTGGCAAATCTAGGTCAATGGCCAAGAACTGGACGCCAAGAATGAGGAGGATTTTGACCGATGAACCCCAGCATTCTCAATAAGCTTGGATAAAGTGGCTTCTATTGAGAATAATGACCCTAACTTGACCCTATCTGTCACCTCCCTAGACCCTCCAGCACCACTGAAATCACCCTCAAAGTCAACTCGCTCAATACAGTGACCTACTCGTCAAACCAAAGAAAATTTCCCCACACATTACGCACCTCTGGAAGTTTTTTTGACGAAGCGCAAAATATCCATAATCGGCTGGGGACTTCTTCTGTCGAAAAATGGTAGAAATTTTTGGAATGTTAAAACTTTTGAGAGTAAGTTTAGCCAAAACGAGCGGCGACTATAAGAAAAATTATTACGTCGAGGAGGAGCAAATGAAATTTTCGGATTTTCAATCTTGCCTTGAAGCTCAATGGAAAGGCGATCGCTCCCCTGTTGATACCAGAGCCAAATGTGAGTGTTTAGCAATAGCCTCATTGCAGGACTTCCCATGCCGACTCAGGAACAGCCGGGGCAACAATATCATCAAGAATCTGAACAGTTTCTTTCATGCAGCCAAAAGCCGCCCGTTTTTTCTGTGGCATAGGGGAAAGAATGGCAAGTGGTGTTCCCTCATCGGTGATGATGATCGGTTTATTGCTTTGTCCCACATCAGCGATAATCTGCTGAAAATCGGGGGATAGCTGTTTTAGGGTGATTTCCATAGCAGAAGAATTAAGGTGATATCTCTAAAATAGCCCTCACTGCTGATATCTGTACGGATTCATGGGGGCGATCACTGGACGGGAATATCTCCACTGGAACCGATTGCGACTTATAAGAAACGTCGGTATAGCTTAGGTTCTAGGATTGAGTAAAATTTAATAAAAGAATATTATAAAGTCACTCTCTATCTCTTGGTTAGTTAGATAAAAGCTAAATTGGTAAGAAAATCTCAACAATGACAGAATATGAGTTTCAAATAATTAAACGACAAATAAACAAATATTTAGATGAAATTTTTATTCTTGATAATGTTCCAGAGTTACGACAGAATCAAACTACCCCTTTCAATAACGTCTCCCCTTACTGGGAAGATGATTTAGTTTGGTCAATAGCTTGCTTTATTTATAAAGAAAGCGGGCACAAAATCGAGCTTGCTCTAGCGCAGGATATTTTAAATGAGAGATTAAATCAGTACTATGCAAAAAAACTTGAAGATCATTATGTTGGTGAACAATTTTTTCTAGAAGAATTTAGTAAATTTAACAATGAAGAAAGTATTTCTAAGAGAATCAAAACACTAAAACAAGCCATAAAAAATATTAAGGAACGCATTTTGTTACTTGAACAAAACAATGAGTTTTATGTAGCAGCAAAACTAAAATTTAAAACACTAAAATCAATTGAAAAAGAGCTCAGTAAATTGGAAAACGCAATAAATAAAGCTAATCCTAGAGAAGATATCTAAGGACTAGAGAGCGCATTTGAACAGAAAGGGATGGTGATGAAAAAATATTGTTTAAAAGCCTTGTGATGACACAGCTTCGAACCCGATCATCTAGACTCTAGCAGTAGGTAATCAAGCCAGGGCCGCTACTTTTTTGTTTTTTTTAGATTGGCGATTCGAATTGAATGCCATCGTGTAAGCTGCGACTTCTATTAGTTCAGGTTCAATTTTTAACCCTTTAGCATCTCGTAACCAAATCAGAACTTCTGCAAGATGCCACAGGTCGCGTTTACCTTGGTGTACAGGAATAGGGCCGTTTTCATCAGCCATTGTCAGGTGCTGTCTAATATTCTGGCGACTACATCCGAGAATAGCAGCAATATCTGAAGCCCCGACTAAATCTGGCCCAGCCTCAATCAGTACAGCTCCGGGAATAGCGCTCTCGATATCTTTAATTGCGGACTCGACAGCTAACTCTAAAGATTCAGATTCCCGACTAAAGTCAGCTCCTATAAACCCATTACGCCCAATACCGATCATTGCATCGTCGCAGCCAGCTTCAAATAGTGCGTCTAAGTATTGCTCAGGGTTTGTATTGACACCAGGGAGCCTGAAAGATAGCTCAAAGTTATAGTATTTCATGGTTTTAGTCCTTTGTTCATTCCCTATTCTCATCACAACCATCAACCCATTTACGAATATTTCTGGCATGACCTTGAGGATTTTTCGGCGTAGACCAAATCGAATTAGCGCAAAACAGGCGATTGCGACAGCCCTTGTTTTTGGGGCATAGGAGTCTCCCCCAACAATGCCCGCCGCCTATTTCCACTCTCCAGCCGTTAGCTTCTGGGTACTCCAGCGCCGCTTCGATTTCTTTATTGGGATGTCGATTTCGATTCATGTCTTGATTCCAAGATAGGTGCTATTTTTTTACTTGTCAATCGACAAGTAAGCGGTTTTATCGAGCCACGCTATTTTCAGAGGTTACATAAAAATTAGCTCAAGCCTATCAATGACTGAACTTAAGCAAACGCCTATTACTTCAACCCCTTTACCTCCATTTCGGACAGCAGAGCCAAAATGACACAGCCTCTAACCCGGTCATTTAGCTTCTAGCAAGAGGCGATCGCCGCTGGGACATCATCGATAATTTCCTCTAAATCCTGCATCGCCCTGATGACTGTGGTGAGGTTGTCCACCGATGCCTTTTCCCACTGGTTTAAAAGGAAACGGCGGGATAGAGACGCTTCGACTGCATCCTGCCTGAATAAAAGGAGCGTCACCCATCTCTCTGAACTATAATCCCAACGAAAAATCTGGGATTCCATGGGTTCGTTTCGTCAAAAGAAAAGCGACCATAGCATTAAATCTGGTTTTATGGTTTACCAAATTTCTGGTTAAGAGCCTCGACAATCACTTCGGTCATGGTGATCCCATTTCGTTTCGCTTCTGCCGCCCAATGCTGCCTAAGGGCCTTGGGAACCTTCACACAAAGATTCACCATTTTTTCGGTCTCGGTAGACTGGTCGGATTGCTGATTGTCTTGTTTACCAGATATCTGGTCATCTGGTTTACTGGTTTGTTTTGCCTTACCAATGATGTCACCGAATTTCCCACTAGCCATTGTTTAATACCTCCATAATTTCTTTACCCAATGCCTCAAAGTCATTCCAGGGGATTCTATCTCTACCAGACATCTGGTTTACTGGTTTGCCAGCTAAAGCCGCTTTTTGAAAAGCAGCACTACGGCGGATCATGCTCTGAAAAGTAGGGACACCGTTTGCAATTAACTCATTACGCATGGTTTCCCCCTCTTTGCTGGGGTAGGGGGGCACAATCGTTAGTAACGCTCGGTATCTTGCGTCTTCCACATCATTGGCGATCGCCAACATGGGTTCAAGACTCACCACATCCGGGGTTGTTGGCAGGATAAGTAAATCACAGCCCTTCGCTAATTCTTGTAGATCGTCACTGTTGGGGCGTGCTGGGGTATCAATCACGGCAAAGTCATGGCCCGTAATTAAGCGCATCGCCTGTCTTTCATCAGCGACTGTAAAAGGCATCTCCCCCCGTTGACTCCAATTCAAAGCCGTTCGGTTCGGGTCGCCATCAATCAATATGGTTTTCTGGTTGCGGGCGAGGTAAGCAGCAATATGAATTGCGCTCGTTGACTTACCTACTCCGCCTTTATACCCAGTGACAGTAATAATCTGCATTTCTGGCTATCTGGTTGTCTGGTTTTAAAGATAATTTGATTGTACGTGATTTATAAAAGAATAAACAAGAATCGTTAATCTGGTATTCTGTAAATCTGGTTTACTGGTATTCTGTAAGTACTAGATCAAAAGTAAAATACTATGTCGTCTCAAAGCTACAGACAAGACACCGTAAAGGATCTAACCTTCTGAGAACTGCGTTTTTAGTTCCGTGAACTGGCTGTCGAAAAATGTCTCAAATCTTAGATATCTCAATCAACGGTGCGTTTCTTTTTGGCGGGATTTACTTCGGCGTTGTATTTGCTGCATACTGGCACGATGCTTTCATTCGCTACCTCAGCCCACAACAGACAATCGCTCAATCATCATCAGAGACCATTGTCCCTAAGCTAGAGGAACCAGAAATCGTTAGAGAGATCCGAAAATATATTCACTCACCTTCTCTACACAAAACAGTACAGAGATATTTGGGCAAGGAAGTGAGCGAAGCAACACAAGCAGAACTAATTGTGGTATGGACAAAAATTGAGGACAGGTGGGGTGATGAATTTTTTGCTCAAGTTCAACAAGATATGGATCGGTATCACAACGACTAATTAAAAATCCTAGACAAAACAAAAAACAGCTCAATGTAACAAAACCAAAATTTAGTTACATTCTCCACCCAGAGAAAAACCCATGACACTCGCTCCCCTTTCCCGGCCGAAACAACCGAAGCTCAGCGCCGCTACCACTGATTCAGAAATTCTCAAGCGTTGGGCGGCTCAAAAGTCACCCGCTACCCAGAAAACTTATTTCTATATCGTCCGGGGATTCATGGAGGCGATCGCCAAACCATTGAACCAAGTAAGCCTTGATGATTTGCTGGATTGGCTCAACAGGTTACAGGGGCAAAGCCAGAATACTAAACGAAATAAAATTGCTGTCATCCGTTCACTGTTCGGGTTCTGCCATTCTGTTGGTTACATCCAATTGAACCCGGCAAAACTGTTAAAGCAGCCGAAGGAGAATGATTGCCGTATCGAGAGAATGCTTACTAAATGGAGAGTGATTAAAAACGGGGGAATTAAGCAGCCATATGTATTGCAGCATCCTGATCTGAATTTGAATACCATTGATGAACGATATTCTTCCATTCTTGATTGAGTACCTTTGTCCTGACTTGAATCAATAAATGAGCCCCTTTTGGA
>CALRTB020000039.1:0-4828 GCA_943371005.1 Sphingobacterium thalpophilum
CGACAAGGGGGTGAACTCATCAAAACTTTGATGGCAGAATATCATCTCTCAAAAGCCAGTGTGTATCGATATCTCAACCAAGAATTAGATGTTTAATGGCTCTTGGAATCCTTGCCTCATATAGTTTCCCCCAGTTTTAATCACTCTCCTAAATCCAAAGTTAAGGCCATGGCTAATAATGCTGACACGCTACGGAATGAACTAATCATTAAAACCCTGTACCTGTTGGGAGTGCGGGTCACTGAACTAATAAACATCCGCTGGGATGACTTTATCCAAACGGATGATGGGTTAAAGCTTAAGGTGATGGGGAAGGGTGACAAGGTGCGGTTTATCATCGTCCCTGCTGGCCTATGGGGTGAGCTGCAAGCCCTACGGAATGATTCTGCCTATGTCTTTAGCAGTCGCAAGGGCACCAATGGCGGCAAACTTTCACGGGTTCAGGTTTACCGGGTCATCAAAGCCAATGGGGAAAAAGTAGGGGTTAAGGCTTCTCCCCACTTCCTACGCCATAGTCACGCGACCCATAGCCTCAAGAACGGTTGCGACTTGCATCTGCTCAGTGAGTCTTTAGGCCATGGCAACATTGCCATTACAAGTCGCTATCTTCATGCCAGTGGGGATGATGGCAGTGCTAATTATCTGAGTCTGTAAGGCGATCGCCTTTGTCGGTTTAAAATTTGTCTAAAAGTATGACAAAAAAAGTAAGGGGGTATGGCGAAACGGACAAAACAGGTGAGAAATTATAACCATTTGGAGGATCACCCCTCCCGGAAGTGTTAAGAATTTTACAACAGTCGCCAGTCCTAAAAATTTCCGGGAACCGCCCCATAAACCTTAGCCAAATCCCAGAATATTGCCGCCAAAGCAATGGTTAAAGCCAGTGAGCTCGATGAAAACAGCGAAGAAACCCTACCTAAAACCTGTCGCCTTTATTTTCGGTTCCGAGAGTGGCACAATCCCAGAGGCAACCGTTTACCGAGCCACCCAAAAAGCCTATGCAAAAAACGATACCTACCATTCGTGATTGGCTTTGGCACTACCGCTAATGCCCGTCAATTCGTTGAAAACTGCCAAGACATCACGGGGATTCCCGCCACCTATATCCAAGCCACACCGGATTTATGGAAGACTGAATCTATTTAATGGAGAGTATTTAGCCATGAACCCTTCAATTCTTGAAAAATATAATGCCTTACCTACAGGAATAAAAAAGCAAGTCGAAGACTTTATCGAGTTCCTTGCCCAAAAGTATCTCAACAATTCTCAGCCGCCAGTTCTCCCAACAGAAAAAAAGTACGGTTATGGTAGTTTAGCCGGAAAATTGGTGGTTCCCGACGATTTTGACGAACCCCTAGAAGAATTGGTGGAGTATATGTAAATGTACCTGCTTGATACCCATATTTTGCTCTGGTATTTAGCCGCCGATAAAAGGCTAAGTCCTGAGATTAAAGTAATTCTCGATCAGAGAGAAAATCTAAATTTAAGTATCGCTAGTCTCTGGGAAATAGCGATTAAGTTCAATATTGGCAAACTGCCAGCAGGTTCCAATTATCACGACATTTTAGAGCAAATAAATTTTCTGAGGGTCAACACTTTAAATCTGAGTCGAGATGACCTAATTCAATATCGAAACCTACCGCTAAACCGTGACCACCGCGATCCCTTTGATCGAATTCTCATTGCCCAAGCAATCAATCATTCCCTAACTTTGGTAACTGCTGACTCCAAATTTAGAACCTATGACCTCGAAGATTTAAAGCTCTATTCCGGATGACATCTACCCCAGTATTTCCCAACTATGGCTGAATCATTGAGAGAACATTATTCCCCTGTTTGATTACCCGCCAGAAATCCGTCGGGTGATTTACGCTACCAATGCCATTGAGGCGGTGAACCGTTCTCTACGGAAAGCCTTGAAAACGAAGGGAATGTTCCCGAATCCAGATGCAGCCTTGAAATTACTGTACTTGGGACTGAAAAATTTGACGAGGAGATGGACAGTGCCAATTTCCCATTAGAAAAGAGCCTTGGGTTATTTTGCCATCAATAATCCTGAGTACTTTCTCCACTAACTTTTCTTGCTTACACAAAATTCTTGACAATCCCAACTTCGATGATTTCCGATGGGTTATTCAGGATAAGGGTCATCTAAACTCAACCTTCGTTTAACTTCATCGGTTTTTTTCTTTAATTTTTTCTTGGCATCAAAAATTCTCTCCTGAAAGCAATTTATAAGCTTCTCACGTTCTTTTTTGGCAGTCTCAGCCATTTCAGCCTGTATTCTGAGATTTTCCTGATGTTTCCTGATTGCTTTCAGTTGTAACTGGTAGAACTGCTCATACTGGTCTGGTGGTAATTTCTTCTTCAATTCTGCTAGCTGTTGTTTTTGACTCTCAGATAATTCCACTTTAATGGATGGTTTAATTGTACTATTTTCAGTTTTTTCGAGCGGAAAATTTAGTGTTACTTCTATGCTATTACTCACTTCCGTTGAATCTAGAGTTATCAGTTTAAGTTCTGGTGTCTGTTGGTGAAGATTTCTCTGATCTGACTTTTGAAGTGATTTTAAATTTTCTTTTTTTTGTCTTGTTTGTCGGCTTAATTGTGCTGATTGAGTTTCTGAGCTTTGTTTTACTAAGGGTTCTTTCCCCCCTCTTAGTAGGGGCTGTTTGTTTGAATCGCTAGAAGCGTTGTCCTGTCTGGAATTACACACGGTTTGTTCATTCGTTTGAGGGGTTTTAAAATGGCTGGAAGTCTTGTCCTGACTGGAATTACACACGGTTTGAGATTCGTTCTCGGTTTTGATTGATTCTTGAATGAGATGCTTGTATTGCTTTGCTAGTCTTGCTTTCCAGTATTTGACGACTGTTGCCATGGAAGAGGCTGCTTTCTTTACTACTGCCTTCAGTAGTTCTGTTTTTGTCTTGAATGTTGTTTGAGCAATTTCTAGGGCTTGCAGGGTACTTTTAATCCGCTCTATGGCTTCTTGCTGCTTTTCTTGGTTATTGGGGTTTGGTTCTGGTAGTGCTGGTTCTGCTGTAATTTCTTTGCGGTTACTGGGTTTGAATTTTTTCTCGACATACCTCGCGATGTCTTTGCATCTCTGGTTAATATCTGCTTTGTGTTGGCAGTATTTTTTATAGCCGGGCAGGTTGGTTACGAGTTCTTTGAGTCTTTTTTGTAAGGGAATACCGCCGAGGTTCTCTAAGATTCTTAGTCTTCGACCGAGGTTCAGGAGGATATCGTTTGTTTGGGCGATCGCCGTAAAGCCTCGTTTGAGTAATGCTTCGTGTTCTTCTTTGATTTTTTTGAGCTTTGATGATTTTGGTTGCTGCTGAGGGTTTTGGTAGGTTTTTTGATAGTTCTTTTTGGTGTTGGCTTTGATCGCTGCTTCTAGGATTTCTATATCTTGTTGTGATGCACAGTGTTCCCAAGCTTGGATAAATGCTTCTAGGGTGTCGCTATAGGGGGCATAGTCTTCATCGAGTAAGACTGAGCCTTGTTGGAGGGGTAGTCGATGTCTTTGGTATTCTGACCAGTCTTCTGGTTTATCGGAGCTGCTCCATTGTTTCTTGTTGGGGAATATTTCCAGGACTCCTCCTGCGACATTGAAGCTGTCTGCTTTGAGTTTGTCTTCGATTAGTGCGGCTAGGCCATAGGTCTTTACGGGTTGGGGTAGGGGGAAATAGATGTGGATGCCTTCTGTGTGACTTGACTGAATCTGAAAGCTACTGTTTAACCCCAGGTCTTCGAGGGAACCTTTGATGTCTCGTAAGGTGTTGTTGCGTTGGTGGGGATGGTATGGACTATTTACGTCAATGTCGAGCATCAAGTAGTTAGTCGTTTTACTGAAGTTGACGCCAACGTACTTTGAGGTTGAGTGCCACAGGTCTAAAAGCACTTCATCGGTTAATTTCTTTGGTAAGCCCTTGTCTTTGGCAAATTTCCAAGTTCTATCGGAGATGCTCTTCCATCTCGGTTTTCCTTTCTCTGTAAGGCTTTCGGCGTAGATCCAGCCGTTCCGACAGGAGAAGATTTCAAAAAATTTTTGAATATAACGACCTTGCACCTTCACAAGATCGTCTTGAAAGGTTATAATCATAGCGAAATGGCACCCCTTGTGGAGCGCATTCTAAGTATTTATAAGACCGTTGATTCAAAGTTTGGTCGCTTGAGAATCGGCGGTTTTGTGCTGTTTAGGGAGCTGCTACAGATGCAAAATCTATAAAATGCTCCCCACGACGTTACCATATTTAGTGTCAAAATTCTAGATCTCGTTTCTAGTCTGCTTTTCAAGATCTCTATAGGTAGTGCTCAATGCCTTACGGCATCAATGGTTTGAACACAAGCTATTGGTGATCGCCCGCTCAACTCGCCCACTATAGGGAAACAAGAGATTATCCAAAACCGCTTGTCAAATTAAGCCAATCGACACGGCAGTATGGGGGCAACTCAGAAAACGGAAAAGTCGTACGCTCTAAAATAAATCGTAGTTTTGACAGAGCGATCGCAGTTCATTTTTTAGGCGATCGCCTACTGAGTCTGGGCTAATGCTTGTGCAGTCTGAGCTGCTTTTAGATGTTCTTCAACAATTTCTTGATGCAACCATGGAGGAGTGAGAATTTGTACATTAGCTCCGTACTGTAATATGCGTTGACGAAACCAGAATAAACAATCGAGTTATGTTTATTTCTGGTGTATGGAGGAGAGGAAAGAAAAAGCGTATCCTGCTGAATTAAGCAAAAACCAACAAGGATACACCCATGGACAAAGATAATCTGATTTCGTTGCCATCACCAGAAGCAACAGAAACTTTTCAAGACAC
>CALRTB020000040.1:0-3894 GCA_943371005.1 Sphingobacterium thalpophilum
AAGGATGTCAGCATGGCTCAAATTATCAGAGAGTACATAAGGCGATTGCCTAAGCCTGATTGATTTGGCTACTTCCGTTTCTCTTCAGTAGCCGCGCTATCCTTCCCTACCCTAAAGAGGGATAGGGACTGCCGCGCCCAAGTTCAAGGAATTGCCCTCGCACTAACGCATGATAAATAAACAAAGTTAACCATTTACTGTCCGAAGAAATCAACCACCTGAACTTTTGTCCATTTGCTCTTATGCCGTTTGAGAAATTCCTGGTGATTGGGGTGGGGCCCATAGGTATCAAGGGCTGCATTGCTTTCTAATTGCACATACAAAGCCAACTGATAATCCTTAATATGAACATCACGATCTGACCGGGCCTTTAACCCTAGATCAACTTTTAAAACCCCAGGGATAACCCCCAAGAGAGTCAAGCCATCTTCAATAATCGTTTGGGTTTCAGCCGTCCCAGTTGCTGCTGCCAATTCAAACAAAACAATATGATGTACGGAATTTGCCATGGTTTTTGTCGGTGTGATCAAGTCAGTCAATTAATTACAGGTTCTTCGTCCTAGGACAGAGAAATGGACATCTCCGTATTTTGGCCATCTAGATCAGAGATTGGTTGGGACTTGTGATTGCCCGCCGCTTGAATAAACCCGAAAAAGAGGGGGTGGGGATGGTTAGGACGGGATTGAAATTCAGGGTGGAACTGGGTCGCAATAAAAAATGGGTGGTCAGCGTATTCAATAATTTCGACCAAACGGCCATCGGGGGAGGTGCCGCTCACTTGATAACCTGTTTCTAAAAATAGACTCCGGTAGGCATTGTTGAATTCGTAGCGGTGACGGTGACGCTCGTAAATCACCTCTTGGCCATAGAGTTGATAGGTCAGGGTATCAGGAGTGAGGCGACAAGGATATAGACCGAGGCGCATGGTGCCTCCGAGATCCACCACATCCCGCTGTTCTGGCAGGAGGTTAATCACTGGGTTTTTCGCTTCGGGGTTAAACTCAGCGCTATGGGCATCCTCTAACTTGGCAACATTACGGGCCCATTCAATCACCGAAGATTGCATCCCGAGACAAAGGCCGAGGAAAGGAATTTGATTGAGCCGAGCGTATTCAATGGCGGCCACTTTCCCATCAACACCCCGTAAGCCAAATCCTCCGGGAACAACAATCCCAGCCATATCCGCAAGGTACATGGCCGTGCCGTGTTTTTCGATATCTTCGGCATTGACCCAATGGAGTTTGATGTCCATGTCGTTGGCGATCGCCGCATGGCCGAGGGATTCCACCACGGATAAATAGGCATCATTGAGCTGGACATATTTGCCGACAATGGCGATATCCATATGGCGGTTCGGGCGCTTCATCCGTTCGACGAGGTTTTGCCACTGCTCTAAATTCGGTTGCCGGGGTTCCATTCGCAGCAGCTTGAGAGTTTGTTCTGCCAAGCCTTCCCGTTCCAGCATCAAAGGCACTTCGTAAATGCTGCTGGCATCCTGGGAGGTGATCACCTGTTCTTCTGGGACATTACAGAACTCTGAAATTTTTTCCCGTTGGCCCTGGGGTAGGGGGCGATCGCAACGGCATACCAGCACATCCGGTTGAATCCCAATGGAGCGCAGTTCCTTAACAGAGTGTTGGGTGGGTTTCGTTTTCATTTCCCCCGCCGACGGAATCCAGGGGATCAAGGTCACATGCATGTACAAAACATTGTCCCGGCCAGCCTCTTTGCGGAACTGACGAATCGCTTCTAGGAACGGTAAAGATTCAATGTCGCCGACGGTACCGCCAATTTCTGTGATCACAAAATCAGGATTGGTATTCTCCGCCACCCGAAAAATTCGTTCTTTGATTTCGTTGGTAATGTGGGGAATGACTTGAACCGTCCCCCCTTGATAATCGCCCCGTCGCTCTTTATTAATCACCGCTTGGTAAATGGAACCGGTGGTCACACTGTTGAGGCGAGACATGGAGGTATCGGTGAATCGTTCGTAGTGGCCGAGGTCGAGATCCGTTTCTGCACCATCCTCGGTGACAAAGACTTCCCCATGTTGGAACGGGCTCATGGTGCCGGGATCGACGTTAATGTAAGGATCAAGTTTTAGGATCGACACTGAATAGTCGCGAGACTTCAGCAAACGCCCCAAACTTGCCGCCACAATGCCTTTCCCGATGCTGGAGACCACACCACCGGTGACAAAGATAAATTTAGACATTAACCGATACCCGTTCCGTTCACAATGTTTTTAACCTGTTCATTTTGCCATACTCCTTTCGATAGACAGAGAAAATTTGCTGGCAAAGACTGAACCCATGTTGAGTTGTATTGTATTTTCTTTCGTGAAAATCTGTGTATCTTACCCGAAAAATTCCGGCGGCGATCGCCAAACTAAGACATTTTTAACTGATACGAGCAGGGAAGGGATGAAAGCGAGTTAGACTCATGCTACTGTAAGCTCGTCTTGACCACTTCTCCCTAAGCGAAAACCAAGCTAAACGGGCAGTGTTGCAAGGAAAGAATTTTGGCCTTCGGAACGAGGGTTTTCCGCCTATCGCCAGAATGTAAGACTCGCTATTCTTCGGAGTAGAAAGCAGTTCTTTGGGTAGGAAGCTCCTTCCTCGCTTTAGCAGGGAGGAATAGTTCACAATGTTAACTCAGCTTCTTTTACATAACGAACGACGTTCTAGGCAGGTTTTGGGCGGCTCGAAAATACGGGTTGAGCACCAGGCCCCGCTTGGCCTCGAATGGTTTCTAGGACTTTTGCAGCGGTGGCAGCATCATGGGGAGTCAGTCGCTCGAATTGATAGACACGGTAGACGCGGTTCTCTGGATTTGCAGCTCGATTATCGTAATGATAAAAACGCACAGTCTGGAAATTTTGGTCGCGATAAATCACGATTTCTTCGTTTTCTGGTACCGGAATCCGACTAATTTGGATTTGCCACAGGTGCTGCACAATGACAGCATGGGTCGGGGTCACAATGTAATGGGTCGCCTTGAGGGAAGAACGCACAACCTTCGGCATGACAACGAGAAAGGCAAAGGCGATCGCCAAACTTAATCCCAAAAAAATAAGCCAAATTCCGAGGGCTTCCCCTAGCTCATCCCAATTTGCAAGCCCAATTAATAAAAAGAAGCCGAATGCAAATAGGCCGAAATAGCCAAAAGCCTGAATAAATTTCAGACTCCAGGGCGATGACCCAGCCGCCTGGGGTATGCCCTGCCAAAGAATTTTTTCTTGGGGTTCTAAAAAAACCGAAAGATCATAAATATTGCTCATTATTATTGGTTTTTTTCATGCATATCCCCATAGTTATAGCGAAATTTCAATTTTGTAAAACTTAAAATAGAGGCATTTATATTGTCGAGTGAAAAAATTTTCATGAAATTATCAGTTGGGACTGTTCTGATTTTGATGGGCTTGGTTGGTTGTACAGGCGCTGCCCAGATGAACAATGGTGCTCTAACAGGAACTGTGGAACGGGTCTGGGAAGATGGATTCAATATCAATACGGGCGATCGCACGATCAGGATCGATTCTTGGAGTGTATGTGGTGACAACACCAGGCAGAATGTCTCAGTCGGCGACGAACTAACGCTAGAAGGAGAATTCAGTGGTGGCGAGTTTGACGCCTCAGCCATTACCAATGCGAATGATGAAAATATTTGCTCAACAGCCTCTAGCTAAAATCTCAATTTTCCTTAGCTGAAGATACCAACCAGTCCGAAAATCCCAAAAAAAAAGCAAGCAAAAACCCCCACCATCTCTGGTAGGGGCCTTCGCCAATCATTACTTATTCAGTTTTACTGTCAAAGCAATCATCTTTTTTTCAACTAAGCCCTAAGACTCAAGCGGTTATTAACCGTTGATTGCAGGTGCTTGCAGAGCTACAG
>CALRTB020000041.1:0-3085 GCA_943371005.1 Sphingobacterium thalpophilum
AGTTAATGTATTTAGCAATGAGAAATATTGCTCAGAAATGGAAGCGTCCTCTTCGAGACTGGAAAGCCGCTCTATCTCATTTCTCTATCCTTTTTCCAGAACGTTTTACTCTCTAATTCTCTCTCTACACAAAATTCAGATCACTCTCGGCCTACTAGCCTTTTAAGGACTTTCACTATCTGCTACTACTAACAATTCCCTGATTCATCTAGATTTCTACTAGAGGAGTTTTCTTGAAATGATTAAAAAAATTGCCCTTGGTGCTGCTCTTGCCGCTACTGCTGGTCTCGCAGTTGCTATGCCTGCCCAAGCTGACACTGGTCGTGTAGGTGTCGTGATTATTGATGCAGGTGACAACCTCGTTGCTGCTGGTGCCGAACTCGAAAGTCAGTTACTATTCAACGAACTCGATGCTAACATTGACATTGAACAGTATGGCGAAGGTGATATCGATTATGATATCGATTTCGAAATTGAAGGCGAACTCTCTGAAGACTACTCTGAGGGCTTCAGTGCTGAGTATTTAGACGATGTCTTTGAAGAGTTGACCGAAAACGGTCCTGAACTCTCTGATGAAGACGCTCTCGCAGTTGTTGATGCTCTGATCGAATCTGGTCTGATTGTCGGCTTCTTGGTTGACTAATTAAATCTTTTTTTTTAAAGGAGTTATACAGCTTCTGTATGGGAGAAAGCAACAGGTCTTTCTCCCTTTTTATTTTTTTAGTTAAGGATCTACAGTCATGCGAAAAAACTATCCACTTGTCTGTTTTACCTTGTTCTTGTCCCTCCTCTCTGCTTGTTTCATTGGTCTTAAGCCAGCCACTGCACAATTTACGCTGCGGACTTTTACATTTCGTGGCTCTTCCAATCATCAAGGCTCAAGCACAGAAACATTTACTCAAGTTGAAACATTTGCTGATGATGCAGATGTCACTGTAACTGTTAACGGTGAATCAGTACCGCAAACTAAGTTGACCGACGAACAAGACATTGCGGATGCTGAAGCTGACGCTGAAGACGCATTTGATCAGTCTATTTGGTCAATCTTTGGTGGATTTTTTAATTCCCTAGGGACAGTAATTGACTAAATCTAACACACTGCTATCTACTTATTAAAAAAATCAGTCCAGCTAGTGGGACTGATTTTTTTGTTTAACTCAAAAGCATCAAGTGAATGTTGATTTCCTAGAAGGTAAAGCGGCTCCGGAATTCAAAGTCAAAGCCATTTTCTCCACCACCAATTTTACTTTCATAGAAGCTTCGTTCGTTGCCCCGAGGTGCATAACGGATGATACCGCCATAGGTAAAGGCATCAACTCTATCTTGTAATCCTGCAATCTCACGATCGTAGTTCTGGATGTATGCTCCCAAAGAAAGACTGTCACTCACTTTTTGACGTGCATTTAATGCAACATAAAAATCTTCACCCAACTGTAGATCATTAGTTAAGCTAAAGCCAGACCGCCAGCCAATTTGAGATCGCAAGAAAGTCACAAATTCGTTGGAAATTTCTCCGTCAACTTCTTGATCCGCAATATAAGCAACTGTCGGTCTTATGGTCCAGCCGCGATCAGCATTTTGATCACTTAACTCGTAGCCTGCAGTTAGGAAAAACTCACCTGTTGTTTCCACATTAGAACGAAAAGTTGGGCCAGATGTACGTACAGAAGAAACATTTCCATCTTCGTCAAGCATAGATTGTCGCGTAACCGCACTCAGATATCCTTTTGCATAGGCTCCCAAACGGTCTTCTGTATCATCAAATAACAAGTCATCTTCCAAACCAGAAGCAATTTGGCTATCCAAGTTTGCCCACAAACCGACGTTGACGGAATGGTACCATCTTCCTGATGAACCTGCTTTAGCCAACTCGATAGAGGGTACGTTAATAATTCCCTCATAAATCGAAAATTGAGTACGCCGTTCATCAATACGCGTAATGGAAAGGTCGTCAAAGGCAAGTGCTACACCATCGAGGCTGACAGGGATGCTGGACAGATTAGAATTATCAATCAAGAACTGATCTCCATTTGGTGTAGTCAAGACAACTTGACTTGCGGCGGCAGAATTACCAGGAACACGCTCTTCGGGAATAAGTACACCGAGATAGTTTAGAAGTAAACTACTACGACTCGATGTATCTACCTCTGAAAGGAAAGCCTGACCAGGTGTAAAGGAAACATCTGGCTCTGTAATCAATTGTACTCTTCGTTCAGAAAGGCCTGTCCGCAACTGCCAAAGATTAGACCGATCAGGTGTCAAGTTGCTCCCAAAAGTCATACGGCCAGATGGCGTCTCAATCCCACTATTGAAATTTGCATAAAGCAAACTTTCATTTAATCGTTGGTTGATTGCCCGTCTTTGTTCGCTGGTTGCTTGCGTTTCTAAAGTCGAAAGAATCTCTCCTTGGTCAAACAGACCTTTGGCTTCGTCCAAGGATTCATTGATATTGTCATAATTGACTGCCTCAAAAATTCCGCCAAGTAAGTAACCCACACTACCATTAAGAGATTGGGCATCATCAATTTCTACACCCCAACCTGCAAAATTCAAAGCTAAACCTGGATTAGCAAAAACATTACTAAATGTTGCAGAAATTTCTTCGGCATCGTAACTGATCACCGCTCGGTTGTGGGGCCGACTTACGTACATTTGATACCAAGGTCGAGTCTCTACTTCTGTACGCCGACTAGACTCATCAATCGTAGAACCATCTGGAAAAGCAAACCAATAGAGAGAATTCAGATAGCTATTCGTAAAATCATCTCCCTGTAGTTCGGGATTTACCAAAACATTCAGAAGATCTAAATTATCAAATGAATCTTCTCTTGCGTACTTGAGGCCGGGTCGAGAAGTAACGATAGGCGTAAAAAAGGGAAGTTGATTTGGATTTTGGTTAAGATCCGCAAAGCCAATTCCTGCTGCCTGAAGTGCATCATGAACTACTCCAGCCTAAGAGGCATGGAGTTTCCGTCGTTTCATCGCCCCAAGTTGCCTCATGCTTCCGCAATCGGTAGAGCTTGGCGGCTCCGCGACTGAAGAGGCCAGTTCCTGACCCCTTGCCCAGGCTAAATTAACCTGAGCT